>NZ_FOOX01000054.1 GCF_900113335.1 Desulfotruncus arcticus DSM 17038
TTTCAGGTTGTGCCTAGCTTAAAGGGGTTTTTGGTTCTGTGAAAGTTGAGTACCTAAAAATATATTATTAGCATTTCTGGTTCTGCCATAAGGCCAACTCCTGAAATAATAGAGGTTATTCTTTTTCACTTCCGGCTTAAATCTATGCCTCGATTAGCCAGTTCTCTATCCAAAGTATCCCCCACCAGAAAAGGAAAAAGATATTCCATGCTTCAACATAGAGCGGCGGGGGCTGTCCTCCCCCCGCTCCATCTTTAAACCAAAATGTTAACAAAATAACAAAATAAGCTAAAAGTTAACAAAAAAAAAGAATTAAATTCGGAAAAAAGGTAGGTAAACAAAGGCAAAGGCCAAACTAAGGATAACTACCGGGCAGGAGCTACAGCCAAAACCCCAACTTACTACTGGCAGCCCTCTCAGGATGTATGTTATTAATTAACCGGATATACAAATCCTTCGTCAAGGGCTTCGTCGCTATCTTCTCCAATTTTCCAACCTGGTTCAGTCGTTTCAGTAAAATAATATTTCACCCCATCATGAAGATAATAAATTAAATCTCTATTTGTAGGTATTTGGGGGTCACTAAATTCAATACCAACAGCCAAATGACCATCTTGGTTATCTTCATTAGGGAAAAATAACAATGCCACATTGTATCCCATATTCTTTAATATAGTGGCCAATAAAATTGATTTATCTGTGCAATCTCCATTGTCCACCAAAGTCTGTACCGGCAACTTAGGAAGGTCACTTTTCATATATGGAATGGCACCACCAACAAAACTTTGTGCAAATTCAGCAGTATGAAAATAGTCATAATTGTTGAAATTGGCTTGTTCAGATAAACTATCTGCAAGACGTTTTACATAAAGACTATTGTTTTGTTCATTAATAAAAGGGGTGTGATTGCTATTGGATATTAATGTAGTGGATAGTATAATTTCCTTTAAGCTATTAGGTACCGAGGATAATATATTGTGTTGAGTATGTCCATTGCTATGATAGAATTTATCTATTAAATCATATACCTCTCTATCCCAATCAAGTAGATCATTAGGTATTTCAAGATGCCATTTGTAGGTAATATTATTATATTGCCATTGATAATCTCTATTAGTAATTTTAGCAGATTCGGGATAGGTAAACGAGGGTACATTTTGTGTGGTGATTTCTAGGGATGACGTTAAATTTAAGAAATTACTATTTGTATATTTAGTTGAGCCAACAGTAAATATTGCTGTGTTACTAGATGCAGCAAATGCAGGTTTAGCCAAAAACAACAAGCTAAATATTAAAAAAACAATAATTTTTTTGTATTTTAATACCACAAGCTTATTCAATATATTCACATCTTTTTTATTTAATCACAACATTTTGTTTAAGACTGAACCATAACATTGAAGGTTGGTTCAACTCAATTATTATTCCAATTACTTAGTTTCTAAAGAAAATGAAACCTTCTTACTTTCATATGAGCCAATTGCATAATTCTAACCCCATAAAACACAAGGGCTCATTAAACATAGGAAGACAAATTTACCCTAGCCAAAAAAGTTAAAATATCT
>NZ_FOOX01000053.1 GCF_900113335.1 Desulfotruncus arcticus DSM 17038
TCCCAGAATTTTAGGCGAAATTACGCTTGCTTCAAGCTGCTGAATAATGATAAAAGCCAGTATAACTTTTATTACCATCCACTTGGAAACCAGCATAGCCAGCGTTATGGCGGGGACAGCCCCTATAAACGGCCCAAAGTATGGGATAAGGTTGGTTAAGCCCGCAAATATGGCCAGCATAAGGGCCAATTCCATACCCAGGGCCGCCATCGCCAGACCGGTCATTAATCCGGTAATCACGCTTACCAGCAGGTAACCCCTGACAAAGCTATCAATTATCCGGCTTATTTCCCTTCCCAACTGCAACACTTCCTCGCGCCTTTGGACGGGAATAAAATTAACTGCCCTATCTATGTAAATTTCAGCATCTTTCAGCAGGTAATAAGCAATAATGGGCGCCAGGATAATATTAAAAATATAACCTGCCAAACTAAGCATCACTTGAACGACACGTTCGGCCTGTTTAACCAGGAGCTGCTCCAGCCAGGTAATACGCTGGTCAATGATTTTGCGTAAAGCATCGGGAATGCCGGCCCGGGCATACTCAACTTGAATCGAGTCAGTAAACTCCTGTATTTGGGTAGCGTAATCAGGGACAACATCGGCCATCATATCTAGCTGCTCGATTATATGCGGCATGCCAAACAGCAGCAAACTGGCAACAACTATAAGCATCGCCGCATATACAATTAATATGGAAATCGTGCGGGGAGTGCCCCTGCTTTCAACCGTACGGATCATCGGGTGCAATAGATAAGCAAGCACGATGGCCAACAGAAGGGACAAAAAAATACCACGTATCAGGTAAAAAAAATAAAGTATCACTGCTACCAGCATAATCATCAGCATAATGCGGTAATTCTTTTTCCAGTCCCACCTGGCCAAAATTCACACCACCAAGTAAAAAAGTGAGGTCATAGCCCCCACTCTTTATTATTTCTTTCCAATGATTCCGCTTACCGTTCGAGATACGCCCCTGATCATGCGGTCAGTGGCCCGGCGGGAATTTTTTCGCCGCAGATTTGCCTTGAGGTTAGCTTTTAAATAAGGTATCCCGGTTAATTTTTTTTGCGGTTTCTTCATCATCGACATCAGCACACCTAATACGCTGCCTGTGATCATGCCTCGCCAAAAGGCCCGTTTCAAAATATATCACCCCTGTTACAAAAGAGATTCGTTTTGAGGGTCAAAAGCAACCAGACTTCCGTCCTCGCCTACTTCAAATATACTTACCCCTTCTTTGTTCTTCCGGTATTCAACACAGCAATCCCAGCAATAATACTGATCAACGCCAACCTTGCCGGTGGCCTTGCCGCCGCAAATCGGGCAGTGCAACCTGTTCTACCCCCCTGCATACATAATCTTTACAAAAATTATGCCCATTTTCCGGCTCATTAATGCTATGCTCTATAATGTTCGTAAAAGCAATCGCCGGAAATTAATTATGCAACAATCCAGGTCTACATGGACATATTCGGGAAAGGTTTGTGAGGGTGATTATCAAAAGTATAAAAGAGCCCTTGGATTTTTTCCAAGAGCTCTTTAAAATCAAGTCCGGCAACGACCTACTCTCCCAAGGACAAGCCCAAGTACCATCGGCCCTGAAGAGCTTAACTTCCGTGTTC
>NZ_FOOX01000049.1 GCF_900113335.1 Desulfotruncus arcticus DSM 17038
CATCTCAACTCTGTTTAGTTTTCAAGGACCTGATTTGGTTTGCTTTGTTTCGTCTGATTTTTATCCGGCGTTTTCGGCCGGATTTTTATAGTATCACATCCGACTGGCTGCAGTCAACTGGTAGTTGCTGGTTAACTCGCTGCCATTTACGCCCTGTGATACCTTTTTCCGCCGCCACTCGCGCGGCGACATGTATTAATATATCACTTTGTTGCTTGTCCTGCAACAAGTATTTTTTACCAATCTATTTAAAGGAATGGTTCACCTTGCAGTATTTTGGAACTATTAATATCGCAGCTAATACCATAACAAATTAGTTGAGCATTTCTATTGTTCTCCTGGTGAAACCATCCCAATTGCTATTCGCTGGCTAAATGCATTTTTATCAGCTATAGGATTTATATTGTAATTGATTTCTGTTATTTATGTTATCTCAATACCAATAATTTTCATTAAAGCTATTGCATTGGTCGATTTGGAAACCCCGGGCTTCAGGCGGTAATCAAAATTTATTTCCCTGCCGGATATCTTATCTGTAAAATGATAATTTTTTATCTGAGAAATTTCCTTTTCCAGACGGCTAAGTTCTAAATCGTGGGTGGATACTAACCCGATAGCTGCCAACTTATTCAAACTTTTTATGACCGCCTGGGCACCTAAAATTCTGTCTTTTGAATTAGTCCCCTTGAAAATTTCATCGATCAAGCAAATGATTGCCTCCCCGGACCTGGCAGCGTCTATAATTAACTTAATTCTTTGCAGTTCAGCATAAAAGGTTGAAATGTTTTTTTCCAAATTATCATTGATATGAATGCTTGTATATACATTCATGAGAGAACAGCTTAATTTTTCAGCACATACGGGGGCTCCGGCATAAGCAAGAATTAAGTTTATCCCTACAGTTCTAAGGAGAGTGCTCTTACCGGACATATTAGAGCCGGTAATGAGCAGAATCGTACCCGGCTCGGGTAGTTCAACGTCATTACATACGCGCACTTCATTTTTAATCAAAGGATGTCCCATGGCAACAGCTTTAAATGCCGGTTTGGACTCTGTTATTTCGGGCACCGTCCAATTGGGATGATCATGCGCCAGACCGGCCAGACTGGATAATGATTCAAATTCAGCTATCACTTCAATCCATGATCTAAGTGACCGACCTGATATGCTTCTCCATTTCTCCAGTCTTATCAGCGTTTGCAGATCCCATAAGACAGCTATATTGATTACGGGATATAGGCTGGAATACCGCATACTTATCCGGTCAACTATACTAAAAAGCTTTTTAATTTGCCGGGATGGGGCATCACTGCTTTTTACGAGTTTCCTTTTTAATTTTTTTAGTAACGGGGAGTCAAAGCTTTCCGCTTCAATACATTTCAAGAGATCGGAACAGCGTTGGACTTCATAAACCGAGTTGCAGGTTTTGCTAAACGTTTGATGAGCGGTTTTTGCTGTAATAGCCACAATCAGTATCTGAAGAGCAAGTGGGAAAACCCAAAGATACGAAGGTATCAGGGTTGTTACATGAAAGTAACCGAGAATGGCCACCGCCAGGGTAATGACCGGGCAAAACAGAAGCAACGATATATATTTGTTCATAAACAATGGTTTTTCTTCCGCCCAGGTTAAAAGTTTTTCTAGATTACCGGGTTGTCTTATACTATCTAACATGCCTGTTGCTTGAAGATGCTGGCGCCAGTCCAAACGCGGGCTGAGCTCCTTTATAGCCTGTTGACGGAGCTTTATTTCGTTTAAACCAGCTTGGAAACATAACATATGAGCCAATCTCTCTTCACCAACAAAAGAGGTAGCGGAATTAATATACTGGAACAATGATCCCTGCCCGAAAATGTTTAAGTCAGATGTATACCGGTGTTCATAGTTTATAAAACGCTCGCCTGAATTGGAAAATTCCAACCACTTGCCATCCAGGCGACGCATAGCGTTATCATTAATCAAGACTAATAATTCTAAATACTTTATTTTTGCTTTAATTCGATTGTGTTTAACGATCATCAATAAAAAAAATATAATTAACATGCCGCTGAATAAAAGATAAACAGACTGTGTTGACAGAAACGAGTAAACCATTGAAAAAGCTACCGCAGCCAGAAAAACCAAAGGGCGCAGGAGAACAAGCAGATTGTTTTGCTTCATAACGCCAGAAAGTTTTTCTGTAATATTTGCTTTCTTTAATTGGTAGGTTTGATATATTGAATTATCCATCTGTATCTCCCCATCATTCTTAGAATATTGTACACCACTTCCATTATTTTAACATCATTTTAGAGCTAGCTGCAGTGGCGGTTATTATTATATATGCCCAAATGACAAGCTCAAGCCATCGGAAAGGGGACAACACACCCTTTAAGCTACTAAAAATAACAAATAAGCCCCTGGATATAACTCCAAGAGCTCTTCAAAATTAAGTCCGGCAACGACCTACTCTCCCAAGGACAAGCCCAAGTACCATCGGCCCTGAAGAGCTTAACTTCCGTGTTCGGGATGGGAACGGGTGTATC
>NZ_FOOX01000048.1 GCF_900113335.1 Desulfotruncus arcticus DSM 17038
CCCGAATAAAAACCTGCGAAAGCAGGGTTTTTAAAAAGGCTTCGGCAGAAGCCAGCTTTGCTATGTTGTTTTTTGGTAGAGAAAAAACATAGCAATGCTTGAAAGCCGCGCGGCGGCTGAACTTCCGACGACGACGGTAGTTGGAGAAGGAAGAAACCCCAGCGCACACGGAAGAGTGCGCTGGGGTTTCTTCCTTCTCCAGCCTGCCAGCGGTAGCGGCAGGCTGGAGCCGATTTGCCGGTAGGCCAAAAGGGCATTAGTGCCGGTAGGTGCTATTGCATTACGGTAGTAATGCAAAGACGTTAAAATAATCAGGAAATGAAATGAATCAAGGGCAGTTGCACAAGCCCCTGTAAAGGGGCTTGTTAGGCGGTAGCCTACCTTTGGTATCCGGGACCGGTAGTGTCCCGGAGGCACGGGTGAAAATCATTAGCGGGGGTGGGTTTTATGGGTAGGTCGGCGCCAAGCCGAAAAAAACAGATTGAGATGGCCTTAAATAGCATCACAAAACAGGGTACTTCAAAACACCAGGCCAAGCAGGAGTACCGGGTGGAGGCCCGAGCTAAAGGAGAAAAAGTATTGACAGCCAAAACCAAATACGTTCATTCAGCAAAGTGGTATAAAAATACGCTTAATGCGGCCGAACGGTATATAAAATTCGCGGATGAGAACGGCTTCGGCCATAAATATATAAATTCATATAACCACCAGGAGGCCGGAAAGGCTTTTTTTCAGGATTTATTGAATCGTGGGGTTAAAGATATTCAAGGGGTTGCTTCAGCATTGCGGAAATTTTCAGATGCCGTGGAAAATCGGTTTGGTAGGGAGATCAAGATCGTGCCGGATGATTTACGTGGGATGATAAATCAAGCTAGGGCGGCCGGCCAAAAAATACCCGTGAGTAAGCAGGAAAGATTGGATAGTCGGGAAGGTTACCGGGTTTATTCTGAAGATGAAATGACCAAAATTATGCAGCATGTTTGGCAGCAAAAGAATGGAGATAGGTATGGTGTAGCTATTCGTGGAATGTCTGAATTAGGGTTGCGGGAAAAAGAGTGTGCAAAATTGCAGGTACGGGACATTGATTTTGAAAATGGTTTAATCCATGTAAAGTATGGTGCCAAAGGGAAGAGAGATCGCTGGGTTCCTGTTTCTAAGCCTTATTTGGCAGAGTTAAAGAATATTTGTTCTAATAAAGGTAATAAAGATTTAGTTTTCACTGTGCCGGGAAGGAAATGGGAAAACCGGTGTAAAAATATCTGGAGTAGTTTCGAAAAAGCATGTACGGCAAACGGGTTGGAGCAGCATAGAGTCCATAACTTGCGGGCTACCTGGGCCAGTAGGAAGTACTATGAATTTAGGGAGAAAGGGATGGACAGGGATAAGGCCCGGGTAGAGGTAAGTAAAATATTAGGACACAACCGGGGTGAGGTTGTAGATTGGTATATAGATTACAATAAGGAAAGATAGAAGTTATGCTTCGAAAAGGTGAAGGAGTGAATTGGTATGAGATTTAAAAAATTAAATAACACTCAGGAGGTTATTGAATGTCTTAATAATTGCCTAGATGAGATAAATGGGATATAGGATAGCAGTAAAAAAAGATCATTTATGAAAGAGGTAATCGCAGAGGCACAGAACATTTCAAGAGTGGCGGTTTTCAACGATCCGAGCCGTATTTTTTCGGGAAAACATTACGTAATAATTCCCCCGGAAAAAGGGCCAAGGGATTTTGCTTGCTTATTATTATCAACAATTAAGCCCAAAATCAGAAATTTTAAAGAAATGATTGCCGATATCATTGATTTTTATAAACAGTTTGCTCCGGTAGTTAGTAAACCATTACCTATAGAAGACATTGAAAACATATTAGATGATAATAAAAAGATATTAGATATTATTACCAGAAACAATACATTATTTGTTGTATCAATTAATGAGGCTGAAAAATATAATTCTTCTTATATTCCTGGACTGAACTGTATTGTTTCCAGTGTCCCAAATTATGACGCAAACGATAAAAAGGATATAGGTGAACCAGAATATATATTTATGCATGAATTGGGTCATGCCTTGCAGGTTTCACTGACTATGGATAGGGATACTATTCCTAAATCATTTAAGTTAGTATTTGAGGTAGCGTATAATACTAAAGCCAAAGACGTTAAACGGGAGCTATGGCCAGACCTTTTTGCTGACTCTTTTTCTGCAGCCTTATCCTATCAAACACCCCTACATAATAAAAACCCATTTTGTAAAATATTTTTTGAATTTTCTTTAATAGCACTTAAATTGTATTTTGAATTTTTAATTGAAGATGTTCTTAAAGAAAAAAGCAGGAAAGAACCTATAGACATGAAATGGACTAAGGAGAAATATGAAAAATTTAAAAGATTGTATCGGATAAGGCCCAACAGGAAGGTTATAAAAGCGAAAGATTGGTTTCAAAGTTGGTTAAAGCTACCTTAAACCAAGAATAATAAGCTTGTTAAATGACTAATTACAAAAGAGTAAAAACTTAGCTAATTTTATTTACTAAAACATT
>NZ_FOOX01000020.1 GCF_900113335.1 Desulfotruncus arcticus DSM 17038
TTGCTATGTTTTTTCTCTACCAAAAAACAACATAGCAAAGCTGGCTTCTGCCGAAGCCTTTTTAAAAACCCTGCTTTCGCAGGTTTTTATTCGGGTGATCTCCGACACCCGGGACCGGCGGGCGGCGAATAGTGAGACCCCATCTTAAACCGTGTCCCTTTAAACGACCTCCATCACTACCGTGATGGCGCGTATATGGCGCGGGACCCTATGACGCCGTTGGTCCGGATGGCTTATGCCATCCCCGGATTATTAGCAGTTACCACTGCCACGGGTTCTAACGAACCCTCCGACTAACCTGGTATCTACCAAGTGAAAATTAAACGGCAACTTCGTTGCCCATTGATCACTATGATCACTTTCCCCTTTCGGAGTGGCCCGGCTTACGCCAGGCCAGTTAACTTACAATTAATATTTCTACCTCACCAGTAATCGTGGTCGTTTTCTTGGATATCTAGGATTTTTAGGTTAGGCAGATTGAGAATGTTCATTGGATATCACATTAAATAATCTTTCAGTTTCTCTTTTATGCCATCTACCATGTCTTAAATATTTCATGTGAGCTATTTCGTGGCATATAAGTCCTTCTAATGATTCAGGTTCTAGTTTAGGCCATGAATTTGCGCCTCTTATTCCCTGGCTCCAGCGATGATCACAATAACATTCATGGATGAAAAATTCATCTACAGTTATTTGATATACTTTTTTATTTTCATCGGCATATGCAATACCTAAAGCATTTTCATATCCTTCAACCTTTCCGTGGTCATAAGCAAGAATAGGAATGATTATGTTAAATTTCAACTTAATATTGGTAACTATATCGTCAAAATACTGTTGTTCCTGTTCTGTTAGCATTTAAAACTCCCTCATTACTAAAGATTTATCTGATCAACACTGTAATCCTGAAAGCCGGTTTTTAGTTAATACCACTAGGTGCTCATTCATCATCTTTATACCGGCCTACTAGCCGGTATTCCCTCCCTTCGAATTGGATTTACCGGCCTTCCGGCTTGGTTATTAGATCATTTTTTTAGCCTTTCGGCAAAATACATATAACCATTATCGCCGCAACATTCTTTACAAGCTACGCTTCCATTATTTGCACATGTTGGACAGGGATTAAGCGGATCTGTTTTCATGCTATTATCATGTTTCTGAACCCAACCAAGTGCATCTTCGCCGGTATAGGCATAGCCGTCAGCAACACTATCAATACCACCAACGTCCTTGCGGTCCTTATGGTAGATCTCAATGATACCTGCATTTAAATCCATCCAATAATAGCTATTTGAGTGAAAGTAGAAACCGATTCCGCCGGCCTCATACCAGCCGGCTGCTTTAATAGTTTCTTCCGCCGCTTTCATCCGTAGGGATTCCTGTTCTGATGTCTCACGCATCAGGTCTTCATGAGTCAGCTTCTTAACCATAAGCCCAACCTCCTTACTTTTGAATGAATTCAGAAATATGCGGTACCTTAACTTTTTCAAGCTTGCTCTCGCAAAGAGGGCATTTATTATTACTTTCATCCAAGCTGAAAACTTCACCGCAGCTTGTACACTTATATTCGGACACCTGCTTTACACTGGTTTTTATGGCATTCCAGCACTCTAATAGCGGGCCGGCTACGTGCAAGATTTCATTTTCGATAAGTTGCTGGTTTCCGCTGCGCAACGCGCCAAGGAGATGCCCCATATGTTCCCCGGCAATCACTCCCCATTCTATAGGCTTGCGCTCGTCATCCTCTTTATTACTGCCGTGCACTTCGCGGTTGATTTCTTGCTGTGCTAAAACGGCTTTTATAAAGCTTTGGGCTTCTTGTAACGTCATTTAATATACCTCCTATTCTCTACCCCTTAAAGGGGTGGTCCAGCATTCATATAATTATCCTCTCCACCATGTTCTTTTAAATATTAAGCACCAAGGTGCTTTGCACATGCTAACGCAGCTTTCGCAGCAAACTCAAAACCTTGATAAGTCACCCCAAATAAGGCTACTTTCCTAATTTCATCAACATTTGCAACTTCAATTAATATATAATGCCCCTCATATCCAGTTGACGGGTAACATACAAGCCAGCTATATTCCGGGAATTTCTGTTCCGGATCTACAGAAGGTAGAGTATCAAAATATTCTTCCGGATAACAATCTTCACTTTTAAGACGTTTTTCAAGCTCCTTTAAGACTTCACCGATAGTTTTATTTTCAATTTCAATTGGCTTTACTTTCATTAATGGTTTGTCCCTCCTGTATTCTGCGCCCAGTGGGCGCAGTTTTTATTTGCACCCACCGGGGGAATACTGACAATAGAGCTTGTTAGTAGCTTGTTATCATAGTTAAGCTAAAGCTGGCTACAAAATCTGCCAATTGCTTACAGGTCTTTTATGCCCATTCAGCTCTTTTGTAGGCAGGTAGTTCTCCTACAATTTCACCGGCAAGATCATTTGCCAGTCTATCCATGTCTTTAAACAGCTGCGATTTTGGCACATCGCCTTCCATGCATTGGTACAAAAATCCTCTCAGGGACTTATATACCTGCACTTTACTTTCTGGCTGACATTTGTATTTATACAAGTTTAATGGATTGTTTTCTCCGTAGCGTTGATCTATTGCTCTGACGTTCATGGCCCAAAGGTTTTGCCCGAGCTTATTCGGTTCTCCTTTGTAAGCGTCCGAAATTGCCGGATAGTAATGATAGATAGTGTCTATAAGCTTGCCATGGATAAATGTTACAATCCGGTCGATTGTTTCCTTCCCGACGATATATGCGCTCATATTCCCTCCACCTACTGCGAGCCGGATGGCCCAAATGCAGTAGGCCACCCGTTTTTATTGCTCCGGTGGTGGGCATATTTTATTAACCGTTAAATATATCCTTTAGCTTTAAAACTCACAAACTTGCTATCTCCGATCACCAGGTGATCTAATACATTGATACCAATAATATTACCTGCCTCAATTAGGCGTTTGGTAACCTCTATATCTTGCTGGCTGGGTGTTGGATCACCGCTGGGATGGTTGTGGACCAATACTAATCCCGCCGCGCTACGCCTTACGGCATTTTTATAAAGCTCTCTGGGGTGAATCGGTGAAGAATTCAACGTGCCGATAGAAATTGTTTCCCGGGCTATTACTTGGTTTTTTGTGTTTAGCAACAGAGCCCAAAAGTGCTCCCGGTCCAGGTAACGCATTTCTTCCATCACCAGGGCTGCAGCGTCTTCCGGAGATTTTATAAATGGTAAATCCTCCGGCATGAGCTTGGTCATGCGTCGGGCAAGCTCAAAGGCAGCTGCAAGGCGTATCGATTTCTCTATACCTATACCAGGCAAATTCAATAATTCTTCAGATGACATCTGGGCAAGTGCCCGAAGTCCCTGTTTCATCAAAAATTCCATTGTTTCATCGGGTATAGGTCCAAGAATGCAACCTAGTACGCCAAACAGTTCACTCGACTCAACACCATACCGAATAGCTTCTTCCCTGACTTGTAAGGACAGTGTTCTATGAACGCTTCCTACCGGTCGTTTCACTTTCAAATCCCGTGAGCTTGGCACTTCTTTGGTATATTGTTTTAACTCCTCTTCACTCCACAGCATATTTTGCATGATTACGGATACGGGCTGCTGCCCGTATCCAATCCCTCCTTTCGGATGATTGGTCTACGGGCGCACGCCCGGTTATCACTGATACAAATTAATCATTTATAATGATTAATCAAACTTCAAAAATTGCTCTACCATTTCTAAATCTTCTTCTCTCTTTTTCCTAAAATACTCATCTTCATCATACTTAAAGTATATTAAGGTAAAAAATCTTACATTTTCTAAACACACAAACAACTGACAACTTTTATCACTATACACTTCACTATCAAAATCCAAATCATACTTTTTAACATATTCAACAAAATTTTTTGGACTTAAGGCAAAACTTATTCTAATTCTGTCATTACGTTCTATATTAACATTGCAACTATATGACTCAACCTCTTTTAAAATTTTATTTAAATTTGCAGCACATTTATTGGAAATATTAAGAATCTCATTCAGATTCATTTTTAAACCACCTTTCAAAACTCTCTATTGAAGCTATTTAAAGCCATCATCTGAATTTCAGCGTTGCTGCTTAATAAACACTCAACCAAGTACTCATAATAGTCAACTTTGTGCAGCAGCCCTGCTAAATCGCAGTGTGCTTGATAACCGCCGGCTGCAAGTGAGTAATTAATTGTCCGCACAAGCAGCGACAGTGTTTCGTAAGCTTTATCCAACCTCTCGCATAATATCCGTTCCTTTTCCCGTTTCTTGGCTTGCTGCATTATCTTTCGGCGGGATGCCGATGATAGCGGCTTATTTACTTCAATACCAAAATCCCGGGCAATCATTCGTGCAGCCTCAATTAGTTCTAAATTGAATATTTTGGCTACTAAATCGACCCCATCGCCATGCTCACCACAGCCGAAGCATTTCCATGTTCCGTTTGGGAAAACAACGAAAGACGGTGAGTGATCATCATGAATCGGGCACCGAGCCGCCCAACGCCTACCGCGCTTCTTTAGCTCGACAATGTTATAGCGATTAATAATCTCCACAATATTTATCTGTTTAACAAGTTGAAATATATTAATTCGCTGTGTTTCATTTGCAGCGCGCATATTATCACCTCACCGTATTTCTCTCCTTGTTTTTGTAATTTCGCTTTATTTTGTAATTAATTTGAATTATAATTATGGGTAAGTGGGGGAGGGCTAGCTCCCCCAACAAGAGGTGTTCTATTTGGAATGGCGATTGGGAGATTTCCCTTTCGCTTTTCTCTTTTTCATTACGGTAGCTATTGCAGCCAAAGCCGTAATGATTTGAGAAATCAGCTTAAGGTAGTCCGCCACTATGATCAGCCAATCCCGCATAGGTATCACCCCCTTTCCTCGGAAGGAGGCCCCACTTACCCAAAAGTTACGTCTTAACACAAAAGGAGAACGCACGGGGTAATTCCCCGAAATTCGTTCTCCTTAACTCATGGCCGTTCGGCCTATCTTTCTTTTTACCCTGCAATTAAAGCTCTTTTACTTTAATTGCGAACCACGCAATGCCATCCTTCATAACATTATAACTGATCTCAAACCTCTTATTTTTACCGTCTTGTAATGCCTTACCAACACCATTTTTAGCAATAACAACCTGTTTTTCGCAACCGTTTTCAACCTGGCAAGTAGCCCTGGTATTACCGTTTTTGGTTGTTTCTATTTCAGTAACAGTGACCCGGGCTACCAGGTTTTCCTTTTCTTTCTTCTCTCCACCTTCATTTTTTGGAACCGGATCATTCTTAATCTCGGTATCCGCTGCCGGTTGTGACACAGGTACTTGGACACCAGCCAAGTTTGTAAACACACCAGACACCGCAAACATGCGGCAATCACTACCGTTCCAAGCCATACACGCATCTTGCAAACATTCGGTAAACCCTTTAAAAGGACACATTTTTTTCATTCTTTCAGATACGGGCCGTGCCCGTATCCATTCACCTCCATTAAAAGATGGTTGGATTCGGGCAATTGCCCCAAATATCTAAAAATACACCAGTTTTCTTTTAATACATCAACTCTGTTAACTCTTCGTCAGTTGCTTTTATACACCTATTGTAAAAATTTGAAAACTCATCAGGTTTAAAACGCCTCACTGTGATACTTTCAAACGGTAATGCACCGCGAATAACCAGCCATTCATCACCGCCATCAACCTGGTTGATGAAAGCTATATTCCCAAGGTAAAATGCTTGCGCTAAACACCAATTTCCCTTACTAATTTCAAAATATAGCTCTTCTAAAGTATCGCAACGGTAAAAGGATTCTTTTGTAAATGGTGGATCATAAGAATCCCTAATCCAAGGATTATTGTTACCTATTTCCAACCATTTTTGAATTAATTCCTGATAGTCACTTTCTTTTGACTCTATCCGCAATTCTTCCATGATAATGCCGGATACGGGCCACGCCCGTATCCAATTCACCTCCCTAAAAAGATGTTTGGATTCGGGCTTCACGGCCCTTTTCCCATTTTTTTTACCAGGACAATCCTAAGCTATTATGAACCGCCTTTCCCTCCATTTTTTCTTTATACAGACACTTGGTCTGTTAGGTCCGGGTGGCCCCAATTGCAAACCACCTGCTTTTTCTTGCCCAGTGATAGATTTATAATAAATTAATTTTCGCCTTAGTTCTTTAAAGCACCCATTTGATTCGCCAGGACCCAAAGGGCTTTATTAAGCTTTATATTGTTATCAATTGACTTTACCGGTCTCGTCGATACCCTTCTTCCGGAAACGGATCTGCCGCGCTGGCCGCCCTTGATTACGTTTTCCTGTACCCGGTTAAAGGTGCTCCAAAGGTCTTCCCTTTCGTCAACCCGACGGCGAGACGATAGTGCTTGAGCAGAAGAAATTGGAGCCTTCTCTATATCGTCGTACTTTAGAGTTAAGGCTGCCGCAGCAAAAGCTTTAGCTTCCGGAAGAGTCAATTGCGTTGACTTCATCGTTTCCACTGACTCTTGGGCTGTATCAAAATCATCGACAATACTATAAGCGGCATCTATGTAGCCGCGCAGAATTTTTGGCAAACATTCTCAAAATTTTTGGCAAAAATAAGAACTGATTCTTAAAAGATGCAAAATCAAGGACCACCTATCTTAATCCTCGTAGCAGGGTTAATTGTTATTAATAAATCTATCTAAGATTAAAATGCCCGTTAATATAAACAGGCACTTAATATAATTTTCGATTTTGTTTTATGGATCTATTACCACTTGTTAATCTTTTCCTTTTGGGGATATATTCTAAGATGTCTGACACTTCACATTCTAAGACTTCACATATCTTATCAAGATGATTAAGATTTATTCTTTCTACTAACTCGTGATAATAATCCCCTATTGTGCTCGGTCGGATTCCTGTTCTCCGGGCCAGTTCTGCCTGAGTCCACTTACGCTCTCCAAGGAGTCTCGATAAATGTATTTTAATCACGTACAATCACCCCATTTCGGGGAAATTGTATCACCGTGAGTTATTGTCTAAGTTAATATGTTATAAAATCACGAAATACGTTATTTAAACTTTAAAAAAAATTAAATTTAATAGTTTCTAATTATTAACTCTTTATATTGATGATCTGCATAGTTATATCTAATATTTAGATTATTACTCCGGCTTACAGCTACAATATTAAAATTTTTATATAGCTCCCGAACTTGAGTGCAATCGTTATATGTCAAAATAAACTTACCTTTGATATTAAGCAGTATCTCCCTGAGCTTTGCATGTTCTTCATGTTGAAATACGGCTGAGTAATATTTTTCGGTACCATAATAAGGTGGATCTAAATAAAATAGAGCTGCAGGTCTGTCGTAGACATCTAATAAGCTATCGTATGGTTTGTTCTCCACCACTACACGGGAAAGCCGCTGTTGGACTTGATTTAAATAGTTGGTCATACCCATAATATCTTTTGGTCTACAACCGTAATTACGGCAGTTGCTACCGTAACTGTTTTTAATGATCATGAAGAACCTCGCTGCCCGTTGGATATCCGTAAGACCTCTGACTGTATTTTGGGCTAGATAATCTTCAAATAATTCACGGCAGTTTAGAATATAGCTTAGTTCCTTTTGAACCTCCGAACAATGGTTTTTTACGCATCTAAATAAGTTTACCAGGTCCGAATTGAGGTCGTTATAAACTTCAAATTCTGCGTGTTTGTCCCGGTAAAACAGCACCCAGCCAGCACCACCAAATACTTCGATATACCTACCAAAGTTAGGTGGAAACCTCTTTACGATTTCTGCCCGGAGGAGCCTTTTACCGCCAATCCAGCTAAGAAAACTGTTCAAGATGTCACTCCTTTGCATATATTAAGTTCTTTATGTTGACCCCGTCTAACTAGGGTCCGCTTGGACTCTTCGAATTGGCACCTCCATTATTAATAATTAATTAAAGTTGGTAATAATCCAGGCCGCAAGGTGGCGCGACCTGGATTATACATACTTAAATACCTACCTGTGCCAAAACTGCTTGCACCATAGCAGCAGTAGCTTTATCAAGTTCAGCCAGGGGAATACCGTCGTTTCGGTTGCCACCGAAATAAACTTCGCGGTTGCCATAGTCAAACACAGTCTCGCCGCCCACTACAGGGTATCCAAACTCGTGTTCACCAGTGTAATCCACTATCTCGCTGTGTGCAAACCGCTGAGCCATCTCCAAACTGTTAACTACATGCAGAACCCCATACTTGTCACGATATGCTTTAGCCATTTTTTATCCTCCTTGTTTTTATTTTAGATAGTTAAGTGACGACCACCAGTTTGTGCCGATAACCACCTCCTTCAGAGTAATAAAAATAACGCCTTTCGGCGTTACTGCTTATGTCGTCTTTTAATCCTACTGCGCATTACTTCCCGAACTTCGTTTTCTTCTGCTTCCATTCATCCTGTAGCCTGGCAACCTCGTCCGTTTCGCCCAGGTCCTGAGCTTCACGGATTTTTTGCAGGTACTTTTCCCGCTCTTCTTCATAAGTTAGCTCAACCGTAAACTTATTACCTTCTTGTTTTACTTGCGGCATTAGCTAACCACCACCTTGATACTAACATTATCGACACTAGAATTCGTTGTTCTAATTTCGAACTCACCAGGTGTCGTGCTTGAAAACTGGATTGTTGCTACCCCATCTACAGGGGCTATTTCAGCTACTTCACCAGCTACGCTCACCTTAAACGGTACGATGTTCGCCGGGTCATTAAAATGCCGCCCCTGCTGCAAATCAAACAATTGCCATTGTAAGACAACGTTAACCGTTTCGCCCAGGGTGGCGGTCGTTTTATCGGGTGTAAGCGCTATTTTTTCAGACGTTGTATAGGGTTCCTGAATGATTGCCTTACCGCCTGGTTGGTTGTCTGATATGATTTCTATAGTTTTTAACACTTGCCCATTAGCTAACACTTCAAACATAAATACCACCCCTCTATGTTAAGGCATAATCAGCAAAGGCATCTAAAGAAAAGGAACCTTCAATGGTAGCACGTATTTCTACCTTTAATGACGAATTAAACTTTACTCTTGGAACTATATCCATTCTCCTGCTATTATCACTAAAACCTGTTATTATGTCAGCAATGTTATGATCAACTGTACTTGCAACACCATCTACCGTTATTCTAAAATCAAATTTGTCACTTGTTTGGGCTGAATGTATTCCAGCTACACGGTTTAAAACCCCACTACCTGACGCTATATTTAACACTGTATACCACGTATTCAAAGTAGGATTATCTATAGTAACTGCGGCTACTCGCGGCTGCGTAACAACCACTCCCACGTCTTTCCACCCCCCATCGTAATATTGGAGTTGACCATTCACAATTTGGAAGTCAATCCCGTCTACTTTATCTGCATTTAAGTTAGTACACTTTGTTCCGTTACTTACGGGAATATTTCCGCTCGCATTGCCTGCGTTTTTAGCATCAAGCAGGTCGGCATCCAAACCACTGCCGGAACCATCAACAGTTTTAATTGCCGCTAGTATTTCAGCTGCCGTTTGATCACCTGTTGCTCCCGCTTCGATGCCGTTTAGCTTGCTTTTATCAGTAGCTGACATAAAACCAGCGACAGCGGTAGTTGCGGCTGGGTGTTCGGAGCCGCCTGCCCCGACGTGACTTTCAGGTGCTGCCCCTGCCTGTGCTGCTGTAACTTGGTGCGGGTTCGCAGTATCGGCCTTATGCGCATCAATATTCTGTTGCGCTGCTACCGCAGTTACCCCGGCAGCGGCAGCAGCATCAGCATTTTGTTTCATTTGTGTATCAACGACATCCCAGTTATCCTCGGTCTGAGTTATGTCCGGGAGATCTGTTAACTCCCTCTTTTTGAAACCGTAATTAGTTGTTTGTTGCATTGTATCCCTCCTTACGCATCAGTCACATCAACCGTAATAGTGTAGGATTGTCCTACATTAACCGGATTAGGGTTAATAGTTACAGCGGTTACCACTGGCGCCGAAGTATCTAGATTTACTGTACGGATAATTGATGTTGTCTTTCCTGCCCGGTCAGTAGCTGTCACAGCTATTGTGTTTGCACCCTCGACCAGGGTTAAGTTTTTACTAAAGTTACCTTCTGTGTCAATTGTAATAGTTCCCTGGTCAACGTTATTTAACTTAATAGTTACCGTGACGGGGCTACTGGTTTCATCATTGGTGTTACCGGTAACAGTCAAAGATGATGTATTCTGCCAAGAGTTATCCGCAGGATTGGTTATTGTTAATGTTGGCGGCACTGTGTCAACTGTAAATGTCCTACTTGCTTGTGTCGCAGCGTTACTATCATTATCCTGCACATTTATGGTAATGGTGTGGCTTCCATCGGACAAAGGAGTTTGCGGAGTGTAAGTGCAATCATAACCACCTGATACTGTAGTTACGCTCATGCCTGGCGACGTATTAGTAATCGCTGTTCCGCCGTCAATTTTAAGTTGCAAGCTACTGATTTTAACCCCGGAACCGTTTGTTTCATCACGTAACCGGAATGTTATCGCAGGTGTGTTGTTTGATAAAAATGCGCTGGCCGCGGGGGTAGTGATAGTAATAGTTGGCTTGGTCGTCTCTTTAACAAACAGTTTTAATTGACCGCCAAGACTTGAATCAGTATCGTCAACTGTTGTAATATTACCGGCTAAATCTTTTGCCTCTATAGTTACTGGATAATAGTGGCCAGCATTTACGTTAAAACTTGTTATATTAGGAGCTGCTATTGTTCCCTCATATTTACCCGTGCTTTGATTTTTTGTTAATGTGACCCATGTTCCGTTTATTTTTGCTCGCACCGTATCAACTGCCATTTTCATCCCCCTTTCCTAAAAATCTTTTAATTCTTGCCATGAGCTTAAACCATTTTTAACATCATCCCAGGTAGCATAAAGACTGTATACTCCTGCCCAATTGTTTTCCACTAAATCAACTTTTATGTCGACCGATTGGCTAATTAAAGTTGTTTGTGTCAGCTCCCGCCAATCAGAACAGTTGTTTTTCAAGTTTTGCCATGTCAAATCCCTTTTCCTTACCTCATCCCAGGCATAAGTTGTTTGTAGCTGGACGTCAATTATCTTTATCAAGATTATCCCCCCTACTGTGGCGGGATGTAGTTTTTAACAACTTGCCAGGTTCCAGACTGAGCTACGTTTGCCCAATCTGCAAAGTTTTGTTTGATATCATTCCATGTTGAGTACCAGCGGCGGACAGATAAACCAATATGAGTCGGTACCTGGGGCTTTAAAGCTCGTTCAACATCCGGAAATAAGTACACATCACCATTATTCGGTGGTAGAATTTTTACATTCAAAACAGAATTTTCAAAGGTTACTATCGCATCGCCGCCGGTAAAAGCATTGACCATAGTTTTTATTTTTGCTTCATTAAGTTTACCTTGTCCTCTAAGAGTAGCAATCAAAAATGATTTCCGTTGATCAAGCGTGCCGGTAGGGACAATTTTTAATCTTCTTTCCCATTCTTGTATTCGAGTTTCAGAAGCTGACATTATGTAGGCATCATTTATTGCAATCTGTATATTATCCAGAAAACGGTCTATTTCGTGCCCCTGACTTTCTAATATGTTCCGTATTAGAATAGAATCATGTAAAAACCTCGGTAGATATTGCAGCATTCGCTGCGCAGCGATACTTTTACCCAGTACAATTAATTTAAGCAATTCACCAAGCTCTCGGTCATCAGTACCTATTATGGTAATTAAACCGTTATCGGATTGCACTGTTATTGTAATGGGATATACTCCACCATAGGCAGGCGCAGCAATAAGCTTCTCCCAGGTGCCATTGCTCTGTTCCTCCAGGTAAATATCCTGGCCGTCTATCGTTACTTTTACGATCATGTAACCACCGTCCATGTCGTAGTGCCCAATTCCGGTATCTGCTCAGACGTAAGAGTGATATCTATAGTAGCTCCATTAAGTAATAGGTTTTGGACCTGATCAACTGCTGACACCGCAAGTATGGCAGCCCCTATCCCTATATAAGTTACTGTATTTTTAACGTACGCCAACTCTGATAAATAGGAAATTAACGCATCATCAACACCACTAAGTTCGCTGTATCCTTCCGCGAGTACTAAATTGGCACTAATTTCAATATTAACCCTATTTGCCGATGTAACGGTTACCTTTGATCCGATTGGGGCCACACCGTTGCCAAGACCCTCAGATCCGGGGTCCATGTACTCCTGAAAGTCTGCTATCAATCCCGCGCTTGCAACTTGGTTTTCCGCATCTAATATTGATAACTTTACGGTATTAGGCCCATTCCAAAGCGGAAATACTTTTGCGCGTCCAATGCCAGGGTATTCTCTTGCCCATTTTTTATACTGTGCTATATTTCCATCTATTGCTTTATTACCTATTTCATCGAAATAACGATCTCTGAAATTATCATCTTTTTCCTCATTCTCACCTTGGTAAGTAGGTTCTGGATTATTTACCGATGTAACCCCAGGAATAGGTGCTGATAAAACTGTAATACTATTGGCTGGAACATTGCCGTCAGCTCCGGCCTCAATCGCTGTTATATTCGCTAGAGCTGACCCGGAACTATCAATTACCACTTCTTCATCTACTACATACTCCACGCCGCTTTGTGTGGATACGATTGATCCCGCCGGTATAACAGCCCCTTCCGTGCCATTAAATACTACTTTTCCGATTGCAGGGCTTGCTGGAACCCTTACAATACCCATTTCCGCTGCCCTTTTATCTAAATTCTCCCCGTCGGCATCTCCTGCAAAGGTCTGCTGATAGGCTATATCTAAATTTATATATGCCTGAGCCAATTCAATAGCAACTGGGCATAAGGCGTCCCAAATATAAGATCCTTCTGATTTATCAATATCATCTGGCACCCTAGCCAACATCCGGGCCAAAATCTTCTCTTCGGTTTCATCAAGGAAATTCGGCAAGGGCATTATCCACTCACCACCTGTGTTGTAATTTCTACTTTGTCACCCCGTACGGTTATTGCATCAAACGTTACATATACAGTGCCACTCTCCCAGACGAACTTAAAATTTATTATATCTGCCGTACGTGGGTCAACCATTAAGGTTTCAGTGGCTATTCGTTTTATCTCGCTTTCGTTTCCAGCCCGGGTAAGGTTGCGTCGAATTAAGTCCTCAAACTCCTGGCCGTAACTGCGGCTGTATATAAGATGCCGATAACGCGACGTTAATAGCGCTTTATAGCACCATTCAACATATGCCTGGATATCGTCAGCCGTAGCAACTTTTCCCGTCGTAGTCTGCACAAAATCCCCTTTTTCAAAATCAAAGCGCCAGGACCTGGGGAATTTCACCTGGCCAGTACTCTGTTCAGTTATTTCTTGACTCGATGCAATCGCTTCCGTTGGGAAAAGGTTGGGCAAATTAACTCACCACCTTGGCCACAATAACAGCATCCTGGCCGCCGTTAACCGGTACTGCAAGTACCCGGTCCCCCGGCTTAAGGCCGGTCTTTAGTTCCAAGCGTACCTGATCAATTATTGACGCCTCAAATTCAAACGTTGCCGTTCCCGTAACTGCCCCGCCAAGGCTATCCTTTAATCCTGATTGAGTTCCGGTAATAGAAAAGTCCGGTAGGTACATCTTAACCAGCCAATCAGCAAGCAAGTAATCCTGTATTTCATGCTTGAATTTATCCAGTTTAATACCAGTTGCAGTTATGGTGCCCAATTCGCACGGAACCCCGGCAACAGCCTTTGCGGCATTGCCGGTCATCCGCATTTCCAGCACAGAGACCAGCTCTTTAAACGGGTCTGGTGGCATAGAAGTTCCTCCTTACATAAGATTCTTCGGCCAATTCCAAAGTCATACGCCCAGGACTGCCCAACTCGTGCTTCACTGAAACAACCAGCAAAGGCCAATCGTTTAAATGAACTTTGTCACCAGCGCGGATAGTGTTAATATCAATACCAATTACAGGAATGGTTTGCTGTACCCCGGCAAGCATTTCTTTTGCAGATTGTTTGGCATCCGCAACGGTAGTTATTTTACTGTCCTGGATGACTTTTTGAATGGTACCGAGCTTGGCGGTATCACCCTTTTCCAGTGCTAGTACCGGTGACCGTCCTTCCTCCTGGCCGGCGCCCAATACTTTTACTTGAGTGACGGCCCCCTCCAGGGTCCGGCGTTGATTTACTTCTTCTACATTTTGTCCAGTTTCCAATGCCCAAACCGTCTTATTGGCACCAAGTTCAAACAGTTCAAGACCAGACGGCGTCATCCGGGGGCGATACATCTTGCCGCCCTTTTTTACCGTTTCTTGTAAATCAGTTAAAATCATGTTATATATGGGCTGAGCCCTATATATAGCCTTGGCCAGTTGCACCCCGGTATTTGGTATTTGACCAAGAGGTATTCCCCAATCAGCAGCATATTTTTTCAGGCGCTGCGCAGCGGTCTGGCCGGCAGGGAAGAGGTATTCGTCTTCGGATTTTGCTATATATATAGACTGATCATAAACTATTACTGGTAGGTGTTTTTGGCCCCGAGTAATGCTGTCACAATCCCAGACAACTCCTGGATGGAGAAGATAGACCATGCTTGACCCGCCAAATGGTATTCCGGAAACACGTATTTCCTGACCTGGGTTTATTCCCGGAAAATCAGGTGTTACAACAATTTTTACAGTAGCCTTATATGCTATTTCGCCAAGCGAGTCCTCCAGGGTAATACTCTCCAGCAGTTCACGGAGGTAATACCTGTTTGCCAGTACGACTTCATATTTGTTTAATCCCGGTGAAATCATGCCGGCATCACCAGTTTCATGCCCGGGATGATTAGATCCTTATTGGGTCCGATTGTTTCTTTGTTGGCCTCATAGATTGCTTGCCATTTGGAACCGTCTCCATATGCCAGCTTTGCTATGGCCCATAAAGTATCTCCAGGCTTTACAGTTTGTATTTTGGGTACCGGCTTAACGTCTACCCTTGGCCTTGGTTGGTTCTGGGCAACGCCAGCTGTAGAAGCGGGGAAGGCCGCCTCTGCAGTTGTCCTAACCTTAACCTCACGCCAGGTGCGGCAGACCAATTCATAATATACGTCCCCCGGTTCACCACCTTTAAATGTGGTGTTATGCACAGCTAACAGCACCAGGACATTAATAATTGTGTCGGTAATTAGTAAACGGATAGGCTTTTCGCTATTCATCCAGGACGTAAGTTGGTTCATGCCTTCCTGCGGATCTGGAATATCCTGATAGCTGCAATATGAATCGTAATAGGCAGGAAAAAAAGAAGAGAAGGAAATCTCCTTCACTTTTTCACCTGTGGGAAAATCAACTTCTCCCAGATTTATGATATTGATCGTTTCATATTGTTTTTCCCGCCGGATAGTAACTTCAGACGGATTTACCGGTAACTGAAGCTGCGGACCGGCGGGGTCTATGAGGTAGAACTCCATTAAAACCACCAAGTTTCATTGTTTCTAGTAATAATGATTAACTTGTTTTAACCAGCTTAATATAAACAAAGCTAACCTTTGATGTTTTACCTTCGTCTACCGTTCGCCAATCATCGCAGTTAACCATAACATCATATTCCCTCAAAGGCGAACCATAATCAAAATATTTAAAAAGTCTTTGAGCCGAAGTACCCTCTGCGCCGTCCACACCTTCAAGGCCAAGTTCCGTTAACAATTTCATTACATCATCAGGAACTTCTTTTAGAGCATATTCATCACTCGGGCCATAAACATAGTCTTCTTTTGGTGTTATATCAACAGATGCTGGTAGATCCATGAACAGCGTTATTTCAATATCGAATTCTGGGGTCTGATAAACCAACACTACCGTATCTGAATCTTTATTTTCTTGCCTACTAGGTTTTCCCAAGAGAGAAACTATATCGTTATAATTTTTATTAAGAATTTCCGGTACATCAAAAACTAAATCAATTTGTGGTTCGCTTTTTGGAGTGTTAACGTTACTCTCTACGTTACTACTAACCTCTGTGTCATTAGTCGAATTGCTTTCGGCATTTTTATCCGTATTTTGCACCTTTCCACATCCAGATACTATAAGCATTAAAATAGCAGCCGTCAATAATAGATACCATAATTTGCTTTTCATTGCACAACCTCCATTCTAAAAAATTGGATAGAAACTTCTATACAAAGTTAATTTTTACCTCTTTTATTTCGGGATATTATTTAATATTGACTTTAACTTTTTCACAATTTCACTGGCCACCTGCTCTACAATTCCATCTAACTCCTCTTTAGAGTTCACTATAATTTGTCCAACAAGTCCGGCAAGATCAAAGTTAAGATATATCTTCGGAGCACCGCTAACAGCATCCGTAGCCGGCATAGGTGATGGAACGGTACCAGAAAAACCACCCATTGCATACTGCTTAACCCCAATTACTTCCCCAGCCTGTTGCCAAAGTCTAAATGCCCGGTCTCTTTTAGTTGGCGATAATGGAATAATAGCCTCCGGTCCGGCCTCGGCCACCAGACCTAAGTGTGGTCGTGTGAGAATGCCTCCAAAAGCATGAGCTTCATAATCAAAGTGCTTAAAATCAGCAACACTCGTTTTGATAGGTTCTAAAGCTTTTATCCCAGAAAATGCAATTAACTTTGCACTAGCGAAATCTACAGCTTGTGCTAAAGTCGTAAATGCCTGCATTAAATTATTTTGCGAGTTAATCACAAAGCCATTTGACGTAATAATATCTCCCTGGCTATTCAGGTAAACCTGGCCTGTTTGAGCAATGCGCTCCTGCTGTTTACTTGCAGCCTCACCAGACTTAGCTAGTTTTTCATTAGCATCAGCAGCAGGAGATTTATCAAAAAGTTTCCCTGCAGTCCATTTGCCGCCAATATAACCAGCTAAACCACCCAAAGCGCCTCCAATGGCTGTACCGATACCAGGTAGGATTGCCGTACCAATGCCAGCACCTATTTCAGCACCTGCCCATCCTCCGCCCAGACCAAACGCCGCCTTGCCAGTAGCAGTAACTTTATTTTCCGCTTGCGCAATACCAACCGCCTCACCGGCAATTGCCAAAGGCCAGGCTAGCTTACCGATTACCTTACTTGCCGTTGATAAACCGCTACCCAACGAACCTAAAACTCTACTTGATGTTGCAATTTCCGCTGCAGGAGTAGCAGCCCCTGATGAGGCGGCTGGTAGTACTTCCCGAAGGATATTGCCAGATGGCCCATATATTATTCTTGAATTTTGCGCTGATGTGTTTGCTGCAGCTGCTACTACCGAACTCCTTGAGGCAGTATTAGCAGCATTAGCCACCATGTCTGTGGTTCTGGAAGCAGCGTTCACGGCCCCTGCACCATATGTTGCCCTGGCTATACTGGCAGCCAACGGATTAGTTGTTTCCAGAGCGGCAATCCTTGCAGCATTTCTTGTGTTCATCCAGGTATTGATCGTTCTACCTGCGTTCGCAAGCCCCCTACCGGCACCCCATGCGCCACGCAATACCATGCCGCCACCGAGCAATCCGGCACCCATGGCAAGTCCGGCAGAACCGATAATATTACCATGTAGAGCTGCATCCACAGATCCTTTAGCCATCCCACCCAATGCTGTAATCCATGCTCTAGTTGCTATCTCGGCCAGCTTAATAAATAATTCTTCAACTCGCTTTCCTCCCGGTCCGGATACCCAGGTGTTCATATCATCAACCATCTTATCAAGGGCTTTTGAGATATCCTTCATAATGAAATCTACTTTGCCGTCAAAACTTAACTCCTGAAATTCCGGATTATCAAGATACCTCACCCGGATATACTCGAAGGCCCTTTCCATTTTCGAAAGAACTGCATCTGCCGCTTGGCCACCAAATTTGACCAAGCTATCTTTCCATCTTTCTATCGTCTTTTCATTTTTATCAAACCAATCAGTTATTTTTCGGAGGCGTGGATTTATCTCTTCTAGAGATCCAACGCCAGCTTGACGGAATAATGTCTTGATTGTATCAGTAATGGTGCTAAATCGTCCGGTAGCTGTTTGTGACAGCTTTTCAGCGCCACCAGCAAATTTTTGCTCGGCTTTTTCAAGGAATCCAACCCAACCACCCAGGGTTTTAAATTCTTCCTGGGTCATTTTCATGCTAAATTCCTTCATACGCTCAAACTCACCCATTTGCGCATCAGCAAGCGCTTCCATGGCATCCTGTACAGTTTTTCCCGGTGTTAATGCAGCCATATCTCCTGCCAGAGATACCATCTGTTTGGCCATTGATATATCACCGCCGCTAATACCTATACCGCGGCTCATGGCTGGAAATAAATCTCCCATTTCAAAAGGAGTCTTGGCAGCAAAACTATTCAACCAATTAGTTACTTCTTGTGCTGCTTTCTTATTACCGCCCAGCCAATGCTCCATACTAACTTGTTGGATCTCAAAATCCATAGCTGCGCCGATAGTTAGTTTGCCAACTCCATACACCCCGGCGCCAGCCCCTAACAAACCAAGTGGACTGATAAGCTTAGTAATTATTCCACCGGTCATGTCTCTAGCTTGAATAGCAACTGTAACAGTCCTGTGTCCAATACGATCTATAGTGTTTATAATTCTCCTGGCAGGCTCGGTGAAGCGGTCCCTTAACCGGACGAATGGATTAGCTTCCATCCTATTTAGATTGCGGTTTTGTGATTCGATAATCCTGGCTGATCTTGTATAATGATCTTCCAGCCTGACGGATGGGGTAGCTACGGACCTGTTTAGAACTTGCGATTGCCTTGTAATTCTTTCAAAAACTGTACGTAATCTTTCTTCTGCAGCCTGTGCCCGTCTGATTGCTTCCTCATCTTGAACGTCGATAACAATGTCATACCGGTAAATCTCTCTTTCAGCCATTCAAATCACCACCGCGCATAACCTTCTGCTTGTATTTTTTCTCAAATTCAACCCTTATGGCGGCGAATATAAACCTTTTTTCCTTTGCCGGAAGCCGCCAAATCTCTCCCGGGGTTTTACCCAGAGCTTTGGCAGCTTCCCACAGCATAAACGCTATTCGTCGCCCTCGGATAAGTTTTTTATTTGATCAATTTCCTTGGTTGAATTGTAGAAGCCTGATAAATCCATCACAATATCAACTAATTGCATTATTTCTCCGGAAAGTAATACCCTTTTGATTACCTGCTCGGCTCCGGAAGCCCGGTATTTCGACAGCAACTCGGGATGGTTCCAACGGACATTTTTATCATCGCCGATGGCAATGGTGGCCTCTGCAATCACAGCCCTGTTATACCTTTTGCGGTCAAGTTTTTCAATTTCTTCCCCGCGTACCTTTTCAATATTTGTATATTGCTTTTGCAGTTTTTCCAACTTGTCTTCCTTTAGACCCTGCAGCGTAAAAGAGAGACCTATGCGGGAAATTCCCACAGTCTTCTGCGGAATATTATCTTCCTCACTGGCCGCAAACAGTTTATCCAAAATAGCCTTTTCGTTCATTGGTTTACGCCTCCTCAATAGGATCAAGCAATTCATACCCAGTAAAAGTGAACGGTATTTCTTCCGTTACAAGCTCATTTGGTTTGAAATTCGCCAGGATAATCTTATCAAAGCTGACGTTTTTAAGCCTAATACGTTCAGCTCCGTATGCTTCCGGGTCATCCAGTTTAGTTATCAGTTCCGTCTTGGTGGGAACGCCCCGGGCGCCTTGCGCCCAGGCATGCCTCTGAATCATTGCGCTGGTCACTTTAAAGCCGGTAATAGTCCCGGTTCCTGAAAGTCCGATAACCTTTTTATGCAACCACCTGTCGCCGGACAAGCGGACATCGGCTTTATCAATAGTCACCTCAGCCGTAACTGCATTGACATTTTGTTGGTGCTCGCCGTTTTCCCAAAGCTCACCATAAGAGCCGTTTACAATGCGTTCAACATCCACTGATAATCACCGCCTTTAATAACGGATAATGCCGGTGCCGAAGATTTTTTCCATGCTATCAATCACCCGGGCATTCCATTTCCAATAAAATTCATCACCGAGAGCATTGGCCTGCAGTTCAGTGTCAACTTCCACTGTAAAGTCGCCATTTATCAGGGTAGGAGCCAGGGTTTCAAAATATTTCTTAATGGCGGAAAGCAGCGCCGCCTGCCCATCGTTATTATTGAGCACCTTACCAATGTAATTATCATGGGCAGCCTGGGTTGTATCCACATCAATAGCATCAATGATCCTGATGATCTTAATCTTTTTCCATGCATCATCCTGGTCTTCTGACAGGGTGGTAAGGGTATTGATACCTCTTTCAATAATTACCTTTTCGCCATCATGCATTAAAACCAGCGTACCGGCCCGAAGGGCACTCACGAATTGGTTATCCGTTAGCCTGGGCTGCACGTCATCAAACGGTGTTACTGCATAAGTTAGGCTTTCGCGCAGCGCCTGGCCGGTGCCTTTGCTGGCTATATAGCAGGCCACCATACTGCTGGGATATAACACCCCGTCCAACTGAGCGCTAACCCCAACATTTACAATACCTTCATAATTAAAGCCGTTGGACCTGGCATTAGCTACAGTAATATCAGCATCATCAGTTGCCGACCCGCCAAGGTAGGCGATAATCTTTTTACCTTCATTGCGCAGCCGGGCAACCCAGGCGGCCACCGAAGTCTGGAGCGCCGCGTCGGTAGCCCCGTCCAAAGTAAAGGCGTTGAAAATTCTGGCCTCAAAAACCGACATTGCGTCAATATAATCAGCATTAACAACTCCGGCACTGCCATCATTGCCACCGGCCAGAGGCTGGCTAACCACATTAGCAATGGTGCCGGCTCCATTATCCAATTTTGTGGCATCAATCCAAACGTTTTGAGAGTTTCCATTAATTGCGGCCACAGCATTATCTACCACTGAAACCCCTTTGTCAAAGGTAAAGACAAATAGCTCAGTGGTATTCTCATAAAGGACAAGATCCTGTTTATTTACTGAATCAACCAGGTTCTCTCTGGTAGTTACTTTAAAACCTCTGGTTGTGGGATATTTGGAATCAATTTTTAGCACATTTGCCGCAGCGCCATCTTGCAGATTAATACTTGCCTTGGCTGCTACCCCATCCACTAAGCGGTATGCCAGGACGGTTTTAATACCGCCGAGCAAGGCCAGGCGTATACACGGGTAGGCGGTGTAATTACCTGTATCCTCAATGTTGTAGGTATCTTTCAGCTCTTTCTCGGAGGTAATTTCCTTTATTTCCTTCGCAGGCCCCCAGTTGGCCTTTACCGGCATGGCCAATATGCCCCTTACACCAGGTTGAATTGCCGCCAGGGCTGCCGCAACAAAACGCATATAAAACCCCGCACGTTCAGGTTTATCCGTTTCAGACCAGGTTCCACCAGCCATTTATTTCACCTTCTTATTCATAAATTTCTTAACAGCCTGCTTCACTTCGGCTACGGTAAATTCATTTGCCGTATTACCGTGCAGGGCGCCGATCACCACTTCGGGAGGCACTTTAAATATGGCTTGCGCATTGGCAACCAAATCTTTTTTGGGATATTTACATTCAACCGGACCAGCGACTGTTTCTTTTTTAGCAATGTTTTCCTTGGTAATTTCACTTGCTGGCATTTAAGAACCACCACCTTAACTAATTGTTCCCCGGCTGCCAACGCGCATCATCAACGGCACATCGGCTGCCGGCCTGCTGGTATATCTGAAAAGGTTAAAAGTAAGCTGTCCCTTGGATATCGCATCCGCCTTAAAATCACAGGACGGATTCTGAATCGTCATATAAGTCCTGTCCTCCAGGTTCAGCGGTATCTTAATGCTTTCTTCCAGCTTTCCAAGCAATAGCAGCGCCGCCTGCATTTCATCATTAGGCGTACGGCCAAGTACATGTCCGCTTATTTGACGCACAACCTTATAAATTGCCTTACCAGCATTTTCAGACCTGTATCCGGATAACCGCCATAAAACCGAAGGCCGCATATATCCACGCGGCCAGCGGTTAACATATATTGTCCAATCCTGACCGATAGTTTGCGCCGTCCAGCTTGCCAGCGCAGTAAGCCATGGATCATCCTGCACCGTTTCCGGTACCTGGCCAGGACGCAGGGCCATGACTGTAAAGCGCAGGCAGCGTGTCAGCACATCCCATTCGTCTACGACAGTGTCGTCGCCCAAAACACCTTGATACATAAGAGTAAACGCATCATTATCCAGAGTTTCAAGCCTGGTATTATGCATAGCTGCCACTGTATCATTGCCCAGTTGATCAAGATCACCAAATGTTGTCCTGGCCACACAAGGCCATATCTCAACATGACGTTGAAAGTTTACCCAAGAGCTTTTATCATCTTCAGAACCAAGTCTTAGCACCAGATATGGTTTAACGGTCTTGGCGCCGGCGGCATGTGGTTCATAAACCCGACCACCAATAGCGGGGAGGGAGGTGGCTAATTTTTGCCTTATTGTCTCTCGCACCATCAACCCTCCCAATAATCCTGAATAGTTTGCTTCAGGCGATTCTTATGACTTTCAAGGGTCGGCTTTATAATCGGCTTTGCTTTCATACCCTTAATTTGCCGCACCATCAGAGGCTTGCTTGGATCTTTTGGATTGGGAATGCCGGGAATAACCAGTACTCTCGCATTAACCGGTTTTATAGGCTGCCGGGAAGGCCCGAATATCCCGGTGCCTTCCTCCAACATTGGTCCGTAATCCTTTCCATGGGCCAGGTATAGGTGAAACCCGTCACTCTCCAGGTCCACACCGGAATGAATAGCCTGCCTGGCATGCCCGGTCTGATCATTCCATGGAGCGTTTTGCTTGGCATATTGCTCCAGATTCCCAGCCCAGGCATCAAGTAAACCATGAAAACCGGCCATTTTCTGCCGCATAAACCGTGCTACGCTCCCCCCAATATTCATACCCATCAGCTCACCAACTCCAAAGCTGCCTGGTAGCCTACCACTTGGCCTTGAACTATTTGGGGCTGCACAGATACTATGTTAAATGTACCGATACCAATAATTGTGAATTCATCAGTGATATTAGAGCCCTGCCTCAGATCAGCCTGCCAGTCGGCCAATAACCCCCAGCCATCAGCAATATCCTTATTGCCAACCAGGTGCGAAACTGTTTTAGTGCTATCTCCAACCTGGAATATCCGAACGTTTAAAGGGCCAATTTGAGATGAAACATCCGTAAAATGGCCTTCCGTTTCCAGCTTTTCCGTCCGGTTAATGATAATAGTTACCGGGTTTTGATTAATTGACCAGATAATATTATTTCTCCTTGTTGTCACCAAATCCATTATATTACCCCCGGTTTAGTCAATTTGAGAATGACGCCGGAAGATACCTTACCATTAGTTGCCGATGTGCCTAGAGAAGTGTATTGGTTAGCCATAGTTATAGCGTGAGCCAATTGATCCTTCAGTGACGTCAGATCATATTTCTCCTGACCCACGCTGTAACTTTCAATATCGCCCTGCAGTAGGCTGGCCTTAATAATCCACCCCTTGCCGGCAGCTTGGTAAACATTTTCCGCTTCCGTCAGCAGCTCATCCAGCTCCGATTCCAGGAACCTGGTGTCAGTCTCCGTACCTCCGGCAGGAATAATCTCATTCAGATATTTTCTAAGCCTGATTCGCAATTCTGCAGTAGAAGTCATCAACAGCACCGCCTTTCTGCAACATTATTAGGCAGGCAGAGTTAGCTCTTCCACTGCATTGGCGGGGGAGGCAATCACACCGCGCCGCGCCCGGCCCACCATGGCATCTTCCACTAACCTGGTTATATCTGCTCCGGAAGCGTCAATGCGCAGATCATGCTTAACCAGCTCCCGGAAATATTTCTGACCCTCGATAAGGTATGCCTTGCCGGAATCCACGCCTGAATAGTCGTAAGTCTTTTCTCCAACCACCGCGCTCCAACCATCATAAAAAATAAGAGTATCAATCTGACTGATGGCGGGATAGATGGTGCCGCCGATTTGCATGCGCTGCAGGCATTCCTCGATATCCCAGCGATTACTGGAATGGGCCAGTAGAATATTGGGACGCCGCGGGCTTCTGGTATCCGTGTTCTTGTCCAGGGACGCATGAATCAACCCGGCCTTGATGGTATTGCGGAGCTTTTCCAACTTTGTAGCGCCGGCAGCATCCGCTGCAGTTTTGTTTTTGGCCGCATAATTGAATTTTATAATGGGGCTTAAATGAATATGGTTCAGCAAAGCGTTATATGCTTCACCAAAAGACCTATTGGCCTCGGCCATCTCCCAGGTCTTATCGTACAGCACCATATCCTCGGTCCACTGCAGCCCGGCGGCGCAAGTGATAATCGGCACGGTATCTTTGACACCGATCTTGCGGGTACCGAACTTAACTTCCTCCAGCTCCGCATGCACCAAAAAAATCACCTGAGCTCCGGTAAAAGGCTTAACATCAACAAACTCAGTGAAATTAGCATCTTCCGTCCGGCGATAAATGGGAGTATAGAGTAAAGGAACGCTCTCGCGGCCCAGTTCCAAGTCAATTACTGATTTCTGCACCACATTTTCCAGCCCGGCAGGAGTGGTGATCATTTCACCCACAGGATTGGCCAATTCAAAAACTTCCATCTCTCCATTAACAATTTTCTTCTTGACCGACTTAATCTCACCACTGGGGGAAACGTAAAGCACATCCGCCTCAATGGTTTGCTTGCGTCGATCTTCCTTCAGAATTTCACTGCTTATGATTTTCAAAGCTTTCCACCTCCATTAATGGGCCAGGACCTGCGGCCCAAGCTTAAGCCAGATAACATTATTGGTGTCCTTGGCCTGGGTCACACGGCCCACGGGCCGGTTCTGTGGATTTCCGCTGGCATCATTGTTTGGCGCTGTAGTCAATAGACCGGTACCAACCGACCAATATATCTTGTCGCCCTTATCAAATGCGTCCGCCACGGTTATCTGACTGTTTTCATATTCCGCCGGCTCAATATTTAAAGTCACTTCCGCCGGTACCGAACCGGATGCAACTGCAGAGCCCTTGTAGCTGATAACATTGCCGTCAGCATCGGTTTTTATTGATTGCACCGCCATGCCAAAAAAACCATCCAACAAGTAAAAATTACCCTGCGTGATGACCGTGCTTGCCGGCACGCTAACCACCACGGATTGACCGTCACTAACTTTTCTACCCATGATTCTTACCTCCTTAGCTTAAAACTTGTACCTGCTGTGAAGCCGGCTTTCCGTTTGACAACACCTTTGGCCCGGGCTGTTGTGCCGGCGTGTTCTTGATTATGCCCTGGCGGCTGACAGGACGGTTTTCAAATTTACCGCCGGCGCCATTACTGACGAATGATTGTGACTGGGGATTGAACCTGACCAGACTCATATAGACACCTTCCTGGCCACCAGCATACCGCCTGACTCTTTCGTTTTCTGCCCGCCGCCGATATACGCAGGCCGGTCAATAAGCAACTTACTCAAAGCATCTTTTAACGCCTGGTCATTCAGTACCTTATCAATTTCACCGGCAACCTGTTCTTTAGTAGCGCCTTCCGGGATGGCCAGCATCTTTTTAACAAGTGACTGGGCAATTTCACCACTGACTTTTTCTTTAATGACCTGGTCAATCAGCTCAGCCTGGCCGGCTTTTTTCTTCTCTTCCAGAGCTTCATTAGCTTCCTTGGCCCGGGCCAATACATCCATCTCACCTGTAATCCCCAGTGCTTCCCGAACTTTACCCAGCAATTCCTCGTTACCTTTCATAGCCTCAAGCCATTTTGCGTCCAATTCTCCGGCCAGAGACGAGGCTGTCCAGCCCATTTCGCCGGCCAACTGGCCCATGGTGATTTCCCGGCCATTAAGCATTTTTTTCAACACTGCAATCAGTTCCTGAAAATTCATATGTTGAGCACCTCCAATAATTTGATCCATCTCTCCCGTGGCCACAATGCGCGTCGGCATCCCGGCCCGGTCCAGAGGCGTCCAGTCAATGGACATGGGCATATAATCCACTACTTGCGTTTCCCCGGCGACTTTTATGAGTTTCGGAATACCAAAGATAGAAACTTGGTTGATACGGTTGGACCTGATCCACCGTTTCAAGTCTTTAGCCGCAGCATCAACCACACCTCGAAAATAGGCCTTTCCGTCCTTCCAGGCAGCGCCTACCCAGTGAGTTACAGGTGGTTTAAACTCACTTTCCACATCTTCAGGCTTCTGATGCCCCAAGAAGCCTGAAAGTGTCTTTTCCTGGACGTGCTTGACGATGGCTTGAATAGCTTCCGGTTTGTAATTCCAGCCTCGTTTGGACCTACCAGCCGGTACTTCCATCACAACTTCCAGCGGGTCTTCATCTCCGGCTTTAAGGGTTGTCAAGTCTACCCCAGGCGCTAATGGTATATCATCCGGCTTTATTTCACCGGAAATGCCGGCCTGGAGATAAACCACCGGCTCATTATGGCCGGCCATTTCTCCAACCGGTTGTAACAACCAAAATACCTGCATAAATTCACCTCCCTGCAAATTGGTAAAAAAATAAAAGCCCTTTAAAAGGCTCTTACTCCCAATTAACTTATTACAGATTAAATTTTAGGCTCATACACAAGAGCTGGTTACAAATTTCACTGGCCGCTTAAAAGCCGTTTTAAGCCACCTTTTTTATATAGGTAGTATGTTTACACCTAAATAACTTTTTACCCCCGTGATCACGCGTGATCACGGCCTTAGAATTGATTTCAAACTTTACCCTTACCCCTTTATTTAGTCTTTCAACTGATTACTCACTTGATACATGTCCGATAAACTCAAATGCTTCTTTCGGAGTCACCCCATTCCATAGGTCAGACATAGCGAGCATTGGAAATAATGCTCCTGTAAGATAAGTAATAAAACTCTCTGAGGGCTGACGTTTAACCAAACCCGTCTGCTTAACCTTTTCAGCAGCCAAATGCAGCATTTCGTGTAATAGGATATGATGTTTACCAACCGGATGTTGGTCAACCTCGATACCAATTTCACCTGTTTTCCGGTCAAAATAACCAAGCTTACCGCTAAGTGATTTTTCAACCACTGGTAGTAATTGCCCCGGGGCAGCAATTATACTTTTCGGTAGTGGATTCGCCATTTATAATCAACACCTTTATGTGTTATTCGCCCCTACAAAAGATGCCGTAATCTTCTCCGCTAAGACCATTTAGGGAATACGAGAAAAACCCCGGAAATCTCCCGGCGGGTCGTATAAGTTCCTGACGCCTCGTTTCATCACCGCCACCATATGCCGGTTAACCTCATCGGGAAGCTGGTTAAACTGTATATCCGGGTACAACCCCGGAAAAGTTGCCTTTAAAACTTCCTTACAATCTTCAAACGTACCGGCTTGCATAAAGCGCTTAAGCGCATCGTCAGGCATATTAAGCTTCTCCCGCATCGCCCATCAGCCTCCTGATAAATTCAAAAAGCAAAATATCTCTTGCCTTTAAATTTTCCGGATTAAAAATGTATTCCCTATAACCTTCTGCAAAGTACTCTCTTAAACTCCGAGGATTAAAGAACCATTTTCCGCTTTTTTGATATATCAGCCCTAATTCTTCCAGCAGGCAGGATTGATAAACACTTATAAATTTATTAATTTCCCTATGTTCCAAACGCAAGAATGGTTTTTGAAAGCCAACCTCTGTAACAAAATTGGCAAGGGTTATTTCTTCCAGCGGTATACCATTCTCCAAAACCTCAATAAATTCCTTCTTATGGTAAACCTGTAGGAAATCCTCTATGGCATGCCCGGTCTCATGTAAAACGTCTTCCACCCCAACATCTTTAGTCAGCAAGTACATTTTACCCAGCCTGTCATAGCGGGACCAACCTTCAGTCCATCCTGTGGCAACCTGGACACCCATCGCTTTCAAAATATCAATATGATTATCCGGCAGCTTTTCCAGCGCCTGGCTGATTACTTCCCTGTCCGCTGCATCATCATAATCAGGTGTCATGTTATATATAGGCAATCCCTTAACTTCAGCATCAGGCTGTCTATGTACCCGCTGAAACCAGCTTTCAATCCTGGCAGTTTCAACGCTCGGACCTTGTTGTTGCCAGCTTTTAAGTTTTTTCAAAAGCTCCTCCGGCTGCTCATGTACAGCAACAATGGTGCATAAACAATTTGGATGAGGATATTCCGGCTCGCTGCCCGGCGCATAAACACCATGCCCAAGACCTTCGTCATGATCGGCGTAAGCATCACAGATATCAGCTATCGGATGGGAACTGCTTAAAATCCATTTGACACCTTTGTAGCTGGGTGAATTACGGCCTGATTCCACAACACCCTTCCAGTATGCCTTGCTGGTCTCCGCTCTGGCCAAACGCAGCGCCTCATATGAAATATCCTTGGGTATCCTGTTTTGCAGCCGTTTCATCATATCAGGATAGTCTTCCACCAGAGTTACGGCATCTTTCCGCACATACTGCTGCAGCAGTTTAGCTGTCTCAATCGCACTCTGGCCGGTTGCTACCGCCTCCTCCAGGATATTCTGGATCGCTTCCCGTGACTTTTCACCCTGCTGCCAAATCCGGTCGGATAGCTTCAGCCCTTTGGTGTGCTGGCGCCACATGGCTTCAACTGCCCGATTATTGACCCGGTAGAAAGATGACCTAATATCATCATCAATCTTTACCCCGCCGCCCTCCAGAAGCTTTATGGTAATTCCGGATGAAATGCCTGCGCCGGCTTCCACTGCATCCTGAATATCCCGGCGCAAGGTGGAGTTTAACCCATCGCGCAGCTTATCCGCCTCACCCAGCAGCATTTGCTCCACGTTTCGCAAGTGGGACTTCTTAAACGGCGTCAAAGGATTAGCCTTAGCCGTATCCTTAACCCTGGCGGCCACCCTGTCCGCCAGGCGAATATACCTATTCCTTATCTCAGGGTCCTGGCGCTCCCGGATGGCAATATACTTTTTCCTGGCCTCCAGGGCAAACCTGGTATAGGCGCCGGAGACATCCTTGGTTTGGGTGATTTCATCAGCCATTATTGATTACCACCGGCCAACTCCCTGTCGATCCGAGCTTTTTGCTCATCCAGGAACTGGCTGTCCTCCAGCCGCTGCCGCAGCAACCTAGTCTTCATAATCCGCTCCCGTTCCCCGGGCACTTCCGGATCATCGCTTATATAATCATTCATGGTATTAACAAACTGTTTCAAAAATTCAGTAGCAGCCTCATCACTCATAATCTCAGCTTCAAGAGCCGTCTTCAGGGCTTCAGTTACATTTTTCAGGATCTCAACCACTTCTTTTTCATCCCTGGGATCAACCTCGTCCCACTCTAACACCGTGGCATAGGAGCCGGCCTTTTTATCACCGGCCAAGTCCGTCAAGGCCAGCACGATCCGGGCCAGCCGCTGCCAGCTCTCGGTAAACTGTTCCCGCTTCCGGGCAATCTTACGCACCAGAATGGGCATTTGCTCTTTAACCGAACTTAAAGAGCTGGGAGTATGCACTCCAAAAGCAAACTCAGGCGTTTCCGATGTGTCCACGATACAGTAGAATAGGAATTTCAAAAGCTCCGTGGTATCACCGATAGCACTTTTAACCTCAATGAATTCGGCATCTTCATCTTCACTAAACAAAAAAAACTCATGACCATCCAAGCTGATGGTGCCGCCCTGGCTGGCAAAAGCATAAGGGTCGCTAATACCAAAATTGTTACGCAGAAATCCGGCCAAGTCCTTTATCGTAAATTTCAACCTTGGCGTACTATGCATCTTGCTACCCTGCAGTGCATGCAGCAACACATCATGGTAAGCCTTTAAAAATGGCTCAATCGGCTCTAAGTCACTCTGACCGAATTCTTTAGTATCGTCACCTTCGTTTTTGAAGTGGACAATAGGGATAAAGCCCCAGGGGTTGTCTTCCTCTATATAAGACGCCAAGCCCGCCGGGATATCTCCTGATATCCCGATAACTCTTCTGGTGGCTGAAATCCTTTGCGTCACCAAGGCCCTTTTGGCATTATCAAGGTCATCAAGCCAATCGTAGGCCGCTTGGATCACATATTCTTTAACCTGGTTATTATTAAGCGGGTCCTTAATAATTTGCACTACTTGTTCAGGCGGCAGCATATTAAATATCAGCCTTACTTTTTGCTCGGGATAGAGAGCTTGCTCGTGATTTTCCTCCCTGGTGATCCAAACAAACCAGTCACCGTCCCGCATGGCATTGCGCTGCACCTGCATCATTCGCGAGGTGTTATTGCTGAAAAAATCATCCAGTACCTCCTGGGCCGTTTCGTCTTCAGACTTAAATCTCGGCACACCCATAAAGCCGGCAGTGGTATTGATTACACCTTTGGAAAAGCCGGCGCCAAGTTTATATTTATCGTCAGTATTGTCATACAGCGCCCTGGCCCGGGCATAATCAACCCGGCTGGAATCAAGCTTATAGGCTGAAAAATATGACCCGGTCCGCAGAGCCCAAAAGGAGGTAAAAACACTAAAAGCGTTACGCAGCTTGGAAATCTCACCGGCAGCCCTTTTGTACCATGCAGCTTTATTAACGGTTTTTCTCATTTAAGCTCACCTATATATCCGAAGTTTTTTAAGCACATCCAAAAGACTTTGGTCAACCTGCTGCTTAGTCCTTGCCAAAGTGCGGCAGGCTTCCAGAGCGTCAGGGCCGTCGTCATTCGACGCCATGGGAAAGAACTTCAATTGTTCTAAAAGTCGCTTATGCCTGGCATTAAATTTGATGTAGCGGTTCTTGATATCAGGCTGCAAAGTTTGAATGCGGCCATATTTATCACCTGTTTGATTAATCTCTTCAATAGGCAGATAAATACCTTCCTCAGCACTGCGCCGAGCCAATACTTCCTTTAGGTACCACTGAAACTGGTTGGTCTCACAACCGAACAAGGTATAACCACGACCATATGTTAGCTTCAGCCAGCGTTCCTTTTCCAGAATATCCTCAATTATTTGATCCGGATGACGTCGCTCAATATCGGCATCCAGGTCATACAAATATCCTGTCTGAATATCCCTGGCCAATGTAATAATACAGGAAAAGTCGCTTTTTTTCTTCTTGCCTTTGCCCCCCAGGGAGGGGTCCACAAAACCAAAGAAACGGTACCGTTTTTCCCTAAAATCAATAGCGGCTTCATTGTAGTATTCAAACCATTCTTCTTGAAACAAACAATCATCCTGGTTGATCGGCTCGTTCTGATACTCACTGTTGAATGATGCTTCACCTTCAGTTACTTTGTCCACCATCAACTTATAATAAGAATTCTTGTCTTCCCAAAGCACCTTGGTTCCTTGAAGCATCTTATCACGGTTGGACATAAAAAAGGACCGTGCGTCTTCTTCATGGTTCTCATTGGAAAGATCAATATAAATCTCTTCCCATTGATCCCAAAGGTCTTGCCGTTGGGCGAAAGAAAGAACAGCTTTATACTTAACGGTCCTGTATCCCGGGTTATTTAATATCTTAGCCAACAAGCTGTCATAATGAAGTAAGGTACCTATATAAATAAAATCTGTGTAACTGTCGCCGGCCTTGCTTACCGCTTTGAAATACCAATTGTTCAGCTTTTTTCTTTGTTCAGGTGTATTGACGTTTTCATCATTCTCAATATCATCAAGAACAATTAAATCAGGACGCCAGTTACGATGTTTCCGGCCCCTGATTTTTTTCCCTGAACCTATAGCCTCAACCTTGATATCAGCGGAGGTGAGTAATACGTTATTACGCCAAACCTTTCCCACCAGGTCGCCAAAGTCTTCACGAATGGCCTCGTTTTCCTCCAGCTCCTCCCGGATGCTTTCAAGGAAGCCCTCAGCTTGCTCAGAGGAATCGGAGATAATCACAATGTAGTGTTTATATTCGTAAAGAACTGCATGGGTGGTATCTTTAAATGTAACGTTTGTGGACTTGGCGTGCCCACGTGGTGCCGCAATTGCGCGTTTGCATCCCGGCAGTTTGCTTATTTTTTTGCCAATATTTTTGAGAATAGCAGACTGGTTTTTTAAAACACCATCTTGCCATATGGCATCCAGTTCCCTGTGAAAATCAGGAGTTTGGCGGCTGAAGTAGTGGGGGAAATATGCTTTCCCGAAATACTCCAGATCGATAGCCCCAAGCTTTTTTCTTATCCCGTGTTTGCCGGTCAGGGGCTTTCCATCCCGGTAGTCTTGCAAAAGCTTCAAACGCTCGGGCGAAGAGTCCCTCTGCAGGTATTTCTCCATGAGCATTTTTAGCTCTTCCACCCCCTGGTGCACTTCCAGGTTTCGTTCCCTGATGTCTTTTAAAATGCTCACTTGACCACCTCCATCCCCGGGCATAGCTTCGCCATCCAACACTTTCCTTCAAAGTGCAGCACTTTACTTCGTTTGTTCTCGTAGCGCCACGTCACCGCCGAAACAGGTGCCGCTTTACTTACGATGCCTGAATAAACTCAATCCCGAGGTTAACCTCCATTTCTTTCTGAAAGAGCGTTAACCTGACCTTTGCTCTTCTTTTGCGCTTATCAATCTTTACAATATAGCCTTCCATGCCCGTAAGCGGGCCGTTAATAACTTTAATTGATTCGCCGATTTCCAGGGTGGACAATCCAACCAATTCATCATCCTTACACAACCACAAAACATTAGCCATTTGATCATCAGGCACTGGAATGGGTCTGTGGTGAGCTAAAAAATTGATGACACCTGCTATTCGCCTGGCCGCATAATAATTCTTTTCATCCAGATCCATTTGCACAAAAACATACGATGGGAAAAGAATTCTGACGACTTCCCTAAAAGTACCCTTGTGTCGTTCAATAACTTTTTGCCTGGGCGCCAGGGCATTTATGCCGGGTAGATCCAGAAGCAGCTTCTCCTTGATAGTGGTTTCTTCCCCAGTCATGACGTGGAGCACATACCATTTCATGATTCTTCAGCTTCCAATCTTTCAGCCACTCTGTTGGCTACCTGGATCAGCCTTTCACACAATTCAGGCTCCACTCCTTCAAGCTCTGCATAAACTTCCTTCTTAAATTCCGCCAGGGCAATTTTAGCTTCCTGAGCCAGGTCGGCCCTAATTCTATCCTTATAAACCTTAGTCCTCGACAGAGCCACCATTACCCGGGCCGCCTTATCCAGGGGCATCTCATCCCATTCCTCTTGGGCCTGGGCCAACTTCTTGGTTAGCTCACCGCTCATGATCTGCAGCGCCCCTTCGGTATAGTCGGCATCGGGATTTTTCTTAATTGCCTCAATCAACATCCTGGTTTGTTCCTGGGCCTCCAGCAGCCTTTGGGTAGCGTGATTGGTTCGCAGCGCATATCTGCCGATAGCGCTTTTGGAGATGTCATACCCTTCGGACTTTAGGTGCTCGGATATATCATTGTACGTATTATTGGTATCCAGAAGCATAGCCTCAACTTTTAATTTCAGCTCTTCCGGCAGCTCATCCACTTTAGACCTTGTTCTTGTCCGTTGCCTTTGCTCACCCACTAGATGTCAACTCCCGGATCATCTTTGTGGCCCTCAACCAGTAATTCTCCCTCCGGGGTTAGCCTGATCATGGCATCGTTTAAATAAGCAGTGTAAGAGGTCACCTTATCGTTGGTGTACTCAATATAGCCCCTTTTCTCCAGATAGTTTAAATACACAGAAATGTCGGGGGAGATAATTATTCCATCCCTTAGCATGACATTTACCAATTGGCGACATAGCAGGCTATTGTTATGTCCTTTTACAAGTGACCGGATAATATAGCCTCTAACTGCGGCGTTCTTAGCAGCCATCTGCTGTCCGCCTTCAATCACGCCTACCACCCCTTTCAATTGTTAGATATTCCAGCAGCTTATCCAGCTTTTTATCCATACCGGTTATTTTCCGGTCAACCGCATTCATGGCAGCTGCATGATCTTCCCTGGTGGTATAGATAAAAGGCAGGTCACTTTTTAGGTTATTTAATTTATCCTCCACATCCTGAACCCGATTCTCGTTCTCCTTCATTCTGATTTTCAGGTCATTCATAGTGGTTTTTAAAAAATAACCAATTATGCCTATTCCAATCATTGTGGCCGTTTGCATCATCCAGCCAAAGTCCATTTAGATAGCACCTTCCTTGATTTCCAGCACCTTGGCTTCAATGGTGTTCCTAATGTATGCGTCAACGTCGCCCAGGGTAGCTTTCAAAGCATTTACATACTCAGGCTCCATAGTCTTCTTAATTTCATTAAATGCAACTTTTGATAGTTCGATCAAATCTTCCTTACTCTTGACGCCGTCTTTAACAGCCTGCCGCATCTCCTTAGCCACGGTTTGTTCAATTTTCTTAACAGTCTTTTCAGCTACATCATCCAGTCTAAAAATAGCATCATGGATGAGCCCGCGCTCTTCTTCGCTATCGATTTTGTTGGTCTCGGCAACCAATTTATCTGTCATTTTTTTAATGCCATAGATAGCGATCGAAGCAAGTAAAGTTAATACTGCCAAAGACAAATTGTACAAAAAATCCTGCACTAACCCTTCCACTATGGTCCACCTCCTTTCTTTATAAAATAAAAAAATACCGGCAAGGCTTTTGCCTATACCGGTATTCTACTAATTTTGGCCGTAAGTTTATATTCCAAGCACTTCTAAGAATTAACTCTTATGAAGCATCTTGTTCATCTAAACCAAACCCGAAATCCAAGAGAGTTAATTGACCGTCATTAGCTGGACCACATATTTCAACTATCCAGCGCTCACTTAAATTATATTTTTTGGCAAGTTCGGCATGATTATAACCATTAAACTCCTTTTTAATGTTAATATCCCTGGCCGGCCTTAAAAATGTATCTGCTTTTGGTATATAAATCGTTTTACCACCTAATATCTTAGCCAGCTTAATAAAATTCTCAATTCCGATTATCTCAGCCAGCTCTCTATAAGAATCAGGAATCATATCCAGAGTCAGATCATTTATCCAACTTTCTAGCACCAACAGGATCACCCCCTATTATATGCCGAAAAAGGTTTAAAGGAAATGCCTTGTTTTTAATTGACACTATTTCTGCGTACTAACCCCAACTTTATTCAGCACATACTCAATGGTACGTCGCATAAATACTGCACTTTCCGCTCTTGTAGTTGGCTTATCAGGATAAAATTTATTATCTTTATAACCTGAAACAAGTCCTTCTTTAGCTAACCACTCAATGTCACCAGCGGCATAGTGTCCTATAATATCCTTGAACATTGACAAAATCTCCTCCTTAAATTTTGTGTTCCACCATCCTTCATTTCCGTAAGACTCGTTAAAATCCACATTAATTCCCGCTAAAGCTTGATCGTTTTTATATTGATATATGTTTACATATTGGCTTTTTTTGCCCTGTGACCAAGCGTAAGTTTGCCAAAAGTTATTAACTACACCACGTCTGGCCATCTCCTCAACCACGTTAAATGAGCCATAAACACCAATATTATAATCAACTAAAACGCTGGCAGCTGCACCTAGATATTGTTCAATTACTGAATAGTCTTTTGGTTGAGCATCATAATCCACTGCAAAATAAATAACTGTGCCTTTGGGCTGACCAATCTCCAAGGCCTCTTTGAGTGCTAGTGCCCCGTCAGCTTTTCCAGCGGCTGCACCACCAGTAGACCGGTTTGCTGATGTTTCAAACACGCTTATTATATTTAATCCGGCAGTGGTAATAGCTTCAGCCTCCTGTTTAGTAAGACGCTTCCATGCCATTGACGGAGTATTAGGCACTAAATAACGGCAAATAAACTTCATCCCGGTGGCTGCTATTGTCTTTGCTGTTTCAACAGTTAGCGGCGTGGCGCAATCAATACCTTTCATATTATTATTCACCGTCCTTTTTCTCTCTTATTAATTCAATGGAGCTATTGTTCTTGATTAAATGGCTTTTTAATGACCTAAACGATGACCAATATGGTAGATAGTAAGTATATTTAGCTTCAGGATCTTGAAGACCGCGCAAACGCTTTGATATTTTTTTCATTGCAGCCTTATGTTTTTGATTATAAACTGATTTTTTCACTGGGCAACAAAAGCGCCGCCTCTCTTCGCAATCATCCAATAACCATTTATACTCAAATATACCATTTACATATACTATTATCCCATTCTTCATTTGACTGAGTCTTTTCAAAACAAGTGCAACCTTATACCCATCACATTTCAGCTCAACGTGACTAAATATAGATTGCAATTGTTGTTCAACTTCTTTCCAATCTTCATTAGTCAATTTAACCACATCCTTATTTACTTGAACTGGTTAATTCCAATCAACTCTCTTACGGGAACTCCTGCTTTCTTCAGAGGAAACCACACATCATAGTAAAACATGTGTCTAAAGTATCCCCTGGCATAACGTATACTTCCGTCGCCATAGTCACTAAAATTTTCCGGCCTTCTAATGTCTAACGGGTTACCCTGGAACAGAGCAAGTTTTATGCAAAAAGCAAAAGTGTGACCGGTTCCGCGCCCCTCGATGTAACATTTTCCGTCATGGTTATGACTCAACCTGGCACCCTCAAAATTTCCACTACCGAAAACTACACACGGGCATATATATAATGGATAATCCTTTCCATGAAAAATGAAGTCAACTTGCCATGGATAGAGTTTCACACCAAGGGCACGTTCTATTAATTCCAGCGGTACCATTTGTTCGCGCATAATTCACGTCCCTTTTTTAAATGTTTTTGGTTGAAATGTTCACTAAGCCGCTTCCTTCTGCAATTCCTCCCGCAACACATCTGCCAACCTGGGCAGTAACTTTTGCCCAAACGCCTTGATGTCGGAAGGATAATCGTAGCAGGCAAATTCGTGGGCTTCATCAATTTTCGTCTCGTCGTGCCAGCGAGTGAAATCTATTACCGATATAAAATTATGTTCATATTCCTTTATCAGGTCCCATTCTTCTCTGGCAAATTCCTTTGAGTAAGAACCGTCGCGGCGGTAGTACAGGATATGTTCTTTAATTGACTTAATGGTGTTTTCTCCATCAAACTCCTTTTCTTGTCCTTGAAAAAGCTTTTTAATGTAATACTCGTTATCTGAACCATGTTTAATGTCGATGAAAAATTCCCGGAAGTCCTTACAGCCGTGATGTGTCCACTTAAAGGCATAATTGCCATAATCGGTTACTGCCGCAAACATCCCAGTGGAGTCTAGGAGGAATATTCCCCAACCTTCGATGCTGTCAATAGGTGGCAGTGAATATCGCCAGAACTTAATATCGCTCAAATCTTAATCCTCCTTTGTTTCACACTTTTTAGCTCCTGCCGTTCCCTGGTTGTACTGTGAACTAAGCTTCCTGTATATCTTCAATCTCTGTCAAAAGTATGTTAGTAATATTGCCATCCTCATCCGCAATAACAATTTTATCGTCAAGTATTTCATAAATCTCTGCCGCATGACAACTGCCATCTTTTGTCCAAATGTCTGCCGAATCATAGGGACCTAATTCAAAATTATCATCCATTTCGTCGCCCTGATTGGTGTCTTTTTCAACAAAAAGCTTTTTGACAACGTCTAATTTCATACATTTTCCTCCTTCGCATTCTTTTAGCTACTACGCAGAGCATCAATTGTGTCGTTTTCCACGCTTCTTTTGCCACTTATTTTGAGAAAGGAACTTTTTAAAAACCTTCTTATCAGCATCACTACTCAGCACCAGCACATGACATTTTAAGTCCTGGTTATATCGAATTTGCCTTCGGTCTTTACCTAAAGCCTCGCAGATCCAAAATATCTGACGCCTTACTTCACCGGCTATGTAGACCGTACCATTGTTGTCATTGTAAATATCAATTGCAGCGCTCATTACAATATCCCCTTAAACCGGTAATCCAGGGCCAGTGGGTCTTCATCCTCACGGAGGAGCATTTTGCCCAGGTACATCTTGCCCGTATGCTGATTCCTGGTCTTTTCAAAGAGCCTGCCAGCCGTAGCCTTGGAGAGAAAACCAATCAATTGGTGAAAGTATTCGCTGGTGTAGATGATAGGGAGCTGCTTCCGGTACCGGTAATCTACAATCCCGTAAAACTCTTTAATCCATGTATCTTTCTGGCTTTCCTTGCACACATCATCAATAATTAAAAGATCGCAAGTATAAAGCTTTTGCCTGATTTCGTCTACCTTGTATGCTTCGTCTGGCTTATTGTAATAGGACAGCCATTCAGAAAAACTTTGGACCCAGTTAAAGAACATCGGGCAAATTCCCAACTCAATAAGGGGAAGGACGGCAGCAGTGGCCAGGTGAGTCTTACCGCAACCAGAGGTGCCCAATAGTCCCATCCAAGGGGACCCTTGCAGGCTTTCGCCACGTTTCACCCTGGCTACTAATCCCTTTGAATACTCCCTGGCGATGCTATACGCATTAACCACTCGGCGATCCGTATCATTAATGTCGAAGTTGTCAAAATTCTTGTGGATGAATTCATCGCTGATATTGCAGGATTTTAGAAGCTTTTGCAGTTTTCTTCGCTCCATACACTTGCAGGGATAGGCTACATTCAGGCCTGGGTCGTCGATTACACCATTATCCTGGCACAGGTCGCACTCATATTCCGGAGAGTCTCCGTTTAAAGGCTTCTTCGGCTCTTGAGTCACGCTTACCGGACGGCTTTGCCGCTTCAGCAGTTTTTCTTGAATCGTGATCCCCTCCATGGACTGAACCACCTCTCAGATTTCTCAAAATGCCACGAGTGTAATTCTCTCTTATATGGGGGTATTTCTCAATGTGAATTTTTAAGGCTTTAATCACTACTTCCGGGTCAAACTTAGCCCAGTATTCCAGCTCCTTTTGCTTGATACCAACGGATACTCTATTGCTCCTTCTGGTGAAGCGGATAGTATCCCAATAATCAGCGATAGTTTTCTGCTGATCTGGCGTATATCTTTCAAGGAGTTTTTCCACTGCCGGCTGCCTCCCTTTGCATGCGCTTTTTCATAGCCTTTAAAGCTTCAATTACATCACTGGCCTGACTAAATTTTAAATATCTTGGATGACTGACCCCCTGCCTGTTCTCCAAAAAACCGCGCAGCCGCCTGGGGTTATCTTTCCAGCCCAACTCCTCAGCCAGCTTATTAATTTGCCACACTTGCTTACCGGTTGCTCTGTCAGCGGTAGTGGTGTGGCCAAGTATCTGATTTAGCCGGTCAATCACCCTGATGCCCTGTCTCTTAGTTAGGGCCTTAATGCTTTCAGAGCCGGTCACCGCAGTGACCAGCTCATGAAGCACCTCATTATCAAGACCGGCTTCTCTTGCCAGGGCAAATATCTTCTTAATTTGATCATAGCTTATTTTCATGGGGCATCACCTTCGTCCTTCGTATTCCAATCCGACACTGATACCAGCTTCGATGAAAACAGCTTTTTTAATTTGCGCTATTTGTTCGTCAGTAAGCTCTCCGAAGAACCGATCCACCAGCTCAAAGTTTTTATATAACCTGATATAGTGCAACTCTTCTTCACAATCTCCCAACACACCAACACTTTCAAGCACCTTTTTGTCTCTTAAGTAATCGCCTTTCAACTTCTTTTTGACTGCCTTAATTGCTTTATCATCCAATTCTAGGACTTCCAGTACTTGTTCGATAGATATTTCATCGCTGTAATCATCATTGCAAAGGGCAATTAAAGCTTCTTTAAATCTTGATTCCGTTTCATATTTGATTTCTTCTTTACGTGTGATCTTAGCTTTTGCGATTTCCCCTAACACTTCGACCAGCCGATTAAAGTTATCAATATCAAGCTTTTCCTTATGAACCACGTTAAAACTACCATATAGCCCGAAAATTTGCATAAACTTCAGGTTTTTATTATCCATTTCCTCATAAGCCGCATTGGTAAGTTTGGCTTTTAACTGATCTAAGGTCTTTTTATCCTTTTTCATTTTCTTTTCCAAGGAAATGGCCTCATCAACCAAGCTGAATAATTCCTCTTGCATGTCTAACCCTCCCTGGTTTTCTCGTTCATCATCCGCAAGCAGCCCGAGCAAACAAACCGTCCTGCGTGAGCGATAAGATCAACATCAGACTTACAGAAAACACATTCACCTTGAATACGCTTTAAAACAATACTTCCCTCGTTGTTGACGCTAATACGAAACCGTTCTCCGCTATCAATACCAAAACTGCTGCGGCGCATGGCTGCTGGTAGCGTGATAGAGCCGCTTTTACTAAGCTTTTTGTTAAACTGCTCCAATCGCTTACTCCTCCTCTTTAAAAGTTTTAACTGCATGACCATCCTCGCACAGCATCACCAGACCAGCTTCCCGGTAAAGACTGTCCAACTCACAAATGCTAATATTGTCCAAGACACACTCCACTGCTGCCATTGCCATAAATAGCACCACCTTCCGTATTTTTAATAAGCAAATGCAATCATCTTAATGCATCCGGCCGCCGGTACAAAATGAATCTCACCGTCATCCAATTTAACTATCACCGTACCGGCCACGCCGCGCTCTACCTGGTACCCCTCAGCCGTCTTTTCCCGGGCCAAATCATTTAATTCCCGGGGCATCGTGATCACATCGTTAACCGCCTTACAGATCGATTCATGGACTTTCTTCATAACCGTGCCCCCTAAAGCATCATCATATTGCTTGCTTTGGCGATAGTATCCAGGGTGATCTCCGTTATACCTTCACCGTCCTGGCCATCCATCAGCCGGATGATATTATTCAGTGTCCTGTCCATCAGCCTGAAACAACCGGTTTGGCTGTTGGTCGCCCTTTTGATCATTTCCTGCAACGCCTCATCCGTAAACGGGAAGGGCTCCAGGTACTCCATAACTTCTTTTTTGGTCAGCCCTTGTAGGGAGTAATAGTTGTCCACCCGGTTGGCAAACCGTGCCAAGTACCCTTTAACTTGTGACTCCAGCTTTGGCTCACCGGCTACGACCAAGCCTACATCCGACTGATCAAATATAGAGCGCAATATTTCCATTTTCTTTTGGGTGTACTTGCTGATTAGCTTATCCGCCTCATCTATAATCAACAAATAGCCTTTATTAAAGTTAAAAAACTCCTTAATACCGTTTACCCGCTTCCAAATGGTGCCGTACCCGGAAGGGATGCCCAATGCCTTCTCAATTGCCTCTACCATATCGCGACAACTCATAATATCGTCACATTCCACATAGGCAACTCGAGGCATCTTAGTGTAATATTCCAGAGTGCGGCTCTTGCCGTAGCCAGATTTTCCAACCACAACACCAAGTCCGGTAAAGTCCTGGCAGGTGCTACATACAGCGATGATGCCGGAGGCATCCCGGCTTTCAAAAAACTCTGGTTTTTGCAACTTTGGCGCTTGGGTTATAGGTGTAACGACCTTACCGCGCTCCCGAAGAAACTGAGTAAGTTTTGCCTGAATATCGGTGGTATCGCTTTCATACTTGCCATTTAAGTACCTTGAAAGTGCTGTTCTATGGTAATTTATTTCTCTGGCCACTTCCGTAATGGTCAATCCGCTTTTCTCCATAAAATCCTTAGCCATTCTGGCCACATCCTGCGGCGCAATGGAATAAATCTTTGCAGCAGCTTCCATTTATTTATCCCTCCGTTTTTATCCCAGTTTACGGAGCACAGCCAATGCTTTCTCCGCTTTTTTTCGATAAAATTCATTGTCTAACTGGTCATTATGCTTCTTATTCCTAACCTCATCCTTAAACTGCTTATCTTCCGGCAGGGCAACCACATTGTCAACCGGTTTTTTGCCTTGCTTCTTAATGACAAAACCGCCCACCGTATCACTTGGCCCGTTGACATGCTGGTTGATGCGCTGTTCAAATGGGGTAGTGTATTCCTTGATGCGTTCTCTGTCCCGCTTAAGCTGCCTGTGCTGGGCCTTCATGTGCTCTTCCAAAGCCTTTTGAGGTACCTTTGGAGCAATTAAGAGCAGATCCTGACTTAAAGCCTCGCAGATTTTTTTGCCGTCTAAGGTGTAAACATACAACCTAGTCACATCTTCCTGGTCCCAACGAATATCTACTTTGTCGCCGATGTAGTCACATAACTCGTCCGCCCGGTACTCATAACCAAACTTATGGATTCCGGTGTTATAAACATGGACCCGGTCGGCCCTCATCATCAACATACTGGCGTATGACCTAGGCGGCGCCGGCTTATAATAGCGCTCTTCGGCATTAGCGAACAACTCGGCAGGCTTTCTCCATTGTTCTTTTGCCTTTTTTAAGCCTTTGTGGTCCTTCTGGTGATACTTCTCATTGAGCCACTTCTGCCACAGTTCATAAAATTCTTCCAGTGTTAGCAGCTCATCCCGCTCCAGCATTCCCTTAATATCTTTTCTGACTTTACCCGCGGTGCGCGAGCCGGTTAGCGTTCCGGTGTAACTGGCCAACCATTTACTAAACTCACTGCACACTATGCCGAAAAAACGTTCGATATATGCCTTGCTCCATGGCTGATAAGGCAGGCTTCGAATATCATCCTGGATGCCAACGCTTTTGTAAAAGCCTACCGTCTCACTATCGAAGCTGACCCGATATTTGCGTTTGCGGCCCGTTAGGGTTTCGGCGGTGTATTCCTTCCCGTTGTCGATGTTGATCCATTGAGGAACCCCGCACGGTTTACCGCCAATTTCGTTGTAGATCATCTTTAGAATGGACTGCTTCATGATTTCAGCGTTGGCGTGTAAGCACATTACACTGCTGGGAATGGCCCTGCTTCTAATATCTACCCAGGCCACCAGGTTGGGCTTGATGGCTGTTACCTTCCCATTAGGGTGTGTATACTTCACCCAATCGTCAAAGGTATGAACATCGCCTTGGACAAGCCCCATCACCGGCAGGGATTTAGAATCACGGGAAGCCTTGACCATAACTTTATTCCGGTATTCCCTGGCGCCTCTAGCCGCTAAGAAATGGGCATTTTTGCCCCGTTTTTCCTCCATCAGATAGTTTACATACCTGGCCACCGTCTGGTAGGAGGGGTAAGGCCAACCATTCTTTCCAGCGACTTCCTCCATCTTTTCGTAAAGCATCTCAACAGTGCTGTTATTGGCAGCAAATTCCTTATCAAACCACAGATTTTCAATGAAAGCCCTTGCTCTATCAGTCAGTGAAGGAAAGGTGAATCGCTGTTTAGGCTTCCGGCACAAGGCTAAAACCTTGAAAAAATCATAATTTTTACCGTCTTCCTTGTTTAACTTCACGGCCCAGGCGCTTGCCTCCAGGTAGTTTTCCGCCTGCCGGTATAAGGTTCGTAGGCTTATCCCTTTTAAATCAGCGAACTCCTGGGCAAACTCGGTGCGGTTATCACCGGCGTAATTCAGAAACTCCTGAACGGTCTTGGTGAATTCCACCGCCTTGTAATACTGGCCGCCATGGTTTTCGACGTACCAGTTTAATTCCACATCGACATACCATGGCATGCTGTTCGTTATCCGTTTATCAACCACAACATCCCCCCCTTCAATGCTTTGGGCTTCCTTATGCGCCCTTCGCGCTTTTTTCGAAAGGGAGGATACGGCAACCAGAACCCGCTCTTTGCCGCCGTTTACGGCTGGCTCTGTTTTGGTCTTAAAGGCTTCGGGATTGCGCTTCATGCGTTGAATTAGGGTGTTATACTTGATACCCTCGTATTCCGCAGCCTCTTCCAGCGTGATATAAGCATCTGCCAAAATCCTCCGTCTCCTTTACGCAAGGAGGGTATCCGTAGTACAATGTAACCGAACAGGTTCCCTGTTCTGCGCCTGCGGGGTGCCTTCGGCTAAAAGGGAGGCGAAGGCACTCCGTTTTTATTGCCAACTTTTTTGATAATACCGGCGCACAAATCACGAATACACTCCTTCAATTTTGTATCACTACACCTTTTCAGTCTGGCTAAGCTTTTGTTGGACAATCTCCGGACCACCGTTTATAAGATCTTCCATTCTGGAAATCTCCAGGCGCAAATATTCACGCATGCTATTCAAAGCTTCGATACCAGCCTTCTTCATGTTCGCCCAGGCGAAGAAATCATCAATTTCGCGCTTTATATCATTTTGGATTAGCTTTTCCTTTTGACGGTATTCGGATAGCTGCTTCTTTAAAAAGTTAGCTTTATCTTCCGCTGATAAGTTACTTTCATCACGGCCGAGTTTCTGATTCATAGCCGTCAATTCACTTAGAAATACTTCAGTGTTCACTTACTTATCGCTCCCCTCATGCTATTTTTTGGATTAACTCCTCGTCGAGACCAAGGGCTCTAATAATGTCAGGGAGATACTTTTTGCCCGATCTTTCGCCGTATAGCACCAGGTGCAGGTATTTCACGTTCATTCCTACTATTTCAGCCAGCCATACCTGGCTCTTGTTAATGTCGATCAGGCGCTTCTTTATGACTTTGCCCAAAGGTGATAGCTCTCGTCCCACCTTGATCCCTCCTTTCACCATTGGTCTTGCAGAACCAGATAAAACCACCTCCCGTGAGTTAACGTTTCTTGTCTCTTTTTCTTCGGTTGCCCGAATCAGTAGTTTTCCTGGGTAAACCTTTATTGCCGCCAAAATGGCAAATCTCACAACTATCTACCCGCTTGGGACACTTAAATCTGCACTCGTTATTAATATCTAAAGTGCGAAACATACATCTGCATCCGGGGTATTGACCTAAAAACCCCACAAGCATCGCCATGGCCATACCCCCTCGTGTAATTTGATTAGTAACCAAATTTTCGGTGCAGTTTTTACTGCTATATCGCCAAACCTCCAACAAAAAACCTAGCATCCATGCCGGCATAAGCCGGCCACCCATCAATTGTCTTAACCTCAATATCAGACTCGCTTAGACGCTGCCACTGGCCGTCATTACAAACTTCCAAAATTGCGCCTGGCGCGACCGGCATTAAATCGCCGCTATCCAGCTGAATAAAAACCCCGTCTTCAATTACCAAATTCCCAACCTGCCAACCGTCAAGAATATTAGCTGTTTTCCTGATGCTGTCTGCTAACAAAAACACGTCATCGCCATCCTTCCTTTGGGAAATCCGATTTAGGAATCACCCACTTTTGTGGGTGCCTTGAAAATTTTTAATCACCTCCATAATTTTCTTTTTTTCGCACTGCCTACCTGATAGAATGTTGTTGTGGTATATGAATCTATCATTTCAATTATACCACACGCTTGTGGGGTGTCAATAAAAATCCCCACGATTATGGGGTTAAATACCCAACAACCAAGGGGTTTAATACCATACGTTTGTGGGAAGGGGGAGAGCTGTGTCTGAAAAATTTGGGAAGCGACTTAAAAAGGCTCTTAAACAAGCCGGATACACCCAGGCTAAGGCCACAGAAGAACTTGGACTTTCTAAAAATGCTATAACTAATTATGTATCTGGTAGAATTCCTGATACTTTAATACTTTACAAACTTGCTAATTTATGTAATGTATCAATGGAATGGTTACTGTCCGGCAAAGAAACAAAAGCTGCTGGGAAAGCACATTTGGTTGAAGAAGCAGTTAGAAGATACGCGGTCGCCCAGCCTAAAATAATCGAAGTACCGGCAGGTGTAACAGTCCGTTATGCCGGTGAAACAGTGATGATCACCGATAAAGCAATGATGCTGGAAGACATTCGTGAAGCACTGGAAAAGGGTGTTGATGGTACGGGTTACCCCGAACTTACTAAAGAGCTGACCCATCTGGAATACCGGGAAAAAGAACAACTGGTTATTGTAGTAATTAAAGGTACTAAAAAGGGCCAGTTTATAACTAATAAGGAGGACGAAGAACTGCTGCCGTTATCGAGTGAAGAGCGGCAAATACTCTTAAAGTACCGATTGCTTGACGCCAGAGATCAGTGTGATATCAAAGAAATTATTGACATGAAATATGAAAGAATGGTTAAAAGGGGAAGATCATACGGCTCCGGGAGTGGAGGAATAGGAAGCGGGGAAGAGGCGGCTGCTAAAGAATACGCCTAATTTTTTAACCCTAAATGATATATTTTTATATCTTTTTCAATTTTTCACATTAATATCGGAAGTAACTCGCTAAATGATGTCACTTTGCTACGGCCTTTTTTAAGCTGCTGAAGACTAGCCGAAACCAGCATGAATACTGCAATGTGACAGGTTTTTTTGAAAATCACTAAAATGTCACTTTGCTTATAGCCTTTTGGGGCTATTTTTCTAGTGTTTTAATCACGTTTTATTCACGCCGTTAACGCGCATTCACGCGACGGCGTTTTTTTATAAACCCTGTAACCCCTGATTTTAAATGCTTTCAATTTCTCTTTAAGCTTTTCGCGTGATTCATTCACGGTCATTCACGCCAGCGTGATCACGCCCTGGCGGTTTTAATTGACCGGCACTCGTGGTAAACTAATGTAAGGGCAAACAAAAAAGCGCTTATCCCTAATGCAGCAAGGCTTCCAGCGCTTTTGCCTCTTTTTTTTAAAATTTACCTGACAATAAATGTATTCTCAAAATAATTGTTCGCCGTTTTTTAATAAATCCCACCTAATCCCTTGTCATCTCTGTGTTTCCCACCCTTTCCCGGTTCATCTTTTCTAGTAAACCTATTGTCAGTTATTTTGTTAATCTACACCCATGCCAACTTTTCCACCGCATGCTCCAAATCCTGAACCGACGGCCTGGTATACCTGGCCGTTGTATTAAGATCAGCATGCCCCATTAACGCGGCCACCCTGTCCAGGCTTTCCCCGGTATCCACGAGCATTTTCCCAAAGGTGTGTCGCAGCATATGCGGAGTGACATCCACCCCTGCTAACCGTGCGTATTTTGTTAGTACATTCTCGGCAGACCTAGTTGTGATATGTGCACCCCGGCGACCGGGAAATAACCACCCCGATTTCGCTTCATTTACGTACACATCCAATATTCTGCGCACTGTTACGTTTAGCGGTACCTCCCGATATTTATCTCCTTTGCCCTGACGGATAATAACAAATCCGGAACGTTCACGAAGAGTTATGTCTTCAATTCGCAATGAAACAGCTTCAGATATTCGTAAACCGGTATGTAAAAGCAACATAATCAGTGCAGTATCCCTCTCCTTACCATATTTTTGAACTGCTCTGATTAAAGCTCCAAGTTCCCTCCGGTCAAGCCATCGTGGGGCATTTTTTTGCTCCTGTACCCTTTTGATACCCGTAGCCGGGTTGGTTTTAACTAAATCCACAATACATGCCCAGGTGAAAAAGCTATTAATTACATCCAGGGCATGATTGACCGTGGCCGGTTTTTTCTTCTGATTGATAAGGTTGTTGCGATAATTGGCTATATCCAGGGCAGTTACGGAACGGGGATCGAACCGGCCATAGGTTTGGGCCAACCACCCGGCAAACCGGTGTATCGTCTGCATATAAGAGCGCACGGTACGTTGGGATAGGCCCCGCCCCTGCAAGTTCGTTTTGAAATTACTTAAAAATTTTTCCACTTTTCACTCCTTTCCTTATTAACCGCATAAAGGTGATTGATCCTATAGGTGTTCCTCTTGAATTTGCATATCTGTTCTTTTAAACAGCCATCTGTTCAAGTAATTGTGCCATAGTCGTTATATTAACGGCCGTTGTCATCTCGGGAATATTCGCCCTCACTAGCGCGGTAGCAACAGGGGGACATACGGCGTTACCACATCTAGCGACTTGGGCAGTCTTGCTGTACGCTTTGCCGAGATAGTCCCTGTCAATCATGTAATCCGGCGGAAAGCCTTGAGCGTTGTAAAGCTCGCGCGGAGTCAGCATCCGCATGCCGATATCCGCGATAAAATACGCAGTACCATTTATCCAGAGAAGGATTACTTCATCGTCGGCTAAAATATAGCTACAGTATTTATTTAACAATGCACGTATCTTCGGCCAGTTTTTAAGATCTGCTCCTGGCATGGCTTTTACAAGAGTCGTATATACCGTCCCGAACTCACCGCCACCAGCTGTTAATGTTTGCAATGGCTCATGCGGAATTTGCCCAATATTTGTTCCCTTGAATTTAATAATGTGTGAAGTAACAACAGCCGTATGACTGTTGCAGAGTTGGGTGTTTACCGGTTCTTCCACGCTTCGCGCAACACTCGCTTTGCCGTGGAATTCGGATAGCACTGCTGTTGTTAATGCCTCCCGATCTTTTGACGTTATTGTGTGGCATGGGCTATCCATATCGTGACCATGCTTTTCAGTACCGAAATATTTAACTATCTGAGCAGCCGCCAACCCATAGCGGTTAGAACCATCAATGGTCATAATAGGAATCGCAAGGTTTTGTCCTCTGACGTACTCCTGCTTTTTTTCGCTGTGATACTGGATCAGGGAGGGCATTATAAGCATTTGACTTCCGGAACTGGTTACCGTGTTCATCGGCACCCTCATGTCTGTTCCACTCGCGTTCTCATGATTATGCATGTAGAAGGGGGTTATCACCGGCGCTGCTACTCCGTATCCATGCTTTGCCGTAACAGTCTGCATAACGTCGTCAATGCTGCCGCCCCTAAATCCACCCGAATGATTTGTAATTACAATAAAAGGTTTACCACTCCTGATCGTGAATTTATCCACACCACGCGCCACCCGCTTTAGTGTGTTATCCGCCAAGGGACGGACGGCATTGACACCGTACTGCTCCTTAATCTCTGCCTTGCTGGCGAAAATAGACGGGCAAGGGATTGACCAGTTAATGATCTCGGCGGCGCTGCGCCATTTTGGCAGGCTGTTTTTTCCGTCCCGCGAGTGTGTTGGTTTCGGCTTAACAATCGGTTGCCCGTCGCACCGAAACACACCGAAATATCGCTTGCGGATTGTAGGCGCTCCATAGTCCGCTGCTACAAGTTCCCAGCCGTCGTAATCGTAGCCAAGCCCCCTGATAAGGCGCTGTGCGTCTGGACTGAACGGCGCGATGTGCAGGAACTCGCAAGCTTCCATCAGCGCAGGGTGATCAGGCTCAATACCGGTCGTCAACATACCAATGAATGCCTTGAAAGTCTCTCCAACGTGATCCGGATCGGGATACCACTTACCATCCGACCGCTGGATCAGCGGTCCCCAGGTCTGGATCTCCTCGACGTTCTCCATGAACATAACACGAGGCCGAACGGCAAGTGCCCACCGAAGGATAACCCATGACAGGCCGCGAATTTTCTTTTCGACCGGTTTTCCACCCTTCGCCTTGGAAAAATGTCGGCAGTCCGGGGAGAACCAAGCAATGCCGACCGGCCGACCGGCGCACACCTTAACTGGATCGACGTCAAATACGTCCTCCTGCAGGTGCTGTGTATAGGGATGATTTGTACGGTGCATTCTAATCGCGTCTGGATCGTGGTTGACGGCGATCGTCACCGGCGCGCCGGTCGCTATTGATATACCCGTGTCGGCTCCGCCTCCACCAGCAAAGTTTACGACGGTAATCTCATCAAAAAGGATCTCCTGTGCTTTCAAGCACGTATTTATCATCATCTCGTCCTCCAGCATATTTTTTAAACGCGCATTAATTTCTATTAATTTCTTTGTGGTTTTCTTATGCGAAGTAAAAAACCCCCGTTAAACAGGGGGTTTTTACAACTTATCCGAAGTTTTTAGCCTTATTTCTTCGTATAAGACCTCTTATTCAAATTTTTTGTTTTAGTGACTTTTTCCGACAAACTTTAATACTAGATTTGTGATAAAATTAAGGAAAGTTTTTATCAATGCAATATTTATCCAATTTTTTATATTTGTTCTAGGAACTAATACTACCCTATTATATAAGACATCTCTTTTTTAATTATTTATAATTAAATCTTTAGTAATTTATTAGAATTAGTGGGGTAAATATGACATACATATTCAAGGTAATTTCAAGGAAATACTATCCATTCATGATAATTACATGGCTTGTTGCTGGCTTCATAACAATGTCCATTTCACAACCTCTTATTGGCCACAACATAAACAATATTTTAGAACAATTTACTCCCTTCAATATTCGAGTTATTCCTTTTGCCTATTTTTTACTTACAATTATAATGTCGTTTATCTCCTTAAATTACGGTCAAGAAATAAACGAGACTATTATTAAAAAACTAATACTATATCGTTTACAGATTAGAGAGAGTGATCACCTATCATCGGAATATTATGAAGATCTACTATCGTATTGGAAGCATTACACAAAACAATTTCAAATGCAGGTTATAAATAACAATGAATTATCTGCAGAGCTATTAGATTTTGAAATTAAAAATCATATTTTAAAAACTTCAACTCTATGGAATTTTGCTAGGGCGTTTTTCTCTATCATTAGTCACATTTCCGTTTATTTATTATCTTTTTTAATTTTAATAGACATAAACTGGATTTTGATTTGTTGCTTTTCACTAATAACACCACTGCTACTATATATACATTTTTACTTTTCCGGTTTCTTTTCTCGGCAAAAAGTCGAAACAAGTTCATTCATAATTAAACTCATAAGTCCTTGGGAGTTTCATGATACCATTAATACTTACTAAAACTGAATAAAAAGCAAAAATATATAGAAGAATTACCAAACTTATAATAAATGCAAACATTTTATTTCCATCCACGAACTATACCTCCTAAATTTCTTGCCAGTTCATAATCACTCTATCGGCACACTTTGTACAGTCTCCTATTTGCCCACCGAGCAAAGCGTTCAAGATAGGAAGCAGCATCTTTATAAAGAATTACAAATTATTAAATCAGAGTCTGATGCCCTAACCTCTATAAACGGTAGCACGAACCGTACCCGGTTTAAGTTTCTGGTTCCGAAGCACTGTTTTGCTGACCAGATTCTTCGGAACATCGCTCCAACTTCTATAGTGTGGAAGATTTGGCACGTCGACCATCCCTTTTATAATATCTTTTTATATCCTTGACACCGCCGCACTATAATGAACATAGCGTTATTTATTTACTGCTTGCCTTTCCTCCTGGTACCAAGCGATTTGGGTACCAAGTGATTTGTTCCTTATAGAAAGCCACAATATGCTCATCGAGTTCCTGGCTAGCGCTCACGACTTCGGAGCTTACTAAAGAACCTTTAGTAGCGTATAATTTTAGCCGTGCACTCTCAATTTTCTGGTCAATATTTTCCAAATAAGACACCTCCCTATAACAAAAATAGCCACAAACCTTCGAAAAGGTTGGTGGCATCCAATTTTTAACAACCACTTTTATTACGCTGTATTACGCCGCCCCTTCCGGGGCCTGGCTAAAACATTCGCATGTACCTTCTTCTTCTTCTGCCGGCTTGAGTGCCCTGGGTCTTAGCCTGCGGATGAGAATTCATTCTTCAATTTCACTTTGCTGGTAACTACATGCTTCAGGTGCTATGATTTTTAATTAGGGACGTTAACAATTATACTTTATTTTTTTGAGCAACGTTGACCCAAATTTATTTTTTATCATTCGAAAGTTGAAACCGGTGTAGATTTATTTATACACGTTGTTTATGGAATAGTTTCTGCTTATTTTGGTAAAAAATAAACTAATTTCAGATAAGGTAAACAGTATAATTATTTAGATTAGATGTAGTTTTTTTATCATTTTTTTATTACTATTAAAGTTAATGCTACCATGCCTTAACAGCCGGGGGGATAACCAACTTTGGATAAAAAAAAGCTGGTCCATAAGCTTAAGGAGTTTTCAGCATTGGAAGCTTATCAGGTAAAACTTTACCAATCTCAAATACAAGCACTTGAAGATCCACATATCAAGCATGTATATGAAAGATTTGTTGTTCGGGAAAAAGAACACCGAGACTTTATAACACAACAGCTTGAAAACCTTGGCGTAGGTATCAATTTGGCGGGTCCGTCTTTTACGCTTGCCGGTATTGTTTCTGGAAAGACACTAGACCTCTTGAGCCTTAAAGATCGGTATAAGCTCGGTATAGCAGTCGAACATAAAGCCGTCCAGATGTATCATGAGTTTATTGAAATGACACGCCATGATCCCGAATTGTCAGAGTTAAATAAGAAACTGGCATATTTTATGGTTGATGAAGAGCAACACGAATTCTGGTTTAAGGAACATCTTACAAGATTGGAACATGTATAAACTACTTGTTTAAGAAGATTATAAATTATTAACGACAAATCTTTTTAAAATCAAAAAAGCTAATAAATCTATTTTAAAGATAATATTCTCTGAATCTATTGAGCCATAACCGTCGCCTCCGTGCTTAACCCTTTTTTAAATGCTTCTTTGAGCACATCCCATAATGTAAACATAAAAACACTCCAAAAGAACCAATAAGATATAACCCCTCATAAAAAAAAACCGGCGTTAACCGGTTCTCAAGTTTGTTTAGAAATTTTAACATCCAAATATACTCGTACATACTCAGAATTTCTATTTTGATACTGGGTCGATTCAGATAGAATGCGATAACCTTTCTCACGAAGGCTCAGGATCATTCTTTCCACTTCTGCAGGGAGACCCTGAAGACGGATTTTTACCATTTCAAAAACTCCTCTATTTTCATTTAAAAAGTTAATAAAACTATTGTCCATTAACAGCCTGCATAATTGCCCGGAGACCAGCATCCTGTAAGCCGCCGCCTTTGCCGCGCTTTCCTCCGCCAATCGAAACAGGTTCTTTTGCATATGTAACTTCCACGTTATATTCACGTAATTTGTTCTTCTGGCGGTTACGCCTTTGTCGGCGCTGGCATTTGCGCTTATTCAACCAACCTTCTATACCGCCAATTTCATATAACCTACTGTAACTCATGTCAAGTACGTGAGCTAAAGCCCTTACTCCATCATGCCCACAGTTTTTCATCATGAATCTAACCATAATGGTTCTCATTTCAGGCTCAAATTTCCATGCTGTTTGAATTTCAGATTTAGTACCTAATATCTCAGTCAATACCATCCCTCCCGTATAATGCCTTTTTACTACGCACTCTCCAAGGGGCCGGCATGACAATCCGACCCCGTACGACAGCGCATAATAACGCTGTTTTTTATGAATAAACATGATTGCGCTATAACAGCGGCGATATCCTTTGACCCTTTACGGGGAGCTCGTCAAGCCCCGTTGCCGATATACGGTGGGGGAGCTCTTAGCATCTATGCGCCTGGTTATTAATTCACGTGGTATTTGATAACACATAATTTAGATCCGCATAAATTTATCTATTCTCAAACCTCCGCGAAAAATAAACCATTTGCTTCGCCGTTCATTCCCGGCTCTCTTTGCCGATATCTGCCAAAACTATTATTATCAATCATCTTCCCGCCAGGCAACGGTTTTTCAACCAGTAACGTGACGGGGTTCTAATGCAATTGTCAGGGATCAAACCGGCTTGCGGCCACCGGTAAACTGCTCCCGGTTACCGGATGGGAGCTTCCTGTTTTTATTTATGTAAATTACACATGATGTTTACAGGCATAACATCGGACGGTTCACGCCCTACTGCCGATTTTGACGGCACGCCTTCGGGCAGTTTGTCGCTGCCCGGGGGCCTACTGTCAAGATAGGCTATTAATTTCCTCCCCCCTACCCCCCCCGCCAAGCATCAATAGACTATACCGCATTTGATAAATTCAATACTAATTCCCTGAGATCATGGAACGCTTTTTCCAACCTGCTACTGTAACCGGGTTCACTTCCAGTTCACTTGCTACTTGCCTTAGTGATTTCCCCTCCGCCCGCATTTCCAATGCCTTTTCCCTGATTTCTTCCCTGGCTTCTTCACGCTGTGCCTCCAGGTCTGATACCCAGTTTTGCACCGTCTGCCGGGTCACTCCCATAACATTCGCTATCTCTCTGTCACCGGCCTGGTCCCGTACCACCGCCTGACCAGTTCTCTCATCTCACCCCTAGTTAGTGGTTTGCCGTGATGCAGGTTCAATTCTACTGCCCGGGCAGCTGGGTCATCCGGATTTTCAATTATAACTTCTACGTCATCCGTACCTATTTGTATGCATGCTTCAAAACGGTGCCGTCCATCCAGGAGTCGGTTATCCCGGGTTATCACTATTGGCGGAAATTTTGCGCCAGCAGCCATGGCCTCGCGGTAGCGCTCGACTGTATCCGGATCGAAATTCGTTCTCGGGTATATGGTTTCGTCGATGGCGATATTATTTATTTTCATATGTATTCACTTCGCAATATAGGAAAATTAATGGCATCTTTTAGATAGGTGCTTGCTCTACACGAGAGTTAACCTCATGATCTTTCTTATCCCTGGTATTATTTAAAAGGGAAATATCACGAATAACAGCCTCTGCAATTAGTCGCTTCATCATCTGGTAACCCTGGTTTATGGCCAACTGATCTCGATCCTTAGGGGGTACTTGATAAGTTTTGATTTTTATTGATTCGCAACGCGATTTACGTGCCACAGGGCACCTCTCCTTATTGCGCATTTTAAACAAACATTTACCCCGGGTCCGACACGCATTTACATTAATTTTTAGGTCGCCGTGGTAAGATATAATTACGCTTGTGATTCTTAAAAAGCTGGATATTTTACTTAGCTACTAAACTAATCAATTGATTTGTTGATTTGCTTCATTATTATGGCCCTGGCTAATCGACCTGCCCAAGGTACCGCACAATCGTCTCCTATCCACCAGCGGCACCTGCTTTGTTTACATGGCTGGTCTATTGGCATTAACCCAGCAGTGTTATCTTTAAGGTAAGCAGTTAATACCGGACAAATTTTGGCATGGCGATCTTTTTTAGGTTCCATTGTTAAGCTCCTTTTAGTTAACTGGCTTGCTCTTCGAGAAGGTCGGTAAGCTTTACACCAAGAGTAGCTGCCAGTTTCACCGCTTCATTTATATCAGGCAATAGTTTACCAGTTTCCCAATCCGAAATAGTTGTTTGTGGCTTGTTAACTAACCGGCCTAATTCCAGTTGCGACAGCTTCTGTTTTTTACGAAAGTATCTGAGCTGAGCTCCAAACACTTCATCCACCTCCATTTAACATGTTAAACGATATTTCGTTATAGTCAACGAAAAACCGTTAACTGCACCTAAAAAAACTAATGTAAAATAGTTTAAATAACGATATTCCGTTAAAAGGAAAATTTGCCATGGATATTAATGAACACATTATCAAGCTTCGGAAAGAAAAAGGTTATAGCACAACCAGACTTGCCAAACTGGCTGGCATCGCACAATCAACATTACGTGAAATCGAACTTGGTAATACTTCACCAACGTTTGATACTATAAGAAAAATTAGTATTGCATTGGGGGTACCCCCGTTTGTTTTTGCTATAGATCCCGATTTTCAACCACCTGAGTTATCAGAGTTTTTGCTTGCGGGAACCTCTCTTGAGTTTCGTCGCATAGTATTGAAGTTAAAACAATTGCCACCAGACAAGCTTAAAATTCTCGAATCAGTTTTAGATACATGGGTTGAATCTAACTAAATCCTCACCGCCACTAAACCGAAAGGAGAGCAACCATGACTAATGAAGAATTCCAAACATTAGTACTCCAACACTTTCAAAAGGTTTATGAGAAATTAGATTCCGTTGATAAACGCCAAATTAAATTAGAAAATGTAGTTACTCGCATAGAAACCGACCACGGCGAAAAACTTAGTATCCTTTTAGACGGCCATGAGCAAAAAACTCAAATACTTGACCGCCACACCGAGCAACTTGACCGCATTGAAAGTAAAATCGAAAGCCACGACATCCAAATTTCCGTGCTGGATAAAACCAAAGCTAATAAGCGTAAAGCAAAGTAATCCTATTGGCATTAACCCGGCAGTGTTGTCTTTAAGATAAGCAGTTAATACCGGACAAATTTTGGCGTGGCGATCTTTTTTAGGTTCCATGGGTTAGCTTCCTTCAGTGCCTGTATGTCTTTTACCACCACTACATACATGTAATGGTTTATCCAAAAAAATATATTCATTATAGTCAAGTCCATTTTTCTTGCAAAATTTCATAAACCTTCCTAGAAATTTAGGACCTGCTACACTTTTGGTATTCAATACCCTATGTAATTGAGCAACGTCAACTTCAAGCTGACGGGCAAACTCATGATAATTACCTTCAGCATGTATAGACATCAATTTTTTCACTTTTTCTTTATTTAAAAACATTATTACACCTCCAGGTATTACATGTAATCAACATTGATTACATGTAATACTATAACACTGCCATTACATGCAGTCAATGGATTTTTTAAAAAAAGTTGGTCATTGATTGCAATCAATGATTTTGTTATATAATATGTACTATAGGTAAAAGGAGTAGGAGATATCTATATGTTTGATAAACAAAAATTTGCTCAATTATTAAACAGGGCACGAGGAGACAGATCAATTAATCAGTATGCTTTACATACCGGTGTTACATCAGCTCACATATCTAGATTATCAAGGGCTATACTAGATTCGCCACCATCTCCTCAAACAATAAAAAAATTAGCTGATAATGCATACAATGATGTCACATATAAAGATTTGATGGCAGCTGCCGGGTACCTCGATCAAAAAGACCCTCCAAAACCAAAGGCACTTGAAGGGTTGGATATGTTTTTTTTACGAGCCGTTGGCAAACTATCTCCGGAAGGAAAAAAGAAAGTTTATGATTACGTTGAAATGGTTGATGCCTTAGAAAAACAAAAAATAAAAGAACAAAATAAGAAAAAATAAACCACCGCAAAAATAGCGGTGGTTTTGTTGCTTTTTAAACATTCGACATTATTCAACAGGAGATGACATTTTGACTGAATCAAATGCTACAATAGAGGCGAGATTATTAGTCAATGCGCTCAAACCTAAATATCCTTTAGAGGTTACCTGGTTAGCCAATCAAATACTTGATAAACCTGTTATACTTGATGAGCAAGATTTCCCCATGAATATATGTGCCATGATTTTGGACAAGCCCATATATACCTCTGTACATATTTGTGTAAACCTTAATAGGCCTCACACAAGCCGGCGTTTTGGCGTGATACATGAATTAGCGCACCTATACCTGGGCCACAAAGGGAATATTAGTTTTATTGAAGAAGAGGAAGACCCTGTCCTTCACACAGAAGCCGATGACTTTTCAACCGAAATGCTTACACCTAAACATAGTATACTTATGCTAGCCCATAGATACCATGAGCCAATGGTCCTAATTCATAAAATTTTACGCGGTTATGATGTTAGTCTGGAAATGACGTGCAGAAGAATTTTAGAACTTGAAATTTTTAATGGCACTTTTACTTGCTTTAATGAAAATGATACATTTTTTTCTTATAGCACTCATGGATTTGAACTTAATACAGAAAATATTAATTACATACCCAAGATTAACAAAGGTTGCTTAATAACACGTAAAGAAACTATACACGGTGTTCCTGTCAATTGTTATATCAAACGTTTCATTAGTGGAAATTTTTTAATAGCTTTGGTAGAAGAGAGTCCAAAACCGTTTATAGAAAAACGACCTATCTTCATCCTGCGTGCTTAGGTAATTAATTTTACCTTCGTAAATGGCCATAATGGCCATATTGTATTATAATTAATGTAAGAATAACATAGAGGTGATTTACCCATGCCAAGCATTCCTATTCATGAGGCGAAAAATAAACTAAGTGCTTTAAGACGTGAAGCCATAGCTGGTAGAGAATTTCTATTAGCTGATACAAAAAGAAAAGACGACCAACCAGCATCACTCATTTCAACAGCTTTACTAGATGAACTATGTGAGAGTAAAACTTTTTCTTTCGGATGGCCTGATGAACCGGGAAAAGAAAGTGATAATTATTCGCTTTATAACCATGAAACCGGAGTATATGGTATCGGCCCCACAAAAAAGGAAGCTGTAGAAGATTTTATTGATAATATCGTGGATTATACTAATGTATATTTTAACGACCTTCCATTTTATTTAAGCATATCCGGTGGCCGTCGTGGACATTATTGGTATCTACGGCGTATTCTTCGCTGCGAAGGAAATAAAGAAAGAATTTATCAGTTAATGGAACTAGATAAGGTGATGGTTGATTAATGGGGTATACCTTTACTTGGGATGACATCGAAAAAATTTGCCGCAAATTAGGGATGAAAAAACAAGGCAAAACCGCTGTTTGGAAAGGTGTAGGGCCAGATGGAATTAAGCGTACCTGTGTTATCCATGCCAAACATAAAGGTAATATAGGAAGTGGTTTAGCACAGAAGATCGCCACAAGAGAACTAGGTTTTTCCTCGGTAGAAGAAATGTATAATTTTTTAAAAGCTATCTAGAAAAATTTACATTTAAATCAAATGAGAACAAGTCCCGGTGATTAAAGATCATAAATTAAGCTAATTTTAACCGAGGTGTTAATATGACCCAGATATACAACTTCCGTAACACATACAAAGAAAAAAACAACTCTATCCGCTATGCCGTAGCCGTATTTCGAACATCAACCGAGGATCAATTCATAAGAGGTAATTCTATTACCGAGCAGAACAGCCGTATAGATAAATGGGCTTTGAAAAACAACGTTATAATCATTGACAGGGAAGATATCGACCACTCTGCTTATCGAGGCCTGGATGAAGATCCCCGAATGTTACATTTACTTGAAAAAGCAAAATCAGATCCACGAGTCAGTTTCTTTTTGGTTGATGAAAAAAGCAGATTTGCCAGACGTAAAGTTCTTCGCGTAATGTGGGCACATGAACTCCGTCAGCATGGCGTTGAAGTTATTGGTGTCAGTGAACCTCACTATGACCGTAATTCCATTATGGGTGTATGGTGGGAGGGTATGAGCGAAACCAAGGACGAGGCTCGTTCCATGGAAACAGCTTACTGGACCATGCGTGGCATGTTACGCAATTTCCAGGAACGAGATCCCGAAACCGGTCATTGTTACCGTAACGGTGGACCGCCGGCATACGGCTATAAAAATGTCCATGTAACCAGAGGCAAAGACCCCAGAGGTAAAGATATCGTTAAACTTATCTGGGACATCAATGACGAGCATGCACCAATTGTCCGTTACGTTGTGCTAACTTGTTGGTTAGAAAAAAACATGACATTCAAGGCGATAAGAAACCATTTACAGTCTAATGAACCCAAATGGGACGGACGACGTGAACCGGTTCTAAACGCTAAAAACAAACCTTGGAGTCTAACCTCTATTCGCGAGATGTGTGTTAAGGCGATGGAGGGGTATTACAACGGGGTAGGTTACTTTAATCGCACCAGTAAGGATCTAGTTGGTACCGGCCAAAAGTGGAAAGATACAGAGGAATGGCTTCGACTAGAAAATGCCCACCCTAAAATTATTACAGATGAAGAATTTGTAAAGTTAGTTAAAGTGAAAGGTTTAAAAATGGAGCAAAGAAAAAAATCCGGGTTCATACCTCCTCGGGCAGAAAACAGTCGATATTTATTTACAGGAAAAAATCTAATCGGTGAGAATATGTTTACCTGCCTTCGCTGCGGCGGTCCGATGAAAGGTTCACCGTCAGGAGGTTATTTGTACTATATATGTTCAAATAGGGATAATCAAGCTGTGATAATAATGCTCACTTAGCACAGGATGAAATCGAAAAAGTTGTTATTGATTACATTAAGGGAATGTTTTCGCCAGCAATGCTGGACGAAATAGTAAAAGAGGCAGAGAGAATTCTGGGACAGGAAAATAGCGACCAAGACGGGGCTATAAAACACTTGGAGAAATCTATTCAAGAAAAACAGCAGGCTATCAGTAACCTTCTTGAGCGTTAAAATTCGCCAAGGACCGTTCTATTATGCCTACACTAACAGCTGAACTTGACAAACTACAACAGGAAAAATCAGCTTTATTAAGCGATTTGGAAGAAATCAAATTGGACAAGCCAAAGTCTGTAATAATTGATTAGGCAGCTATAATTAAAAAAATAAATTATCTTGAAACGGTTTTGCGAAGTGATAAAGTCAGTAATCGCGATAAAAAAATAGCTGTTAAGGGCTTTGTAAAACAGCTTCAATATGACCCAGTAGAAAATATGCTTCATATATATTTCTGGCCTTCACCGGTGGACCAGGCCAGCCCGATGGTTACCGAGGCGCTAAAAAGCAGAAAAGCCGGAGATAACAGCTCTCCGACTTTCCCGGCTTTAGGTGGAGGCGACACCCGGATTTGAACCGGGGGATGAAGGATTTGCAGTCCTCTGCCTTACCACTTGGCTATGTCGCCTTGGGAAAGACCTCCCCAAAAACGCAACCCCGCATCTGGTGCGGCCTAAACCTTCTATCCAGATATTAACAAACTAATAATTTTATTAACTTTTGGCCTGAGTCCCCTGCCGCTATTTCGAAAATCCTCTGCCGCTGGCTAAAGTCCTCCGTCGTCATTATAACTCCATAATATTTCTAAAGCCACTCCTTATGGCAACTACTCCAAAAACTCCTTTGCCATGCAATGTTGGAAATGGTTCGAATATACGTTAATCTTTGGGAAACAGATTTGCAGGCAATGCATATGCAGTTTAACCCGGTGGACAGGCTTTTAAACAATTAATTAAAACGGGGGTATTAAGCTCCCTTTTATTCCCCTCAGCTATCTTATTTTAATAAACACAATATTGTTAAATACCCCGTTCCCTTTATACTTGTTATTTAAACATAACTAAACACAGAGAAGCGGTATACTTGTTCAGTACGCACCGCTTCTCCCTCCGAACTGATTCCTTCTCTAATTTAATTTAATTAACCCAATGGTAATCCAACTGCATCAAGCAAATCTTCCTTTTTTTGGTATTGTAGCCATAATATAAAGCCCCTATCTACGACATGAAGCCTTAGGTTAGATTCATCATAATCTAAAATTGTTGGCTTAACGCCCTTATTAATTTGTAACGATGCAGTAAATTTAAGTGCTTGCGTAATATTACCAGAGTTCAATTCCTCACCACGGGGGTGCTTTTGCTCTAGCTTTTTTCTTATTTCAGAATATCTTAATCCTTTTTCTAATTCCTCCGTTGTTGCTGTCAGTATCGGATAAAGAAGCCACTTATACATTTGAAGAGTAGTATCTTGAAAACCATCCGCAAATTGAATTATAAATGAATTATACCTACCCGACTGTTGATTGACTATTTCTTTTATAATATCCTGGACTGATTTATCAACATTGACAACAATATTTTCTTCTTGAGTTTCTTCGATTCCTTTTAATTCACATGCTTTATAGCATGCCTCTTGAACTATATAAACACTTTCCTGGCAATTATTTATTAAATTATTCTTAAAATCATCCGTGAAGGTAATATATAGAAGTTGTTCCCCATTTTTTATAACCTCAAGAAGTTGAGGCTTAGTCCATTTATCGGCGTTAATAGCCATAACCCTACCAGTTAAATCGCCATTATAAACAATTAAGCGATTTTCCTCAAGCCATACTCCAACTATTACAAAACATAAGTTAGAATTTTCATGAAAAGCCTTGAGTTCAACTGCAAAATCCTTTTGTGTTTCAGGTTTAAGATAATGAAAATCTTCAAGTATTATTAGTTTACTAAACTTCATCTGGGCAAGAGCATTAATTATGTCGTTTACATCATCAATATCTAATTCAAGTTGAACACTTGTTATTGCCGTCTCCTTTTCTTGCTGTTTTTCCCCTTGTAAAGATGAACCTATACCTAAAACTTTTGCCGTAAGCGAAGCAACAATCTTGTTTTTTCCCCTCTCGGTCTTAACGACAGATTGCTTAATTTCAAAACCTGCCCGTTTAAGAATATTTGCATTAATGTCTCCGATGTCCCATTGATTAGAACAATGGATAGTTATGTAATCTTCCTGCTTTAAGTTTTTTTTTCGAAGACTTGTTTTTCCTTGTTTTGAACTTCCGAATATAACTATATGCTTATCTCTTTTAAGCTCTTTAAACTTATCATCAATACCTTCTCTTGCCACATAGTTCTCTGGTACATTTCTTGAAATTCCAAATACATCTTGTGTTTTATAAACGGTTATTGTTGCCATATGATTTCTCCCTTTATACATATTAGGAATGGGTATATTCGCCGCACCCGAATGACTTACATTATAACACATTTCACTTAATATATTAATATTTCCAGTAAAGGTTAAGGTTATTATATACACCATATTTACGCTACTTATTCATTATGATGGCTACAGTAAAATCGACATATATCTATTTAATTATACAAAGGTTTCTTAACAAATAAGCAGAATATAAAAAATAATATCAGCTGGGTGGTGTTAATATTGAACGAACAAACTAAAATAAAATTAATACAATTGGGCTTTACTGAAGACGAGATCAACAAAATGGCAGATACATTTAAAAACACACTAAAACTTTCCCCCCAAAAAGTCGAATCGGCATTTAATGAACTTATTAATCAAGGGCTTGATGAACAATCCGCACATGATTTCTTTGTCCATACTCCATCTATCTTTGGAAAAGCAGTTGAAACAACTAGAAAACAATTCGACCTTTATCGGCAAATATTTGGGGATAGGTATATTGAAGTCATTAGTGATAGTCCAAGACGATTAATCCAAGGGCCTGAAACAATAATAAATAGATTAAACTATTTTAAAAGCGAAAATATACCCTTAGCTGAGGTTCAAAAAAATATATTTATTGGAAAGAAACAATTCAAGAAGAAATATGGTGTTGAACTATAAACTTACACATTACAAACATACCCTGTTCTCTAATTAAATCTTGCGTAAAAAGCCCCTGCGTCGCTTTTGGTACGACCAAGGGCGTTCGATTTTTAATGTAACAAGATAGCAAAAAAGAAGCCGCAGATACGGCCCCTGTAAACAGGGTGGTAATTAAGTTTTTAAATCCACGCCACAACGTAATTACCCCCAGGTAATTACGCCACTCGGCTTTTTGCTATTTCAAAGTAATCAGGGTCTTTTTCAATCACAATAAAATTAAACCCTTCCCTTTTGGCTGCCACCGCCGTACTGCCACTCCCGCCGAAGGGATCTAACACGATACCTCCTGGAGGTGTTATTAGTCGGCAAAGCCACGCCATCAAGTCCCTTGGCTTTACCGTGGGATGGTTATTCCGGTATTTCGGAATTTTACCGCCAGTTAAACTTCCGTCAGCACTTCCGCACATACTACCGCCGCATTTTTCTTCAAGGCTGATCACGTTGCCCTGCCAGTCGGTGTTCCGGTCATTCTTGCTTGCCTTTTTGGACAGTTCCCGTGATGTTACATTAAAATATGGGGCATACCATTGGTCAGGGTCAATTGTGACACAATTTGCCGGGAAGCGGCCCATCTCCCCAATTTTACAGCCGTCAATATTCAGCCCTCCAGTTCCATATGTTTCAACGTTATTGCACACAGTTTTCTCCAGGGGCTTCCTCGCTAAAAGTATCGGTTCATGGGCTGGTTTCAGGGCCGTCCCCCACCCGTCCCACTGTTTTGCCAGATCGGTGGTAGGTAACTTAATTGGCACCTCCTTTACTGCCTGGGAGTTTTCGTCTTGGAAGGCATAAGTTTTACCGCTTCCAATACCGGCCTTTTGGGTGCCTATTACTTCCCGTTCGGCCCCAGCCTGCCTGTCAAATTGTTTGCTTACGTTCATGCTTTTGGGAAAGCCTTTCACGTACAGCCATTCTATTACGTCCCTAATCTCAAAGCCCGCCAGCCGAAGGGCCGTGGTCATAAGGTCTTGTGTCCGTGTCCCCGCAAAGCAAAGGATGTGTCCCCCAGGTTTTAGCACACGGTAAACTTCCCGCCAAAGGGAAGGGCTGGGCACAAAGCTGTCCCATTCCTTACCCATAAAGCCTTTACCGGGGTGCCTGTATTCCTGGTCGTTCATCCAGTGGGTCAAGACTTCCCTAATGTCCGGTTCTTTGGAAAGGCCATAAGGCGGGTCAGTTACCACCGAGTCAATTGACAGTTCAGGCAGTTCCTTTAACACATCATAGCTGTCGCCCAGGGTAACTACGTTTATAAACTGCTGCATTTGTTATGCCTCCTGCGTTTATCTTTTTTAGGGAAGGTCTTGCAGTAGCTGTAATAAGAAAGGTCTGGCCTGGGAGTTTCCCTTTTATTTCGTACCTTCACCTGTCCATCAGATAAGAACGGATATTCTTGACGGGTCACTTTATCGGGGCACTTGTCGGCCAGATCATCTTTTAAAATGCAATTGGCCAGCCATTCCAGCGGTTTGGTGTCGGGTAATTCACCCGTCTGATTAACATAGGCTTCGCAAAGGTCGTCCACGGCTTTTATACGCCACGGCATGGGCATTTCTTTTGCCGTTAGTTCCTTTACAGCTTCCGTAAAGGCCGTTTTGTAATCGCTGTCTTTACTGAATTTACCGTCATACAATGTCTTGGGCCTCCTCCTTTGCCTTGTTGTTGGCGGCCACTTTCCGCACGACGTTATTTACGTGGTCACTTACGGCTTGTTGTGAAATGGTAAGAATTCGGGCCACTTCGTATTGGGTCAAGTCCTTTATAAATACATGGTAAATAACTTCTTGTTGGCGTTCGGTTAACTTGGCCTCCTTTATGCTCTGATAAAAGTCCATCAACAAAATACAGGCGTCAAAGTCACCTTGAAGGTAGCGGACTTCCCTTATGCGGTGCATCTGTAACAGCAGGGCGTAAACACCTTTTACCTTATCCAGGGGGTAGGCGTCTTCCAGCCGCTTTTCTTTGGTAGCCAGGTCAATCTTTACGCTACCCAGGGCGTTCCCCTCCTTTGTAAAAATTCCAACATCTGTTCCGCCTGGATCTCCAGTTCTTCCACGGAGCCTTCGTTCCACAACTCAAAGTCCGTTACGAAAGTGTTAATATGCCTTTCGGTTTCGTGGTCAAGGTCGGCGGGTTCGAATTCGTCACCGACGGCCCGCATGCGTTCCAGGCGGGTGGCGTGAGAGGCGTTTACCCGTACAATGGAAAAACCCTTATTACGTAAGGCTCTGTATTCGTTGGGCTGTCTCATGTCCGTAATAATGACACTTTTATTCCGGGCCGCTTCTATTTCATTGAAAGTGTATTTAATCCATACTTCAGGGTCATACTTGCGTAAGTCTTGGCCTAAGCCCTGGTAAAGCTTTCTGGGCTTACGGCCCTGGGTCAGCATGCCGGGAAAGGCTAGGGCACATACTTTGCGTATTCCGTCGGCAAAGGCAAAGCTTTGAAAGTTATGAATGTCGGCTAAATATTGGGCCACCGTGTCCTTGCCGCTTCTCATTCTTCCGGTCAGGGCAATTTTTAATACGTCAATCCCTTCTATTTAAACCTCCCGCCCTTCTTCGACAGCCAGCCACTGTTCAAGCTGTTTAATTCGTTTGATTAGGTGTTCATAATAAGCCCGTTCAATAATGTCCAGCCGTTCCAGAATGTTTTGCATGGAAAGGGGCTTTTCAGGGTCGGCCAGTTCAATAATATCCGCCTCGAATTCTTCCAACTCGGTTTTCAGGTCAGCCAGTAATTCTTTGTAGCTTATTACGTTGTCATTTCTCAACTGTCGTTCTCCCTTCAAATTTAAGCCACTTAAATTCTTGGGCCTGAATTTCATAACACATTTTCCCGCCCCACAGCAGAAAGGCTACGGGTTTTCTAGTTTTGCGTATTCGTTCCAGGTCAACGGTCTTTAAGACGGTAAACACCGGGCTATCCGTTTCGTAGCCGTTCACCCAGATAACGGAGGCCCTTTGTTTTAAATAACTTTCTAACTGGTCAACTTTAAAATGAAATCTTAAAAGCCTTTTGTTATTAAATTTTACTTCCACGGGTTGCCCGTTTAGCTTAAAGTCCGCCAGGGTGTTCACTTCGCCCCGCTCCAACAGCTTGCCGGAGTTATCGCAGCCGTTGTCTTCAACCTCTAAAGCTATCTTGTATTTCATTTCGTAATAACGGACGTACCAGCTAATAATTTCCCGTTCAACTCTGGTTCCCTGGGCTATGTCTTCGGCAAACTGCTCCACGGTGCGGTTGTCCATTCGATAACGGTCAAAGGCGTACATGGTGTCACTGTTTCCCCCTTTTCGCTAGCTATCTACCGGAAAAGGAAGGATTTGTGACACTTTTAAATTCTCTTATCAATACCCCTTGTACTTGATTACGTACTTTGAAACGTGCTATAATACTTACACTAGAAGGGAGGTCGCACACATTGGCCTTAACGATACGTATTAAATTGAAGGAAGTTTTGGAAAAAAGGGGGTTAACCCAGACGCAATTGGCTGAAATATCCGGTGTTCGCCGCCCCTCCATTTCCGAATTGGCCACAGGTGCCCGCACGACAATAAACAAACAACACTTGATTAAAATAATGGAAGCTTTAAATATAACAGATATTACAGAAATAATAGAAGTCGTTGAAACGAAAGGCTAGGCGGCCTTTTGGGAGTGTTTGCCGCAACGCCCGTGGCTTTCCGGGCAGTACCCCCGCTCGTCGCCCCTGCAGCCCAACCCGCTAAATATAACGGGCATTTGGTCTTTTAGGATCTCAGCCATCTCATAGGCCAGCCCTCTTATTTCCCATTCCGCCCGTAAACAAAGGCGAAGCTGTAAAAACTCGTAAAGTCCCTGGAAATTACCGCTTATTATTAAATCAGTGGTGGCACCAAGGGGTAGCAGCATCTTTGAAATTTCCCTGCTGTGTTCGGTGCTGTAACCCCTTTTGTCTTTGTTCCAGCGTTCGTAGATGGCGGCCAGTGTGTTCAAGTCCTTGCTGTAATCCAGCCGGTCTTCAGGCTTTACATAAGGAGGCACGATGTATAAGGTGTCTTCGAAACTGCAATACCGGCTTGATTTCACGGTTAGATTAATATGTGGGTGTCTTGACAATTGCCTTAAAAGGCTTTGGCTTACCCCTTCCACCAGAAAGGACGCCATGCCGTGACGGGCGATACTGCGGTGGCCGCTGTCCCATACCCGCCCTATAAGTTCTTCACTTTCAGGGCTTTGGTAGGGCATGGCCGCCGCTTTTTTAATAACGTCAAGGGGTGTGCAGTCTATTAATGACACTTTCAAAGTCCTCAGCCTCCTATGAATGTATTTGTTAGAATTGTCAAAGCCACTACCGCTTCTTCACGGCGAACTTCAAAGCCAAAAGAAACTACAAAACACAGGATTAGGGCTATAACGATAAGCAAGCTTATTATTACAAGATCTTTACCGGCTTTAAGGTTCATTTACGCCACCCCCTTTCCCGTACTCCCAAAGCCGCCACCACCACGTTCGCTTTCATCTATAAATGACACTTCCATTAATTCGGTTTCATGGTGGACAGGGGCGAATACAAGCTGGGCTATTCTGTCTCCCGCTCTAATGCTATATTGCTTTTGGCCGTGGTTAATTAGAATTACACCCACGTCCCCAGTGTAATCAGCGTCAACGGTGCCGGGGCTGTTCAAAACGGTTATGCCGTGTTTAAGAGCCAGTCCGCTTCTCGGCCTTACCTGGGCTTCCATACCTTTGGTCACCTGAACGGCCAACCCCGTTCTAACAAGGGCTATTTGACCAGGCCACATAATAAATAACGGTGCTTCAACGTCATAGGGCTTCTTTTCCCCAGGCCGTATAACGTCCAGTGCGTGCAGGTCGAAGCCGCTTGCCAGGGCTGTTTGCCGCCGGGGAATAATCGCGTTTTCATGCAACTTCTTAACGATTACATTCACGGCGTATCCCCTCCCCCTGGTAATGACACTTTAATTATGAGTTTTAGCATTTACCTTGCCTCCTTTCTTCTTCGTAAGCTATCTACCGGAAAACTGCAAAGATGTGACAAGGCAAAAAAAGGAGGCCCGAAGGCCCCCGGATTTAAGCCGCATTTTTAAATTTTCTTTTTGGGTATTCGTAATTCTTACGGGTGTCGCCCCAACTGGAAACCTTGGTAAAATATCCGATTACACGGGTCATGTAGTCCGTTATGGGTTCACCGCAGATAGGGCAGGACGCACCTGTGCCCACAACGGTTGTGTGCCCCTGGGTGCATACCCCAAAGCCGTAGTTTATCGCGAAGTGTTCCACGCCTTCTTTTAAAGACAGTCTTAACAGCCTTTCCATTGTGGCGGCGTTTTCTATGCAGTTTTGGATATTTAAGTGCAAGATACCGCCGCCGGAAACGTGCTTCATAAAGCGGCCCGTCAGTTTGACACGTTCCACGGCGTCAATTTCGGCAATAAGCGGAATGTACTGGTTTGAATATAATTCAAAGGGTTGTTTCTCAAGGCCGTAAATTACCCGATCTTTGCGGGCCAGCGTAATGGACGTGCTTTCAGCCGGGATTTCTTCCGTATTGAAGCTGTGCCCCGTTGCTTTTGAGAAGTCCAGGGCGTAGCCGTCCGTCATTTTCAATACATTTTCCGTAAAGTCCTGGCCTGCGGCGGTTTCCATAGGTAGGCTCATAAAATGGGTCATTTCATAAAGGCCGTGAATTCCGATGGTGCTGAAAAACATATCCAAAGTAAACCACTTCAAAGGCTCAAAGAATTTCAAGAAACCCCGTTCCACACGGCGGCGGAGTATTTCTTCACGGTGTACCAGTAATAGATCACGGGCCATTTTTAGCCGCTTGTCTAACAGCTTGTAAAAGGTTCCTATGTCCCCGTTGGCGTCTAAAGCCAGCCGGGGGAAGTTTAAAGTAACAACACGGTGGGCACCGATATTTAAGCCCCCGTTGCCAAAGGAGTCCGCCCTGTATCCCATGCGTTCGGTGTCGTTAACAAAGCGGCAGCACATGGCGATTTTGCTTCCCTCATTGGCGTAAATATTAAACACGCCTTTGGAACTATTTGTGCGGGCCACGAATTCCGTAAAGTCTTTGTCCTGGGGTTCCCTGTTTTCGTCTACCGATAAGTTAGCGGTCATTACGGGAAAGCGGTAAGGCAGTCCCGTCGTTGGATCACCTTGAGCGTGAAATTCAGCTATAATTTTTTGAACGTGCATGATATAGTCCACGTCTATAGCCGTACCGTCTGGGTAACGGTATTCAGCAAACAGTTCTTCTAAGTTCACACGGTCAAAAATGGAAATATTACTGAAAGGGCTTTGGCCCGACACCCTAAATTTATTGTTCATTACATGGGTAAATTTTTGCCACTGGTTACGAATGTATTTACGGTCGGCCATTTGTTTGGGGTTTATACCTTCCCGTTTCAAATACCAGCAAAGGTTCACGATAAAGTCCCCAGGGGCTACAGCCCCGACGAATTCCTGTGACAAGTCCATTGTGGTTTCGATTACCTGGGCCACAAAACTATCCGAACGGTTAGGAGGCGTGCTGTGTAGTTGCCCGTAGGGCCGTCCTTCTATCATCAATAGGGCCGTGCTATAGGCGAAGCAATAGGGCACTTGTATTCCGTAGCCGCTTGCGTCGTGAAAGTATAATTCGCCCCGCCATATAGCCGTCAGTAATTCATTGGCCCTGCGGGTATTAAAGCGTTTCTTGGCATACCGCCACAATAAATAATAGCCTTCCAGCTTTAAAATGCCTTTCGTTACCTCGGCTTGGTAGTTGTTGGCGGAGAGTTCCTCATTGGCGTTGGCGTTCATGTCCACACTACTATCCGCCAGCCTCATGGTGAAATAGTCGTGGGACATCTGGCCCGCATCAACTTTACGGGGGCTAATACCTTCCAGCCTTAACAGCCTGCGGCCTACCGGGTCATTTACGAATTTACGGTATAAACGGTCAAAGCCGTCCTCAAATGTTACATTAATAATCAATCCTCATGCCTCCTTACAACTCTTTGATTACTGCTCGCCGGGAAGCCCTCTGCGTGAAGGTCCTGTCTGTACGGCCCCGCCACTATAACGTCCGCCAGTTCTTTAATTGTGGCCGGTATTTCGTCCGGTTCGTACCCCGTATAAAGCCAGCTTTCAATATTTGTTCCCCGTAGGAATTCCAAAAGGTCTTCCAAAGCTTCAGGCTGTTCCAGCGGCTCTCCGCCCGCCAGCACGACGGCTTCGTACCAGTCGCGGTTCCGCCATATGCGGTCTTTAATTTGCCGGATGTCCAGTTCCATGCCGCCGTCAAAAGGCTGTAGCTCTGGGTTATGACAGCCGGGACAGCGTTTTTTACATCCCTGGAAGAAGACCGTAAAGGCCAGTAAGTTACCCGCATCAATGGTAGATATGTCGGTAAAGCCGCCTACGGTAATTCTCATTTTTATAACCACCCCCGCAAAACAACTTCTGTGCTAAGGGTTTCCAATAAGGTTAAAATCTCGGTTAGTTTTACTTCCAAATCTAGTGATTTGGTTGTTAAATTATTGATTAACAAGTAATTCATTGATCCGTAGCTAATTTGAGTCTGGGCCATTACTTGATTAACTCGTATTAGTTCTACCCGAACCCGTTCCCCCTGAAGGGTTAACGTATTCATCAGGCCAACAGCGGCGTACCTCAACAAGTCATGGTAGGATACAAAAACATTTATTTCAGGAAAGTACATGCCTTCCTCAGAAAGGGTCATTTCTTCGCCGCCGTCGTTGCCGTCTTCGCCATCCCAGTTGAAACCTATATCCTTATATGCCATATTAAGAAGCCCCCTTTTCTTTTATGTCCTGGCCCGTTATGGCCCATTTTTTAAATCCTTGCCTGTCTACCCATACCCATAATTCGAAGTCTACATTGTCCAGACCGTATTCAAAAATGACACTTTGAATGGCGGTCACTTCCTTTTTATAGCCGGAGAAAGAAAGTTTTTTGGTGCGTTTGCTTTGTACCGCAATAATGCGGTCACGGCGTAGGCCCAGCACGTCAATTTTGCTGTGGCTGCCAGCGGAACGAAGGACTAAAAAGCCTTGTTCCGCCAGTTGCTCCATAATCTTTCTTTCTACCTCGTAACCCCTCTGGTAATTAGTTCGGGCCATTACGAGGCCATCTCTTCGCACTGGGTTTTATAAGTGCAAAAAATACACTTGTCAAATTCAGCGGGGAGGATTTCGCCGTTATATCGAGCTTCCGCCACTTCTGCATATTTGTCCAACAGGGCTTCCCGTTGGTTGTCCGACACCTCTACGCAAAAGGCCCGGAGGTCGGGTTTGGCGTTTTCGTTTTTTGTCCAGCTGTCTTTGGCCAGGCTTTCGTAGACGATTAAAAACTCACGCAGGTTAAAAATCAGGGAATAAGCTATGCACTGTTGTTTATGGCTTTCTTGGGCGTCCCTCATTTTGTAATCACCTATGCTTGATATGGTGGTGGATTTCGTTTTGAATTCCAAGCCCAGCTTTGTGGCGTCGGGAGTGTATTTAAGCACGCCGTCCATCATGCCGTATATTTGGAAACGGACGCCCCGGTGTTCAAACTGTTTTACCTGCCTGATGTTCTTTTCCCAGGCCGGGCGGCCAGCCTTTGTTCTTACCACTTCAAAATTTGGTTTTTCTAAGTATTTTTCTGCATAAAGCAAGTCTTTTTGGGTTGCGGCATGTACAGCACTTCCGTTTCGCATTTGCCGCCGTTGGAACGGGTAAAAGGTTTTCGGGTCGCCTTGCAGCTGGCACGCCTTGTAAAACAGTTCCCGTTTACATTTAGAGGCCCCTGATGGGGAGAAGGTCACAAGGCCGTTTGTGAATTTTAAGTGGGAAGTGTCATTTTCCAGGGCCAATCTTTCATCCTCCAACAATAGCCGTTCAATTTCCATATCAACGGGCGGGTTGATACTGTGAATGTCGTTTAAATGCCTGACTATATCCCTGGCCAAAACATCGCACCGTTCAGCGTTTTGTATCTGTTCACGAAGAAGGGCGGCCCCTTCTCGGTTGGTTAAGCGGCCCATTTGTATTCCTCCTTTTTAATGCCGTCGCCCCAGCGGGTCATTACTTCGGTGTCCACTTTGACGGGCACGGTTAATTTCGTGGCCTGGATCATGCAGGCTTCCAGCTCGTTCACTTCGGCCAGTGTTACGGTGTTATCCACTAACAGCAGGGCTTCGTCGTGAACAGTGCCGTTGATGGCCCAGCCTTTGGCTTTACAATAGGTGTACAGGTTCAGCAAGGCTCGCTTCATAATGTCGGCGGCGGTTCCTTGAATTCGTGCGTTTACAGCCATGCGGCGAACACGTTCCACATCGCCTTTAACGGCTATAAAGCTGTGTTTTAAATCCCTGGGAATGTCTTTTCTTGTCCAATAGTCCAGTGGTACAGTTGCAGTCCCGGTAATGGCACATATTTGGGCGACCAGCTTATCGTAAATAACGGCCTGCTCACGGTGGCCGGGGAAGCGGCGTTTTCGCCCGTAAAGTGTCGTAACGTATTCCCGTTCTTTTACTTCCTGCCAGGTCGCTTTAATGAATTCGTACACCTGCGGGTATTCACGGTAAAAATCTTCAATGAATTGGTGGGCTTCTTCCACGGTAATGCCCAGTTGTTCGGCCAGTGTCCACATGGAAGTCCCGTACATTACCGCCAAAAGGCCCACTTTCATAGCCTTTCTGTATTTTGTGCCGTCACCACATTCGGCCAGCGGCACTTTAAACACACGGGCCGCCAGGGTGCTGTAAAGGTCTTCCCCGTTTAAATAAGGTTCCATGAAGTGAGGGTCGCCGCTCATGTGTGCCAGTACACGCGGTTCGATTTGGGAAAAGTCAATGCCCAGAATTAACTTGCCGTCGGGGGCTATGATTAGCCGTCTTGCCCTGGGCGGAAGGTTTTGGAGGTTGGGTTCACGGCTTGCGAAACGTCCTGTAACGGTCGCTACTTGATTAAAGGTGCCGTGCAGTAAGCCGTCCGCCTGTACGATATTGGGCAGAGCCTCAACGTAGGTGCCCAGTAATTTGGTGTATTCACGGTATTTCAGTAGGACTTCAATACCTGGATGCTCGTTTTTAAGAGCTTTAAGTGTCTTTACATCGGTGCTTCTATCTTTGCCCCGCTTCTTGCTGGGGGGCAGGCCCAGTTTGTCGTATAACACTTCGGCCAGCTGCACGGGAGAATTGAAGTTAATTTCCCCGAAGTGTCGTTTTAACTGATAGCCCAGGTCTTCAATTTCTGCCTTTAGTTCCGGGCCGTATTCTTGGGCAAAGTCCTGGTCAATTAGAAAGCCCGTTTGTTCCATATCAACGCAGACTTCTACCAGGGGGTTTTCTATTTCGTCATAAAGCTTTTCAAGGTCAGAAAGTTTGGCAAGGTGTTTTTTCTGCCAATTGTAAAGTTCCCAGGTTAAATGCGTGTCTTTGGCCGCGTATACCAGGGCCACGTCCAGAGGCACTTCATCAAAGGTTTGGCCTTTGAACAAGTCTTCGAAAGTGTCACTATCACCGTCGAAGCCAAAATATTTTCCGTATTTGGTGGCCAGTTTTTTCAATGCGTTGCTGGGTTCGTTTTCGTTTAAAATGGCCATGGCCACCATTGTGTCATGGGCCAGACCCTGTAGGCGTACCCCGTAGCGTATCAGCATATGAATGTCAAATTTGGCGTTATGCAGCACTTTGCCCAGGGCTGGGTTCGTGAGGTGCCTCTTAAGACGGTTTAGCACGTAATTTGTGCGAAGCTGGGGGCCAGCCTCCATATGCTTTACGGGAATATACACGTGGTAATCAGCCTGGGGCAGGGTCAACGACAGGCCCACCAGTTCGTCTTTGTAGACATTAACGCCCGTGGTTTCAGTATCCAGGGCTACAATAGTTTCAAGGTCAAGGTCGTTGATTAATTGGTCAAGCTGTTCTTCCGTCCTGATTAAGTGATAATTGTCAGGCTTGGCGGTCAATAGCCTTTTTATTTTGTCGTCCCGCTGCAGCCGTTCCAGTTCCCTGTATTTAGCTTCAATTAAAACGCCGCTTATTTTTTCCGGTGGGGTTTCCATGCTAATGGTGCCAGCCTCACAGGCCGCCTTTACCTGTATAGCCCGTTCCCTTTTGGCTGCGTTGTTTTTAAACTGGGCTTGGCCGAATAACTGTGCCCAGCGGCCATCCCAGTCGGTGGCTTTTTGCCGGGCTTTCTTTTTGGTCTTGGCATCTTGCACACGGGCGGCGGCCTCCTTTTCCTTGAAAGCCGCCTTTTCCAATGCTTGGGTCATGTCCAGATTTAATACCATGCGTTCGCCCCCTATGCTATTTTCTTATATTCCCAGCTAGGCAGGGCTTTAGGATCTTTCACGTCGTTCACATAGTCGTCCAGCCGAAGCCGAATCACATTTCCATTCAGGTCTTCAACGGGAATGAAATAGAAAGTGTCATTTTGGGGGTCGGAAATGGCCACCACATCAATTTCTTCTTTGCTGTAGGGCCGGTTTGATTTGGCCACAATGGAACGGTTTTGATTTTCCACACTTCCGGTCTTTACTTGCACCCGTAGGACATGGGGCCATTTTACGGCAATAAAGTCGCAGCGTTCCACCGTTGTGGGATAGTACGTTGACCAGCCTTCTTTTAAAAATTCCAGTTCCGCTGCACGTTCGGTAATTACGCCAATGTGGTAAGTGTCACGCACAGCCATTTAAAATTCCCCCTTCCAACTTCTGTACGGTTTGTATAACGTCGTCGGCATGGTTTGAAAGCCATCCACGGTAATTAGTTTCAAGGCTATGGAAGGCAACCATAGGCATGTTTTTGAAGTGTTCCATATAAATTTCAAACGGGGTAAGGCCAGCCACCCGCCTTAATTTCCGGTTATCATTTTGGCGAAGGCTTCCCAGTGTTACCACTTTGCAGTCGTCATCACAGCGGGTGTAAGCGGTTTGCAGTTCTTCCAAGTCAAAGCTTTGGGCTTCGTCTAATATCACGTAAGCCCGCTTCCAGTTGAGGCCCCGAATAAAGGCGGTGCTTATGGCCTCCACCTTTGGGGGTTCCCTGCGTGTAAAGTCGGCTCGTGTCCACTTCTCAAACAGTCCAGGCTGTACTTGTTCCAAAGCCCCGATTAACGGGGTCATGTAAGGCAGTTCCTTGTCCCCAACCGTACCGGGCAGAAAGCCCATTTCACGCAAGGGGATTGTGTTTCGAACATAAACTAGCTTGTCATAATGGCCCACTTCTACTTCATACGCCCCGCATAGTACGGCCAGAGTTGTTTTTCCGGTGCCTGCCCTTGCTTCGCAGAAGACGGCTTGTACTTCTTCAACAGACGCCCACAGGCTTTGCACAAAATTAAATTGGCTTTCGTTAGCTAGAACATTTACACCCCGTTCTTCAAGCCACTTGTATTTAATGTCGCCGCCTTTTCTTTTTGCCACTTTTCGCCCTCCCGTCAATTAGAGAAAAAGAAAGGGGAAGTAGTCGGCCTTCCCCAGCGGTGCATTAATTTTTAAAATACATTGTCAGGGTCATCATTAGTATTGGTTTTGCTTCTTCGGTCTCAAACGAAGGCACATCTTCCAGTTGATTGATTGGAAAGCCCGCCTTGGCTAGGTCTTCCAGTTGTTGTTCGCGGCTGCGAGGATTTAGCACTGTATCAAAAAATTCGTCATCCACTACTTGGCCGTCAAAGTTGGCCCATTTTTCTTTATCTTGAGCCTTTAGTTTTAAAATGGGATTCAGGCTATACACGGTGTCCATTTTGTTTCCGGTGCGTTTAAAGGTAAACGCCACTTCGCCCAGGTCGTCCTTATAGCTTTCAATAGTATCAATAAGGTTTGCAGCTTGGCCTTTGGTGGCGTCAAATATCCTAATTGTGCCATCGTCAATATCGGCCATAGCAAACAGGTAGCGTTTGCGGGCGTATAGCTTTTCGAATTCTTCCAGGCCAGAGTTTGCAGCTTCGCACAGGGCACATTTTTTGCTAGCTGGGTCGGTACAGGGCTGGGTGTAAATGCCCAGACCATAATCACCATGGGCTTTATATTCAACGTAATCAATGGGGCTTAATAATCTTACCCGTACACTGTCCCCGTCTTTCAAACGAATGTATACCTTTTTAAAGTCAACGCTTTGGGCTTTCTTTTTGGCACTTTCACCAGCGGCTTGGCCTCTTGCAGTAATTACTGACATGATTAAATCCCCTTTCCTTATTTGAAAAATATTTTGTGATGGTGTACTATAAAAGGGACAGGATACCTAACTTGCTTTTAATAATTCCGCTTCACAATGCAGCCTATATGTTTTTTTGGCCCGTGAAACGGTTTTTCTAATCTTGGGGCTGTAACGGTTGCTACCCAATACAGCCGCTATTTCTTCGTTAGTGTATCCGTCAATTAATAACAGAATTATTTTGCTGTATTGCTTGTGGGCTTTCGCTACAAAGTCCGCAAGCAATTTTTTTGCGTCTAAACGGTCTATTATTTCATCTTCCAGGCTTTTTCTTATGAATTTACCACTTAGTCGAAGGTTTTCTAATCGGTCAAGCCCAGAGGTGTATATGGGCGGTAGTCCTTCTTTATATCTACGTTGGGCCTTTTTTCTGTTTATTTCTTTTATCAGTTCTCTATTGCATTTGGCTCTATAGTTTCTTATAAACAGCCCGCCTCCTTTGTGGATCAATGCTTCTTCATATAAACATTGTAAAAAAATGCTCTCTAGATCTTCGTACGCTATTCCGTAAATTCTTGTGTTAATATAATGTCTTTTGGCATCCCTCCTTACGATTGAATACATAACATGGTAAAGTTCATCAAAGGTATCGGTGTCACGGGTTGCGGCGTACCGGGTGGCCAGTTTATCCGCCAGATCAGCTTCAGCAAGTCCCAAGTTTTGTGCCTCCTTATTTGTGTTTTGGCTTGTTGCCCTTTCGGAAGCTATCTACCGGAAAATTTTTAAATTGTGACACCTCATTTTAAAAAAATAAAAATACCTCCAGTTTAGTTGCTACACCTACGCAATCAGCTCATATATGAGCCGTACTCTGTACGCTGTTAGCGTATGTATTGTAATTATTAATGTGCAGGATGTCATTATGGAGTGTTTGGCTGCCGCACCAATAAGCCACATATTGGGGGTTTGTAATCTATTGCGTAAGTCTGTGCTTTGTTTGGGAATAATATATAGTTGACATAATTAAAAGAGAGTTTTCATGTTACGATTTTCTTGGGGTGGGTTTTTTATATGGCTATTTCCGCTAGAGATAAAGCCGAGCAATTATTACGACAAGCCGAAGCCGGTGAATTATTGCAGGAAAAGAGGGCTGAAAAAGGCTGTTCATTAGCACAGGTGGGGGAAATAGTTGGCTGTAGTCCCACCTATTTATCAGAAATTGAACGGGGCCTTAAATTACCGTCTGATATTTTAATTTCCAAGCTTGCTAGGTTTTATGAAATGGACGAAACGGAATTATTTCATAAATACCGAAAAATACCACTGCCCGCTATTGAAGAATTAGAGAAAAATACGGCTTTACAAAAGACACTATTGGAAATAAATAAAAATAAAAATTTGACAGAAGAACAGAAGCACAAGCTGTACGACAAGCTATATGACATTTATAAGGATTTTGTCAATAAAGGGGGAGGAGGACAAGAAGAAGGAGGGAGTTAAATGCAAAGTATTTGGCAAGAATCTTTAGCGGTGGAAAAATGGCTGGTTGCAAAATTTGGGTGGCCTTTTGTTTTACGACTGGAAGACACCTTATTATTCATTGGTGGCGTGATAATTGGTGCTTCAATAATGGCCTGGTCATTTGCCTATCTAATACTTCGGGTACGGGATAACTGGATTAAGTACCACGACAAGTTACAGGACTCAGATTTTGCAGCCCTCCGGGTTGTAGGAGAAAGTGAACACGCCCCCGTTAAGGGGCGGCCATCTATTTATATTGACGGGGGAACGGTAACTGATGTTTTGGACTCCTTTACCTCCTATTGGTTGTTGCTGTTGTTTCCTAAAAGATACACCGTCTTTAAAAGTCGCAGGCGTGCAAAATACCTTATTTGGCTGCTGTGGGGCCTGTCAATCATCTTTGCAATTCTTTCCTTCGTTCTGGCCATGCACATATCGGTAATCGGGTATACAGCAACAGCAAAATAAAAGCCCCCCGCCTTTATCAATTAAAGTGGGGGATCACTGGTTGGATGGCGGCGGCCACGGTTAGAAGTTCATTGCTAGTCAGGTCGTTTACGTCTTTAACAGAGGTAGGTAACGCAACGGCCAGGACTGTTTTAAAGCCTACTAATTCGGTAGCTATGGTCTGGGCAATACGACGGCCCGCTTTGTCGTTGTCTGTGGCCAATATGAAAGTTTCTATAGGGCTTTGCAATAATAATTCCCGCTTTCTGGGAGTCAGGTTCGCCCCGCCCAGGGCCACAGCGGGGAAGCCTGCTTGCCAAAGTGTAATGGCATCAATTTCGCTTTCTACTATATAAGCCAGGTTCTTGCCCGCTTTGTAGATGAAGTTAAGGGCGTAAACATGGTTTTTAATTGGTTGGCCGTCGGCATAATACCAGAAGCGTTTATCCGTGACACTTCGGAATTTGATGTTTATTAGTTGGCCCATTCGGTCATACCAGGGAAAGGTTACGGCCTTATGTTTCCGGTCGTACCCGACGCGAAAGGCCCTTTGCCACTTTTCTTCAATGCCTCGCTGCTTATCAAGGTAGGGGTGGCGGTAATTGAATTCATCTAAAACGGCCATGTCCAGGGGCTTGTTTGCTTCTTCAGCCAGGGTCAGGTCGTAAGTTAATTTTAGCCTGTCCAGGTTGCCCAAGGTCGGGCAGTAAGTTTCCAGTAAATAGTCCTGGGTTTCTTCGTAAGTTTCGTTTCGAAGGTAGGCCAACAGCTTGACGAAGTTACCCTGCCGCCACTCGTCGCTGATGCTTCCGCTGTCTATAAAAACACCCGTTTCCAGATGAACGGCGAAAGAAGGGTGCCATTCGTCCCTAAAAGGGGAACAGGCTTGAAATTTCCTTTCCGTCCACCTGGGCCGCCGCCAATCGTATTTGTTGAGTTCGGCGGCTACGTCCACGGGGGTTGTATAGCCTTTAATCCGCATTAGAAATTACCTTTTTATACTCTCTTGCCACTTTATCGCCTTCTATTTCCAGCCATTTTATATACTTGTTACCGTCTGCATCTTTGACGGTGTAAACTTTTTTACCGGGGATTACGCCCCGCACGCCACCCCTTGGGTTCTCAACGTCGCCTTTGTAACGGGGTATCAAATGGACGTGACAATGGGGTACTGTTTGGCCAGCGTCCCTTAAAACATTAATTCCAATGTTGTACCCGTCGGGCCTGTAAATGTAGTTCAATAAGGACTTGACCACTTCAACCATGGCCCAAACGTCTTTCTTCTCGCCGAATTTTAGCTCAAAATAATCTTCAACATGCCGCCTAGGTATTATTAAGGCATGGCCTTCACTAACTGGGTAGTTATCATATATTGCAAATACACGTTCCGACGTGGCAATAATACTTCCGGTTTCTTCGGGGCTGCAGAATGGGCAAGTGTCATTTTTTTGGCCTTCCCAAAAGTCACAGGTTTTTTGCCCGTCCATGCCATAGATGCAATAAGTGTGACAGGTGATTTTGTTAACGGTGCCAGGAAGGGGAATGGGTTTCCAGTTACCACCTTTTTTTGCTATCCAGCATTTATCCTGCGGTTTTGCCATCAGGCCCCCACCTTTCAATTTTCTTCAGTAAATAACGGGCACACGGTTTCGTCGTCTTCAATAAACATTGAACACTCGGTTATCATTTCGTCGTCACAATATGCACAGCAAGCGTCCGTATATACGCACACTTTGCAAATACAATTTTTACAAACGCATATTTCACGTACAGACATAAACAGTCCTACCTTTCAAAGTGTTATTTTAAAATATGTCGGTCAGTTGGGTTTCCTTGATATAGCCCAGGTTAAAATCACAACGGAGTTCAACCACAAGGCCCACACTTGGTTCCCTTGCTTTCTCTATAGCCAGCCGTCCCACGCCTTCAGCCTGATCGAACGTAAGGGCCGTAGCGGCGTCCTGTATTACGGCTATGGTTTCGCTGTAGTCCGTCAGCTTCGGTGGCTTTACAATTCGAGTGCCGTCTTCATCTTTGTTCTTTTCCTTTTCTGCGGCTCCAGGGGTTTGGTGTACCACCAGGCCCGCCACGTTATAACGGCCAAAGATTTGGCGGAGGCGGCGGCTTGTGTAAGTCATACCGTCCCGCATTTTTCCCCTGCCGTGTGCCATAAGGTTAAAGCCGTCTATTATCACCAGTTTTGTTTCCTTATGGGTCTGCAGGTCGCTTTCAACTGCTTCCAGAGTTAGCCCGTTCGGTAGGTCTTCCATTGTTTTAATAATGTAGCGTGCTTCGTGTTCGCCGTTAAATTGGCTTAAAAAGTCCATGTACTGGCGTTCGTTGTCCAGGTTGCCCCGCCTTAACTTCACATTGTCAAAATGGCCCGCCAAGGTGTCTAGGCGTAAAGCTTGCTGTCGTTTCGACAACTCTGGGCTGTAGTGCAAAACGTCGAAGCCATTATTCCAAGCTGCCAGGCCGATGTGTGAAGCCAACCAGCTTTTACCTCTGTTCGTAAAGGCCATCAACAGCACGTAGTCCGAAAGTTCTAGACCGCCTCCCAGGGCGTCAGTCAAACTAGGATAAGGAGTCGGTATAAATTGCCGTGTCCTGTTTTGTTGGGCCTCTTTGTACCAGTCAGCCCGTTCCAGACCGTTAGCAGCGTAATCAGTGCCGTCCTGATCGCCCAAGGCCGCTGCCTGTTCAATCTTTTGGGCTTCTTCTCGCAACCATTCCACGAATTTGTCCCCCGGTAATTCTGAAAACTTCTTTGTGGCATGGTGCTGTAACAGTTCAAAGGCTTGCCGCTTGGCATACTGGGCTTTGATTTTGTGGCAAAGGTATTTAAAGTCGTCGGCTACTTCGGGTATATATTCAAAGTTCTCAAATTCGGCCACTACGGTTCTGTAGTCGGGCGTTATATGGTGTTCTCGCACGTAGTCCCGAATAAAGCCATATACAGGCCCCAGGGTGGGGAATTCATTTGCCGTTACGTTGTAGCGGCGTAATATGTTGAGGTCTTTTTCGTCCAGCACCTTACTTAAAAGCTGGGCTTCTATCATTCAGTCCACCCCGCTTTCCGGTAGTCCTTACCGAAGAATTTTACGGGAACGGTAAAGCCCTCAATGCGGGAGGCCGTGCGTTCGTCATATATATTTGCAATGGTGGCCAGGGGTTCGTTACTGGTCAGAATTGTGGCCCGTGCTTCTACAGCCCGTTCGTCAATAACCTCGTAAAACTCCCCGTTAAAAGCCGCCGTGCTTTCCCTAATTCCGGCGTCGTCCAGTACCAATAATTCAGCTTCCATCATTAATTCTTTCAGTTTGTAATACTTGAGGCTGGCTTCTTCATGTAGATCCCTGGGGCCACGGAATTGCTTATTAAACACATTCTGAAAACGAGGGACACTTATGAAAAGGGCAGGTACTTTTTTGATGAGCTTTTCCCTTTTGACATGTTGTATTACGCGGGCCACCAGGAATTCATTTACCACAGCCACCGCTGCCGTTGTCTTTCCGGTTCCGCTGCCTTTTGGGTTATCTTTATTAGGTACTGAATACAGGTAAAGGCCCATATGCTGTTCCTGTACGAAATCCAGAACGTGTTTGCAATAACGGCATATAACTTCCCAGGCCGCTGGATTAGCTTTTCTGAATGGGAGTTGGTCAGCTATAATAAAACGGTACGTTTTCGGTATGTCCGCCAGCCCCCATAGCCCACCCGTGCCTGTTTCGCCCTGTAGTTTGGTGTAAGGAAAGCAAAGGCGGTTGCACTGTCCAGGTTCGCCCGCCTTTTTACATCGCTGGGCCAGCAAACATTTGTCATTTATTACGTCCATCCTTACACCTTCTTTCTGTTAAGGCGTGCCATGATTGCTTCAACGTCTTGGGGTTGTTCCTGTTCTGCCGCTTCCAGGCGTGCCTCCCGTTCTTTTACCTGTTCAACCAAAGCCATAGCTTCGTTACCCAGCCAGGATGCAATTTGGCCCAGGGTGGGCCGTGGGTATTTGCTATTTTTCCAGCGTTCTTCATATTCGCTAAGAACAACGTCAATAATGTCTTTTAATTGATCCGGGGTAAATATCCTTAAAAGCTTTTTGCCGTTCGCCCCGTCGCGGCCCCAGTTAATTGAATAATTGACATTGTAGGTTTCACGGTATTTATGGGCAAAGTATGTGGCTACAGCCCTTCCGTCTTTTAGTAGTTCTTTATCATTACTTACCGTAGTATTAGATATAAGCTGTATATTGTTAGTGTTAGTTTCTTGCGACGTTTTACCGTTTAGATAGTTATATGGCTGTAACATTCCAGGGTTAGAAGTGTCATTATTAACTTGACCGTTGAATATTGCTATTAGGGCGTTGGGTAATATGGAATAAACATTGTTATTATTAAAACCGTTGCCGTGTTTTTCTACGGTTATAATGGGCTTACCGTTAAAGGTGAAGTCTTTTAATAATGCTATTAGCCGTATTACCGTATAACGGCTTACCCCCATATCCTGGGCCAGTTGTTCCTGGGTAGGGTAGCATTTACCGCTTTCGTCCATATATGAGGCCAGAACGGTTAGTAATAGCCAGCGTTCCTTCCCCAGTGCCCGCACGAGGCCGCTTCTAAACGCTTGGGTATAGACACGGAAATAAACTTCACTCATTCACCCCCGCCCCTTCCCCTGGGTTTTACGCCAAAGCCCCAGGTTTTGTTAGCCGTCCTTACCCAGAAGTCATTGTCACACATGGTACATTCGGGGCATGATTTCGTCCCGTAAATATTCCTTTTAAATACCCGCCACTCGCCGCAATAGGGGCACCACATCGCGTTTTTGCGATGTCTTCTTTCGTAGTCCGGTTTCTTAAAAGGTGCCGTTGTAAATTTTTTGTGTGTCATGTTTTTAACCCCTTTCGTAATGCTTCTACCGGGAAAGGCTTAAAACGTGACGGAGTAAATTATGGTAACAAAAAAAATCCCGCCAGCCCAAAGGCCAGCGGGTAGAGTGTAAATTCTATTGTTCAACTTTATTAATCCAAGTAATAACAACTTGATAAGCAGCGTCTTCCGGGTTGTCTTGATACCCAAAAGTGATCTCATCACCTTCTTTTAGTTGATCAGGGTTGGCGTCCAGTTCGGCTTTCAGTTTATCCGACAGGGCATAGGTGGAAGGATATTTGTTAACTTGAATTTCCACGGTGTTATCATCTGCACGGCCCATGTAGACACCCTGCCCCTGGTGCGTATCTTCATCAGTTGTCCCACTGGGTGGGACCGGTGTGTCTTCGGGTGGGGTCGGCTGTTTAGGTTGTTGCTGTTCCGGTACTGGTTGCCGTTCCTGCTGAGTTGTTGAGGTTCCGGTGTAGCTTGCTGTTTTTCCGTCTTGGGTGCTTCTTGTTTTTGCTCTTGCTGCTGTAGTTGTTCCGCTTTCGGCTTTGACACTTCTTCCTGCGTCACCTTTGGCTTTTCGGTTTGAACCTGTTTCGCCGGTGCATTAAAATGGGTATGAGCCACGGCAAAAAGCAGGGCTATCGCCAAAGCAACAACTACCAGTAAAATGCCGTTCTTCTCTTGCAATTAATCTCCCCCTAAAGTGTCATTTTTTAGTTTTTTATTTGGGCAAAGTGCTGGGTGAACATTTTACCGTATGGGCCGCCGTCCACAATGCCTATCCCGATATGAGTAAAGTTAGGGTTTAATATATTGGCCCTATGACCTTGTGAATTCATAAGGGAGGTGTGTGCCCTATCTACACTTGCTGCCCCCGCCAAGTTTTCGCCAGCACGAGAATAGCTCACGCCCTGGGCGTGTATTAAATCCCACGGAGTTGTTCCTTTTGGTGAAGTATGTGCAAAATAATTACTATTAACGAGATCAGAGGATTTTACACGGGCTGATTTAACGAGCCTCATGTCAACAGTTAGCTGTTTTAGACCAGCTTCGGCCCGTTCCTGATTGACCAGGCTTACCATTTGCTGCTCGTCAGCAGTCAACCCGCTTGCCGGTGCTGGTTGAGGTTTGGGCTTTGGTTGGGGCTTCGGCTGAGGTGCGGGTTGCGGTTGTTTCGATGCAGGGGTTTCTTCGTTGTTCTTATAGATTACGCGGAAGCCGCGTTCTTTAAGATACTGGTAAACAGTGAAATTAGTAGTGTAAAAAGCTACTTTATAAGCGTAATACTTTTGAACAGATTCGCCTGTGGCAGCTTCGGCTTTGGTCATATACATAAAAAGTCCAGCTAACAAAACGGCTAGAGCCAGTATTACCGCCATTGTTTTCTTATTCATTAAAGGTCTTCCCCTTTCGCAAGTAAAAATTAGCCCGCCAGCGTTGGGCCAGCGGGCTTGTTATAACAGGTAATTATTAAAGAGTCGTTTTGTGGAGCATCTTGGTAACGTCAAACATACCGTTGGCAGACAGAGCAATGATAACGCCATTCATAATGCCTTCCTGAATGTTCGCGGCGGGAAGGTAGACAATACCAGCAACAATACCGAGTACCAGAGTTACAAGCGGGGCATATTTACCGGGAATGTAACCTTTGACAAATTGGGTCAGTGCCATGATAACTGCTACAACAAAAGCGGCTTCGTACATTGTTTCACCCCCTTTCAACGAGCTTCGAAAGCTATCTACCGTAAAAGTTCCGGCTTGTGACACTAACTTTTTAAATTATTTCAGGACTTCCAGCCTGTCCAGCAGAACGAGCAGGCGGTAAAAGGTAACGTCCCCCTGGGGTTCCGTGATATATCCCTTTTGATAAGCCTTTAAAACGGCACCTCGTGCCCAGTCGGGCACGCCAACCAGCGGATCGGTGGCTGGGATCTGGGTAGAGGTCATGGGCATTAATACATTTAACCTAGTACCGACAGCTACAATATCGGGATTTGAGACTTTGTTAAGTTTGATAAAGTCAGCCAGCCCAATATTAAAACGGCTTGCAATTTGGCCCAGGGTGTCCCCAGGCTTAACGGTGTAAATGCCTGCCACCGTGTCTATAAATTCGTCCCAGCGGGGTAGAATTTTTTCCGGGCAATACTTCCCGCTCCAGCGTCTGTGCGGTACGACGTTTTCCAGTGGAATGTTATACTGTTCCATCAGTTGGCGAATTAAAAAAACGGCGTTGGAAATAGCTTTTTCCAGGTCGCCGTCTTTGTTTTGGCAGATTTCTATTCCTATGGAAGTAGTGTTACCGGGGCCGTCTTTGCCGTCGCCAGCATGGTAGACCACTTCGTTAGCCGGTATGTGTTGAATTATTTCTTTGTCGTCTATAGTAAAATGCCAGCCCGTCGAGCCGCTGTTTCCACCTTGTAAATACCTGGAATGTCCTGCGGCGTTGGCCCCTGGATTGCTGTTTCCGGTGTTGTGGATGGTAATGTATTTCGGTTCCATTGGGCAGCCCGTGCGGGCTTTAAGTCCTTCGGGCAAAATTTCCTTCTTTATAATCATTGCTATGGGTTGCCCCCTTTTTTACTGCTGATTGATACCTTTATGTCGTTTACGTCGTCGGCAATTTTCCGGTATTGTTCGGTCAGTAATTCAAACTGCTTGGTAATGTCGTGGATAAATGCAGTAAGCTTGTCTTCCCGTTGTTTGGCTTCATCCTGCAGTCGGCGGCTTTCTCTCAGCTGGTAATAGTAAAGAGACACGAACAGAACAGCCCAAAGCCCTTCTTTAAAGGCGTAGTTGAAAATGGTTTCTTCTACTCAAGCCACCCCCTTTCCCAGTAAAGAAGGAAGGCCAAGCCCGAAGGCTAGGCTACTAACGTGCAAAAATATGGTTGCCTATTTGGGTTGTTATTTCCCTTGTCCATACCCAGTTGTAAGCTCCCACCAGGGAGGGGTTCCAGAAATACAAGGCCCCGTAAGTCGGGTCGTAGCCGCTCACGGCGTCCTGGGCAGCCTGCCTTGCGGTATCATTCGGGGTATTGTAAAAACTACCGTCATAAACAGGGGAGAAAGCCCACGGTTGGTAAAGCACATCGGCAATGGTGTTGGGAAAGCGGCTGTCTTTAACGCGGTTTAAAATAACAGCCCCGACACCAACTTGTCCTTTATACGGTTCGCCTTTTGATTCGGCGTAGATCATACGGGCAAATAGATCCATTTCTTTAGGGGTGAATTCCGAGGCGGGTACTAATACAGGGGCAGGAATATATAGAATTTGGCCCACGTATAAGTAGTCGCTATTCAACCCGTTAGCTAGTTTAATAGCCTGAATGGGTATGCCCCCATAGTTCCGTGAGATTTTCCAAAGGCTGTCCCCTGCACGTACTCTGTAAGTGTCCGGTATCAATAGTTTTTGACCAGAGTAAATGATATTGCCTCCAGCCATACCGTTTACGGTTTGTAATGTATTAACAGGCACGCCGTTGACATTGCTTATTCTCCAGAGGGTGTCCCCTGGTTTGACTTGGTGCAGGGTCGAGGCATCGGCGTTGACCACAAAAATAAAAGCCGCCATTATAACGGCAGCTAGCACCAGAACACGAATCCAGGTTTTAAACACTAAATTTTGCTCCTTTCATTAAGTATTAGGCCCCCCTTCCAACTTGGCCAGCTTGTCTTCCAGGGCTTGCAAGCGGTCTTCAAGGGCCTTCATGCGGTTAGCCTCTTTTTGGGCTTTGGGGATTTTCCGGGGTTTTTCGTCGTTTTTCATCCATTCGGGCTTCATAGCGTCGCCCTTTTTTATCTTGTCGGCCACGTAGCGGTCGTCAATAACAACAAAAGGATGTTTAATGTCCCTGATTTCCCCGAATTTGTGACGCACATTATTTCCATCCACTTCCACTTCCCAAAGCCCATTTGTGGCCTGCAATACTTTTGGGCCGTCTTTATCATTTGAATAAATAATCAAATGGTATTGATTCCCCAGGTTAGGCAATTATAATTACCTCCTATTTAAAGTCCAAGGACTGCCTTATATGTAAGGTATTCCTTGTATTTGGCATAATGGTCGCCGTTCGGTGAATATAACGCAAAGCCTTTAGCGTTGCCGTTAATAATCTGGGTCAGCGTCCAGGTCGGCACTTCCACCCACCTTTCTTCTCCCCAAGCTAGCCCAGGCATTATTCCTATTGGGAATATTAACTGGGGTTCTCCTTGGTAAGGTATGTCGGTGTAGTTGTGCATATATAAGTAAAGGGGTTCTTCTTTCGGGTAGCCCCCTTCGGCATACCTTGTTAGCCGTAGAAAGCATTTAAGCACACTTTTAGGGTTAATTTCGTACCAGTTCTCTTTAATAAAGTCTACTGGTAGAAAATACAATGATTTGTGGTTTCCTGAATTATCCCAGGCCCCCTGTATAGCCCCTTTATAGTCCCCGTTCCAATTTTCGTATTCATTCCATACGGCCAGTTTTGTGGAATAATGTCCCATAATACAGGTGTTACTTTCAAATTTAGTGTTTTCGTTGCCAGCTTCAGCGGTAAATACGCCTGTAATTTGGCCCCCATTTATAGTTTCCGTGTTGGCTGTGTCGCCCTGGGGTGCAGTTCCTCCTCCGGCTATGATAGAAGGCCCGTCTGCCCGTAAGCCCGTCGGTGCTGTGCCCGTACAATCGGTTATGTTTACGGTGCTTCCTTCACCGGCTTCGACAGCCACGTCTGCAGCCCCGTAAAATGAACATCGGTCTAAACTAATGTAACTAGAAGCCGCCAAAAGGCCCCATTGACAAAGGCTATTTGTGTTTACGTCTATACGAAGGGCTTGCAGTCGGCTGTCTGTAACATATACCGTGGCCGCTTGACCGTTTAGTTCCCCGGCCAGGGGCACATCATTTATGATGCCGTCTTCTAAAAAAACATCCATACCATTTGAATGAATGGCTATATTACCGTTTAATACACTGCCCTGTAATTCTATTGCTAATTGACCACTTCCGTAATAGCCCTGAATGGCTATAGTTTCGTAAAAGGTTTGGCCAGCGGCACACTGAATGGTCACTACTCCAAAGTTGAAGCGAGGCACTTTGTCGATGGCCTTTTGAATAGTCCGTAAAGGCTGCGAGGGATCAAGGCCCGTGTTGTCGTCCCGCCCGTTTACGGCGTCTATATAGTAAATGTCGTTGTCATAATTAACCTGTATTGTGTTACTGGTTAGCTTGCCAACATAAAGTTCACGGAAACCGCCTACCCGTGCGTCCAGGTCGGCTATAACGTCTCCGCCTTCGTTATAAACTTGCAAGCGGCCATACCCGTTCCCTGGGCCGCCTAGTACTAAAGTTCCGCCACGGGCACGGTCAAAGGACATAGTTCCCGCTGTTATTAGGTCAGCGGTAAAACCGTCGGCGGTGCCAAAGGTCGTCCAGTTCCACTCCCCCGTCACGAGGTCTTTACTGTTCGCTATGGCTAAAACGCCGCCTAAAAGCCGCATGGCCTTTGTCGGGCTGTAGTCGTTGTCTGTAATTAAAATTCCGTTATGATGCGACAGCTTAACGGTTCCCTGTCCCGCCCGAACTTCGGCCCGCAAAGTGTCAATATAGCCGTTAGGCGTCCCCACTTTGCTATCCCATACTCCTTCTTTGTCATTGATCTTCTTTTCCACCCGTTCCAGGCGGGCCAGGGTGTCCGACACTTTCGGCAAAAAATTGCCCAGCTTAACTTCGGCCTTTTCAGGCTCATCCAGGTGACGGGCCAGTTCAATGACACGGGCCTCCACCGATAGGGGCGGGTTGAATTCATTATCAATACATACAACATTGTCCCCCAGGCGGACTTTTTCGGAGGCGTAGCCCGTTACTTTTTCCAGGTCAACAACGTCCATAACGTATTCCATCAGGGGCGTTTTGTTTTGTTGCAGGGCTTCCCAGGTTTCCCGCAAAAGGGCTTCAGGATCGGTTTGTTCTTCGTTTTCGTAGATACCGAAACGGTGGCGTAAGGTGCCGTCATAGTTAATGCGGCCAAAGGTCGCCAGGGCGTCGGGGTCGCCTACCCACTCCTGGCCCATTGGTTTGTCCACGGGGTATCCGTCGGCTTTTTCCCATATCACGTCGGCAAAGTTAATACGGCGTCCATAGCCGTCCCCGCTTTCTTCGCCCTTGCCCCGGCCATAAAGGGCCGTTTTTACCACTGTGCTATCCGCTGTGCGTGTTACCTTCTTCATGTCCCTGGTGTACTGAAAGCGGCGGCCTGTATTGGTGCCCCTGCTTTGCAACAGGTCAACGTAGCGGCCCGTGATTTTACCGCCCGCCAGTTTCACCCGGTAACGCACTTCACAATTAAAAGTGTCAATAATTTTGTGGATACCGGAAAGGACACTTTCGTAATAAAAATTTAGCTGGGACACGGTGCCCATTTCGCTTACAATACCCACTTCCCAGCGGGTGCCCGAAAGCATGATCGCCAGAAGGTTGCGAGCCGTTTCGTTTTCGGGCCGCCTGTCTTCCACGATTTCATCCACCAGTTCCAGGGCGGCGTGTTCGCAAAAAACCCTCTTATATACTGTGCTTTCGTGTGTTTCCTCCACTTCTTTGACTACGAATAACTGGTAAAATTCTTCGTCCAGGTCTTTAATAGCCACGAGGCTTTCTGTAGCGACATATTGGGTGTCTTCGTGCTGTGCGGGCATATAAAATTCCAGGGTATTTTCGCCGTTTATTTGTTCCTTATGCACGGCGTCGTAATAAGGGCATGCCGTAGGGCTTCCGTTAGTTAGAACCGCCCGTATGATTTCGCTTTTATCAAATATGAATAAATGGCGGTCAGGGTTTATAACGGTGTCCCGCTGTTCCAGGTTCCTTACGAATTCGTCCCAGCGAGGCAGCAAAAGTTTGGGACAGTCGGCCCCCTGGTCAAAGTAACGGTGGGGCACCACATTCTTTGTGGGTATGGAATAAAGGGCCTGTAAATACCGGATTAACCACAGGGCGTTTTGCTCGGCTTGCCCACGGTTGCCTCCAGCGTTTCGGCAAATTGTGATACTTATAGAAGTGTCATTCCCTGGGTCGTCGGTGGCCGTCGAGGTATTAAGCGTCATTTCGTCGGTTGGCACGTGTTCAACTATACCCAGGGCATCTACGGTAAAATGCCAGGAATTTAAGGCAGTGTCGTCGGTGTTCAAAAGGTTGGCGTAAAAATTGGCGTCTGCGTAAGCCGCCAGGTTGTCGGCGTCATGTATAACAATGCAAGAAGGGTTGATATATAGTTTGGGTCTGTTTGGCCGCCCGCCAGGAATATGGTTTTTTGTTATGGACGCCATTTATCCACCCCCTTAAATTAAAAGGAAACGGCATCCCAAAGGACGCCGTTGTTACAGCCATTTTTCTTGATATTGTATGGTTACGTCACACTTTGCAGCTGGTTCCAAAGTAAATTCATTCAAGCCACGGTCTAACATAAAGAAGTCAGAAGACACGTCCAGGCAGTTCATGGCCCGCAGTCCGTTCACCTCTATAGTCGCCCTGTCATTGTCAATTACAAGTATGTCCCCGTGTTGGAAGTCATAAGTCACTAATACGTGCTTGCTTCCCTTCTGTAACTTGACGTAAGGGATCGGGGCTTTTACTTTCATGGTAAATAACGGGTAAGTCCTTGCGGTTCCGTTATACGTCAAGCAAGGGGATTCTACGGCCCCCACGCCCAGGTTGCCGTCAAAAGCCATTAGACAGGAGGTGTTTTCGTCCAGCGGCAGCGGGCCGCCTGTATCATTGGCCGCCAGTTCTGCGGTTGTGCGGACTATTTTAGAAGCCCTTACTTCATCAATGGTGTTGTTCCATTGTTCGGAAGTGTCAAAACTGCTTCCCAGGAATATGGTTCCCTTTTCGTCTATGTTGGCGGGGGTCGCCAGGGTCGCGGTGCCCCACTCCACGCCGTCAATCAAAAGCCACACCTGGCTCCCGTTCCAGCGGGCCGCAAAGACGTGGCTGCCCACCATGGCAATGCCCGAAGTTTTAATGACCAGAGTATTGTTAAAATGCAATTCATAGGTTCCGTCAGTCAGCTTTTTAAATAGGAAGCGGCTTCCTTCGGCCCCGTGGCTGTCCCATAAAAAGGCGTTGCGGTCAGTCCGCCCGTCCTCAAAAGCCCTGACTTCGAAGGTGCCCTGGTCGCTTTCCAGGCCGCCGCCCATGTCCAGGGTCAGGGTTTCCGGTTCACGGGTGCCCACTGTCCAGGTCGTTTGATAGGGCTTTTCTTCAAGCTGCCATTTGGTCACGCCGCTGGGGGTTAGCTTTAATTCCGCCGTGGCCGGGGTCACGGTAATCAGGTTTCCGGTTTTGTGGTTTGACACTTTAAAGATCAGGCTGTGTAAGGTCGGTGGTTCAGGTGACGTTACTGTTTTAAGGGTAGCTCTAGTCATAACGGTTATACCTGAAAGACTTTGACCGGGGATTAGCCCGGAAATTGCCCCTCCGTTGGTCGCCGCCTGCCACGAAGTCCCGGCGTCCACGCTGGTTTCTACGGTAAGGGAAGCACCGGCGGGCACGGTGGCCGTCCATGAAATGACACTTGAAAAATAGGCTTCCACGTTGGAAATATCGTAGGCCGCAGAACTCCTTGTGCCGGTGTTGGCCTTGCTTATATTTATAGCTAGGTCTGTTAACTGAGGCGTTTGCTTTTGGTCGGCGGTCGGGGTTAGTGTCGCTCGGTATTGCAGCTTCGCTCCGCTTGCAATCACGGAACCGCTAGGCAAGCCGGGGACGGCCCCGCCTTTGGCTACAGTTTGCCAGCCCGCCCAGGTCGTCCCGTCTGGGGCGTAGTTGGTTTGCACGGTCAGGCCCGCCCCGGTGGGCACAACGCTGCCCCAGGTTATGGTTGAAGTCATAACGATGGACGGCGAAAGTGTCATAATGGGGGAGGTATAGGTGCCTGTTAATCTGTAAACGTCTTTAGCCGCGATTTCCACGGTAATATCAGACACTTTCGGGGTCTGCGTCGGATCGGACGTGGCTAGCGTTACCCTCCATTTAAGGCTTTTGCCCGCCACGTCAGTGTCGGGGGCTAGGCCAGGAATTTCCCCACCGTTGGTGCATTGTGCCCAGGTAGTCCCGCCGTCAAGCGTCACTTCTACCTTTACGGTTGTGCTGGCGGAAGGCGTTATTTCCGTCCATGCGATACGGCTTGTCGCCACGGTGCCCACGGTTGAAATGTTGTAAGCGGGGGACACGCGGCTGCCCGTGGATTTATACTGGTCTGTGGTCGTGGTTTCGTCCCACTGTACGGTAAAGTCGTCCACATAACAGCGGTAGCCGTGGCCGCCGTCTTCCCAGCTGACGTTATAGCTCCGCCCAGGGGTTAAGTTATAGCTTGTAAATGTCCAGTAATTGGCCGCCGATAATTTTCTGATCAGGGTGCCGTTCACGTAAATTTCCGTTATTCCGCTACTGGGATACGTGGGGAAATTCATTTTTGCGTTCTCAGCCCCCGCCGGAATGACAAAAATAGTGTACCCGTAATAATTTGTAGTGTAAGAATAATCGCCACTCCAATGCTGATTTGAAGAATTGTCGAAGTAATACCATTGAAAGAAATTACCCACTGTTGTGCTTTCGTCATCTTCAAAGGTGGCCTTTTTAATTATGTGTTGCGTGCTTGTTACTTGCTCGGTGGCCAGCTTCAGTTCACCGTTTGCGTTGGCCGTAACGTCTGTAAGCGTGCCCCCTAGAAAGTCGGCCTGAGTCGTTTCGGTTTTAGCGTAGTCGGTGCCCGAAGGTATTTTGGTTAATTCCACAAGGCCGCCCGCCGTGGCCTGGGTGTTGCTGTGGGTTCCGTTAAAGTCGCCCTGGATCGTGTCGGCGTTGCTGAAAGCTGGTTCAAGTGTCAATTTTAAATCTGTATCATCGGTATGAACTCCGCTTTGGGTGCCTGTGGCCAGGTCGTCCATAAAGACGTGTTCGAGTGTCACGGCCTGGTCTGTCCCTTCGGTTGAAAGGGTATAAATTGCCCCAGGTGTCAACGCGGTTAAGGTTTCTTCCGCCGGGGCTTCTGCAGTTTGCATATGGTTTGTGGTTCCTTCTTCAATAAAGACGGCCTCCCCGTACTGGCCCGCCTTATAGCGTGGCTGGTTTACAGAGTAGGATGTGCCGTCTTCCAGAAAGGCTGCCGAGGCCCTGGCAAACACCGGGTTAGGTTTGGCCACGGCCACGGTTTGGTTAATCAATTGCCCGGCGGCAAAGGGTTCAGGGCATAAAAAAAGCAGGTTTCCCTGTCCGTTGTAAACGATTTCGTCAATATCCGTTTCACCAGTTACCCGTGCCATGTATATTTTGTCGGGTTCGTCGCTAAAAACAAGCGGCTTCAAGTCGTCCTGGTATAACCAGTCGGCCAGTTGACGGGCCTTTACGCGTAACTCTTCCCATGACGCCGCCTTTATGGTCACGGCCACCTCAATTTGTCTTACGCCCAGTTCCGTGCCAAAGTCTAAGGCCCCCGCCCGCTTTGGTATGCTCACTGTTTTAGAGGCCACAGGAGGTAAAATGCTTTGCCTAACCACGTTTACTGTCACGTAGGTTTTACTATCTATTCCATTAAAAGAAAATGACACTTTATAGTACCCCCTTCGCACGTTGGCTCCGCTTGGTCAGTCTGTAAAGTTCTGCGGCTATGCGTTCTATGTCGGCTTCTTCACGTACTACCATTTGCTGCACGTTAATGTTGACGCCGCCACCTCCGCCAGCTTGTTGCATTTGGTTGGCGATTTCCGCAGCAAAAGGCCGCATACGGTTTCCCTGTAATGGTATGGCAGCTTCCGGGCCAGCCTCACCTATGATAATGTTTGAAGCACCTGTGAAAATACCGCCATTTGCGTACCCTGGGGGGTTGCCGTTATTTTTGCTACTTCCGCCGCTTACAGTACCTTTGGCGGCACTTGCCGAACTTCGGGCGGCGTCTGCGGCTTTGGATGCTGCCTTGCTTGCCAGGCTTTTAGCTTTGTCGTAGGCATCCTGGGCTTTCTGTAACACATTTTTAATAGTATCCAGAACACTATTTAAGGCCGATTTCATACTATCAACGGCATTGGTAACGGTAGACTTGGCACTATTTATGGCATCGGAAATGGTGGTTTTAATGCTGTTCCACGCGTTTGAAACGTCTGTTTTAATAGCCGTCCAGGTGCTTGAAAGAAAAGACTTAACGCTATTCCACACACTGGTTGTATTGGACTGGATATTACTCCACGCCGTTTGTATAAGCTGTTTAATAGCGTCTATGGTCGTTTGGATGAGCTGTTTAATGCTGTTCCATGTTGTTTGCAGGAAAGATTTAATAGTGTTGTAAACTTGTTCTGTATTGGACTTAATAGCGTTCCAGGCATTTTGGATCAATGCTTTTAGGTTGTTCAGGGTTGTGTCCGTTAACTGTTTAATGCTATTCCAGGTTGATTGCAAGAAGGACTTGATAGCGTTCCACACGGTTTCCGTTGTGGACTTAATCGCGTTCCAGGCTGTTTCCACCGTGCTTTTAGTCCAGTTCAGATCGTTTTGGAACATTTGTTTTATAAAGTCCCATATTGATTGCAACATGGTCTTAATACCGTTCCACACGGTGTCCGTGACACTTTTGACAGCGTCCCAGCCGTTTTGCACTACATTTTTGACACTTTCAGCAGAAGTGTTGGTAACGTCCGATATCGCTTTCCATGCTGTTTGTATGGAGCTTTTTATAGCTTCCCAGCCGGTTTCAGTAAAAGCCTTCGTATCATCCCAGGCTTTTGAAACAGTATCCTTTATGGCGTCCCAGGTTTCGCCTGCTTTATTTTCAAGTTCAGCCCAGGATTTCTTTAAAAACGCGGCTATTTCGTCGGACTTTGCGTATAAGGTGCCCAGTACCATAATTAAGGCCGTTACCCCTGCAGCGATTCCCGCCATGGGCAAGGTCACGGCGGTAAAGGCCGTCACCAGAAGTCCCATAACTACCAAAACAGGGCCGATTGCGACGGCGAGTGCGGCCACTATAGCAATGACGGTTTTTACTTCCGGTGAAAAGCCGCTAAAAGTGCGGGTTAGTTTTAATACAAGTTCTGTAACGGTTTCTATAGCGGGCCTCATTACGTCGTAGAAGGAAAGCATTAACCCTTCCACGGCGGAGGATAGTTCAATAAAGCCGCCTTTGGTGTTGTTGGTTATGGTGTCGGCCATTTTCTTGGCCGCCCCGTCGGAGTTTTCCAGTTCCTTTGTAAATTGTTCCAGGCCGTCTCCACCTTGCTGAAGAAGTGCCAAAAGTCCAGGGCCAGCCTCAATACCCACCAGTTCCATAGCGGTGGCAGTATCTATGCCCGCCCCTTTCAGCGTGGTTAATATTTCGGCCAGGGAATGGGTCTGCGGGTTCACGTCGTCAAAGGTCAGGCCCATTTTAGCTAAGGCGTCAGTTGTCCTTGTGGTTGGGTTCAATAGCTGGGAGATGATACCCCGAAGGGCCGTGCCAGCTTTTTCACCCTTAATGCCCGCATTACTTAAAAGCCCGATTGCAGCGGACATTTCCTCCACAGACATTCCAGCAGCGGAAGCAATAGGTGCTATATATGAAAAGGCCAGCCCCAGCCCTTGAATGTCGGTGTTAGATGCGGCGGCGGACTTGGCCAGCACGTCGGCAACGTGGGCCGTTTTGTCGGCGGACATTCCAAAACCTGAAAGGATATTGGAAGCAATGTCAGCGGCGGTTCCCAGGTCAACGGCCCCTGCCGCCGCCATGCTTAAAAGTCCAGGCATAGCCTTCATAATGTCGTTTGTGGTGTAACCGGCTTGTCCTAAAAAGGTCATGGCTTCGGCGGCTTGCGTGGCACTAAATTGGGTTGTTGAGCCGAGGTCTTTTGCTTGGGCGGTTAGTTTATCCATTTCCCCGCCCGTGGCCCCCGTAACGGCTTGCACTTTTGACATGGTGGCGTCAAAGTTACTGCCTACGGCCACAACAGCCGTGCCCAGGGCTGTAAGGGGGGTCGTTACGGCCAGCGACAAGGTTTTACCTATACTTGTTAATTTGGTGCCCACGTCAGATACGCTTTGCTGAGCCGAGTTCAGTTGTCGCTGTAAGTCGCTGATGTCTGCGGTAAAACGTACTAATACACTGCTTAACGCACTCAAAAAACACCCACCTTTCTTGGGGCAATAAAAAAAGGGCCGCCATTCGCTACCCACCATCGGAATAGCAAATAGCGGCCCCTTTTGCCTCTATGCTTTGTTGAATTTCTTCAACAGTTCTTGGAATTGTATGTCCCGTTCTTCACTGGTAATAGGTTTTGCGGCGGCGGTCTGTGTTTTGCCTAAAAGTTTTTCAGGCGTAATTAATGTTCTATAATTTCCGGTAGCGTTCATAAGGTTGGCCGCCAGCCATGCAGTTCGGTGATATGTTGCTTCTTCGGTTTGGTGTTTGAATTCGGTGTAAGCCTCTAACATTTCGGCAAATTCGGTTATGGTTAATTCCCAAAATTCTGCGGGTTTTAACTGTAACGGGCCGAAGGCCAGCATTTTAAGTTCGCCCCAGCCCGCTTCCATTAGTTTTTTCTTGTTGCCATTTGGAAGGCTTCGGCCAGTTTTGCCTGGACATATTCAAAGTTACCGAAGTCCACCAATTCGCCCACTTCTTCTTCCGTTAAGCCCTCATGGATAAGGCCCGCCCAGAGCATTACCCGAACGGCTTTCATAGACATTTGAATGTTCCCCAGTTCGGCCAGGGGCACGCCCAGGCGGTCTTCGATTTCAGCTAGAGAATTTAAAGTGTAACGCATGGTGTAGGTCATGTCGCCCAGTTCCAGTTCAATCATATGTCTTTGTGTGTTTGCCATTTTAATAAGTACCCCCAAAAGGTTTTTTAGAAGTGTCATTTTTTCCGGTCAGTTGTCTATCTAATTAAAAGTGTCATTTTTTAAGCGGCAGGTACTACGGTTAAAGCCCCGGTGCCGGTAAATGAAAGCTTGTAGGTTGCGGCGTCTTCTTGCGGAAATTCAGCAGGGAAGTCGGAAATGATACACTCACCGGTGTATTTCTTGCCGCTGGGCATACGAATTTCAGCTAAAACGGTTTGACGGCTTGCCCAGATAGTTTCCATTTGGTCAAGGGCAGCGTCAGAAGCCATAAGGTAGCCTTCACATTCCAAGCCCCAGCTGTTGATACCCGCCAGGTTTGCGGCCCAGCCGCCGTCGTCCTTGGAAGTGGCGTTTACAATGTTGGTGCTTCTGTTTAAGGTGGCGTTGCTTTGTCCGCCTAATACGGTCAGGTCGGTATCGGTCGGGCCGGTTTTAACGTAAATAAGCACGTCAACGCCAGCAATTTTTGTTCCTGCCATTTGTTGTTTTCCTCCTTATCAAAATAAAAAAGAGGCCGTTTAAGCCTCACATAGGGTTCTAAAGTTGATTGAATAAAGGTGCCGCCCGTTTTCGTCCGTACCGATATACAGCGGCGTACTTTGGGCGGCGGTACAAAAAATAACGTGGGTTGTGCCCACGTCAAAGTCTCGCTTTTGGTGCATAAAGTTATATATTTCCCACGCCTTAGCTTCCCCTTCCCCTGGGTGCGTGGCCCTTAGAAGTACCTGGAAAGCGGGGCGGGTAATTTGGCTGTTACTTGCGGCCCCGCCTGTCAGGGATACCGTTGCACAGTCAGGGGCGGCGGTTGCAGGGATGGTGTTGGGGTAAAATGTAAAATTCAGCCCTTGCTTAATGACACTTATAAGGTCTAATACCCGCACGGTTCACCCCCCTTTATCCTGCCACAAGTCTTTGCAGTTCGGTTTCAATATGTTCTTTGTAGGCATCCTGTTCGCCTGTTAGCGGTCTTTCCAGGAATTTCGGCCCGACGTTGTAATGGTTTCCACTCATACCCGTTCCCCCAGGCTTGGCCTGTGAGCCAGGGCCTAAGTTGTAGGTGCCCTCATGCATTTTCATAGCGTAGTTATAATTGCCGCCGCTATAGCTTTCCCTTACAGCAAATTCCACGGTGCCTTCGGCCTTTGTTCCGCTTGCGTTGACTTGCTTTTCGTAGGACTGTTCAAGTATTCCCTTGTCATGCGGGGCACTTTCGGAAGCGGTGCGGGCCAGGTCGTCAATACAGTCCTGCACGGCCTGTTTTAATGCGTTTTCAAGCTCTCTTTCCAGGCCCGTTAGTCTGCCAAGATCAATCCTTACTTCTACGCTAATATTAGCCATTTATACCGCCACCTTTGTAAATAGTGGCTTTCCGGTAAAGTCCCGAACGATAGCCACGGTTAATGGGTGAAGGCTGTATTGGTTGCCCGTTTCGTCTTTCCACTCTAATAGGTCGCTGTAGTTCACCGTTACAAGCCCGTTTAATAAAATGGTTGCACTTGTGACGGCTTCTTTGCCGTCTTGGGTTTTCACTAGTTGGCTGTGTTGGTCTATCCGACATTTAAGTGTCATTCCACGGCCTGGGCGGGGTTGGCCCCACTCATCCAGATCACCGCCTTTGGTGATTTTGACACTTTGATTTAGAGGTATGAGGGCCATTAAACAGCCCTCCCCACCCGGCGTCCTATGATTAGGACGGCCTGGGGTGCCACGGTCTGGGCTGCTTTATCTACCGCAATTTGCACACCAGCCACGGAAATGATTTTCACACCCATTTCTGCTTTCCGTAGTGTATCGTCAATTCGTAAAAGCCATAAGGATTGTTCAAAAACGGCCTCATCTGGTAGAGGCTTTTCAGCGTCGTTGAAGTTTCTATATATCCGGTAAAGTTGGGCTTTGGCGTTGGCAAGTGCCCGCTGTTTCTGGGTCGGGTCAGCCGCCACCCATTCGTCGTTGTGTAAAACTTGAGTGGCAAAATACGCCTCAGCATTGGCCACGGTTGCCGCCATTTAAGCCACCTCACTTTTTTGTCGCTGTTAGGTTGTTATATGCAACGGATCAATTCAGTTGTTTAATATCAAAAGTTATACGTTTTTAAATTAAAGAAATTTATGCTTAAAAATTATGATTTAAAATTTGTGAACTTATAGAGGGAAAATTATTCTTCTGCAGTAATATGTTGTTAGAAGTTTTTAAGTTAATAATTTAGCTTTCTTTGGTAATAGCTAATACCAATTATAAATAATGGAGTGTGCCAATGAGAATTTATTTACCTAATAACCTTGATCTCTCTAACGCATTAAGGTTCTGCAAAGAATTAAATACGCTTGTTAGTGAGTATACTGATTACCTATATGATTACAGTTTATTAAGTCTTGTAGAACCTTTTGGGATGTTATTAGTTGGTTCAGCAATGAGGAAGTTCATTAACAGTCACACAAATTCAAATCACCAAGGCTGTAACTTTTCAGGCAAAAACTATGCAGCTCATATGGGGTTTTTTCAGAGTATATACTTGGATTATGGTAATAGACCTGGAGAGGCTAATGGAAATACAAGATATATACCAATAACAGAAATTAATACAAATGCCTTAAAAAAAGAAGCTATTGAAAATTTTGAACATGTAGGAGAAACTATTGAAAAAAAATCTCAAGATCTGGCATTAGTGTTAGCAAGACAGGACTTTAATTTGACTGAATATCTAACATATTCAATAAGAGAACTTCTAAGGAATATTGTTGAGCATAGTGAATCTAATAGCATATGGATTGCAGGACAATACTGGCCGTCAAGGGATTTAGTAGAAATTGCCATACTTGATGAAGGAGTTGGAATTAGAAACAGCCTACGCAATAACCCGCACCTTGAAATCGATAGTGATGAATCCGCATTAATACTAGCTTTAGAACCAGGGATATCTGGTGTAGCTTTTGGAAAAAGAAAAAGACCAAACGACGTCTGGAGTAACACGGGATATGGCTTATATATGACAAGTCAGATTTGTCAACAAGGTGGTAGTTTTGTTATTTGTAGCGGCAGTAAAACACTGCTAATGAATAAGTTTACAAAAAAAATATTTGATACTAGCTTTAATGGTACAGCAATTAGGATGAGATTGATTGCATCTAGGATAGGCAATTTAAACACAGTATTGCAACATTTAGTTAATGAAGGAGAAAAGAAAGCTAGAGAAAATAAAACACATTCAGTTTTATCTGCTTCAAAGGCTTCTAAATCTTTATTATCTAAAATAAAGCCTTAACTAAGTAGTGAAAAATAATAGTTTTTATATTTAGAAGCTGCGGACAAAACTAGCGTAACTTTGCTCCTGCTTTGGCGTGACGGAAATTTACCGTCACGCCTGTGTATTAATGTATCTTTTTTAAATTAAATGGATTTAGTTACGCCCATTAACCGTGCAGCAGCCCTGGGATGAAAAACCGCCATGCCGCAATAAAATTCAATACGGGTTCTAAATACAGGCTTGGCATCAATTTCACCCAGGTCACGGACGTTAATCATGCCGTTGCGGAGGCCGGATACGTATTCTTCAGCCCCGAATTTTACGGCGTAAATGGAAGCGGTGTTGCTGGAAGCCCCTTCGGTGAAGCCAAGAATCTCATTACCGGAGGCGTCAGTTTCAACAATGCGAATGGGGATACCACCATAAGTGGAAACGGGGCGGCCAAAAGCATCAGAGCCATTTTCAATGTAGTGCTGGGAGCCTTGTAGGACTTTCTTAACTTCCCGACGCATAGCTTTGGACATCAGCAGTACGTCCGGTTCGCCTTCAACGGCGTCAATCAGTTCGTCAATCATGGCCAGGGTCAGGTTAGCGTCACTTGCATCAATTATTTGCTTACCAGTTAACCGTTTTTCCAGTCCGTTGAATTCTTTGGTATTTGTGGAATTATCACCTTTGAAAAAAGACTTGGTGTAAGCCAGGGAAAGGGCTTTGGCTTTCATTCCGGTATGAATGGCCCTAATGTCCTGAAGGTTGCCACGAGTTGCTACAATAAATTTGTCCACATCAACGTCGCCACCCAGGATGTATAAGCCCTCGGAAGCCTGGTTGATTACACCAACACTTTCGGTGTAGCCTTCGTTTTCGCCACGGAAAGCGATACCGGGCAGGGTTCCTTCCTGATTATATTTGTAAGCGTTACCGGCGATTTCTTGGAAGGGAAGCAGTTCGAAAATAACGGAATTGCGTGCAAAGGTTTCAATTACGCCTCTTTGCAGAACGTCATTGGATAGTTTAGAGGCTTCAAGTATAGTCAGGGCCATTATTTATTTCCTCCTCAAATTTCGTAATTACGTACATTGTGGGCAATAAAAAAAGCGTGGGGTTTCCACGCCTGTGAAGGTGTTACTTTTGGCCGTAAGCGGCTCTTAACAATTCCATTGGGGAGAGTTTATTTAGGTCAGCATTTTGGCTGCCCTGGGGGTTCGTCCTTTCACCCAGTGGGGTGTCCTTTTTAGTTGTTTTAAACAATCCTTTCTTTTCGGCATTGGCCAGCCATTCCAGCTTTTGTTCGGGGTTCATGTGCTGGGGCAGTAAGTCTTTGAATTCTTCGGGCACGTTTTCCAGCCGTGCTTCCAGAAGACTGTTTATTACCCCCTCAAGCTGAACCACCCGTTCGGTAGCTTTGGAATAGGTTTCTTTGGTCTGGTTCAATTCATCCGAAGTGGTCTTATACAGTTCCTCGAATTTGCCTTGCTGTTCTTTGGCTTTCTTTTCCTGTTCAACCGCTTTTTTGTCCCTTTCGGTTTTTTCGGCTTTCAAGGTTTCAAGGTCTTTCATCAATTCTTTGTATTTACTGTTCACTTCATCAAAGCGGTGCTTGGGTATCATGTGTTCTTTATCCTGGTGGCCGCCTGAATTATCCCCGTCCTGGTTTTCCGTGTTTTTCGCCCCGTCAGGCGTAGGGTTTTGGGTGTTCAGGTTTTCGTTTGGGTTGGTGTTGTTAGTGTTCTGTTCAGACATTACTTAAATCCCCTTTCGAATTTCGCTTGTTTTCGTGGTTGCGTCCACGGTGTTAGGGAGAATAAAAAAAGGCCCTTTTGGGGGCCAAAGTCTTACTGATCTAATTCAGTCATTTTTCTGTTGTGTTTATCTTTAAGGGCGGTGGGCAACAGGTCAAAGTCCCTTAATGCGTGCACGGTGTGTTGACAATTCGGGTGAAATATTTTGCCGCTGTCCCTTAACTCGTTATAGGTTAAATAACTTGGGGTCAGGCCGTTCATGGAAATTACCATACCTTCATAACTCCGGCAAGCGTCTTTGGCCCCGTGGGATGATACCACAGCTAGGTCGAGGCCCCTTTCGGTAAGTTCCTCCCGTCGGCCTTCTACGTGGGCTTGCTGTAGCTTTGTTCTTACCACCATTTCCGCGTAAGTCGAAAGGTTCCAGCGGCGGCCCGCCTTGTCAACTATACCTACCCAGGCTTCGCTTTCCAGCTTCTTGGAAAGGCCCGCTTTGGTCAGTTTGTCTATAATTTCGTTGCGGGTGGTACGGCGGCCCAGCTGCTCAATTGCTTTCACCCTTAAAGTGTCCCCGACGACACTTCTTACAAGCTGTTTAACTTTTCTTTCTGTATTTTGGGTAGCCATTAAAAGGTCGTTGTAAGTGTCATTGACGAGTGCCTCTACTTGTTGGCGGGCCAACAGGGAGAAAGACACCCCTGCTACCGCTTCCGCCAGTGTGCGGGCTTCCCCCAGTTCAACCAGGGCCGTCGCTTGGCCGTCACGGTAAGCATGGGCCACCACATCATCAGCCCATTGCCGGGTGTTGCCGTCCAGTTCTCGTAGTATAAATGCTATTTGATTAAGCAAAGAAACGGCTTGTGCCGCCTCAATGCCGTTGGTTATGCTTCCTAGCTGGTAAACTATTTTTTTAAAAGCGTCTTTGTAATACTTCACCAGTCGCCTTTCGTCCCGTTCGTAACTGGGCTGAGGAATAAAGCGTGGCATTATTCACCACCCGCCTGTTTAAAAGTGTCATTATTAAATATTGACGGGTCGGCCACGGCTTCCTCGGCCCTTATGCGTTCCAGTTCCTTTTCTGCTTGTTCTTCGGTTAGGCTGTCCAGCCACATAACGGCGGACTTCTGGGAAATGGTAGCTTTACCGCCTGTTCTAATTGCCATAATGTTGGCCATTTCGGTTTCGTCATCCGGCAAGCCGTCCCTAAACTTAATCAGCGGGGTAAAAAGCTGGTAATTCTGTTTACCGCCCCGTGCGTGTTCCAGCATTTGAGCAATGGTTAAGACGCGTTTCAATCCCTTATTGTAATATTGCCGCTTCCGGTTGATTTTGGCCAGAATACTGTTCATTCGCCATTTAATTGACAGGCCGCTGCTGCCGCTTGTGCCGCTGTCCCCTTTGCCCAGGGCCACGGCGGGAATTTCAGCGTTGATAAGTAAAATGTCTATAAGTTTTTCCAATTCCTGAAAAGCCGCCTGTAATTGGCCGTCCCATGTTATATACTGGGGCACGACGTCTTCTTTGCCCATGATTTCAAAGATTTTATTTAAGCCCACACGGAAAACGGGGTTTCCTTCTTCGTCCTCACTTAATAACCCAGCGGGAACGGCCATTGCTGGGTCTGCGTGCTTGTCCAATATGGCCGCAATTTGCGAGAGCCTGTTATTAATTTCATCAAACAGCGGCTTGTTGTCGGAAAGGTCGTCAATGCCCTCCCAGATTTCGTCTGTGGCAAAGTTGGGAACGTGCACCACCAAGGGAAAGGGCACGTCAGTCTCCACCAGTTTATAGGCGTCTTTGATTTCCGAATAAATACGCCATTCCGTTATCTCGTTATCATAGGTTATAGTCACAGGGTTCAAGTTGAATTTGCGGTAAATAATCCGGCCAGGGAAGTGGCTTTCCACGTTTAATATCCAATAGTCACCCTTTTTGTTGTCGCGGATCAGAAAAGGGACGGCGATATGGTAGGCCATGATTTTGTTCGCGTCCCCTGGAAAAGTTTCAGGGAATACGTATTCCGGGTTTTGGGCTTCGATTATGGCCCTGAAGGGGTCATACCTGGCGTCTACCATGCCGTCATATTCCTGGCCCCAGCGTATCTTGTAAAAGCTGTCCCCACGGTAAGCGTTACCCAGGGCACTTTCGTAATTAATAATGTCCAGGTTATTGTCCCCGTTTATTCGGTCGAGGGCTTTTTGCTCGTTGGAATTGTCGTCCTTGCCCGCTGAATAAGCCGTGGGTTCGCCGAAAAGAAAGTCCGCCGATTTTTTGCAAATAATGGCGGGCAAGTTTACTGATATATAAATAACGTCATTTTGGCGGCTAGTCAGCCGGTTCTGTACTCGTTTGAACACATCGTAATGTTGGCCCATGAATAACTTGCGGTTGTCCCTATAACGGGCAATACGTTCCTTGTGCGATGGTGGCGGGAAATACTCATTTATAGCAAACAGCGGGGTAGGCGGAAGGTAATACTGTTCCAGTTCTTCTGCATAGCCGATTACGCCCAGCAAAGAAAGCCCTCCTTTGTAAGATTAGATTCACCTAATACGGTAGCCCGGCCCGGTATTTACAAGCCGGAGGGCTTTTTGTGGAATGTCCTCCTTTTCCCGCTTCCGCACAATTCCACAGCCATTTGCAGGGCATCCGGCAGGTCGTCATGGTCATGGGTGGGAAATTGTTCAAGCATTTCAATCAAGAGCCGCTGGTGCCTCATCAGCCGCAGCACGCCATTTTCAAACAGTGGTTCCAGGCTTTCAATACGTTCTTCCTTTTTGGTCTTACTAGTTACGCCTTTTAGCCTGGTAGTGTATAGGGCTTCTTTTGCCAGCCGTTCACGCAGCTGGCGGAAGAAGTCAATCTGGGCCTGTACTGTTTCCACAGCAAAAACGCGGGGCCGGTACTGTGCGATTTTGTCTACTGCCGTTTCAAGGGCTATGTGTGCCGGGCATTTTTTGGCCCAGACGTCAACACAATAAATAAGGCCCGTCCTTTTATCACGGGCCACTATTACTATAGCGTTATAATCTGAACGTGAATTTTTACCGAAGGCCAAGTCCCAGGCCCCGAAGTATTCCAGGGGCAGGGGTCTTCCTTTGTCATTTTTCAGGTCGCCGTAGTCAAAATAAGTGAATGTGTCGGGCCTAAAAATTTGGTCTTCCTCGCTGATAGGGTTGTTCATAAATTCAGAGCCGAAAGCACGGCTTCCGATGTTTACTTTTTCTAAAATCAGCTTTGCGTAATCAAAACGGGCGGGCCACAGCACTTCCACGCCCTTGTCCATTTCTTCTTTGTTGGCATAATAAAAGGCCAGGGCGTCTTCCATGCGGTTCTCATTCCCCTGGTCACGGTAAATGTTTTCAAATTCTTCCCATAGGTCTTCCCGTTCCGGCGGGTTTACTATAGCCGCATAGACTTTGCTTTGAAAGTCGGCCCGCTGCAGGATATGGGGCAATAAACCGGACCTATGCACAATGGTTCCCATGTAAATAAAGGCCGTCCGGTCTGGGTCGCCGATGGGTATTACCACGGAATTAAACCAGTGCAGGTTTTTGTCCCGAAGTTCGGCGGTGTTGGTGTTCTTTTGGCTTTCCAGGTCGTCGCAGATTACAAGGTCAGGACGGTAAGAGCCGTTCCTTTTGCCTCGAAGCTGTTTGCCCATTGAAGCGGCTTCCACCACTACGCCGTTTTTAGTCAGAAAGGCTTCTTGGTTGTCCTTGTCGTTAAGGGACTTTTTCGGGCTTAGCAGGTCGCCGTAGTCATCCCGTAGTTTCTTGTTATATTTTAGCTGCAGGCTGACCCATTCAATAAACTTCTTAGCGGAAGTGTCAGTTTCAGAGATCACTAAAATATATTTTCTTTTACCGAAGACAATTTGGTGAATGGGGAAGGCGTTTGACAAATAAGCTGACTTGGCGTGGCCCCTGGGGGCCGCCCAACCAATACGTGCCGTTATATTAACGTTAGAAACCTCATCCAAAATGCCGCATAATTCTCCGTGAAAGGTTGGGGCCATTTCCACGTTTATTCCTGCGGGAATTAAGTTCTGTTCGTTTTCCGGGTTGCGGTTATCGCTAAAATATTCGTACATGAAATAAAGCACGGATTCTTCCGCGTGGTCAATTCTTTTTAGTTTAAGCAGTTCGGCCATGTCTGCTTTTTGTTGGGTCATTTGGTCGGGTGTTGGCCGCTTGCCCAGCTCAAGTTTTCGGTTAATAAGACGAACTTGCTGCTCCAATAACTTGATACGGTCACGCCGTTGGCCGGTGTTCGTGATGTCCAATTGCTCTCACCCCCTCACACAACGCACACAATTACCCTTATTACGTACATTAGTACAAGGGTGGGGCGTTTATATTAGGCATTAAAAAAAGGCCCCGTAAAGGGCCTCCTAAGCGTTTTTACAGTTATTAAGTTTTAGTCTTCCAGCGGGATTTTGCTGCCCCCTGGATGGGTGCAACAATCTGTCCCGTCGTTATAGATGCAACAGCCGTGGCCGTTCACGCACCACCATTCGCTGTCTACCCGTTCCCGTTCACACGCACCTTCCGTGCTTGCGTCGTCGTCTTCCCAGGTTACTGGCCAAAAGTAGGGGTCTGCCGCCATCCGTGCCGCTTGTAGCGGGGCTACGTCCAGGCCCCAGTTTTGGAAGCCTGATAGTATGGTTTCATAGTATTCCTCCCAAGGCGGGGCTTCAACGTACTGCGGCCCCATCCGGTAAACGAAGGCTGCCTTCTTTTCGCCGTAAGCGTTCACCACCTCAACTATGTAACGGTTATACAGTCGAGGGTAGCCTTCGTACCTGTCCAGGGCTTCCAGGTCTTTAATGGTTATTCTGTACAAGGCACCAGCCACCGCCTCGCCCTGGGCGGGTTCTATGTCAGCCACCCCGTTTCCCCGCTTGTTTCCTTTGAATGTTAGGCGGTAATCATGACACTTTACAGCCTCAAGGGGCTTGGCTGACGGGCAACGCCGCTTCATTTGACTCAGGTGTAAGTTTGATCCGTAGGCGAAGTACGGAATTAAAAGGTAGCCTTTCTTGTCTATATGAATTTTTTTGAATGTGTTTATTTTCATGCTGCCGCCTCCCGTGATGTTTTATACTTGTATTATATTACGGAATGGCGTACACATCAACTATAAAAAAAGCGGTAGCTTGTACTACCGCCTTTTACCGTTTAGTGTTGAATAATCTGTGTTATAATGCCCGCACGTTTTAATTCCTTGACGAATTCCTCGCTGTCCTGCCAATCAATTTTAACCCCTGTTTGAATTTCGGTGCGGCGGGCCAGTTCCTTCATGTACTGTTCCACGCTGTCCTCCGGTTTCCATGACGAATCACGAAGTCTATTTATAATTTCGTCCCAGTCTTCTCCCGTCAAGGTGAGCCCATCTATAAAGTGTACTGTTAGCAATGGTAACAAGCCGCCTTTCACGTCGCCCAAGTATTCCGGCATCATATATATTATTCCCCTTTCGTTTTATTCTAGCCGAACGGCCAGGGGTTTTCAATCCCCCTGGCCCCCGTGGTCTTAGGCGGCTACGCTTGCAAAGTGTTCTCTGCGTTTCATTTGGTATTTGAAGGCTTGTCCGTATTCGGTTTTTAGGCTGTCCCTTGTTACGTCTCCGAATAGGATACGGCGAAGGCGGCGTTCGTGGTCGATGGAAGTATGGGCGTCCCTGTCCCAGTCGCCTTTTGCTATTCTCATTTTGCCGCCTTTGGCCCTTTCAACCAGGGCCTGGGTGAATACTACCCAATTAACGGCTTTCTCGGCTTCGTGAGTGCCGCCATGTTGCCTGAACTCAATGGTGTTGTGGCGGTAATAAGCCTGGAAATTTAGTTTTTTGTAACGGTTGAACATAACTCGGTTAATGTCGTTTAAGGTTTTAGCCGCCAGCAATGCTTTTAATTCCTCGGCGTTGAAACCCCTGCAATATCTGTTACCGTTTCCCCTACGGCTGGGTGGTAATATGGCGTCCATGTAATTCTCAAATTTGTAGTAGATTGCGTACAGGTTAACAAAGTTTTCTACTTGGTAGTCTGTTACATCGTGATGGACGTGAAGGCCGCAAGTCCGGTCAACTTTGGCCCCCGCCTTGCCCAGAGCGTTCATTACGGCTTTCAATTCTTTCAGGCCCTCCCTGCCCTTCAGGATGGGGCTTACTAATTCGTGGCCACCCCGTGTTAGGCCGGTGCCCTTGTTGTTTACGGAAACGTCGTAAATTAATTTCCAATGGCGACGGGTTGTGTGGTTGTAAGTTTCGTGGTGTACGTTAATCCCCGCCTCGTTTAAGGCTGCCAGGGCTTTTGGGGCTGTGATGCCGAAAAATTCGATTTCTACGCCAAAGGTTCTTGATTCGTTGAAGGTTACTCGGTATTCCTGTTCTCTCATTGGCATTTTGTCGTGTCCTCCTTGATGTCGCTTGATGTTGGGTTATTGCTGTCTCGCATGTGTAGCTTATTACGTAATCTAGTACAAGTCAAGGAGATTTTGACACTTTATTTTTTGCAGAATGACACTTTATCTAAAAAACAAAAAGCCCTTAAATAAGGAGCTTTATAATACAATAACCTTCATAATTCTTTGACAGACCAAGGTTGAATAATTCTTATAATACGTAACTCAACTTTCCCACTTGCAAAATAACCTTAATCCCAACATTTAAGCGGCCTTGCTGGAAAATAAAATAGCCCTTGACAATCATTGAGAAAAAATAGAAAAGACACCAATCCTTTTGGTAAAATGGAATTGCCAAAAACCAAAATTACCAGACCAAGGAAGGTGTCCATGATCATGATAATAAAAAACGCAGGGGTTAAGCAACTGCCAAAAAGTCTCCAATCTACGTTTTTAGAATTAAAAATATCAAATTACTTACGTAAAGCTGGCATAGTTAAAGGATTGGGATTCTCTTGTCTAACAGTTTTTTGTTTGGTTTTCTCGAT
>NZ_FOOX01000019.1 GCF_900113335.1 Desulfotruncus arcticus DSM 17038
AGCGCGAAGCCCCCCTCCAGATAAGGTTTCCCATGGAGTTAATCCAGTAAGACCCCTGGCAGACTACCAGGTAGATAGGCCGGGCGTGTAAGCACAGCAATGTGTTTAGCGGACCGGTACTAATAGGTCGAGGGCTTGACCTTAAATAGGCGACAAGTAGACTACCTAATGCTTTAAAAAATCGCTGTGCATTTTTGAAGGAATACCTTAAAAAGTGTATATATAAGTTTTCCGGTGACCATACCGAAGAGGATACACCCGTTCCCATCCCGAACACGGAAGTTAAGCTCTTCAGGGCCGATGGTACTTGGGCTTGTCCCTGGGAGAGTAGGTCGTTGCCGGACTTAATTTTAAAGAGCTCTTGGAGTTATATCCAAGGGCTCTTTTTGTGCTGTGGTAGTGCATGCTTACGAGGGCATATCAGCTGCGAGCTGGCAATGGGTTTATGTTTTTGCTGTGCTAAACTGTCCAGTGCACGTCAATCCGGACAGCACCGTCCGGTAATCCGGACTGTACTACATATATGATTTTTGAAAAGATGCTTTTTAGGACACCCGTTTATAAAATAAAAACACTCAAAGTTTAACTGCTAAACCATGTACGAACAAGTATGTTACAGTGGTATATGATAAATGCGATTTTTGGGGTTGATATACAGCAGATATGGCATGCCCCTTGCTAGGGTATGAAAAAGAATAAAGTTATTAAAGGAGGATAAATATGACTAAAGTTATTGATTATTGGCACCAGCCATTTACCGCAGAACTCATGAAAAAAGCTTATATTGATGATCCTGAACAGGGTCAGGTAGCTAAATGGTGGGGCCTGGATATTGCAGGCAGAACCCCGGAAGAATTCATTGCGGATATGGACAAGTATGGAGTAGATAAAGTGCTCATCCCCACAGGTAAAATTAAGTCTTACATGAGACAAGTTATGCAATGGGATTTTAAAACCGAAGAAATCTATAATACCATCAAGGACTATCCTACAAGATTATACGGCCTCCATGGAATTAACCATGAAGAGAGAATGGATGGAGTGCGGGAACTGGAAAGGGCTGTAAAAGAATTCGGCTTTGTCGGCGCCCACCTGCACACCTATGGTTTTGGCATACCTGTTAATGATAAAAGATACTTCCCCTTCTATGCCAAATGCGTAGAACTGGATGTTCCTGTGGTAATGCAAATCGGTCACTCTGCGGAAGCAATGCCCAGTGAAATGGGACGCCCCATACTGCTGGATGATATCGCCCTCTTCTTCCCGGAATTGAAGATAGTAGCAGCGCATACCGGTTGGCCGTGGTGTGAAGAACTAATCGCCATGTCCTGGAAACACCCGAATATTTACATTGGTACCACAGCCCATGGCCCCAAATACTGGGATAAAGGCCTGGTAAGCTATCTTAACACCAAACGGGGTATTGGTAAAGTAATGTTTGGCACAGACTTCCCCGTTCTTAATTGGCCAACCTGCTTAAAACAAATCGACGATCTGGGACTGCGCCCGGAAGCAAAAGAGCAGTTATTATACGGAACTGCCAGCAAAGTCTTTAAGTTTACTGATTAATTATTGTTTTTCAGATTTAGGAGGGCCATTTATGAGTGCATTTCAATTATTAACTATAAACATAAAAGACCACATTGCCTGCGTCACTATGGATCGACCTCCAGTAAACGCCTTAAATAATGAATTGGCCAAAGAGTTGACGGCGGCATTTTTAGCCCTAAAAAACGACCCTGAAGTAAGAGCTGTTGTAATCACCAGTGCACGTAAAGTATTTGTAGCCGGCGCCGATATCGCCATGATGAAAGGAATAACCGAAACCAAGGACCTGGGCGAGATGTTGGATTTTGACCGGCGGCTCCAATTTGCGAATTCAACCTTGGAAGACATGACCAAGCCAACCATTGCAGTAATAAATGGTCACGCCATGGGCGGTGGCACAGAGCTGGCGCTTGCCTGCGACTTTCGGTTTATAGCGGAAACAGCAACCATGGGCTTGCCGGAAATAAAACTTGGTTTACTGCCGGGCGCCGGAGGTATTCAAAGGATTGTTCGGCTAATTGGCAGAACGAAATCACTTCGTTTAATGCTGCAAGGAAACGCCCTTTCTGCCCAGGAAGCCTTAAGCCTGGGTTTGGTCGAAGAAATTTGCAGAGCGGAAAACTTAATGGATAGAGCCATGGAATTAGCACGGGACTTGGCCCGGCAGGCACCGGTAGCAGTTGCGGAAATTAAAAGGTGTGTAAACGCGGCTCAGGAAATGGAAAGAGACTCAAGTTTATTATGTGACGTGCGTGGATTAGGAGAGTTATTTGTTACACAAGACGCCAGTGAAGGTCTAAGGGCCTTTCTTGATAAACGGTCGCCAAAGTTCAAAGGCTTATAACCAAAGGAGGAAAACAAATGCGATTAGATGGTACCAATATCATCGTTACCGGGGCAGGTCAGGGTATTGGCAAGGCCATTGCTTTAAAACTTGCATCTTACGGCGCTGATTTAAGTATAGCAGACAAAAACCCGGAAACCTTGCTGACAACCCGTGCAGAAATCGAACAGCTTGGCCGCAAATGTGTAGCGGTTCCTACAGATGTCACGGATTTCGAATCAGTGACAGCGATGGTAAAAGAATTCCAGGAGAATCTGGGTCAGATCAGTGTATTAGTAAATACTGTGGGCTGGGATATCATTGAGCCCTTCTGGAAGAACTCACTGGAATACTGGGATAAAATAATCGACATTAACTATAAATCAGTAGTATATTGCTCACGTGCTGTACTTGACAGCATGATGGAAAACAAGGCCGGAAAGATAATCAACATTGCCAGTGACGCCGGCAGAGGCGGCAGCAGCGGCGAAACTGTATACGCCGGTGCCAAAGGCGGAGTGATAGCCTTCACCAAGTCACTGGCCCGTGAAGTTGCCAAATTTAATATCAAAGTTAACTGTGTTTGCCCTGGTCCCACGGATACCCCATTGTACAGGGGACAACCGCAGAAAATCAGGGAGGCTTTGGAGAGGGCCATTCCGTTAAGACGAGTTGCTTCGCCTGATGATATTGCCGGGGCAGCGCTGTACTTTGCCTCAGACTTAGCAGACTATGTTACAGGTCAGACTATAAGTGTGAGTGGCGGATTGACGATGTATGGCTAAAACCGAAGGTGGTGGTATAGTGTTAAATAGTCATTATGCCCGGATACCTGAGGAAGAGGGGCACAATAAGATTATCCCTATAGAACAAGCTGTTAAAAAGTATATTAAGCCAGGTATGGATTTGCATTTTGTGTTTGCACATTCCAGGGCTCATGCAGTTGCTATGGAAATCGTACGCCAGTTTCAGCAGCAGCCAATGCACTTTACTCTAACAGGGGCCGGTATATTGGAATACGGAATTATGTTGACATGGGCCGGGCTCGTTGACAAGGTTGTTGCGGGTTTTATAGGGGATACCTACCCGGCGCCGGCGCCGAACCGTTTTCTTCAAAGAGCGATTAAAAACGGACAAATAACCTATGAATGTTGGACTAATCTTACGCTAACCTTGGGGCTATTAGCCGGGGCACTGCATATACCCTATATCACTACCAAGTCTTTGCTCGGTAGTGGTTTGCTGCATGATAATCATGATTCCTTTAAGGTGATTACTGATCCTTTCTCGGGTAAGGAAACTGCAGTGGTACGCGCTTTAAACCCCGACCTGGCCATTGTTCATGGGGTTGCGGCAGATGCTTATGGCAATACTGTAATTGGTCCTCCTTTTGGTGAAAATATGTGGGGAGCTTACGCTACCAGGCAGGGAGTTATCGTTACAGTAGAAAAAATTGTTTCCACATCTGAAATCCGTAAATTAAGTAATTATGTAAAAGTTCCCGGGCACTTGGTGAAAAGTGTATCCGTAGTTCCCTTTGGCGCTCATCCTCAGGGTATGTCTGTTGAAGGAATTCCTGCTTTGCAAGACTTTGGTTATAGTGAAGATTATGAAGCTCGCCGCCAGTTTAGGGCGGCAGCTTCAAGCCCGGAAAGTCTTGATGCTTGGATGCAGAAATGGGTGATAAATAATTCGCACGAATCTTATCTGGAAATGATTGGGGATAATAGGCTACAGAAATTACGCGACGCTGCAAAGAACAACGATATTTATGCTGCAGTTGAAATAACGGATATTGATAACGATCAACCTGTAACATCTAATGAATTGTTGATTATTAATGCTGCACGGGTTATTGGTGAAAAAATTGCTTCAGGAGCTTTTTCTTCTCTGTTAGCAGGTATCGGGTCAGCACATTTAGCCAGTTGGTTGGCGAAATATCTCGGTAAAGATGATTCAATGCCATGGGAACTGCTGACTGAAACTGGGTTTTATGGCTATTACCCCAGGTTGGGCGACTCATATATATTTAATTATGCGAATATTCCTACTAGCAAAATGCAAACACATTTTGTTGATGTCCTAGGGTGCCTGGTCAGTAGTGAAGTTGGCCCATGCCTTGGTGTTCTGAGTGCGGCGCAAGTAGATAAGTATGGCAATATCAATTCCACCAAGATTCCAGAGAAAAACCTCTTTTTGACAAGCGGTGGAGGTTCGAATGATGTTGCTTCGGCCGCTGGTGAAGTAGTAATTGTAATTACACATTTACCGAAGCGTTTAGTTGACCAGGTATCTTTTGTTACAGCCAATGGTGACAAGATGCGGACAATTGTTACTGATAGAGCTATCATGCGGCGAAATAGTGCCGGTGAGCCATTTACACTAGTGGGTTGTTTTGTCCCGGAGGACAAAAGCCTAGATACGGTTATAAAAGAGGTGCAAAGCGGGTGCGGTTGGGATTTGGTCGTTAGTAATGATGTAATGGTATTGCCATTACCTTCCAAGGAGGAACTGATTTGTCTACGAGCCTTAGATCCGGAGGGGGATATAAGGAAATAAAATGTTTCCCTGGCCGTGTTGCAAGTTTGACATAGGAGCCCTCGATTTATAATGGGTCGGGTCATAAAAAAATTAAAACTAAAAGGTGCGCAAAAAGAGAAACCGATTGGGCGTGCCTTCTTAAAGGAGGGTATAAAATGCCAAAGGACGTGGCCGTAATTGGAGTGGGGCAAAGTGCCTTTGTCCGCGGCTATCAGGGCTCTATCAGAGAGCTGGCTTTTGAAGCTTTCAGAGAGGCTATGCAGGATGCGGCAATGAGCGTTGCGGATATCGGTGCTTCGGTAGTTTGCTCTGCCCCCGAATATGACAAACAGCGTAGCCCCTCAGGACTTATTGCTGAATATCTAGGTCTTAACCCGCAGCCAACATTTGTTATAGAAAACGTATGTTCATCAAGCACATCCGGCGTAAGGGTGGCTTATTCTCTGATAAAATCCGGGCTGCATGATGTCGTGGCGGTGATTGGCTTCCAAAAGATGTCCGAAATAACTTCGGCAGAATCACAGGAACGTATGGGCCGGGGAGCCGACATTATATGGGAATCACCCTTTGGCACCATGATGCCGGCATACTATGCCATGCATGCTAGAGCCCATTTTACTCAATATGGCAGTACGGAAAAGGATCTGGCCTTAATCAGGGTTAAATCGTCCAAATACGGCGTGCTTAACAACAAGGCAGTTTACCGGAAAGAGGTAGCGCTGGAACAGGCCTTAGATGCAGGTGTGGTTTCCAGCCCTCTGAAAGTATTTGACTGCTGTGCTAATGCCGACGGTGCTTCCTGTGTGATTATGGCCAACGCGGATAAAGCCAAGGGAATATCCAATCAGCCGGTATGGGTAATGGGGTTAGGAGCTGCTACAGCACCGATGAACCTTGCAGGCCGTGATGCACTAAGCGGCCTCAACTGTGCCCGGCTAGCTGCTCAGCAGGCGTACGAGATGGCCGGAGTGAGACCCCGGGATATTGATGTTGCTGAAGTACACGACTGTTTTACCATAGCTGAGCTTATGGCTTATGAAAACCTTGGCTTTGCAGAGCCAGGTAAGGGAGTTGAACTGATCCGTAACGGCGAAACATATATTGACGGCAAGATCCCGGTTAATGTGGATGGGGGGCTGCTTTCTAAAGGACATCCCATTGGTGCAACAGGGGGATCCCAGATACGGACTATTGTTTTGCAACTCCGCGGGGAAGCTGGGGCTATCCAAGTCCCGGGAGCAGAGCTGGGATTGGTGCATAATATCGGTGGTGTTGGTATTTATGGTAACGTTATTATCCTGGGGAGGTAGGAAAAATGGGCTTTGAGCGGTTCGGTAGGAAAAGCTTTACTTCGCAGACCAAGGTAGCAGCATTTATTGACTATCTGGATAAAGGCGAATTGCGGGCCACACAGTGCAAAAAATGTGTCCAAGTTTTTTTCCCGCCCCGGGCCGACTGTCCCCATTGCCTGGGCAGTGAAATGGACTGGGTGAAGATTGAAGGAACCGGGAATTTGATAAGTTTTACCAAGGTTAATTATGGTCCTGCCGGTTTTGAATCTGATGTGCCTTATATACTTGGCCTGGTAGATTACGGTGATATAAAAGCTTTTGGCAGGGTGGCAAGCAATGTGCAGGAGGAAGCCCTGAAAGTCGGCATGCTTATGAAAGCAATGGTTAATAAGCTGCCTGATGGGCAAATAATCTACGAGTTTTTGCCTGAATGATAAAGTGAGTGTTCGGTGATAATACTTCATTCAAAGGAATATTTAATATGATCCAGCAGGGGGCCGTTCGGCCCCCGCTTGTTGTTAATTATAAAAACTTAATTTTAATAACTACATGCTTCAGAGGATTTGACACAATTTTGTCGAAATATTTATACTAATTAGAAATTGGTTATTTACTAGCGAAGTTAAGTGTGGAGAAAACGATCACAATTAGGTAAATGATTAATTAACTCGGTATTCTAGGGGGGTAAAAACGTATGCTACAGTTAAAAGAAATAATGAATACTTCAATTGCTACTATTTCCTCCTTACAAACAATAGGCGAGGCAATTAAGCTTTTTCGAAATAATAAGTTGAATGCTATTTTTGTTGTTGATGATGATGGTATTTTAATTGGAATGCTGACACTTTCAAATTTGTTTGATGCTTTGTTACGAGGGCAAAACCTTGAAGATCCAATTAAAGGTTGTTATATACCAAGGAATAAGGTGGTTTTTTTACCCCAAGATAAACAGTATTCAAATCTTTCACAAATACGGGACTGGTTAATGAACTCCAAGGTGAAGGAAACTCCTGTAATCAACAATGATGGCCGGCCAGTCGGTGTTGTTACTCAGGCAGATGTAATCAAAGCCTTTTTAAAGGAAATGCAGAAACTATACGATCAAATTTACTCTATATTGAAGGTTGTTCCCACTGGAATTTTAGCAGTAAATGATGAAAATTTAATTACAGTATGCAACCAGTTCTCTGAAAATTTATTAGGTATACAATCCACTGAGGTCGTTGGGCAAGATCTAGGAATGATTATCCCGGAAATCAATTTGGACAGTAATAAACCACAAAAGATTAGACGTAATGCCTCCAGCATCTTAGCTACTTCAAGCCCTGTTTCATTAAAACCTATTTGCGGACATATAGTAGTACTGTATGATGCAACTGAAATTGAGCGAATGGCGCAAGAGATTGAGAGTGTTAAAAGACTGCAAAGTACACTGGAAACTGTATTAAACACAGCTTATGAAGGGCTATTGGTTATAAATAATGATGGAAAAATAATTCTTGCCAATCGTTCATTTGAGCAGCTAAGTAAAAAAAGTAGTCAAGACTTAATAGGCCAAAGGGCTTGTACGATAATAAAGCAGTTTGATTCTATTTCAAAAAATCAAAAAGATTATAAAATAGAAGAAATAAATGGACAATCGGCAGTTGTATCGTATATTCCGCTAAAGGGTGCACCGGAGGTGTCCGGAGGTGTCCTGCGTGTTATTTACCGGCATTTGGATCAGCTTCAAGATGTAATGAGGGAATTTGAGAAGCTTAAACATAGTCTGAGCTATTATAAAGACGAATTATTTAAACTAAATGGTACTCGTTATACGTTAGACTCAATTATTACTAAGCGAAACAGTGAAATGACCAAGGTCAAAAGAATAGCATCAAAAGCCGCAGAATGTTTATCAAATGTTTTAATTATTGGTGAAAGTGGCACTGGTAAGGAATTATTTGCTCACGCTATCCACAATGCGAGTAGCCGGTGTAAAGAACCTTTTATCAAAGTAAACTGTGCAGCTATTCCCGCAGAGCTAGCAGAATCAGAGTTGTTTGGTTATGCACCCGGGGCTTTTACCGGAGCAGCAAGACAAGGAAAACCGGGCAAATTTGAATTGGCAAACGGCGGTACAATTTTCTTGGACGAAATTGGAGATATGCCTCTACAGCTGCAGAGTAAGCTTCTAAGAGTTATTCAGGATCGTGAAATCGAAATTGTTGGAGGAACCAATACCATACCGGTAGATATACGAATTATCGCTGCCACAAATAAGGACCTAAGGCTCCTTGTTTATCAAAAACTATTTCGTCAGGACTTGTTCTACCGAATAAATGTGATATATTTACCGATACCACCATTAAGGAAAAGAAAAGAAGACATAGAACCGCTAGTCAACAGTTTTTTGTCAAAGTATAACAGTATATTAAATAAAAACTTTAAAGGTATAACTCCTGATGTACTTGAAGCTTTTAAGCGTTACTCATGGCCCGGAAATATTAGGGAACTTCAAAATGCAATTGAAAGGGCCATAAGCTTGGGAGCAAACAGCTGGCTCACTTGGGCCGACTTCAGTGATGTCTTGGAACAAGAGCAAAATAACACTGAAAGTACGTTGGCTAAAGATAATAATAATATGGAGAAAACAATACTGAAAGAAAGCCTGCAGCAACAGGAATCTGAGTTAATTCGCTGGGCACTAACCGAATGTGCCGGTAACAGAGCAAAGGCTGCTAAGCTGCTAGGTATAAGCCGATCCAGTTTCTATGAGAAAATCAAAAAACATGCTATTGAACTGGACTAGCCTTTTGAAACGCTAGATCGTCTTAAAAGGGGTTAACCAATAGCCTAATCCCCTGTCAATGTACAGGCGCGGTTAGGCTATTTTTATAATTAGGAGCTGGTTTTTTAAGTGGTATGTTCTTTGCTTAATATATTAATAACACTAAAGAATGATAAAGTGAGTGCGAGGAGACGTGATTATGATAGTTGAAGACGTTAAAAAAATATGTGTTATCGGGGCCGGCAATATGGGTCACCAGATTGCTGTGTGTGCTGCTCTGGCAGGGTATCAAGTAAACTGCACTGATATCAGTCAAGATATGTTAAACAAAGCGGAGGGCTTTGCCCGTACATATTTGCCACAGCGGGTTGCCAAGGGAAAATTAACTAAAGATCAAGCTGACCAGGCCATGGCTAATCTTCGTTTTACACAAAATCTAGAGGAAGCTGCCGGAGATGCCGATTTTATTATTGAGGCTGCTGTTGAAAAAATTGCTATTAAACGCCAGCTATTTACTGCTCTGGATGAAATTGCTCCTTCCCATGCGGTATTGGCTACTAACAGTTCCTATATTGTTAGTTCGAAGATTGCTGATGTCACCAAGCGACCGGACAAAGTTTGTAACATGCATTTCTTTAATCCTGCCCTAGTTATGAAACTTGTTGAAGTGGTCCAGGGGCCGCATACTTCGGCAGAAACAGCCCAAATAACCATGGGTTTGTGTAAAAAAATGCGCAAAATAGGTATCTTAATCCAAAAAGAAATCTATGGTTTTGTGGTAAACAGGATATTGACCGCGATCAATCGCGAGGCGCTGTTCCTGACCGATATAGGGGTCGCGAGCCCGGAGGAAATCGACATTGCAGTAACTAATGCCTTAGGACATCCATTGGGACCATTCCGTTTAATGGATCTAACAGGAATTGACCTTGCTTACTATAAGGCCATGGAACGTTACCAGGAAACGCGCGACCCCCAAGACAAGCCTTCGCCGCTGGTAGTTGAAAAATTTACCAAGGGGGAATGGGGCAAAAAAACGAAAAAAGGATTTTATTCTTATGAATAAATAAGTCCATATAAGCTACTGTATGATTCTGCTAAATTATGACTTGAAAAGGGTTAATCGAATACCTTCTGTGTCCATATTCTTGGATAGAATTGTCCGGTTACGTGGACTGCTGGACAATAAGCATCAATTAATAGGCAGTACTTAGTACCTGAACTCCATTTACTGCGAAGTTATTTTTATTGGTGTTCGGCCAAGGTATTGGCATATTAATTGCTAGTTAGTGTTTTCAGAACATTGAAAAATCTTAGAGTTGATAATTTTTTTGTGAAAAGTAAAAATATGCTTGGTGTCCAAAGGGCTTACTAACGTATAACAAATACTGAAAGGGGACTAATTCTATGTTATTGACAGATCAAGAGTTAATGCATTTAAGGTTAAAGACCCGTAAGGTTGTAGAAACTGAGTTGGAAGCATTGGTTCCGGAAATGGAAAAGACTCATGTGTTCCCTGAAAAATTGTGGGACATTTGCCGTGCTAATAATTTATACAGATTGCGCCTTCCCGAAGAGTATGGCGGCATGGGCCTCAATGTTGAACAGTATTTCCAGGTTCTCGAGGAAATCAGCCGCGGGCCCGGTAGCATTAGAATGTACCTGCATAACGTAAACGGTCTCGACTGGCATATCCTTCACGACCATGGTAATGAAGAAATGAAAGCTAAATGGTTACCTATGATGGCCACCGAAGACTACTTTATTACCTTTTCATTAACAGAGCCTGGTTGTGGCTCTGGTGCAGATATTCGCACAACGGCTGTAAAAAAAGGTGATAAGTATGTACTGAATGGCAGAAAAACCTTGATTTCCTTTACAGACATTACAGATGCTTTCTATATTCTAGCCGTAACTGATGAATCCAAAAGAAAAAAAGGCGGTCTTAGCGCGTTTATTGTCGAAGGTGACACCCCTGGCATCCGCGTGGAGCCGATGCCTCATATGATGGGCTGCCGTGGAGCCGGCCACGGACATGTAATTATGGAAAACTGTGAAATCCCTGCGACTAACATTTTGGGTAAAGAGGGTGATGGTCTTGATATCTTCAAGGAGGCGTTGGCTATTTCCCGTGCGTCAATCGGCGTTAACTGCTTAGGTCTTTCTCAGAGATTCCTTGAGCTGGCTATCGCTAGGGCAAAGGATAGAGTTACTTTTGGTAAGCCTTTAATTTCTCGTCAGGCTATTCAGCAAACTATCGCGGATATGGGCACTCATACGCATGCTCTCCGTTGTATGCTATTGGATTGTGCCAGGCAATACGACCGTGGCGAAGATATCGAGATGAAAGCTTCTATGTGTAAACTGTTTGGTATTGACACCGTACGTACAGTTTCCGACTCTTGTTTGGAAATCTTTGGGGGTATTGGCTACTTCGAAGAAAATCCGTATGGCCCCGTAGAAAGGATGTATCGGGATGCTAGGGCCCTATGGTTTGAAGAGGGCCCCCGTACAGTTCAGCGTCTTACTGCTGGCAGGGTTCTCATCGAGAAAAATGGTCTATTTGACTAGTTTGTTAATGAATCGGTTTTCCGGATTGACTCTATAGATAAATAAAAATGTTATTAAAAAAGTCTCCTTTCTTGCTTAACAAGAAGGAGACTTTTTTTTAGCACGGTGAGTTATAAATCGAGTACATTAATCAGAAGCTATGTTTAATTTAATTAGGCATACACAACAAAACAAAGTGTGCATAATAGCGGTTTGAAGGTATGTTTAGTTGTATATGCAAGTTTAACACCAATGTCCAGCAGTCCGGATATCAGGAAAAAACGTCTTGGCATCCGGACTTCTGGACATTTTTTTTCACATAGTGTAACTAGGATTTATTTGTCTAAACGCTAGGTGAATATATTGGCATATTTCTTGCTTTTATATGTTCTAAATAGTCTAAATAGTCAGAGTGGCAAAACATTAATTCTCCCAAGGAAGTTATGCGCAATGTATAAAAGAAGGATGACGGGGTGGGTGGTAGATTGCTTAAGGATAAGTATGCGGTAGTTACCGGCGGTTGCCGGGGTATCGGGCAGGCGATCGTTGAGAGGTTGGTGCGTGAAGGTGCCCGGGTGTGTGTATTGGGGCGGAATAAGGTTTTTAATGAGACGCTGCAGCAATTAGAAAAACAAGGAAAAGTTTTTTTCTACCAGGTAGATGTGGCTAACAGAGTCATGTTGGAGGAAGCCTTTGCCTGGGTGAATACAGAAATTGGGGAGCTCGATATTCTAGTGAATAATGCCGGAATAACAATGCCCGGGGGCTTGGAAAGCCTTGAGGAAGAGCAATGGGATAGGGTTATTAATGTTAATCTAAAAGGAATTTTTTTGTGCAGTCAAATTGCTATAAGGGCTCTCAAAAACAAGGGGGGATCAATTGTTAATATAGCTTCCATGTCGGGAATAGAGCCGTATGCAGGAATGGGAGCATACAGCAGTAGTAAAGCAGGGGTGATCATGCTTACAAGGCAGATGGCCCTTGAATGGGCACAGTATAACGTACGGGTGAATGCCGTTTGTCCGGGTATTATAAGAACACCTCTGAATGAATACCTTCTCGCTGACCCGGAAATCCATGCTGCGCGGTCTGCCCTTATACCTATGAATCGAATAGGTAAGCCTGATGAAATTGCCGGTGTTGTTGCCTTTCTTGTATCTAAAGAAGCATCGTACATGACTGGCCAGGCTGTTCCTGTTGATGGTGGGCTTTTGGGGAGCATTCAGTCACACATAAAAGGTCGCCCGGTAAGTGGTTAAAAGAGCAGTTAAGGGGGAGATAAGGATTGACTTGGGGTAACAAATTTATTGAACTTCGAAGGGATGATTATCGTAAACAAGGGTATTGGGGTGATGCTACTCTAGCCGATTATTGGAGGATGGCGGTATTAAGTTCCCCGGAAAAGGTAGCGGTAATAGATCTGCAGGGAACCAGCTATACTTACGCTGAACTTGATGAAGCTGCTGGCAGGGTAGCAGCTTTTCTTAAAGAGGCAGGGGTGGGGCCAGGTGATTTTGTATCTTTCCAATTACCCGGTTGGGCTGAATTTACCGTAGTTTATGTGGCCTGTTTGAAAGCAGGGGCAGTCGCTAACCCTGTACTGCCAAATTATCGTATCGAAGAATTGTCGTATATCTTAAATAAATGTGAGTCAAAGGTACTGTTTATCCCGGCTGAGTTTAGAAATTTTGACTATCCGGCCATGGTCCGTTCGCTGGCGCCCGAAATCCCCAGCCTGAGGGAAGTGGTTATAGTCGAAAAAGAAAAAAAGGTTAATGTGGGTATTACTTTAGGCAGGGTGATAAAAGAATTCTCCCCGCTGGCCGGTAATGTTTTGCGGGGCGCAGATGATCTGGCAGCTGTTTTGTTTACTTCCGGCACAGAGGGATTTCCGAAAGGCGTGATGTTTACCCATAATAACATAATTGCCTCTGAAAAAGCTTTTGCCGCCAGGTTAAATTTCACCTGTTTTGACGTTATGTTAATGCCCGCACCTGTGGGCCATGCCACCGGTTTTCACCACGGTGTGACTATGCCATTTATGTTTGGTGCTAAAAGTGTCATTCAAGATATATTTAAACCGGATCAAAGCCTTAATCTAATTGAGAATGAAAGATGTACCTGCAGCATGGGGGCTACACCTTTTGTCTACGATATACTGCGTGAATTAAAACAAAACAAATACGATATCTCTTCACTTCGACTTTTTGTTTGCGCCGGGGCTCCGATACCCAGGCATATGGTTGAAGAAGCTTCAAAAGTAGGTTTTAAAATATTAAGCGGTTACGGTTCCACTGAGAGCGTACCGCATGCCTTTGTACGCCCGGACGACCCCCCGGAGAGAACTATTAATACGGATGGTATAGCCGTGCCCAGTGTAGAAATGCGGGTAGTTGATGAATCGCGGCGCCCGGTCCCGGCAGGGGTTGAGGGAGAGGAGGCGTCCCGTGGGCCAAACGTCTTCGTAGGCTACCTTAAGGAACCGGAATTGACAGCACGCTTTTTGGATGATGAAGGATGGTTCTACAGCAGTGACCTGTGCACCATGGATGATGACGGATATATAAGGATCACGGGCAGAAAGAAAGACATTATCATCCGTGGTGGCGAGAATATCAGCAGCAGCGAAGTTGAAGATATTTTGCTGCAGCATCCCAAAATACGCGAGGCGGGTGTTGTGGCCATGCCTGACGAAAGGCTTGGTGAGCGGTCTTGTGCCTACATAGTACCTCATAAAGTTGATGAAACATTAACATTAAAAGAAGTGACAGCGTTTTTTAGCGAGAAGAATGTAGCCAAATTTAAGTACCCTGAGCGTTTAGAACTGGTGGATAGCCTTCCACGGACCGCCTCGGGTAAAATTCAAAAGTTTATCTTGCGTGAGGATGTTAAGGGCAAGCTACAACAGGAAAATAAGTAAAATATTTGAGCTGTGATTACAGGAAAAATAAATTAGTAAAAAGGAGAGATATGACATGTTTGAACTTACTGAAGAACAATTAATGATTCAAAACACGGTAAGAAAAATAGCAACTGAAAAAATTATGCCCCGGGCACAAGAAATAGATCATGCAGATGAGTTTCCCATGGATATTGCCGAGGTGCTTTATGAAAATAATATTTTAGGGATGGCAATGCCGGAAGAATACGGTGGGATACAGGCCGATGCCTTGACCATGTCCCTGGTGATTGAGGAAGCTGCCCGGGGGCTAACATGCATTGGACCAATGCTTCTGTCTACAAACTCAGTAATCCGGACTATTGACATAATGGGTACCGAAGAACAAAAACATCGCTTCTTTTCACGGCTCAATGAGGGCCCCAAGCTTGGTGCTTTTTGCTTGACCGAGCCCAATGCCGGATCAGATGCCCACTCACTAAAAACTTACGCCAAGAAAGTTGAGGGTGGGTATGTGCTTAATGGACAAAAGTGTTTCATTACTCTGGCTATTGTGGCGGATTTATACCTTGTTTTTGCTAAAACTAACCAAGATCGTGAAATCTCGTGCTTTGTAGTAGAGAAGGAAACCGAAGGCCTTAGTTTTGGTAAAGTGGAAAAGAAAATGGGGCTCCATGGTTCGATTACGGCTGATATGTTTTTAGAAAATGCATTTGTGCCTGAGGAAAACCGGCTGGGTAAAGAAGGGGACGGTTGGTATATACTAAATTTCGTGGTCAATAGTATGCGTGCTTGGGGTGCCGCGTCTTTTGCCTTGGGGAATGCTCAGGCTGCTCTGGATTATGCTGTACAATACGCCAAGCAAAGAGAACAGTTTGGTAAACCGATTATCGAATTTCAGGCCATTCAATTCATGATTGCGGATATGGCCATTCTTATAGAAGCAGCCAGATGTCTGGTCCGCATGACCAATGCCCGGGTGGACCTGGAAGGTGGAAAGATAACCCGGGAGACACTAGCTATGGTGGCTAAAGCCAAATGTTTTGCTGCAGATGTAGGGATGAAAGTAACCACTGATGCCGTACAAATCTGCGGGGGTAATGGATATATGCAGGAATATCCGGTGGAGCGGATGATGCGGGATGCCAAAGCCATACAAATCCTTGACGGTTCCAACGAGATACAACGCTTTATTATTGGAAGAAACTTAGCTAAGAATTAATAAAAATAGAAGAGGATTATGTAGTATTATTCAGTCAGCTACTCTTCCTGGTGGCTGGCTTTTTTATACAACTATCCCAGGGGAACCCTTTGATATTTAGCCAAAATGAGGTTTGACAATCATCTGGTGTTTGGGGTTACTTACTGTGGGAGTGATAACATGTACGCAAAGGAGATAATGCAGCATACTACGGTCTCACTTAGGCTTGATAACACAGCTAGAAATGCAATTGATATTTTTAGAAAAAATAAGTCAAATGGGATTCCTGTGGTTAATGAAAATAATCAGTTATTAGGTATTTTTACACGTTCAAATCTTTATGATAACCTGGTAAAGGGAAAAAATCTTGAACATAAAATCAAAGACTGCATATATCAAGATAATGTTATTTATTTTCAAGCGGACAAACATTTTGACTCTTTGCATCAAATGCTTAAATGGTTGCGTACTTCGTCTATACACCATTGTAAGTTCTGTTCCCATATTAAACCAAAGTAAAGTTGAGAGTGTAATTTTTATCATTCATGACATGACTGAAGTTGAGAAAATGTCTGAGGAGCTTAATAGTACAAAACAATTACAATCAACTCTTCAAACAGTTCTTGATCTGGCATACGACGGTATTGTAGTGTTAGATCCTAATGGCGTTATTATGTTAGCTAATCAAGCATTCTCTGACTTAATAGGAAAATCGCTAATGGAACTCTTATATAAACCGATTGCTTCGGTGGTAGAAGACCAGGTAATTTGCCGCCTTGCCCGGGAGTTAAATAAAACTGAAGCCTGCTATGTTGCTGATCATCCCGCAATAGTTTCTGTTGTGCCAATGAAATATGGTGATAAAGTTCAAGGCAGTGTCATGAAAATCACAGTTAGTCAATTGGATCAATTGCGAGAAGTAATTTTACAGCTTGATGACCTTAAGAACCAGCTTGATTATTATAAAAACCAGCTGCATCAGTACAACGGAACCAGGTACGATTTTGATAGTATTATCACGCAAGACGAAAACCTGCTTAAGTTAAAAGCAGAATGTAGACAAGCAGCTCATGGGATTTCTAATATTCTAATTTTGGGCGAAAGCGGCACCGGCAAAGAACTCTTCGCCCATGCTATACATAATGCCAGCCCAAGGTCCAGGGAACCTTTTGTGAAGGTAAATTGCGCCGCCATTCCATCTGATTTAGCTGAGTCAGAGCTTTTTGGTTATGAACCTGGTGCTTTTACAGGTGCTGGACGTCAAGGCAAGCCGGGAAAATTCGAACTGGCTAATGGCGGCACGATATTTCTTGATGAAATTGGAGATATGCCTTTAATTTTACAAGGTAAATTATTACGTACTATTCAGGATCGTGAGGTTGAACGGGTAGGAGGAACGAGAACCAGAACAGTTGATGTTAGAATTATTGCCGCTACTAACAACAATTTGATTGACTTGGTGCAGCAAGGTAGTTTTCGAAAGGATTTATATTACCGCCTTAACGTAGTGACGTTTACTATTCCTCCGCTAAGGTTAAGAAGGGATGATATTGCTCTCTTGGTAGATCACTTTATTCAAAAATTTAATAATTTTATGGGGCGAAATATTAGTGGTTTAACAACCACAGCTGCTGAATTGCTTAAAAAGTATGCTTGGCCTGGCAATGTTCGAGAATTGGAAAATGTAATTGAGAGGGTAATGAATCTTATTTCAAAGGAAAAACAGCGGTTGGATAAAAACGACTTTTCGATGTTATTGGCCCCGGAATCTAGTGTGGAATTTAATGTGGAGCCCAATGTAAAATCTAATATATTATCTAATGAAACAATAAATAAGAATAACCGTTCCAAAGATTACCGGACTGCAATGGTTGAAACTGAAAAACAGGTTATTATAGAAGCTCTGGAACTAGCTTCTGGTAATAAAGCTCTTGCCGCCCGAAAATTGGGGCTTAGCCGTTCCACACTATATGAAAAATTACGAAAATATGGTTTTGGATAGAAGATGTGTGCGCAACAGCATACAGGTGTTCGAATGAACGTACACATAATGTCGAGTATATCGGACAAATAAAATAGGAGATACGAATTTTCAAAAAATTCCCGCGTATTAAGCGGGCTTTTTATTTGGCATTACTTTTGCATCTAGTAATATTGTCTAACTAATTAGAACAATCAAATAAGTGAGATTATAAAAAAAATTGTGCCATTTATATTTAGAAATTCCCTACAATTAACATAAACCGTTTACATAATATTTGGCAATAAAGTATTAATTCCCATGAAAAAATTTAGCATGAAAGGGGGTTTGACTAAAATGGAAGTTAGAGGTCTTAATTTAGTATTAGTTTTAATAGCGGTAATTGCAATCGGTTTGTCTTTTATTTCTATTGCACTCCCAAGTGGTACTTTCCCCAATAGCTCTCCCGGAATCCTTTATTGGAACATTCCTTGTGCCTTAATATCATTTAGTATAGCTATGTATTTTTGTTTTAAGAAGTAACGAATAAAAAATTAGAAAGGTGAGATAAAAGTGGGTTTTGCAATAGCTATGGCAGTTTTTTTGGCTGCTAATATTCTATTAGGCTTTATTTCTCAGAGAATAGGATTTGCGGATAGCGCAGATTATTACCTGGCTGGGAAAGGTGTTAATTTAACCCTGCAAGGTTTAACTACTTTTGCTACTATATCTAGTGGATTTACGATGATGGGTGCAGTAGGATCTATATACGGCCATGGATTAGCTTTTCTTTGGTTGGGTTGGATTTGGTCTACAATATATACTTTATGGTGGGTTTTTTATCAGCCTAGAGTGTGGTTTTTTAGCAGACAGGTGCCCATTCAAACTATCGGTGATTTGGCACGAGATTATTTTCAATTTAAAGATATACAAACATATATTGTTGGAATAATTTCAGTCCTGGCTCAAATTGGTTATATTGTTGCTCAGCTAATGGCTGTAGGGTTATTATTTAATGTACTTTCCGGTATATCAGTTACCGCTGGCGTTCTCATTTCCCTGGTTGTTGTTATAGCATATACCTATATTGGAGGATTAAGAGCGGTAATTTGGACTGATGCATTACAATGTGCTATTTTTTTAATTGTAGCCATAGGATCCTTTGCTCTATTTTTGCCATTGGCTACACAGGCTGGTTTTCCCGGTGTCTTGCTTAATATGCCGGAACATTTAACACTACCAGGAGCACTTGGCACCTGGACACCAGTATATGCTATAACTTACGCTTTTGCCTGGGGCATGTGTTACATGGGTCTACCTATGTTTTTTACCAGGGCTATAACACCCAGGTCAGAAAGGGATTGTCGTAGAGGTGTGGGTATTGGTAACGGTCTTACCAACATAGTTTGTTGGTTCTTAATGCCCATAGTGGGTTTGTTGCTGCTGGTGATTTACCCGGCAATGAATGTATCATTAGATATGGTACCAGCAACTGCCATATTTCAAACATTCCCGTGGTTAGGAATAGTGTATGGAGTAGCCGTTGCCGCAGCTTGCCTGAGCACTGCAAATTCAGCTTTAATAGCTACCAGTAATGTATTCTATAAAGATTTTTATGAACGGATTAGAAGACATAACATTACCCAAGAAGAAGAAGTAAAGTTTAGTAGAATATTTGTTTTAGTAGTTGGGGGCATTTGTGCAGTTGCGGCTGCTCTTCAGCCTGACTCTATTGTGTCTCTCGTAGGGATATCCGCATTTTTAGCCGGGATACTATTTTGGTGCTTTATCGCACCCCCATGCTTCCATAAATTAGCTTGGGTAACCCCAACAGCATCAATAATAGCGGCTATTGTAGGTACAATTTTTGCCTCCATATTTGTTTTGGGAAAAGTGCCTGCTCCTTTTGGTGTGCATGGAGCGGTAGCGGGGTGGTTAATAACTATGGTCCTCTTATTCGTAATAAGTCCGCTTACAAAGAAGGTTCCAATGAATTCACAGCAAAGGTACCATGCCCAGTATATACCACAGTACTTCAAACATGTTGCGGATAATGCCAAAGAACATCCCCAAACAGTTGGAGAAAGCCAAGTTAGCGTATAAAGAAGAATTAAATTCACGGGTATGTACGGAATTTCACTCGTGTGTCTGACTGGGCAGACGCTTTGTGTGCGGTATTTCGGACATATAAAATAGGTGTCTTTAAATTCCCGCTTATTAAGCGGGTTTTTTTATTTGGTAACACTTTTGCAACCGATATTTTTTATTGCCACCAAACATTTACCGCGTTACGAGCTTGAGTTGTCTGACTAATTATTATTTTCAGATTTGCTGGTGACTACAGCAAATATATTGCGGCTATTTTAGAACAAGCTTATATCAAAGGAGTGTTATTTTGTTACCACTTGAAAATTTTAAAGTATTAGATTTATCCAGTTATTTTCCAGCCCCCTTTAGCGCAATGATGTTAGGTGATTTGGGTGCCGAGGTTATTAAAATTGAGCGCACTGGAAATGGTGATGCGCAGCGGATACTAGAAACGGCAACTTTTATATCAGCAAATCAAGGTAAAAAAAGCGTCACTATTAATCTTAAAGAAAAAGCAGGAAGAGATATTCTGTACTCTCTAGCTAGCAAAAGTGATGTGTTAATTCATAACTACCTGCCATCACGGGCTGTTAAGCTCGGGGTTAATTATGAGAAAATTCGGGCTGCCAATCCATCAATTATTTATTGCAGCATTAACGGTTATGGCTCATCCACCGGGGTGGGTGATAAACCATTACATAATGTAAACGCCATGGCCGCTGCTGGTACCTTAGCTTTAAGTGGTGAGTTGGATGGGCTGCCCTCTGAGCCCGGCGTTTGGATTGCCGATTTGGCGGCGTCTATGTATGCTGTGGTCGCTATTTTATCAGCATTGATGTTGCGCTATAAGACTGGGGTTGGACGCCAGATCGATGTTGCAATGGTTGATACCACACTGGCCTGGGTTAGCCCATCGATTATACAGTATTTTTTAACAAAAGCCGGCAAAGAGAAGAAATTGTTTAGTTATGGCGGTTATGGGGTGTTTAAAGCCAAAGATGGCTATTTTACTCTAGCTGCTCTGGAAAATAAAAAGTGGTCTCGTCTTTGTGAGCTTTTAGGTTTTAGGGAATGGCTGACGGATTCGATTGTTAATTCTATAGAGTGGCGCAAAGAAAACTGTCGTTTAATTAATAAACGTATAAATGATGTTCTGGCAACGAAAGAAATTGAATACTGGCTTGAACTTTTTTATAAAAATGAAATTACAGCCGAACCGGTTTCAGAAATTTTGGATTTAGTGCAGAATCCATATTTTTTAGAACGGGGTGTCATCCGCGAGATGCAAGTGGCCTCTCAATTAAACTATTATGTTCCTTTTCCCGTGAAGATGAATGATGTGGAGTTTTCCCGTATGTGTAAGGTGCCTAACCCTGGCGAGCACACAGAAGATATTTTAGGTTCGATTTTAACCACGGATCAAATTCAAAAGTTAAAAGCGAAAGGTGTGATTTAAATAATTGTGTTAAATATTATCTAATCGTTATAAACAGTCAAATATTTTTGTCTGTAGAAATAATTGAACCGATTTAAAATATTTTAATTCAATCTGTCTGGTTTTTACGTAGTTGAGAATTGCCATAAGGAGGTGAATATAATGGAGGTTCGAGGACGCAATTTATTATTAATTCTAATAGCTACAATTGCAATCGGGTTGCTTTTTGTCCCTATTGCGCTGCCTAGTGGTACTTTTCCCAATAGCAGTCCGGGAATTATGATGTGGAATATTCCTTGTATGTTTCTATCGTTTGGCATAGCCATGTATTTTTGTTTTAAAAAGTAGAGAACAAAATGAAAGGTGAGAGGAAATTGGCTTTCATAATAGCTATGATATGTTATTTATCCATTAACGTATTGCTAGGTTATATTTCATACAGAAGGGGATTTAAAAATAGCGCTGACTATTATATGGCTGGAAAAGGTGTTAATTCAATACTCCAAGGTTTAACTAATTTTGCCGCTACGTCGAGCTCATTTACCATGATGGGTGCAGTGGGGTTTGTCTACGGCCACGGATTATCTTTTCTTTGGCTAGGTTGGATTTGGACAAGTATATATATATTGTGGTGGGTTTTTTATGCGCCCAGAGTATGGTTCTTTAGCAGACAGGTACCCATTCAAACTATTGGTGATTTGGCACAGGATTATTTTAATTTTAAAAATACACAAAGATATATTATTGGAATAATTTCAGTGCTGGCTCAAATTGGTTATATCGTTGCCCAACTGATGGCAGTAGGATTGCTATTTAATGTTCTCTCTGGGATATCGGTTACGACTGGCGTTCTAATTGCCCTGACCGTCGTTGTGGCATATACATTTATTGGGGGTCTGAGGGCATTAATTTGGACTGATGCATTTCAAGGTAGTTTATTTTTCATTGTAGCCATAGGTACTTTCGCTCTATTTACGCCATTGGCAGTGCAAGCTGGTTTTCCCGGCACCTTGTTTAATACGCCAGAACACATAACATTCCCAGGCAGTCTTGGTACTTGGACACCAGTATATGCTATAACTTACGCTTTTGCATGGGGTATGTGTTTTGTTGGTTTGCCCATGTTTTTTACCAGGGCCATCACTCCCAAGTCAGAAAGGGACTGTCGCAAAGGTGTGGGTATTGGTAATGCTCTTACCAACCTTACCGCCTGGTTCTTGATGCCCATGGTGGGTTTGATGTTGTTTGTTATTTACCCGGCAATGGATGTGAAATTAGATTTGGTACCGGCAACTGCTATATTTAAAACATTTCCCTGGTTAGGGGTAATTTACGGAGTATCTGTTGCCGCTGCGAGTATTAGCACTGCCAATTCAGCCTTAATAGCAACCAGTAATGTGTTCTATAAGGATTTTTATGAACGGATTATAAAAAGAGCTATAACCCCGGAAGAAGAGGTAAAATTTAGTAGGGTATTTGTCTTAGTAGTAGGAGGTATATGTGCATTTGCAGCCGCTCTGCAGCCTGACTCTATTGTGGCTCTCGTGGGAATATCCGCGTTTTTAGCTGGTATACTGTTTTGGTGCTTTATTGCACCCCCATGTTTCCCCAAATTAGCTTGGATAACCCCAATAGCATCAATAATTGCAGCTGTTGTAGGCACAGTTTTTGCGAGCTTATTTGTTTTAGGAGGAGTATCTGCCCCATTCGGTGTGCATGGAGCTGTAGCTGGATGGTTAATTGCCATAATATTGCTATATGTGCTAAGTCCACTCACTAAGAAGGTTCCAGCGGAATCACAGCAAAGGTACCATTTGCAATATATTACAGAGTATTTTCAGCATGTTGAAGATAATGCAAAAGAGCAAACCAACAAAATTGGTAAAAGCCAGGTCAGTTTATAAATTATAGTGTCATAGCATTCTTATGATATGGAAAGCAGGTCATATGAAGGTTAAAAAACCCTTTTAGGAAATTCGACTTGCGAGGAGGAAGTTAAGCTCTTCAGGGCCGATGGTACTTGGGTTTGTCCCTGCGTGTGCCCCGAGGGGTAGGAGAGTAGGTCGCTGCCGGACTTAATTTTAAAGAGCTCTTGGAGTTAATCCAAGGGCTCTTTTGCTCATATTTCTTATTATCCCAGACAACCGGCTACAGACGACCGGCGGCAGAAGAAATTGCCATGCCGCTTTGCTCCTGGCAATGATAGATAAGCATAGGTACCTGTGCCCGAAGGACTGCCCTAAGAAAAAATCCCAGGATTTTATTGATTTGCGTAGAATTTAATGTAGTGGAGCGAGCCGGAAGGGAGACCTGTAGTTGTCGAAGCCAAAATATTTTATAGATAGTCATGCGCACTTAATGACTCCTTATAGAGTAAAAGGAGGCATCAAATGGATCAGAAGGGCAGTAAAGGAGTATGAACAGTTGGACCTGACAACACCTGCCGGTGAATTGCTGCAGCATATGAAAACTGCAGGCGCGGACTACATAATTAATTATTTTTACCCGCTGCAGCCGGGAGAAAGCCGGGAGATCAACCGCTGGCAGAGAGAGTTTGCAGATAGGCATCCCGAAGTGATTCCATTTGCATCTTTACATCCCGGGGATGAAGATAAAGAGGAGATTATCCGGGATTCTTTAGAAAACTTGAAATTAACGGGATTTAAATTTCATCCTTATGTACAGCAATTTAAAATTCTTGATCCCGGGATGCTGCCTGTTTATCAGGTTTTACAGGAAACGGGGTGTCCTGTTAACATTCATACGGGGTTTTCAAAATTTTACGGCAGGGAATCTTTGAAAGATGAGTTTTTATCCTTACTTTCCAGGTTCCCGCGGTTAAAAATTATCGCTTCGCACATGCTATTTGGTGACATGCACTTGTCCGAGTGGGACGGGATTCTGGAACAGTACCCAAACCTTTTTTTGGATGCAACCAATACGCTTTCTTTTTGCCGGCCCGGTTCTAAACTAACCGAGCAAATGCAAAAACTAATAGGTAATTACAGTAAGCGTATAGTTTTTGGCAGTGATTATCCCATGGGCATGGCTTATCCGGTTAAAATTTTGTATGATTTGTTAGAGCAAGTTTGCCCGGACAGTGATTCTTTTGAAGACCTTGCCTGGCGCACTGCCGCCGATCTGGTGAAACTGGATTTGGCATAAAATATAAAAAAATTGATTAGGAGGGGATTAAAATGAATGATATGGCTAAAAACAATGACTCCCAATATTTGTTGGCTGCTTTAATAGAAATATACAGGGGGAACCGGGTATACCTTCCGGAATTTGATCCGAAAATGGAGAAAAATCTATTACGGGATGTTTTCTCAGCTGCCATTAGCTTTGCTCAATATGACGAGAGTCGAAAGACCTTAAGCGATGAAATTTTCAATTGCATCAATGGTGATGCTTCAGTTAAAAAACAAGCCGAGTTGGCACCAATACAAACACCGGATGTTCTTAACGCAAAGATGGTTGCTGCTGCACATATTATGAAACTTGATTTAAATAATGTTAAATTCTCTTAAAAGGAAAAGGAAAGTATATGACCCGGTCACGCCGGGTTAATCCCAAAATTGCTTTCAGCCTAATTTATTTAAGTATTTTAGCTGCTCTATTTGCAGTTGCGCTAAACGGCGTTTGAGGATTCGTTTTTCCCTGGAGTCAGAGGTTGCTTCCAATTGCTGCTTTAGCTTGTAGATTTCTTCTTTGTTTTTTTCTATTATGGCTTCAATATTCATCAGAGTCACCTCAAACAAGGACTTCAACAAAAAAAGCGGATTTCCCTGTTTTAATAAACTTAAAAATTTTTAATGCTCCTCGCTGAAAACGAGGAGTTTATCTCGTTAACCGCCGCTAAGACTCCCGCCTCTACAGGCGGGAGTCTTAGCGGCGATAAACTCGAAATAAGTGCGACTAAGGTTCAGGTGGGGTCAAAACCCCACCTGAACCAAGTCTTCTTTATTATTTGTGATGTTTAAATTAACAAAAATGTAACATAATTTTTATAGTGTGTTAACCAAAAAGAATATATTTATTGTAAAATAATTTTATAATGTTTATTAAATTATTTTTATTAAGGAGGTGTCGTTATGGCATCTAATAATAGAGCAGTAAGCCTGTGTGATAAATGCAGTAAATGTATTTACCGTTGGGCTAACGGTTGCCCGGGTTTAATTAAATTTAACGCGGCTAAATGCAAAACCATGCTGTTATAAACAAGCCCCTACTAAACGGAGTAGGGGTTTGTTTTTTGTATAACCATTAAAATTTTAGGCATAATATCTTAATACTACATTACTTTGGGGGAATATTATGTCCAAAGATATTTGCATTGTCGGAATTCTGGTAGAGAACAGAGCCTGCCACGCCCCGGATGTCCAGCAGGTACTAACCAAGTACGGTTCGCAGATATTAAGCCGCTCGGGAATTCCGGACCCAACCAAAGAAAGGGGAATCATTACCCTCACAGTACAGGCCACGGAAAATGAAACAGAATCGATGGTAAACGATCTGAGCCATTTAAACGGGGTAACCGCTAAATCTTTTTGCCTGGTAGAAGCAATGCAGCACCCGGCCTGAAGTGAACAGGGCCGGGTTTTTTGCTTCGCAACGATACTGAAGCAGATATGGCTAGAAGTAAAGATAAAAGCATTAAAACGTACGCGCTAATGGAACTGATTAAGGGCGTGTTTTTTTATTTAGCAGGGCAATTTAAGATAAATGTAGAATTGATTATTGATTTGGAATAACAAATTTATAGGTGGATGATTAAATGAATGACTATATACAAGGTTCTTTTTGGGGAGCCGCTGTGGGTGACGCACTTGGTGGAGCACTGGAGAATATGAGCGGTGAAGAAATATACAACCGCTACGGTACGGTTACCGAAATTCTCGGTGGGGGCTGGCTGGATCTTCACCCCGGTGAATATACTGATGATACCCAAATGATAATTATGGTTGCCGAAGGTATCCTGGCTAACCCGGTTTATCCCATTGAGGAAATAGGTAGAAGGTTTTTACGCTGGTATTATTCTAATCCCAGGGATATCGGTACTACTACGAAACGCTCCTTCGAAAACTATCTTCGTTGCGGCAGTTGGCAGGAAGCGGCGCGCATGACCGCCAAATCACTGAACAAATTAGACAGCAATGGTGCTTTGATGCGCACTTTGCCGGTTACCTTTGCGTATTGGAACACCCCTCGCGATATGGCGTACTGGTCTGTGGATATTGCTTCTATGACCCATCAAAGCCGGGAAAGCTCAGCATCGTGCATATTTTATAATTATCTGGTGGGAAAGGCTGTCTGTGAAAAAGGTAATAAAAGGGAATTATTCACAAATGCACTCCGGTTTACGGACGAACAGTGTGCGCGGTTGGATATTAATCCGAAGGGTTTTTTCTGGTATGTTGTTAAAGCAGTGCAATCAGGCGCCGCCAAAATTATACCGGAAGGTAAAGCTCTTGATACCCTGGGGGCGACACTGCAATGCTTTCTGCAAACAGATACTTTTGAAGAAGCGCTGGTAAGAGTGATTAACCTCGGTGGCGATACAGATACCGCAGGTAACGTTATGGGTGGTTTAGCCGGTGCATATTATGGTTATGAGGCAATTCCCGAACGCTGGCTGAGTACATTACGGGGAAAGGAAAGAATTGTCGGGGTGGCTGACGCTTTTTCGGCCAAGTTTACCCGTAATTTTGTTTGATCTCGTTAACCGCCGCTAAGACTCCCGCCTCTACAGGCGGGAGTCTTAGCGGCGATAAACTCGAAATAAGTGCGACTAAGGTTCAGGTGGGGGCAAAACCCCACCTGAACCAAGTCTTCTTTATGGGGGATGGTTGGCAGTGTCAGGCAAAACTAGGCAAAGGTTTTTTTATTGTCCCAAATGCGGTGGAAAGCTTGATTACCGTTATTACCAGGGAATACCGCGTTTAACCTGTGTCTCATGCACCTATGTTTTGTTTGAAAACCCGGTGGTTGGAGTGGCTGCCATTGTATTAAACGATAAAAACCAGATCTTACTGGGCCGCAGAAAGGAAGGCCAGTACCAGGGACTATGGTGCATTCCCTGCGGTTACGTGGAATATGAAGAAGATGTGTATGATGCTGTTACCAGGGAATTCAAGGAAGAGACTGGTTTGGACATCGATTTGATTCGTGTTTTTACAGTGCAGTCAAACTTTCACAACCCGGAAAACCACACAGTTGGCATTTGGTTTTTGGCCAGGGTCAGGGAAGGCAGCCCTGTGGCCGGCGACGACCTGGACGCGGTTGGCTATTTTGACCTGCACAAGGTTCCGCAGTTGGCGTTCCCTACCGATCATATAGTAATTAATTATCTTCGAAAAGAAATAATGCGCAGTCAAAAGGCCAATAGCCTTTATGATAGTAAAGTAAATTGGTTGACAAAACCGGATAGGTTATATTAACATATTTTTGACAATTGCAAGCTGAGCGGAGATATGATTAGTTAAGATAGCTGAGATGGTGTTGAAGAGACGACTCGGAGACCGATGGGGTGAGAACCAGCCTTTTTGTGCTGGTTTTTTTTATCTTCGCACAGCCTGTAAAACCCCGCCCTCTTAGGTCGGGGATTAACAGGCTGTAAGCTCGAAATAAGTGCGACTAAGGTTCAGATGGGGTCGAAACCCCACCTGAACCAAGTCTTCTTTATGGGGGGGATAATAAAAATGGTTCTATTAATCGATAATTACGATTCATTTGTTTATAACCTTTATCAATACATTTCGGAATTGGGCAGGGAAGTTAAAGTTTATCGCAACGACAAGATTTCCATACCGGAAATAGAAGCGCTTAAGCCGGAATGCATTGTGCTTTCTCCCGGGCCGTGCACTCCTGACGAAGCTGGGATATCCCTGGAATTGGTGAGGCAACTGGCGGGGAAGTTTGCCATACTGGGAGTATGCCTGGGCCACCAGACTATCGGACAGGCTTTAGGAGGTAAGGTTATCAGAGCTGCCAGGCTGATGCATGGCAAGACGTCCTTGGTATACCATGACCGAAGCGGCGTTTATAATGGATTACCAAGCCCAATGCCGGTAGCCCGTTACCATTCACTGATATTAGAGGAAGCAAGCTTGCCTGATTGCCTCATGGTTACTGCCAGTACCGGTCGTGGTGAAATTATGGGTGTAAGGCACCGGTACCTGCCTATAGAGGGCTGGCAATTTCATCCTGAGTCAATATTAACGGTTTATGGCAAAAAGATATTGGCTAACTTCTTTATTAATTTGAAAGGGGACATACGGTGTGCCGGTTAAATTGCCTATCTATAAAAAACTTAAGTACCAGTTGGATTCCCTTGATATATTTGAACGTTTAAGTCAATTACCATTTCCGTTTTTACTGGATACAGGCATGATTGTCAACGGTCTGGGCCGGCATTCATTTATCGGCGTTGATCCGTTTTTAGTAATGAGCAGTAAGGGGCAAAACATTACCATAACCCGGGGTGATCAAGTTGCAAATTTTACCGGTTCTCCCCTGCAGAAACTTAAACACCTGTTCAAGACATACACCGTGCCGCGTGAAAATGGATTGTTCCCTTTTAATGGCGGGGCAGTGGGTTATTTTGGTTATGATTTGGGCCGGCTGTTTGAAAGGTTGCCCGAACAGGCAGCTGATGATTTAGCAATGCCTGATCTGTTTCTTGGTTTTTATGATACAGTTGTAGCGGTTGATGTAATCACCGGTTTCATTACGGTGATATCCACGGGCCTGCCCGAACAGGGTTCTGAAGCCGAATTCAGGGCGGCCCGCCGGTTGGAGGAAATTGAGCAAGCCTTAACGGAACCAAAAAGTAAAGCAGACTTTATTGGAACAAAAACAGAAAAAAATAGAGAAAACCAGCTTGTTTCCAACTTCTCTCCCGGTGAATACCGTAATATGGTGCGGCGGGCAGTAGAGTACATTGCGGCCGGTGATATTTTTCAGGTTAACCTGTCTCAGCGTTTTTGTACCGGTCAAACTGTTGATGCCTGGGAATTATATCGGAGATTGAGGAAAATTAACCCGGCTCCCATGGCGGCATTTTTGTCCTGCGGCGAATTTGAGATAATATCAGCATCACCCGAACGTTATTTAAAGGTTGACGGCAACAGGGTGGAAACACGGCCAATAAAAGGGACCAGGCCTCGTGGCCATACTCCGGGGGAAGATAGCAGGTTACGCCGGGAATTATTACAAAGTGAAAAGGATCGGGCGGAACTAATGATGATAGTGGATTTGGAGCGCAACGATTTGGGCAGGGTTTGTGAAATCGGCACCGTTAAGGTGCCGGAACTATACCGTTTGGAGGAGTATGCCACGGTTTTTCACCTGGTTTCAACTGTTGAAGGGCGTCTGGCCCCCGGTTATGACGTAACAGATCTGCTGGCCGCATCATTTCCCGGGGGATCCATTACGGGAGCACCAAAGATTAGGGCCATGGAGATTATTGAGGAGATGGAACCGGTTCGCCGGGGTGTATATACCGGCTCCATTGGTTACCTTGGCTTTGACGGGCGCGCTGACTTGAATATAGTCATCAGGACGATTCTGGCTGCGCGAGGTAAACTGTTTTTCCAGGTCGGGGGCGGCATCACGGCTGACTCCGACCCTCACAAAGAATACGTAGAAACCCTGGATAAGGCCAGGGCTTTAGTGAGGGCGTTGGGCCTGGAAGATAGCTGTAATGGATTTTAGTAGTAAAAGGAGCGGAAAATGAGTATATATTATGTTATTGACGGCAAACCGGCAGCGGAAGCAAGTTTAACAATTGATGCCGTTGATGCCGGGTTATTATACGGCTTCAGTTTATTTGAAACGATTTTGGTAAAGGGAGGCAGGCCTGATTTTTTACAGCTGCACCTGCAGCGAATGTCCGGTTCCGCTGCTGAACTGGGATTATTCATACCTGAGGGTATAGATAGCCTTGCTGTGATGTGCGAGGAAGCAGTAAGTAAATCAGGTATTAGCGAAGGGGTTTTGCGACTTGCGGTAACAGCAGGCTCCAGTGATGATAAACCAGGCAGGACAATCCTGGCTATCCGGGCAGGTGTGCCCTATCACGCGGGACAATATGAAAAGGGATTTTTTATTATGACGGCGGATTACCCCCGTAATGAAAAATCACCGCTGGTTAGACATAAAACAGCAAATTACCTGGAGAATCTTATAGCACGTAAAAAGGCCGGAGCCAGGGGATTTGACGAGTGCCTGTTTTTAAATACACAGGGTAATGCAGCCGAATGTTCAGCCAGCAATGTTTTTGTTGTAATTGAAAACAAGTTAATAACTCCACCCGTTGAGGCGGGTTTGCTGCCCGGCATCGTCCGTGGATTGGTTATTGATAAATTAGCCGGTCCGGCCTGTCGCTGTATTGAGGCTGATTTCAATTATGCCGACCTGCTGCAGGCTGAAGAATGCTTCATTACCAACTCGTTAATGGGTATTATGCCTGTGGTTTCGATTGACCGGCACCGGGTAGGCGATGGCAGGACCGGTAAATTAACCGGAACCCTCATGCAAAAATATCATTCATGTCTATAGTTTGAACTCAAAATACCCGGGTGTAATATACCCGGGTATTTTGATCAGACACCGAATTATTTCTTTTTAGCTTTCTTCTTAGCGTAAAATCCCCAGGGTCCCATCCAAGGGCCTGGTCCGTGGCCGTAGCCTGGTCCATAACCTGGTTCCATACCCGGGCCTGGTCCATAACCGGGACCGTAACCGGGGCCGTAACCGGGACAGTAACCGGGGCCATAACCAGGGCAATGACCAGGACCGTAATCGGGGCCATAGCCAACGCCAGGGTGGCAAGGGTCAGTCGGCCCACATCCTGTGCCAGGTCCCATGCCGGGCATTTGGTTTGGTTTGCCGGCTTCTTTGGCTAACATTCTCCAGTTTTTAATAGGTTTACCTTTAACAGGTTTGCCTTTAGTTGGCTTACCCTTGGGCGCTTTGCCTGGTTTTTTGGGTTTGCCGGGGGCTTTTTCCTTTGCTGGAGGTCCAGCAGGCGGATAAAATCCATATCCCATTAAAATATCCCTCCTCTTTACTACCAATATATAACAAGGAATATTAAGATGTTACAGATTAACAATAAAGGTAAAAAATTTTGTAAAGTATTTAATGTTAACTTTTTTTAGTTTGTTGAATAACATGGAAAGTAAGCAAGCCTGGATATTAACTGCTGGGGAATTATTTTTGCCAGGTATAAAGGATAATGGAACTGACCGCAAGGTTAGTCAAAAATGGGGGTAAGGTATGAAACCCGAAATTAAAAAAGTGGCAAGCTTGGCCGAAAAACGGGCTTTTTTAAGTGTTCCCTCACTTGTCTATGGTAAGGAATCGGTACCGTCTGCTGTTAACAGCTTTAATACAGCAATGCGATTTGATCCTATGTCTAATCCAACTTTGCAGCATTTAAAATACGCCAATTTTGTGGCCATTTTTGATGGTAGGCCTGTTGGGAGGATAAGCGCAACCATAGATACTTTAAATCCGCGCAACTGGGAAGGATTTTGGGGGTGCTTCGAGTGTATAGATAGTGTTGATGCTGCCCGGGCTCTTATCGACGCGGCTGCAGGTTGGCTAAAAGAGCAAGGCCAAACAGAAATGATTGGTCCTGCTACATTAAACTCAAATCAGCAAGTTGGCATAATGATTAAAGGTTTTGAACATGAGACGCGTGAGGAAATACCTTATAACCCGCCGTATTATCAAAAAATTATAGAAGCTGCGGGGGTAGAACAAATACACGAACTGGATTCCTTTAAGTGGGAGCTTCCGGAGGTGCTCCCTGAAAAACTAACCAGGAAAATTGATTTGCCGGGATTAGTGATTAGACCTATAAACTATGCCCGGTTTATTAGAGAAGCCAAGATTGTGCAAGAAATTAACAATCGTGCCATGTCTGATATATTTGGCTACATCCCCATGACTTTACAGGAAGCACAAGGCTTTTTGATGGGCATGTCAACTCATGTCCCGCCGGGCTGTTTCCTGATAGCTGAAGTCAAAGGCAAACCGGCCGCCATGTTAATTTCCATACCTTACGTGAGGCCAAAGCAGGGCAAGGATGGGTATATAAGGCTGGCTATAGGTGGCGTTGTTCCTGAGTTCAGGCTAAAGGGAATACCCAAAGCAATTTTAAGTGAATTATATAAAAGCTGCCGCAAACTTGGCTATACCAGGGGTGAGGCATCACAGGTGGCCTCCAGCAATCAAGATGTGAAAACCAAAGTTATCAGGCCATTGATGGGCGGAACTGTCATCAAAACACATCGAGTATATAAAAAGACATTGTAACTAATCAGGAGACAGAAGTCAGGAGTCAGAATAATGCCAGAAACCTTCCGGATAGCGGGAGGTTTTTTTGTGCCTGATGAATTTAACAAGTATTTATTATTTATATTTAGGTACTTAGAATTCAGCAGTCAGAATTCTTAATACCTTGAGGCGATAAACCATTCTCTCATTCTGACTCCTGAATTCTGACTCCTGTCTCCTAAGTAGTGTATAAACCAATATCCGGGCAGGGCAGGAATAAATATCCTGTCGGTCGAAACAATAAATAAGACTTGGTTCGGGCGGGGTTTTACAGGCTGTGCGAAGATAAACAAGTTAGGTGTTGATGTATTTAAGTCGAATGCACTTTCCCTTTGAGCCCTTAAACAAGTCCCGAAACAACTGGTCCAATTCGCTATGTTTTAATTTGATCAGACCTTCCGGGTTAACCAGTGTTTCGTTAACAAAGATACGAATATAAACATATTCCTTGGTTTGCACTACCGTGATTAGTTTATACTCGTTCAAATCAGTCACCACCTTACAGGTGAGTTATCTCATTAACCGCCGCTAAGACTCCCGCCTCTACAGCGGGAGTTAAGCGGCGATAAACTCGAAATAAGTGCGACTAAGGTTCAGGTAGGATCAAAACCCCACCTGAACCAAGTCTTCTTTATAGTTTATTCAGGAGGGTATATATTGAATATATTTGCCATAGGTGATTTACACCTGTCATTTAAACATGAGGTAAACGTATTAAACTGGGAAAATTATGAGGAATACAAACCGATGGAAGATATAGAGCCTAGCTGGCATCTGCACGCTAAAATAATTTATGAAAACTGGACGCGAAATGTTTCCGATCAAGATGTGGTATTGGTGCCGGGCGACATATCCTGGGCAATGCGCCTGGAGGAAGCTCAAGCCGATTTGAGTTACATGGGGTTGCTGCCGGGAAGAATAATCTGCGTCCAGGGTAACCATGATTACTGGTGGCAGAGTATTTCCCGGATTAGGTCGGCAGTACCACCCAATATGTCCATGATCCAAAACGATCATGTGGAAATTAAAAACGGGGTTAATATTTGCGGAACCCGGGGATGGCTTTGTCCCGGCGGTTCTTTTTTTAAAGAGGAGGACGAAAAAATATACCGCCGGGAATTGCTTAGAATGGAAAATTCACTGCAAAGTGCGGGTTCCGGCCGGAAAATTGCGATGATGCATTATATGCCTACCAATGAGAAACATGACTATTCAGGTTTCATTGAGTTGTTTCAAAAATATGAAGTAGATACCGTGATCTATGGCCATCTTCATGCCCGGGCTTGCAGGTATCGACTGCCCGACCGGGCCTGGGGCGTTAACTTTTACCTTGCCAGCGCCGATTATCTTAATTTTGGTCCGGCATTAATCCTAACCGTTTAATTCTTCTTTGTTAACATAGTTAAAACATTCAATGTGTCCACAAATTACCTTTTTACCGTTGCCTGCGTGTACTGCTCTGGTGCCCGGCAGTAATTCCAGCCCGCATACACTGCAGGGTGCAGCTTTTCTGAGCGGCAGCACTACTCCCGAAACCACGCTGCCCATCCATAAAAAGTGGGCTTCCTCCAGCTTATTCTTATGCGGTTTGTACGGTGAACATTCGGGATGGTAATAGCGGTTTTTTTTCTTGCCGTTTTCACGGCATCTATATTGTACAATGGGACTGAAAGCGGAAATCTTTTTCTGACATTTTGCACATTTACGGGTGTGACTGGAATTCCCCTTCAATATGTAACGGAATTGCTCCGGCTTGCGCCGAACAGTCATATCCTTAAAGAAACGCTTTCGGGTGGGATCCTCCTTAATCCATGATTCAACCGTTCGATAAAAATCCCTGTAATTTCGCTCTTCCAGTTTAATACCTGCAGGAAAGCCGGCTAATAAAAGCTGTTTTTGAAATGCGCTTTCCGCTACATCGTGGGCCAGACCGTCCATTTTAGTCGTTTCCCAGTTATAGCCGTTTTCGGTGAGCCATTTATGCAGCCCGTAAAAAATGTTTCCGGAGCAAACATAAAAGTAATCATTATGGGACGCTTCAGCTTCTATCATCATTTCCACCACTATCAGGCGGGCCATTTCCTCAAAGGTTATGTCATTGTTCCAGGTCAAGGGCATTAAGCGTTGATAAATTAAACACGGATCTTCGCTAACAAGCACCAGAACTTCAGAAAAAGCTCTACAGCCACCCCCGGCGTCTTCAATATACCAGGATCTCATTATTACCTCCGGAAAATTAACAGGAAAAAAAGTTTACATCATGCATTTATAGGTTCTAGTTACCTTGTTGATGTTGTGATATATTATATCATAGTTAAGCTATCATGTCTTTTATTCTGAGGGGAGGATGCCAATGTCCAGGTTCATTTGCGACGTTTGCGGAGAGGAAATCTTTGTCCATGAAGGAATACTTACCTGGACCAGGGACAATGAGACTTTATCCAACTTTACGCTTTCGCACAAGAATAGCCCTGAAAACAGGTGTCAGCCGGAAGCAAACAACCGATTCAAGGACCTGTATACATTAACTATGATAACCGGGTACCTTGATTTTATTAAGTACCTCATAGAACGGTGGGAAAACGGTTTTACTTTAAAGGATGCTGATTCACTGGAAAGGGTGCTGCAACAGCTGAATATGCACATGAATGAAAAAGTCATTATGTTAACTGAAGAGGAAGATTAATATCAACCAGCCAGCAAAACCCCGGCATTAAACCGGGGTTTATTTTTTAAGCGGTCGGGGGTGTAAGCCTGACCTCAAAGTGACGCGCGCTTTTTTATTGTGGTATGGATTGTTAAAACTGAAGGAACAATAAGATATCATCATCAAGGAGGGATATGAATAATGAAAGATAATAAAAAGACTTATAAACATGAGCTGGTGCAAGAGGAATCACCGCAAGGGCTGTGGGACAAAGACAAAGAGGGTGAGGCCCTGCGGGAAAATCCTTATAAGACCCCACCCAATAATTTGACGACCAAGAAGAAAAAGTATGGTTTTTAAGCTTCAAGGGTATAATCAGCAGCCAGCTGCTCGAATGCCGGCAGTGAATTGCGGATAATTTGCATGTTCATACAGTAAGAAAGTCTGAAGTAACCGCGTTTTCCGAAACCGCTGCCGGGTACCAGCAGCAGGTTGTATTTTTGAGCAGTGCGGACAAATTCCACATCATCTTCAATGGGGCAGCGGGGGAACAGGTAAAATGCGCCCATGGGTTTTACAACATCAAAGCCAAGCCCTGTAAGATGATTGTATAAAAGGTCTCTTTTGGCACGATATTCATTTACATCAACCCGTTCCCTCTGCAGGGGAGTCACCAGTCGTTGGATTAATGCCGGAGCGTTGACAAACCCCAGGGTTCGGTTGCAAAACACAAAGCCTTCAAAAAGAAGTGGGGCATCTTGAATATCCGGATTAATGGCGATGTAGCCGATTCGTTCGCCCGGCAGGGCCAGGTCCTTGCTGTGAGAAGTTACAATGATTGAATTTTTGATATAATTGAAAACGCTGGGCACGGTAATCCCGTCGTAAACAATTTTAGCGTAAGGCTCGTCGGAAATCAGGTAGATGGGAGCCCCCAGCTCTTTTTCTTTTTTATCCAACAATCTGCCTATGGCAGCCAGGGTTTCAGCAGAATAGACAACACCGGTCGGGTTGTTGGGTGAGTTGATCAGCACAACTCTGGTTTGCGGCCCGATAGCGTTATCCAGGGCAGCCAGATCAGGCTGAAAGTCATTCCCGCTGGCAACTTCTTTTATTTTACCTCCGTGATTGTCTGCGTAAAACCGGTATTCGACAAAATACGGGGTTGGAACAACCACTTCTTCCCCGGGATTAAGCAGCGTTTTCAACACAACGTTCAATCCGCCGCCGGCGCCGCAAGTCATAATGATATGCTCGGGGGTAACGGCTTTGCCGGTTTCTTCAGCAAGAACACCGGCAATTGCCTGTCTCGTTTCAACGTATCCCGCGTTGCTCATGTACCTGTGCATTCCCGGGACCGGTTTACCGGCGATTTCAAGTAATTCACGGTGAAACGATTCAGGTGGCTCAACGTCCGGGTTACCCAGAGTAAAATCGTAAACCTTATCTGCACCATAAATTTTGCGTAGTTTCTCACCCTCCTCGAACATGCGGCGAATCCAGGAGGAAGAGGATAAAAAACCTTCTATTTTTTGTGCGATGGGCAATCAAATCACTCTCCTTATAAAATTTGGAGAAGGTATACAAATGTTATTCAAATGCTATTATAGTAACCTTCCCTTTGGTATTATAAATTTGAAGATTATTGTTACTATTAGGTATTCAGAATTCAGAGCACCTCGGGATAATAAACCGTTCTCTCATTCTAACTCCTGAATTCTGACTCCTGTTAGTTATATATTGTTTCTGGTTTTATCGATAAATACCTGCAATCTGGACATGTATTTCATGATATAGTACAATCAATCGACTAAAAAATTGAAACAAAATTTGGTTCTCATACGTCAATTTAATTAAATGTATTTAGGGAGGTGACGTTATTGAAAAAGAGGGCGCTATCTTTTTTAATGACTTTATTGCTTGCAGTTACATATCAATTTTCCACTCTTTGTTTACCTGCATTAGCGAACACATCCGATCAGGCAGATCATAAAAATGTCTTTTCCGATCTGGGTACTGGACACTGGGCTTATAAGCCTGTCAGCAACTTAGCCGGTCATGGGATTTTCAGCGGTTACCCGGATGGGACCTTTAAACCCGATCAAGCGGTTACAAGACCCGAATTTGCCGTTATGCTGGCAGCTGTTGCCGGCTTAAAACCACAAAAACTACAAGGTGTATACCCGGATGTGCCGGCGGGCGCATGGTTTGGCCCTGCCGCGGAAGCGGTTCAACAGTATTTCCCCGGCATAACGCAAACCAATGGTCAGGTTTTGTTCAGGCCGAACGATAATGCCAGCAGGCAGGATGTTGTAACTGCGCTGGTTAAGGCTGTAAAAGCGGATTATCACCAGGCCGATCCCCGGCTCTTGCAGGAAAATTTCAGAGATTACGACAAAATTAACGATGATAGCAGACTGCCAATAGCTTGGGCACTGCAAAACAATCTGGTCAGGGGGTATCCCGGCGGAGATTTCGGGCCAAATGGTGGTATCACCAGGGCGGAGGTAGCAACCCTTATATTCAGGGCGTATTTTATTGACACTTCCATTAATGGTTTGATTAACGGCAACCAGATTATGCCATTTACAGACAGTTCCCCCTCATACCGGGAACTTGAAGCAAATCTAAATGATAAATACGGACAGATAATATCCTCGGATTACCATGTCAGATATTTCGTACGGGAGCAGCAGACCTATGCCGGTGAAGGGCCGGAACTGATGTATCTTTTTGGTGCTATTGACAACTTAAAATATTTAAATTGGGTGGCTGGTTTAAATGACGACATATTAAAGCAGGCCGTTGAGCAAAGCAAGCAGGTAGCCCTTGAAGCCGCTGCCGCATACCCCGGGAAGGACATACTGGTTATGCTCGGACACACCAGAATTTTTTACTTTGACGTGCGTGACGTATACGGTGAAAAGTATCTCCATCCGGTAAGTGATGGATGGCAGCTGAATAGGTTTTACAGCGGTGCAATAGCAAAAAATGGAACAATAAATCAAACATGGATGGACAAGCTTTAATTCAGGAGTCAGAATGCCTTAACATGGTTCTATTATTCTGACTCCTGGCTCTTATGTAGTTATAGATGCTGAATAGTTGAGACGTATTATTTATTGCTGCTGTTCACTGGTGCTGTCTTGATTAAATACTTCGCGTTCCAGGGTAAATCCTTGTTCCAGATTACCAACGGAGATGGAATCCACAGAAATTGTTACCGGCCTTCCGTTTTCTGTTTGCTTTAGCCGCAACAGTGCCACCGAGTAAGGAACTTTAAAGGCCTGAAGGCCTCTTAAACCGGCTGCACCGGTGCTTCCGGCATCGACCATGATGCTGCCCTGAACTTGTTCTACCGCTAGCTGGTGGTTGTGCCCGAATAGTATCAGGGGCGCCTTTCCGGCAAGGGAATAAGCCATCCTGTTATTATGCAGCAATAATATATCGACTCCGCCGGGCACCTGCTCCAGTTTCGCTTCAATTTGTCTGGAAAAGCGGGGGATGGCGCTGAGGTCCGGTGGAATGACAGAGGTGCTTGACGAAGCCGGGTCAGGGGCGCCATAAAATAAAATGCCGTTGATTCTGATTAGCCCGTTAATAACTCTGACCTGGGGCAGTGATGCCATTTTTTCCACAATAGTTGGTGAATCATGATTGCCTGCAATAAATAGATAAGGAACTTTAACCCGGGTTAGACGGTCCAGCAGCACTGCTTCCAGGGGGGTGCCGAAGTCACTGATGTCGCCGGTATCAATGATCATATCAACCTTAAATAATTCAGCTATCCTTAGCGCGAAATCAATCCCGGCCGGGTTATTATGCAAATCCGAGATATGTAGTATTTGAAAGTCAAACTCATGCCCGTCAGGGGGCTGAAGACTTTCAACTCGCGCATAAAGTGTGTTAAGATTTGAGGCGATATGTTTCATTTGCTCGCTAAGGGTTTCCAATTTCCCAACGGTCTCCTGGGCCAAATTTACCATCCAGGGTGCCATCCGCAATACACCCTGGTATTGTGGATTTCGGAAAGCTTCTGTATTATACGAATAATAGGTTCCGGTCATCAGGGAGGCCGCCAGCAGCAGTCCGGCCAGACATCCGGCGGCGTATTTTTTTGGGGTTCCCGGGCGGAAGATATATACACCAAAGGCGCCGCCTATTACCGCCAGAAAAAACAGTTTTAAAACAAACAAAACAGCCGCCTTTTTTAGGGCGGTTTTGCCGCGCTGTATCAGCTCATTTCGTTCCGGAAGCTCACCCAGCAAATTCTTTAAAGCTTCGGGATCGATATTATCCAGGCGTATATTTATCAGTACCGGGGTAGCATGGGTTTTAGCGCGAACAGTGCCTAGCGGAGGGATTGCCACTTCGGTGTAACCTCCTCCATAGGCTTGGACGGCTACCCTGAATTGCAGCGCGTCAATATTTAATTTAAAGCTGCCGAAAATACTCATGAAAAGAAGGGAGCCGGCTAAAGCGAAAGCGATAAATAAATATTTTTTGATCATAATATAATGCTCCCGATGATTATAACTAAAATAATTATGCTTATATAGTATTAGCATTACCTTAAACATAAAAATATTTGCCTTTGTTAGAATATATTAAAGTTTTGGGGGGGAACGGCTGAAAAAAGCCAATATAATGAAAAATAAGCCAGCAGTAGCAGGAGGACGGCCGGTAAGGGAAAAAGTGCTGCCCATGGCCAAATCAGTATTAAACGATAATGACATAAACGCAGTAACGGAAGTCCTGCGTGGTGGAAAACTTGGCAGCGGTGAAGCGGTTTCCCTGTTTGAGCAGGCAATGACTGCATATACCGGCGCCAGGTACGCTGTGGCGGTTTCTTCCGGTGCAGCCGGGCTGCACATTGCCCTGATGTCCGCCGCCGTGGGGCATATGGAAGAGGTAATTACATCACCCCTTACTCACCCGTCAACTTCAAACTGTATTCTTTACCAGGGGGGGATACATACCTTCGCTGATATAGATCCCGCTACCTTTAATATAGATCCCGAGATGGTTGCAATGAAGATTAGTGACCGCACCAAAGCGCTGATACCTGTGCATTACGCCGGTAATCCGTGCCAACTGGACGCACTGCAGGAACTGGCCCGGGCGAAGGATCTTGTTATCATAGAAGATGCCGCCCATGCTTTGGGTGGTGAATATGAAGGCCAAAAGATCGGTTCTATTAGTGACCTTACTGTTTTTAGTTTTAGCTCACCGCAGAATTGTTATACCGGGGAAGGTGGGATGGTGACAACTGATTCGGAAGAACTTTACCAATGGCTGACCATGTTCCGGGAAAACGGGATGATTTATGATTCCCAAAGGCAAGTTAAGCCGGAAGGTCCCTGGACTGTGGAAATGCAGGACCGGGGCTATAATTACCGTATGACCGGGATGCAGGCGGCGCTGGGTGTTTCTCAACTAAGCAGAGCTGATGGATTTATTGGCAGGCGCGCCAATATTGCGGGCAGGTACAACCGGGCGTTTTCCGGTCATCCTGCCATATTCCTGCCGGAACAAAACAGCCGCGGACGTTCGACCTGGCATTATTACGTTATGGCTTTGCGCACGGAATATTTAAAGGTATCACGAAGGGAAATATTCGACGCTTTGCAAACTGAAAATATTGAGGTGGGTGTGCACTACTTGCCTGTGTTTCTGCATCCATATTATTTATGGATCGGCCACCCTGACATTTGCACGCTGGACACCAGTCTGTGCCCCAAGGCCGAAGACCTTTATCACAAACTTTTAACCTTGCCGCTTTACCCGGCAATGACCGACAATGACGCAGAAGACGTAATTGAAGCCGTACTGAAAGTGCTTAATTATTTCCTGCGAGCGTGATTAAAATCACACTTATGCTGCGAGATGGCTAACTTTAAATTCCTCCAATATTACATATAATTAAAGTGCAAAATATTTGTGAGGTGATTCAGATGGCCAGAAGACAAATAGTAAAAATAGACGAAGAAAAATGTAACGGCTGTGGGGTTTGCGTAAGCCCCTGTGTGGAAGGAGCTATTACTATTGAAAACGGCAAGGCCAAGGTGAAAAATGAAGCTTTATGCGATGGCGCGGGCTTTTGCATTGGGACCTGTCCACAGGGTGCACTGAGTGTTGAAACCAGAGAAGCGCCTGATTTTGACGAAAGTGCAGTTGAGGAGCAGGTAAAACAAAACCCGGGGAGCTATCTTCCCCAGGTATGTTTTAATTGCGGTCGTAACGAAGACCAGGTGCCGGTTTTGCCCTGCCGTAGGGAAGGTAAAAGCATCTGGGTGTGTACCAAGTGTCTGCCGGCTCTTATTCATGGATAATACTTATTCGGTTTCACCTGTTTTTTCGGCAGAACCCGTAAACAGCGCATGAGCATGCTCAAAGCTCATTTGCATGGAATTAATGCCTTCCCTTAGCGTGCTTAAAGACCGGGACGTTTGATCAACAATGCCTCTGAGAAAACCGAGTTTTTCATCGGCGCTCTTATCAGTACTAAGAATTAACAGAATAAAGATTAAGAACAGGATGTAGGGATTTTTAGTTATTCCATTAGACAATTATTATTGTCCCCCTTTCACCAACAACTTTATATTTATATTATGCCGGAAATGTTTTTAGGTGAAAGATAGAGGCAATAATAGACCGATATTCCACAGTTTAATATTACCTTAGAGGGCAACAAGTGGAATAGCTATAACACGGTCACAGCCGCATGCGGGACAAGTAAAAAGGTGATAGCAGCAATTATTTTCAAAGCTCATGTTAAAATAAGGGCTGTAAGGACCGCTATAATCCGCTACCGGACCGCTATCCCGCATAATTGAGCCACAATGGCACTCAATGGCGATGGTCTCCAAGGAGTTACAAAGCACGCATGCAGTCTCCAAGGCTAACTCTCCTTAGTCTGTGGTTGGCCGCAGACTTTGCATATATTTAGGCCGGGACAATTTACACCCCCCGGTCCTTTATATTTTGCCCGGGTAATCATTAAAAATTAAAAAACCTGCGATTTTTCGCAGGTTTTTTTAACCGGACTTTAGGGAAGTGAGTAATCAGGTACAGATATCTTCCAGTAGTCTAAGCTTAAGTACTTTTCCGCTTGGCGACTTGGGAATTCTGGGAACAAATTTTACAGCTCCGGGCAAGTTTTCCTGTTCCAATTGCCCGCTTTGGGTTAAAAATTGCATGATCGCCTCTTCAGTTAAATCATCATCACGTGGTACGATAAATGCTACAAGTGTCTCGTGACCTTTTTCCTCGGGAATGAAAAACGCTGCCACCTCTTCAACATCGGAATGCTCATACAAAGCATTTTCCAACTGTCGCATAGCAAACCTGTGGCTGGCAACCGGGGAAAAATCATTCTCTTGAGGGTTTAGCCTTTGATTGTCCTCCATTTATCTTCCCTCCTGGATATAACTAATAAATTAAATTGTATTCAGAATTCAGTAGTCAGAATTCTAAAACACTTCGAGACGATAAACCGTTCTCTCATTAATTACTCCTGACTCCTGTCTCCTGACTCCTGACTTAATACTTATAAAAACCACGGCCGGTTTTTCTGCCTAAGTGTCCCGCCCTGACCAGTTTACGCAGCAGGGGGCAAGGGCGGTATTTTGAATCGCCGGTTTCATTATACAATGTGTCGCAAACCATCAGCAGGGTGTCCAGGCCGATCAGATCTGACAAAGCCAGGGGGCCAATGGGATGGTTGGCGCCCAGTTGCATGCCCTTGTCAATATCTTCTGCTGAGGCTACCCCTTCCATTAAGACAAACATGGCTTCGTTAAGCATTGGTACAAGAATGCGGTTGACGGCGAACAATGGCGCTTCGTTAACCATTATCGGCTCTTTGCCCATTTTGCGGACCAGTTCCCGGGTAACCGCTGCTGTTTCATCGTCTGTCTCCGCAGCCCTAATGATTTCAACCAGTTTCATAACCGGTACCGGGTTAAAGAAATGCATGCCGATGAATTTACCGGGCCTGGTTGTTACCGCAGCCATTTCCGTAACACTTAAACCGGAGGTATTGGAGGCAAAGATTGTTTCGGGCTTACAGATTTTATCCAGCTCGCTGTAGAGTTCTTTTTTCAATGCCATTTTTTCAATAATAGCTTCGATAACAAAGTCGCATTCAGCCAGATCGTCTAATTTGGTTGTGCACTTGATCCTGCCTATTAAAGCATCTGCCTGTTCCTGGCTCATTTTTTGTTTGCTGACACTGCGGGCCAGGTTTTTTTCAATTACGGACCTGCCGCGATTAACGAATTCTTCGGTGACATCTCTCATAACCACATCATAACCGGCAGCTGCCGAAACCTGGGCGATCCCGGCGCCCATGGTGCCAGCCCCAATAACTCCGATAATTTTTATTGACATAGTTTATACCTCCCTTTCTACGATCAGGGCAACGCCCATACCTCCGCCAACGCAAAGGGAGGCCAGTCCGTAATGAGCGTTGCGCCTGACCATTTCATGCAGTAAGGTGACTGTGATCCTGGTGCCGGTGCAGCCAACCGGGTGGCCAAGCCCGACTCCGCTGCCGTTGACGTTAACTTGCTCCCGGTTTAAATCCAGCAGCTTTTCGCAGGCTAAATATTGGGCGGCAAAAGCTTCATTTAGTTCAATCAGGTCAATATCAGCCAGCGTAAGGTTGGCTCTTTGGAGAGCCTTCTTTATGGCCGGCACCGGACCGTAGCCCATGAGGTCGGGTTCAACTCCCGCTCTGGCGTGGCTGACTATTCGGGCCAGCGGTTTAAGTCCCTTCTGACGTGCCTTTTCTTCGGACATTATGATAACTGCCGCTGCGGCATCATTAAGACCCGAGGCGTTACCCGCTGTTACCGTGCCATTTTTTCTAAAAGCGGGAGGCAGCTTGGAAAGCTTGGCCAGGTTTACGTCGTCCCTGGGGTGCTCATCCCTGTTCACCAGTACCGGGTCACCCTTGCGTTGGGGCACCGGCACCGGGACTATTTCTTCCGCGAAGTAGCCTTTATTAATGGCGTTTAAAGCGTTTTGATGACTGCGGAAAGCGATGATATCCTGCTCTTCCCTGGATATTCCATATTTTTCTGCCAGCCGTTCTGCCGTTTCACCCATCAAGATGCCATGGATAGGGTCAGTTAAGGTTTCCCATAACGCATCGGTTATTTGCCCGTGCTGCAGGCGCATACCCCAGCGGGCTTTTTTAAGTAAAAAAGGAGCGGTGCTCATGCTTTCGGTACCACCGGCCAGGACGATTTCCGAGTCGCCGGTCTGTATTTGCTGGCACCCGGAAATAATGGCCTGAAGACCGGATGCACATTGCCTTTGTATGGTCATGCCGGTAACACTGTCCGGCAAGCCGGCCATAAGCGCTGCTGTACGCCCTACGTTCGGCTCCTCACTGCTCTGCACACAGCAACCCAGGATGACATCATCGATCTCTCCCGCTTCAATTCCAGCCCTTTTAATTACTTCTTTTATCGCTACCACAGCCAGTTTGCCGGCCGTTACCGTCCGCAGTGAACCACCAAAATCACCAATCGGGGTACGGGTACCCGCGACTATTACCACGTCCCGCATAACAAAATAGCCCTCCTTTTAGGTGTATTTGTCTGATTAATTGCTTAATTATTCTTCTTAATTTTCAGAAATTCCTTCTTTTCTAATAATTTTAAAATTGCGAAAACTTAGAATGTTAATTAATACAACTATTCACTCTCATGTTCTCCATTCTTTCTAGCAACTAAGAAATAATTGATCATAAGGGCTATTGACGCACCCGATAGATCCCTGAGCAGATCATATACATCCGGGGTTCGGGTCGGTATAAAATGCTGGTGAATTTCGTCGCTGATGCCGTAAAACAGGCATAGAAGAAATGCTGCAAGGTAAGGGCGGGAGAAGTTATTTATCCGTAAAGGCCATAAAACAAGCCAAGCCAGGATGAAATAGGCCAGTATATGGCCCGGGTTGAAATCTTCAATAAAAGGGAAAATAGAACCAAGTTCCGCTCCTGTCCTTCCAGACAGGTAATAGATAAAAGCCATCCAGGCTATAGCGGGAATCCAGTAAAACAACAGATCCACTCCTTTTTACCTGATCGGTGGTTTTTTAGCCTGTAACATGTGGTATTATATCATGTAGTTGTTACTTTGGGGAGGGATAACGGTTTTGCGGTTTGTGGCGTTCGGTATATTAACACTTTTGGCTGATCAGATTTCCAAATACGTGATAACGTCCACCATGGCACAGGGGCAGTCCATTGCGGTGCTGTCTCCGGTTTTTTTTATAACATATGTTTTGAATCCCGGAGCTGCTTTTGGGTTGCTGGCCAATAAAACAGAATTTTTTATCTTGGTATCAATTATTGTAGTAATAGGGATAATGGTTGGATACAGGTATTTGCCCGGGGAGTGGGTTTGGGCCCACACAGCGCTGGGTTTAATATCCGGCGGCGCTATTGGCAATCTGATTGACCGGATTCGCATTGGCCGGGTGATAGATTTTTTAGACTTCCGGGTTTGGCCGGTTTTTAACCTGGCTGACACAGCCATTGTTATTGGCGCACTGCTGCTGATACTGGATGTCTGGCGAAATGATAAAGAGGAAAAGCAAAGGATTGATTCTGGTGCGGAATAATGAGATTTACCATGTTGACAACAACAGGGCGGGCCAGCGATTAGATGTTTACGTAACTTCTTCCGGTAATAATTTAAGCCGTTCATATATTCAAAAATTAATCGGTGAGGGATTGGTTAAAGTCAATGGTATAGAAGCTCGGGCCAATTACCGCTTAAAGGAAGGCGACGAGATCGCGGTGGAAATACCGCCACCCACGGAGCTTCAGGTGCTGCCGGAACAAATTCAACTGGACATTTACTATGAGGATTTAGATGTGATAGTAATTAACAAGCCCAGAGGCATGGTTGTGCACCCGGCGGAAGGCAACTTTTACGGCACTATGGTGAATGCTTTACTTTATCATTGCCGTGATCTCTCAGGCATCAACGGGGTGCTCAGGCCGGGCATTGTCCATCGCATTGACAAAGATACCTCAGGACTTTTGATGGCAGCCAAGAATGACCTGGCCCATGAGCGTCTGGCGGATCAATTGAAGGAGCATACCGTCGCCCGGGGTTATCTTGCTTTGGCCCACGGTTCGATGCAATTTGATCAGGGTATTATTAACGCACCCATAGGCCGTGACCCCAGGGATAGAAAAAAGATGGCTGTCACCAGTCGTAACTCAAAAAATGCCATTACCCATTACAGGGTCCTGGGCAGAGCAGGCGATTACACTTTTTTGGAGCTGCGCCTGGAGACTGGCCGCACACACCAGATCAGGGTGCATTTAGCACATATTGGCCACCCGTTGGCGGGCGATGCGCGTTACGGTCCGGCACGGCCCCATTTCGATCTGGCAGGCCAGTTTTTACACGCTTATCTGCTGGGGTTTATACACCCTCGTGAGACTCGTTACCTGGAATTTAAAGCGCCGCTTCCCGGTGTGCTGTTGGAGATACTTAAATCCTTAGACCTTGCCGGATCACTTGAACAGGTGTATTGTTTCCAAAAATAATGCAGTCAGGCCAGCTGCCATCAGCGGGCCAACCGGGATGCCGCCCAAAAAGACAATGCCGAATACAGATCCTATCAGCAGCCCGAAAATTAATTCAGGATCTATCTGCAGCAGCTTCAGTCCTTCTCCATTTAAATGTGTTGCCAGTGCTCCCCCGATTAGCGCCAGCACACCAGGTAACGAAGTGAAAGTCATTAAAAGGTCCTTTTCGCTAATCTCGCCTTTTGCTACAGGTACCAGTATAGCCAGTAACAAAAACAACAGGCCCACTTCGAGGCCTCTTTTTTCCAGCAAGGGTAAAATAAAATTTAAGTTAGCGAATTTAATTATCAGCAATACGCAGGCGGCGGTGGCAATTAAATTGGAGCGGGCAATGATTCCTATGAGAAGCAGAGCGACCAAGATGAGAACTCCGTTCATTCCTCTCGCCTCGCTTAAATTAGAATTCAGGAGTCAGAATTCAGTAGAGTTCTTTCATTCTGACTCCTGAGTAGTTATTATATGTTAATATATGCCACCACCGATTTGCGTATTACCAATTACAGGTATTTATATGTTCATATCCTCAAGATTGGCTACAAATTGCAGGGTATCTGCCCGCAGGCCCACTCTGAGGGCTTCTACTGCCAGGACTTCCTGTGGTTGGATATTACCCAGGTTGACATTAGGTCCGAACTTTTCAATCAGGTCTTGCTGCTGGTTTTTAAGCGGTGCTTCCCAGATAATCAGCGCCGGGTCGTCTATATACTCCAGCAGTACCTTTAAATCTTTTCTCGCCATCTGCCCGTTTTGGTCGTACAGGCCAACGTTTATCCCGCATTCTCTGCCCTCCAGGATTACTTTGTAAGAGCCTTTTTCCAGATCCCTCATAGCCTGGGTGGCCAGTGTATGCACTGATAATTCGGGTCCGTTGTTTTTTTTGCCGACCTCGGTTAAAACTCTAAAACCCATTTCCGCCGCCATGAAAATTGCTTGTTCTCTCACCTCCTGGCTGATAAAAACTGTACCGTCGCTTATTTCAACGGCCGTAAAACCAAGGGACTTGCACTTACATAGGAATTCTCTCGTTTTATTCTGCATAATGGCTACTTCCATGAAGGTACCCCCGGGATATATCTCAATATCGTAAGATCGCGCCAGTTGAATCTTTTCCTCCAGGGTGCCTGCTGCATATAGCGCCGGTGTTCCAAAGCCAAGCTTGATAAAATCTATGTGCTCATAGTTTATTTGCAGCAGATCTCTCGTTTCACCGATTCCCATACCTTTGTCAATAACCATTGTCAAACCGCAATCCCTTGGCTTAGACTGTCTCCCTCCCAGGGGAAACGAGATTATATCCCGCCAGGAAGCTGTTGACTCTTGACCGGACAAATATATCAACTCCTTTTCCGTTGACACCCGCTTGTATTAAAGGCGGGTGTATTCGGATTCACCTCCTAGAAGCAAGTTGGAAAAGGGGTTCTTCGTCCATCTGATTAAAACTATTCAAAAAAATAATGATTGGTTACCCCTGGCGACCTGCCAAAATACGGGTCTCCTGCGTACCTAAAATTGACGGTTAAAACCGCGCCAAAAAACACAGGGGAGTGATGTTTTTGAAAGGTAAGTTTAAGTATTTTTGTGGAGGAGTCCTAATGGTGGCGGTGCTGTCACTGTCGGTGTTAACCGCCCCTCCTGATGCCCTGGCCAAGCAGAAAAAGACCCCGCCGGGCCAGGCCAAAAAGATTAATTTTCAGATGATGAACGACGTCAGGAACCACTGGGCCGTCGAACCGGTAACGGCATTGCAAAAGGAAGGAATTATCAAAGGTTACGCCGATGGTAACTATTACCCGCAAAGTGAAGTCAGCCGGAGTGAGAGCCTGGTTATGTTGATGAGGGCACTTGGTTTGGAAGGGGGAGACCCCAGCAAGGCAGCACTTAAAGCCGCTGCAGATTGCCCGGATTGGGCTAAGGATACAGTGGCCCTGGCCATCGACAAAGGGATAATTACTGAGGAGGAAGCAGAGGAGCTTGATTTCAGCAAACCCGCTTTAAGATACGAGGTGGCGGTTTGGCTCGGACGAGCTCAAAACGATGATGTTTCCGCAGCTAATCTAACCTTTGCCGACTCCGGTAAAATTCCCGGTTACGCCAAGAAATACGTGGCTTTTATGGCCCAAAACAAGGTTATTAACGGCTATCCCGGAAATATATTCGGCCCGCTGAATACGGTTAAAAGATCTGAGATTGCCTCGATGCTGTTTAAGTGCCAGAGCGTGTTTTCACTAAATAACAAATTTGGTTATATTAGTGGCGAAGTTAAGGACGTTCTTCCCAGCGACCCCGCTTATATTATGTTAACTGCTAATGCCGGCGAGATGATGATTCAGGTTGCTGATGACGCCGCCATTTTTGTAGACGGTGAAGCAGCGGATTTGGATGACATTGAAGAAGGCGACTATGTAACGTTAGTGCTTAATCCAACCCGCAAAGCTATTGTTGTATCGGCACAAGATGGGGAAAACAACAATGACGATGAAGATGAGGACAGTGATGCACCGGAAATTGCAGGATTAAGCCCCAAAGATGGCGCAAAGGATGCTGAAATTGGCCTGAAGCAACTCGTGGCAACTTTTGATGAAAATATCCAGGCCGTCAAATCCGAAAGTGACGTGGAATCTAAAATTGAAATTACCAACGAAACCGATGATCAAACAGTGGAAATTAAGGATGTAGACATAACCGGCAAGAAACTGACCATTTATTTAGCTGATGGGCTGGAAGCTGATTGCGAATATACCGTTTATATTCGGTCCGGCATCATTGAAGACGAAGACGGAAATAATTTTGGAGGCCTTCGAGCCAGCGATTGGAACTTTAGTACCTTTGAGGAAGATAGTAACGCACCGGAAATTGCAGGATTAAGCCCCAAGGACGGTGCAAAGGATGTTGAAATCGGCCTGAAGCAATTAGTGGCAAATTTTGATGAAAATATCCAGGCTGTCAAATCCGAAAGTGACGTGGAATCCAAGATTGAAATTACCAACGAAACCGATGATCAAACAGTGGAAATTAAGGATGTAGACATAACCGGCAAGAAACTGATCATTTATTTAGCTGATGGACTGGAAACTGATTGCGAATATACCGTTTATATACCTCGTAACATCATTGAAGACAAAGACGGAAATAGTTTTGAAGGTATTGACGACAGCGATTGGAATTTCACCACTGCTGAGGATGAAGATAATACTGCCCCGAAAATTGATGGTTCGAGAGGTTTGGACCCCAGGGACAATGATGTTGTTGTCGGAAGTGTTTATGAGCTCACTGCCAGATTTGACGAGAATGTGCAATGGGCCGACGATGATGAAGATTATGCAGATAAGATAACAATTTTCAATGATAACAATGAAGTAACTCCAGATGATATTGAGCTAAAGGATGATGAATTGGTTATTAAATTTGACAAAGCTTTGGCAGACGGTGAATATAGTGTTATTATTCCCAGAGGTATTATTGAAGATGAGGCTGGCAACAGTTTCAAAGGAATAGGAGTTAATGGCTGGAACTTTGAGATAAGGTAATTTAATTGATCTCCGCACAGCCTGTAATCTCGAAATAAGTGCGACTAAGGTTCAGTTGGGGTCAAAACCCCATCTGAACCAAGTCTTCTTTATAATTATACTGAGTCCTCGATCAGGGGGCTTTTTTTTCTGTCATGGCTATAGCGCATTACTAAAAAAGCATAGCGGGGCAGGCTCTCACCTTTCCCCGCTATGCTTATCTTTAATAAACTATCCGTTTACTGAGTTAAATTATTTGGTACTGAAAACTTCTTATTATGCCGTTTTCTCATTACTTGCAGCAGATAAGCACCGACAAGCAAGCCTAATCCAATCAGGTCTGTGACGCTGCCAGGTTTTATCAGCATCAAACCGCCGGCAAAAAGCATTATCCGGTCATACCATTTGGTTGTTGTAATCAAATAACCTGAAACTGCAGACCCGATCCCCACCATTCCAACCAGGGCCGTGGCTGTTATCAGCAGGATCATGGGGACTGTCGTATCAATCATCAGCAAGCCGGGGGAATACACAAAAATGTACGGGACCAGAAAGGCTGCTATGGCCAGTTTAAAAGCATTGACCCCTGTTTTCATGGGGTTGCCCCGGGCTATGCCGGACCCGGCAAATGCCGCCAGAGCCACAGGCGGAGTAACATCTGCCACAATTCCAAAATAAAAGGCAAACAAATGAGCCGCCAGAATGGGAACGCCCAGCTGAATTATCGCCGGAGCGGCAATGGTTGAAGTAATAACATAGTTTGCTGTAGTAGGCACTCCCATGCCGAGTAGAATTGAGGATATCATGGTAAAGAATAGCGTGGGCAGTAATTGACCGTGGGCCAGATCGATCAGGGCCGAGGCCAGTTTGAGGCCCAGACCGGTTTTGGTTACCACGCCAATAATAATACCGGCTGTGGCGCAGGCAATAATCACACCCAGAGCGCTGCGGGCGCCGTTTTCCAAACCTTTAACTACGTCATAGGCTGAAATGCGGGTGGACTTGCGCAGCATTGAAGCCAGAATGGCCAGCAGAATGGCCCAAAGGGCCGCCCTCATTGGGGTGTACCCGGTTACCAATAGGTATACGATTACTATTAGCGGAATGGCCAGATGTCCGCGTTCCATGATGATTCTGCCTATTTTAGGCAGTTGCTCCCTGGGAATACCTTTAAGGCCATTCTTTTTGGCTTCCAGGTGCACACCGATCCAAATGCCGGTGAAGTAAAGAAGAGCCGGTATGATTGCTGCCTTTACAATTGCAATGTAAGGAATACCCACGAATTCAGCCATTAAAAAGGCTGCGGCACCCATAATCGGCGGCATCAACTGGCCGCCGGTGGAAGCGGTCGCCTCAACAGCGCCCGCGAATTCAGGTTTGTAGCCAAGGCTTTTCATCATGGGAATGGTAAAACTTCCGGTTCCCGCCACGTTAGCTACAGAACTGCCTGAAACAGTACCCATCAAGCCGCTGGAAAGTACGGCCACCTTGGCCGGCCCGCCGCTGGCCCACCCGGCCACTGCATTGGCAAGGTCAATAAAAAACTTGCCCAATCCGGTCTTTTCGAGGTAGGCTCCGAAAAGGATAAACAGAAAAATAAAGGTTGAGGAAACTCCCAGGGGGATTCCAAAAATACCTTCGGTAGTAAAGAACAGGTGGCCCACCAAATGCGGTGTGTCAACGCCCTGGTGCGCCAGGATGCCCGGGATGATAGGCCCGGCAAAGGCATAGGCCAGAAATAAACTGGCTACGATAACAATAGGCCAGCCCACCACCCGCCTGGCAGCCTCCATAACTAAGAAGACGCCCAGTATGCCAACTACCATGTCGGCGGTGGTAACCGTGCCGGCCCTGAGCACCAGTTCCTTATAAAAGTAAACAATGTATATTGGAGTGGCTGCCGCTGTAATGGCCAGCAAACAGTCAAACCAGTGCAGCTTGTCCCGGGGCCACTTTTTACGGGTTGGGTAAAGCAGGTAAACAAGCGCCAGGGCAAAGGATAGGTGTATGGCACGCTGGATGTGAGCGTCCAAAATACCCAATAAAGCTGTGTAAAGCTGAAATATGGAAAAGGTGATGGCAATGGCGGCGATAACCCGCGCCATTACGCCTTTAAGACGTCGGTAATCCGACTCCCGGTCGTACTTGGCCATAAATTCTTGCAAGTCAATTGATTCGTTATTTGGATTTACTTTATTGTCTGCCAAGAGGTACCTCCTTTCTATGGTAAACAGTGCCTGCACTCGACCGGAGGACCATCTACCGTTATAGTCTAGATTTTTGCCAGTAATATTTGCACCGGAGTATAATTTGTTATTTTTACACTAATTAAAGCTCCCGGTGCAAAATAATCGTTTAGTTGATATTCCTTGCCCTTTACAATTAGCTCCTGCGCTGCGACCGGCATGGCCCTGAAATTAATTTCCCGGTAAGATCTGTTTAATCCGGTTAAAACGAAATTTCCGTTGTCGTTCATTAGCTTACCATCGTCCGGAGAAAAAGGCAGCCCCACGCCGAGGGATTTATAAACAGTAGAAGTAAGCACAAGCCGGTTGTTGGATACGATAAAGTTTTCAGCGCAAGGTGTCTTTTGCACTGAATGAATATAATTATAGCTAAAAGATTTGTTTGTTAAAGTGGAAAAGGTTAGAATGTTTTTTCCACTTTGGTTCTGGATAACCAAAAACGGCAGCTTTACCAGGAACAATAATGCTAAAAAAATCAATGCTGTAATTACAAAAACCGTCCGGGTTCGCTGCCTATTTTTATTTTTCATAAAACCGGGTTCCGGAGATTCCGGAACCCGGTCACCTCCTAATAAGCTAGTTGAATTTATTCGTTAAAAAATTTTTCGGCGCCGGGATGCAGAGGAATAGACATACCTTCCTGAGCTTTTTCTTTGGTTATCATAGCGCCCACCGAGTGCGCTGCTTTTAGCGCGTCGAGGTTGCTGTAGATGGCTTTGGCAATATTATAAGCCAACTGCTCATCCATCGCGTCGGTTACCGCCAGCATGGACATTACGGATACAGCTTCCACGTCACTGTCCTGTTTGGGATAGGTTCCGGCGGGAATAGTAACCTTGGTATAGAATGAATAATCCTGCATTAGCTTATCAGCAACATCACCAGGCACAGGTAATAAAACCACGTTATGCTGTGCCGCAATATCCTGGATGGCTGCAGTCGGGAAACCGGCAGTAACAAATGCCGCGTCCACATTGCCGTCTTTAAGGTTGCTCGCCGCTTCGGCAAAGGAAAGATACTGAACGGTAATATCATCATAGGTGATGTCCGAGGCGTTTAAAATCTGTCGGGCGTTGGCCTCGGTGCCGCTTCCCGCTGCGCCTACGGCAACTCTTTTACCTTTAAGGTCGGCGATACTATTAATGCCGGTTTTGTCCAGAGTCACAATCTGTATAGTTTCCGGATAGAGAGTGGCAAGGCCCTTTAATCCTTCGACTTTTTGGTCCTTAAACATTTCGGTGCCGTTAGCGGCATAATAGGCGATGTCATTTTGCACAAAAGCCATTTGTACGCTGCCGTCTTTTAACATGTTGATATTGGCTACGGATGCTCCTGTGCTTTGGGCCGTGGCATTAACCCCATCAATGTTTTTGTTCAGTATTTCAGCCATAGCGCCGCCCAGGGGGTAATAAACGCCGGCGGTACCGCCGGTTGCGATATTAACAAACACTTTTTCAGCCTGCTCGCTTTGCTCATTGTTTTCCCCGGCCTGCTGCTTGGCGCCGCAGCCGGTCAAAAGCATTGCCAAAAGAGAAAAAATAGCTAAAACCAAAAAACCGCGTTTGAATAGTTTCACTCTTTCATAACCTCCTATTATTTTTGGAGTTACTCAGGAGTCTGGAGTGTGCAGGGAGGGCTGACCCCGGTTACCTGCCACTGACTCCTTGCGGTAGGTGTGTGCGGGGTCAGGCCCCGGTACTACCGGAATCACTGGCAATATGGCTGAAGCTTCAGCCGTGCTGGTTATGTATCCCCCCTTTAAACTGTTTAATATAAAGCCTCCCCATTTTTTAGGTTTTTTTTATTTTCTCAGGGAGGTAAATTCCTGATGTAGTTTTGCGGTTACAGGTCCCGGTTTGCCTCCTGCAACGGACTGCCCGTCCACTTCAACCACAGGTACAAGCTCAACTATAGTACCGGTAAAGAAAACCTCTTCCGCCTTCATCAGCTCATTGATTTTAAAAGGTTTCTCGGCAAATGGTAGGTTTAGTGACTCAGCCGCTGCGAGCACATGCTTGCGGGTTATGCCCGCCAGAATTTTGTTGTCCGCAGGGTGGGTGAGCAATTGGCCGTTTGAATAAATAAAAATGTTGCTGGCGGAACACTCGGTTACCGTTCCGTCCGGATGAACAAAAACAGCTTCTGCCGCGCCGGCGCGGTGGGCCCTGTTTTTGGCCAGAACATTGCCGAGCAGCGAAATTGATTTAACATGGCACATTTGCCATCTGAATTCCGGTTGAGTAATTAACTTTACTCCATTTTGATACATTGCCGGTGAACGCTCCGGCACCGATCTTACCGTAACCAGGATATTGGGTTTGATTTCTTCGTTGTAAATGTGATTTCTATGAGCAGTCCCCCTGGACACCTGGATGTATACCATGGCCTCACTGATCCCGCTTTCGGCCAGTAGTTCTTCGGTAATGGCAGTTAGTTCCTGTTTTTGCCAGGGGAGATCCAGGTCAATTGCCTTGGCGCTCCGTTCCAAGCGATCAAGGTGGTCGTCCATGGCAAATAATCGGCTCTCATAAACCCGCACGACTTCATAAATACCGTCTCCAAAGTTGAAACCGCGATCATTGACAGATATTGTCGCTTCATCAAATGTGCCTGTCCAGCCATTCAAATATACAAGTTCCTGCAAAAAATATCCCTCTCTTCAAAATGAATGATATAATTATATTAGACAAAAACCAGTTTTTTTCCTGCCATACCGCTATTCTTAATTAAGTTTCCTGTTTGGGGCTTGATTTTTAAGTTGGTGATTTTTTGCCCAAGTTGAATATAGGTAACCGTGAAGTTGTTTTTACCGTCATCAAAAGCAGCCGGGCTAAAACAATCCGAATAACTGTTTGTGCTTGCTCAGGTGTGTTGGTTACGGTTCCCGGACATTGTCATACATATAACTTAAAGCATATTCTAAAATCAAAAGCCGATTGGATCTTCAGACAGCTTGATTTACTGTCGGAATTGGCCGGATGCCCGTTACCCCGGACCTTTGGTGATGGTGATAATTTTTTTTTCCTGGGCCGAAGATACTCGCTTAAGGTGACCGAGGGGGTTGGTGCAATTAAGCTTTTGAACGGGGAAATGCTAGTCCCGTGCCAAACCGGTCTTACCGGAGCCGAAAAAGCGGATGAGACTCGCAGGATTTTGCTGGAATGGTACCGGCTATGTGCTAATAATATTATAATGCCAAGAATTCAAAACTATGCCAGATTTATGGGGGTCAATCCTACCGGAGTTAAGATAAAGATGCAGAAAACTTGCTGGGGCAGTTGTACCGGCAGCGGCAATATTAATCTTAATTGCAATCTGGTTATGGCTCCACCCGAAGTTATTGATTATGTTATTGTGCATGAATTATGTCATTTGAAAAAGCGCGACCATTCAAAACAATTTTGGGAACAGGTTGAAGCTGTTATGCCTGACTACCAAAGCCGCAGGAGGTGGTTAAAAAAATACAGCCCGGTGTTAATTTTTTAACCGGGTGGCTTTACTTATTAGTGTGTTTAATTTTTTACTTATAACAAAAGAGGTGTTCAATGGTTTCATCAGAAAGCAAGCTGCTTAGCGCTCTTTGTCATGGTTCACTGTTTATTGGAATGCCGATTATTATTCCGCTGGTAATATATCTATTTAGAAAAGAAGACGAATATGTCAACCACCACGCCAGAGAGGCGCTGGCAATGCACATTATTTCTATAATACTTGGCCTGGTGGTGGGAATTTCGTGCTTGCTGTTGATTGGATTGCTTCTGGTTATACCGCTGGCCATACTGGGAATTATCTATGCGATTTTTGCTGTTGTGGCGATTGTTAAAAGCCTGTCGGGGGAGTACTACTACTATCCGATTACTACAAAGTATGCGAAATCCTGGTTTCAATAAAACAGCATGGCTCAGGTGCGGTGTTTATTCCAGCGTCAGCGGTTTGAAATTATGTTTTGGTTCGTTTAAAACCTTGCGAATGGCGTCCATAACAATGGCCACCAGGGCAGCATTTTCAGACGGAGATTGGAAACTGGCCTTGGCGGCCATCAATTCCGCGTCCGAGGTCACGTAACGCGGGCGCAGGTCGTTCAGTGCCATTGCCGCCGCTCTGGATTTACAAAGCTGGCAGTCGCAATAATTAGGTTTGGCGCTAAAATTTTCAAACAACTCATTAAGGATATTCTTTACCGCCAATTCGGTGTAATTAACTATTTTCATTCAATGGACCCCTTTTCAAGGATTAAAAATGGTTCGATTTTAGTATATGGGACTCAAGTTTCAGGAACAATGGGACTTAATTCTTAAATGGATGGGACTATAGTCCTATGATTAAGCAGATGTTGTCCTTGACAAACATTTAAAAAAAATTAACCAGTAGTGACAAAAAAATATCTTCATGCAGGATTAGATTGGAGTGCCGTCGAATAACGTACTTAGTACAAAATGTCACAACCATGGATAATAAGGTGAGTTGCCACAATTGGATTAATATCGTTAAATTATCAAGGAAGGGGATAAAGGGAATGAATTATGCCGATAAAAGTGAATTAAGGCACAATAAAAATGAATTACCCTTGGAACACCTGATACCGGTGACTTCCCGGGACAGTATTTTGGAGGAGTACCGGGGTACTCCCATTGAAAGTTTACTTGGCTATCATAATTTAGAATATTCCTTTGATAAATACAAGCATGCGGAATTGTTAATTGGTATGTGTATGGATTATCGGAAACACCTGAATATTCCAGATAATTTTGCCTACATATTACGTACGGGTGGAGGTAATTTAAGGTACAGTGAGTTTAAATTATCCTACGCCATTGCCATTGGCGGGGTAAAGGCCATAGCGCTAATAGGTCACGATAATTGTGGCATGGTCAACCTAATGTCCAAAAAAGAAAAATTCGTCCAAGGCTTGGTAGAGAATGCCGGCTGGGATTTGGAGCGGGCGGAAGAACACTTTACACATTTTGTCCCTATGTTTGAGATTGGAAACGAAGTGGATTTTGTAATCAGCGAAGCTAAAAGATTAAGGCTAAGGTATCCTAAAATCCTGGTGGTACCTATGTTTTACGGCATGGCAGATAAACAGTTGTATTTACTAAAGGAATAAATGCCAGAGCTTTACCAGCTATTTAAACGAAGCTGAATATTTTACTTCTAGCTGGATTATTGAATATAATTGAGATCCCTGCCAAATACTAATAAAAACAGGGAGGTGAAAGCATGCCTGATGTACACTGCACAGTGAATACCTGCAAGTATTGGCAGCAGCAAAACTTATGTAATGCCCAACAAATTGTAATTCAGAATGATAAACAGGGTGGTTTTGCACCTAGCGCCAAATTGGAACAGTTAAGTGCAACACCGGCAACCAATAATGATGAAACCTGTTGCCAAACTTTTAAAAATGCTCATGCATAAAATAAGGCACCTTTATCGGGTGCCTTATTTTCATTTTAGGAAAGTTAAAAAAGCAAGGCTATTTTACTGGTCTTGCTTTTTGGCATCGTCGGGCTGCCGGTCGTTTGGTGCTGGTTTCCGTACGGGGGTGAAAACAAATTCCAAGCTAACGGCCTGTCCGGGCGGCTCTGTTTTACCGTTACTTTGTTCATCAGGTTGGGTCATATCCTTTACCCGGATGAACAGCAGCGCGGTTATGGCTGTTACTCCGGCCAGGATCGCACCGCCCCAGTACATGTGGGCTTTACTGATATCCATAAGATAGCCGAACAAAGGTGGCCCCACTGCTACGCCAAGGAAACGTACACTGCCGTAAATAGAAGTCACCAGGCCCCGTTCTTCGGAAGCGGCCGTGCTGGTAATAATAGTGTTGAGGCAGGGCAGGAGCAGCCCCGTGCCTATTCCGGCAAAGGAAATTGCAACAAAAAAGTAATAGATGTTCTGAAATAGGTTTAATGAAGCCAGAGCAAGAGCGACCAGGGCCAGTCCAATTACCACCAGCCATTTCATTAGCTTAACTCTTTTTTTCAGGAAGAGTCCGGTTACATACGAGCTAATGCACATGAAAAGGACTGGTATGGCCAGGGTGGCCCCTTTTTTGATACCGTAAAGCCCCACGGATTTTTCCAAATAGTCGCTTAAGAAAAACAGTATGCCAAATAATATTAAAAGAGCGGTTGTGCCTGCCAGGAATGAGGCTAAAAGCATGGCTGATTTTTTTTTGAACACTTTTTGAATGGCTTGCATGTACTGGGCTACACTCTGAGTGGCCCGGTTGTCCGTGGGTTCCTTAACCAAAAACCAGATGCCCAGAATAATGGGGATGATGATAGCAGGGAAAAACAAAAAAGTGGCATACCAGGCTATCAATCCCAGGGCTGCGCCAAGAACCGGACTCAGTACCTTGCCCATGCCGTTGGCTGCTTCCACAACTCCCAGTGCTTTACTGCGCTGTTTACCCGCAAAAAGGTCGCCGGTTAGTGCCATGGCTATGGGGGTGGTGCCGGCTGCGCCGATGCCCTGAACAATTCTGCCGCCTACGATCCAGGTATAGGCTTTTTCCTGTAGAAAAATAGCTGACAGCCCTGCAATAATGCCACCTAAACCGTATAATATCAGCCCCGGCACAATAATTTTTTTACGACCAAGCCTGTCGGATAAAAAGCCGGCGAGCGGTATAAGCAAGCCGGGTACGGAAAAAGCGGTAATAATCATGCTGACTTTAAGTTGACTCAAATTAAGCGTCTCTTTGATTTCCGGCAAAACCGGGATCAACATGGAATTGCCCAGGACCATAATGAAAGGCACACCTGAAATAGCCGCTATTGTTGCAGCCCCGGCTTTACCCCTCATGGGATTTTCACATCCTTTCATCAACATTGAATATTTTATCTCAGCCCGGTTGATGGTATGCATTTATGCGCCTGTCCGCGCATATGAAAAAATAGTTAATGAAAGGGGGCGAAACAAATGTTTTATGTTTTTGATAAAATTGTTTTATCAATGGCGGCAGTGCGATTTTTATCCGCCACAATTGAATTTAGTGCTGCCATGTTGATGTTATATTTCAACCGGGTGGAACATGCATTTAAAATTAATTCTGTACTTGCCCTAGTAGGCCCAACTGTAATGATAACCGTGACTACCCTGGGTTTGGTCGGACTGGCCGGAAAAGTTTCTCCCTGGGGCATGGTGTCAATTTTAGCTGGCGTGGCTTTGATATTTCTGGGTGTTAGAAAAATATAAATTGACGTATGACCGCCTGAATGTTATCATGGTTTAAGTGAAATTTGCCTTGAAATCGGTCCCGTGAGGCCGGTAAGGATACATAGAGTAACCCAAAGACGGTTAAAAAACTACGTCTTTTCTATGCCTGCTTACCGGTAAAAGCAGGTTTTTATATTTTGTGCGGCGGGGGTGTTTTCCTTGACTAATTTAAAACAAAAAGCCAGGATTTTGGACCGGGACGGCATCAGGCGCGCCCTCACCCGGATAGCGCACGAAATTATCGAGCGCAATAAAGGGACCGAGGACCTGGTGTTAATTGGGATCAGGCGGCGTGGAGTTCCCCTGGCCAAGCGGCTGGCGGAAAAAATCAGGGAAATTGAAGGAAGCATTGTCCCGGTGGGAATACTGGATATTACTTTGTACCGGGATGACCTGTCCTCGCTGCATTCTCATCCGGTGGTCAGGCAAACCGAGGTTAGCTTTCCCGTCAAAGGTAAAAAAGTTATTCTTATTGATGACGTGCTGTTCACCGGCAGAACTATCCGGGCCGCCCTGGATGCCATAATTGACCTTGGCAGGCCCAGGAGCATTCAACTGGCGGCTCTGATTGACAGGGGGCACAGGGAATTGCCCATCAGGGCGGACTATATTGGAAAAAACGTCCCAACCTCCCGGCGTGAGCTGGTAGAAGTACGGCTTGACGAGACGGATGGAGAGGACGAAGTGATTATACAGGAAAAACCATAAACGTTGGTGCCATCCTTTTAAGCGGTCCCGCGAGGCCGGCAAGGGAGGGCCTGAATGTTAGCCCTGCCGGCCTCAACCGGGTTGTAATATATAATAACAATCCCGGTGAGGCTTTATTTATTTCTTATTGGGAGGGGGTTCCCGTATTGTTTAAACGCAAAAATTTGTTGGGGTTACAGAACCTTTCCAGGGAAGAAATCACATTTCTGCTGGATACCGCGGTGCCCATGAAAGACATTATCAGCAGGCCAATTAAAAAGGTGCCCACTTTACGGGGCAAGACAGTGGTCAACCTGTTTTACGAAAACAGTACCCGTACCCGCAGCTCCTTTGAGCTGGCTGCTAAATATCTAAGTGCGGACAGCATCAACATCTCCAGCTCGTCAAGCAGTGTGGCCAAGGGGGAGAGCCTTTATGACACTGCCCGCACGATTCAGTCGCTGGGAGCCGACGCAATTATTCTGCGGCATCCCATGGCCGGCTCGCCGCGGCTGCTAGCCCGGTCGGTTAACGCAGCGGTGATTAATGCCGGGGACGGAGCCCATGAGCATCCCTCCCAGGCCTTGCTGGATCTTTTTACGGTCCGGGAGCGGATGGGCCGGCTGGCCGGGCTCAGGGTGGCAATTGTCGGCGATGTGCTGCACAGCCGGGTGGCCCGCTCTGATATCTGGGGCTTTACCAGGATGGGGGCCGAGGTCAGTGTGTGCGGCCCTCCCACGCTGATTCCGCCGGGGCTTGACCGGATGGGCGTCCGGGTGTTTCACCGGCTGGAGGAGGCCCTGCCGGATGCTAATGTTATTATTATGCTCAGGATACAAAAAGAAAGGCAGCAGCAGGGCTTATTTCCCAGCTTGCGGGAGTACGCCATCCTGTACGGGTTAAACCGCCGGCGTCTGGCGCTGGCGAAAAGCGGCGCCCTGGTGCTGCACCCCGGCCCGATGAACCGGGGTGTGGAGATTTCGGCAGATATTGCAGACGGAACTTCAGCGGTGATTGAAGAGCAGGTTACCAACGGAGTGGCGGTGCGCATGGCGTTGCTGTACTTGCTTGCAGGGGGAGGTGAGCGGCATGAAAATGATTATTAGGGGCGGCCGGGTTCTGGACCCCGTCTCGAAAAGGGATGAAACTGCTGATTTATATATCCAAAATGATATAATCACCCCGCCGTTTGAGGTTGATTCCGGCACCCGGATTATTGACGCCGCCGGCAGACTGGTAGCCCCGGGCTTCATTGATATGCACGTGCACCTGCGTGAACCCGGTTTTGAAGCCAAGGAAACAATCGCCACCGGAGTGGCTGCCGCTGTTCGGGGCGGTTTCACCGGGGTTGCCTGCATGCCCAACACCAATCCGGTGACCGACAACGCAACGATAATTGAGTATATTAAAAGCAAAGCTTTAGAGGCCGGCCTGGCGGGTGTCTACCCCGTAGGTGCTATCACCCGGGGCAGCCGGGGCGGGGAAATGGCGGAACTGGCCGGAATGCGTGAAGCGGGCGCCGCAGCCTTCTCCGACGACGGGCAGCCCGTAAAGGATGCCGGGATGATGCGCCTGGCCATGCAATACTGTAAAATGCTGGGCGCAGTAATCATTTCGCACTGCGAGGAAAAAAACCTGGTGGCCGGAGGGGTAATGCACGAGGGATATTATTCCACCATTCTGGGCCTAAAAGGGATTCCCGCCGCAGCCGAAGAAGTAATGGTAAGCCGGGATATCATCCTGGCTGCCGAGACCGGGTGTCCGGTGCATATCGCTCACATCAGCACTGCCGGCTCGGTGGCGCTGGTGCGGGAAGCTAAAAAGAGAGGCATCAGTGTTACGGCGGAAGCGACGCCGCATCATTTTTCCCTCACGGACGGGGCAGTGGTGGATTACAGCACTAACGCCAAGGTGAACCCTCCCCTGCGCGGTGAGGCCGACCTGCGGGCTGTACTGGCAGGTCTGGCCGACGGAACTATCGATGTCATTGCCACGGACCACGCCCCGCACACCCATGATGAGAAAAACGTTGAGTTCGATCTGGCCCCCTTCGGCCTGGTTGGGCTGGAGACGGCGGTTGGTCTTGTTTGGAGCGAACTGGTGCATAAGGGGGTACTTACGCCGCTGCAGGCTGTAGCCAAGCTGTCATTAAACCCGGCCTCGATACTGGGTATAAACAGGGGAACTCTCTCTGAAGGCGCGGCAGCGGATATAACCATTATTGACCCGAACCTGGAGGAAACAGTGGATCCCGGCAAATTTGCCGGCAAGGGAAGAAATACTCCCTTTACCGGTCGAAAGCTAAAAGGGCTGCCGGTAATGACCATCGTGTCGGGGGAGATAAAATATGTTAAGGAGTCAGAAGTCAGGAGCCAGGAGTCAGAATGAAAAACGGTTGGTTCATCTTGAAGTATTGTTGAATTCTGATTGTTGTATCATGAATATAAAAGTGATTTAACTGTTATGGAGCAAGGAGTAAGAAGTTAGGAGCCAGCATAAGAGAATGTTTAGTTTATCTTTAATTATTCTGAATTCTGACTCCTGAATACTTGTATAGTCATTGTCCATCTGCGGAGGTGTATATTTTTGAAAGCTGTTTTAGCACTGGAGGACGGCACAATTTTTACAGGGCAGTCATTTGGCGCTGCGGGTGAGCAGTGGGGTGAGGTAGTATTCAACACCGGCATGACCGGCTACCAGGAAGTGCTTACCGACCCGTCTTACTGCGGCCAAATAGTGGTAATGACCTATCCCCTGATCGGCAACTACGGAGTTAACCGGGAAGACTATGAATCAATACGTTCTTTTATCCGGGGGTTCGTGGTCAGGGAAGCTTGCGATTACCCAAGCAACTGGCGTGCCACGTACAAGATCGATAATTTCCTGGCCCGGGAAGGAGTATTGGGCATCAGCGGAGTTGACACCAGGGCGTTGACCAGGCACCTGCGCAGCCACGGAACTATGCGGGGGGTAATTGGGACCGGAAATACAGATCCGGCTTTGCTGGTAGAAAAAGCCAGAGCCTGCCCCCAACTTACCGGCCAAAAACTGGTGGAAGAAGTGGCAACCAGCCAGATATACACCCTTCCGGGGGATGGCCCCAGGGTTGTGCTGATTGACCTGGGTTCCAAACACAATATTATCAGACGAATTAGGGATAGGGGGTGCTCAGTTATTGTAGTGCCGCCGGGCATAACGCCGGAAAAAATAGCTGAGCTGGCTCCCGACGGCGTGCTGCTGTCCAACGGCCCCGGAGACCCCACTGATGTACCTGCGACCATTGCTACAACCCGGGCTCTTATAGGTAAATACCCGGTGTTTGGTATCTGCCTGGGCAACCAAATCATGGCCCTGGCCCTGGGGGCGAAAACTTATAAAATGAAGTTCGGCCACCGTGGAGCCAACCACCCGGTAAAAGACCTGGCATCAGGCAGGGTGTATATTACATCGCATAACCATGGATTTTCCGTTGACGAGGAATCGCTAAAGGGGCTGGATGTGGACGTTTCCCACATTAACCTGAACGACAATACGGTGGAGGGTATTCGGCACAGGCATCTGCCGCTGTTCGCAGTGCAATACCACCCCGAGGCGTCCCCGGGACCACATGATTCCGACTATATATTTGACCAGTTTATGGATATGATGCGCGGGGAGGGCAGGTAAAATGCCAATAAAAGAAGGAATTAATAAGGTTCTGGTGGTGGGATCAGGCCCAATTATCATTGGCCAGGCGGCTGAATTCGATTATGCCGGCACCCAGGCCTGCCGTGCGCTGCGTGAGGAAGGGCTGGAAGTAGTATTAATCAACAGTAACCCGGCTACCATTATGACTGACGCCAACATGGCCGACAGAATTTATATCGAGCCCATAACTCCTGAATTTGTAACCCGGGTGATTAAAAAGGAAAGGCCGGATGGTTTTCTGCCTTCGCTGGGCGGCCAGGTGGGTTTAAACATGGCCCTGCAGCTTTCAGATCTGGGTGTGCTTGAGGAATACGGGGTCAGGCTGTTGGGCACCCCGCTGGACGCTATTAAAAGAGCCGAGGACCGTGAGGAGTTCAAGGCCACCATGGAGCGGATCAATGAACCTGTCCCAGAGAGTGTAATTGTAAGTTCTGTGGACGAGGCCGTGGAGTTTGCCAAGCAAATCGGCTTTCCCCTGGTGGTGCGTCCGGCTTACACGCTGGGCGGCACCGGCGGCGGCATGGTTTATAATATGAACGAGCTGATCAATACTTGTACCCGGGGCCTTAAAGCCAGCATTATCCACCAGGCGCTGATAGAGCGCAGTGTCGTGGGGTGGAAGGAAATCGAGATAGAAGTAATGCGGGATGGGGCGGATAACTGTATAACTATCTGCAGTATGGAGAACCTCGACCCTATGGGTATCCACACCGGTGACAGTATTGTGGTGGCGCCCACCCAAACTTTAAGCGATAAGGACTACCAGATGCTCCGCACTGCCGCGCTGAAAATCATCCGGGCATTGGGGGTGGAGGGCGGCTGTAACATCCAGTATGCTCTGGACCCCAACAGTTATCAGTATTATGTAATTGAAGTCAACCCGCGGGTATCCAGATCGTCTGCCCTGGCCTCCAAGGCCACCGGTTATCCTATTGCCAAAGTAACCAGTAAAATAGCCATTGGGCTGAACCTGGACGAAATCAAGAACGCGGTGACGGGCAAGACCTACGCCTGTTTTGAGCCGTCCATAGATTACACCGTCATAAAATTCCCTCGCTGGCCGTTTGACAAGTTTGCTGCGGCCGACCGTTCGCTGGGCACCCAGATGAAGGCCACCGGCGAGGTTATGGCCATCGACCGGACGCTGGAGGGCGCGCTGCTCAAGGCCATCCGCTCTCTGGAAATTGGCGTGCCGGGATTGATCTACCCGGGTATGGATGCATACACTGATGAGGATATCGAAAAGAAACTCTCACAGCCCAATGACGAGCGGCTGTTCGTACTGGCCGAAGCTTTGCGCCGGGGCATGCTGTTCGACCGAATTATCAGCCTGACCAAAATGGACCGGTTTTTCATTCAGAAGCTTGATAATGTGATTAAGCTGGAGGAAAAATTGCGGCGCCAGGGTGAAGCTGCCCTGACACCCGAATTCCTTTTGGAAGCCAAGCAAAAGGGTATGGCTGACACATACCTGGCCCAGGCATCAGGCGTACCGGCTGAAAGCATCAAGGAGCTGCGCGTGCGGCACGGCATTGAGCCGGTTTATAAAATGGTGGATACCTGTGCGGCTGAATTTGAGGCCGTAACACCTTATTATTATTCCTGCTACGATAGCGAAGACGAGGCGGAGCCTACGGACAAACGCAAAGTGGTGGTGCTGGGCGGCGGTCCTATTCGCATCGGGCAGGGCATTGAATTTGACTACTGCTCGGTGCACTCGGTTTGGGCGTTGAAAGAAATGGGTTTTGAATCAATTATTATCAACAACAACCCAGAAACCGTCAGCACCGATTTTGACACCGCCGACCGGCTTTATTTTGAGCCGCTGCTGCCGCAAGACGTGTTAAACATTGTGGAAAAAGAAAAACCGGAAGGCGTAATCGTGCAATTTGGCGGTCAAACGCCGATTAACCTGGCTGTGCACCTGGACCGGGCCGGGATAAAAATACTCGGCACTTCGATGAATGATATCGACCGGGCCGAGGATCGCCAGCGGTTTGACGCGCTGCTAAGCGACCTTGATGTGCCCCGCCCGCCGGGGGGCACCGCCACATCGGTGGCCGAGGCCGAAGAGATTGCCGGGCAAATAGATTTCCCGGTGCTGGTGCGTCCTTCCTATGTGCTGGGCGGCCGTGCTATGGAAATTGTTTATAATCTGGAAGATTTGAGAAACTATATGCAAAATGCCGTTAAGGTAACTCCGGAGCATCCTGTGCTGGTGGATAAATATTTCCTGGGCGAGGAAATTGAGGTGGACGCCATTGCCGACGGCGAAACTGTTCTGATACCGGGAATTATGAAGCATGTTGAAAGGGCCGGAGTGCATTCCGGGGACAGCATCGCCGTTTATCCTGCCAACCACCTGGATCAGAAGGTTCGCCACCAGATTGTTGATTATACGACCAGGCTGGCACTGGACCTTAAGGTCAGAGGCATGATCAATATTCAGTACGTGTTGTACAATGAGCAGATATATGTGCTGGAAGTAAACCCGCGGGCCAGCCGGACGGTTCCGTATATGAGTAAAATAACCGGTATTCCCATGGTTAACCTGGCTACCAAGATAATCATGGGCCGGAAATTAAAAGACATGGGCTACCAGGGCGGGCTTTACCCTGAAACCAGACTGGTTGGGGTTAAAGCACCGGTGTTCAGCTTTGCCAAGCTGCTGCAAGTGGATATTTCACTGGGGCCGGAAATGAAATCCACCGGCGAGGTGCTGGGAGTTGACGCCAGCTATCCGGTTGCCTTATACAAAGCGCTGCTGGCTTCCGGGGTGGTTTTCCCGGAACGGGGCAATATCCTGGTGACCGTGGCCGATAAGGATAAAGAAGAGGCTTTACCCATTGTGCGCGGTTTCTCCGGCCTGGGCTACAACATACTGGCTACCGCGGGCACGGCAAGCTACCTGGAAGAGCACGGGGTGGCGGCCAGGCGGGTAAACAAGGTGCGTGAAGGCTCACCGCATATCGATGATCTGCTGCGCCAGGGGGAAATTCACCTGGTCATCAACACGCTGACCAAGGGTAAGGCTCCCGAGCGGGACGGCTTTGTGATCAGGCGGGCAACGGTGGAACTGGCCGTTCCCTGCTTAACTTCCCTGGACACCGCCCGGGCCATTTTGGAGGTGCTCAGCGACTTCCAGGAAGGGGCCAGGGTTAACCTCATTCCGTTACAGGAATATCTGAATTAGAACAAAAAAGTATTTAGGAGTCGGAAGTCAGGAGTCAGAATGAAATAAAACTAAATACCCCGGACTGCCTTAACTGAGGCAGTCCGGGGTTTATCTTAACCGGGCGGCAAGCCCGGGAGAATTTTTGTTATAAAATATGTAAATAAAGAGGACCCGATTAAGCTCCCTGTTTTAGGGTTTCAACTGCTTTCATCAGGTCCAGATTGAGTTTTTTGAACCAGTCCATCAATTCGCTGTTTTTCAGAGCCTTTTGGTTATTGGACCGGATCATTTCAGTCAGTGCACTGACCGCATGTTCCCTGTCGGTCATCTTAACATCACCTCCTTAGTATAAATATATCAATATTAATATACCAGTGCAATGTAAAGTGTTAATGAATTTAATATTAAATTTTCTTGGGGGGATTGAATTGGCCCAGCTTGTCCAGGGTGAAATAACCGGTCATATGGAAAGGGCGCCAGGTATTTTTAAGCTGGAATTTATTGCTCCAAGCCTGGCCGCGCTGGCTCAACCAGGACAGTTTCTACATATTCGCTGCAGCGAGGGGAATGATCCGTTGCTGCGCCGCCCCATCAGCATTCACGCGGTGGACCGTGACCGGGGGAGGGTTAGCATACTCTTTCAAGTGGTTGGCCGGGGTACTGCTTTACTGGCCCGTCAAAAGACAGGTTTGCTTGACGTCATGGGCCCTCTGGGCCGCGGTTTTACCACCGGCAACCACGACTTTAATGGGACGGGCGGCATTGCCGTGGTTGGCGGCGGTATTGGAGCGGCCCCATTGTTCTTTTTACTGCAGGAGCTTGCGCGCTGCAGTGATCCTGCAAGGGTTAAAGTGCTGCTGGGAGCCAGGAGCGCGGACCAGATCCTTGTGAAGGAAGAAATTGAAAATATGGGTTTTTTCACAGAGCTGGCTACGGACGACGGCTCTGCCGGTTACCGGGGACCGGTGACGGAGCTGCTGTTGAGACGTCTTCCGGAAGGAGTCAGTTATATATACGCTTGCGGGCCGGCGCCGATGCTGAAAGCGGTATGCGCTTTACTGGGCGAGGCCGGAATACCGGGGGAGGTTTCCCTGGAGGAAAGAATGGCTTGCGGCGTGGGAGCCTGTCTGTCCTGCGCCTTTCAGGTTAAAGCTGAAGGCGGCGGGACCCATTACCGCCGTGCTTGTGTGGACGGGCCGGTTTTCCCGGCAGGGGAGGTGGTCTGGTGATCAATACCACGGTAAACTTGGGCGGTATCAAGATGAAAAATCCCGTAGCCACGGCCTCCGGGACTTTTGGCTTCGGGCTGGAATATCAGCCGTTTCTTCAATTGGAACAACTTGGCGCCATTGTTGTTAAAGGGACAACCCCGGCGCCCAGGCAGGGGAACCCGCCCCCGCGCATAGCTGAAACCCCCGCCGGCATGCTTAACGCCATTGGCCTGCAGAACCCAGGGGTGGATAAAGTGGCGGGGGAAATCATGCCGCAGCTGGTACACTTAAGGACCCCGGTTATAGTTAATATTGCCGGTGATACGGTGGAGGATTACGCGCTGGTGGCCCGTAAGCTGGACGGAGCGCCCGGTGTGGCGGGTCTGGAGATTAATATATCCTGCCCTAACGTTAAAAAGGGTGGAATTCAGTTTGGCAGTGATCCCCTGTCGGCAGCAGAGGTAACCAGGGCTGTCAAAGCGGCCACCAAGCTGCCGGTCATTGTCAAGCTTTCGCCCAATGTAACGGATATTGTTGCTATGGCTGCAGCTGTGGCCGAAGCAGGGGCGGATGCCCTGTCAATGATTAATACCCTGCTGGGCATGGTCATCGATGTCAACCGGCGTAAACCGGGGCTGGGCAATATCACGGGGGGCCTGAGCGGTCCGGCTGTGCGCCCCGTCGCGGTTCGTGCGGTGTGGCAGGTTTACCGGGCGGTAAAACTGCCCATCCTGGGGATGGGTGGTATTATGACGGCCGAGGACGCGCTGGAATTTATTCTGGCCGGGGCTACGGCAGTGGCGGTGGGAACGGCCAACTTCGTTAACCCCCGGGCCACCATTGAAATAATCGAGGGCATAGATAGCTACCTGCGCGAGCATGGCTTTAACGATATCAACCAGCTTACCGGCCTCGCGCACGCGGGGGTATAAGTAAACTAAAATGCTATAGGTGAGGTGGAAAATTGTCCAAAGAAAAGTTGATCGTAGCCCTTGACGTTAATAACAGAGCGGAAGCCATGTCCCTGGTTAAGGAACTGGCCGGTGTAACAGACTTTTTTAAAGTGGGGATGGAGTTGTTCTACTCCGAGGGCGTCGGTATCGTCCGGGAAATTGCTGCAGCAGGGGCTAAAGTTTTTCTGGATTTAAAGCTGCACGACATCCCCAATACTGTTGGGCGGGCGGCCCGGGTGCTGGTGCGGTCCGGGGCTTCGATTATCAATGTGCACGCTGCCGGGGGCGGAGCCATGATGCGGGCCGCCGGCGATTCCGCCCGTGAAGAAGCCGCGAAGTTGGGGCTGCCGGCGCCTGCGGTGGTGGCGGTTACTGTTTTAACCAGCATAGACAGTAATGCTTTCACCAGGGAAATGGGGTATACCGGTGCAATTGAAGACCGGGTGCGCACCTGGGCACTGCTTGCCCGGGAGTCCGGACTGGATGGAGTGGTATGCTCGCCGCGGGAAATTAAAATGGTTCGCAAAGCATGTGGGCCGGATTTTAAAATTATTACCCCTGGGATCAGGCCGGCCGGGTCTGATTTAAATGACCAGCGCAGGGTAATGACGCCGGGTGAGGCGATCAAGGCCGGTGCCAGCCAGATTGTGATTGGCCGGCCTGTTACCGGTGCGCCGGACCGGTGCGCGGCGGCAGCGGCTATATTGGCCGAATTGTCCGGCGCTTAATCTGATTTGGGGTGGTGTTTTACTTTGAAATTAAATAAAATAACGGAAAATGTATACTACATAGATTCTGCCGTCAATATGGGCTTGATTGTAAATGAAGCCAACGAAGCATTGTTGGTGGATACCGGGATTGACGACAGTGTGGCGCGCAAGGTCAAAAGGCTGGTGGAGGAATGCGGCTATAAACTGCGGGGAATTATACTCACCCACGCCCACGCGGACCACTGCGGCGGGGCTCCCCATCTGGTAAAAACAACAGGGGCGGCTGTTTATGCAACTGCAACAGAAAAACCGGTGCTGGAATGCCCGGTTCTGGAACCTGTTTACCTATTTGGCGGCGCTTACCCTCCGGCACCTTTCCATAATAAATTTTTCCTGGCCGGCGGAGTGGGTGTTGATGAAGTTATCGCGCCCGGTGCACAAAAAATCTGCGGGTGCGAGGTTGAAATAGTTGATCTGGCCGGACATACTTTGGGCCAGGCGGGTGTGGCGGTTGCAGGAGTGCTTTTCTGTGCTGATTCCGTAATTGCCCCCGGGGTTATTGATAAACACGGGATCCCCCTGAACGCGGACCTGGCAGGCGCGCTGGAAACGTTCAACCGTCTTGAGGGCAGGCGGGAAAACTATTACCTGCCTGCCCATGGAACACTGGTGGAGGATATAGTCCCGGTGGTCGGCGCCAACCGTCAGAGAGTTATTGATACCATGGAATGCATCAAAGGCTTACTGGAAAGTCCTAAAACCGTTGAGGAAATTCTTGCCGTAGCCTGCAGTAATTTTAATATAAATATTAACAACATGGGGCAGTATTACTTAATGCAGCTGACCATAATGGCCTACCTCTCATATCTGGTTGACCGGAAGGAAATCACAACAGAGTACTCCGGAAACAGACAGAGTTTTAAAAAATAATCCCCCCATGCCGCTAAATTATTTCGAGATTAATAGACGCCAGACGCATAAGGGAATTACGTGATGAGGAAGGGATGCAGATTCGCACCCATAATGAATGATAGGGCAGACTTGGGTCAACCAAGGCAGCTGCATTTTATAACCTTATTCCCATTTACGCAGTTATACTTGCACAGTTATTTCTCAGTCTGCTGTACCCTAAAGGGTACAATACTGTTTTTACTCAAGAGGGATATTAATTATCCCTGTTATCTCTGGTTAAAATAACCCCAACAATCAGGCCAAATATTTAACACAGTTTGCCACAACACAAAAGCATACCCTGCCACGGTATAAAACTTTTTTATTCTTTAATTACCTAGTGCTACTTATAAGTAGTTATGGTTCACCACTTGACAAACTAACCAAAGAGTAATATTTTAACCTTATACATATACCCATGGGGGTATGGGTATAAGGTTAAAATATATTTTCCCCCTAGTTGCATGCGGCACAATCAAAAGGATAAAGCTGTTCAAAAAAAGTTTTTTTTAGGAATGATAGGAGGAGATAAAATATGTCTGCTAACAAAATAGTTGTTATCGGCGGTGTGGCAACCGGGCCGAAAGCGGCAGCAAGAGCCAGGCGCTGTGATCCTAAAGCGGAAATAACCATTATCGAAAAAGGTGATTTTCTTTCCTATGCCGGGTGTGGAATGCCTTTTTATATCGGCGGCATTGTAAAGGAACCCAATGATCTGATGAGCAGCCCCATCGGGGTTGTCCGTGACGCCTCTTTTTTTAAAAGTGTCAAGGATATTAACGTGCTTACCAGAACAAAAGCTGAGACAATTGACTGCAGCGCCAAAACAGTTGAAGTAATTGAGCTGTCAAGTGGAGAAAAAAAGAAAATTCCCTATGACAAGTTAGTACTGGCTACCGGTAGCAATGCCAACCGGCCGCCAATCCCCGGCATTAACCTTAGTAATGTGTATACACTGGGCAATATGAACGATGCTATTGCTATTAAACAAGCCTTGCTAAAAGCTGAAGTTAATAAAATGGTTTTAGTCGGAGCCGGTCTGATTTCCCTGGAACTGGCACATGCCATTCAAGAGCTAAAACCGGGTATGGACATTACTATCGTTGAGCTGATGGAATATTTGATGCCTGCTCAATTGGATCCGGAAATTGCCGCTCTGGTGGGCAAACATCTGAAGCAAAAGGGAATAAAACTGTTAACGTCCCAAAAAGTATCCGGCTTTGAGGGGCAGGGACAGGTACAAAAGGTAAATACAGTAACAGATACTCTTGACGCTGATTTAGTAGTAGTATCCGCCGGTGCCCGCCCTGAAGTTGAACTGGCAGTAAAAGCCGGAATAAAGCTGGGACCCACCGGAGCTATAGCTGTTAATGAATATATGCAAACCAGCGACCCTGATATCTATGCCGGAGGTGATTGTGCAGAGAATGTTCATTTTGTAACTAAAAAACCGGTCTATATCCCAATGGGCTCTACTGCAAACCGTCACGGGCGGGTGATCGGTGACAATGTGACCGGGGGAAAAGACACCTTCCCCGGCGTTCTGGGTACCACAATTGTAAAAGTATTTGATTTTAATGTAGGACGCACTGGAGTTAGTGAAACTGAAGCTAAAAAGCTGGGTTATGGGGTTACCACCTTTATTTGTCCAAACCCGGACCGTGCCCATTTCTATCCGGGGCACAATTTGATTGTAATCAAGCTCATTGCTGACAGCAAGACCCGGAAGCTGGTCGGTGCTCAAATAGTGGGAACGGGAGATGTTAATAAACGGTTGGATGTGGCAGTGGCTGCGATCAGCATGGGAACCACGGTTGATCAACTGGCTAATTTTGATCTTGCCTATGCCCCGCCGTTTGCCACTGCTATGGATGCTATGACCCATGCCGCCAATTCCCTGCGCAATAAACTGGACGGGCGGGCCAAATCTATCAGTTCCCTGCAGGTTAAAGAAAAACTGGACAGAGGAGAGGATTTTATTCTTCTGGATGTCCGTTCCCCCAAAGAATATGAGGAAGCCAGACTGCCTTATGCTAATGTTAAATTGATTCCGCTGGGTAAATTACGCGAACGGCTTGGGGAGCTGCCCAAAGATAAAGAAATTGTTACCTTTTGTAAGTTAAGTATGAGAGGCTATGAGGCGCAGGGCATCCTGGAAGGTGAAGGGTTTACAAATGTTAAGTTCTTCGAGGGTGGAATTGCCGCCTGGCCCTTTGAGGTTGATACCGAAAAATTTAAGGAGGTCAAAACAAATGCCTGATGTAAAAAAAATTTTAAACGATTTAATGAATGGAACCAGTGCGGTAGCCCGCCAGCAGCCCGAATTATTCAAGAGCTTCGGGGGATTTACTAATGAAGTGTTTAAAGAGGGGGCTCTTTCTGTAAAACATAAAGAGCTGACAGCCCTTGCTATTGGCGTCTATGCCAGATGCGAGTACTGTATAGTTCACCATGTTTATGCGGCCCTGCAGGCCGGTGCTACCCCGGATGAAATTATGGAAATGGCAGGAGTGGCAATGGCCTTTGGCGGCGGCCCCTCAATGGCTTATACAGTTACCCTGGTACGAGAGTCCGTCGAAGCTTTTTCCAAAAAGAGTACCTCGTAATTAAAAAACTGAGGCAGCCAAGGTGCTGCCTCGCCCTTTAAGGGGGAAAGAAAAATGCTGTTTGAGATAAAATTAGAGAAATTATCATACGATGTCACAGAGAAAAAGGTAACAAGAATCTATAAAGGAGTGGGGGACGAGTTAAATGTAGGGGAAATTTTGTTTGATCTTGAGGGTGGGAAAGCCAATATCCCGGTAAAATCAGAATTTAATGGAACTATAGAAAGTATTTCTGTTGAAGTAGGGCAAGTCGTTAAAATAGGGGATATTTTAGCTGCCGTAAACGGAGAAAAGGCGGAAGCAGAAAGCTCAATAAAAGCCGCAGGTTATTACGGTTACTTTGGCCTGTAAAAACCGCAGGAGTGGGTTTTGGAATGTGATATCGTCATCCTTGGGGGGGGACCCGGAGGGTATGTTGCAGCAATCCAAGCTGCAAAATTAGGAGCTCAAGTTGTATTAGTAGAGAAGGATACCGTAGGCGGAACCTGCCTTAATAGAGGATGCATCCCAACAAAAGCTATGGCACGTTTAGCAGAAATTTATAATAATCTAAAAAATGCGGAAGATTTCGGATGCTTTGCCGAAAATATTGGTATTGAAGTCAAAAAAGTAGTGAGCAGAAAAAATCGGATAGTAAACCAGTTAGTGCAAGGAATTCATCATCTCTTGGATAGGCATAATGTAAAACTTATAAGCGGTCAAGGCGAGATTAGGAATCAGGAAACCGTATTTGTTAAAAAAAATATGGAAGAAACGACGATCAAGACAAAGAACATCATCATTGCCACAGGTTCAGCGTCGTCTTTGTTAAATATACCCGGGGCGGGACTGGAAAATATAATAACCTGTGGTCAGGCTATGCAGCTGGAAGAACTGCCCCGCAAGCTGGTTATTATCGGGGGCGGCGTAATTGCATGGAGTTTGCCTTCATTTTTGCCAATTTCGGTGTAGAAGTAACCGTTGTTGAATCTCTGAATGAATGTCTATCTGGTTTTGATCAAGACGTGTGCGAAGAAATAACGCAAATTGCAAGCGATATAGGAATTAGAATGTATTTCGGTGCGAAGGTAGAAGAAATTATTAAAAGTGAAGATGGTATGTGTGTTGTTTCCTTTAACCAACAAGGAAGAGTAAAGTACATTTTGGCCGAAAAGGTCCTCATGGCAACAGGAAGGAAACCTTTCTTTGAAGGGTTGGGAGTTGAAAAGTTAGGCATAGAACTCAATAATTCCGGAAGAGGAATTAAAGTCAATGAACGCATGCAAACCAATATCCCCAATATTTATGCTATTGGCGATGTAACTGGCAAATTAATGCTGGCTCATGTTGCTTCCCATCAAGCTATGGTAGCCGTCAAAAATATTATGGAAGATCCTTGTCAAATGGAATATAACGCCGTTCCCAGCGCTATTTTTACATATCCGGAAATAGCAGCTGTAGGTACGTTAGAAAAGGATGCGGTAAAACAGGGACTAGAAATTGAAGTTGGTAAATTCCCCTTTGCTGCCAATGGTAAGGCTTTGACCTTGGGCTAAAACAGAGGGTTTATTAAGATAATCAAGGAAAAATCGACGGGTAAGATTATAGGATGTACTATCATAGGGCCACATGCCACAGATCTCATTGCAGAACTTGCTTTAGCAGTGAAAAATCAGTTGACAGCAGAACAAATTGGTGAAACCATTCATGCCCACCCCACAACTGCAGAGGTTGTGTATGAAGCGGCTTTAGCCCTTGAAGGCGGTGCTATTCATTTTTCTGAATAGTAAAGTGGACGCGAAAATAATTCGATCATCTTCGCATGACCCCTGGTACAACTTAGCTTTAGAAGAAACACTTTTAAATCAGGTCCAGGAAAAGCAGATCATACTGTATTTATGGCAAAATGAAAACACAGTGGTGATTGGAAGAAATCAGAATGCCTGGAAAGAATGTAGATGCAAGCAATTGGAGGATGAAGGGGGAAAACTTGCCCGCAGGCTCTCCGGAGGCGGAGCGGTTTTTCATGATTTGGGGAACCTAAACTTTACCTTTATCATGGACAAAAAACTATATGATTTGGAACGACAGCTTGTAGTCATTCTGCAAGCGATAAAAAGATTAGGGGTCGATGCTGAGTTTTCTGGGCGCAATGACCTTGTGGTTCATGGGAAGAAGTTTTCAGGCAATGCCTTTTATTACAGAACAGATAAAATGTACCACCACGGAACACTGCTGGTAAACTCGAACCTGACAAAGCTTACACGCTACCTACAGGTTTCCAGGGAAAAGATCGTGTCCAAGGGAATTGATTCTGTGGAAGCCAGAGTGGTGAACCTATCTAATTTAAACGCTAATATTACAATTAAGAGCATGATGGAATGTCTGAAGGAAAGCTTTCTTAATCATTATGGGGGAACCTGGCGGCAAGCAAAAGAGTTTAATGCGCCGCTGGATATAGAAAGTTTATATGGTAAATATGCTTCCTGGGAATGGAGATACGGGGAAACCCCTGAATTTAATATCTGTTATTGCCGTAGGTTTGTTTGGGGGGAAATAGAAATCCGGTTGAGGGTGGAGAACGGGTATATTGCTTCAGTGAAGGTTTACTCAGATGCAATGGAAGTTGATTTAATATATAGTCTCGCTGAATTTTTAGAACGTCTTCCTTTCAAAAAGGAGAAAATTCTTAGTGCAGTTAGCAGTATACCCGTTACTAAAGGGAAACAATATTTCATTAGAGACTTGCGAATATGGTTGGATACAAAATTAGAATAGGTTAGTACACTAAAGACCGTGGATCAGCGTAATATAAGGATATAAAAGGAATTTACAGGCTATGTATACTTCGACAAGCGGCGGTCCGCCTCGACTGTACATAGCGAGGGTAACCGTAAACAAAAGAATCATTTCTTGTGTTTATGTGGCACCTTAAATGAGATTAGAAGAAGGTAGTTATGATTTGGGGTAGCGCCCGGTCTTCGGCACCAACCGGTAACCCAAGCGCTCCGCTCCTCAAAGTTACCACTGACCGAGGCATCACAAAAAAACCAGACAGCATATTGGAACTGGGTTGAGGAGATGGTTCTTGCTCCTATTAAAGCGGAACATCCTGATTTATATTTCAGAATATGTGAACGGTACAGAAATAACATAGCAAGTCTGAAATACTTCCGTTGGTGAATGTGCAGGCCGTGGTGGCAAAGCATTCTTCGGCCAGTTGTCTTCTTGGCGACCTTATGATGGTTTATGTGGGTGCCGGTATAATCCGGCTGTAAAAAGCCACTCTTTAGGTCGGTAAGCTTTCCAGTAAACTCTAAGAATCTCAAGATTAGCTTCAGAAAGCAGGGCATATCGATCTTTACCGCCTTTGGCATTGCGAATGAACAGTTGCATTTTATCGCTATGAATATCTGAAACTTTAAGGGAGGCCACTTCACTTAGGCGAAGTCCAGCCCCATAGAGGGTCATAAGAATGCATTTATCTCGCAAATTGTCACAGACGTTAAAAAGGGCTTGGATTTCCTCTTGGGTAAGTATGTCAGGGAGTTTGCGTGGTTTACGGTGGCGAGGGATACACAGCTTTAAAACATTACAGGAACTACCGCACCAGCGGTTTAGTGCTATGAGCATAACACGAAGCTGGTAAATTAGAATTTACCGGAGGGCAACCATGACAAGAATTAACATTGACGGAATACCGTCCCTGATATGGGGTGAGAAGTCAGACAAGGTGTTTATAGCCGTACACGGCAAGATGAGCAGTAAGGAGAACTTTACGCATTTTGCTTCCATCGCCGAAAGCAAAGGTTATCAGGTGCTGAGTTTTGATTTGCCGGAACATGGAGAACGTAAGAAACAGGCATATGCGTGCAACCCTTGGAATGGCGTTCATGATTTACAGCTTATTATGAATTTCGCCAAGCATAATTGGCCGGAATTAAATCTCTATGCGGAAAGTTTGGGAGCCTATTTTAGCCTCCTTGCTTATCAGAAAGAACCGCTTCAAAAATGTCTATTCCTTTCACCTGTATTGAATATGGTTCATCTGATTGAAAACATGATGAACTGGACGGGAGTAGACACAGCCAAACTTCAGGTACAAAAGGAGATACCAACATCATTTGGAGAAACGCTTTCATGGGAATATTATAATTTTGCAAGGCAGAATGAAATCAGGCATTGGGGTGCGCCGACAGCAATCTTATGCGGAAGCAAGGACAATTTAACAGACAGAAAAACCGTTGAAGCAAATTGTTTTAGATACAAATGTAATAAATGAAGAATGTCGACAGCAATTTGCCTTAATACTGGAAAACGCAAAAACAATTTTTTCGGACCAGGGAGTTTCCGTAAACGCAGTCCTAATGCAAGGTGACCCTGCTAGCGTACTAATCAATTACGTAGAAAAGAACGGCATTGACAAGATCATAATAGGCAGCCGGGGTTTAGGTCTTCTAAAATCGGCTATACTGGGTAGCGTAACCTATAAAGTACTGCATAATGTCAAAATACCTGTAACAGTGATCAAGTAGACTCGCAATAAAAACTTTAAAGTGTGAATAAACGGGACACAATTATATAGAATAACGCTTGTGGGCAAATGAAAAGGAGGCTGTTGCATGAACAGCAAAGCTTTGTATCTAATCAGCTATGGGCTGTACGTAATTACCTCATGCAATGGTGAGATCAAAAACGGCCAGGTGGCCAATACCGTTTTTCAAATTTCCTCGGACCCGGTTACTATTGCAGTAAGCATTAACAAAAACAACCTGACAAACCAGTTTATCAGGGAAAGCAAACTTTTTACCGTATCAGTATTATCCAAGGATGCGCCCCTATCCCTTATCGGAAACTTTGGCTTCAAATCCGGACGGGATGTGGATAAATTTTCAAATGTTAACTATGCTACTAACGGGACCGGCGTAGCCTACTTAACTGAAGGTACCCTTGCCTATCTGGCAGCGGAGGTAATAGACGAGGAGGATGCCGGTACACACACTATATTTATAGGTAAGGTAACTGAAGCGGAAGTCTTAAAAGATGGAGTTCCCATGACCTATGCCTATTACCACCAGGTGAAAAAAGGGGGAACTCCCAAAACGGCCCCGGTAGCAGTGCCAAAGGAGAAAGGAGGAGAAAACAAGATGGATAAATATGTATGCTCAGTTTGTGGGTACGTTTATGATCCGGAGGCGGGTGATGAGGAACACGATATCACTCCCGGCACACCCTTTGAAAAACTGCCAGATGACTGGGTTTGCCCCGTTTGTGGCGCGGGTAAAGAGGAGTTTGAAAAAGAGTAACCACCTTTGAAAAAATTCAAGATCAACATCCTTTCAATGACGGTATTTTCTTATGGATTGCAGCGGTTTTATTTAGTATTCCCGTATTATTATTACTTCTTCTTAAAAATGATCTTTTTCATTTATTTAACATTCTTTCGTATGGTTTAGGTTTTTTACTTTCTTTGAGTATTATACTTTTATTTATTTATTATGGAATAAAAATAAGATATTAACAAGAATAAATGAGCTGGGGTAAAGAACCCATAGCTTTTTATTTTGGTAAGACACATAATATTTGTTGATGCAATGCAACGTCTTGGATACGTAGTAGAGACAAAAATTCTTCGGGCTTGCGATTGTTGAATTACTGAGCAGATGACCTTCTCCATCTCTGCTACTTAGACATCAAGTATGGTGCGGATTCCGGCACATACCATGCCGTTGCTCCTGCTGCTGTCAGCTTCGTTGGTACTACCCAAACCTAAGAACTCGGGAGCAACGGGATTTAGTTTGCAAAAAGCTATTATGTGTATATACTTATATTAAAGATATTAAGCAATGAGGTATTATTTGGCTTAATTTTTTTACTTTAATATGTGCATATACATATATAAGAAGGAAGATAATTTGATAAAAAAAATGACCAGGTTATTTTACGTTCAAATCACCTGAGGGAAATCTTTTTAAGTGCCGGTGCGGATAACGTAGGGTTTGTGGAAATCGAGTGTCCGGCTCTCAGTGATTATAGGGAGACAATACTGTTTTAACATATACACGGTTGCAGAGCATATGTTCTTTGTAAAAAATGGGGGTGTAAAAGATTAAAGCTATAATTTTAACGTGTCGCACTATAGAGGATGAGATTAATTACGTCCTGAATGAAGGTAACATGGATTACCCGGTGATTTTCATGGAGCCTGGGCTTCATGAAAATCCGGAAAAACTGAAAGATGCCTTACAAAAAATGATTAACCAGTTAAGTAATGTGGATTTTATTCTATTGGGGTATGCCCTTTGTGGTAATGGATTGATTGGTTTAACGAGTAAAAATGCCACCCTGGTTCTACCGCAGTATCATGATTGTATAGCTATGCTTTTGGGATCAAATGAACGATACCGCGCAAATCTAGGCAGTGAAATTGGCGGCCTTTTTTTAACCGGAGGTTGGCTGAAATATTTTAATCCCAAACAAAAATTTTATGAAGATTGGCTCCCCAGGTTTGGGCACGATAAAGCATTAAAGTATGGCAAACGTATGCTGGCCGACTATAAAAGAATTATCTTGGTGGAAAATGAGTCATATGATGTGGATGCGACTTTCCTGGAAATGAGAGAACCGGCGAAGTTTTTTGGCTTAGAAGAGCACAGAATGCGGGGGACCCTGGATGTGATACGGAAACTTGTTAAAGGCGAGTGGGATGGAAATTTTCAGATTGTACCTCCAGGGCGGAAAACGGAACTTTGGGATCTAGTATAGTTATTACCCTATCTCTCGGCAGGTAAGAGCTAGAATGGTTATTTGCGACGCACAATGAAGGGAGTATCTTATGAGTGGTGGTTATGAAAAAAATTATGAAAGCCTTTTACCCAGATTGAGCAAATGCGATTTTTTAGAGATCGCCGAACGGCTTGGTCTGTCACTTCAGCCAGACGGTACTCTATCTGTCAATTTTCTTGGCCGAGAATACGAAATTAGTTCCCGCGGTGTTAATCCGACGGACGGTAAGCCGGTTAATGTCAACAATCGCAGTGTACTGGCTTACTATACATTGTCCAAAGGAGTGGGTGAGCCTGCATTCTCATATGTGCCGATTTATTATTTTGCCGGCACAGGGATGATATTCAGTAAAGATTTAAAATGGATGACCGCTCCGCTCGGTAAAACATTCAGTGGAAATTATATAAAATTCAGTGAAACTATGTGCAAATTAGGTGGAGTTTTTAACGGCAAGCTGAAATCAGACGGCTATTCATGGCTTCTGAAAGCATTGCCGAAAATCCTCCTCCAAATTGTTTATTATGATGGAGATGATGAATTTCCTTGCGAAGTTCAGATTTTGTTTGATAAAAATGCTTCACGCTTTATGGAGTTTGAATGTCTGGCTTTTTTAGAGGGGTGCCTTGTAAGAGCGATGATTATGACTGCCAAAAAGGGAGACATAGCCGGATGGTTGTAATACTGGTATATATATAATGTCATAGACCACGCGGCCAAAGCCGGGGGCTTGTTAAAGCTCTACTATGACCAGCCTTAATATCAAGAACATTAACGTTTTCTCAGTTAAGATAGCGTGGGGTGCTTCTCCAGCTCCAGGCTCTATCGTTTGGTATTAAACAACAAACTAAACCTTTCGCCCACCTTGCTATAAAAAAGACTTAGTCGAGTGTTTTCGCTTCCAGGTCCTCAAAACCGAAGCTGTTATAAATCAACTGGTGCAATTAATTAAAGCAAATTTTTTTAGCATTGCCAAGACAAGAGCTTGCGCACGAAATGCCGCTATTTTTTACAGAACTGCAAAAGTGATTGAACCCCGAAGTGAAGACTGGCGAAATGGCTGGCATTCTGATAACAATGGAAGTAACATATTATTAGCGTTAAGAGTGAGCTAAAATAATGTATTTCCGGGGTCGAAGAGCCAAAATGTCATACGATGGATACACCCGGAATGCCCGTGAGGATAAACGGTATCAGTTTGGAGATTGTACCGGGTAGCCAATCAGTATGAACTAGGAATCCCGCGTCTTCAGCTGTGGGAAGTTTTCATATGCGATCGGTAGATGGATATGAGATACAATGCCAAATTTAGAATAATACATATTTGTAATGTTAAAATAATCCGACATCTATCCACTATTATTACAGTATGAAAGGATACTTATATGAATGAGAATATTACAATTCGTATGGCAACTGAATCAGATACAGAAGAAATACTAGCGATTTATGCACCATATGTTACAGATACGGCGATTACATTTGAATATGTTGTGCCGACAACAAAAGAATTTGCAGAAAGAGTAAGAAACATACTGAAAAAATATCCTTACTTGGTGGCATTAAGAGATAATGCTATTGTTGGATACGCTTATGCGTCTGCATTTAATAAACGTGCTGCCTATGGCTGGGCTGTCGAGACTTCTGTTTATGTTAAGCAAGAAGGCAGGAAAAATGGAATTGGAAAAAAATTATATCAGGTATTAGAAGAGATTTTAAAGAAACAGAATATTATCAACATGAATGCCTGTATTGCCTATCCAAATCCAGAAAGCATAGGATTTCATAAACATATGGGATATAAAACGGTAGGTCATTTTACTAAATGCGGATATAAATTTGATACGTGGTATGACATAATTTGGATGGAGAAGGTAATTGGTAAGCACACCATAAACCCAAAACCAGTTATTCCAATTATACAGTTAAACATTTTTGAAGAATATTCATTGACAAAATAATCGCACTGACAGGAGGAGATTTACTATTCTAAATACCTTGGTGCTTTTTATCTAATATATCTTGGTATTAGGCGCCTGTTAAGTAAAGACGACCACATTCCAATGGTAGTTCAGCATAAAAAACTATCGCATATATTCATCCAGGGAACATTTGTAGCAGTTTTAAATCCGAAAACCGCGTTATTCTTCCTTGCTTTTCTGCCTCAGTTTGTCGATGTGTCTCGGGAGTGCATAATTTTGACCCGCCATCAAGAGGAGCATTAGGGGCCGCTTCTAGGTTCCCAAGGAAAGGAAAATTGCGTTGCTGCTCATATAGTGTTTGCGTTGGTGGAAATATTAAACGCCATAAAAATCAGCTTCCCATTGGTACTATAAAAAGCACAAACAAACGATCCGAATGCATGGGTTGGATGCTTGTGCTTATTAACTTATAATGAGGAGAGAAATGGCCTGGCGTACTTCCCATTGAATTTCGTATCCGTTGGATAATCTGCCACCTTGTTATGAGCATTTGGTTAAGCAGGTTGAAACCGACGAGGCTTTCGTGTAACTAACCAATATGAATGGATAATAAGCGAGGATGGATGCCAACTTAATTAGGAGGAATAGTATGATCAGTGTCGGGATTGACGTCTCAAAGGGGAAAAGTGCAGTTTGTTTTATGAAACCGTATAGAGAGGATACAATTCAGGGGGAATGATTAAATGTCTATTAACCAAAACCTAGATGAGATAATTAAAGCTCGTCGCTCGATCCGTATGTTTACTTCAGAGATGCCTACTAAAAAGGACATTGAAACTATTGTTCAAGCAGGAGCTTTAACTCCCTTTGCAGCTTTAGCTAATACAGGTAAGGACGCACGCAAATTTTTCGTTGTTTCTAGAAACAATCCACTTCTTAACAAATTATCAAGCGTTGTAAAAAATCGGGCTGGTATCTTTGCCGAACAATTTAAAGCCCAAATAAATTCAAATCCAATACTGCAGGCTCAGGGACAAGGATTCTTAAAGCGTTTAGAACTGACTGCTCAGCAAGGACCTTTGGGAATTGGGAGTGCACCGTACTACATAGTGGTTGCAGAAAAAAGAGGAATTCCCGATGTTCAACATAAATCAATTGCCCATTGCATGGAAAATATGTGGTTAAAAGCAACGGCACTGGGCCTTGGTTTTCATTTAGTATCAATCACAACCCAGATGGAACAAGATGATGAGTTTTGTAATTTGCTTAATCTCCCGTTTGGTGAGTACAGATTAGATGGATGTGCTATTGGTTATCCTGCACAAAATCCGCCGCAACCTATACGTCCTAGAATTGATGAAGTGACCACCTGGTATATTTAACAATTGCATTTTGTAATCTGGTTAAATAATATAGGAGACAACCCTCTCTCAAAAAAGGGTCAAGCATCAGAAAGGATTGAAATTAAATTGGTATGCGACATAGGGAGGTTTATAACTAAATAGCCACAAAAACAGCTACGTTCGATAGGAAAGAAGAGGAGAAAAGTGGACGCAGTCATCCGAACTATTAGCTGGAGTAAAGCGGGTATGATTTTTCTGGGTTTCACGGCATATTTTCTTGCGCTTGTTAAAATTTTTATCCCTTTTATTAGGTTACAGTTCTCGGTCAATCCGGCTTTATATTGGTTCATCACTGGGTATTTGCTCTTTATTCCGCTATTAATATGTGCGATTTTATTAGCCCGGGCTGAAGGTTTTTCCGGTAAAAAAGAATTGCTAAAAGCGCTGTCAATTAAACCGATGACCTATGGGGATTGGAAGTATACAGTAACTTCAACCCTGTTGGCTTTTATTATGACGGGACTAATAATGGGAGTTTCTGCTTTTTTGAGCGATACCTTTGGCGTTAAACCATTGGACACTACTCCTTGGTTCATGGAGTTTAAGCCCTTTGTTGGCATGGAAAAACTCTTACTATTAGTTTGGTTACCAATGTTTGCTGCTAACATTTTGGGTGAAGAATTTTTGTGGCGCGGATATATTCAGACACGGCTTGAACAAAAAAATAACCACGCGTGGTTCTTTGTCGCGTTATTTTGGTTAATTTTCCATATCCCTTTTGGAGTGGATTTATTGCTTATTTTAATTCCCATAGTTCTAATCCTTCCTTATGCAGTACATAAAACCCAAAACACTACGGTTGGAATAATAATACATGCCTTGTATAACGGCCCATCTTTTATCTTGATATCTATGGGGCTTATTAATTAGTGTTTGCTGAGCCAATTCGCATTTCAACCAAATGAAGGTTTTTATAAAGAAAGATTATGCCCGTAATAGGCCGGAACAGCCGTAGCAGAAAAAAACACGGAGTCTGTGCTCAAAGTTCATCACCAGGAACTGCAGACAGATCACGCTTTCGGCAGTGTATTTCAGGCGTACCATAGAGTTTAACTTTGGTATAGTATTCGGCCTGGGTATGCTTGCTTAACCCTCTAAGTTCTACATCGAATTTTAGCTTGGCTAAAACCTCTTCTTTTGTTATAGTTCAAACATCTCCATTAAAATTGAATTAGCTCTATTTTAAAGGAGACCCATAAAAAAGGAACTGACTCTTTGCAGCATCAATTCAATTACACAGCTTTGAAAATATTACAGGAACTACCGAGCCAGCGGTTTAGTGCTATGAGCATAACACGAAGCTGATAAATTAGAATTTACCGGAGGGCAACCATGACAAGAATTAACATTGACGGAATACCGTCCCTGATATGAGGTGAGGATCAAGGCACCCGGTAAATAATGAAAAAAGTACACCTGAGGGCCGGTGCCCCTCTAAACTATAATTTTCAAGAGAACTTTGCTCCAAAGAAAGCGGGAAACCAGCAATGACACAAAAAGAAATACACCAGCATTACCTGCGGCTGATATTAGTAACCTTAATGTGGGGCGGCACTTTTGTGGCCGCGCGCTTTATTGTAAGGGAAGTGCCGCCTTTTACCGCCGCCTTCTTACGTTTTGCCATTGCCGCGGCTGTCTTATGGGTGGTTATGCGGGCGAGTGAAAAACCACCGGTTAAGATAAGTTTTAACCAGTGGCTGCTGCTGGCCTCTCTGGGGTTAACCGGTATTTTTATTTATAATGCGTTTTTCTTTACCGGGCTCAAATATACCACTGCAGGAAATGGTTCCCTGGTTATAGCAACTAATCCTGTGCTCACTGTCATTGTGACCTCCATAAAAAACGGATCCAATCTGGAAAATTGCTAGTGACGATTTATTTTGGCAAACCTTCTTTGTCCCCCCAAATGCTCTGCCGCGGATTATTCCCATAGTATTATGTGGATAATCCGCTTTTGCTGAAAAAACCTATCTCAGTTGTAACATTTTATAGCATTCGGATACCAATAATCAGAAGCGGTTTCCAATATGGCCATGCAGGTCTTATCTGATGTATTGGGGGTGTATTGATTTGGACACTTTCATAACATTTTTTAGCTATGCAAATGGCGGGGCAGGTTTAGGTATACTGGCACTGTATGGGGTTTTGGAGGTATATTTATCAGATTACTATAAAACCAAATTTAAAAATAAATGGATCAGGTTTGGCATTCCTGCTTTTCTTGCCTATTTAGGTGTTGCCATCATATGTTTTATCCTATCTCAGGATATTCGAGTTTTTATCTATCCGATAGTGTTACCAGTTATTACCGTATTATTAGAGGTTTACCAATCAAACCAAAAACCTAATCCACTTTTCCCGGCAAATAAAGATGAAGAAAAACGGCGCTATCCTTTGCGGTGTTTTGATGTTGTTTTTGTCTTTGTCGTAGTATTTTTAATGCACCTGCTTTTGCGAGCAGTTATTTGAAGTTTAATAAGGGGCTTATAGTTATATGATGACCAACAAAGCTAAAGGAAGTGAAACCCTTGGATTGTTATGCAAAACTTTCAGATATCTGTTTATCTCTTGGGTTTTATTAATTATTATCTCGTTATTATTTTGGCAAGAGCCTCTGAAAACAGCCTTTTCATTGATTGTTATTCCTTTTATCTATATTATAACCAAACTTCAGGGTGGTTCGGCAGATACGTTTGCTTGCGGAAAAGCTTCGGCATTCCATGCAATTTATAGTTTTGCCCTTATTATTATTCCAATAGGGTTGATCCTAATAAGGATAGTTAAGAAAAAATGGATCGCTGATTAAACAAGCAAATCTGATGTTGATGGAGTTTTTAAGTTTATGTTAAAACAACATGGCAGATATTCGCCTCCACAAATACGTTCAAGGATGCGCATGAGCATAGGGAGGTTTTACTTTACCTGGACGCGTTATGTCTCATGGTTGGTTAACTGGTCAAAATATGCGGGAACCAAGCAAAAGGAACCATTAAAATTTATTATCTATAATCATCAAACGCCATTGCTGCGGAAATTGCGTAACGTTGATATGTGGCTCCAACAAAATAAAATAAGGAATTTAAAAATTGCTGCCCAATGCCTTAATGATATTGTAATAAAACCGGGTGAAACATTTTCATTTTGGCGGGTAGTTGGTAAGCCGACTAAAAACAAAGGTTATGTGAAAGGTATGGTTTTATATAACGGAAGTATTACGCCTGAAGTGGGCGGGGGGCTGTGTCAGTTATCTAATTTAATATATTGGATGACCTTGCATACTTCTCTTACTGTAACCGAGCGATGGAGGCATAGTTATGATGTCTTTCCGGACGCAGAACGCACCCAGCCATTTGGTAGTGGCGCAACCGTGGCATATAACTATGTTGACCTCCAAATCAAGAATAATACGAATGAAATCTATCAATTAAACGTATGGGTTGGAGATGTGCATTTGCATGGCCAATGGCGATGCAGTCAACCTGAAAAATATTATTACCGGGTATACGAAACCAACCATATATTTACTCATGAACAGTGGGGAGGCTATATGCGTCATAATATTTTAAGGCGCAAAATTTTTGATATCAGCAATAACGTCATCGGAGATGATTATATAACTGAAAATCATTCCGTTATGATATATGCACCGCTGTTATCTGATGGGGAGCTGAACAATTAAAGAACCTCTATTACTGCGGTGTTACCCCTATGGCATACGTATTCTGTTGTGCCATGAAATGTGGCATATGCGGCTAACGGGATCGTTAGTAAAAATGTTGCACATTTTTTTACAGAAAGCCTAGGATCACTCTTCTATGTAACAAATTAATAACCAGAGAAAAGGTCCCAAATGCGTGGGTCTTCCAAGCCCAAGCGCCAGACGGCTATCCCGGGTATGCCCAATTGCCGGGCCAAATTCAGCCGGACCTGGAAACTCCGTACATCCTCAAACCAAACTATATGCGGAACACCGTTTTCAACATAGTTATAAGTTAATTCTTCTGTATTTTTATCGTACTGGATGGTGGCGTTATGCAAAGCAGCCCGGTTAATGGCTTCGGCATAGGATAGTTCCTCGGGTAGCCCGTTAGCCAAGATCCAATCCCGACCGTATACGGCCATGCCCAGGCGGATCTTGTGGCGCGGAATAACGGACATGGCATATGACAATACTTGCCGGACAAAGCCGATGGAGGCTATAGGGCCGGGCTCAGCCACATGCTCGTCATAGGCCAGCACATACATGGCGTCACTATAATTGCTCAAGGCGGGGTAACTGAACGCACCTGAAAAAGGATGAGTGGGGTCATCCTCAAGTTCCGGCGGTACGGAGATAGTGACCAGGAAACCGTAACATTTGAGGGTGTGGTAAAGTTCGGCCATAAAGGTGTTCATATAAGATCTGCCTTCTGGGGGAACGAATTCAAAGTCTATGTTTACACCGACAAATCTGTTTTTGATCAACATGTTTAAAATACTATTAACTAGAATTTGGCGCAGGTTCTCAGTTGTCAGCAAACGGTGGATGACAGGCCCGTACTCGGGACTTGCAAAATTGTGCACTATCGCCAATATGGGTAAATTTAATTGCCTGGCGAGAGCCACGGTCTCCGGGTCGGATTGGTCCACCAGTCCTCCCGTTTCGGTTACCCCAAACCAAAAGGGAACCAGGTAAGTGATTTCTCTACCGTGCATTTGCAGAGCCGTTTTAGCCGCTGGCGTTGTAACATAATACCAATTGTTTCCAAAACTATGATGTGGATAGAACATGTCAACATCTCCCTTCGCAAGATATCCTTAACCATATTATGGTAGATAATTTGATTTTGTGTGCAAAAGCTAATCAATTAAAAAAGACTACGTAAAAATTTAAAGTACGGTAAAAAAGTAGCTGTCACCATTTCCACGCCTGATCAGACAAGCGTAATCAAAAAGGGAAAAGAATATGCCGGAGAGTGGTTCGATAATGTATGTTTCGGCAGCGTTATGCTTACCACCTATACCGGAGGGTTTTTGAGTGAAACTGGGGAATTGCTGGCTTAACACAGCCTATAATAAGTGAGATTATTTATCTATCCTCGTCTTAAATTGATTTGTTTTGACGACTATTTTTTTAACGGACTCATTATTGACTGGATAGTGCAGTCCAAAATAAATGATTCCCAGACTAATTGCTCTGCCCAATTTCCCCCAAAGGGGGCAGCCCAGAAATCAAGTCGTACTTCAGCCGATGGTACCCGTAGAGATTGTTTGATCAATGCCTAATAATCAGGCCGGGAGGCGTTTGGTTGAACGGAAGAAGTATGAAATAACGTTAAAAATTGGGAACTTGTCAATATGTAATTTCGTCCATTAAATAAACAGAAAGAAACTCCATGCTTTCCCAAAACAATTCTTTGCTAATTAAAAGCGCGGCTGTTTAGTGGGCAATCAGTAGGGGCTTGTTAATGATAGGGACCTATAAGCTTGGTAAAAGACAAAAATCTTAAATTGATTGTTTTCTGGTAATTATATGTACCAGCCGGACGGGTGAAAGTTTTTTATTATTGGGGGAAATTCAATGAAATTAAGGCTATCATTTATCTTTATAGCTGTACTTATAATTACCTTGGTTGCACCCGGGGCAACTCTGGCCTGTTGGATTAATCTTTCTTCGCAAGAACTAATTCAACAAGCTGACGTTCTTCTGATTGGCGATATAGTTGGCCCGATTGGTGAAGAAAAAATAAAATTACAGGGATTATCGGAATCACGGTGGGTTACAAAGTGGAAAGTAAAAGTATATTACTACTTAAAGGGCAGCCAAAAATCAAATGAGTTCATAGTGGCAACTCCAGGGGCGGAAAACAAATCAATCATGACATCTGCGGACTATAGGCTGGATCAATGGGGCCATACGGTTTTACTTTTTTTGCGATCAGGAGAGGGTTTATATGAGCCCCTGTCACCGCAAGGGGTGGTTAACCTGCAAAAAAATGAATCCTCTCAAAAAACAGAAGGACCTCTAAACGGCCAATTCATTTTGGATCAATTTGAAATTGTTGACCGAAAAATTTCTCCGACAGAAAAAAGTGAATTGGAAAAGTTTATTTTGCAAAACAATCTTTTTGCCAGCCCAAACAACGTTACTGAAGCCCACTCGTTCAATCTAAAAGGGTTTACGGAATTAGAGTTGCCAAGCAAAGGAGGCAAGCCTTTGATAATTTACTGCTTAATTGCTTGATTTTGTTCTTTATTAATATAGTAATATTATGGTTGTAGTTGCAGTTTTTAGCATATATTGCTTGCATGGCATCTTCCAATGTTAATGATGTTCTAGCTACGCAAGCCATATAACTAATATAGTTGGGTCGTTGATGCTTATTATTGGATTATCCATATGCAGGGCCAAGGAAGATTGCTGTTGATACTTTTGAGATAGGAATGAAGTGTAACTATATTAAATTGAAGAGAGGTTCTGAATGACGGATGGATATAAATAAAAATTGTTTTATTTCGTGGAGTGGTGGAAAAGATTCCTGTCTTGCTTTCTATAAAGCTTTAGAGCAGTTATATAACCCAAAGAAATTGCTTACCATGTTCAGCATGGAAAATGGAATAAGCTCAGCCCACAGATTAAAGAAAGAAATCATTAAAGCTCAGGCTGGTGCAATTGGTATTGAATGTTCAATAGGGGAAGCATTGTTTAATGATTATGAAGAAGTATTTGTTTCCAACATTAAGCTATTTAAAGAACAGGGTATAGACTATGGGATTTTCGGCGATATCAATTTAGATGAGCACAGGCAGTGGGAGGATAGAGTATGTAAAAGAGCCTCTATTACTGCGGTGTTACCCTTATGGCATAAGGATAGAAAAGAATTGGTGAAGGAGTTTTTAAACGCGGGTTTTAAAGCCAAGATAGTAGTAGTTAATACAACAATGCTGGATGGCAGATTTTTGGGACAAGACTTGAGTTTCTCCTTAATGGAAGAAATTGAAGCGTACGGTGCAGACGTATGTGGGGAAAATGGTGAGTATCATACAGTGGTATATGATGGGCCAATCTTTAAAAAGCCTGTTGATTTAAAATTTAGTACCGAGATACTTCCTGTAGGAGAGATGTGGGCTCAAATTGAGGTTAGTATTTAATTACTTAATTCCCAATATTTTTTGAGGTTTACCCAGTAAAATTAGGGAGGATCAATCCGGCAAAGATCCCTTGTGCCAATTTCCCGGTTCAACAAGGGGGAGGCGAATAAAATCTTCAAAGAGGCCAGGGAATTCAGGACACTACTTGCGCTGATTTTTTCCGGTATAATATCAGAACCGGTTCTATGAAGCCTCTCGAACTGTTTTGATGGAAATCGGCTTTAAAAGAGAGCTACACGTGGACCAGTTATGTCAATTCTTTATCAAGTTAAAAAGCCGTAACTTTATTTCTATTTTCTTATTTTTTGCAGTACCGCTTGAAAAAATTTTACGATCTGTCCGCCAATACAATTTGCTGCGATCATAAAAATCTTTATGATAAATATCATTATTAAGAAAACGATTAGGAATCTTAAAATGTAATACACAGTATCCATGTATGATTTTCTCCTTAACATCTAAATATCATCAAAGCTTATACTGGGGAAAGTAACCTGATTACTTTTCCTACTAATGGAAAAAGATATCTGTATTGGTATATCTTTATTTAGTATGACGTTCTAATTCTATGATTAGTTCCAAATAAGGCTTGGTGGGATAAGGTACCTGTTCCCCTGCCCCACCACTGGAGTATTATCATAATATTATGTGGATAATCCGCTTTTTGCTGATAAAATGCTATCTCAGTTGTAACGTTTTATAGCATTCGGATACAAATAATCAGGAGCAGTTTCTGATATGGCCATGCAGGTTTTATCTGGTCAAAAAACCACCTATAGATAAGCTAAAGCGTGGAACCAAGCTTTATGATCATTTTACTGATTAGAGGTGAGTGTCTTTGAATAAGTTCACCATAAATAAAAATAAAGCCCTGGGTTATTTATTTTTTGGTATTATTATTCTGGCGTTTATTATAGCGTATGAAAATGACTTTAGCCGTTCAATTGGAGATAAATTTTTAAATAGTATTGGGTTAAAGGCTTGGTCTCGTGGAAGAACGGGTCTCCATTATACTTTCTTCCTCTTTGTTTCCTTGTTGGTAGCAGGTATCATGGGTGCCAGGCATTATTTAAAAGATGAATGTCCAAATATTAAAAAAAACTGACAATTGCATGTGTCTTATTAATATTTTTTACACAGCCAATTATTTCATCAGCCAACAATGTGATAAAAACATATGCCAAAGGTTTAAAGTCTATAGAATATATTTCGGATGAAAGTAAGGGTATTTTTAAGAGTAATGAAGATAACACGCATTTAAGGTTTTATTGTTCTATAAAACTTAAAAATCATGGGCACGAAAAGCTGGTGTTTTATATAAAATATATTCCCAGTGAACATATCAAAAAGGAATTTGCCTGCGGTGAATACGCCGTTGCCATAGATAGTAACGGTAAACCCAAGGAGTTTGTTTTAAGCCCGAATTCTGAAACTGTTGTAAATGCTATGTTTGAAATGAAACAGAAACAGGGTATCTATAACGGGTGTGGCACTATAAAAAATTTTAGTATCGAGCTATTTAACGATAATCAAATAAAGGTATTTAAATATAAATATGATTAAACTTTGTTTGGCAAAAAAAACGGGAACAGTTAAATAATTGATGTTTAGATGGGGAGGGTAATTTTGACTGAAAAGGTATTTTTTTTATTTATAGCAGGCATTGTTTCATTTACATTAATTCAAATAATTACGGACCAGATTAAAAGGAAACGAATTAGAGATAAAATAATTTTAAAATTAAATAGAAATTATTCTCAATTATTATTGGGGCTGATTTGGCTTGCATTTTTTTTAATATGGTCTTTTTTACTTATAACCGAGGCCCAGGAGTTGTACCATTCATTAGGTAGTACTTATATTAATAGTGTCTACCAGGTTTTGGACTTGGGTTATTTACAATCTTTAAGAAGTTATTTTTATGAAAATTCAATGCTAAGAGAATTAAATAATATAGCCTCTTATCAGCATCAATTGCCGAGTAAGCTAGTTTGGGTTTTTGGCTCCGCCTGTCTTTCCATATTGTATTTTTATAAGGGATGCCGGCATATTGAATTTATTGATAACGGAATATTTCTATCCGGGCAAATTATTAGGTGGGACGAGATCATTAATTTTAAATGGAGTAGCGAAAAGAAGCCATTGGGCAAAAACGATAGATATTATGATTTGTTGTTAACACTAAAGAAATCAAAGCTCATAGCTTTTTTTGGTGTACATAATCAATTAGAAATTAAAGTTAATATGAAAAATAAAGATATTGTTAATAGCCTTTTGGAAAGCCATATAAATATTATTTAAACCAAAATGACTGACGGTTTCCGGAATGAATACTGGTGAACGGGTAAAAAACACATAAAGATGCCCCATGTTTGTAAAAACCAGACAATAAATACCGGGCGGCAGCAATTAAATTTAAACCTTATCACTAAAAGGGGCGGCATTAGTGGAAGCCAATAATATGATTAAAGCGGAAGCTGCAAATATTATTTTACGGGTACTAGTCACGAATTGTCATTTGGGTGTGTTTTTATTTGCAGGAATACTATAAAAACATGCCCGGCCATATTCCCGGGTGTTGTTTATGAGGGGATAGTAAGTGGCTCGATTAACCGAAATTGATAATTTCCATGACACGCCCAAAAAGGTCTTTAACTGCGTCTATAATATCTGTTTCAGGCTCACCGGGAACCATGTTAAAGCTGGTGAACTGGTTAAAGCGACTTTTATTGACGGAGGTTACCCCATAGATCCGATTGCTTTGATTACGGTGCTGTGCGCAAGCTTTATCAGCTGGAGCAGGGCTGACCCCGGGACCGGTTGGTACCTGCCTGGGTTGTCACTGCACCAGCAGGCGCTGCTGCAGCTTGCGCCGCTGGAAAGGCTGGTCGTTGTTTTACATGACGTAGCGGGGTTTGATTACGATGAAATTGCCCGTGTAACAGGTTTCGTTAGGTCCGACGTGGCTAAGCTGCTGGCAAGTGGCAGGTTGGCGCTTCGGGATAAACTTATTCCATCCCGCTCGGCGGGTGAGAGTAAACCGGGAGGCTTGATTAATGCCGGTTAATGTAAATAAATCAGGCCCAAAAAACCGCTGTTTTTTATCAAAGGACCTTGGGGTAGTCTGCTTTTTATTTGTAGTATTGTTTTTAGCAGCTGGTTGTAGTACGACGGCAAATCAACCGCCTGGTGAAAAAACAAAGGAAATAAATAAACCGTCACCATCCCCTGTGGAATTAATTCCGGAAGAAAAGCTATGCGTATACGACCTGGCGGTTTTGGGCGCCCGCCAAGAAGTAATAAATGCCGTTAGCTATGACGCTGCTTATCGCAAGCTTGATTACCCGGACGGAGATGTCCCGCCGGACCGCGGCGCCTGTACCGATGTAGTGATCAGGGCCTACCGCAACGCGGGTATAGATCTGCAAAAACTAATTCACGAAGACATGCAAGCTGCTTTTAAATCCTACCCACAAAACTGGGGCTTGGATGGCCCTGATCCCAATATTGACCACCGGCGTGTTCCAAACCAAATGAAATTTTTTGAAAGGCATGGTCAGGCATTAACTTTGTCGACTGCAAAAGCTGACCTTGCAGACTGGCAATGGGGTGACGTGGTGTATTGGAAGTTCACCAATGGGCTCGAGCATTGTGGTATTATCAGTGATAGAAAAAATGATCAGGGAATGCCTCTGGCAATTCATAATGCGGGATTGGCACGGGAAGAAGATTGTCTGGAGCGTTGGGAGATTATCGGCCATTATCGCTATCCATAATTTATATCAGGCAACTGGTTGGCTGCTTAAATTAACCTTGTGTCGCTGTTCTTTTAGAATGGAGCCGGTTCTTTCAATTGCCGGTATCGGGCATGGGATGTATAACTTAACACCATATAATGTCAAAAGAGGGAAGCTCAGCTTCCCTGCTTTTGTTAAAAGGATATAATGAATAGATGCTAAAATAAACAATAATGAATCTAATATTAAAGGACGTGTTACGGTGAAATTATCACAGTTTATGACCGGCAATCCCGTTACTTTAAAAGAAAATTGCACCATCAAGGAAGCCGCTGAGCTATTTACCCGTCATTCTATAGACGGTGCCCCGGTGCTTGATGAACAGGGAGAAATTTGCGGCATATTCACCAAAACACACCTGTACCGGGCTATTGTAAATGATTACTCTCATGATATGACGGTTGGTCGGCTGATGAAAAGGGACGTAAAAACCATTAGCCTGGAAAGTTCTGCTGAAAGTGCCTGGCAGTTGGCCCAGGAGCAGCAGGTAGGCAGGCTGCCGGTTAAGGACGGGCAAGGCAATCTGGTGGCTATGGTAACCCGCACCAACCTGGTGCAGGCGTTTGAGCAAAAAATGCTTGATACTATCAACAGGCTCAGTGAAACAACAGAACTCTACGAGGAATTAAATGCCGTAATTAATTCTTCTTACGACGGTATAGTTGTGTTGGATAAACAGGGAAAAGTAGTGCAGGTAAATAACGCTTTTACTAAAATGGGACTGTCCATTAACGAAACCATTTATGCTTTGGCCCAAAAAGCCATAGCAAAGAAAGATGCGGTTACCAAAGTGCATCGTCTGCCATCAGGCAAGGATTTGCTGCTGACAGCAAATCCTGTTCAGCGTGATAATAAAAGCAAAGTTACGAAAGTAGTTGTCAATTGCCGGGATATTACAGAGCTAAACAATTTGCGCCGTGAAGTAGAAGCCGGCAAAGAATTATACGAAGTTTACCATACCGAGTTGGAAACGCTGCGCACTAAGTACCTGGGCCACACATTGGTTTGTGAAAGCCCGGTTATGCGCAATGTTCTGGATCTGGCCGTCAGAGTGGCCAAGGTGGACTCCACCATACTCATTCTTGGTGAGTCTGGGGTTGGCAAAGATGTGGTCACCCGATTGATTCATAAAGCCAGTAAACGGTCCGGTGAGCCATTTATCAGGGTCAATTGCGGGGCGATTCCGGAAAACTTGCTGGAGTCGGAGCTGTTTGGTTATGAACCGGGGGCGTTTACCGGGGCAAGCCGTGAGGGAAAGCCCGGCCTGTTGGAATTAGCGCACCAAGGGACTTTGTTCCTGGACGAAATTGCTGAGCTGCCTTTGGCATTGCAGGTTAAATTGTTAAATGTTATCCAGGAGCGAGAGGTTACCCGGTTAGGCGGTATCAAAGCTGTGGAGGTGGATATACGCCTGATTGCGGCAACGAATCAAAACCTTGAAGACATGGTTAAGAAGGGAAAATTTAGAGGTGATTTGTATTACCGTTTAAATGTAGTTCCCATCACTATTCCGCCTCTGCGTGAACGGAGCAGCGACATCCCGGCTCTGGTAATCCACTTTTTGCGCAAATTCAATGAGAAATACCACCTGAACAAAAGCATTGCGGCCGATGCCATGGATTACCTGACGGGGTATCATTGGCCCGGGAATGTGCGGGAACTGGAAAATCTAATTGAACGACTGATGGTCATCAATACGCATGATGTTATAACAGCTAAAGATTTACCTATAGTTTTTTTGCAGAGCAGCCAAACAGTTGGCAAAGCTGCGGGGAATCAGAGCTTAAGCTCGGAAAAGGAATTGATTGCCGAGCTGTACCAAAGAATGCGCAGTACCCGCAAAGTCGCTGAAGTAATGGGAGTTAACCAATCGACTGTGGTTAGAAAAATGAAGAAATACAACATTAAACCCGATTAAATATTTACCCGAGCCTTGCGCGGCCTGCCGTAAATTAATGGCAGGCCGTTTTTTATGCAACTGTGATGCGATGCAATTTGATGCAAGAGTGATGCATTGGTATGGTTTTAATTTTTTCCCGCTTATATGAAGTATTGATATGCGGGGATTTAAGTAGATGCATCAGCTGGCAGGGTATTTGCATAATAGATTTTAAAGTAAGTTAATTGTAAATTTTCTCATTATTAAAAATTGTTTAAATCGCGCGGCTTGTATGAATAGGTACTGCGTTGTGCGCTAAATCCAAATATTCATTAGGTGATGCAAACTGATGCAATGACAGAAATATGGGGTGGCTATGTATAATATCGGGAATATACTTGAGCTGGCAGCGGCAAAATATCCCCGGCGCCAGGCGCTGGTTTACCGGCCCAAGAGCCAGTTTTGGACTTATGACCAGTGGGACGGGCATGTTAACCGTCTGGCTAACGCCCTGCTAAAATTGGGCATCAACAAAGGGGATACCATATCCACTTATTTGGGTAATTGCAGTGAACTGGTCTCGGTGCTTTTTGCAGCGGCTAAAATTGGAGCGGTTTTTAATCCCATCAACTGCAATTTAAGTTCAGGAGAACTGTCTTTTATTTTAAATGATGCACAAGCTAAATTACTGGTGTTTGGTTCTACCGGAAACAAGCGGGTCACAGGTTCACTGGCCAGAATCAAAACCGTTCAGCATTATTTATACGTTGACGGGTCGCCGCCGGGCTTTGCCCGTTCCTATTACCAGCTTTGCGCTAGCCAGTCCGCAATAAAACCGGTAGTTGAAGTTTCCGAAAACGATTGGTTTTCCATCATTTATACCAGCGGTACTACCGGTAAGCCCAAAGGGGTTATTCACAAGCACAGGGATATTGTTGACCACAGTATGTGCATGATCCAGTCACAAAAATTAAGTTATCAAGACCGGGGCTTGTCTGTCGATCCCCTTTATCATGCTGCGGAATTACACTGTTTTTTTCTGCCCCGGGTGCACGTGGGGGCGGCCAGTATTATTGCCGATTCCTCCGACCCCAAGTTAATACTGCAGCTTTTGGAAGAAGAGAAAATTACCTTTATGTTTGCCGATCCGGCGATCTGCAGACTAATCATCCAGAACGCTCCTGAAGGCTGTTGTCTTCCCAGCCTCCGGCTATTGGCCAACGGCGGGGCCCCAATGCCTCACGCACTGGCGGCTAAATGCCGGGAAATATTTAAAACAGACATACTCCATTTATACGGCATGACTGAAATGGGCCCCGCCATTACGGTGCTCTACCCTGAGGAACTGGAGGCTAAGGCCGGATCGGTGGGCAAACCGTTGATCAATCACCAAATCAGAGTTGTCCGTTTAAATGCTGTTTACCCGTCGGATCCCGATGACATTTTAGCGCCCGGGGAAAAGGGGGAAGTTGTGGTTCAGGGTGTCGGGATGATGCAGGGTTATTATAACCGGCCCGAGCTGACGGCTGAGGCTATGTACGGTGGCTGGTACCATACGGGTGACATAGGCTGTTTTGATTCCGAGGGCTATTTGTGGCTTTCCGGCCGGCGGGACGATGTCATCTTTTCCGGAGTGGAAAACGTTTATCCTGAGGAAATCGAGGAAGTCTTGCTTGATCATCCTGATGTTGTTGAAACCGCCGTGGTGGGGGTTGAAAAGCGAGAATGGGAAACTGAGATTGTTGCATTTATAGTAAGTAGGAATAAATTGTTGGCTGCAGCTGAGGTTAATTCATTTTTAAAGGAGAGTGAAAAGCTGGCTGATTTTAAAATTCCGGGAGAATACAGGCTTGTAGACAAATTACCCAGAGTAACCACGGGTAAGATTCAAAGAAGGCAATTAATTAAAAAAATAAAAAAATAAATGAAAGGGGGAGTCTAAATTGGAAAAGCTTTGGTTTAAAAATTACCTGCCTGACACCAGGCATCATTTAATTTACCCGGAAGGGCCGGTTTTCCAATTTTTAATTGACAGTGCCAGGCAATACCCGGAAAATGATGCCATTATCTTTGCCGACCGGCATATTACTTTTAGTCAACTGGATTTGATTACCAACCGTTTTGCCAGGTTCCTGCAGGACAAAGGAGTGCGTAAAGGCGACCGGGTGGCCATTCTGGCACCCAATTGCCACCAAAACGTGATTGGTTTTTTTGGGGCACTGAAAATTGGCGCCATAGTGGTGCAGAATAATCCTATGTATGTGGAAAGGGAACTGGAGCACCAGTTAAACGACTCAGGCAGCGAGACAATTGTTTGCCTGTCCGACCTTTATCCTAAAATTAAAAACATCAGGGCCAACACCCGGCTAAGAAACATGGTTACTTTTAATCTTGACGGTTCCCCTGTCTCCACCGGCGATGATACGGTGGATCTACAGGCTGTAATTAACGATTACAGCTCCGAATACCGGCAGGAATCCGTCGTCCCTGAAGATCTGGCCTTGCTGCAGTATACCGGCGGCACCACGGGAGTCTCCAAGGGCTGCATGCTAACGCACCGCAATTTGGTAGCCAATGTTTTGCAGACTGTTGAGGTGGTTGGCAAGAACTACCGCCGTGGTGATGACTACGTTATCGGCGTGCTGCCGCTCTTCCATGTTTATGGCCTTACCTGCATCATGAACATGTCCGTATATATGGGCGTTGCAATGATTCTGTTTCCGCGGTTTGAACCTAAAATGGTCATTGAAGCCATCCATAGGTATAAGGTTGGTGTCTTCTTTGCCAGCCCCACGATGCTTATTGCCATTAACAGTTATAAAGAAATAGGGAACTACGATTTGCGCTGCCTTCATACCTGCATCAGTGGTTCCGCACCTCTGCCCAATGAGGTTAAAACGGCGTTCTTTAAGCTGACCGGGGTGGAAGTGGTGGAGGCTTACGGGCTGTCTGAAGCTTCTCCGGTTACCCATAGCAATCCGGTCAACGGTAAAGTAAAAATAGGCAGCATCGGTCTGCCCGTTTCGGATACGGATATGAGAGTTATTGATATTAATTCAGGCGCGGAATGTTCGGTTAAACAAACCGGGGAATTGTGGGTAAAGGGGCCGCAGGTAATGAAGGGCTATTGGAACAAGCCGGAAGAGACCGCCAATGTTTTGGAGGACGACTGGCTTAAAACAGGTGATGTGATTGAAGTCGACGAAGAGGGCTATGTATATATAGTCAGCAGGAAAAAAGATGTGATCATAGCTGGCGGCTACAATATCTATCCGGTTGAAGTAGAAGACGTACTTTTCACTCATCCCAAAATTCAGGAATCGGTAGTGGTTGGCATACCCGACGCATACCGGGGAGAAACGGTTAAAGCGGTTATCGTGCTTAAAGAGAGCGAAACTGCCACCACAGAAGAGATTATTTCGTATTGCCGGACCAAACTTGCTGCGTACAAGGTGCCGCGTAAGGTGGAATTCCGCCGGGAATTACCCAAATCAGCCGTGGGCAAAGTATTGCGCCGCGTCTTAAGAGAGGAATAATTTAAAGATTGTCTTGAGCGATGGGAAAGTATGGGGCATTACCGTTATCCATAAGTTAAAAGGCAACCGGCTTGGCCGGTTGCCTGCAATAGATTCAAGCATATGGCGTTAAACTATACATCTCCCTCTTCCGGCACAATGCAAATAAAGGCAAAGTCTTCTGAACCCGCGTTTTTGAACTGGTGCTCGGCGTCACCGGGGACATAAGCCACAGAGCCGGCCTCCACTGTTTGCTCGGTGCCGTTGAGAAACAGGGTGCCTTTGCCGCTGACAATATAATTAATATGCGGCCAGGGGTGAGAGTGCCGGGGTGTGTGGCCTTCCGCAGTCAGGGTAAAAAGGCGCATAACCCAACCTTCCCAGCCATGGGCCGGGCCGATCAGGGTTTGTTTGGTAGCGTTTAAAATGCCGGGAGCGCTTAATCTGATGCCCTTAATATTCTTGACGTGATCAATATACATTTTCGTTACCTCCCTGTTAATTAGTTTGCTAATTTGCAGTTATATTAATACTAAATTAGAAGTCAGAACTCAGTAGGAATTAATTGCATTTCACTTGAATTATATCTGATAATTATTCTGACTCCTGACTCCTGACTCCTGACTCCTGACTCCTGACTCCTGACTCCTGACTCCTGTTCAGTTATTGTTTTTGTTTAAGTTCATCCGCCAGCATTTTAGCAATCTCCTGGTCCTGCTTTTTCAAGGCGGCCAGGTACATGAATATACTGCCGGGGTACGCAATATTTTCCGGAAGGATAGCGTTTTCCAGGCAGGTACGGGTTAAGGCGATAACACAGTTAGGTGAATGATTGTCCCGGCACTCACGACACTGTCGGCAGGTTTCTGCCAGAGCAGGGATGATATTTCCAACGAAATAATGTTTCATGTCGGATCTCGGTATGTGTTTGGCCGCGCCGGGAATATCCAGGATGCCTTTTTGTCTGGCAAATTGCAGTGAGCGTAGGGCAAAACCTACAATGCACGCCGCCGGCTTGCATTCTGTGGTATTATACAGGTCGCATTCGTTGCATATTTTTTGTAACGGTGTAATCATGGCTTCCAAACTAACGATATCCGAGGATCTAATAGTTACAGTCAACTTGCGTCACTTCCTTTCAGACCTAGAAATGACAGGAAATCTTCATCTTCAGGTTCACCCGCGCTATTGATGGCAATTAATTCTTTAGGTGGCAGAAAAGGATCAATTCCCATGCGTGCCACCACTGCCGAGATTCTTTCCACGGGCTGGGCCAGTGAGGCGTAAGCCTTCAAGGTATGGTCGAATAGCTTAAACACACCGGCTTCAGTGACTTTTTCAGCAATTAGACTACCGTGGACAGGTTTGGCGCTTCCGCCCCGGCCGCCGAGGTACACATCAAAGGAGTCAACATTCCGGGCAATTATGCCGATATCAGCGCAGAGCGGGTCGGTGCAGCCGCGGGGGCACCCGGCTACAGCAATCTTAACGTCTTTGGGGGTTTCCCGGCCCAGGTATTTTTCCTGCAATTTAATACCAAGATCCAGAGCGTCACCCAGCGCCCTTGGACAAAGGGCTTCACTGCCTGCGCAGGCTTTAACGGCCCGTACGGCATTCCCGTACGGGGAAACCATTAATTCCAAATCCGCAAGGCGGTCAACAAGGGAGGAAAGGTTCTGCTCGTCAATAATAGCCACAATGGTTTGCCGTGTGGTGAGCTTTAGCCGGAAGACCCCGCATTCACGTGCTGCTTTGCCAAGGCCTTCCATTTGGCCCGGGGTCATAACTCCACATGCCGCTACAATGTTAACGGCATACATTCCGTTACTTTGCTTAAAATAGGCTTTGCCCAATAATATCACCTCTTAATCTCGTTAACCGCCGCTAAGACTCCCGCCTCTACAGGCGGGAGTTAAGCGGCGATAAACTCGAAATAAGTGCGACTAAGGTTCAGGTGGGGTCAAAACCCCATCTGAACCAAGTCTTCTTTATTGGTTATTATTTCAATTACTTAATTAAAAGTCAATATTATTATCTTGGGGCCGGCCGATTAAAAGGGAATGGGTTAAAAATGACTAAATATAATTCCAACAAAAAATAATTACCAGATTCAGGCATTAATATTGTCCTGAATCAGTAAACAAAAGTTAGGAGGTTATTTAAATGTCATATCAGCTATCGGAAGAACAGGAAATGCTGCGTCAATCGGTCAGGCGGTTAGCGGAGGATAAGGTTGCGCCAAGGGCTGCGGAAATTGATGAAAAAGACGAATATCCCTGGGATTTAAAGGAATTGATAGCCGATCAGGGACTGCTTGGAGCAGGAATACCCGAGGAGTACGGCGGTACAGGAGCCGGCCTGCCGTCCGTGGTACTAATCGTAGAGGAAATTGCTAAAGTATCGGCTGCCGCTTCATTAATCGTGGCCGCCCAGGAGCTTGGCATGATGCCCATCCTGGTTGGGGGATCGGAAGCACAAAAACAAAAATACCTGCCGGGTATAGCTGACGGAGACCAGATTGCCGCTTTTGCCCTCACTGAACCCAATGCAGGCTCAGATGCCGGCAGTGTTAAGACCAGGGCTGTTCGGGAAGGTGACAAGTATATTCTGTCGGGGCAGAAATGTTTTATTACCAACGGCAGCATAGCCGATGTGTTTACGGTATTTGCAACCACCGACCCCAAGGCAGGATTAAAGGGTCTTAGCGCTTTCATCGTAGAAAAAAGCTACCCCGGTATAACCATTGGCAAAAAGGAACACAAAATGGGGATCAGGGGCTCGGAAACCACAGAAGTGATCTTCGATAATTGCCCCGTGCCTGCAGAAAATTTAATGGGTAAGGAAGGTCATGGCTTTAAGATTGCCATGATGACCCTGGACTGCACCCGCCCGGTAATCGGCGCCCAGGCCGTCGGCATTGCCCAGGGGGCTTTGGATTATGCGGTTAGCTATGCCAAGGAGAGGGTTCAATTTGGCAAACCCATCGCTATGTTCCAGGGTATTCAATTTATGCTGGCAGACATGTGCACCAGAGTGGAAGCGGCAAGGCAATTGGTATACAAAGCTGCTCATATGATCGAAAACGCCGGCAAAAACAATGTTTCCGCCAGCGAGGTTGGCCGTTTTTCCTCAATGTGCAAGCTGTTTGCATCTGATGTGGCCATGCAGGTGACGGTAGACGCCGTACAGGTTTTGGGCGGCTACGGGTATATGAAGGAATACCCGCTTGAAAGAATGATGCGTGATGCTAAGATTACCCAGATCTATGAAGGCACCAATCAAATTCAGCGGGTTGTTATTGCCAAAAACCTGCTTTCCGACTAAAGTCACCAATAATGAAGGATAATGTAAAGCCCCGCTGGGGTTTTACATTTAAGGTAAAAATTCAGAAAGTTAACTTTATTGATAAAATTCAACCCAAAAAAATATACGCATAAGAGGAGGTTTTGGCGTGTCCTTAATTAACCCGTTAACTGAGAAGGATAGAGAAAGGTATAATGCTGTCACCAGGGAGAATGTTGATTTTCTGCGCAGCAGGTACAACAAAGTTACCCGCTGGGTTATTGCCGATATGGTGCGCAGGAGCGCTTATCGCTATCCCGACAAGCCGGCTTTGATATTTGGGGATCAAGCTTTGACTTATGCCCAGCTTGAAGCGGAATGCAACCGGTTTGCCAACGCATTGATTGACCTGGGCATCAAAAAATATGACCGGGTGGCGGTGCTGGCCCATAATACCATCCATCACGTGGTAGCCTGGCTGGGTACGGCAAAAGCCGGCGGTATTTACCTGGCCATTAACTACTTACTAAGGGGCAAGGATGTTGGCTTCTGCATCAATCACTCGGAGAGCAGAGTGTTTATTGTGGAGGATGCGTTACACGATCTGGTTGGAGACGTGCTGGAAGATATGCCCACAGTTAAAACTCTGGTCTGGTCCAATCAGGGCAAAGGTGAGCAGGCTCCGGACGGTTTTAAAGAATTTGACGCCTGGTACAAACAGTACCCCGATACCGAGCCTGATGTTGAACTGCATATTGAAGATCCGGTGCAGATGACTTATACCAGCGGCACCGAAACTTTGCCCAAAGGGGTTATTCTCACCAACCAGTCTCTGCTGGCTGAATACACGGGCGCTATCATCGACGGCCAGTATACCAATGAGGATATTAACATAAACGCGCTGCCCATCTTTCATTGCGCTCAGCGTGATGTGTTCCTGAATCCGTGTCTGATGCTCGGGGCCACCAACGTGCTGTTGTTGCAGGCCGACCCCTTGCAAATTATGAAGTGTGTGGAAAAGTACAGCGCAACCATGTTTTTTGCCCCGCCCACAGTGTGGATCGGGCTGCTCCGGCATCCGGACTTTGCCAAATATGATCTGAGTTCTATCTCCAAAGGGTATTACGGGGCGTCAATTATGCCGGTTGAAGTACTCAAAGAACTTCAAAGCAGGATGCCAAACTGCCGGAGATTTTATAATTATTACGGCCAGACAGAGCTGAGCCCCTATCATACGATACTAAAACCGGAATACCAGATTGCCAAAGCGGGTTCGGCCGGCAAAGGCGGTATTAATATGGAAACAGCCATCGAAGATAATGATCACCAACCCGTCACAGCCCCGGGTATACCCGGTGAAATATGCGGCCGCGGGCCGCACGCCATGCTTTTGTACTTTAAAGAGCCGGAAAAAACAGAAGCTACTCTGGCCCACGGCTGGTTCCACAGCGGTGATATCGGCATTTTGGATGAAGATAATTTTGTTACAGTGGCAGACCGCAAAAAGGATATGGTAAAAACTGGCGGGGAAAATGTGGCCAGCAGGGAAGTGGAAGAGGTTATTTATAAGGACTCCAGGGTTTCGGAGGTAGCGGTTATCGGTTTACCGCACGAAAAGTGGGTTGAAGGTGTTACTGCTGTTGTGGTACCTAAAGAAGGACAATCGATTAGTCAAGGCGAAATTATCAACTTATGCAAGGAGCACCTGGCTGCTTTCAAAGTGCCCAAGGGGGTAATAGTTATTGAGCAATTGCCTAAAACCCCCAGTGGAAAAATCCTTAAAAGGGATTTAAGGCAAACATATAAAGATTTTTTCAAAGTATAGTAATGTAAGTGGATTTTGGACCAATTGTGCATATCATTCTGATACATGTATCAAATTGAGAGCCTGCGCATTAATTCTTAGTGTGCAGGTTTTTTGTATCATTGTGAGATGAGACTGGCAGCCCACTAATCGCTCTATCGCTAAGCCGCCGGCTTTGGCTAAGTGCCTGTGTTAGCTGTCGCTGTAGGCTTTAGTAATAAGGGTATATAAATTAAATTATTTATATGCGGTGGCATGATCGTTGCTTATGATTAAAAGCAAATAAAAAATTAAATGAAAGCGGCAAAAGGACTTATTTCAATTTATATAATTCCAGAATGGAGTGATGCATAATGGCAAAGCCGGCTTCAAATTTTGATGATAATAGAATACATGTAAAACGCCAATGGTGTAAGGGCTGCGGTATTTGTACCACCCTTTGCGAGAACAGGGTTCTTTTGATAGATAACCGGGGCAAAGCGGTTGTAGTCAATCCGAATGCCTGCACCGGGTGCGGCCGCTGTGAGACACATTGTCCCGATCTGGCCATCTCTGTTGACCAGCCGAACAAGAATAATAAGATTCCTGTTTATGCCTGTCAGGCGGCAAAGCAATCCCCGGGTCATGGTGAAAGCGCGCGGGCATAATAGATAATGTACGCACGGTGAGGGGGTTTTGGTAAAAATGAACCGGGTAATTGAAATGGCCCGTCTGATGCAGGGTAATGAAGCCGTTGCTGAAGGGGCGCTGGCGGCTGGTGTCCGTTTTTTCGCGGGGTATCCCATAACTCCGTCCACTGAAATCGCGGAGATCATGGCTGAGCGCCTGCCCTGTCTTGGCGGCAAGTTCATTCAAATGGAAGACGAAATAGCCAGTATAGCTGCCATTATCGGAGCTTCGCTGGCTGGAGTAAAAGCTATTACCGCTACCAGCGGTCCGGGGTTTTCCCTGATGCAGGAAAACCTTGGCTTTGCAGCAATGGCAGAAGTGCCTGTCGTAATTGTTAATGTGCAGCGGAGCGGCCCCAGTACGGGAATGCCCACTGCGCCGGCCCAGGGGGATGTGATGCAGTCACGTTGGGGCACCCACGGGGATCACCCGGTTATTGTACTTAGTCCTTCCTCGGTCAGGGAAGCTTATGACCTGGCCGTCAAGTCAGTGAATCTTTCAGAGAAATACAGGGTACCTGTGGTTTTGCTGATGGATGAAGTTATCGGACACCTGAGGGAAAAGGTTGTTTTGCCGTCTCCGGGTGAACTGGAGGTGGCCAACCGTGCCACACCCGGTGTCGAGCCTGAAAAATATGTGCCTTACGGGGCCGGTGATCAAGGGGTGCCGCCAATGGCCAATTTTGGCAACGGCTACCGCTACCATGTCACCGGTCTGGTTCATGATCAAAACGGCTTGCCGACAAATAACCCTGCAGTGGCTGAGAAGCTTCTTAATCGATTGCAAAATAAAATTAACCTTAACATAGATGATATTATGATTGATACGGCCAGAAACCTGGAAGACGCGGAAATCGTGGTGTTGGCTTATGGAGCTACGGCTCGGTCGGCTTCGCAGGCTGTTAAAAATGCCCGTAAGGAAGGGATTAAAGCGGGCTTGTACCGGCCTGCAGTGCTCTGGCCCTTCCCTCAGCAAAAGGTTGGCGCGCTGGCTGAAAGTGCAAAAGCCATAATAGTACCGGAAATGAATCTGGGCCAGTATAGGCTGGAAGTTGAGCGGGTTGCCGGCGGGCAAACCAGAGTCGTTGGCGTTAACAGGGTACACGGTGAATTAATTACACCTGAAGAGATACTGACTGCCCTGCGGAAGGTGCATAAGCAAATTACACCTGAAGAGATACTGGCTGCCCTGCGGGAGGTGCATAAGCATGATGCAAGATCTTGAAAAGTACCTGCGGGTTAACATGTTTCCACATATGTGGTGTCCCGGTTGTGGCAACGGCATTGTCTTGGGTTCCTTGCTGCGGGCGGTGGAAAAGCTGGAACTGGACCAGAATCAAACCGTAATTGTAGGGGGGATCGGCTGCTCCGCACGGGCTGCCGGCTATCTGGACTTTAATACCCTGCATACCACTCACGGCAGGGCGTTGGCTTTTGCCACAGGGATCAAACTGGCGCGGCCGGATTTAAAGGTTATTGTTATTACGGGCGACGGCGACTGTACGTCGATTGGCGGTAATCACTTTATCCATGCGGCGCGCAGGAACATCGACCTGACCGTGCTGCTGTTTAACAACAGCATTTACGGAATGACCGGCGGCCAGTATTCACCACTGACACCTGTGAAAAAAATGGCTACCACCGCACCCTATGGCACAATTGAACCGAATTTTGACGTTGCGGATTTAGCCCGGGCCTCCGGGGCCACCTTTGTAGCCAGAAGCACCACCTACCACAGTAACATGTTGACCGGTCTGATCGCGGAAGGTATTCAGCACAAGGGCTTCAGCCTGATTGAGGCAATTACGGCCTGTCCCACCGCGTACGGCAGGCGGAATAAAATGAAAAGTGCCACCGATATGTTAATCTGGCAAAAAGATAACGCCGTTCATTTAAATAAAGCTGAACAGATGTCCCCCGATGAATTGGCAGGTAAAATCGTGATCGGCCGGCTTTATTGCAAGGAAGCACTGGAATACACCGAAGTTTATGATGAGGTGATTCGTGAGGCCATGGGCCAAAGCTCCGCGACTGTTACGTCGATTACAGGTAAGGGGGGGAAGACCAGTGGGTGAGAGAAATGAACTTCGTTTAAGCGGTACCGGCGGGCAGGGATTGATTCTGGCCGGAATCATCATGGCGGATGCCGCCATCAGAGACGGCAAAAACTCTATCCAGTCTCAATCATACGGGCCGGAAGCCCGTGGCGGAGCCAGCCGGTCCGAGGTTATCATCGGGGATGAGGACATTGATTACCCGAAGGTAAATAAACCCGACGTGCTTTTGGTAATGAGCCAGGAAGCTTGTGACAAGTTTGCGACCGACCTTGAACAAGGCGGCGTGATGATCGTAGACTCTACTTACGTACATACTCTTCCGGAAGTTAACGGTGCTATTGTATATCAAATACCAATAAGTATGACAGCCAAGGAGGAAATCGGCAGGGAAATGGTTGCCAATGTGGTGGCCCTTGGCGCCATAGCCAGAATAACCGGTGTTGTGTCCCGGGAGGCCTTGACGGATGCGCTGTTGGCCCGCATTCCCAAAGGAACCGAGGAATTAAACCGGAAAGCTTTGGAAGCCGGCTGGACGCTGGCAGAAAATGTTTTGCATTAAAGTCCATTCAGTTAAAATAAAATATTGCCTTGATCAATAGATTTGGTTTATCATATAAAGGGTGATGGAGGCTGTTTGCCTCCATTTTTTATACAATGCGCTAACGTGGCACCATCAGAGGATGAAAAATAGAAAACTTTTTTCAGGATAGATAATTTATGGGGGATTGGATAAGTCAATGTTAAGCTTGATGCAAGCCAAAGAAACCGAACAGCGGATATCTGCGGCCATCGCAGCGGTTTTAAAGGTAGAGGTGGAAATAATAGACGCCGATCTGGTGCGGGTTGCCGGTACGGGCAAGGTGAGTTCCGGTGTGGGAAACCGGCTGCTGCGTGGTCTGGTTAATAAGCATGTGTTGAAAACCGGCGAACCGGTTTTTATTAATGAACCTGGCTTTCATTCCATATGCCTGTCCTGCCCCCTTTCAGGAACATGCTTCTATCGCGCTTATCTTGTTTATCCCATTAAAGCTGACAATAAAATTATCGGCACCATCAGTTTGGTGGCCTTTGATGATGAGCAAAAGAAAACGTTAACTGCTAATACGGAAACTCTGCTTGATTTTGTCGGACGGATGGCGGAGCTAATTGCCAGTAAAGTAGTGGAACGGGAAATGGTTAAGGAAAAGTTCGTTATGGCCGGCAAGCTGGAAGCCGTGGTTGATTCAGTTTACGAAGGAGTGCTGGCTATAGACGACAATGGAGTGATTACTCACTTTAACAGTTCAGCAGAGAGATTATTTAGGCTGAAAAGAAAGAATGTTGTGGGTCGGCATATTGATGAAATTTTTGAGAATATGCCCTTGCTGAATGTGCTCAAAGAGGGAAGAGGGTTTACCTCAAAAGACTATTTTATTTCTACCAATGATAAAAAACTGCATTTACTTGTAACTGCAAAATCAATTCGATCCGATGAAAAAGTGGCCGCAGGAGTCGTGGCTACATTCAGAGATTTCAAGGAAGCCCAGAAACTGGCTTATCAGATTATTACCACCCAGGAAACACTGGGCTTTGATGACATCATTGGCAACAGTAAAGTTATTAAGGAAGTTAAGGCCAAGGCCGCTAAAATTGCCGGAAGCAACTCAACGGTACTTATCTTGGGTGAAAGCGGCACCGGCAAGGAAGTGTTTGCCAGAGCTATCCACGCTGGAAGCACGCACAGCCATAAGCCTTTTGTGCCAATAAACTGCGGGGCCATACCTGAAAATCTCCTGGAAAGTGAATTATTTGGCTACGAGGAAGGTGCATTTACCGGAGCCAGGCGGGGTGGAAAACCAGGCAAGTTTGAATTGGCTAACGGTGGGACCCTTTTTCTTGATGAAATTGGTAATATGTCCCTTTACCTGCAGGCTAAGCTGCTGCGTATTTTACAAGAAAGGCAAGTTGAACGGGTAGGTGGAACACAAGTCATTCCCGTAGATATCAGGGTTATAGCTGCCACCAATAATGATTTGCAGGAAATGGTGCAAAGGGGCCGGTTTCGGGAAGACCTTTATTACCGCCTTAGTGTAATACCTCTGGTAATCCCCCCGCTGCGGGAGAGAAGAGAGGATATTACCCTGCTGCTTGACCACTACAGACGCCGTTTTTCCAAATTATTAGACAAAATTACAGAAGGTTTCAGCGAAGAAGCAATGCGCCTTTGCCTGGAGTACAACTGGCCGGGAAACATCCGGGAATTGATTAATGCCGTGGAATATGCCATTAACCTGGAAGAAGGGGCATATATCATGCCTGAGAGCCTTCCTCCCCGCATAAAAAACGATAAAGATAAGAAACTGCAGCTGCCTAAGAGCCCGTTGGAGATTAGGCCGCTTGAGCAGGTGGAGAAGGAAGCAATCAGTAATGCCCTGGAACTATACGGCTGGACGGAAGAAGGAAAAACCAAGGCCGCGGCGGCTTTAGGCATTAGCAGGGCGACCATTTACCGGAAAATCAGTAAATACCACCTGGGGGAGAACTAATTTAGTTTTTTCCATAAAATTATTCTTTCCAGTAACTCTAGAAATTGATATAATAATTAGTAGAATAAGTTTTAATTAACAGGCAACTTTGCAAATAACGACAAGATGCTAGTATTTTAAAACAGGAGGTGAACTCGTTTGGAGCATAGCATTCAAAATGTTGTAAGAAAATATCCCGAAAGTGATAAGCGGCAAGTGGCTCTGGACAGGGCGGATGAGCTTAAAAGTCAGATCAAAGACTATTTGCAGGAGTCCAAAAACATTCCCACGGGTTTAATGTTGGAACAGACTTTTCATGAAAGAAAACGGCAGATATTAAATTATTTTGGCGCAGCGGAAGATGATTGGAATAGCTGGCAATGGCAGCTTCGCAACAGAATTAGCGATGTGGAGGTATTAAAGAAATTATTACACCTTACGGGTGAAGATGCCGGTCAAATAGAAATGGTAAGTAAAAAGTTTCGCTGGTCTGTATCACCATATTACCTTAGCCTCATGGAAACAGACAACTTAATGTGTCCAGTCAGGATGCAGGGTATCCCGAGTATTCAGGAGCTGCAGGATATCTGGGGTAAGGACGACCCGATGGCTGAGGAATTTACATCTCCGGCACCCAGGATTACACGCCGTTATGCGGACAGGCTAATTATTAATGTGACCAATCAGTGTGCCATGTTTTGCCGGCACTGCCAGCGCAGGCGTAATATAGGCGAAGTAGACAGGCCGGCGCCGCTGGAGGAGATTAAAGCGGCCATTGAGTATATTCGTAAAAACCCGGAAATCAGGGATGTGCTTATAACCGGCGGTGATCCGTTAACCCTTTCTGATGGCTGGCTGGATTGGATTTTGTCGGAATTGGATGCCATACCGCACGTGGAAATTAAGCGGATTGGCACCAGGACACCGGTAACTATGCCGCAGCGCATAACGCAGGAACTATGTGACATGTTGGAAAGGCACCATCCATTATACCTGAATACTCATTTCAACCATCCCAAGGAAGTAACTGCTGAGGCGATGAAGGCAACCAGGATGCTGGCCAAGGCGGGTATACCACTAGGTAACCAGGCGGTTTTATTAAAAGGAATCAACAATAACCCTCATGTAATGAAAAAATTAAATCATGAGCTGTTAAAAATACATGTCCGCCCGTACTATATATTTCATGCCAAGCCGGTTAAGGGGACAACTCATTTTGTTACCACTATTCAAGAAGGCCTGGAAATTATGGAGAACCTCAGGGGGTATACCTCGGGATTGGCGATACCGCAATACATTATCAATGCACCGGGGGGTGCCGGTAAGACGCCGCTGCTTCCGCAGTATTTAATCTCGATGGGAAAAGATTACGCCATGATTAGGACCTGGGAAGGAAAAGTCTTTCGCTGCTCCAACGGAATTTAAAGAATTAAAAAACACCCCCGGTTGGGGGTGTTTTTTTTTAGAAATTGAAAACCTCGTCCAGTTCATCATCGGTAATATCGAACTTAGTATGGTGAGGCGGCAGGTCCTCGATTTGGAAGAACTCGGGCAGCCGGTCGTCTGCTTTGGTAAAGCCGGCGGCCTTGTTGAATTCCCTTTCCACCTTCAATATATTCTGGCCCAGGGCTATGACGTCGTCCACCGTCAAATTAATACCGTACTGGGCGTTTAGCATTTCCACGACGGTGGGCAGTCCTTCCGGGTTGTCCAGCACGGCGAAGGCGACGAACAGGCACAAGCCGGTTGAATCCACGGCAGCGGTAGCCACCTGCAGGTTGCGGGAAAGCTCCACCTGGCCCTCTTTCTTAGTGGGATCGACAGTGCCGCCCACGTTTAGAATATTGGCTGTAACAGCGTAGCCGGCGGTATGATCAGCGCCCATGGGGGTGGTGGCGTAGGTTACGCCGTTACCCTTGCAGGAGCGGGGGTCATAGGCCGGGATGCCCTGACCCTTAACGGCGGGCACGCGGGTAACCCCGTACAGCTTGCCGGCGTTGGTGGGACCGCCGCCGATAACCCGGCCCAGCGGAGTGCCTTGGGCCACTTCTTCCAGCGCGGCAATGGCAGCCTGACTGTCGCCAAAGGGCATTACCCCGGCTTCCATTAAAACGCCCAGGGTGCAGCCCACATCAATGGTGTCGAGACCAACGTCGTTGCAGATATAGTTCAGCATGGCCACTGTGTCCAGGTCGCCGATCTCCAGGTTGGGACCGAAGCACCAGGCGGTTTCGTACTCGATGGGAGCGCAAACTTTGCCGTTCGGCATGGGATAGACGTTGGAGCAGCGCATCACGCAACCGGGATGACAGGCGTGGGTGGCTTTGCCGCCCCGGGCGGTGGCCACTTCGGCCAGCTTTTCGCCGCTGACTTCGGCGGCTTTATCGAAACGGCCGAATCTAAAGTTGCGGGTGGGTATGGTGCCGGCTTCGTTGATGATGTTCATCAGTACGTTGGTGCCGTAAGCAGGCAGCCCCTGTCCGCAAACGGGGTGGTCCAGCAATATTTTGGCGAATTTTTTAGCTGCGGCTTTAAACCGCTCGGGATCGGCAACCGGCGCGTCGAAGGTTTTGGGGCAGTCAATAACAATGGCTTTTAG
>NZ_FOOX01000036.1 GCF_900113335.1 Desulfotruncus arcticus DSM 17038
CAAAGAAATTTACATTCCACGATGGTTAGATTAAATGCACGCCTTGACCAACTACTGGGGTTACTTAACCGGACCCCCCTCAAATCACGCCCCCCGAACACATTTTCCTGCATACACCTTGACACACCCCACAACCACACAACCACACCCCTAAAATTTGTCAGTAAAAAATTCCACATCCATCCATTATGCTAGTAATAGTATAAATAGAACGAATCACATTATTACTATACAAAGCAAATTCAGCATTACCTCACATAACCATAAAATTACATATACCCCCCAAAATTACCCCACCGGCGTACTTCCAAACAATCCCATGGTAAACCATTTCAATTCGTACCATCCGGCCCCGGCATCAGCCTGGGTAACGACCAGTACCATCCGGCCCGGTGTCATCAGCCTGGGTAACAGGCAACCACGGCAATACTTTAATGGATGCTTTACCTCGTTAAAGCATTACCAGGTTATCATATTACAACATAACAACCCGCCGCCATTATCCTTTCCTGGTATTATTCTACCTGGGAAAAAACTACCCTCCAGAATGGCCTACAAGGCTAAGAAAAAATGTTCCCCCTATGATTCCCTTACCTATTCTTTTGGCAGCTGCCACAGGGGGAATGTGGCAGGTCATTATAAATACTAGATTTAAAGCTATGACAGCAAGATCAACTAGCCAAGGCCATACCATCAGGCAGGCCAACCAGCCTAAGCAGATATTAAATTCTATACAACCCTTGCAACCGGCCTGTTAACCATAACCTATACCATGTTACCAAACATTTCTATTTTTTTTGTTAAAATATAAAGGGTTTTGTTGATAGGTGTGGTAATTATAATTAATTCTTAATTTGAGACTAATCAACTGAGTAATATGGGAATTTAAAATAAATTACAATAGCTTATTTAACAAGAGAATATAGTTTTTTTTCTGCAGACTATTTAGGTTGATAGCGAAAAGAGGGATTATAATGAGCAAAAAGTTGGAATATTTGCTTGTGAAGAAGAAAGATGATTTTTGTAATACAATAGAACAATTTCAAAATTTTTTACTTACTAATAAAAGACTATCCATTGCAGAGGATATTTTAACCATTGATAATCACCAAATAAAGTATAACTTAATTGAACAAGATATTGAGAAAACAAAAGAATTGTCATTTCACTTAAGTTTCGAATCTTTAAGCGAATCTGAGGATAAAGAAATTGAAGCTTTAGAGACCGCAGATAAATTTATACGAAGAATTATTGACACATATTCAAACCTTTTTTATATAAATACAATATGGGATGACGTATCTACATATTATGGAATAAAGGCTTATCCGAAAATTAATAGTATTGAAAACAAAATGAGAAAAATAATTTATATTTTCATGATTCGCAATTCAGGAAGTAAATGGGTAGAAAGAAACATACCTAGAGATGTAAAGGAATCCATAAAAAAAACACAAGAAAAGAATAATATCCATAATATGTTAGAAGATTGTCTTTACTGTGCTGATTTTATTCAATTAGGATATTTTTTCTTTGAAAAATATCCTATAAATAGAGATTGGCGTTCATTGATAATGGAACTAAAGAAAGCAAAACAATTAGATAATGATAGTATTGATAAAATGATAGAAAAATACGTTTCCACATCAAATTGGGAGAGATATTTTGCAGGAGAAATTCAAGTAGACGAATTGTTAGATAAATGGCAAATATTATATGAGTTTAGGAATAAAGTTGCACATAATAAAAAAATACAAAAAAAAGATTTCACAGATGCAATTAAAATACTAGACGAATTAGAAGGAGCATTTGATAAATGTTTAGAAAGAATAAATCAAATAGAAGTACCTGAAAATGGACAAAACGCAATAGAGGAAATTGCTGAAGAGTCTATTGAAAAAAATCTAATTAGTAGTGTTGGATATGCTACTATAGGTATTTCACCAGCTTACCTAGAAAACATGAACCAGCTTGCAAAAGTAGCAGCTAGTATTAAGCAACCTTACCTCAATGGAGTAAGCCCGCTTGCAGAAGCAATAACAAGATTTACACCGGCTTACAATGAGAATATAAACCAGCTTTCAAAAATAGCAGCTAGTATTAAGCAACCTTACCTCAATGGAGTAAGCCCGCTTGCAGAAGCAATAACAAGATTTACACCAGCTTACAATGAGAATATAAACCAGCTTTCAAAGATAGCAGCTAGAATTAAACAACCTTACCTCAATAGAATAAGCCAGCTTGCAGAAAAGAAAACAAGATTTACACCAGTTAGTGATTTAATACCAGATTCAATTAAAAAATTAACTACAGATAATATAAATTTAGACGACAATAAAAAAGATACATATAAATAGTTGAAAAAAGAAAAACAAAACACTGCTATGAATGACTTAAACAACAGATGTTTATTAAGATTTTTGTATAATTCCCCAATAATATGCCACCCTGCAAAGTTGTATCCATAAAAATGAAACTCCCCGTTTGACCGGGGATTTCCCTTTTTTATCTTTTTAAATGTGATAGAAAAACTTTTTAAAATTCATTCTAGCATTTTATATGAACAACCATCAATAGGAGATATTTTAAAAAAACCAGAATTATTTAAAACCTGGTTTTTTTAAATTTTTCTTTGCTACTCTGCAGCTATTCCTATTAATTGTTATACGTTTTTCTGTTAGATTATTAACCATATTAGGCCATTTATCCATTTCTTTTTCATATATACCTCTTGACCTTGAACTTTTTATAGTAACTTTTGTAAAGTTAAACATTAGCAATAAAACCACAGCCATAATTTTTAAATTAGTGGGTTTATTAAACCATTTTAAAAGTTTTTCTTCATTAATACCTAAAGTAACCTGCATACCTATAAATAACCAACAAAATTTTTGATATAAATTAAAATCTCTTGTTTTGAAAGAATTAATTATTTTAGTAGCATCTTTGCCAGAAGGCATATTGATAAAAACTGATTGAAAAATGTCTTCAATGTCATCATACAGGAAATCATCTAATTCAATATTTTTTTCTTCGGCAACATCTAAAATATCATCCGCAACATTTTCAAAAACTTCACTTGGTGTTTTTTCTGCCTCAATTCTAGCCTTTTTCTTATTCATTTGCCCAGTGAATCTATTTAAAAATATTTTTTTAAATGAATCAGGCATAGAAAAAATTTTTTCCTCTGTATCCCAATCAGATTCTTTTACCGGGGTAGGTTTTTTAGCCTCTTTTAACATATCTTTAATTGCATTTTTAATAAATATTTTAACATTTTCTTGAATACCTATATCATTATAACCAAAGACAGCAAACATTATAAAACCTAGCCCAGGCAACCCCACCCCCGGAGCTTTTGTAATTTTAGTCACCGGATAGTTTTTTAAGACCAACAATCTATTTAATGTTTCTTCTGAATAATAAGCAATTATTCCATTTTGTTTACCAGTGTTTTCATATCGAAAAGGTCCGGGTAATAAACCAGCGGAACCCCAATTTCTAATTTCCCGTTCACTAAAGCCACTTTCCCGAACTAATTCTATCCTAGTATATTCCATAGTTACCCAACCACCTTTACCAATGTTTTTCTTTATTTTAACATTAACTCCACCTTATGTCCAACATTTACATAAGACAGTGAAAAATATTTATTTTATACCTGAAACCCTTGGGAGAGTAAACCTACCCGGTTTTTATAACATAAGTTGGAGTTAAAAAAACCCTGGAGACCTTGGTAGAGTAGGCTTTCCGGGATTTTCTTACATAAGTTTGAGTAAATGCAGTAATATCAAGGCTTTAGACCCTTTTTGCCCGTCAAGGTTATATAGTTGACAAAAAAGAGGTTATGTTAAAGTAGGCTTAATTGGAGGTGTAAACCATGACCAAAACAGAGTTGGAACAACGTAAGGCCGCACGGGAAGCACGAAGGACAGCCTGTGAGGCTGAAACTAAACGTAAACAAGAAGAATTAATGTTAGTCTACGGGGGCTTAGGCTTACGTGGTAGAAAGCAGAAAACATTGACGTTTACGTGTCCTTACTGCGGGATCATGCTTATTGACTTGCGGGATAACCCTTCCCAATTCAGACGTAACATACAAAATCACATTGGAAGTAAGCACATGAACCACTTGTTAAAACAGGATTTAGGAAGTTTGCATATTGAGATTCATAGTCTGCTGAACCAAAGGGATTACTGGGATAACCAGGATAGAAGGGAGGTTTAAATGCGGTAACTTTTAAAAACAACACGGATTTCTAAACGGTCAATAAAACATTAAAGGAGGAATAACAATGGGGAAAACCCAAATTTGTCCAATCTGTAAAAAACCATATGAATATATTGAATTTGATCCTAAAAAAGATATTTGCAATTTATTTACAGAACAGGAACGTAGGAACGGAACAGTTGTCAGACTGCCAAAATGCATGCATTACACTGTTAAAGAAGCATCAAGAACCCTTTTTCTGAGTGAAGCCACAATAAGAAATTACTGCCAGCAAGGAAGGATTGAGCTTGCGGTAAAAATCGGTAAGAAATGGTACATTCGGTATGACCTGATTCTCAAACGTTCTGAGGATTTTCAACCAGAGGCTGAAGATGGGTATTTTCCGAATGATGGTTATTTTGATGGTGAGGACCAAAAAGCTGGACGTGACTTTTGGAGCAACAATTCCATAAGTAACAGGGAATTTGCTGAAATGAATGAGTACCTTTTTACGGCTTATGAGCAGTAAGAAGTATTTATATGGATAATGCTTGTCCCTTAATTGATTGGTTACCCCCGGGTTGTCTGGTTGCTATAACCAGGGGGTAATCCTTAAAATTGAAAGTTGGTGATTAAATGGCCAGGAAAAGAAATCCATTGAGTTTAGACATTGTTATGGAGTTAACCAAAGCATCCTTGGCAAGGGATAAGGATATCCCTCGTTTTAGTAAGAAACATGCAACTATTACTGATTATTTGAAAAGTCCTGAATTTAAAAACGCCAAACCTGCTTACCAACAAAGAGTTTTAAAACAAGCTTTAGAACACCCAAAATGGACATTGGCGGAGGCCAGGGGGCACAGTAAACCCACTGGTAACAGATGGCAGGTATCGAATGACCAAGGGTTATTATCTGATCCGGTGGTTTGGAAAAACAGAAAAGAGGAATCTTATTATGCCAGTTATTTAAATGATTTAAAAGCTGTCATGGCAGGGAATTTAGAATACACCGAATTCAATAATAAATGGAAAGGAAAAACCTTTACAGATATTAAGGGAAATAAACACCAGGCCATAACTGAAAAGGATACAATAATTCGATTAGCAGATTTCAATGAGTTACCAACTGGCCCGGATGTTTACCTAAAGAAAGGAGCTTAATAATTATGTCCAGCACGTCCGAAAAAAGGCGTAAACAAAAAAGAATTAATGAATTAGGAACCCTGGTTACCAGGTGTGAAATTTGCCAAGCAAATGATTTACCTGCATTAACAAAAATAACCTTATAGAAGAACACCATATCCCCGGACATCACAAAGGGGAAACAATAATAGTATGCCGGAACTGCCACGCAAATTTAACCGCAAAACAGACAGATTGGCCTAAAGAATTATTTAGTGATGAACGGAATGAAGTTATGAAGGCTGTAGCTTTCTTTATGGGACTGGGTGCAATACTGGCTTTATTGGCTGGTCTATGCGGGAAACATGCCAAAGATATATATAATTTTGCCGTAGGACAGGGGGTTACTTTAACATGAGCATAAGAAAAATTCCTGTTGCTGTACGGGCACATACTGAAACCATTGAAAAAATAGAAAAACCCAAATTCCCCCATAAACCCGATTTACGTATACCTTACGGAAAAAGAATATTAGTATTAGACACGGAAACCACCACAGATATTTATATGAACCTACGTTATGGACAGGCAATCATTATTGAGGGGGAAAACATGGTCCATGAGGACGGCATCATTACAGACCATATTATTTTTTATGGGGATAATCTTACCCCTGAAGAAATAAAAATAATGGAGCTTTGGGCAAAGGATAAAAAAGGAGAGATAATGCCTGTATCTGAATTTGTTAAAAAAATATTTATCCCTGAACTTGCAGAAATAGGCACTATTTGCGTTGGGTTTAACCTTTCCTTTGACCTACCACGTTTGGCTATTGATGTAAAAACCAGAACCAGGGGTAAGTATAAGGATAAGTTTGAATTAATTTTAGACCAGAATAAATATACCCCGTCAATTTTGTTGGAACCCCTGGACAGTAAAAAGGCTTTCATTTCTTTAAACTTCCCCACCCTCCCCAAAAAACAAAAAGACCGCAAACACCAACGACAAGGGAGGCTTTTGGACCTTAGAACATTGGTATTTGCTTTGACCAATGAATCCCATTCATTAAATTCTGCCTGTCGTTTATATGGAACCAAACACAATAAAACCCAGGCTGATGAAGCAGGGTTTACTGTTATTACTAGAGAGAACCTTGATTATAACTTTAATGATGTTGTTTGCACGGCAGAACTATACCAGGCAGTAATGACAGAGTATTATAAACATCCAATAGCGGTTATTTTACCAGCAGGTAAGGCGTTTTCCCCGGCAACCATTGGTAAAGCATATTATAAGGTAATGAATATCAAACCTTTGAAGGATAAGCAACCGGATTTCCCAAAGGATATTTTAGGGTTTGCTATGGCTTCCTATTACGGAGGCCGGGCGGAAGGACATTACCGTAACCAGCCTATAAAAGTATTCCATACTGATGTTTTGAGTATGTACCCTTCTGTTTTTACCTTGCAAAACCTTTGGGCATACGTTATTGCAGAAGGATTTGACATATTGGAATCTACAGAGGAAATAAAAGATTATTTGAAAAACATATGTTTTGAGGATTTGTTTAGACAAGAAATATGGCTTTCAATTCCTGCTTTGGTGCAAATAAAGCCGGACAAAGATTTATTGCCTGTACGGGCTGCTTATGGTGAACATTATCAAATAGGTTTAAATTATCTTTCTTCTGATAAAGCAATGTGGTACACATTAGCGGATATATTAGCCTGTAAGATTCTAACCGGGAAAACACCGGAAGTAATTAGAGCCATTAGAATATTACCTCAAAGGCCACAAAAAGACCTTCAAAAGGTTAACCTGCGGGGAACAATAGAGGTGGACCCGGCAACTGATAACTTTTTCAAAAAGGTTATTGAGTTAAGAAAGGAGTTTAAAAAACAAGTTAAGGCAACAGGGGATGAATTTGATTCCCTGCAAATGTTCTTAAAGATATTGGCAAATAGCACATCATATGGCGTTTATGTTCAACTGCAAAGGGAAGAAACCGACGACAACCTGGAAATAAATATTTATGGGGTTGATTCCTTTATCCATGAGGGAAAGGACTATGAAAAGCCTGGTCCATATTATAACCCTATTATTGCTACTATGATAACCGGGGCGGCAAGGTTAGTTTTGGCCATGATACAAAAGGCCATTATTGAGGAAGGCGGCAATTATGCTTTTTGTGACACCGATTCAATGAGTATTATAGACCTTAATAATGATAAGCCTGAAGAAATAGGCCAGCGGGTAGTACAGAAATTTAAAAGCCTTAATCCTTATAATTTCCCCGGTAGCTTATTGGAGGCTGAAGATTATAATTGGGAAAGAAAAGACTGGTCCAAATTGACAGATAAGCGGAATATAAATTCCGGGCAATATTATCCTTTGTATTGCTATTGTGTTTCATCTAAAAGATATGTTCTTTATAACCTTGTGCCGGATGGTCATGGCGGGACCAACATTATAATTAGAAAACAATCCTTTCATGGTATGGGGCATTTACTACCCCCGGAAGGTATGTCTATGGATAACATGATGGCAGAGGTCTGGAAAATATTTATTTGCCAGGAGCACAGTTTTGCATTAAAGAAACCAGCCTTTTTAAAGAATGTAGCTATGGCACGACAAACAGTAAGTAAACCATCAATTTTAAATATGTTTAACCGTCAAAAAGGTTTACCCTATGAAAAACTGATAAAACCAGGAAACTTTTTTTTAATTGGTTATTCAGCTAATCAAATTTTTTCCGGCAGTGAAAGTATAAGTAAATTTTACTGCCAAAAATATCATGCTATTGCTAATAATCACTGCAATAATAAAAATGAATGTGAGTATAAAGAAAATTGTTTAGCCAATGTTCATATTATTGCAATTACACCTTATGACAGGGTAAAGCCATGGGAACAACTTACCTGGTTTGAAAAGAACACTAAAGAAATTTTGAAGGTTAAAGCCAACCAATTCAATGAAGAAAAAACCCTTTTAAAATACTGGTGTCCTAAGGATACCATTATCAAAGAAGGGGTATGCCAGGAGAAAGTAAGCTGTAATAATATTAATTGTAGTAGAGGGTCAGCTATTGAAAGAAATGCACCAGAACCCGGTGTTACTTACCTAAAAACATATAATGATTTTATTGAAAACTATAATCATCATCCAGAAACAAAATTTGATGATTCAACTGGTAAGACCTGCGGCAAAGTTACAAAAGGTTTATTATCACCCTGCTATGTGATAGCAGCCCCAGCGGAGGGTAAAAAAGCCTTACTGCATATTGGTAAAGAAACCAATACTATAGGCACTGTAGAGGATTTAGACACATTACCGGAGGAAAACATCATTGATAAGGAGATAATTCAATATGAACCAAAGCGGACAAAGAAAACATCTATTGATATTAAGCAGTGGGAACAATTAAGGGATATTCTGAAGGAAAAAGCAAGACCAAGGGAAGTATGGGCAAGTAAAATTAAGGTAACAACAAAGTATTTGCAAAAAATGTTAGCTGGGAAATATAATCCTTCCCCTGATTTATATAGTCTAATATTGGAAATATGCCAGGCTGAAGGAATAAAAATTCCTTCTGGAAAAATTGCTTTACCTGTTAAATTTGAAGAAAGCAACAAAGGCTATATATACAACTTGCAAGCCATAGCAGGAAGTTTAGGAAATACAGCTGAAGAAGGTCGGGAAATATTTAAAGACTACTGTTTTATGCTGTATGGTTTAGAATATGTGGATATATCCACCGAATATTGTAAAGGTATTATTGAAGCAAAACAGCAAAAACTACAAAAGGAACAACAGGACCACAAGGTCCAAAAAATATCATGTTTAAAGTTAATTGGTGAGAAGTTTAACCGGGATACAAGGACAATAGACCAATTCACCTTATCAATTGATGATATTTCAAAATACAGAACTAGAAAAAAATCCGGCAAAAGAAATAATAACATCCAAGTAATGCTAAAGAATGAAGCGATTTATAATGTACTTTTGAAGGACAACCCAATGGTTTTTAAATTAGGGTTATTACCGAGGCCAAACAGTATCAAAGTTAACAAGTATAATAAATTTGAACATAGCGGAATAACCTGGTATTTTTCTGAGTGGTTTAATTATGAATCCCTTCCCTGGATAAGTTGGTTAAAATTCAGGGGAAATTATAAAATTAACCTTAAAGAGTTTCAAGCAGATATTTCAAATGATAAATTCCCGGCAAGTGATTTAAATAAAGATGGCGGCGGTAAAGTATATATTAACCCGTTGACCGCCTGGAGAATATACGGAAAAAAGGATAACCAGGTTATATAAATAAACCAGGCTGAGAACCCTGGTTTATTTTTTTATTACTCTTCCCCTTTTCCATTTTCCATGCTTTCCTTAATGAATTCCTGTAAAGCTGATTCTGGTATACGCCAAACATCACCTAATTTAACTGCGTTTAACTTCCCTTCCCTGATCCACTTATATAATGTCCTCACGTTTAATTTAAGTTTATCCGACACCTCTTGCGGAGTGTAATAATTTTCCATTCTTGCAACCCCCTTCATATATGCACTATATTACCATCCATTACACTGGATTTCAATAAAACCTTGACCCTGTCTATGCTGGGTAGTATACTTTATATAACTTGGTTACACTACATTACACCTGATTACACAATACAGCCAAAACAACGAATAGGAGGGTTTCTACATGTTAAAGACTATGGGCGGATAGCCTCGGGGCAGCGAAAAATAATCATGCTATTCCCTGATGAAATAGAAGAAGATTAATTGCAGCAAAGGGAAGAAAAACCTTTCCCATGCCGAGAGGTATAGCCTTGCAAGGAAAAGGAAGATAGTTCTAATTAACTCTAATTACCGACAACCCTACCAAAGGAGGTATAAAATGGAAACTGAGCTTATCATTTGTTCCCCGGGAGAAAAAGACATTATAGACCTGTTACGGTACTATGGGGTTGACCTAGATGAAGTAATAGAAAAAACATTACCCAAACTGGGTTTGGCGAAGAACCAACCAAATAATAATTGCACGGCGGATAGTCCTAATTTAATTTGCAGTAAATGCGGTAGACCAGTAAACATAGGTTTAATAAATAATCAGGTTGATAAAAACCTTATGTTATGCAGAACTTGTCTCATTAAATCTAAGAGTAGTTAAAAGTTTATTGGGTGTAAATGAAACAGGGTTATCCCTCCTGTTTAATTTAACTTAGGAGGCTAACAACCTATGAACAAAGAAATTTTGGTTGTATCCGGGTACGGTATTGACCTCCGGGTTAATGGCGGGGGGTTAAAAATAAAACAGGGGTCAGTCTTACAAGGTAATCTACAGGAAGTATTAATTAACCGGGGTATTAATTCCATTGAACACCTGGTTATTTTGTCCCAATCCGGCAATCTGACTATTGAAGCAGTAAAATGGCTTATAAACCAAAATATTGCAGTATCTTTCCTGGACGAATACGGGAACCTGGTTACAGACTTTATGCCAGGGAACCATATTTCAGGGATAACCAAAAGAAGACAGGCCACGGCAGATAGTAATTTTAATATCAAAATATCCTCCTGGTTACTATCAGAGAAATTTAAAGGACAAAGGGAAACCTTGTGCTATCTCCGTATTTATAACCAGAAGGCTAAATGGTGGAATGAAGAACGGGAATATCGGATTGAACAAGCTCTTTCTATTTCACTAAACAGGGAGCAAAATCTAACAAATTGCTTAAATGCTGACTCTCAAAGAGTATTAGAAGCACAATCGGCGGCGGCATACTGGCATTGTTTTGAAGGTATTCCTTTACAATGGTCAAACTTTAAAAAAATTCCCGTGAACTGGCTTTGCATAGGTAACAGAACTTCCCCAAAAAGCGGTGGACCCAGGAAGGCCATAGACCCGTTAAATGCCTGTTTAAATTACCTGTATGCTATTCTGGAAACCAGGGTTAAAAATAGTTGTGTTATAAATGGGGTTGACCCTGATTTTGGTATTATTCATGCAGACCATGCAAACCGAGCTTCCCTAGTCTTTGATTTAATGGAACCAGTTAGGCCAAAAGTTGACCGATTACTTTTAGAATGGATGCTTAAAAGGAGATTTGATCCAAAGGATTTTTTTGAAACCAGAGAAGGAATATGCAAAGTTGGTAAAGCGGTAGTTTCTGATATTGTACCTTTAATCAAAGGGTTAAGTAAAGACATTACAGGGGTTATTAAGGAGTATGCCGGATTCTTTAAAAATAAGATGGTCCTGCAAAAGCCGGAGGAATTTAAAAAGAATGATAAGCAGGGATTTTCTCATAAGCACAAGGCAAAGACCGAACAAACTAAACAGTTTGTTCTAGATTTTAAGGAAAATAGGCAAAATAAGACAAGGAAAAGGCAGGTAAATGAGGAACTAAAGTCTAATAAAACTGGTGAGAACAATCTGGATTTAACCAATAGCAGCCAACGTCAATGCCCGGAATGTGGCAAGATTTTTACCCCTAACGGTAATCGGCAAAAGTTTTGCTGCACTAAACATAAGGATGTATATGCAAAAAGAGTAAGGCGAGAAAAACGGGTAGCGGAAGGCCGGTGTCCACAATGCGGCGAACCTATGCCGGAGGCCGCAAAAGGAACCTATAAGGAAAAATTAACCTATTGCCAGAAGTGTGCGGATTACTGGAAAAAGAGATATGAAGAGCCAATTGCAGAATTCAAAATTTTAAACTGACATAAAAAAGAGAATATCATACTAAAGCATAGGTTTACCAAAATTAACCTATTTATTTGAAGTAAAGATGGAATTGAACAAATTAACTCTAAAAAAGAGTAGAAATCACCCCAATTAACAGACACAAAAAAGCAAAGCAAATATTAAATCATTGCTACTAAGCTACATTTGGTAATGCTTTATCTTTAAGCTGAACAATGGTTCCAGCAAGAAACGTAATCAGACAAATCATGATATCGTTAAAAGCTTTGTCAATCCCCCGTTTAGTAAGGCGATCCATGCTTAGGT
>NZ_FOOX01000003.1 GCF_900113335.1 Desulfotruncus arcticus DSM 17038
TACTCTGCCGCAAGGGCTTCTTAAATAATTAAAATATGGCGGTCTCCAGAGGGAAGGGGAATTTCTCTATAGTCACAATGCCACAACAAGTAGCCGCCGCTTGCGGTCGGAGCGAAGCGGAGATTCTTGACTTCATGTGCTAGGCTAAAAAACCCCGACCGCAGACAATTATTTTTTGGCGTATATCCGTCGGTCGGGTACCTTTAAATTAGCACATGGAGTCAAGGACGGCAGTGAAAGTTCTACAACCTTTTGGTGATTTGTCAAAAGATCAAGATATTCTATGAAAAATGAAGTAATACTTATGTTTTGTGTGTCTATTTAACGGGGGACGCCGCATGGAGATGGCTTATTCTCCACTATCTTTCCCGAGCAGATAATACTCCCATTATAAATAAATTAATCTCATACCGCGAGTTAGAAAATGGATATGTTAATTATGCAGCTTTTTTGCGTAAAAGTATTGATCCCCTAGTAAAAAATTTCTCACAGGAACCAGTAGAGCAAATAAAAGCGGCATGTCTTATACTGGATGCTTCCATTGAAGAAAGTGCCGACGTCTGTGCTAAAATACACCTTTTCCCTAGATTTCCCTTAACGATTAAGCTCTGGTTGAGTGATGATGAATTCAAGGGTTCTGCTAATATCCTATTTGATATAAGTGCTAATCATTATCTAGATACAGAAGCCATTAATGAAGCAGGAATTATTGTTTCGCATTTTTTAATTAAGCAATATGAATTAATGTTGCAAACTAAATTGAGTAATAAGGGGTAATTTCTTTTATTGATCAAAATTTCTATCGTAAAGAAGAGCTGCATTTAAAACTACCAACACCGATCCGGCATTATGCACCAAAGCGCCTGTAATGGGGTTCAGTAGACCCAAAACCGAAAGAACAATGGCTGCGGCATTGATACCCATGGATACAGTTATGTTGACTTTGATTGTACGGAGAGTGGAGTTTGACAATCGTTTAAGATACGGTATTTTATCTATGTTGTCACTCATTAAGGCAATGTCGGCGGCTTCTATGGCAATATCGCTTCCCATACTGCCCATTGCAACACTGACATTCGCCATTTTTAGAGCAGGAGCGTCATTCACGCCGTCCCCGATCATGCAGACGCTCTTGTTTTCCTTTTGTAAGTCCTCAATGCTTGAAACCTTTTGTGCCGGCAGCAGATCTGCACGGATATTCTTGATACCAACCTGCTCTGCCATATATTTCGCTGTTAGATGATTGTCACCTGTAAGGAGAACAACATCGGTATCTATAGCACCAAGTTTCGCAACAACATTTTTTGCAGTTGGGCGAATGGTATCAGAAAGAGCTATGATGCCGATTGCTTTACCATTTTCAGCCACGATGATAGATGCCTTACCTTGGTTTCTTAAATTGGCTAAGATATTCTGCATTTTATCGGTTTCGGCAATCGAGTTTTCCTTTATATAGAGAGCGTTGCCGCAAATCACTGTTTTGCCGGACAGTGCTGCCGTCACGCCTTTTCCAGGTATCATTTGAAAATCTTCGACTTCGGTAATAACGAATCCATTATCTTCAGCATACTGGACGGTTGCTTTTCCAAGAGGGTGTTCAGATCGTTTTTCAACGGATGCAGCCTTTGAGAGTAATTCAACATTACTAATAGTTTCATCCAGAGGAATAATATCCGATACTTTCAGATTTCCATAGGTTAGAGTACCTGTTTTATCAAAGGCAATGCAGTCTACATTTCCCATACGTTCCAAGGCTTCACCGGACTTAATCAGTACGCCGTGTTTAGTGGCTTGACCGATGGCTGCCATAATCGAGGTTGGTGTTGCAAGGGCCAATGCACAGGGACAGAACACGACCAATACAGTGACTGCTCTGACAATGTCATTTGTGATGATATATGCAGCTATTGCAATCAGAAGAGCAATAGGTACAAGCCATGTTGCCCATTTATCAACGGTTTTCTGCATAGGCGCTTTCTTGTTTTCTGCTTCCTTAACCATATCAATCATTTTTTGCAGAGACGAGTCCTTACCTACTTGGGTAGCGCGGATGTCAATCGATCCATAGCAATTCATCGTTCCGCAGAAAACGCTGTCGTTTTCTTTTTTATCTACAGGCAGAGATTCACCAGTCATAATTGATTGATCAACAGAGGTATTACCATAGATAATGATGCTGTCAACAGGAATTGTTTCACCTGGAAGAACACGAAGGAGATCATCTTTTGATATCTTTTCGGCAGGGACAATCTCTTCACGAACACCGTCGGCAGTGTGAATCAATTTTCTGCCTTGCTGTGGTACAAGTGAAATCAATTTACTGATACCTTTTTTGGCACGAGCCACGGTCATGTCTTCTAGAATAGCACCTAGCGCCATAATAAAAGCAACTTCGCCTGCTGCAAAGAGCTCATCAATTGCAATTGAAGCAACCATAGCCATAGAAATTAGCAGGGCGGATGAAATCCATTTCTGAAAACCCAATCTTGTAATTGCTAGGTATAAAAGTGGTAAGCCGGAAATCACAACCGTAATCCAAGCTGGGTCAACAGGCGGTTCCGTTCCGGTTAGCATTAAAATTAAACTGGCCGCTAAGAAAACACCTGAAACTATGGTCATCTTTAATCCGGCCAGAAAGTCCATAGATTTATTCATACTCCATTCCTCCTTTGATTTTTTACAAAAAATAAAGTACAATTTATAATATATTGAATATATTGTTCGATATTTATTATACTGTTTTTATATCAGGCAACAATAATCAAAAGAAACGAAATGTAAGATACCGAACTAAATATTATCATTGTACGGAAATGAGGTTTGGATATGGATAGAAGAATACAAAAAACGAGGGAATCAATTTTTAGTGCTTTCAGTTCACTTTTGGCACATAAGCGATATTCTAAAATTACGGTGCAGGATATCATTGATGAAGCCAATATTGGCCGAAGCACCTTTTATTCCCACTTTGAAACCAAAGACGATTTATTGAAGGCATTATGCAGTGATATATTTGACCACATCTTCTCCGAAGACCTGATTTCTGAGAGCACTCATGATTTTTCCTATACCAGTAACGACCTGAAAGCTAAAATCACGCACATTTTATATCACTTAAGAGATAGCAAAAGGGATATTAAAGGAATTCTCTCGTGTGAAAGTGGAGAGTTGTTTTTAAGCGTAATCAAAACGTATTTGGAACAGTTGTTTACTGGATTTATCACAACCGATAGCTTGGATGGAATCCCTAAAGATTATGTTGTTAATCATATGGCTGGTAGTTTTGTTGAAACCATAAAATGGTGGATGCATAATGATATGGCACAGTCACCGGAAGAATTAACCAGGTATTTTTTCACTGTTATTTCATCGACTATATCAGCAAAATGAAAATACTGTGAAGAACACGCGCTGCTGCACCGCTCGTCGACCACATTGTTCCCTACCGGGGAGAACAGGTACTGTTCTGCGACGAGGGCAACTGGCAGCCGCTTTGCAAGCCGTGCCACGATACAAAAACAATGACTGAGGAAATGTACCAGGAATTCAAATAATGACCACCCCGATATGGCTTATTTCTCATTTAGCCAGAAGATCATGAAGGGAGAGCCCATTAAAGTATTTAACTACGGTGTTATGTACCGGGATTTCACCTATATTGATGATATCGTTACCGGGGTGGAGAGGATACTATGTAGCCCGCCCGTTAAAGACGGTGTGTGGCACAAGGTATATAATTATATGGTTTACGGGGCGCAGAACAGCCGCCGGATTATTGATGCTTGAAGTTGGGCAAGTATTACCTTTTCAAAATTATCTCTCAAATAGGGCTTGTAGTATAAAAACACATTGGTATACTAAATTTAACGGCGCCGTAAATAGAACAAAAAGGAGTTTTATTTATGGAACAATTTACCATAAACTCAATTGGTAAGATTCATGTAGATGATAAGGGAATGCGATTGGCATTGGATAAAGAATATATCCCTGCTCTTACAAATCTTAAGGATTTCACTTATATTAATGTTATCTGGTGGTTTGATCAATGTGATAACTCTGACTCTCGCTCAAAACTTATTGAGAAAAGACCTTATAATAATTCCCCAGATATGTTAGGGACTTTTGCAACACGTTCACCAGAGCGCCCAAACCCTATTGCACTAACCTGTAGCTATGTCACTTATATCGATTTTCAAAACGGCATCATTGGTTTAGCCTATATCGATGCTGAGAACGGAACCCCCATATTGGATATTAAACCCTATACGCCTAGCTTTGATCGAGTAGAAAATCCATCAGTGCCAGAATGGTGTTCTAATTGGCCTAAAAGCGTAGAAGAATCTGGAGATTTTGACTGGAGTGTAGTCTTTAACTTCTAATTTTTAAAAATAAAAACATCTTAAACAACTCTAAAAGTCTGGTTTTCTTTTTGGAAAAACCAGACTTTTTAGCATTCTATTTATGTCTTAACACTTCATTAAAAGGTTAAGACATAGGAAATATATGCGAATTATCTATGTCTTATAAAGGTAAAACTGCATAATTCAACCATGTAGCGACATAACGAAAATTAAGGCTAATAACTGGAAGTTAGGCATCGCATTCGTGTGCGATCAAGCCATTTCTCCACATTTATTGAAGGAAATACCTTAGCATATGTTTTTGCTGAAGCAAAGAACGAGACATTGCAACTCCTTAAAAAGGAACAGGAAGAACCAGCCTGGTTGAGTAAGCTTGATCGTAGGGCAAGAGTAGTGGTAGGGCTTTTTTTAAGTGCTAATTATATTACATCTTCTGATGTAGTCGCTACATTGGGACTATCTACCAGTATGGCTCGTGAACTTCTTAAAGAATGGGTAAATGATGGATGGCTGACAGTTAGTAACCCAATCAAAAAAGTCGACAGTACATTTTAGCGGCAAAATGTATGTTTGTTGGGTTTATAATCAATTAACTAAGACAGTATAAGCCAATAAGCCAAAATCCAATTGGTTTAGCGGCTTTTATTTTCCAGGAAAGGGTGAATGGCACGGTCTACGCACACCGTTTTATGTATATAAAAAAACTCGTTAGAAAACTTTATACTCTTTGGTTATTAGGAGGAGTTGTAATTAATATTTGTTTTTAGTTCATAAAAAAATTAGAAATAATATTAGTCAGCAATAAAATAATTGAATAGCAAAAATAAAGGATGTCTATGGAATAATATAGAATACTAAAGCCGGGGAAAACGGGGTAGGGTGCCTCCCACGGGCTGCAAACCCGTTGGCCTGCTTGTGATCCAAGTGGGAGTCCGGTTAGATTCGGATTTTTCCCCTCCAAAAAATTCCAGGAGGTAGATAAATGGGAAAGAAAAGGATTTTGGTAGGGGTAACAGGGGGGGTTATTGGCGTACTAGCGGTATTACTTGTTCAATATGGGAACCCGCCTAATATGGGTTATTGCATTGCTTGTTTTTTACGTGATATCAGTGGGGGACTAGGTTTTCATAAAGCAGCACCCGTACAGTACATACGCCCCGAGATTTTAGGCATGGTAATTGGTGCATTTTGTGCAGCTTTGCTTACCAAAGAATACAAATCGGTAGGTGGCTCCAGCCCTTTAGTCAGATTTTTACTGGCTTTTGTAGGCATGATTGGTATGCTTGTATTTCTGGGTTGCCCGGTCCGTGCAGTATTAAGATTAGCTGGCGGCGACCTTAATGCAGCCGTTGGCATTGTGGGCCTGGTAGCAGGCATAGCAGTGGGTATTTATTTCTTAAACCAGGGTTTTTCCCTTGGGAGGGCAAGTATTCAGCACAGTCTTAATGGTCAAATATTTCCGTTAATAACCATTATAATAACCGTATTAGTGGTATTCGGTGTACCAGTATTTTTTGCAAGTCAGGAAGGGCCTGGGTCGATGCACGCACCAATTTTACTTGCCTTGGGGGCAGGAATTGCTGTGGGTATTTTAGCCCAGCGGTCGCGATTTTGTATGATTGGCGGTATTAGGGATTTTATTCTATTTAAAGATGTACATCTGCTAATTGGGTTCTTGACCATGCTTGTTTTCGCTTTTGCTGTTAACTTGTTTACTGGAATGTTTAACCCTGGTTTTACGGGTCAGCCGATTGCTCATAATGACGGATTATGGAACTTTTTAGGGATGGCTCTAGCTGGAACAGCAGTGACACTGCTTGGTGGATGTCCATTAAGGCAGTTAATAGCTGCAAGTGAGGGAAATACTGATTGTGTTATTTCAATTTTGGGTTTAATCGCGGGTGCAGCTTTTGCCCATAATTTTGGCCTTGCTGCCAGCCCGACTGGTGTTCCTGTGGAAGGCCAGTGGGCTGTCGTATTCGGTTTAGTTCTGGTTCTGGGCCTTGGATTTTTGGGCAGTAAACAGTTTTCTATAAACGGAGGTGTCAAAGTTGAGCAAAATAGTTGATGCCAGGGGTTTGCTTTGCCCTGAACCAATTTTACTAACAAAAAAAGTCATTGACCAGCTCCCAAGTGGTTCCATAGAAGTTATAGTGGATAATCCAGCTGCCAAAGAAAATGTAACTAGATTATGTGAGAATAAAGGATGGAATGTAGTAATTAAACAACAGGGATATGAGTACATACTTAACATTTCTAGATGAAACAGCGATATAAGTTATCGAATGTGTTCATCCGCTCTTTGAGCATTCGTGGGGTCAGCATGTAGTTCGTTTCTATGATCCGGATAAGCACATGATTGAAGCCGGAGAAAACGTGACGATGGTTGTGAAGAGATTTATAGACACCGGACTTTCGCTTGAAGAAACAGCCGCTCGTATGGATGTACCGGTTGATTATGTTAAGTCATGCTTACGTAAAAAATGAGCTATACTGGGAGTTTAAAGAACAGGCCCCCAAAAAGCAGGTTAAAACATTTTTGTAAAAACCCATGGTGTCAGGAGTGTCGATAAAATAAATGGAAATAAAAAAACTGATACAAGCTGAAAAAGCGGATGCCATGCGCCTTGTATGGGATGTATTTTTAAAATTTGAAGCGCCCGATTATGTGGAAGAAGGCGTCAATACCTTTCGGGATTTTATCAATGATGAGAATCAAATCAATAACCTTGAAATGGATGGCGCTTATGAAAAGGGAAGTCTTAGTGGCGTAATAGCGACAAGAAATGAGAGCAGCCATATTGCGTTATTTTTTGTGGACAGGAGATATCACAGGCAAGGAATCGGGCGAAAATTATTTGAAGCGGTTTTAAGAAACAGCGCCTCAGAAATCATCACTGTCCATTCCTCTCCTTATGCCAGAGAGATTTATCATAAATTAGGATTTACAGATACCGATGCGGAACAAACAAAGAATGGTATACGATACATACCCATGAAGTACCAAGAATGAGCGAAAGGAAAAAAGATATGAGCGGCATAGAAGAAGAGGTCCGGCGCCGGCTATTCGAGCTGCGGGATCTGAAATACAAAGAGTTTGCGTGTAAACTCATGCCGACGGTGAATCCGGAAACCGTGATCGGCGTCCGCACGCCGGATCTGCGCAAGCTCGCCCGGGAGTTTTCCAAAACGCCGGAGGTTTCGGAGTTTCTCCAAATCCTGCCGCACGCGTATTATGAAGAAAATAACCTGCACGGCTTCCTGATTGAAACGATCAGGGATTATGATGCCGCCGTTGCCGCCATTGACGAGTTTTTGCCGTACGTAGACAACTGGGCAACCTGTGATCTGATTTCACCGAAGATATTTAAAAAGCATCTGCCCAAGCTCTACGAAAAAATCAACGTCTGGCTGTTATCCGACCGGACCTATACGGTGCGCTTCGGGATCGGAATGCTGATGAGCTTCTATCTCGATGATGATTTCCGGCCGGAAATGCTTGAGCTTGTGGCGGGTATCCGGTCGGACGAATACTATGTCAACATGATGATCGCCTGGTATTTTGCGACGGCATTGGCCAAACAGTACGAAGCGGCTTTGCCGTACATTCAGGAACAGCGTTTGGAGACGTGGACGCACAACAAAGCGATCCAGAAAGCGCTTGAGAGCTACCGGATCGGCGACAAAGCAAAAGCGTACCTGCGGACGCTGAAAGCAAAATGAGGCCGGGATTCCAAATAACGGTGACGGAATCCTAGCTGGCTGATCGGAGGGGATCGGCTTGCAGACAAACGATGAGGCGCTGAACAAACTGCGAACCTCCTCTTTCCGGGCCGGCTTCCGATTGCAAGAAAAGGACAGGGCTTATGTCCGGGAGAAAGGCATGGACACCAAAATGTCTCCATTCAATTGTTACTAATTGCATTCATTAGGTAGTTTCTTTTGCTAATTCTTTACCGAGAACGATCAAAAAGCAGGTAATCTCACCTCTGAGACTGCCTGCTTTTTATTAATCTCATGTTTAAGAACAAAAAACCTATTCTCAATTATGAGATGAATATCATTATTGATACTAGCAATGAACGTCAAGTTCTAACTAGTTATCATAGCAATCTAATAAGAATTTTAACCTGAGGCTTTGGGGTTGACAATAGTATATAAGGGTTGGCAGCTGTTTCGGTTGGCCTTGCGAGGCGGACAATAAGGGTAGAAATAGAAAAATGTCTAACTGGCACATTTTTTGCTCGATTAGATGATTGTTAAATGTAAAGTGGGTTATGCGCATCCCATTCGGGAAGGTGCTCTAGTGCAAACAACTTTAAAGGTAGGTGAACACAATGTTTGGTAAAATTAAGCCCATGTGGGGGGGAAAACCTCAGCTTAAGTCTAACTACGATGCTGTAATTATCGGTGGTGGATTGCACGGTTTGGCTACTGCGTATTTCCTGGCCAAGGAACACGGCATGAATAACATTGCTATACTTGAAAAGCGCTTCATCGGCTTTGGCGCTGCCGGTCGTAATACTGCTATCGTTCGCGCCAACCAGAGAACACAGGAGAATGTACCTTTATATAAAGAGGCTTTGGATTTATGGCCAATTCTCACCAAAGAGCTGGACTATAACTTGATGTTCAACAACTGCGGCAATTTGAATTTGATGCACAGTGAAGCGGCCATGAAAGCGGCTCGCATGAACGTCTGTACGGCCCAATTTCACGGGGTCGAGAGCCATCTATTGGACGCCAAGCAGGTTAAGGAACTGGAACCGGCGATCAACATCTCACCGGACATCACTTATCCGATTCACGGGGCTATGTTCCACCCGCCCGGCGGTGTGGTCCGGCACGATGCGGTGGTATGGGGCCTGGCCAAAGGCGCGGCCCGGTATGGGGTACATATCCATCAGCAAACCGAAGCCAAGGCGATCCACACGAAAAACGGCAAAATCACAGGGGTGGATACCAGCCGCGGCCGGATCCATACCCCGCGGGTGCTGGTATCGGCGGGCGGCTATTCAGCTGGGATTATCAACAAAATGCTCGGCATCCGGCTGCCCATTAGCGTGCTGACCATCCAGGCCATGGTCACCCAGCCGCTCAAACCGGTTCTTAATCATGTGGTTTCATCCGGCATGTATCACGCTTATGCCAACCAGACCCTCAAGGGTGAAATCGCCACCGGTGCGCACATGGACCCCTGGCCCAACTACACGACCCTGACCACGGCGCATTACATCAAGCACCAGGCCGAGGCTTTATCAGATTTTCTGCCTTTCCTGCGAGGCGTTAAGTTTATGCGGCACTGGGCTGGACTGGCTGACATGACGGCGGATATGGCACCCATCATGGACGGCAATGATCCAATCGGCGGTTTTTATATGGATTGCGGCTGGGGATACTTTGGCTTTAAATCCTGTACTGCAACAGGTCGCTACATGGCCAAATTTATAGCCAGTGGTGAGTGTCCGGATATGCTCAAGCCATTTAATTGGCGTCGCTTTGAAAAACATAAATTAATGGGCGAAACTGCAGCTCTGGTCAGTTACTCTGCTGACAATTAAAAAACCAGAATTCAGGAGTCAGGAGTAAGAATGAGAGAACCGACGAAAACATACGTTGGGGACATTCCTTCGTGAAAACATTGAACAGTAATGAATTTAGGTAACATAACAAGGTGTTAGAACATAAGGATTCTAGGTGATATAAGAAGGTGTGTCCCCTGACCTTTGATGACTTACTGGTATGCCAGAAGCGTAAGAGGTTAGTAATTACTGGAATCACATACATGGGGCATTCTGAATTCTGACTACTTGAAAGGGAGGTACAGTTATGGCACTGACTATTACTTGCCCCAATTGCGGCAAACGTAATGGCTATGAATTCAGGTATGGCGGTGAAGACAAGGGGCCACGACCCGCGGAAAAAGGATTGACCCCTCAAAACTGGTGCAATTACGTTCACATGAACAATTGTGTGGCTGGTATTCAAAAAGAGTGGTGGTTTCACAAGAGCGGATGTGGTGCATGGTTTACTATTTATCGTAACACACTGACAAACCTTGAAGTGAAGGGACCGGAGGCTAAATCATGAACAGACTTACCCAACTCCCAACATTGCGGGTCGATATTTCACAAAACAGGTCTTTGCAGTATAAAGGCAAAACATATTATGGCGTGGCCGGGGATACAGTTGCAACAGCCTTGTATGCCAACGGCGTTCGGATCTTTGCACGTAGCTTGAAGTATCACCGCCCCCGGGGGTTATATAGCTTGGATGGTGAAAGCAGTAACACTTGCATGCAAGTGGATGGCATTCCAAATGTACGTACTGAAAATACTCTGCTAATAAACGGGATGAAGGTTAAGGATCAGAATGTCAAAGGTTCGGCTGAGTCTGACTGGATGGGCTTTATGGATAAATTGGATTGGCTGATGCCGGCTGGCTTCTATTATCGTACCATGCATAAGCCGGCCTGGATATGGCCCATCGCTATGAAACAAGTACGCAAGGCAGCAGGATTAGGGGAAATTTCACCGGACTTTAAAATGGAAGGGCGCTATGCTGAAATTTTTCCTCAGGCTGATGTTTGTGTGATCGGTGGCGGTGCGGCCGGAATGATGGCTGCCCTGGCAGCGGCTGAGGGCGGTTTGCGGGTGGTATTGCTGGAAGCCCGGCCCTGGCTGGGTGGTTGCTTTGATTACCGGGTGAGAGCCTATGATCAAGAAAAGGCGCTTTATCAACGGGCACGCCAGCTGGCAGAGCAGGTGGAGACCACAGCTAATATTCGTGTGTTTAAACAAGCTGCGGTGGTAGGTGTGTACAATAACAATCTGATCACAGCCTTTCAGGTGGGCGGTGAATCCGACAGCTTTAATCAGCGCTATATTGAAATCCGTGCCGAAAGCATGGTAGTGGCTACGGGCTGCATTGAAAGGCCCTTGATATTCGATAACAACGAGCGTCCCGGTATTATGCAGGTCGGGTGTGCCCATAGGCTGGCACGTACTTACGGACTGTTGCCCGGCAACCAGGCGGTATTTAGTATTGGACATGATCTGGGGCTGGAAGCCGCAGTAGATTTGTTCGACCTGGGAGTAAAAATTGCCTGCGTGGCTGATATCCGTAAAGACGGGCAAGACCCCCAACTATTATTGGAACTGAACAATCGCAAAATTCCGGTCCTGCGGGGATGGGTGGCGTGTGAGGCCCACGGAACTAAACAGGTGAAAAAAGTCACTCTCGGTACCGTTGACGGTAGTGAAAAACGCCAGTTTATGTGCGACCTGCTGGTTGCTTCTGCTGGCTTCACACCAGTTACCGGTCCCTTGACGCTGGCTCAGGCCAAGCTGCAATATGACATGCACACGGGTTACTTTTTGCCGTTTAACCTCCCGGAAAAAACCCATATGGCCGGACGCATGACCGGCTTGGAGCATACCCTTGCCATCGAGGCTTCCGGAAGACTGGCCGGGCTTTATGCGGCAGCCGATTGCGGTGTCGATACCGCCAAGGCTGTTTCAAAAGTTAAAAAGCAACTCAGTGCGTTACCAGGACCCCAGTCCGGCACTAAGTTGGTGAGCGCTCCGGTCAAGGGTCGTAAGAGCTTTATCTGTTTTGACGAAGATAGTACTCTTAAAAATATTAAGCAGGCTATTAAGATGGGGTTTGATGTGCCCGAATTGATAAAACGCTTTACCTCGACCGGTACCGGCCCAGGCCAGAGCGGTATTCCAGGTCACAACCTGCCCCTGTTCGTGTCCGAATATCAGGGTCTCACTGACTCGAAGCCTGTTCCAACGACAGTTCGAGCGCCATTGGTGCCTATCTTCATCGCCACTTATGCCGGGACCAATCACGACATGTACAAGCGGACCCCGCTACACGAACAGCAGATAAAAGCCGGTGGTGTTTTTCGGCGTATGGGCGTTTGGCGCCGTGCCCGATACTTTTCAGAAGACTTCAGCTGTCGCGAGGAAATCCTTAATGTGCGCAACAATGTCGGTTTGCTAGATGGCTCGACACTGGGCAAATTCCGTATTCACGGACCGGATGCTCTTAAAGCCCTGCAGCGCGTCTATGTGAGTAACATGGCCAAAATGGTAGCTGGGAAGATTAAATACTCGGCTATGTGTAACGATGACGGATGCGTGATTGACGATGGTGTGGTGGTCAAACTGGCTGAAAATGATTATTATTTTACCGCTTCAACAGCACGTGCCGGTGAGACCGTAGAATGGATCCGCTATCATACCCGATACGACGGCTGGGATTTTCATCTGGTTAATCTTACCGACGCCATGGGGGTGGTTAACATTTCCGGGCCAAATGCGCGTAAGGTGCTTGAAAAGATGGCTGATACAGATCTATCCAATAATGCGTTTCCTTTTGGCGGTTATCGCGAGTTTACTATCCGGAAAACGATTCCTGTACGTGCCATGCGATTGGGATTCGTCGGCGAACTATCCTATGAGCTCCATGCCCCTGCTTCATATATGCCGGCTTTGTGGGAAATAATGGAGGAGGCGGGCCGGGAATTTGGCATCAGAGTATTTGGAGTAGAAGCACAGAATGTCCTGCGCATGGAAAAAGGCCATGTCATCCTGGGACAGGAATCAGAACAACGCACCAACCTGCTCGATTTGGGATTAGGCTTCCTGTGGGATCGTAACAAACCGGACGCCAAGACGGTTGGAGCCGTGGCTTTGCGCCAGGCAGAAAATGATCCGGACCGTTTCCGGTTAGTAGGCATCAAAATGGAAGATCCCCAGCGCGCACCTAGAGATGGCTCACTAATCGTGGACGATCGCATCCGTGGTTATGTCTGCACTGCTCGCAAGAGCTTTACCCTCAATGAATCAGTGGGTATGGCCCTGGTGGAAACGGGGCTGGCTGCTGAGGGTACCCGTCTTGAAATTTTTGAGGATGATTGCAACGGTAAACGACTATATGCCCGGGTCGTGCCTATGCCGTTCTATGACCCCCAAGGCAAACGGATGAAAATGTGAGGTGATGACCATGACTGAGATACAAAGACGGTCGCCTGTTCAATTTAAGGCTGACGCCCAAAAGATCGAAATGCGGAACAACTGGCCTGTAGTATTGAAGTATAGCAATGAAGGCCAGAGCTCCTTTCTGGTGGATTTGACTCATAAGGCTAAATGGGACCTGCAAGATAAGAATCTGGCCAAACTAAAACCGCTAGGGCTGGTTATTCCGGCCTTGCCTGGCGACTGCGCTTTTCAAAAAGGCGTACTGATCAATCGCATGAATCCAACCCAGTCCACCATCTGGCACCTGCTGGCCGATGCGCCTGAATTACCTGATGAGCCGGGGTACACCGATGTGACCGAATCCCTGGTATTATTGGCGCTATTCGGCCTCAATGCCTTGGCCATTGCGGAAAAATTGACTGCACTTGATTTGATGGATCCCAAAAAACAGACGCCTTTTTTATTACAGGGGCCGTTTTCGCATGTCCCGTGCCAGGTGGTCATTATGGAAAGAAGTCGCGGATTCAACGGTGGATTGCTTCTAGCTTGTTCACGGGGGTATGCTGATAGCATGGTGCATGCCATTATGGATGCAGGCGCAGAATTTGGCCTGTGCCCAGCCGGAGAGCAGCGCTTCTGCACATGGGCTTTTGACCTGTCAGAAAAGCCGGGATCAGCTTAGATACTGCTTATTAATGGCTACGCCACGGGGACGGTTCAACAGGCCCTTTGATTGTGCTACGGGGGCGTTCGAGCCGTCCCCATGGCTTCCCCAACTTTAAATTGCGCTGTAGTATTAATCCAAACAATAACGAGACATTTTTGGGCATTATTAAAAGCATTCCAATCCATACTCTTTTAGCTTCCTGTAAATGGTAGCCCTACTAATACCCAAGGCTTTAGCTATTTCCTCCTTGACCTGGCTTGGGGTACTGTTGGATTTATTATTTGACTTATAGGATTCCAGCGCTTCAACCAGTATTTGTCGCTCAATCTCTTTAATTTTTTCATTTAGCCGTACTCCCAGGACATCCAGTTCCATTTTGCCAGGTTGAAATCGCTTTATTCTGTAAGGGAGACTTTCCAGGGAGATTAATTCACCTGTTTCCAGGTTGCAAGCATACTCTACGGCATTTTGTAATTCTCTGATATTGCCGGTCCAGGGATAAGATAATAATAATTTCATGGCTTCAGGAGTAAAGCCTCGATACTCTTTATTCATTAAGAAGTTAAATTTTTTTAAAAAGAAGTCCAGTAAAAGTGGTATATCCCCCGTCCTTTCACGAAGAGGTGGTAAAGTTAAGGGTATTACATTTAACCGGTAATACAGGTCTTCCCTAAACTCGCCCCGGGTAACCATTAGATCCAGGTTTTTGTTGGTGGCTGCAATAACTCGGATATCCAAACTTACCTCCTTGATTCCGCCGACCCTTTCTATTTTTTTTTCCTGCAGTACACGTAAAAGTTTAGCTTGCAAATAAAGAGGCATTTCAGCTATTTCATCAAGGAAGATTGTGCCACCCTGAGCCAATTCGAACTTCCCCAGTTTTCCCCCATGCTTGGCTCCGGTAAAGGCGCCTTCTTCATAGCCAAACAGTTCACTTTCCAGCAAAGCGTCAGGAATGGCACTGCAGTTTATAGCCACAAATGGTTTGGAGGCACGCGGACTGGCTGTATGGATGGCTTGGGCAAAAAGCTCTTTGCCTGTACCGCTTTCTCCTTCAATTAACACCGTGGAATCGTTGGCCGCGACTTTTTGAGCTTTATCTTTTAACTGTTTGATTTGGACACTAGTCCCCAGGATTTCATCAAACCTAGTATTAATATCCGGCAGTGCAAAACGGGAAGCTACTCTCTGCATATCGGAAACCAGCCGGAAGGATTCTACCGCTCCGACCAATTGATCGTTAACTCTTATTGGAAAGGCGCTGCTAAGCAATTGAATTTCCGTTTTTCCGCGCTTGTGTGTAACTACCTGTTCCAGTAATTGCCGATTTTTCTTGATTACCTGGCAGATCAGCAACTTCGGGAAAATAGCTTTTACTTGGCGATTAATTACCTCATCCGGGCTGACCCGAAAAACTCTGGCAGCTGCAGGATTAAAGTGAGTGATTAGACCTTGAGCATCCACTGCTACGATACCTTCTTGGACCGAATTAATAATCGTTCGAAGGTTATTGGAAGTTATCATCAAATTTTGAAACATGGCTTCTTGCTTGGCCTTTGCAGCCAACAACTCCGCCATTTTGGTTACAAAGGACTGAAGCTGTTCGTAATCGGCTAGAAGTGCTTTCCTTTGCTCCTCTGTAAAGCTTACCAGACTAATTAATCCAATAGTATCACCATCGGCTATGATAGGAGAGAAAAGTCCGGCCAGATAATAACAGTTCCCTTTCAGTTCACAGGCTTCACAAAGTGAGTGCCGACCGGGATCGCTGATGATAAACGGCTTGCCCTCTTTTAACACGTAACGGTTAACAAAACCTCGCTTTTGCCTTAAACCCAATTCCAACCGCAGCCTTCCGGTTCCGGCCACTCTTAATAAGTTATTATCCACTATTTCTACTTCCAGTTTCAAAGCAGCAGCGATAGCTTCAGCCACACTCTGAACGAAGGGTTGAATTTTCTGCAATATGCCCATGTTGTCACCAACCTTTTATTGTTTAAGATTGGGAGTAAACTTCGGCGACCCCCAACACGCGATGGGATGACTCCAAAAAGAATTGAGTCATCCCATAAAATTATATTATAAATAAATCATCTTGCATAAACCAAACAATTTTTAAAAGTGCATATTTTAGGAACTCGAATTAACAATAAGTGACTCTACCGCTTTATATTCATCAATAATCTCGTCACCAGGCCTTTTGTCTATTTTCGATATAATATAATTGGCTAACAATGAAAATACAAACCCCGGCAGAAGTTCGTAGAGGTAAAATGGTATTATGCCGTGTTTGGTTAAGGTGCTCCATAAGATTACTGTTACTCCTCCTGTAATTATGCCGGCAACAGTTCCATTTCTAGTAGTTCCTTTCCAAAAAACAGCTAATAAAATTGCCGGTCCAAACGCTGCCCCAAATCCCGCCCAGGCATAGCCAACCAGGCTTAATACTGAGCTTTCGGGATTAAAGGCTAATAGGATTGCTAGCAATGAAACTGCAAGAACAGCGCAACGAGAGACCATGACCAGTTCTTTCTGTTCGGCATTTTTTCTTAAAAAACCTTTATAAAAATCTTCTGAAATAACACTTGCCGATACAACCAATTGAGCGCTTATAGTACTCATAATCGCTGAAAGAATTGCTACAAGCAATATACCTGTAAGCCACGGGTTAAATAATACTTTAGCAAATTGGATAAATACGGTTTCAGGATTGCTAAGTGGTGTTTTGGCAAAAAAAGCAATTCCGGCAAATCCCACAAAAACGGCTCCAAACATTGCCAGGACGTTCCAATAAGTATATACTGTTCTTGCCACAGGAATGTCTTTAGATGAACGAAGCGCCATAAATCTTACAATTATGTGTGGCTGACCAAAATACCCCAATCCCCAGGCAAGCAGCGAAATAATTCCAAGTGTGGTGGTCCCTGAAAAAACATCTAATAAATTAATATTAATGTCACCTACTAGATTAACTGTTTCACTCCAACCTCCCAAATTGAAGATTGCTACAATAGGAACACTGATTAGAGCGATGAACATTAAAAGACCCTGAAAAAAATCTGTCCAGGCAGCCGCAAGAAAGCCACCGATAAACGTATACACAATAATAATTAGTGAGCCGGCCCATAAGGCGGTTTGGTATGGAATCCCAAAGGTTTGTTCAAATAGTAGCGCCCCTCCCACAAGCCCCGAAGAAATATAAAAGGCAAAAAAGATAAGAATAAAAATTGACGTAATACTTTTAATTATTCTTGTGTTATCACGAAAACGGCTCTCAAGGAAATCAGGAAATGTTAAAGCATCAACAACTTCCGTATATACATTGATTCTTTTTCCAACATATTGCCAATTCAAGTATGCTCCAATTGCTAAACCACTTGCGAGCCAAATTCCGGATAAACCTGCGGCATAGATAGACCCCGGTAAGCCCAGGATTAACCAACCGCTCATATCTGAGGCCCCTGTGCTTAGTCCGCCAACAAAAGGTCCTAATTGTCTTCCCCCAAGTATGTAATCAGAGAAACCTTTCGTTTTGCGATATGCAAAATAGCCAATTAGTAATAAAACAGAGTAGTATAAAATGAAATCTATTATTATTGCCTTACTCATATTGTCCTCTCCTCTTCCCCGCAAAATTAGTCGATTTGGGGACTCTTCGCTGAGCTCTGGTTTCAGTAAATAGAGAAATAACTGAAATAATCATTAAAGAAGACATGGGGGCAAAAACCCAGAACCATGATGTCCATGTTAATGAATGTTGCAATTTAACATCCTCCTATCATTTATGTTAGTTATTGTATCCGTTAGTTTTTTTGTTAATAGCTATTGAATATTTTCTCATACGGTAATATAAACTTTGTCTGCTCACTCCCAAATCACGTGCAGTACGGGAGATGTTACCTTTGTGTCTCTGGAGAATTCTAATTATTTTACTGCGTTCAATTTCTTCAATCTCTCTTCTTAAAATTTTATTTTTAGCTATAGAAGAAGTAGGTACAGGTAATCTATTGGAAACAAAACTTAAATATTGGGGAAAGTGTTCAAGTGCTATTTCCGATTCCGTATCAATGAAATTAATAGCACATTCAATAGCATGTTCAAGTTGGCGAATATTGCCAGACCATTCGTAATTTTCAATAACCTCCAGGACTTCTGGTGAAATCGTTTTTACTGGCCGATTTAATTTTTGACTTATTTTTTTAATAAAGTGTTTAGTAAGCAGAGGAATATCATCTTTCCTGGCTTGCAATGGAGGTATGGAAATATAGACTACACTGAGCCGATAAAAAAGATCGCTGCGAAGTATTCCATTTTCCATCGCTTCAAGCGGTTCAATATTTAAGCTGCTGATAATACGCGGATCTACTGGGATATCTTTAACCCCACCTACCCTCCGTACGGTTTTCTCCTGAATTACTCTTAATAGTTTTGCCTGAAGGTTTAAGGACATTGAATTAATCTCGTCAAAAAATATTGTCCCTTGGGATGCCTGTTCAAAAAGACCGGGGCGATTGACAGCTTCAGTAAAAGCACCTTTGACTGTTCCAAAGAGTATACCTTCAAGGAGGTTTTCAGGAATTGCCGCACAGTTTATAGCGACAAAAGGCTTATCAAACCTTTCACTGGCATTATGGATACTTTGGGCAAATAATTCTTTCCCTGTTCCTGTTTCACCGTGAACAAGGACTGGTGATGAAGTAAGCGCAGCTTTTTTGGCAATGGATATAACTTCACAAAACTGTTTATTTTTGCCTATAAGATTGCTGAAAATATACTTAGGCTTGTCCAATTTTAAGGGGGAACTATCGTGAGTCAGTGTAGGAACCTTTTCTTCCCTAAAAAGAACTACGTTAACTAATTTATTCTTCTCAGCTAATTTTAAGGAATCAGAGAGTAGGATTTCTTTATTTTCTCCGGCTACATGTATCAAATCGCCTTTCGAGTGCGAATCAATGTGTGGAAAAATATCCCTTATGTTTTTATCTAAGAGGTGTTCCTTATCTTGTTTTAAGATCCGAGTGGCAGCATTGTTACACCAGATTATGGTGCCTTGATCTTCATACACTGTGATACCTTCAGATATAATATCCAATAGCTTTTCAAACATTTTCACACCTCCTTTGTAAATATAATCAAAAGATAGAATTATCTAAATGGTCTATATTTTTAACGCAATAATTATGCCAAAAAAGCAAGGTGCATTCATCTCCTTTTAAATATATGATTCGTCAAAATTCGAGCTTAAAAGTGCAAAAAAAATAATGCTTTTAACGGCAAAAATAAATTGCAATGTAAAAAAATTGGACAGTAAAAAGAAAAAAAATAATCTTAATCGATAATGGTTAAATAATTATTACTTATGCATTTTACTTTATATCATATTTACGGATTCGATATTGAAGGCTTTGTCTTTTAATATCTAATTTACGGGCTGTTCGGGAAATATTCCATTTGTTTTTCTCCAATACATGTGATATTACAACGCGCTCTAGTTTTGATAAAGTTTCTGCTAGCGGTTCATCTTGTAATGGAATTGTAATATTTATGGTATTATCCGAAATACCATCGGTTGTACGTTTTATATGAGGAGGGAAATGTTTTGGCAGAAGAACGGTCTCTTCATCTTTAATTAAATTCATAGCCGACTCAATTGCATGTTGTAATTCACGCACATTTCCAGGCCAGGAATAGTTTATTAAAAGGTTCATGCTTTCTTCAGATATTCGCATAATATTCTTGCATAGTAAATTATTGTATTTTTTTATAAAAGCATCTGTCAATAAGGGTATATCTTCCTTTCTTTCACTTAATAAAGGAATCTCAAGATAGACAGCACTCAATCTATAGTATAGATCTTCACGCAGTTGTTTTTCTTTGATAGCTATAGCGGGTTCAACATTGATGTTGCTTATAATGCGTACATCTACAGGATTTTCATGAATATCACCTAATCGTCTATTCATTCCTTCCTGCAAAACCCTTAATATTTTTGCCTGTAACCCAATACTCATTGAATTTATTTCATCTAAAAGTAGAGTACCTCTATTGGCTTGCTCAAATAATCCAGGTCTATCAACGGCTCCAGTATAGGCACCTTTGACTGTGCCAAAAAGAATTCCCTCTAATAGATTTTCAGGAATGGCAGCACAATTTATAGCGATAAATGGATTGTTTGCTCTTGGGCTGGCATTATGAATACTTTGGGCAAAAAGTTCCTTTCCTGTACCTGTTTTGCCATAGATTAAAACATGGGAACTACTTCTGGCTGCTCTTTTTGCCCATTTTATAGTTTGCTTTATGGAGTAGCTTGCCCCAATAATATCATCAAAAGAATATTTGGTAGTTTTGCTACTCTTTTTTAAATGACTGTTATTATTAAATAATTGTCCTTGAAGTTCAACTATTTTATCTGAGAGTTCTTTAATTTTAGAGTAATCCTTCATAATTGAGACTGCGCCAATTACTTTATTGTTTTTAAATAAAGGAAAAGTACTGCACATTATGCTTAAATTTTTACCGCTAATAGTCGTGTAATTTTGGTAACGGTCAAGGATAGGTTTGCGTTGTCTAATCGCCTGAAGAAGAAAACTTTTGCTTTCTGATAAATTATAAATGCTAGTTAAGTGTTTTCCTAAAACTTGTTCCTTTAATAAACCATCAAGTCGCTGGAGGGCATCATTATACTCTATTATTCTGCCCTGTTCGTCTACAACTAAAAAGGCATCATCAATTGAATTAATAATAGTAGTTAAAATATCCATATTAAATTGAGATTCCGGTTCTAAAAAAAGCATGAATCGGGCATCTGTTTTATTTAATTCAATAAAGCTAATTTTAACCCTGACACCTTTCGGTGAATCTACAATCGCCTGTATAAGGTTATCCTGAACAAAAAACTGTTGGCATAACTCTTTTAATGGCTTCCCTAATGCCCTAACTTTGGAAGTAACTAGCAATTCCTGTGCTTTTTGGTTTATATCAATAATATGGTAATCTTTGTCAAGAATTATAACTCCTTGAGGAAGGCTATTAAATATTTCAATTATAAGTTCACTTGAAATACCTTTGTTTTTACTCATTTAAAAATTGTTCTCCTTCCTTCGCTTTGTAATAGATATTATCGTATTTTTACTTTTTTGAAAATATAAAAATCAAGTATTCAATCCAGTATGAATTAATTCAACACTGGTGTACTATCTCGTGATGTCAGGGTTGGCTACAGTGCCAACCTATTTTGCATTCATAATCTTTTACATATGCAATTTGATTTTGCAGTTTCGAAGTTACTTAAATAATAATAAAAATTATGTCGAATTCTACTGGGTTTTATTGCTTAAGAAATTTGGCATGGGAATTGCACGAGGTTCTCTTAATTAAGAAGGAGTTAAACAAGTATATAGATAATTGGAATAGTTTTGAAAAAATAATTGCATAATGGAGGTTTTTTAATGAAGCTCAGTAAAATCTGGTTAAACATCAATGGCGCGGACCGCATGGTTGTTTGTAATCCGGAAAAAGATTCTCTTGCCGAAGTGCTGCGCCGTATTGGACTGACAAGCGTCAAGGTTGGCTGTGGAACAGGAGTATGCGGATCATGCTCAGTCATACTTAACGGCAAGGTCATTCGCTCATGTACAAAGAAACTTAAGGCCGTGGAAGAGTACAGTAAAATTATTACACTTGAGGGTATTGGCACCCCCGGTAATTTACATCCTTTGCAGGTGGCTTGGATGAACTATGGAGCTATTCAATGTGGCTTCTGTACTCCCGGTTTTATTGTTTCCGCTTATGCCCTGCTTTTAGAAAACAATAATCCTACTCGGGAAGAAGTAAGGGATTGGTTTCAAAAGCATCGTAACGTCTGCCGTTGTACAGGCTACAAACAGCTTGTTGACGCTGTGATAGCAGCAGCTAAGGTTGTCCGGGGAGAGGCTAAGATTGAAGATATTACCTTCCAGCCTTCCAAAGATGGCGGGTGTTACGGGAAACCTTTGGTCCGGCCTTCTGCTCTGGCCAAGGTTACTGGTCTTGCCGATTATGGAGATGATATAGAACTTAAAATGCCTGCCGAAACCCTACATGCAGCCATTGTCCAGCCCAGGGTTGCCCACCATGCTAAAATTCTCAAGATTGACACCTCGGAAGCGGAAAAAATGCCGGGTGTAGTGAAGGTTATCACTTATAAGGATATTAAAGAAAATGGTGGAACAAATCAGATGGCGGAGGCAAACTTGCATGAACGCAGTACGGTAACTCTGCCCAGCCGTAAAATTCTTTGTGAAGATAAAATATTCCGTTATGGTGATGTTGTTGCCCTGGCTATTGCCGATACCCAGGACCATGCCCGTGCTGCAGCCGCCAAAGTAAAAGTAGAAATTGAGCAGCTTCCTGAATATCTTAACTACTTGGATGCCGTTATGCCGGATGCCATCCGGGTACATGACGATACCCCCAACCTATTCTGCCAGCAACCGGTTTTAAAAGGTGCAGCCCTTGATGATGCTTCAAAAGTAGCAGATATCATTGATAATTCCGCCTATTCCGCTGAGGGAAGTTTCTATTCTACCCGGGAACCGCATCTTTCTATTGAAGGATGTACTGTCCAAGCCTATTTTGACGAAGATGATTTTCTAACCATTCATTGCAAGTCCCAGGGACTTTACACTTCAATCAGCCGGATCGGCAATTCTATCGGCGTTCCCCGGGAAAAGCTGCGCATTGTGCAAAACTTCACCGGAGCCAGTTTCGGTTGGTCTACCAATGCCGGAGATCTCTGTCTGGTTGGTGCTGCCGCCGTTGCAGTTAAGGGACCTGTTGCCCTGTCTCTCACTTACGAAGAGCATCAGCACTTTAGCGGGAAGCGCTGCCCATGCCACTCAAATGGACGAGTAGCCTGTGATGAAAACGGCAAAATTACCGCTGCCGAATTTGACTTTGGTATGGACCACGGTGCCTATTCCTGGGGCGGCGACCACGTAATCGAGAAACAAGTGCGCTTCACTTTCTTCCCTTATTATCTACCTCATGTGGCAGGCCTCACCCGGGCCGCCAATACTAACCACACTTTCGGGACCGCATACCGCAGCTATGGCTCGCCTCAGGCCTACACTTTATCTGAGGCCCTTATGGACATGCTGGCGGAGAAAGCGGGCATTGATCCCTTTGAGTTCAGGTGGAGAAATATTGCCAGAGAAGGGCAAACAAATATCAACAGCCATCCTTTCAAAGAATACCCTATGGAAGAAATGATGAATATCATGCGTCCTTATTATGAAAAAGCCGTTACCGAAGCTAAAGCTGCTGATACTCCGGAAAAAAAGAGAGGAGTGGGGATTGCCTGGGGTGGCTTTAATGTTACCGAAGGTGGCACCGACCAGTGTACCATTACCCTGGAACTGGCTCCTGACAACATGATTGTTAAATACGATACCTGGCAGGAAATGGGCCAGGGCGGCGATGTCGGCTCTTTGATGGTAACTCTGGAAGCATTGAAGCCCATGGGTGTAACTCCTGAGCGCATAAGGCTTGCCCAGAACGACTCCAAAATTTGTCCCGACAGCGGTATGTCCGCTGCCAGCCGTTCCCACTATATGAACGGCAACGCTACTAAGTTGGCAGCTGAGAAGCTGATGGATGCCATGCGAAAAGACGACGGTACGTATAGAACTTATGACGAAATGGTGACCGAAGGCATCGAAACCAGATATGAGGCTAAATATTCGTGTACCGCTACTCCCGGGATTACCCGCTTAAATCCCAATACAGGAATAGGTGATCCAACCCCTGCTTATACCTATGTATTGAACCTGGCAGAGGTAGAGGTAGATACCGCAACCGGTAAGACGAAAGTGCTTCGCTTTGTCTGCGTGTATGACGTAGGGAAAATAGGCAATATTGATGCTGTTAACGGCCAGGCTTATGGGGGTATTTCCCACAGTATCGGTTTTGCGCTCAGTGAAGATTACAGCGACGTGAAGAAGCACACAAATATTGCATCCAGCGGTGTTCCTTATATTAAGGACATTCCGGATGAAATAATTCTTATTCCACATGAAACTTACCGTAACGACGGGCCTTTTGGTTCCTCCGGAGCTTCTGAAGCCTTCCAGTCCTCCGGTCATATTGCTGTATTAAATGCTATTTACAACGCATGCGGGGTACGTATCTATGAGATGCCGGCCAAACCGGAAAAAGTAAAGGCTGGTCTGGATATTCTGGCCGCAGGTGGGAAGATCGAGCCTCCGAAGAAGTATTTTCTTGGTTCCGATTTATATGAAGAGCTGGAAAACATAAAGACTAATCCCGTGGCCTTCCGCGGTGATGATATGTTTAATGCTTTGGGTGACTCCCCGGACGAAAGATTCTATTAATCTAACAAAGGTTATCTAACAAAGGTTTGTCATAGTTAATAATTCGTGCCCGGATTGGATCTACTGGCGCAATCCGGGCGCAATAATCTGGAGAAAACCCTTATGGAAAAAGAAAGAAAGATCATTACCACTTGTTTGAAAGATGAACCGGCTTTTTGCACTACTGTATGTCCTTTTTATTTGGATGTAAGAGATTTTATGGGAAAAATGCAGCGTGGTGGCTTTAATGCTGCCTTCAGACTCTACCATAACGCGGTGGGATTTCCGGGCATTGTCTCTCAACTGTGTAACGAACCCTGTAAAAATGTCTGTCTCAGACGGGAAAAGGGCGGAGCGGTATCCATGAGGCTTTTGGAAAAGGCCAGCATGGACTATGCTAATAGAATTAATCCCAACTGCTATAACATGCCGCTAAAAAATAAAAAAATAGCTATTATTGGTGCCGGTATCAGCGGCTTAGCCTGTGCCCTGCGTCTCAGCGCCAAAAAATATCAAGTGACAGTTTTTGAAAAAACCGACCGACTTGGTGGACACCTGTGGAATATTCTCCCCTCTGAGGTTTTTCTTAGTGACATTCATAGGCAATTTATGTATGAAGAATATAAACTATGCTTGAATACGGAAATTACAAATCTAGACAAACTAGAATTTGATGCCATATATGTCGCCACAGGAGCCGGTGGGACTGATTTCAATCTTAAACGGGATGAAAGTGGAGCCTTTGCAAGCATCAAGCCTGGCGTTTTTTTAGGTGGTTCGCTTATGGGAAGGAACAGTACACAGGCTATCGCCGATGGACTCCATGTGGTGAATGCTATTGAAAGATATATTAAAACCGAAGGTATGAACGCTCCGGAAGAAAACCATAGTACGCGCCTGCATTTGCATTCGGACCGTCTTGCCTATCTGCAACCGGTATTACCTTCAAACGGGAATTCCTATACCCGGGAAGAGGCTTTGCAAGAAGCAAACCGCTGCGTGAAATGCACTTGTGATGAATGTATAAAACAATGTGATTTAATGAGAATTTATAGAAAATATCCCAAAATAATTGCAGATCAGGTAGAGGCTACTATAAACCCTGGTACTTTGGCAGGAAACGGTACCATTGCTACCCGTTTTATCTCTACCTGTAATCATTGCGGACTTTGTAAGGAGGTGTGTCCCCAGGGTATTGACGTGGGAGATTTTCTGCTGCAAAGTCACCGGGCCATGCGGCAAAAGGGTGCTATGCCCTGGGCTTTTCATGACTTCTGGTTGCGGGATATGGAATATGCCAACGGGGAAGCGGCGGGACTTTGCCGGCTTCCTGAAGTGTGTAAAAAAAGCCGATATGTTTTTTTCCCCGGCTGTCAATTGGGAGCCTCGGACACGCGGTATGTTACAGAGAGTTACCGTTTTTTGCGGGCTCATTATCCCGATACGGCATTAATCCTGGGATGCTGCGGCGCTCCTGCAGATTGGGCGGGGGATGAGCCACTTCATGGGAAAGTGATGACTAAGCGGCGAGAGGAATGGATTTCTCTCGGAAAACCAACTGCTGTCTTTGCCTGTCCTGCTTGCAAGCAAATGTTCCAAAAATATCTCCCTGAAATTGAAAGCGTGTTTCTTTATGACTTGATATTAAAATGGGGAAGTACCCCATCCAAAGATGCTGCAGGTGAAATTGTTTCAGTTTTTGACCCCTGTTCCAGCCGGGACGAGCCGAAACTTCAGCAGGCCGTACGGGAACTGTTAAAACAAGCCGGTTTTAGTCTTCAACCACTTGCCTATGAAGGAAAGTACGCCCGGTGCTGCAGTTGGGGTGGCCAGGTTTCGGTTGCCGGTCCTTCCTTTGCCCGGGAGGTAGTAAAAGCAAGAATTGCAGAAAACCAAAATCCCTATATTGCTTATTGTGTCAATTGCCGAGACATTTTTTCGGCAGCGGGTAAGCATTGCTATCATATTCTTGATGTATTATTTAACCTAAACGGTCTCCGGCGTACCCCCCCTACCTTTACAGAACGCAGAAACAACAGAAGCATACTTAAACGCAAGCTGCTGGAGGAATTTTGGAATGAAAAGGACGTAAAGGAGCCAATGGCGCATAAAATTAAACTGTATATTTCCCCGGAGTTAAAGCAAAAACTGCATGATGAAATGATTTTGGAAACCGAAGTTCAAACTGTGGTTGAGTATTGTGAAAGCTCCGGCAAGAAAATTGTTAATATGGACAACAGCTCTTTTACCGGACATCTGGTGATTGGCTACATGACCTATTGGGTAGAATACCGCGAGGCCGAGGGCGGGTTTTTGCTACTCAATGCTTACAGTCATCGGATGACGATAGAGGAGGCATAAATAGGATGACAGAAAAGAAAACACTCATTTGTTATCAATGCAAAGTGGAACTTGAGATGGCAAAAACCTGTTTTGAATATTTAGGCCTCAGCTTTCATACCAATGTGCTTAAATGTCCGAAATGCGGCCTGGTGTTCATACCGGAGGATTTGGCAAAAGGACGGATGGCTGAAGTGGAAAAGCAATTAGAAGATAAGTAATGACATAAAGGAGTCCTAATTGTATGAAGCTGATAAAAACTACAGAAGCGGAAGGTCATGTCCTGTGTCATGATATGACACAGATTATTCCAGGCGTTGTTAAAGACGCAGTTTTTCGTAAGGGACACATTGTCACAAAAGAAGATATCCCGGTACTACTGTCCATCGGTAAAGAATACCTCTATATCTGGGAAAAAGATGATACAAAATATCACGAAAACGAAGCAGCAGAGATTTTGTGCGAAATTTGCAACAATGAGTATATGGAGGCCTCAGCAGTCAAAGAGGGAAAAATTGAACTATTTGCGGCTGCGGACGGTTTTTTTAAAATTGATGAAGAAAAGGTAAATGCAATAAACGCTCTGGGAGAAATGATTATTGCCACCCGGCATGGAAATTTTCCGGTCAAGAAAGGTGACCAATTGGCGGGAACCCGGATCATCCCTTTGGTTATTGAAAAAGAAAAAATGAGAAAAGCAAAAGAGATTGCCGGCAGCAAGCCTTTACTAAGAATTATGCCGATTAGACATAAAAGAGTAGGTATCGTAACTACAGGTAACGAGGTCTATCGTGGCAGGATTCAGGATGCTTTTGGGCCGGTGATTCGGGAAAAACTGGGGGAATATGACACTGAGGTATTAGGACAGACAATTGTAAATGATGACCCTCAAAATATTGCCAATTGCATTAAACAATTTATTGACAAAGGTGCGGAAATAGTGGTTTGTACCGGCGGAATGAGCGTAGATCCGGACGATACCACACCAACTGCGATAAAAAGTGTGGGAACGGAGTTGATTTCTTACGGTGCGCCTGTACTTCCCGGCGCTATGTTCTTACTGGCATATACCGAAATGGGAATTCCGGTTTTAGGACTTCCGGGTTGTGTCATGTATGCAAAGAGAACAATTTTTGATTTGGTACTGCCCAGGGTTCTGGCAGATGAAAAACTGACGGCAGAGGATTTAAGTCTTCTCGGCATTGGTGGGTTGTGTTTAAACTGCGCTACATGCTGCTTTCCCAATTGTGGATTTGGAAAATAGTGAAAAAATCATTACTTGTGTACTATCTCGTTATGTCAGGGTTGGCTACAATGCCAACCCATTTTGCATTCTTAATCTTTTACATGTGCAATTTGAATTTGCAGTTTCTGGGTTCATTAATCAATTATATAAATCATGTCTAATTTTACTGAGTTTTATAGTTTAGAAAAGTTGGCATGGTTATTGCGTAACATCAATTAAGCAATAAATATTGTCAATTTATTGGTATTTTCGACAATTCATTTTAAAAGAATGCTTTTGAAAGGAGGGAAAGATATGCGTATATCTGAACACCCCATCTTGGAGTTTCCGAAAAAAAGGGAGGTAACATTTACATTTGAGGGTCAAGTCCTTACCGGACTGGAAGGAGAACCAATCGCCGCCGCACTGCATGCCAACGGGATCAAGGTTTTAAGACACAGTCATAAGGATCATCGGGCCAGAGGATTTTTCTGTGCCATTGGCAACTGTTCTTCCTGTTATATGGAAGTAAATGGAGAACCAAATGTGCGAGTTTGTGTGGAAGAACTGAAAGAAGGAATGATAGTCAATAGACAGGAAGACAAAGGAAAATACACGCGGAGGTGATAAAAGATGAAGACTGCGGAAATAGCCATTGTAGGTGGCGGTCCTGCAGGTATGTGCGCAGCTTTAGTAGCTGCAAAACAAGGGGCAAAAGTAACATTATTTGACAGCTCAAAAATCCTTGGGGGGCAGTTGATCAAACAGACCCATCGTTTTTTTGGATCGGAAAAAGAACATGCCGGAACCCGTGGGATTCAAATATGTGCCATGCTGGAAGAAGAAATCCGTAAGAATGAAAACATCGAGCTGCATTTGGATGCCACGGTTTTGGCAGCTTATGAAGATAAAATTATTGCCTATGAAGAAGGCGACAAGTATGAAAAGATGGCCTGCAAAAAGGTTATTGTAGCTACCGGAGCATCAGAAAAAATGCTGGCTTTTGGTAACAACGATCTACCCGGTGTTTATGGAGCCGGAGCGGTTCAGACGCTAATGAATGTACATGGAGTAGTGCCTGGACAGAAAGTACTGATGATAGGTTCAGGAAACATTGGGTTAATCGTATCCTACCAATTAATGCAGGCCGGTTTAAAAGTCGAGGCTATTATCGAAGCAGCCCCCACCATCGGCGGATTTAAAGTACATGCCAGTAAAGTACGCCGGATGGGCGTACCAATTTTAACCTCCCATACTATTTTAGAAGCATGTGGTACCGAATGTGTTGAAGGGGCAATTATCAGTCAGTTAGATGAAAAATGGAGTCCTATTCCCGGCACAGAAAAACGGATTGATGTTGATGTGATCTGCTTATCTGTAGGGCTGTCTCCGTTAACAGAATTATTTTGGCAGGTAGGATGCGAAATGAAACATATTTCGCCTCTTGGCGGTCATGTGCCGGTTAGAGATGAAAATCTTGAGACCACCGTTTCCGGATTTTATGTTGCGGGAGATGCCTCAGGAGTGGAAGAAGCCAGCGCGGCTATGATTGAAGGTAAAATTGCTGGTCTGTCGGCAGCCGCATCACTTGGTTATGACCAAAATTATGCCATGTTAAGGAAGGAATATCTGGAGGATATCGGGATACTACGTTCCGGACCGGTAGGAGAAAAAATTAGACAAGGCCTGCAAATTCTTGCAGGATAGGGGGTGAAGAAGTGTTTGATAAAACAGGAGTAGCAACACCGGAAATGTTAAAGGAAATTGTGCCGAGTGAAGAAAGGCGAAAAAGGGGACCATATGCGGTATTTGAATGTTTTCAGAAAATACCCTGCAACCCATGTCAAACCTCCTGTAAATTCGGTGCAGTAGCAGTGTTTCAGGATATAAATAACACTCCACAAGTAGATTTTGAAAAATGTACAGGTTGCGGGGTTTGCGTCAGCAACTGCCCAGGGCTGGCTATTTCTATAATAGATGAAACTTACAGTGAAAATGAAGCAACGATTAAAATTCCCTATGAACTTCTCCCCCTGCCTATGGTAGGACAAGTTGTTGATGCTTTAGATCGGGAAGGCCAAGTCATTGGAAAAGCACAGGTTATTAAGGTGCAAAGTTCAAAGGCCTTAAACAAAACTAATGCTATAACGATCGCAGTACCGAAAGACCAAGCCATGTTAGTGAGAAACATTGGATTGGGGGGAAACTGATGAGCGAGAAAGGAAAAACTTATTTATGTCGGTGTGAGGACATTACATTAGAGGAAATCCAGGAGCTGCTCAAGGATGGTGTCCAAACCTTTGAAGAGATAAAAAGAATCACCCGCTGTACGATGGGTCCCTGTCAGGGAAAAACTTGCAGAAACCTGATTACCCAAGAAATTGCCAAAGCTAGAGGAGTTAAGCCTGGGGATGTGGATGTTCCCACCTATCGTGCTCCGGCTAAACCCATTAAATTGGGTGAACTAGCAAAGATAGGTGGTGAAAAAGATGCGTAAGAGTGCAGATGTAGTGGTAATTGGCGGGGGTGCTGTGGGTTGCGCCACAGCCTATTATTTAGCAAAAAAAGGCTTTAAGAACATAGTTTTGCTAGAAAAAACTTATGTGACTTATGGAAGTACCGGAAGGTGTGCCGCCGGGATCAGGCAGATGTGGGGCACCGAAATGAACTGTCTGATTTCCAAGGGTGCTTGTGAGTTGTTTAAACAAATTGGCGAAGAATCCGGTTACGGAGATATCGAATTTGAGCAGAGAGGCTATTTGTTGATTACCTATGATGAAAGTCAAGCAAAGATGCTGGACAAAAACCTAGCACTGCAGAACCGTCTGGGATATCCCTCAAAGAAATTAAACGCAGAAGATGCTAAAGAATTAGTACCTGTGTTGAATACGGAAGGTTTAGTTGCCGCTTATTACGGTCCGGAGGACGGATACATCAACCCATTTAAATCCACCTATGCCTTTGCTATGGGATCAGAAAAACTTGGCGTTGAAATTAACAACTATACCGCAGTAACAGGATTTGAGACTAAAGGAAGGCAGATTATAGGAGTGGTTACGGATAAAGGCACAATAGCCACCAATACGGTGATCAACTGTGCCGGTCCCCATGCCAAATTTATCGGGCAGATGCTTGGGATGGAGCACCCGATTGAACCGGAACGGCACCAGATTATGGTTACCGAAGCCGTAGAACATATGGTGGACCCACTGGTGATGTCATTCCACCATAGTTCATATATTCAGCAGGTAAGACATGGAGGATTTCTCTTAGGATATGGTCATCCTCATGAACCAAAAGGGATAAACTTTATTAATTCTTCGGATTTTATGGAAGAGATGGCAAAAAAAGCAGTATTCCAGATTCCCGCATTAAAAGACATCCGGGTGGTCAGGCAGTGGGCGGGACATTATGATGTTTCTCCCGATGCCCAGCCCGTGATGGGAAAAGTTCCGGAATATGACGGGTATTTATTAGCAGTAGGATGCGGAAAGGGCTTTATGCTAGCACCTATGATTGGCAAGATGATGAGTGAATATATGATGGGTGAAAAATCTGTTATAGATGTTGAAAAGTTAAGCGTAGAACGTTTTGCTAAAGGTGAATTGATTATTGAGCCTGCGGTAGTCTAGAGTTTTAAAAAATGGCTCTTACATGTTAAGAGGATAAGGCTCTGCTGGAGAGCAATCCGAGCGCTTAGTGGGGGTCTGCCCGGGATATCAGGGGTAACTTTAGGGTTACTCCTCTTCCTTTTAGTAAAATCACCGATAAAATCCTACCTATGATATCTGAATGGCAATCTAGGCTAATGGATCGTGTAATATCCCATCACTTTCCTAGAGATTACTGGACTATTGTGCATATCAAATTGGATACGTGTATCAAAATGAGAGCCTGCGAGTTAAATCTTAATGCGCAGGCTTTTTGTATCATTATGAGATAGTAATAATCCTTGAGAAAGTAGTCATTCCATTCGCCGCCAAAAGGAACATTTTGCTGTAATGCCTGCTGCCGTTGGCTTTGGGGAGATTGCAAAATTTTTATACCTGAAGTTTTTAGGTGGCATGGTTGTTGCTCATAGTAATGTTGCAACAGGACTTATACAATAATTTGTTAATAGAATGGAGTGTTCGTAATGGCAAGACCAGCTACAAATTATGATAATAATAGAATATACGTGAAAAGTCAATGGTGCAAGGGTTGCGGTATCTGTACCGCCCTCTGTCAAAACAGGGTGCTGCTGATTGATAACCGTGGTAAAGCTGTTGTTGTTAACCCTGAGGCATGCACCGGGTGCGGCCGCTGTGAATCTCATTGTCCCGACCTGGCGATCTCGTTGGATCGTTCTGAAAAAAATGAAATACCAGTTTTTGCTGAACAAACAATTAATCAAAACCCGGGTCATGCGCGGGCATAACATAAAATGAACACACGGTTAAGGGGGTTCTGGCATTGAACCGGGCAGTTGAAATTGCTAAGTTAATGCAGGGAAATGAAGCTGTTGCAGAGGGAGCTTTGGCTGCCGGGGTGCGCTTTTTTGCGGGGTATCCTATCACCCCGTCAACTGAAATCGCAGAAATTATGTCTGAGCGCTTGCCCCGTATGGGTGGAAAATTTATTCAAATGGAAGATGAAATAGCCAGCATTGCTGCAATAATAGGGGCTTCGCTGGCTGGCGTTAAAACTATTACCGCCACCAGCGGGCCTGGCTTTTCATTAATGCAGGAGAACCTGGGCTTTGCAGCTATGGCTGAAGTGCCTATCGTGGTTGTGAATGTTCAAAGGAGCGGACCGAGCACAGGGATGCCGACTGCGCCTGCCCAGGGTGACGTGATGCAATCCCGTTGGGGTACCCACGGGGATCATCCGGTTATCGTGCTCAGCCCGTCTTCGGTCAGGGAAGCTTATAATCTGGCTTTTAAGTCAGTTAATCTTGCTGAAAAATACAGAGTGCCGGTCATTTTGCTCATGGATGAAGTGATAGGCCATTTAAGGGAGAAAGTTGTGCTGTCGGCTTTAACTGAACTTGAAGTAGTAAACCGGTCTGAGCCTAATGTTGATCCCGCAGATTATCTCCCTTACCGAGCAAATCAAAATGGAGTGCCAACTTTAGCTAATTTTGGTCAGGGCTATCGCTACCATGTCACCGGACTTGTTCATGATGAAAAAGGCGCACCTACAAATAACCCGGTGGTGGCTGAGGGCTTAATAAAACGATTAAACAATAAAAATACCTTTAACATAGATGATATTAGCATGGACAGTAGCAAAAACATGGAAGATGCAGAGCTGGTTGTTATAGCATACGGCTCAGTTGCTCGATCAGCATCGCAGGCCGTAAAGGAAGCCCGCGCAATGGGAATTAAAGCGGGTTTATACCGTCCGGCAGTGCTATGGCCTTTTCCGGAACAGAAGGTTAAGGCACTTACTGAGAGGGCTAATGTTATTATTGTGCCGGAAATGAACCTGGGGCAGTATAGATTGGAAGTTGAACGCTTAGCCGGCGGACGAACCAGGGTCATAGGTATTAATAGGGTGCACGGAGAACTGATCACGCCCGAGGAGATACTTACGGCTCTAAGGGAGGTGTATTAGGTATGATGCAGGATCTTGAAAAATACCTGCGGGTTAATATGTTTCCCCACATGTGGTGTCCGGGATGCGGCAATGGAATAGTTTTAAGCTGCCTGCTTCGTGCGGTTGATAAGCTGGACTTGGACCAGGATCGCACTGTGATCGTTGGAGGGATCGGCTGTTCATCTCGTGCCGCCGGGTACCTGGACTTTAATACCCTGCATACTACCCACGGCCGCGCTTTGGCTTTTGCAACAGGAATAAAACTGGCAAAACCTGAACTTAATGTTATTGTTATTACCGGCGATGGAGACTGTACTGCTATTGGCGGCAATCACTTTATTCATGCGGCGCGGAGAAATATTGATATTACAGTACTACTGTTTAATAACAGCATTTACGGAATGACTGGCGGTCAGTATTCACCACTTACACCCGTTAAAAAGATGGCTACCACTGCGCCTTACGGTACTGTCGAACCGAATTTTGACGTTGCTGAGTTGGCCAGTGCTTCGGGAGCAACCTTTGTAGCCAGAAGCACCACTTACCACAGTACAATGCTGACAGGGGTGATAGCTGAAGGAATAACCCACAAAGGGTTTAGCTTAGTTGAGGCGGTGACGGCCTGTCCTACTGCCTATGGTAGAAAGAATAAAATGAAGAGCGCCGCTGATATGCTGATGTGGCAGAAAGATAATTCAATTCACTTAAATAAAGCCGAGAAGATGACCCCAGAGGAATTAGCCGGCAAAATAGTTATCGGCAAGCTTTTTCATAAAGAAGCTCCAGAATACACTGAACTTTATAATGAAGTAATTAATAAAGCCAGGGGGCAAAATTCCGGATCTGTCGCAAACATTGCGGGAAAAGGGGGTAATGCCAATGGCTGATAGAAATGAATTGCGTTTAAGCGGAACAGGCGGGCAGGGGTTGATTCTTGCCGGTATCATCATGGCTGATGCCGCTATCAGAGATGGCAGAAACTCAATCCAATCCCAGTCCTACGGTCCGGAAGCGCGCGGGGGGGCCAGCAGGTCCGAGGTTATCATCGGTGATGATGAGATAGACTACCCAAAGGTATCCAAACCCGACGTACTGTTGGTTATGAGCCAGGAAGCTTGTGACAAGTTCGCTACAGATTTTGAACGCGATGGAGTAATGATTGTTGACACGACTTACGTACATACCCTGCCCGACGTGGAAGGGGTTATCTATAAATTACCCATAAGCATGACAGCCAGAGATGAAATTGGAAAAGAAATGGTTGCCAACGTGGTAGCCCTGGGGGTAATTGCAAGAATTACCGGTGTTGTTTCCCGGGAAGCTTTGACCGAAGCGCTGCTTTCCCGCATCCCCAAGGGAACTGAAGATTTAAACCGAAAAGCATTGGAGGCAGGTTGGTCGCTTGTGGAAAAGGAGTTACATTAAACCTTGAATAGACTTTGTTTGGTGGGCCCAAATTGATAAGTAAGGCGGCCAAAAAGGGGAGGAGAGGCTATAATGCCCCTCCTTCCGGGGCTGTTGCCAAAGTAGAAATAATTATGCTTTTAAACTTTTTGTCCTACCGTTTTAGGTAGGATTTCAAACTTAAGCGAAAAATAGAATTTCAAATAGAACTAGATCTTAAATAAGTTTAATAAATATTTACGTCATAATTAATTGAAAGGCAGGTAGTTAAAACATGGTAGCGTCAAATATAACTATCAGGTTAAAATTAGCCAACCAGCCGGGAACATTAGCAAAAAATTTGCATTATACAAGGATGAAGAATTTAATGTTATAATTAGCAGTAGAAAATACTTATATTAATTGTATAGGCTGGAGGGTAGTTAGTTGAAAATTCTTGGTGTTGTAGGAAGTCGTAGAAAAAAAGGAAACACTTCCACCTTAATGCAAGAGGCTTTAAAACCTTTTAAAATGAACAACATTGAAACTAAACTAGTATTCTTAGATGACTATAATATTAGTGACTGTAATGGATGCGAAGGCTGTAAAGAAACATATAAATGTGTAATAAACGATGATATGCAAAAATTATATCCAGAAATTTTAGAGTCTGATGCAATTATCTTAGGTTCACCGGCCTATTTTTACAATATATCTGCAGATATGAAGGCTTTTATAGATAGATGTTACTGCTTTGAAATATTTGACAAAGAAGACCGCTCAGTTTGGATGGGGCTAAACGAAGCTCTTGGAGGAAAATATGCTGCTGTAATTGCAGTTTGTGAACAAGAAAGAGAAGAAGATATGGGATTTACCGCTGAATCGATGATAAAATCTTTAGAAGCTTTAGGTTATAGAGTAGTCAGTACAGTTAAGGCTCTTCATCTTTTTAAAGCAGGAGAAGCCTTGAATGATGAAAAAGCAATGGAAGACGCAAAACAAGCTGGAGAAAAACTCTTAAAAACTTTGCAACTAAAAGAAAGGGTGAGGATGCAATTAAGTAAAAATAACCTATAAGATTCCCCCTCCTACAAATTACATAAAGGATTGAATCTGAAGTTGGGAGATTAAACTATGCTATTTGTTGCAAGCGTTATGCACAAATTACTACACGGACTACAAGGAAAATTGCGCAGCGCACGGAGGGAACCACCGGAGCGCCAGATACAAGTCACTTAAAAATTTTTTTCAGGACAACCTCAATTAAAAATCGCCATTTCAACACCCCCCATATTTTGGTAATAAGGTAATAAAAAAGGTCCTTACTGAAACGAAAGAAAATAGTTCTTCCGCTTAATCAGAGCCTCTTCGCCTAAAATATTCTATTTTTCAGCCCCGGCTCCAGTTCTCTTTTGGTGACCGGCTTGGTAAGATAACCCATTATTCTGGCATCCGCCGACCCGGCATTCCCCCACCACCTTACAGCCGATTTCCTTCAGCATATTCTTGATATCCATACGAATCAAAGGTTCATCTTCAGCCAGCAATACTTCCAAAAAGTCTCACTCCCTTACTTGCTATTGCCGGGTATCTGAAATTTAAAAGCACCTTGAATTCGGCGCGCCGCTATCGCCCGGGGCCGGCATCAGCTGCCGCCTTCCACAATCTGGCGCATTTGTTCCACATCCACGTCCGACTGCCTGGCCACCACCAGCGTCAGCAGTGTAATGGATTTTTGCAGCTCTTTAATCAGCGGCTCCAACCTTACTAACAGGTATCCCGCCACCACCATTGGAAAACCGTAGTTGGCAATCAGTTTCATCAGTTCTTCCATAACCGCATGGCACCTCACTTAACTTTTTTTGTCAGTCGGACAGCCGGTACCCCACTGCCTGTGGAAGAAAACCAGATATCCCCGACCGGTTTTAAATTAACACAAGGGCTTACAGTGATCGAATAATTTTTTGGCCAATATCCGCTCACTGTTTGTGACATATTGTTAAATTTTATATTGACACGCTTGCATACCGTGATTAAAATAATCTTAACGCTCACGCTTTGAAAAAGGCGGTAATAAAGTGAATAAGCCAAAATGGACTTTAGCAGAACTGCGGAAGCAGCACGAACCTGCTTTAACGCAAAGGGAATTGGCCGCACAACTGAATATCCCGGCCAGCACCATCGGCATGTATGAAATCGGGAAAAGGGTGCCCGGCTTACCAAATGCCAGAGCAATTGCCCGTTTCTTTGGCGTGGCAACAGACGATATTTTTTTTTGGCCCAGCGCTCACAGATCGCAAAACAAACTCTAAGAGGGCGGGGTCTTACGGGCTGTGCGAAGATCAACAGCCGGCAGTTTATAACCCCCGCACGAACGAAAATTTACCCAAACGCTATTAACACTGTTAACTGACTGACAGGTCAGTTAACGGTGTTTAAAAAAACCGTGCCCGGGAGTTTTCGCCCCCGGCCAAATTCAAAAACCATTACCGGCAGGTGAAAAGCATGGACAAGCCTCAGACTGATCATTTCACCAGGATATCCAACGAACTGCTGGAGGTTATTCTGACCTCCAACTTTACCAAGCGGCAGTTGAAAATAATTCTCCTGGTCATCCGCCTGAGCTGCGGGTGCAACCGGAAATACGCCGTCCTGAGCAAGGGTGACTTCAATGTGGCCGGCATCAATAAGAGCGACATCACCAGAGAACTCAACCTGCTGGTGCAGGCCCGGGTTCTGTTTACCGACGGGAAACGGGTTGGCCTGAATCAGGACTGCGGCCAGTGGCAAACCTTGCCACTGCGCAATGACGTCAGGGAAAAATTTAACAAAATCCTTTGCAGCAACCTCGGGGTTCAAGCAGTTGGTGTTTTACCAACCACAGATGGCAATCCGGGCGGTAAAGCACAGTCTGAGTTGGTGAATCACCAACCACAGAGTTGGCAAAACACCAACCGGGAAGTTGGTAAAATACCAACCCGTCGGCGGCCGGAAGCCAACAACGGCAAGGGCCGGGAGGATACCGAAAGAAAACTTAAAGAAATATTAAAAAAAGAATATAATAACCCCTTATATTCCCCAAAGCAGGAAGAAGATCAAGCTATAACTCCGTTACGGTACGGCATACGGAGGGAAGGTGTGAGGTCATCGCCGGCTGTGGGAAAAGCCGCCGGCAGCTTAAAGGCATCTGGAACCGGATCACCGGCCGGTAAAAAAGGCGAATACGACTCTGAATTTTTAGCGTTCTGGGCAGCCTATCCCCGGAAGGCAGAGCAAAAGCGGGCTTACCGGTGCTGGCTGGACAGGCTGAAAGAAGGCCTGAGTGCGGCCAAGCTGCTGCACTCGGCCCAAAATTACGCCGCCCACTGTCAAAAGCTCGGCACCGAGCCGCGCTATATCAAGTACGCAGCTAATTTTCTGGGCCCGGACCGGCCCTACGCTGAATGGGTCAGCCGGTCGGAGGACCGGCGGGAGGGATAATTAATGCGCCAAGCCGACTTTAAAGCGCAAATTAAAAAAAATGAAATTGTTAACAAAATAGTGGGCAACAAGTGGGTCCAGTCCATCCGGGTGAATTTGGGCGATATTGAGCTGACTAATGAAGACCTGCTGGAGCTGCGCCAGTTTCATCCCAACGAACCGGTGTACGTGGTCATTAAGCCGGTGGAACTAAATTTACTGGATATGATGGACACCCAGGCGAGTGCCGCCGCCATGCCAGTACCCACCGGCGATAAAGATCAAGCAGTTGATTGCCAAACACCGGACGAGGACCTGCTAACCTTTTCCGAAGCCGACGGGGACACTCCTCCGCCCGGGAAAGTGATCAAAGAATTTAAATTTTAATCAATAGCCGGGCAGGAATTTTACACAGATGATATGATATTATTCAGCCAACTGACAGGTTAATTCAAAAAAGGGCAAGTTTATAAATACGTCTGAGACAAAGGAGGATTTTATGAATAAAACGTTTTATTTTTCTATATACAATGAATGCTGTGGTCGGCATGTTCATGACTATCCGCAGATTCTCGTTCCTTTACGTAAAACTTTGCACATTTGTATAGGAAGCCTTAAATATGAGGTTACGTCTAGAGAGTTATGTTTTAAGCTATCTTATTACTTAGAAAAGGAGCAGCAATTAGAAAATAAAGGTATGTTGATGGCTGGAAATTTTAATCAAGACAGAAGAGATCGCACAAAGTATAAAAAAAGCAGAAAAGGCGGTGGATTCAAATTAAAAATTTAGTTATTGCTGAAAAGCCTTCTGTGGCCCGGGATTTGGCAACCGTTCTGGGCCACTTCACATCCCGAGATGGTTACTTGGAAAACAACGAGTATGTGGTAACCTGGGCCATTGGCCACCTGGTTGAGTTGGCTGAGCCCGAAGATTATAATGGTCAGCTGAAAAAGTGGACCATGGATACTCTGCCCATAATACCGGCTCAATTTAAACTTAAACGCAACCCGAAAACCGCAAAACAATTTAAAATCGTTAAGCAGCTGATCAACAGACCAGATATCGAACAACTCATATGTGCAACTGACGCAGGACGCGAAGGCGAGCTCATTTTCCGGTATATTTACCGCCTGGCCGGCTGCCGGAAACCTTTTATGCGTCTCTGGCTTTCGGAAACAACTCCGGCTGCCGTCCTAAAAGGCTTTAACGAACTACGGCCAGGTGCTGAATTTAACCGCCTGGCCGCAGCTGCGGAAGCCCGCAGCCGGGCTGACTGGCTCATCGGCATCAATGCCACCCGCTCATTTACAGTAAGGCATAACACCTTACTTTCAATTGGTCGTGTGCAAACGCCCACCCTGGCGCTCATCGTTAACCGGGAGCGCGAAATTAAAAACTTTGTACCGGAACCATTTTGGGAACTGTACGCTGAGTTTTCAAAAAACGACGGACAGCTTTATGTGGGCAGATGGTTTAAGGGTGAACAAAACCGTTTCAAAGACCAGCAGGAAGCCCGGGCGGTACAAGCCCGGGTTGACGTCCAGCCGGCCACCGTGTTGGAAGTGGAGGAAAAAGACATAGCGGAGCTTCCGCCACTACTCTTCAACCTCAACGAACTCCAGAAAGAGGCTAATAAAAAATACGGTCTGTCGGCTGCCAGGACATTAGATTTAGCTCAGTCCTTGTATGAGACCAGAAAACTGCTGACTTACCCCCGTACAGACAGCCGGCACATAACAATGGAACTGGCTAAAACTATTCCCGAGCGCTTGTCGGCACTGGCCGATGTTGAAGAGTACATGCATTATGCTATTGCCGCAAAGCTGGCTGGGGTACCGGGCAAGCGTTATGTGGATGACGGCAAGGTAAGTGACCATACCGCGTTGATCCCCACCAACGTCAAGCCGAATTTGGACAACCTGTCCCCTGATGAACGCAAAATTTACGACCTGGTGGTACGCCGGTTTCTTGCTATCTTTTATCCTCCGGCAAAATACAAGCAAACCAAAGTGATAACTGAAGCTACCGGCGAGACATTTCTCACCACAGGACGGGTGGAAATGGACAGGGGATGGAAGGCGGTATACGCGCCCGTAGAAAATAAACCAGGTGAATACGGAGAAGCAAGCATGATACCCGACCTTAACCAGGGCGAAGCAGTGCAGATCACAAATACGGAAATCAAAGAAAAAGAAACCAGGCCGCCCAAGCGCTTTACTGAAGCCAGCTTGCTGGCGGTCATGGAAGGCGCCGGCAAGCTGATGGAAGATCAGGAATTAAAAGCTGCTATGAAGAAGCATGGTTTGGGTACCCCGGCCACCCGGTCGGCTATCATAGAAACACTAATTAAGCGCTCATACATTGAGCGCCAGAAGAAAACCCTTATCCCCACTACTAAAGGCGAAACGCTCATAGACCTGGTGCCGTATATAATTAAAAATCCGGAACTTACCGGCCAGTGGGAAAAAACACTAGCCGATATAGAGAAAGGCATGGCCAACCCGGAAGAGTTCATGGCCGGGATCAGGAAGCTGGCCACCGAGATGGTTGAACTGGCCCGCAACCAAACAGCCAGCAACCAGGTTCAAACAAATCGCGAACCGTTGGGCAAATGTCCCCTTTGCGGCAGGGCAGTGATTGAGGGTAAAAAAGGTTACGGTTGCAGCGGCTACAAAGAAGGGTGCAAGTTTGTGATCTGGAAAGAAATTGCCGGTAAAAAAATTACAGAAAACCAGGCCAAGGAATTGATACAAAAAGGGGAAAGCGGTCTTATTAAGGGCTTTAAGTCAAAAGCCGGTAAGAAATTTGATGCTGCTTTAATCCTGGGACAAGGTGGAAAAGTAGAATTAAAATTTAATGCAAAGGGGAGTTCAAATGCCTAAACAAAACACAATAGAAATTAGCATGTATTTTAAGAAATTTACTTGCCATTGATAAGGTGCAATACATTGATCAATCTGAAAGCGATCCCGGGTGTCGCCTTTATTAATTATAATTCCGAACTGGCAATCCATCAGAGTTGCCAGTTTTATTTTTCTAAAATTAAACAAAATATACCAAAGGATTTTAAATATTGACATAAAAATGAATAATATAAATATTTTTTCCTCTTGGGAGGGGCCGATTTGGACTATGAATCAATGACCAAAGAGCAGTTAAAAGAACAATTAAAAAAGGAAGTGATGAAACGTAAACAAGCGGAACAAGCATTAAAGGAAAGTGAAGATCGTTTTAATTTTATATTAAAAAAATTACCAATTGTAGTATTTGCTCAAGATAAAAACTTGCATTACAAATGGTTATATAATCCTGATTCAGGTTTATTATATAAAGGCATTTTGGACAAATTTGGTGCTGAGATTATTTCATTGCTTAACAGCACCTCTCTTAATAAACTTAAGCATCAAGTCTTGAATAGCGGTAATGGTCAACGGCAAGAGATTGAAGTTGAAGGTAAAGGCAAAACTTTATATTTCGACATCAACATTGAGCCACTGGCTGATAATGACGGTAACATAATTGGTATTACAGTTATGGCCATGGATATTAGTGCTTACAAAAAGTTGGAGCAAACAGTACGAGAAGCAGAGGAGTGCTATCGTCACCTGGTAGAACTGTCGCCAGATGTAATTGCGGTGCACAGTCAACAAGGTGAGCTTATATTTATTAATAAAGCTGGTGTTGAACTTTTAGGATTAAAAAGTAAGGATGAAATAATTGGGAAGCGGGTAATTGATTATGTACATCCTGCCACTCGGGAAATAACTCGTAACAAAATTCAATTTATGTTAAATAATCAAATGCCGGTTCCATTATTTTGTCAAAAACTGGTGCGGGTTGACGGAGCTATAATTGACGTTGAAGCAACGGGGACTCCTCTTATTTTCAAGGGTAAAAAAGCAATACAGGTTATTATGCGTGATGTTGGTGAGCGAAAGCGCTTTGAAGAAGAAATGGCTCGTTTGGAACGGTTCAATATAATTGGTCAGATGGCTGCCGGTTTAGCTCACGAAATTAGAAATCCTATGACAACAGTTCGCGGATTTTTACAAATACTTATGGAGAAAAAAGAGTGCCATCCATATAAAGAATATTATGATCTTATGATTGAAGAGCTTGATCGTGCAAATGATATAATAACTCGTTTCTTATCAATATCTAAGAGCAAGAGTAATTGCAAGGTTGCAAAAAATCTCAATGAAATTATAAAAACTTTATATCCCATGATTCAAGCAGAGGCTTTAAAATCAGAAGTGACATTAAAATTAGAACTTGATGATCACATCCCTGATCTACAACTTGATGAAAATGAAATTCGCCAGCTGCTCCTTAATCTCATTCGTAACGGTTTTGAAGCAATGTCACCGGGTAAAAGCCTTACCATTAAAACATGTTTTAATGATGAAGATGTGGTTTTATCGGTTCAAGATGAGGGTAGCGGCATCGACTCCCAGATATTAAGCAAAATTGGTACACCATTTTTTACAACAAAAGATAATGGGACAGGCTTGGGGCTGGCAGTTATTCGTAGTATAGCCGCCAGACATAATGCCGTGGACATCATTGAAACCAGACCCGAAGGTACTATTATTTCCATAAGGTTTAAAACAGATTAGTTAAAAAGGGAGCATAAATGAATGCATAATGTATACATAAATAAAATTGCAGCATTTTTACCAAATGAACCTGTTTCCAATGAGGAAATGGAAGATGTGTTGGGAATGATTAGTAATAAACCGTCAAGGGCAAGAGCTATTGTTTTGAAAAGTAATGGTATCAAAACAAGGTATTATGTAATTGATAAAAAAACCAAAACAGTTTCTTACAATAATGCTCAGATTACTGCAAATGCTGTTAAAGCGTTAGAGGATAATAGTTTTAAATTAAGTGACATAGAATGTCTTATTTGTGGTACCAGTACTCCCGACCAGCTATTGCCCAACCATGCACTTATGACTCAAGGAGAGCTTAAATTAAGCAATATTGAGGCAGTTGCAACTGCGGGAATTTGTTTGTCCGGGGTTACTTCACTAAAATATGGGTATATGAGCATTTTAGCTGGATTAAAAAAGAATGCTGTAGTAACCGGCTCTGAAGCTGCCTCATTAATAATGACAGATAAAAATTTTCATCAAGAAATAGAATCTAAAATACAAGAGTTGGAAAAAAGAAAAGTAATTGCTTTTGAGAAAGATTTCTTAAGGTGGATGTTATCTGATGGTGCAGGTGCAGTCTTGTTGGAAAATGTGCCGAATAAAGATAGTATTTCTTTAAAGATCAATTGGATAGAAATATTATCATATGCCGGGGAAATGCCGGTTTGCATGTATTGCGGCGGAAAGAAAGAGGATGAAAGGTTCATTGGGTGGAGAGAGGTTGGGAGCATTGAAAAAGTCATGCATGAATCTTTGCTCTCATTGCAACAGGATGTCAGGTTATTAAATCATAACATCATGTATTATACTGTTGAAAAGCCCTTATTTGAGATAATTAAAAAACGAAATATAAAAGAAAGTGAAATTGATTATTTTCTTCCGCATTATTCGTCTCAATATTTTAGAGATAAAGTTTATGAAGCACTTAAAAAGATCGGTTTTGAGATACCGTTTGATAAATGGTTTACAAACCTTCCTTATAAAGGGAATACGGGTGCAGCTTCTATTTACATAATGTTGGAGGAGTTGTTTAATTCAGGTAAACTCAAACAGGGTGATAAAATTTTATGCTATGTACCGGAAAGTGGGAGGTTTTCTACTAGCTTTTTCTTGCTTGAAACAGTTTAAAGCACTAATTTATCTGAAATTGCCGAGCATGCCAGTTTCTCCTTTATTAAAAGGAAAAGCTGGTTTTTTTAATGGCATAGTATGGGTATAAGTTTTCAAGAAAGCTGATTACTTTTATCCATAAAAAAGTTTAACAGGAGTAAAGAAAATGATTAGTGCGGTCGATAAAAAGATTATCAGAACACTTTATCATGAGCAAAAAAAAAATCTATGAAAGAAGGTTGTTTGGTGAAAAGAATAATTACCTTGTTTTTATCGGTAGCTTTTGTAATTGGAATGATTTTACCTAATATGGCTTGCGCAGGTATTCAAGAAAATACTTGCTGCTATTCTGTACTGTTTAATGAAAATAAGATTCCCAATGATTTTAATGCTAAGCTGGCAGCTTGTGCAGGGGAAATTACTTATACTGTTCCTGAAATAGGATTTGCACAGGTAAACGGCGATTATAAAATCTTTTCGGAACTAAAGAGCTTGCCATCGGTAAGCTTGATTAATCCTTCAGTTTCTTGGTCCATGCCTAAAGTTAAAGAAAACGGAATGAAAAGTAATTTAACCCTGGATACTGACCAATCTTCCTTATGGGACCTCGAATGGGATATTAAACGTGTTACAGAAAATGGCGCAAGTTACTTATTAGGAACCGGTTCCCATAACGTCGTTGTAGGGATTATTGACAGTGGCATTGATCGTGATCACCCTGATTTGCTTGCCAACCTGTTGCCGGGCTCAAAGAATTTTGTTCCCGCTGGTGGATATAGGAATACGGAACCAGATGAAACAGGTGGTATTGATGCATTTGATGATAAAACGGGCCATGGTAGTCATGTTGCCGGCGCCATTTCAGCACATGGAAAGATGTTGGGTGTGGCACCGGACACAGGAATTCGCGCTTACCGCGTATTTGGGGAATCCCTGGCTGAAACAGCCTGGATTACTGCCGCTATTACAGCTGCAGCAAATGATGGGGTCGATGTTATTTCAATGAGTCTGGGTGATTTTGCTGTAAAAGGACAAGTCTTTTATACCGACCCTTTAACCGGAGAGAAGGTTGCATTGGGAAATGATATCGCTGATTTCGCAGCTTACAAAAGAGCTATCCAATATGCCATAAATAAAGGTAGTTTAGTGGTGCTGGCGGCTGGTAACGAAGGTATAAATTTGACAGCGAAAGGGAAGGTGACCGACTATCTGAACTCCGTATATGGTGACGATGGTTTAAGTTTTGTGGGGGCGGGATTTGAAGTGCCCGGTACGATTCCCGGGGTAGTGACAGTATCCGCAACAGGACCTGATGATGCTTTAGCTTTATACTCTAATTTTGGGCCGGGTTTTATTGATATTGCCGCCCCGGGCGGCAACATCTCCGGGCTACTTGAGTATCAGCAAAATGGTAAGCTTGATGAATACTATGATAAGCAACTTTATAAAAACGAGTTTTGTTTCAGCACAGACAACCAAGGAGGTTATGCTTACAACGTGGGTACGTCTATGGCAGTGCCAAAAGTAGCTGCTGTTGCCGCCTTAATTATTGACAAATATGGTAAGATAGGACCCCGCAAAGTAGCGGAAATGCTCTATAAACAGAGCGTTGAACCGGTACGCGGGAAGGAGCAGGCTTATTTGGGAAGCGGCCGCTTGAATGCGGTTAAAGCTTTGACTGCGGAATAGCTGTCAAATGCGGTTGGTGGGTTCAGAAAATACTGCGCAAGAAATCAACGCCTTCATGTTTTAGACTGAGGGCGTTTTCTATTTTTAACCAATGTAAATCCAGACAAGATCATGTACTAATTGAACACGAATTTACCGTTTTTACACAATAAATATGGACAATTAGCTTTAATATTGTTAATTTAATGTCTGTCCCGTCTTTTTGCTTCAATTTTTAGTTGGGGACATTCATGTGTTGGGGACATCCCCAAAAGGGATGTGTCCCCTTTTCTTAAAAGGGGTTGAATTTTTGAGGATAGAAATCAAAAACGAGTTTTCTTTCATACTATTTCTTTCTGTTACTTTAGCGATATTAATTGTTTTTGATATAAACGGAACTGCGCGGGTTGCTTTGGGATTGCCTTTTGTTCTGTTTTTCCCCGGTTATGCCTTAATAGCGGCTCTGTTTCCAGCCAGGGGCGATATTGACGACATTGAGCGGGTTGCTTTGAGCTTTGGCCTAAGTATTGCCGTGGTACCGCTTTTGGGTCTCATGCTGAATTACACCCCATGGGGAATAAGGCTTTACCCCGTACTGTTGACGCTTTTGATTTTAACCATCCTGCTGTCCGTTATCACAGTTTACCGAAGAAATAAACTTTCCTTTGAAGAACGTTTTATGGTTACTTTAAACTTAAAAACGATCAAATGGGGCAGCTTTTCCAGGTTGGATAAAATTCTCTCGGTGGCGCTGGTGGGAACCATTATATTTGCGGTAGGCAGCCTTTATTATGTCGCAACTACGCCAAAAGTTGGTGAGAAGTTCACGGAGTTCTACATTTTGGGCCCTGGCGGGAAGGCGGAGGGTTACCCTCGGGATATGAAAACGGGTGAAGAAAAGGAAGTTATCCTGGGAACTGTTAATCACGAACACCGCCCGGTCTCCTATACCGCCGAAGTGCGGGTGAACGGTTATGTGAAGAAACGATTGGGCCCTTTTGAATTAAACCATGAAGGAAAAAGGGAAGAAACCGTTAGCTTTAGCGCAAACGAGCCCCATGAAAATATGAAGGTCGAGTTTTTACTATTTAAAAATGGAGAGAGCGATCCTTATCGCTCTCTGCACTTGTGGGTGGATGTCCGTGAGTAGAATACAGATGCTTGTTAAAAAATGGGATCCCGTTATCAAAAGCGCTGCTTCCAGTAAAGATCATTTTTTTATCTGGTTGTATGCGGCCGCCGTCACTGCCGCGGAGATTGTTACAGCCTATTACGACCCGCTGTACGGGATCTCCTGTCATGTGGTTTTGCTGGTGGCCTTGCTTGCACATGCATCCCTGGCTTATAAGCAAACAATAAACCTGATATATCTGTCATTATCCCTGGCTCCAATGATCCGCATCATGAGTCTTTCCATGCCCCTGACCGGTATTCCGCTCATGTACTGGTACCTGATCATCAGTTTACCACTCTTTGCCGCCGCCGCTACGGTGATGAGATTTGCCGGCTTTAAGCCCCGGGAAATTGGGCTGACAGTGGGTAACCTGCCCCTTCAGTTGCTGGTGGCCTTTTTGGGGGTGCCGTTGGGTTTGCTGGAGTACCTGATTTTAAAACCCGATCCCCTGGTCACGCAGCTTACCTTCCAGCACGTCTGGCTTCCAGCTCTGATCTTACTTGTAAGCACAGGATTTTTGGAAGAATTTATTTTTCGCGGGGTTATGTACCGTGCGGCTGTGGAAACATTCGGCAAGTGGTACAGTATTATCTATGTCAGCCTTATATTTGGGGTGCTGCACATCACCCACCGTTCACCGTTGGACCTTGTTTTCGTTTTTGCCGTTGCGCTGCTTTTTTCCATAATCGTTGGCTTTTTTAGATCTCTTTTGGGGGTCTCACTGGCTCACGGATTAACGAATATTGGTTTATATATTATCTGGCCGTATCTTTTGAGATAAAAATATAAGTTGAAGATATTCCTTCCAAAAATTTTTTCCCTGCGACCCTTAAAACTAAATAACATTAGCGTATTTAACTAGTGAGTATTATTGATCCAAATCACGGAAAAGCCTATTGTGGTTTTCCAGCCCTGGAATAATCAAACCGAACTGTCAGGCGGTCTCTAAAAAAATCTATGATAGCTTTTTTTATAATAGCAAAATTCCGCTGCCGACGAGCTGCAAGCGGATTTTTTGTGCTTTATTTATTTAATGCAAATATAGACAAGAAAATGTAACTTTTAAACAAGAAAATGCACTATTTGGACATGGCTGGCAGGAATCGGCTGCTTTTCAAGTAAATTAAAGTTTAGGAAATAAGGAAGGTAACCTTTTTGGATACAATGACTCTCTTATCTCTGCTAATGGTTTCGTTTCCTGAAGCGATTATGGTAGCCACCCTGGGATTTCTGCTGGTGGGACTTAAGCCCTGGTGGCGCGACTTACTTATAATTGGGTTCTTACAGGCGGGTTTTGCTTATATTATCCGGTTCTTGCCGGTGCCTTTCGGGTTTCACTCAATCCTTGGCATAATTTTATTCACTCTAAATATTCGCCTGGTTACCCGCCTGCCATACAGGATAGTAATACTTGCATCTTTACTTGGCCTGATCTTTTACGGCTCGGTAGAAACAGTAGCGATACAGTTTATGTTGCATATCAAAGGTTTTTCACTGACCGAGGTTTGGAATTATTCATTTGTAAGATTTTTATATTTCCTCCCTCAGGCCCTGGTCATGCTGATATTTATCGCAGCCTGTAAAATTTTTAATATCTCTCTAATTGGTTATACGCAAGATTATAGCCGTTTGGGACGCTTATCAAGACAAGAAATTAAAAATAATTTGAAGGCCGACATTGTTAACAGGCATAATCTTGTTATCTTTGTAGTTGTTCTCCTGCCCGTACTTTTACTGGCGCTCTTAAACATGGTTTTTGAGGCTGCCAGGTTGAATATTTTTCCGGGAGAGCATTTTAATATCTTTAACGGGGTCTTTGGCGTATTCATCATTGTTTTAACGGTACTGTCCACCGTCGCCGTTAAAAAAATCGGACAGTACGTGGAAAAAGATTATGAGGCCAAAAGAGCGGAGGAAAACTTAAAACAAATCAAACAATTGATTGACTCATCCAGAAAGCAGAGACATGATTTTCACCATCAACTACAGACCATTTACGGACTGATTGAAGGCGGCGCATATGAGAGAGCGCGGGATTATATCAGCAGGTTGTTCGGTGATATATCTAAAACCGGTGAATTGATCAAAACTGACAATTTTAGTATCAGCGCCATTCTCTATACTAAAATAGGACTGGCTGAAACCAGAAACATAGAAATGGAAATAGCCGTGGAATGCAGTCTTAAAGAATTGCCTTTAACTCCTCATGAAGCAAGCTCCTTGCTTGGGAACCTGATTGATAATGCCCTGGAAGCTGTGGAAGATAACACCGGTGCATGCAGGCGGGTTAAAGTAAACATAACCCGTGCACAAGGAGTATTCGTAATCATAATAAGCAATACCGGGAAGCCTATCGCTTCCGAAATCAGAGCAAATATGTTCAAAGCAGATTTTACTACTAAAAAAGAGCATTCCGGACTGGGTCTGGCAATTGTCAAAGATATCGTAACCAAATGTCGTGGCAACATTGAGATTAGCAGCGACGCTGAGATAACAACCTTAACCGTTATCATACCTTTGAAAAAATGAGGTGGAATTAAATGAATATAAACCAACTGGCCACAGGAATTGCCAACTACCTGTCCAGGGAGCTGGCGCTGGATACTACTAAGATTGATACTATACGCTTTGGCCTGGAAATTATTTTTGCCGCTCTCATTAAAGGGATTATCCTTATCAGTCTGGCCCACTTCTTAGGAATACTTCCCGAGGTAGTGTTTGCCATGGTTTGCGGTGCCATCTACCGCCTTCTAAGCGGCGGAGCCCACTGCGATGGGTACTGGAGATGCCTTACCCTGGGGGTTTTAACTTATCTTGGAGCCGGAGAACTGGGAATATATCTGGGGCCTTATTTATCAACCGATTTACTGGTATATGCACTGTTGACCGGATATTTACTATTTTTTGTTTGTGTTCTGATCTGGGTGCCGGGGGAGGTGCCTTATAAAAAATTTACAAGCATATCCGAAAGAAGCATGTTTAAAATTCTTTCGCTGATCTATCTTAGCTTATGGTTGGGGGTCAGTATAATTGTTATGCATTATGTCAACCCATCCCTTGCCCTTGCGGGTCTTGTTGCTGTCATTATCCAGACAATTAGTTACTCCCCCCCGGGTTACAAAATAATATTCCTATTAGACAACCTTTTAGCAGGATTATTTAAGGAAAGGAGGTGTCCCGTCAATGAAACTGAGCATTAAAAGAATAATGTTTTCACCCATCGTTATGCTGGCTCTTTTTGTCGCCACCATCGGTGTCAAGCCAGCCTGCTTCTTTTGGTTTTACCAACCCGCCCCCCCCGTGAAATCCGAATAAAGGAGGGGGGAAATTGCGTATGGAAATAACTGTCTTGATTGCCGAAGATGATCCGGACATGCGTTTTGTGATCAGAAAAGTGGTTGAAGAAGTTGAAGGCGTTAACGTCATTGGTGAAGCCGGGGACGGGCTGGAGGCAATAAAGCTAATTAAAGAATTGCTGCCACAAGTGACTTTTTTGGATATCGACCTTCCGGGAAAAAACGGGGTTGAACTGGCCCGGGAAATATTCGATATCAACCCCTGGACCATTATTGTATTTGCCACGGCTTTTAGCGAATTCAGAGGTGAAGCCTTTGACGTTTATGCTTTTGATTACCTGGTCAAACCCTTTAAAATGAACAGGGTCCGTCAGACAATGGATAGGATCAGATTGGTTTTGTCCGGAAAAGTTGCTGGCAGGCCAAATACTTACTCGAAAAAACTCGATAAAGATGTCGGCAGAAAACAATTGTTTAAAAATAATAGTAAATTTGTTTATTTGAATCTTGATGACATCATTTACATCACTAAGGAAGGTCGCAAAACCACGATCTATTTTATCGGCGGTAAAATTAAAACAAATGATAAACTATCTGTTCTTGAAGAACAATTGGAAGGATACCCATTCTTTAGAAGTCATAGCGGGTTCATTGTAAATTTAAAGATGGTCAAAGAGCTTGTTCCGATGGGCAGAAGCAGTTATGAACTAGTTATGGAAAATACAAAAAATAGACCTTTAATAACAGTTGAAAAATTTAAGGAGCTTGAAGAATTGACGAACAGCAAAGTTTTAAAGAGTAGTTGAAGGGTTCTAAATGAACCCTTCTTTTCTTTTTGCCGCTGCGAATCCAGACGGCATTTTGCAAGAACTAGACGCGATAATGCTACATCTAGACAACAAATATAGACAATTAGTTCCAATATTGCTAACTTAAGATTGATTAGTTAACAAAAAGTTTTTGGGGGTGAACAAAAAATAATTATAACAAGAGTTGGTAGATGGAGCTAAAAGGAGGTAAAAGATAAAAATGTTGCTGAGAAGCAGGATAACTGCGTTAATGCTATGTACGCTTATGGTTTTCAGTGCGACTTTTAGTCTGGCACTGCCTCAGGCCCGGGCCGATACCGTTAACGATGCAGCAAAACAGTTGGCACAGGTTTACGATCAGGTGGCCCTTGATCCGGACGGAGAGAGCGATGTGGCTTCGGCTAAGGCAAAGCTTGCCAAGCTGAGCAGGGACCCTAACAGCGACCCATGGCCGGATGTTTTTGACATATTATTGACTAATCAGGTAATAGCCAAGTTGGGTGGAGAGGCTGAGGCCAAGAATAAAATAATTGATTTTGTTTGTGATCTTGCAAATGTCCAGTATTCCACCAAACCAGGCGATTTAAGGAAAAATGTGGAAAATTTCAGAGAGCAGCATGCGTCTACGGTCACGGCGTTGTTTGGAAACGATTTTACCATCGACGACCTGTATGATTATTTACTGGCGGCCAAAGGGGAGATTCCCAATGTAATTACAAATGACGTTGCCAATTTAATTGCCCTTGCTTCCGGAGACTATGGGCAGATACGTAATGCTGCGGAAGGATGGACCCGGGATGCTTTGACGAGAGCTGCCGGCGGCCAATACGGCATTTTCGTGGACAAACTCAGCGCTCTGGGATGGAGTATCGATAAGCTGATTGAGGCCAAAGACCTTATCAGCAGCGAAGTGGATCCGGGCTATGCCGGTGAGATTGCTTTGATGAAAGCAGGCGTCCGGTCGGAAACTTACTTCCTTAAAGAAGGGAAAGAGTGGGACCACAACATTAATCTAAAAGCCGGCGACACGATGCCATTAAAACTATCGGTTCTGGGCTTTTCCCAGGCCGGATATGTTTTACACTGGCAAATAGATGATACCGGTGTGGCAACAGTTGATGATTCAACAAAAACTTTGACCGGGGTGACCAAGGGTAAAACAACGCTCCGGGCATATTTAAATAACCCTGACACCGATTGGGTTTACCAGGAAACAGTGCATGTAACCGGTGGCAGCGCCCATGGACCCAGCATGGAATAGCCGATTTTCTCAGACAGGATTTCACCAAAAAAGAAGGACTTCAATAACTCCAATTAATTAAATTAATAACTGTAACGTAAGTATGATGTATCAACAGCAATCAAGCATAAAAAACACCCATTTTACACTAAATTAACAAGCGTTAACTTGCTAGTCAAGTAATAATTGTTGCCATCAGGGTTTACATGTTTCAGTGGTAAATGAATCCTGGTGAGCGATGCACTATAAATTAAGGGGGGAAAAACATGATTTCAACAGTAACCGCAGTAACCACGACTGCCGCGAGCACGGCTGCCACGTCCTTATTGGCTGGATTCGGACTGATTGCCACGCTAACCTTAATCGCGTTCCTTATCGTAAAAGAACTGGCGGGAGCAGCCTCGGAAAATTCATCCGCGCCTGAGTTTACCTTGTCTGGCGCACTGGACCGGGTCTTAAATGTCGGTATCATCCCGCTGTCGATGGTTTTTGTGTCCATTGTGTTTGTTAAAATCTCAAATGTCCTTTAAAAAGCCGATGGAAAAACCGGCGCAGAAAGGGAACTGGTCTGTATGAATTATGACGTCATAGTGATTGGTGGAGGCCCGGCGGGCTGTGAGACAGCCCGAATTATTGCGGAAAAAGGCTATAAGGTGCTGGTAGCCGAGGAACACCGGAAAATTGGCGAGCCCATGCAGTGTGCAGGCCTTGTTAGTCCCAGAACCTTGGTAACCGCAGCCATGCCGGATGCCTTAATTCTCAACCAAATCCACGGCGCTTTTGTTCACTCGCCTGGTGGGAAAGTGCTTTATATCAGAGACCAAAGGGCGTACGCCATGGTGATCGACCGCGCGGAATTTGACCGTAAGCTGTCGGAAAGAGCTCTGTGTGCCGGTGCGGAAATCCTGACCGGGGTTAAAGCCAGTGTGGGTGAATATTTTCCCGATGAGGCCAGCGTAAAGCTAAAATCTAGCGGTGGACAGTCAACAGCCAGGACCTGTTTGCTAATCGGGGCTGACGGGGTTAACTCCCGTGTTGCCCGCAGGATTAATACTCCTGCAGCGGAGGACGTGATCCGTATGTGCGCGGCCGAAGTAGAACTGCAGTGCCCGGAAATAGACATGGTGCACATATTCCTGGGCAGGGAAATCGCACCGGGCTGGTTCGGCTGGGTTATACCGGTGGACGAAAAGCACGCCAGGGTGGGGATCGGTGTAAGCGGGAGGAACAAGCATCCCAGATATTACTTTAATAGAATGGTAGAGTCCTATCCCGAAATTTTTAAAGGTATGAATATTCTCCGCGGCACGGGTGGCGTTGTTCCTATCGGTAAGTTTCCCAGAATTTATGGCGAGAGAACCTTGCTGGTGGGGGATGCTGCCTGCCAGACCAAACCCATATCAGGGGGGGGACTGTATCTTGGTCTGTTGGGCGCAAAACTCTGTGCCAAAGTGGCAGCTAAAGCGCTCGCCAAAGGTAACCTATCCATGGAGTTCCTTTCAGAGTACCAGTGGTTATGGGAGAGGGAGATGGCTGACGAGATACAGACAGCTCTCGGGCACAGGAATATTTTCCTGACTATGTCCGATAAGGAAATGGACATACTGATCCGTTTTTTCAGCCGCCCCTTATGGCGGAGTATCATATCCAGATACGGCGATATAGACTACCCGTCCTGGCTGGCAGGCAGGCTGGCCTTTGCCGGACCCTGGGCAGAGAAATTTTTTATGGTCGGATTCAAAAAGATACTGAGCTACTGCTAGTACTATAGCGTAATTTAGAAAGGTTAGCGGAACTATAAAGACGGTTTTAAGGACTTGGGACACACCTCCTAAGGATGAATGTCCCAAGTCCCCGAAGTGGTGTATTGTTCCCTTTCCTTAATCGGAAAGACAATGGAAGGTATGCCCCTAACCTTAAAGGAGTGGTTTTGTGAGTCGCTGTCACTCGGAAGAAATAAAGCACAGTATCATTATACCTGCTTATAACGAAGAAGCAGGACTTCCAGTAGTGCTAAAAGATGTTTTTAAATTAATTGACAATAGCTTTGAAGTTATCGTTGTAGATGATGGTTCAACAGATGGGACGAGAGAAGTTGCAGAGAAATTCCCCTGCAGATTGGTTTCTCATGTTCAGAATTCAGGTAAGGGAGAAGCAATGAAAACCGGCATCAGAGAAGCCAGGGGGGAAAATGTGATTTTTATTGATGCAGATAACACCTATCCAGCGGAAGGGATCATTGAAATAGCCAATGCTTTGGAGTGGTTTGATATGGCCTTAGCGTCTCGAAAAATGGGCCAAAAGAATATTCCAGCTTTTAACCGCATTGGCAATGCCATTTTTAGAAACAGCATCAGATACATCTATGGGTTTAAAGGATATGATCCATTAACAGGTCTCTATGGCTTGAAAAAAAGCTTTCTAGAGGTCATGAATCTGGAGTCCAAAGGTTTTGGTATTGAATCGGAGATTTGTATAAAAGCTGCCAGGATGGGGCTGCGGATCATGGATATTCACATCCTATATAGAGATAGGCTGGGCGAAGCTAAACTAAACGGCCTTCGAGATGGATATAGGATTTGTGTAACTATATTAAGACACTTCCCACTTTTATTTCAGAGACTAGAAAAGCCAAGTTTGAATAGATACGCCAAATATTAAAAAAGCAAGGATAAAAATATGAGGATTTGTATAATCGGATCTTCGAAAAAATTTTTTAGTGGAATCTCTGCTTATACAATTGTTATGGCCAATGCATTTGCCGAACAGGGGTATAAAGTATCAGTTATTTTATTGCGTAACTTGGTGCCGTTGTTCCTTTACCCCGGGAGAGCACGTGTAGGCAAAGAGGAATGTCAGATAGATTTTCATCCTGATATAGAAGTATATAACGGTATGGATTGGAATTCTCCTGGATCATGGTATGGGGCATACCGTTTTCTACAGAAACAAAAACCAGAAGTGGTGATAATGCACTGGTGGACTTCTTCTGTTGCGCATATGCAGTTTCTTTTAGCCATTAGTAAGCAGGTAAACGGAAATAAGTTTCGCTTAATTCTTGAGATGCATGAAGTGGTAGATACCCTTGAGGAAAAGATATTCCCCATTAGGATTTATTCCAGGTTAGGGGGAAAAGCAATACTAAACCTGTGCGACTCTTACACGGCCCACTCCGAGGAGGCCAGGCAAGCCATTATTAATACTTATAAGTTAACTGAGGACAGGATCGATGTTGTTCCCCACGGACCTTACAATATGTATGGAACATTGGACCGGGGGATTGCCAGGAAGGATCTGAACTTGAATGGCTTTACCATACTTTACTTTGGAATGATTCGCCAATACAAAGGGGTATCTTTATTAGTCAGGGCTTTTAATAAACTTCCCCCCGAACTTGCAAGCAATATGCATTTAGTCATTGCCGGAGAAGACTGGGGGGACGATACGGAACTGATGCCGGTTTTGGATAATTCACCCTACCGGGACAGGATCATTTTTAAGTCAGAGTTTATACCTGATGAGAATGTTCCGAAATACTTTACCGCTTCCGATGTGGTTGTATTGCCTTACCTGAGAACCTGTGGCAGCGGGGTCATCAATATTGCGGCGGCCCAGGGTAAATCGGTTATTACGGCGGATCTTGATACGATGACTGAATGCCTCAATGGGTACGGCGGGGTCAGGTTCTTTCCGGTAGGAGACGTTGACGCTCTGCGTGACAGCCTTCTGGATGCTTATCACAGTTGGGTGGTTAACGGAGTTCAGACCTATCAGTTTACAGGCGTTACCTGGGAAGCTATCGTAAAAAAATATGAACACATCATCGGAGAAATGGACAAGCGTCAGCGTGTAAGCTGCTAAAGGGCAATTTATGACTGAAAGGCCTAGAAAAAAAGATAAAAATCAGCTTTATATAGACAAGCAGGCTGCCTGGTAGGTTATAAGTTAGGGTAGTATTGATTGAAAGCGAAGGGGCAACTATGAAAAACTATGATAAGCCAAATGTTAAAATTATAATCTTGAATTGGAATGGTAAAAATGATACCTGCGAATGTGTTGATTCTCTATTAAATGCAGGATGTGTCAAATCACAAATTATAATTGTAGACAATGGCTCAAACGATGGTTCCGTAGCTGTCTTTTGTGAGAGGTACCCAGATATAAAAACAATCGTTAACGACGCCAACCTGGGTTACGCGGGTGGAAATAATATTGGAATTAGGAAAGCGATTGAAAGTAATGCTGAATATATTTTAATTTTAAATAATGATACGACTGTTGAGCCCGGTTTTTTGGAGCCGTTAGTTAATACACTTAAAAACGAGAAATATGACATCGCTGGACCGAAAATCCTTAATTATTGGAATAAGGAACTATGGGCGGGTAGTGGCTCTATAATATGGTTTGCTGCAAGTCCAATACAACGAAAAATATTAGGTATTTTTAATAAATCCACTTATAGTAGGAAAACTACATTTGTAACCGGTTGCGCTATGATGGTCCGTAAAGACGTTTTCATCAAAATTGGCATGTTAGATCCGGAGTATGTAGCCTATTACGAAGATTTAGATTTTTGTTATCGTGCCATAAATAATAATTTTAAATGCAAATATGTAGCTGAGTCGATTATTTACCATAAAGTTTCAGCAACAGGAGGTTTTATTGGTAAAGATACATTATCACCATTTCAAGCTTACTTTAATGCGCGAAACGGTTTTCTTTTTTGCAAAAAAAACCTTACTCGATTTAAAAAGTGGCAGTTTCTTTTAGGTCATTTTTCTTTCAGGTTTATTTATTTCTTTATATTGGCGTTGCAAAGTAAAAATGTTGAATCATTAAAAAAACTATTTCAAGGATACAAGGATGGTGTCTTTGGATACGTTAAGGAAAGAGAAGAAAACGTTGGCAGCGTGTAGTTTTGATTGATAATGTGGATTGGTTTTTTCAACATAATTTAAAGAAATTTGAGTATATATTTAGATTTAATTGGTTATTTAATTTACTTCAAAAGGAGTAATTTATAAATTGATAACTTCTCCTAATGATTGGGAAATTAAAAAGCTATTGCGGTTGGTATTTGCTGTCGTGCTTAGTATGATAGGACTCGTTGAATTATGGGCGTTAGGTTTTAATATTTCCATTCTTAGACAAATTATCGGCTTTATTTTCCTCACTTTTGTCCCAGGTATCCTTATTCTGCGGATTATGAAAATTCATAGTATAAGCATAGTAGAAAGCCTAATTTATGCGGTTGCATTGAGTATTGCCTTTATTTATGCCACAGGCTTATTTGCTAACTTTGTCTTGCCCCTTATTGGTATTATCGAACCTATTTCGCTTATACCTTTAACTATTATATTGAATATCTTCATCCTTCTGCTTTGTTCAATTGCTTATTTAAGAGATAAAGATTTTACCCCGCCATCTATGGATCTACGATTTAATGTTAAAGAATTGCTTTATCCGATTTGTTTGTTGGTGCTCTTATTGCCTATTCTTGCTATTCTTGGAGCACAATTTGTTAATGTTTATGAAGATAATACCATTTTACTAATTTTACTCGGTTTAATTGCTTGTATTGTTGGTTTAGTTTCTTTTAATCTAATAACAGAAAAATTGTATCCATTAGTTATAATTATGATTGCTGTTGGCCTTTTATTCCATCAATCGTTTATATCGCCATCGATTTATGGTTCAGATATTTCTATAGAGTACTACCTCCAGAACCTAGTGCTTAATAATAAATTTTGGGATTTTTCTGTATCTCATAATTATAATAACTGCCTCAGTATCGTATTGCTTTGTCCTATATATTCCTTAATTTTATCTATGGATAGTTTATGGGTTTTCAAGATTATCTACCCGCTCTTATATTCCTTAGTACCTTTAGCACTTTATCAGACATTTAAAAAGCAATTTGGTCCAGAAAATAGTTTTATGGCGATTTTCTTCTTTTTGGCAATACCTATGGTTATTCCTGTTATGATTAGCCACGCCCGGCAGATGATTGCGGAAATATATTTTGCTGTGATAATTTTATTAATGGTAGAGAAAAGATTTAACAGTCTTCAAAAATCCGTTTTATCTATGATTAGTTGCATATCCTTGATACTTTCCCACTATGCATTAGCGTATATATCCATACTGCTTTGGGGATTAGGCTATATTTTGATTTTAATGGCAAAACATCCATGGATATTAGTTTTATGGAATAAATTACCTAATTTTTCTGGGTTAGCAGCGGACTTATCTCCAGATATTGGGCCAATAAAAACAACATCTCGGTCAGTTCTAAATATGTCATTCATTTTAGTGCTAATAATCTTTACTTTAACTTGGCATCTTCATATAAGCAATAGCTCTATGTTTAATCGTATTGTTATAATAGGTAAAGGTATTTATGACGCATTAGGTGAATTTTTTAAACCTGGGGTAAGAGAAAGTATGGTTGAATCTGGACTTGGTTTAAAGTTTTTTCAACTACCAATTTTGACCAAAGTATATAGGGTGTTTCAATACTTGACTCAATTATTAATTATTATTGGTTTTTTTGTGATGTTATTTGATATTAGACGGTTTAAATTGAGGATTGAATTTATTGCTCTTGATATTATAGCTTTTGTAGTCCTTTTCTCCTGTATAGCATTGCCTCGTTTTGGTGCTTATCTAGGATTTGAAAGGTTTTATCATATTGTATCATTTATGTTAGCACCACTTTTTATTATAGGAGGTGAGGCAATTTGGCGCGGCTGCTCTGGATTGCTTGACCGTGCCATTCGAACTACAGGACCTAAAATGCTAAATTTATCAAGCCGGCAGTCAATTTATCTTCCATTTTTAGCTTTAGTCATAATAATACCGTATTTCCTTTTTACTAGTGGGTTTGTTTTTGCTTTTAGTAAGCACTCATCATCAAGGGCACTTGGACCATATAAAAAGGATTATTATGCTTTATATAATCAGCTGGAAGTTAATGCTGCCTTATGGCTATGGGCAGATTTATCAAATGATGCGAAGGTTTACGCTGATTCTACAGGGGCTTTGTTAATTAATCAACGTCATTATGGAAATACGTATAAAATTCCTGCTTCCGGAAAAGTGCCGGATGATGCTTATATATTTCTTAGGTCTTGGAATATAAACTATAATGAAATATTGGTACCGGCCTTTCAAGGAGTTAATCATGTTTATGTGAATGTCAATCTAATGAATAGACCTTTATTTTCTAAAAGGCTTAACCATAGTAATGCAATCTATGTAAACGGAGGTGCTAAGATATTGACGAAGAGGGTGAGTGGCGATTAAATTATTGAAGATTATTGCATTGGTAATTATATTAAACATTAGTCCACTAATATGCTTAGCACTAGTCACTTCTCATTACAATGAATTAACTATTGAAGTTACATATCCTTATGATGGTAATAGGATTTTAAAAAGCCCTATGCCAGTATATGGATTCGTTTCTAATTCTTTAGCTAAAGTAGATATAAATGGCACGCCTGTTGTAGTAGCAGAAAACGGATACTTTCATGGTTCCGTTGATCTTGTCGAAGGAGTCAATAAAATAATTGTAACGGCTGAGAATCAAAAAAAGGATAATGCAATTAAGGTTATATCTATCAATTTTTTGCCTAAGAGATAAATAGCCTTTGCGAAAGTTGATAATTATAAATTGTTAATGGTGGTTATTTATAATGGATAAAAAAATAAAAGTGCTTTTTGTTTCACATTCTGCAAAACTATCTGGAGCGGAGAGAAGTCTTCTTCTTTTATTAAAAGAGATTGATAAAAAAATAATAGAGCCAATTGTTGTTATACCGAGTTATGGGCCATTAAAAGAAGAAATTGAAAGTCTTAAAATAAAAAATTATATATTAAAAAGCCCTTGGTGGTTTGGGAAAAGAGTACTTAAGGTTGCTGAATTGCCTTTTTCTTTAATAAGGGAATTGTTTTTATTGTTCTTTCTGGGATATATTTATAAAAAAGAGTCAATTGATTTAGTTTATACAAATACGATTGTAGTTTTTTCTGGTGCAATCTCATCATTTTTCTTTAAAAAGCCCCATATATGGCATATTAGAGAAATAATACCGGGAAATCCTGGCCTCAAGTCTATTATTCCGGAGAGATTTCTTTTTAAGTATGTATATAATCTAAGCTATCAAGTTGTTACAATATCTCAGGCTGTATCTCAACAATTTAATACATATAATTATAATAATAACAAAAAGATTGTTGTGGTGCCTAATGCTATAGATTTTGATACAAGCTTTAACCGTGGTGCTAATGTTAACATTAATGGAATAGAGAAAGGTGATTGGGTAGTTGTTGTAATTGGATCTCTTCGAAGGAGAAAAGCGCAAGATATAGCGATACGTGCTATTGCTATGATTAAAGATAAAATGCCGAATATAAAACTTCTTTTGATTGGGAGTGGTGATAATAAATATAAAACATATCTTCAACAACTAGCTAAATCTATGGGATTAAGTGATAGTATTGTTTTTGCTGGGTATCGTAATGATGTTCCAAACATACTTCCAATTTGCAAAGTATTATTGATGCCTTCATTAGAGGAACCATTTGGTAGAGTTATTATAGAAGCTATGGCAGTAGGTTTGCCGGTTATTGCATCTAATAGTGGTGGACCAAGAGAAATAATAAAAAATGGTATAACTGGTTTTTTAGTTTCACCAGGGAATCACGCTGAGATTGCTCAGAAAATTTTGTTGATCTCAAAAAGTGAAGATTTTAGAAAAAAAATTGGCGAACAAGGGATGAAAGAGGTGGAGGATAAATATTTAGCTAAAAATTATGCCGGACGCATTGAAAATATTATTATTAAGACTATTTCTGATTATAAAGAGGTAGGTCAATGAACGATGTTGCTTTTGGAGGTATTAACTGTAAATTTGATACTTGAATATTGGGTTATACTTATCGGAACTAAGTATAAAGTGTAAATGTTAAAAATGGGGTGATTGAATCGAAAGCGCTAATTTTGGCAGGTGGTCGGGGAACCCGCTTACGCCCTTTGACCTATACCACAGCTAAACAATTAATTCCCGTGGCAAATAAACCTATTATTTATTTTGTACTGGAGCAGATCATAAATGCAGGAATTAAAGATATAGGCATCATTATATCACCTGAAACAGGTAACAATATAAATGAATTGGTGGGTGACGGTTCAAGGTGGAATGCTTCGATTACTTATGTTATTCAAGATAAGCCTGCCGGTCTAGCCCATGCCGTAAAGACAGCCCAGGATTTTTTGGGGGATTCTTCTTTTCTAATGTTTCTAGGTGACAACTTAATCCAGGGTGGCGTAAGGGAATTAGTGCATGACTTTAATAATGGTTATAGCGAATCAATTATCCAACTAAAAAGAGTTAAAGATCCCAGACAATTTGGAGTAGCCGTTTTAGGGTCTGAACAGCAAGTTTTAAGGTTAATGGAAAAACCTAAGGAACCGCCCAGTGACCTGGCGCTGGTAGGAATATATCTTTTCAGTTCGGCTGTACATGCTGCTATAGACCGTATTAAGCCGTCCTGGCGGGGGGAACTAGAAATAACAGACGCTATACAAGAAATGTTAAACATGGGTTTAAGAGTAGAAGCAAGAATCTTAGACGGCTGGTGGCTGGATACCGGTAAAAAGGATGATATTCTGGAAGCTAACAGGGTGGTTTTAGACGAATATGCCATCAGGGAGATAAACGGACAGGTTGATGACTTAAGTGATGTTGTTGGACGAGTAAATATTGCCCATGGAGCAACTGTAACTAACAGTGTTATACGTGGCCCGGTGGTAATTGGGGAGGGGACACAGGTTAAAGATTCCTTTATCGGACCTTATACGGCTATCGGCAAAGGTACAGTTTTGGAACGAGTTAGCATTGAACACTCCGTAATGCTGGAAAACTGCTGGCTTTCTGATGTGGAGAGGGTTGAGGATAGCCTCATTGGGTGTAACACCCGGGTAACCAGTTCTAATACCAAGAGGCGCGCCTGCCGCTTGTTTATCGGCGATGACTCGGACGTAGCAATATAGGAGGTAAATTATGAAAGTACTGGTTACAGGCGGGGCCGGTTTCATCGGAAGCAACTTTATAAGGTATATATTGAAGAATCATGATAACTGCAGGGTTCTAAATCTCGATCTTTTAACATACGCCGGTAATCTGGAGAACCTATCTGATATTAAAGATGACCCTAGATATACATTTGTGCGTGGTGATATTGCCGATAGTAACTGCGTGGAAGAGATTAGTTCACAGGGTTTTGACGCCATTGTCAACTTTGCCGCGGAATCACATGTGGACCGAAGCATCGAGGATTCAGGTGTTTTTATCCGGACAAATGTTGAGGGTACGAGGGTATTGCTGGAAGCGTCCCGTAGGCATGGTGTTAACAAATTCATTCAAGTGTCCACCGACGAGGTATACGGTTCCCTTGGCCCAAGCGGTTATTTTAAAGAGGATACTCCTCTTGACCCTAGCAGTCCTTACTCAGTCAGTAAGGCGGCTGCTGACCTGCTGGTGCAGGCCTATCACCGGACCTACGGTTTATCTGTAAATGTAACCCGTTGTTCAAATAATTATGGCCCTTACCAGTTTCCGGAGAAACTTATTCCTTTAATTATATCCAATGCCTTAGAAGACAAGCCTCTGCCAGTATACGGGGACGGCTTAAATGTGCGGGACTGGCTTTACGTATGGGATCACTGTGCGGCGCTGGATCTGGTGTTAAAAAAGGGCGAGCCGGGGGAAGTGTACAACATAGGCGGTAATAACGAATGGACAAATATTGATATAGTCCGCAAAATACTTTTGGAATTGGGCAAACCGGAGTCTTTGATCACTTTTGTAAAGGACAGGCCCGGGCATGACCGGCGCTACGCCATTGAAGCTTCAAAAATAAAAAATGGACTTGGCTGGCAGCCCGACACTGACTTTGCAGAGGGTTTGAGAAAAACTATTGACTGGTACTGCCGGAACCGGGAATGGTGGGATCAAATCAAGAGTGGGGAATACCAAGAGTACTATGAAAGAATGTACTTACAAAGGTAGTGGTTGATTTGAAAATATTAATAACCGGAGCACGGGGACAACTGGGGTGTGACCTGGAACATAATTTCTTCAAAATAGAGGGTTGCCAGGTAGTTTCTTTCGGGCGCGAGGAAATGGATGTTACTCAGTCAACTAATGTACAGGAATTGGTTGCCGCAAATACTCCTGATGTAGTAATACATTCGGCGGCGAACACCAATGTGGACAGCTGTGAGCTGGAGCCCGACAGCGCTTACTGTGTAAACGCACTGGGTTCCCGGAACATTGCGGTGGCCTCGGAAATGGTCGGGGCAAAACTTGTTTATGTAAGCACCGACTATGTTTTCGACGGCACCAGCCAGCGCCCATACACAGAGTTTGACAAAACTAATCCAATAAGTATCTACGGTAAATCAAAGCTGGCCGGGGAAAGATATGTAGCGGGGTTTTCAAGTAAATACTTCATAGTACGTACATCCTGGCTATATGGAGAACATGGAAATAACTTCGTAAAAACCATGTTGAGACTGGCAAAAGAAAAAACCGAATTGAACGTGGTGGATGACCAGGTAGGCTCACCTACATACACGAAAGACCTCGCGCGGTTTATAGCAGTATTGTTGCGCACCGATCTTTATGGTATATACCATGCGACCAATACCGGTTCTTGTTCGTGGTTCCAATTTGCTGAAACGATTTTCCAAATATCCGGCTTGAGTCATATTAAAGTAAATCCTATCACCACTTCTGAATTAAACCGGCCTGCCCCGCGCCCTGCCTATTCTATACTTGACCATTATTGCATCCGGCTGGAAGGGCTGCCTGATTTGAGGCCGTGGGAAGAAGCTTTGCATGAATACTTATCAAACCAAAGGTAAAAGGAGCGATTAGCCAGTGATAGAAGGGGTTCAGGTAAAAAAATTTGTTAAACACTGCGACGACCGCGGCTTTTTTATGGAAATACTTCGTGATGACGATGAACTCTTATCACGTTTCGGGCAGGCTTCAATGTCAAAGGCATACCCCGGTGTAATCAAGGCATTTCACTATCATGAACACCAGGACGACCTGTGGTTTTTTCCGGTTGGAAACGCCCAGGTAGTCCTTTACGACTTGCGGGATGATTCGCTAACTAAAGGCGAGACCAATGTGTTTTACTTGGGTGAGGACAACCCGATCCTGCTGGTTATTCCAAAGATGGTGGCACATGGTTACAGGGTGCTTGGCCAAGAGCCTGCGGTAATCATATATTTCACTACTCTGTCCTATAACAGGGAAAAGCCGGATGAAAAAAGGATTCCCTGGGATGACCCGGCAATCGGTTTTGATTGGGTAACAAAAAATAGATAGTGAAAATGTAGAAATAATTCTTTATTTAATAAAGATATCCGTAGTTAACATAAGGTCCATTATTTATATGGAGGTTGGTTATGAAAATAACTGTTTTGGGTCTCGGGTACGTTGGCTTACTAACGGCAGTAGGTTTGGCTAATTCTGGTTATGAGATTATTGGTTTGGATGTAGATATAAGAAAAATCCAAATGCTTCAAAATGAAAATATTTATATTTATGAGCCGGGGCTGGATGAATTTGTCAAAGAAAATGCTAAAAAAGGCAACCTCACATTCGATACTTTAGAAAATGTAAGTTGCATTGATTCGGAAATCGTTTTTGTTGCTGTTGGAACACCATCTCAAAGTAATGGTTCAGCAGATCTAAGCCAGTTGAATAACGCTTTAGAATATGTAGTGGATAGAGCCAGTAATCCTCTTACTATTGTAGTAAAATCTACCGTACCGCCGGGAACTGGAAAGAAAATTAAGGAAATCTACCTGGAAAAGGCAAGTTTTAGTCATTCATATGTATCAAATCCAGAGTTTCTCAGGGAAGGACAAGCTTTAAAAGATTGGTTTTATCCTGATCGAATTGTAATTGGTGGTGATGACAGGGAAGCAACTACCTTAATTAGTCATTTATATAAAGACATTAATGCTCCAATTGTTATTACTGATGTTACTACTGCGGAAATGATTAAATATGCTTCTAATGCGTTCTTAGCTACCAAAATTAGTTTTATAAACGAAATAGCGAATTTATGTGATTTGACGGGTGCTAATATTGATGGTGTTGTGCAAGGGGTATCTCATGATCCTAGAATCGGTGGTAGTTTTTTACGCGCCGGCATTGGTTACGGAGGGTCATGTTTTCCAAAGGATGTAAGAGCATTAGATTTTATTTCGACAATTAACGGACACAGCTTTGAGCTTTTAAAGGCTGTTATTAACGTTAATAATCGCCAGCGCTTTATTCCAATTCAAATTCTCAAGAGAGAGATGGGTTTGTTATCTGGGAAAAAAATAGCCGTTTTAGGTCTGGCTTTTAAGCCCAATACGGATGATATCAGAGAAGCTCCGAGTATTGAAATAATCAACTTGCTTATAGGAGAAGGAGCATCTGTTAAAGCGTATGATCCCATAGTTGATGGTACGGAGAAGAACTGCTATTGTCAGGAAGCAGTTTTTACAAAAAATATATGGGAAGCCATACATGAAGCACATGCCATAATTCTTACTACTGAATGGGATGAATTTGTTAATTTAGATTGGTTTGAGGTATTTAAGTATACTCAATCGCCTCATATCATTATTGACGGGCGTAATGTATTACAACCAAGGTTAATTAAAGAGATAGGGTTTAAATGCTTTGGCATTGGAAGGAACACGCATAGGGTATTTCAGCTTCAAGCATAGCTTTTATTAAAACTAAATGCTTATTGTCTCATTAAAGGAGATGAATAAGATTGTTACCAAAAATAATGCCTAATTTATTTATTGTTGGAGCGGCAAAAGCAGGTACAACTTCTTTATATAAATATTTAAGCCAACATCCGGGTGTTTATATGTCACGTATTAAGGAACCCAATTTCTTTTCACAGGCTCGATCGAGGAGGCAAGTTGTTTGGGATGAAAGCCGTTATTATGCACTTTTTAAAGGTGCGCGTGATTACTCAATAGTTGGGGAAGCCAGTCCATCTTATTTATGGGATAAAAATTCTCCTCATCGAATAAAGGAAGCCAACCCTAAAGCGAGGATAATAATTTTACTACGTGAGCCCATTGAACGTGCATTCTCTCATTATTTGATGGATGTTCGGGCAGGTATTCAGAGAAAAAGTTTTGCTGATGCTTTGGCTGAGGATTATGCACTTAGAAGCAAGGAATGGGGTGTTTCACATTTATATGTAGAGTTAGGTTTATATTATGAGCAAATAGCTCGTTACTTAGATGTTTTTAGTTCCAGTCAAATTCTAATATTATATTTTGAAGAGTTAAAGAATGATACGAAAAAAGTGTTAAAAAAAGTATTTACCTTTCTTGATGTTAGCCTATTGCCGTTAGAGGACATTGATTTTCAAACAAAACATAATACATTTTCTTTACCAAGGGGGAAAATTATAGGTGGATTATTAAGTATTTCTTCACTTGTTAACCCTGCAATGAAATTATTGCCACAATGGAGTAAAAATATAATAAATACGATAATCTATCGTGAAGCAAGTAAGCCTGAACTGGAAAAGTCAGCAAAAGAATTTCTTTATAATATTTATGTAAAGGAAATTACAAACTTAAGAGCAATTTTAAACAATCCACTTTTATGGTCCGATACATATGAGTAAAATTTAGCCTCACTGCGAAAGAAAAATGAAGATATTTTTATATCGAATAATCTGGCTTATCAGATTAGGCGTTTATTGCTTTTCGAGCCTTCCTTTTTTGCCCGGAGTATTTAGTCGTTTTCAGGTACTTTCATTGCTATTATATTTCTAGTCCTGCTAATTCACTAAACAAAAACTCATATAGTATTTGTATGGATATAGAGACCGTAGTTTTCCCTAAAATAGTTTCCATTAAGGAAGTTCTATGGAAATTAAATTTTAGCAATAATAATATTGATTTAATGATAAGGAATTATAAAGGGAGGTTTTCTATATATGTCAAAAATAATGATTCTTGGCTCATTGAACCACAAAAAAGAAGATCGATTCTTGGAACGGGATCAGGTACATCCCATGCAAATCTTAAACGGAAATCAGATCTTTAATGTAGATTGTTTTCAATGTTTTGGTGAGTTAGGAATTAGTTCAATTGCGTGGCGTGAAGATAGACCGGAGGATATATATATTTCTCCAGCACCTGGAAATAGCTTATGGAAGTATGATATTGCACGTAATATCCTTGACAAGTTAGATGTTGATAATCTTAAGGATATACATGAAATGCATTTTGAGGCTGATAAATTATGGATATCCAATACGGGTTATGATGAAATTATAGTTTTTTGTGTAGAAAAACAAGAAGTTGAAAAAAGAGTCAAAATATCAGAAGTTATAAAGGATAATAATAGTGGTATTTATATTGGCAACACTGATAGATTCCATTGCAATCAAATATTTTTTGATTATAATGGAAAACCTTGGTGTTTGGTACATCATGTTTATGGAAAACAACTTTTTTATTTAGTTAAAAGTGGAATTAAAAAGCAAGGTGATGGTGGGGTTATAGATATTCAAAAAGGTCAAGTAATTAATCTTAATTTAAAAGCACCTCATTCGGTAAGAAAGGTTAATGATCATTATTGGGTTTTTGATAGTTGCAATGCATTTATTAATGTATATGACTTAAGATGGAATTTAGTGAACAAGATGCAAACTAGTGGTTTTGGGCGAGGAGCTTGTTGTAATGATGTATACTTTTATGCCGGGATATCTGCTACGAGAAAACGTTATCTTAGTGTTATACCAAAATCTAACCAATCGCCAAATATGATACGAATATTTGATGTAAATAGTCGAAGACTGTTGGAACAAGTATTGATTAGTAACATTGAACAAATTAATAATCTTTACAAAATAGATGATTACATTTTTAATAGATTAACTAGAATTAGGAATATTTCTTATAAAACTCAATGAACTTTGAAAAAGTACTTCGCGTTAAATTGAAATGAACATATTGTCAGAAACACATCTTTTAAAAATTATCAGAGAACCACTATGCTAGGGCTTTTGACTACAAAGGGATTGAGATTGGCTGGCTCTGAAAGCTAATGACTACGTCAGTCGTCAGTTTTGTTGCATTTGCTCAGTGGGTAGGGCATAGAATTAGAGCACCAAAAAGTGGTTGGGATAAGCGGGGGGGAGGCGTTTTACGGCGATCCAGAGTACACACCCATTAACGTAGCGCACCCGACGTAGCCAGTAAATGTGTATGGCAGTACCAAGCTTATGTTGGAAGAAATCCTGGGCTAGTACCATAGGGCGTTCCGCTTTGCATCACATTACCCTGAGTTATTGAAAAGCAGCCATGACTGACCCGGAAGGGGACATCGGCGAGGATCAACCAACCGGAGACGCATCTGATCCCGCTGCTGATGCAGGCCTGCCAGGGGAAGCCCGAAATAGAAAAGATGAGGTAGGCTAGCTACTTGAAATCCAAGAAGCTAATCAGTTAAATCATTCTTAAAGGGTTGATCTGTGTTGACAAACCATGTTCGCGAGGCCTGTTTGACTGGTTCTCGCCTATTTTTGGATATATACCTAAAATCAAGGAATTCATCTCTATACAATAACGCTTTTTATTTAATGTTAAACACCCTATCGACTAGTCTGCTTGGGTTTGTTTTTTGGAACGTGATGACGCGTTTTTTTGTACCGACTCAGGTGGGTATCGGTTCTGCTCTGGTCTCAGCTTCAAGCCTTGTGGGTATATTGACAGGTTTGGGCCTCAGAATCGGCCTCATTCGTTTTGTTCCCGAAATCAGAGAAAGAGCAGTGCTTTTGATTAATGCCTCTTTTACTCTGGTTGGTTTGGTGTCTCTTATCGGGGCTATCACCTACCTTGCAGGAATAAAATACTGGTCACCGGCCCTGGAGTTTGTCAGAGAAAATATCGTGTTTTTATTGCTATTCATGTTTTTTACCGTGGTTAACGCTTTATCTGTGCTAATCGACGGCTCTTTAATAGCCGGAAGGGATGCAAAATATGTATTTTGGAAAAACACGATCACCAGCATTCTCAAGATGCCCTTGCCGATTCTAATATTTGCCCACCTGAAGGGTTTTGGTATATTTGCCGGGGTGGGGACAGGTATTGCTGTAGGTGTTTTTATAGCGTGGCTGTTTTTTTTGCCGAAAGTATATAAGGGATATTTCCCACGGCCTGCGATTGCAAAAGATATCATGCAAAAAGTCCTGCCGTATTCTTTTGCTAACTACACGGCAAACCTGCTGAACCTATCTCCTAAATATATCTATCCGCTCATGGTTTTAAATATCCTGGGTCCTGAGAACAGCGCTTATTTTTACATAGCCTGGATGATGAGCATGGTGCTGTCGATAATTCCCAGTGGCATTTCTCAGTCCCTGTTGGCTGAAGGTTCCCATAACCCGAAAAAAATGGGCCGGGACGGGCGTAAGGTTTTGCTCTTGTCCCTGGGCATGTCTATTCCGGCGGTTGTTTCCATGATGCTTTTCGGTGGTTGGTTACTTCATTTCTTCGGTCCCGGCTACGCTGAGAACGGTACGACCGTGATGCGGTATTTAGTACTTGCTATGATACCTCAGTGCATCAACACACTCTTTATAACGATAAACCAGGTCAAAAAACAAACGTATCTGATTATTGCTCAAACGAGTTTTTTGGCAATCGTTTCTCTGGGTGTCGCTTACTGGTTGTTGGGACGTGTAGGACTGCCGGGGATAGGCATAGCTTATTTAACCGCTCACATGTTTTTATCTTTAGTCATAATTAGACCGTTATGGATTGCGCTGAAAGAAAAGAGTTATGCTCCTTCAGCTAAAATATAATCATTTTTGTTCTTGAGTTTCTTCTTGTTTTCACTGTCTGTTTACAATAAATTTAAAAATATTGAAGAGGTGAGTGTGCTGTGATTCGTGAACCGGCAAATGTAGTATGGCATTTAACTACCGTAAATAAGGGGCTAAGGCGTAAGTTGAATACTCATAAAAGTACCATTTTATGGATTACCGGTTTATCAGCTTCGGGTAAATCTACCCTTGCTAATGCATTGGAGTGCCGGCTACACGAGATTGGGATACACACATATCTACTTGATGGTGACAATATAAGGCACGGCTTGAATAAGGATTTGGGTTTTAACCCGGAGGACCGCAGGGAAAATATACGACGCATAGCTGAAGTGGCCAAGCTTTTTGTGGATGCCGGTATTATGGTAATAACCGCATTTATTTCTCCCTACCGCGAGGACAGGCAAATGGCTCGCCAACTAGTAGAACGCGGAGAATTTATAGAAATATACGCAAAGTGCCCTTTGGATATATGCGAAAAAAGAGATCCCAAAGGTTTATATAAAAGAGCGCGGGCAGGTAAAATATCCGAATTTACAGGAATAACAGCGCCGTATGAAGAGCCTGAAAATCCCGAAATAACCGTAGATACAAATAAAAATACAATTGAAGAGTCAGTTAATCATATAATTATGTATCTATTAAAACAAAAAATTATCTAAATGTGACTTTAATTGAATTGAATTTAAGTTAAATAGGTTATGAGAGGCCGAAAATGCTGCTTTTAGCTCATGTTGGAATCACCTTGGGAATAGCAAAGGGCATAAAAAAGACAATGAAGTACCGGGGAAATGAACTAGCTGAAAATATCGATTACAGGCTTGTTATCCTGGGGGCGATGCTTCCCGATATTATTGACAAGCCCTTGGGCGGGGTTATTTTTAAGGAAACCATTGGAAACGGGCGTATATATAGCCACACGTTGCTTTTTTTGCTTTTTCTTTTAGCTGTGGCTGCCTACTTTTGGTCTAAATACAGGAAGATTGGTATGTTGGTGGTAGCCGGAGGCTGTATCGTACACCATATTTTAGATGGTATGTGGCTTTACCCCGGGACTTTCCTGTGGCCTGCCAACGGCTGGGCTTTTCCAAAGGGAAACCCGGAGAACTGGCTTCAGCTATGGCTAAATCTATTAACCGAGCCGCGTTATTTGTTACCGGAGGTGATTGGCGGCATCATCATGCTCTGTTTTGTAAAAAATATAGTTTCCTGGCGGCAGTTTGTTAAATTCATTGCAAACGGACGTTGAGAAAGAAAAAAGAGGTGTCTTAATTGACAGGATTTGCCGACTTGCACATTCACTCCACCGCCTCGGACGGGAAGCTGGCTCCCGGTCAGGTGGTGGCACTTGGGAAGGAAATGGGTTTTCGGTGCCTAGCCCTTGCCGATCATGATAGTGTGGGCGGCTTGGAAGAAGCCCTGGCCGCCGGCAACGAACAGGGTGTCGAGGTGCTGCCGTGTGTGGAGCTTTCCACGCTGTATAATGGCGGCGAAGTCCACATATTGGGTTACTTTATAGACTGGCGTTCCGCTAAACTTCTCAACAAGCTTAAACAAATTATGGATTGCAGAATCGAACGGGCCAGACAGATGGTGGATAAACTGGGAAAGTTGGGCTTGGATGTCACCTGGGAAGAAGTAATAAGCCGCGCCGGCTCTAGTTTTGTAGGCAGGCTTCATATAGCGCAGGTACTTATGGGTAAAAAATACATCAGTGAAATCAAGGAAGCCTTCACCGAAGCTTTTATAGGGAAAAACGGCAGGGCTTACGTGGAGAGGTATGAGATCAGCCCCGATGAAGCTATAGAAGTGATCAGAAACGCTGGTGGAGTTGCCGTACTGGCTCACCCCGGGTTTTTTAAAAAAAACGCCAAAATGGAAGATTCCGATATCAGGTACTTGGCCGGCAAGGGATTGCAGGGGGTAGAGGTTTGGCATACCAAGCATACGGAAGAAGATGTGCAGCGGTACAAGGCTATTGCTGAAAGTCTTAATCTGGTTATTACCGGCGGATCTGATTGCCACGGGGGCAATACGGGTGAGATATTGATGGGAAAAATTAAATTGCCATATGCTTATGTTGAGAAGTTGAAGGAGCTGCGATTTTAAGTAGATGGTTTACCTATAAAACCTTTTATATTGGTCTAATTAGATTTAAAACAAAAAAGTAAGGTGATGATAATGAAAACAATAATACTGGCCGGCGGTAGCGGAACCAGGTTGTGGCCCCTCAGTAGGGATAACTTTCCCAAACAATTTTTAAAACTAAAGAATATGGACAAGTCTATATTTCAAATGTCATTTGAAAGGTGCCTTAAGTTAACCGGTTTAGATGAAATTTATATTATAACCAACATTAATTATAAGTTCTGGGTTTTGGGGCAGATCGAGGAACTTGGCTATAAATTTAATGAAGGTCATATCCTGGTGGAACCGTCAGGTAAAAATACATTGCCGGCAATATATTATGCGATAGTTGAGATACATAAAAGCGGCGCTGATATAGTTGCGGTCTTTCCCTCCGATCACCTGATAGAGGACGATGATGAGCTAACCCGGGTTATAAAACAGGGTGAGCAACTGGCCGGTGATTATATCATCACCTTTGGCGTACACCCCGGAACACCACATACAGGGTATGGTTATATCAGACCCAAGGAACCTTTGACAATTGGCTATGCAGTTGAGGAATTTAAAGAAAAGCCGGATTTACAAACTGCCCAGGTTTACGTGGAAAAGGGTTACCTGTGGAACAGCGGCATGTTCATGTTTAAAACGGATGTTTTCATAGAAGAGGTCAGACAGCACTGCCCCGAGGTTTACAACGCTTTTCAGCTAAGCGATATCAATGAGGTTTACAACAAGACAATAAGTATTTCCATTGATTACGGCATCATGGAAAAGTCCGGCAGGGCGGCTGTTATTCCAGTGGATATCAAATGGAGTGACCTGGGGAGTTTTGATGCTTTTTATGAGGAGTTTCCAGGTGATGAAAACGGAAATATAGCTTTTCATGAAGTTACGCTAATCAACTCCGACAATAACCTCTTATATACCGATCAAGATAAAGCGGTGGCTGTCATTGGCGCTGAGGATTTGATCGTTGTAGACGAGAAAGACGCCCTGCTTATCTGTAAAAAGGGATATTCCGAAAAGGTAAAGGATGTGGTTAATAAATTAAAGTCAAACAACGATCCCAGGGCGGATTTTCATTTAACCACTTACAGGCCGTGGGGGTCCTATACTATTTTGGAGGAAGGCTTTTTTTACAAGATAAAACGGATCAGTGTTTTGCCCGGGAAGAAATTAAGCTTGCAGCTGCACCACCATCGCAGCGAGCACTGGGTAGTAGTCAAAGGTACGGCCAAGGTTACTGTAAATAGTTCGGTAAACTTTGTCTGCAGTGGTGAGAGCACCTTTGTTAAATCGGGGTACAAGCACCGGTTGGAGAACCCGGGGAAAGTCTTGCTGGAAGTAATCGAGGTGCAGCTTGGCGAATATTTGGAGGAAGATGATATTATCAGATTTCATGACGACTTTGGTCGGGCTGAAACTGATGATGCCAGGTCTGATCTAAGTTCTTCCTATGTAAAGAAGTTGCTGCTGCCGGAAATTAAGACTAAGCAATTAGAATTGACCAGTTCTTTTGACGCATCCTGTACTTAACGCATAGAGCTTGAATAATTGAGGGAGAATGGAGAAAACATGCCTTTTGCAGTGATTATGGCCGGCGGGAGGGGAGAGGGGTTTTGGCCCCGCAGCCGTCTGGCCGTACCCAAGCAATTTTTAAATCTTATCGGCGAAAAGACCATGCTGCAGCTCACTGTGGAGCGGGTGGAGGAAATGGTAGGAATATCCGGCACATACATAGTTGCCGGTTTGGATTTTAAAGATATCATCATGGAGCAGGTGCCGCATCTGCCGGAGGAAAACATTATCATCGAACCTTACGGGCGGGATACTGCGGCTGCCATTGGGCTGGCTACTTTGATTTTGGAGCGTAAAGACCCCCGGGAGGTTATGATTGTTTTGCCGGCGGACCATTACATCGGCGACGTGCCCTGCTTCCAAGAAGTGCTTAAGAACGCGGTGACTGCGGCTTGGCGGGAAGAGGGGATTATTACCATTGGTATTGCCCCCCATAGGCCGGAGACTGGCTACGGCTACATTTGTCAGGGTGAAATGCTGGATACCATTGCCGGAGTGCCCTTGTACAGAGTTTTTCAGTTTTTGGAGAAACCCAGCTATGCAAAGGCTGTCAGATTGCTCGCATGCGGTAATTATTTGTGGAACAGCGGCATGTTTATCTGGCGGGTGAATTTAATTCGTCAACTTATTGAAAAATATATTCCGCAACTTGCCCGGGGTCTGAATAAAATTGGGCAGGCCATGGGGACGGAACAATACCCGGCCGTACTGAAAGAAGTCTACGCGGAACTGCCCGGGATTTCGGTGGACTACGGTATTCTGGAAAAGGAGGATAACGTTCTGGTGATGCGGGGGGATTTCGGTTGGGATGACATCGGTTCCTGGACCGCCCTGGATCGTTACGCTGAAAAGGATGAGCGAGGAAATGTCATTGAGGGACGGGGAGTACTGCTGGACACAAGTGATACGTTCATTTATTCCCCTGGTAAGACGGTTGGTATCATAGGAGTAGAGAGTCTAATCGTGGTAAACGATCGCGACAGTATCCTGGTTTGCCGTAAGAACCGGGCCAAGGAAATAAAAAAAGTCGTGCAGGCTTTAAAGGAGAAGGGCTTGGATGAAGCGCTGTAATGCCAAACACTTCGTTGGGGATATACCTCACCCCTTCCAATCGGGGACATTCCTCAGCCCCAATGACTGGCCCTAAACAGAGGTGTGTCCCCTTTCCGATTTAGTTTAAAGGAGGCATTTCAATATGATAACTGTTAATGAACATATTTTTCGCCAGTATGACATCCGGGGCGTAGCTGAGAGGGACCTTACGGATGAGGTTGTAACACAATTGGGTAAAGCTTTTGGAACTGTAGCTATACAAAATGGTTCATCTAAAGTAGTGGTGGGGAGGGACAACCGCCTTAGCTCCGAGCGCCTGCGGGATGCCCTGGTAAAGGGACTTATGTATGTGGGCTGCGACGTGATGGATATAGGCCTGGTAGTCACGCCGGTGCTTTATTACGCCAGAGTCCAATTTGGTATTAACGCTGCGGTGATGATTACCGGCAGCCACAATCCACCGGATGAAAATGGATTCAAGATAGCCCTGCACGACGGAACCATCTACGGAGATGACATTCGAGAGCTCAAGGAATTGATGCTGGCCGGGGAATTTTCAGCCGCTTCAGGAAGCTTTGAAAAGATAGACGCCATCACCCCGTACTTAAATATGCTCATGGAAAAAATACAGCTAGGTCCACGAAAATTAAAGATTGCTGTGGACTGCGGCAACGGCACGGCCGCCTTGTTTGCTGAAAAAATATTGGAGAACTGGGGCTGCGAAGTGATACCGTTATATTGTGAATCCGACGGCTCCTTCCCTAACCACCAGCCGGACCCGGTAAAGACGGCCAACTTGGTGGAGTTAAGAAGAGCGGTGTTGGAAGAGGGGGCGGATCTTGGCGTAGCCTTTGACGGCGATGCAGACCGCATCGGAGTGGTGGACGAGGCAGGGAATATTATCTGGGGAGATATGCTGATGTGTCTTTACTGGTGGGAAATCATGCCGAAACATCCCGGAGCCGAGGCCATCATCGAAGTGAAGTGTTCCCAGTCTTTGGTAGACGAGGTGGAGCGTCTCGGTGGAAAACCTTTCTTCTATAAGACGGGTCACTCCTTAATTAAAGCCAAGATGAAAGAAGTCGGGGCGGTGTTCACCGGGGAGATGTCCGGGCACATATTTTTTGCAGACGAGTTTTACGGTTTCGACGATGCCTTTTACGCTGCCGGCCGTCTTTTGAGGATTCTCTCCAATTCCGATGTGCCGCTCTCCAAAATGCTTGCAGGCATACCCAAGTATTACTCTACGGCTGAAACCAGGGTTCCCTGCCCGGACCGGGATAAATTCAAGGTGGTTAGCAGGCTGGCTGAGCGTTTTAAGCGGGAATATCCCGTGGTTGATGTGGACGGGGCAAGGGTGCTTTTTGGCGACGGGTGGGGCCTGGTGCGGGCTTCCAACACCCAGCCCGCGCTGGTGGCCCGCTGCGAGGCAAAAGCTGAAGAAGACCTGCAGCGCATTTGCTCCATAGTGAAGGAGGCTTTGAAGGAGTTCCCGGAAGTGAAGGATTTTGAGTGGGAGCATTAGCTCCATTGGAAATTACATGGCAAGAGGATATAAATATGAGCATGCTATGTAGATAATTGTTATTAAAAATGGGGATGAGGGTTTGTCTTTACTGTTCTTTTCAATTCAAAACGCCTTTCGCAAAAAAGCGGTGGTGGCCCTGGCCATTCTTGGAGTAGCCTTTGGTATCGCGCTAATGACTTTCCTTTTATCTCTGGTTGGAGGAATGGAAAACCGGGCTGAGAGTACCCTTGGTGATCTTTCAAATAAAATCATGATTTCCGGCAAAGATGCGATCTTCGGTGGTTTATTCCTGGGTATGGGCACAACCCCGATACCATCTTCTTATATGGAAACTATAAAAGGCATACCGCACGTGACAAAGGTCTATGCACAGGTTTCAGCGATTATGCGTCCTTTTAACATGGAATACGACATGCCTTTATATGGATACGGCGCTCAAGATATTTCAACTGTTACCGGCATACCCCACAACAAAATTATAGAAGGAACTGCTCCTGGTGCTGATAATGAAATTATCATCGGGACCAGTCTCCAAAAGTATATGAAGTTTATTAATTCTCCTTATACAATAGGAAATGTTTATCAGTTCATCGTTCCGGAGCGAGGACAGGCGAAGGTGCTGGAGTTGAAGGTTGTAGGCGTTTATCAGACCGGCAACGAAGTCTTGGACAGTGCTTTTAGCGGGTCCGAACAACTGGCCATGGATATTGGCAATATACCGGATGGAAAAGTATCATCCATTAATGTGACAGTGGATGAAATTGATAATTTGGAATCTGCAGCGCAGTCCATCCGGAATGATCTGTCCGGCCAAAAGCCGGAAGTTCAGGTAGTGTTGCCCAATGAAGTGCTGAATCCGGTTAAAGACGTACTGGACCTCTTTGGCAGGTTTCTCATCGCGGTTTCCGTGGTGGCTATGGTGGTCGGGGCGCTTACCATCATGGTGGTGATGCTTTTATCCGTTATCAACCGGGTGCGCGAGTTCGGTATCATGAAGGCGCTGGGCTGGACCCCGGCCAATATCATTTTTCTGGTGCTGGTAGAGTCTCTTGTCTTGAGCATGCTTGGAGCTGCCCTGGGAGTGTCCCTGGGCTACGCCGGCCTGGTTTTGGCCAGAGATCTGATAGCTTTGGATTTTGCCAACCTTTCCTGGCAGACAGCGTTTTATATATGCCTGGCCAGTATCTTCACCGGTGTAGCGGGAGGTATTTATCCGGCCTGGCGCGCCAAGAGCGCGGCGCCGGCGCAGATACTTCGGGGAATGTAGCTTGCGGAGGTGCGTTTTTTGGAGCCTGATGTGTTGATTTCAGTAAAAAACCTGACCAGAGTTTACGGGAAGCATAAGCTTGCGGTTAAAGTGTTGGACGTGGAAAGCCTGGAAATCCGGCGGGGCGAATTGATCGCGCTGACTGGCCCTTCCGGCTGCGGTAAAACCACCCTGCTGAATCTCCTGGGGGCTCTGGACAGGCCCAGCGGCGGAGATATTATTTTTGAAGGGAAAAAGATTTCCGGGCAAGGCGAGACGTTCCTTTGTAGATTTCGCCGGCAGAAAATCGGCTTTATTTTTCAGTCCTATCATTTGATTCCCACTATAAGCGCTTTGAAGAATGTAATGGTGCCCGCTTTTCCTCTGGGGAGCGGATACAAGAGGCGCGCAATGGAACTGCTCGGGCAGGTCGGCCTGGCGGGAAAGGAAGGACGCAGGCCGGATGACCTTTCCGGTGGCGAGCAGCAGCGGGTGGCCATTGCCCGGGCGCTTCTGCTGGATCCGGATTTGATACTGGCTGACGAGCCCACGGGCAATTTGGACTCGGCTACCGGGGCGGGAATTATGGATTTGCTGAAGAAGTTGAACCAGCGGGGGAAAACAGTGCTGGTGGCCACCCACGACCAGCGGGTGGCGGAAAGTTGCGATAGGAATATAAGGATGATGGATGGGCAGATAATTTGGGGGGCCGTGCCTAAAACTTTTCCTATGCAATTCAGGCGCTGGTCATCAGGCAGCGGTCGCAGGAAGTTATAAATCGTAACCTTGTTTTCTGATGGACTAATTTTATCCCGACATCTGATACCTGCTAAACGGCCATTTTAAAGACGCTTAAGATTGGCAAAATAGAAGCTCTCGACTGACTAACCGATTATTGACGATTAAATTTAGCCATACTTATTTGGGAACGACATTAAGGATAGTACAGAAAGTGATTGGGAGGTAATTTCATGAAAGTCCGTAAAGCCGTTATACCGGCGGCAGGTCTGGGGACAAGATTTTTGCCGGTAACAAAAGCTTTACCAAAAGAAATGCTGCCTATAGTGGACAAACCTACAATTCAATATATAATTGAAGAGGCTGTAAACTCTGGTATAGAGGACATTTTAATAATTACCGGCAGGGGGAAGTGGCCAATAGTAGATTATTTTGACCGTTCCCCTGAGCTTGAAGCTGCACTGGGTGGGAAGGGAAAATCCTCACAACTGGAAACCATTGTTGAATTAACTAAATTGGCCAACATCCACTACATTAGACAAAACGAACCCCTTGGCCTTGGGCATGCCGTTTATTGTGCCAAGTCTTTTGTTGGAGAAGAACCATTTGCTGTTTTGCTAGGTGATGATATAGTTAAAGCCCATGTACCGGCATTGAGACAGTTAATAAAAGTCGCGGAGAAATACAATTCCAGTGTAATAGGTGTAAGAGAAGTTTCGATCAACGATGTCGGTAAGTATGGCATCATCAAGCCGGCAAAGGGCATAGGGTCTATCTACAGGGTAGAAGACTTAATAGAAAAACCAACACTTGAAGACGCTCCTTCCAAATTAGCTATTATGGGACGATATGTTCTAAATGCATCCATTTTTAAGTGTTTGGAAGACCTTCCAACCGGCGCCGGCGGGGAGATTCAGTTAACTGATGCATTGAGGCTTCAATCCGGTCTTGAACCTGTTTATGCATGTATGTTTGAAGGCATACGTTATGATGCCGGGGATAAACTTGGATATTTAAAAGCTACTGTTGAATATGCCCTTGATTCTACTGAGCTAGGGGAACAATTTTCAAGGTATCTCGAATATTTATACCAGGAGCGCAGGAATAATACCGTTAATGCAAAATAAATAAGTTGCGTGAAAAAACCGCAATACCTCATGTATTAGAGGATTGCGGGTTTTATTTTTTTTAAACCAAGATATGGAAAGTGCTATTATCTTTCTAGACAGATATGATTTGCAGAAAATAAGGCTTAATACGAGCCTCTTCTTCTTAATAATTCCCGTATTAGCAATATTAATACTAAAGATCTTAATAACCCTCTGCCATCTTGTCTTTCCAATTGATAACCGGTAACTACAACAACTTTTTGATAAATTTGAGTAGTCATTTGTTCTATAGTCATTCTTGTAGGATAAGGGTAGCAACCTGGGTTACTGGGGTTATCATACATTTCGCAATACTGTTTAACGACCGGGTATACCTGGTAGTAGATATCCGGATACATAACATCAAGTGGTTCGGTAGCACACGGCGGGTAATACGAAGGCATGCAACCTTGCTTTTTCACATCATCAGCCATATTGATCCTCCTCCCATTTATTAACATGATATGGTAAATTTTTAAATTTGTGCATTAAATGCCCCAGTTTGGCCCTATTTTATAAAAAAAGGCCCCGATTGGGGCTAAATAATTTGGGAGAAGTGTGATGTTGATTTATTTATATTATGTTAAGTTTTTTCTGAAAGAGATAAAAATTGCATTTTTTGCATAAGGTATATAATGGAAAATAAAAGCCATGATCTTTAGAATTAGCGGCCGCCAGGTTGATGGATGGCGGTTCGGGGTTCAAATTCGCCAGGACAAAAATGAAGCGGCGGAGTAAAACGACTGCGTTCTTTAGCTTTTCGCAAGCTTAGAATTTTAGAAGACCATCCGGCAGAGTTTTAGCAGCTTAAATGATAAAGTAAAAGGTCCCATTTTCTTTTTGGGCGAAGAAATCCGCATAGGTAAGACTGAAAACCCGCTCCTGATAATTTGTTAGATCTATTCCTTCTTTGATCAGGGCGGCCAGCAAACCGGCGCCGGTAATGTCCCCCTGTAAAACGGCCCCCTTGATGCGCCCATCCTGAAGGATAACTTTTTTATAAGCGTTGGCATCTTCGTCAATAAGCACCCGGTAACTTTCATCCGGTGGATTAATGAAGCCGAAGGATACCGTCGGAAGGCCGAAAAAGGTCATGGCATTCCGGAAGGCGAAGTTATCCTCCAGGCGCTTGGATACGCCGGCCATGTTAGAACCGGCCACCTGCCCCTGTTTGACTGCCGCCGGCCAAATTGGCGTAAGCATTACCTTGCCGGTAAATGTTTCCCGTGATTCACAAACATCCCCTGCGGCGAAAACACCCGCCAACGAGGTTTCCTGGAATTCATTGACCCTGACCCCCCGCCCGGTTTCAATGGGGGTGCCTGCCAGGAATTCTATGTTTGGCCTTACCCCGGCCGCCACAATAACCATGCAACAGGGTATGGTTTTACCGCTTTTAAGTTTAAGCCCCTGAACATTGTCCTGCGCGTCCAAAATCACTGATTCAACCATCTCGTTGAAAAAGAATTCCATATTATGCTGCCGGCATAGCTGCTCATAATTTTCCGCCGCCCGCTGGTCCAGCTGTAATGGTAAAAGCTGCCCGGCCACTTCGATAACCGACACCTTGACCCCGCACCGGACCAGGGCGTAGGCGGCATCCATACCCACCAGCCCGGCGCCGATCACTGCCGCGGTTCCTGTCTCTCCGGCCATCCCGGCAATGGCCCGGGCGTCCGCCAGGTCGCGCAGGCTCCGGACCTGCTTGCCCCGTGACAGGCCGGTTACGGGCGGCAGCACGGAGGAAGCGCCGGTGGCAATCAACAAACGGTCATACCGCTCTTCTTCGCCATTGGACAATCTGACTTTTTTACCTGTCGTATCCAGGCTGATTATTTCCCGGCCGGCCAGCCAGCGAACGTTATAGCGCTTAAAGAAATCTGCTTCCACAAAACTGGTTTTTTCAGGGGAACGCTCCCCGCTGATCACATGGTGCAGCATACAGCGGGAATGTATTTGCTCATCCCTGGAGATCACGGTAATCTCACCGGCACTATCCAACTCGCGGATGGTTTTGGCCGCATTGATTCCGGTGGCACTGGCTCCCAAAATAAGATATCTCACTGGTGCGCTCCCTCCTCCGGTACGGTCTCGTCCATAACTGGTCCTGACAAATGTATTTTTTTTACTGTGCCCTGCGCGTCCACCTCAATTAGTGTAATAGCGCCGGTGGGACAGGCTGCCACACAGCGGGGGAAGGGGCTGTCGGGACAGCAGTCACACTTGACCGCCACCTTGCCTTCCCGGCTGTCCGGGCGAATAATCCCAAAGGGACAGGACATCACGCACATCCAGCACCCGGCGCATTTTTCCGGATCATGGTCAACGGTTCCCGTAACGGGGTTTTTCGTTAACGCTCCGGACATGCAGGCGGTGACACAGACCGGTTCATCGCAGTGACGGCAGAGGATGGGTACCGGTTGCCCATGCGGGTCGGCTTCGATAAAATTCCTGGCCTGGTTGGCCTGGTCCTCCAGGTCCAGGCATAGAACGGATTTGGCCGCAGTATGCTCGGCCATGCAGGCCAGCTGGCAGTTCCTGCAGCCCTGACAAAGTTCTTTGTCGATGAGGATACGTTTCACTGTTATTCCCCCTTTATAATCCCAGGGCTTTTCTTTTCTGTTCAATAATCTCCGCCAGTTTTTCCGCCGCCGGTACGATTTCACCTTCCAGGATGACCTTGCCACCGGTTAGCTGTTCCATATCCTCCGTTAATACTTTGCTCACCAGCTTGCTGCCGCTAACAAAGGGCGGGATGGCCAGGTGCAGCGGCAAACCCAGGGCCAGGCCGAATGCGCCGTCAGCCAGAGCTTGTTCTTCCAACCACTGTGGAGCGGATAAAACCAGAGGCAACTGCGGGATGTCAATATCAAGGGCGTTGGCTAATTCGGCGGCCACTATTTCCAGCCGCCCGATGGCCAGACAGGGGCCAAAGTTCAACACCGGCGGTATACCCAGCGTCCGGCAAATCTCTTTAAGGTTGTCGCCGGCCAGTTCCGCCGCACCGGGGGAGGTCAAACCGGCGTTTTCCAGACCGCCGCTGGTACAGCCGGCGGATAATACGATGATATCCCGCTTGATCAGTTCTTCGGTTAACCCCACGGTAAAAACATCATGTCCCTTGGCTGTGAGGTTGGAGCAGCCCACCACGCCGGCGACTCCCTTAATTTTACCGTTGGCAATCAGGTCTATCAGTGGTTTAAAATTGCCGCCCAGGAATTTTTTCAATGATTTTTCACTAATACCGGTGACCGCGTCGTCGTGGCCGTGAACGGGTATATCCACTTGCACCTTGTCCCGGCGCCGGGTATAGCTTGCCAGGGCCGCGTGCATAATTTTTTCCGCTATGGCCGCTCCCTCACTGCTATCGAACCGTACATAGTCAGCGTTGGCTTTTTTAGCCACGTCATCCAGGCAGATCTGCCTCACCAGAAACTGCTCGCAAATGGGCTCAATACCTGGCAGCGTGCAGTTGAACTCGGATACTACCAGGTCGATGCCTCCGGTGGCCAGCAGAGCTTCGCTGGTAAAGTTGTTGCCGGCATGACCGGCAAAGGCCTCCCGGCAGTGCGCCCCGCGCAGTTGCATGTCCTGCCCCACGCAGGTGCAGCCCACTATCTTGAAGCCTTTAGCCCCACCCCGGCCGGCCAGAGCTACTGCCCCGGGGGTAACTATCTGCTCCTGTAGCGACCCGATGAGAGCGTGCTGGTGACCGGTAACCATAATGTTGATGTAATCCGGCTCCACCACGGAAAAACCCACTTTGGCGGTGGCAATTTGGGGTTCACCCAACATAATGTCATTTAAATAATTGGTTAAAGTTAACCCGTATAACCCCGTGGCAATGCCCAGTTTTAAAGCGTGCAGCAGCATATCCACCGGGTCGCTGGACAGGTTGGTGCTGGATTTGACAACGGCGTCGAACACTTCGGATTTAGCGCCGCCTGGCAGTATCCCCAGTTCCTGCCAGCGCCGGAATCTTGGCTGGTAAGCCAGTTTTTCGACCATGGCCATCTGCTGTTCCCGGGGCAGATACAGGTCTTCCAGCACCCGGTCCGCCACTTTGACGGCTTGCTGTGCCGGATCGGTTTCCTTGATTTCCAGCACCCCGGCCAACTCACGCAGTGTTTCCGGTCCCTTAATGGTCAACCCGGTTTTCCCCTGGCCGACAGCACGCAGGTTATTGGCGGTGTTTTCCACTATGTGCAGGTAGCAGGCCGCTCCGGCAGCCACGGCTCGTAAAAAGTTCCGGGCCACGATGGTATCGGCGGTGGCTCCGCAGACACCCTTGGGGGTTTGGGGGGTGATTCGGCAGGGTCCGTTGGAGCACAGCCGGCAGCAAACCCCCTGCATGCCAAAGCCGCACTTGATGGCTTGCCCTGGCACGCGGTTGAAGGATGTCTCCACTTCGGGTTTGGAACGCATAAAATCGATTAATTTGCTGTCCGCGGAAGTACACATGTTCATTTATTTTCCCTCCTGTTAATAATTCTTATAATGGACTCAAATGGTATACTTTAAGACATGACTATGACACAGATTTACTTTTTCAACTAAATATTTGGAGATATACGGCATTTTAAAAACTACACTAAAGAAGTATAGTATTGCGGAAAAAAATTTTTCTGATTACAACAACGCAGCTTAGGATTTACTTAACGTCTCAAAATTATTTTCCTCCACCTGCGAAATGCCTAACTCGTTGCTTGATTGAGCGTCATTGTTTGTGCCTTCCCGCAGGTATAAAGTATACCATATGAGTCTATTTTTAAAAAATATAGCCTATTTGAAACCGGTTGTCAACCTTTTTATCTAATTAAGGAATCCCATTAAGGAGTTTTGCAATATTGCCGGAAAAGTCAATATCGAATTTTTATGTAAATGACTACCAAAGGTAAGATGTAGATTATGTCAAATAACTCTTTATAAAAAATAAAAATATTCTGTGAGGTTGTAAAATGAAGGACGATAAAAAAACGAAAGAACAACTTATAGCAGAAATTGATAAGCTGCGCAAGCAAGTAAATAAAAACGCTGAAAAAATTTTGGCGGAACAATCCAGGATTTTGGAATTATTCTTTAAACACACACTTTCTTCCCAGGCAATCCTTGATCGAAATTTCAACTTTATACGCGTCAATGAAGCTTATGCAAAGGCAGATAATCGTGATGTATCAGAATTTCCCGGCCGGAATCATTTTGAACTTTATCCCTCTGACGCACTGGAGATATTTAATGATGTCGTTAGAACAAAAAAGCCTTATGAGGTTTTTGCCAGACCATTTGTATATGCAAAAAACCCTGAACGGGGTGTAACTTACTGGGACTGGACTCTGGTACCGGTGTTGGACAATAATGGTGAAGTGGAATTGCTTTTCTTTTCTCTAAAAGATGTAACTAAACGGAAGAAAGCAGAGATAAAATTGCATGAGGCCGAAACTAGATACAGATTAATCTTTGAAAATAGTGCAGATGGTATTTTAATGGTCCGTCCGGATGGAACTATTCTTACTGCCAACCCGGCAGTATGCAAAATGTTGGGGCGAACGGAGGAAGAGATATGCCGTATTGGCCGTGATGGTATTATTGATGCTTTAGACATTGGATCGCCTGCCGGAATAGATGAAATAGCGCGCACAGGAAAAGAGGTAAGTGAACTAACCTTGATCAAAAAAGATGGTACCAAGCTGAGCTGTGAAATTTCTTTCGGTATGTTCAAGGGGTACAATGGGAATTTAAGCGTTATAATCATTCGGGATATATCTGAACGCAAAAAAATGGAACAAGAGATGGCCCGTCTTGACCGGTTAAACATTGTTAGGCAGATGGCTGCCGGTATTGGCCACGAAATCAGAAATCCAATGACTTCTATACGTGGTTTCCTGCAGATACTTGAAAGTAAACCGGAGTGTCAGAAATACAAAGATTATTATCAATTAATGATTGGGGAACTGGATAGGGCAAATTCAATAATTTCAGAATTTTTATCTTTGGCTAAAAATAAGCCGCTGAAGTTAAAAAACCAAAATCTAAACAAAATTATCAAAGCACTGAATCCGTTAATCACAGCCGATGCCATGAACGCCGGTAATAATATTGCATTTGAATTAAAACGAGTTCCTGATTTACCTCTTAACGAAAAAGAAATACGCCAGCTGATATTAAATCTTGTTCGCAACGGGCTAGAAGCAATGTCAGCCGGTGGAACATTGACTGTTAAAACTTTTGCCACTGATGACGATATCGTTCTATCAGTGCAAGATGAGGGAAAAGGGATTGAACCGGAAGTACTGGATATGATTGGAACGCCTTTTTTTACAACAAAAGAGCAGGGCACTGGCTTGGGATTGGCAACATGTTACAGCATTGCCGCCAGACAAAATGCCACCATACAAATAGAGACGGGTTCATCCGGGACAACCTTCCTGGTTCGATTTAAACTTCAATAACAGGTATAAAAATAGCCTATATTTAAAAGTGCGGACGCCCTATAGCTGCTGCCATTTTGAGGTGCTCTCGTCCATTAAGACATCATTACTAATCACCTTGACTATTAACCTGCTTTGGACATTACGCGGGTATTTTAGGTGTAAAGTAATCTCCGCTTTGGTTTGGGGTTCCAAATCAAACGGTTTCGAGTATGTCTGATCATAAACGTTATTATCTCCGGCATCGAAAGCGGCATAAACTACAGTATTTTTAGAGGTTGCCGTTCCTTCATTACTAATTTGAACATTAATCTGTGTCGATAAACCGTTTACTGTTTTGGCTTGCCAGGAATGCGTAATAACAGGGCGCGGCGTCAAGGGATAGATTTTAGCCTGTTTATTTTTAAATTGGTCGGGTAAAGCTCCAATAGACCAATTAGAACCTGTGGTTTCAAGATAATAATAATGTGCCCCGTTATAGGTGTAATAAGAGCCGGGCAGATTATCAGCACCTTTAACCCCGATGGCCATATGATCGGGCATGCCAAGAAGTACTACGCCATAACCCATTTCCTGGAGTATAGAAGCCATAAGAATACTGGTATCTTCACAATCTCCTCCGCCATCAACCAGCGTTTCCAAAGGGTATTTGGGGTACTCATCATACTCGGTGCTGACTTCATCCGGGACGTATTTAAGGCTTTGCACAAAAGCCACTATATAATTAATTGTATCCCATTCTGAATAATTATGCTTTTGGGCACCTTCCTGAAAAGTTTTAACAAGATTTGATATATAAGGGTGATTAAGCGGATTTGTCACATACACGGAATAGTCGTCGGTTGCCGGCCGTTTTAAGCCTTTAAAGTAATCATAGTGATCTTTCAAGACACGGGCGTTATAGGTCCATTCACTGCGGCCATAGGCCCATTTATAGCCTAGATCAATATATTCATCGGTTGAAGTCTCTGAATTGGCAGTCAGGCTTTCAAATGTTATTGAGCTGTCAGTTTTATTGGTAGTCTTATTTAATAATTTGCTGATATCTTCCTTGAACATTATGCCTTCGGCATTGTTGTATAGCTTGGGAAAAAACGAAAAAGACGCTATCAAGGCAATAAGGAAACTGTATACCACTATCCTTTTGGCCAAGGTTTATACCTCCTAAGGCGATAGGCATAGTACTTATATTAGACATTTTAACAACTAATCCTTGATTTAAAGGTGTATGTTTCTGCCATCCACGTTTAATGATGTAAAAAAAATAACTACATTCCCCCCTTTATTATATGCTGCACCAGTAGTATAATTGGGTAACGCTAAGTCAGTAAAATAATAAAAGGAAGTCATTTGGGGTGCCGAAAGGCTGAGAGGCGGCAGTGCCAACCCATTGAACCTGCTCTGGGTAATACCAGCGAAGGGAAATGCAACAACGCTATTTGTGCACTCCGAGCAGGGGTGTTTATTTTTTTTACGGCCGGTAAACAGCACATATGAGGAGTGATAAAGATGATCGGCAAGGTTAATGATGATTATTTTAAAAAAGCTATTCTTCCGCAAACTGGCGCTTTGAATCCCGAGGTGCTAGTCGGACCGAGCATGGGAGTGGACGCGGCTATTTTAAAAATAGGGGACCAGTTCATGGCTATCGCCGAGGATCCTATCTTTCCCGGACCGACAACCTCACCGGAGGATTTTGGGTGGATTACCGTTCATATTGGTGCCAGCGATGTGGCGGTAACAGGTATTAAACCCCGGTTTATGACCTACTCGTTGCTTATCCCGCCTGAAACCTCCGAAGAATACATAACCCGCTTGGTGCGCAGCATCAGCGTGACCGCCAGGGAACTGGGGATTGCCATAGTTGGCGGCCATACCGGTTTTTACGGCGCGGTTACTGTGCCGACCATTGGCGGTATCACTGTGTGGGGTATGGGTCGGGAATACGTAACACCCGCCGGCGCTCGGGCAGGTGACCTGGTTATCATCACCAAGGGGGCGGCCATAGAGGCGGCGGCTCTGTTGGGTAGTGAACTGGGAGCCAGACTGCGGGCGGCGGGCATTGCCGGAGAACTGATAGCGCAGGCCTCCGGTAGAATTAAGGAGATGACTGTGGTGGAAGATGCTCTTTTGGCCGCTGAATGCGGTGGGGTTCACGCTATGCATGATGCTACAGAGGGCGGATTGGCCCGGGGCCTCTGGGAAGTGGCTGAAGCCTCCGGCGTCGGCTTGCGTATTCAGCGCTCCTCAGTTATGGTTCCCCGAGATGTAAAAGCTGTCTGCGGTCATTTTAATTTAAACCCTTACGAGGTAATTAGCGAGGGCACCCTGATACTGACTGTCGACCCGGAACAGGCAGGGGCTTTACTAACAGTTTATGAAAAAGCCGGTATACCGGCTGCCGTTATCGGAAAAGTGGTGCCCAAAGCGGAAGGACGGCGCTGGGTTGAAGCCGACGGCGGGGAACAAGACTTACTGCCGCCCCGGGTGGATCACTTTTGGGAAGCTTTCTTCGGGGCACTGGCTCAAGGTTAGGTGTTAACAGAATTATATTGATCTCGTTAACCGCCGCTAAGACTCCCCGCCTCTACAGGCGGGAGTTAAGCGGCGATAAACTCGAAATAAGTGCGACTAAGGTTCAGGTGGGGTCAAAACCCCACCTGAACCAAGTCTTCTTTATTGTATAGGATTAGGGGGGAAAATAGTGATCAAGGTTTTAACCATAGCCGGTTCTGATTCCTGCGGCGGAGCTGGAATTCAGGCTGACCTGAAAACTTTCAGTGCTTTGGGCACTTACGGTATGAGTGTAATTACGGCGGTGACTGCTCAAAACACCAGGGGAGTATTCAATGTCCGGGAATTGGATCAGGAAATCATCAGGGATCAGATAAGCGCTATATTCGAAGATATTCAGGTAGATGCCGTTAAAATCGGCATGGTTTCCAGTGCCGCCATTATTGAAACCATCGGCGAATCTTTGCTCAAAAACAAGGCCCAAAATATCGTTGTTGATCCGGTAATGGTCTCCAAAAGCGGCTGTGCCCTCTTACAGCCGGAAGCGCGGGAAGCATTGATAAGAGTGCTTTTGCCGTTAGCGGAGGTAGTTACTCCCAACCTTTTTGAGGCCGAGGTCATTACCGAAACAAAAATAGCAACCCTGGATGAAATGGAAAAAGCAGCCGTGGCTATTAATAAGCTGGGGGCGAAGAATGTGGTAGTTAAGGGCGGGCACCTAAAAGGCGACGCTATTGATGTTCTCTATAGTGAAAAAGCTTTTCGCCATTTCGGTAGCGGCAGGGTAGCCACCCCTCACACCCACGGTACAGGCTGCACTTTTTCCTCAGCAATCGCTGCCTCACTGGCCAAGGGTTGTCCGGTGGAAGAAGCTGTGGCCAGGGCCAAGGAATACATCGGCGGGGCGATTGCCCATTCTTTCCCGCTGGGCCGGGGGGTGGGACCTACCCACCATTTTTATCAATATTATCGCGACACCAACAGATAATGAAAAATAGATACCGTAGGCAAGGTGATCCGGTGTGAAAATTGCGCAGCGCACGGAGGGAACCACCGGAGCGCCAGATACAAGTAACTTAGAAAATTTTTCAGGATAGTGACGGGAGGGGTGGAATCAATGAAATGTGATTATAGTTTATACCTTGTCACCGACCGGGCCATTCTTGGAGGCCGGGACCTGGGTCAAGCTGTAGAGGACGCCTTGCGCGGGGGGGTAACCCTGGTGCAACTCAGGGAGAAGGATACCTCCAGCCGGGATTTTTATCAAATTGCCCTGGCTCTTAAAGATCTTGCCGTCAAATATCAGGTGCCTTTAATCATCAATGATCGTCTGGATATCGCCTTGGCTGTTGATGCCGACGGTATCCATATCGGGCAGGAGGATTTGCCTCTTCAGGTAGCCCGGTGTCTCCTGGGACCGGAAAAAATAATAGGTTATTCTGTTTCCAACATTGAGGAAGCAGTGTACGGGGAAAAATACGGGGCCGATTACCTGGGGGCGGGTCCTGTTTACACTACCACAACCAAGGCTGTCACTATCCAGCCTCTGGGGGTGGAAGGACTGAGGAATATTAAGAATTCGGTGTCCATTCCTGTTGTGGGCATCGGCGGCATTAACCTGGACAACGTGAGGGAAGTCAAAAAGTCCGGCGCTGACGGGGTGTCCATCGTTTCAGGCATTCTCGGCAGCCTGGACCCGGACTGCACTTCCCGGAAGCTGTGTGAGGCCTGGCAACAGGGCTAGGGAAAGGGGGAAACCGGTGCAAAGGACGATTTTCATTGACTTTGATGGCACCATTACCAAAAGGGATACCTGTGATGCTATGGTAAAGGCTTTCGCCGGCGAAGGCTGGCAGCAAATCAATGAGCTATGGGAGAAAAGGGAAATTTCAACTGAGGAATGCGCCAACAGGACTTTTAAACTCTTTCGTGCCACCTTGGATGACCTGCGGAATCTGCTGGATACGATAGAAATTGACGATACCTTCGGATCCTTCGTCAATTTCTGCAAGAAAGAAGGCTACCCTGTTTACATCCTCAGCGATGGCTATGACTTTTGCATTGAATATATCTTAAATAAACACGGCTTTAAATTACCTTATTATTCCAATAAATTGGTGTATGAAAAAGAGTTTCGCATCACCTGTACCTATTATAATCAGGAATGCGGTTTATGCGGTACCTGTAAACGTTCTCTCATCGAGCGTTTAACAGAACCAAACAGCCAGACGGTTTATGTGGGGGACGGCCTTTCCGATACGTGCCCCGCCGGCTACAGCAGCCTTGTCTTTGCCAAAGGACGCCTGCTTGAATACTGCCGGACTGAGGGGATTCCGGCTTTGCCCATTGTTAGTTTCGCAGACGTATTGGCAAAGCTGAGTCAGGGTTAAGTTTTTGTAAAATAAGGTTAGGAAAAAATTATCATCTTGATTTTTTATTAATTGAGCTTTATAATCTTTATCATAGACATCAGACATATTAACAATGTTGTACCTTTTGGCAAAGATGCCCCCGTTCAGAGGATAAAACCACTGTGCGGGGGTTTTAATATTTTATGGGGGTAATCAGATGCCAAATAAAATAAAGAAACAATATTCTAAACTAGCTCCGGCTATTGTTGATACCACCCTTAGAGATGGCGAACAGGCGCCGGGAGTTGCCTTTACCCTACATGAAAAAGTGACCATAGCTAGACTGCTGGATTTCCTTGGAGTTGAGGTTATTGAGGCAGGAGTTCCTGCCATGGGTACCCTTGAACAGGCAGCGATAAAGGCCATAGGCGAACTAAACTTAAACGCGCGTGTAGCGGCATGGAACAGGCTTTTGCTGGCGGATCTAAGGGCTTCCTTGGCCTGTGGCATGCGGGATGTCCATATTTCTGCGCCGGTATCGGAACTGCACATTGTAGAAAAACTAGGCAAAAGTAGGCAGTGGATCATGGATTGCCTGGCAAGGGCTATACGTTATGCCCGTGATTATGGCTGCCGTGTTTCCGTGGGAGCCGAGGACGCCTCTAGGGCTGACTTCAGTTTTTTGCTGGAATACGCTCTGCTGGCCCAGGAAGCGGGGGTGGAAAGGCTACGCTTTGCTGATACCGTTGGCGTGATGGAGCCGTTTAACACCCGCAGGGTGATAAGCATGCTGGTAGAAAAACTTGCTATTCCGGTTGAATTCCACGGGCATAACGATTTCGGCCTGGCCACGGCCAACAGCATGGCTGCTTTTGCCGCGGGAGCCGAGTATATCAGTACTACTGTTGGCGGGTTGGGGGAGCGGGCTGGAAATACCTGCCTTGAAGACATGGTTATGTTGTTTAAAGCGTGCGTAAGTCCCCGCAATGGAGAATTCAGACCGGGTATTTTAAAAATATTGAGCAAGTATGTTGCAGAGGCGGCCAATAGGCCTTCTGTAACATACCGGCTTTATCCGGCGGCGTTATTATCTGGGCCGGAGAGGGCCAAAAACACTGTGTAACAAAAGATATTTTTAAATATCGGTAAAAAGATGCTTTACCGTTCATTTAAAATTAATGATTAGCAGTATGTTATAATAATAAGCAATATTGCTTTATGTGTATCTAATGGTTAAATATTGTGATAATTTTTATTTTAACAAAATATGTTTATTAAAAATTATACTTGATTTTAGCTTGATTTAATGTTATTATAACTAATGTAATAAGGTACGTTGTTGTACTACATTAAATGGATGGCAAAGACGCCGGTAATGATACCGGTGTTTTATTATTTTGTTGAAAGGGGATACATTTTCCCTAAACAGGTGGTGGAGGAGTATCCACAAAATTTGATTCTATAACAACAATATGCGGTACGTTGTTGTGCCGAAAGGGATTAGGCGATGGCGCCGGTATAATTACCGGCGCCTTAACATTTTAGGGGAAATTCCTCATATTTTGTTGGCCGTTTTCCCTGAATTAACATTGCGGTAAACTATGCATTGAGGCATTTACAGTCATTTTGGCTGTAAGTGTCTCTTTTTTTATAACAAGATGGGGGGATGAAAAAATGAGACAAATTGCTATTTACGGAAAGGGTGGCATAGGCAAGTCCACCACCACTCAGAATACCGTGGCTGCCCTGGCCGAGTTGGGCAAAAAGGTTTTGGTAGTAGGTTGCGACCCCAAGGCTGACTCCACCAGGCTGCTGCTCCACGGCCTGAACCAGAAAACCGTTTTGGATACCTTGCGGGACGAAGGCGAAGACATCGACCTTGAAGATATCATGCGTGAAGGTTACGGAAGCAGCAAGTGCGTGGAATCCGGCGGTCCCGAGCCGGGCGTGGGCTGCGCCGGCAGGGGTATCATTACCTCTATCAATATGCTGGAATCGCTGGGGGCTTATACACCGGACCTGGATTACGTGTTCTATGACGTGCTGGGTGACGTGGTTTGCGGCGGCTTTGCCATGCCCATCCGGGAAGGCAAGGCCCGGGAAATTTACATCGTGGCCTCGGGTGAGATGATGGCCATGTACGCCGCCAACAACATTTCCAAAGGGATTAAAAAATTTGCTGATTCCGGTGTCGTGCGTCTGGGCGGGATCATCTGCAACAGCCGTAAGGTGGATAACGAGCATGAACTGTTAAAGGCTTTCGCCGAGGAACTTGGTTCACAGCTAATCCACTTCGTGCCCCGGGACAACATCGTGCAACGGGCCGAAATCAACAAGAAAACCGTTATTGATTATGATCCCACAGAGTCCCAGGCCGACGAGTACCGGACCCTGGCCCGGAACATTGACGGCAACGATATGTTTGTCATTCCCAGACCGATGACCACGGACCGGCTGGAAGAATTGCTAATGGAATTCGGCATTATGGATTAAGCGGATAGGGGACACATCTCTAAATAATACTTTTGATAGGAGTGATCACCAATGTTTATGATCAGAGCCATTGTACGACCTGAAAAAACTAATACCATCCTGGCCGAATTAAACAGCGCCGGATTTCCCGCAGTAACCAGGATTGACGTGGTGGGCCGCGGCAAGCAGCGGGGTGTGAAAGTGGGTGAAGTGGTTTACGACGAGATACCCAAGGATATGTTGATGCTGGTGGTACAGGACGAGAAGGACAAGGAAGATGTGATCAGCATCGTTTCCAAATACGCCAAGACCGGTGAAAAGGGTGCCTTTGGTGACGGTAAAATTTTTGTTACCCCGGTTGATGAGGCTTATACCATCAGCAGCGGCACCAAGGGATTATAGCAAAGGGGACACGCCTCCCCTTTGGGGTCGGGCTTCGGGGTCTGAGGTATGTTCCCAATTAAAGGAGGATGGTCATGAAAGAGATTATTGCTATTATCAGGATGAACAAGGTTAATGTCACCAAAAAAGCCCTGGCTGATAACGGGGTCTGCGGATTGCACGCCATGAAGGTAATGGGCCGGGGTAAGATTCACGTGGACCTGTCGGTATTGAGCGATATGGGCGCCACCGAGGAAATAGCCGGTATTGTCAGCGAAAGCCTGTCCAAAGGCAGCCGGCTGATTCCCAAACGTATGCTTAGTATACTGGTTCAGGATAACGAGGTTGATAAAGTTGTAGACAACATCATAAACGTCAACAAAGAAGGCAATAAGGGTGACGGCAAGATATTTATCTGTCCCGTTCTGGATGCCGCGCGGGTTAGGACCGGCGAACGGGGCGAGGCGGCAATATAAAGGAAAGGGGACATACCTCCCTTGTGAGGCCCGGCTGTGGGGTTGGGGAATGTCTCCAAATAAGTGAGGTGGATAATTTTGGCTATCAATGAAAAAATGCTGGAAGAGATTCTCAATAAATATCCCGCCAAGGTGAAGCGCAATCGTAAAAAACATATCTTGATCAGGGACTCTGCCCAGGAAATTCAGGAGATAGAAGCCAACACCAGAACCATTCCGGGGATCATCACCAACCGCGGCTGTGCCTTCGCCGGCTGCAAGGGCGTGGTGCTGGGACCGCTCAAAGACATGGTGCATATCGTACACGGCCCCATCGGCTGCGCTTACTATAGTTGGCTGACCCGGCGCAACAAAGCCAGGGCTGATGAACCGAAACAAAATTTCCTGGCTTACTGTGTATCAACGGATATGCAGGAAAGCGACATCGTTTTCGGCGGCGAAAAGAAATTGGCTCGTATGATCGACGAAGTGGTGGAAATATTCAAGCCCAATGCTATCACTATTTCCGCCACCTGTCCGGTGGGCCTTATCGGCGATGACATTCAGGCGGTGGCCAGAGCGGCCCGGGCCAAACACGGCCTGAATATCACGGCTTACAGTTGTGAGGGGTATAAAGGGGTCAGCCAGTCTGCCGGCCACCACATTGCCAATAACGGGCTGATGGAGAATATTATCGGCGAGGGCGACTGGGAGGAGCCGCCCAGCAAATATACCATCAATATTCTGGGCGAATACAATATCGGCGGCGACAGCTGGGAAGTTGAACGGATTTTAAACGAGATCGGCTACGAAATCCAGGTGGTAATGACCGGCAACGGCTCTTATGAAAAACTTAAAAACGCCCACGTGGCGCAGCTGAATCTGGTGCAGTGCCATCGGTCAATCAACTACATCGCCACCATGCTGGAAACCAAGTATGGTACTCCCTGGCTGAAGGTTAACTTTATCGGCATTCGGGCCACCATTGAAACGCTGCGCAACATGGCCCGGTACTTTGGGGACGAGGCTCTGATCAAACGTACCGAAGAAGTAATTGAGAAGGAACTGGCTGAGATTGAGCCGCAGCTGGAGCCTTACCGGAAAATCTGCGCCAATAAAACCGCCTTTTGTTTCGTTGGAGGTTCGCGCGGTCACCATTACCAGGGCTTATACGAGGAACTGGGTGTGACCACTGTGCTGGCGGGTTACGAATTCGCCCACCGGGACGATTACGAGGGCCGGGATATATTGCCCAACATAAAAGCCGACGCAGACAGCAAAAATATTCCCGACTTGCATGTAGCCCCGGACGAGCGGCGCTACCGGTTGAAAATACCGGTGGAGAGAATGGAGGAACTTAAGCAAGACATTCCGTTAAACAACTATAAGGGCATGATTGACGACATGGCGGACGGCAGCATTGTAGTTGACGATTTGAACCATTATGAGACCGAGGAGTTTATTAAAATCTTTAAGCCGGATATCTTCTCCTCGGGGATCAAGGATAAATATATTCCCCAAAAAATGGGCATCCCCACCAAACAGCTGCACAATTATGATTACAGCGGTCCTTATGCAGGTTTTCGGGGTGCGGTAAATTTCGCCCGTGACATAGCTATGGGATTCGCCACTCCAACGTGGAACTTTATCGTTCCGCCCTGGAAAGATCAGCCGCTGCTGGAGGGTACCATAGAGAATTGTACGGCTAATACATGCGTTGAGGAGGTAGCGACATAAAATGTTGGACTGCACGCCCAAGGAATTAATTAAACGCAAAGGCGGGGTGATTAACCCTGCGAAGACCTGCCAGCCCATCGGGGCTATGTACGCCGCCCTGGGCATTCACAATTGCATGCCCCACAGCCACGGTTCCCAGGGCTGCTGCGCTTATCACCGCTCGCACCTGACCAGGCACTTCAGAGAACCGGTAATGGCCACCACCAGCTCTTTTACCGAGGGCGCCTCGGTATTCGGGGGCGGCGGGAACCTGAAAACCGCCATTAAAAACGTTTTTTCCATCTATAATCCTGATGTAATGGCGGTGCACACTACCTGCCTGTCGGAGACCATCGGTGATGACATTCCGACGATTATTAAAACCGCCGAGGTTCCCGAAGGCAAGATAGTAATTCACGCCAATACGCCAAGTTACCAGGGCTCACATATTACCGGTTTTGCCAACATGGTTAAAGGCATGGTGGCTTACTTGGCCCAGGCTGATACGGACGAAAAAAAGGAGCAGGTGAATATCATCCCCGGTTTCGTAAATCCGGGAGACATGCGCGAAATTAAGCGGCTGGTGGGGAAAATGGGTGTCAAGCTAATCATGTTTCCGGATACTTCCGGGGTTTTGGACTCGCCCATGACGGGTAAGTTTCATATGTTTCCTGCCGGTGGAGCACGGGTGGACGATATCAGAGATGCGGGCAATTCCAGGCTTACCATTGCCCTCGGTGATTATGCTTCCAGCTCTGCGGCCCACCTGCTGGAGCGGAACTGCCGGGTGCCGGCCCTGACCTTGAAAACACCGATTGGGATTAAGGCCACCGATGATTTACTAATGACTCTACGGGGCAAATTTGTCCGTGAAATACCTTATGAACTGGAGGAAGAGCGCGGCCAGTTGGTTGATGTAATGACCGACAACCACCATCATTTTTACGGAAAGAAAGTGGCAATTTTCGGCGATCCCGATATCCTCACCGGGTTGACGGAATTCGTTTTAAGCCTGGGGATGCAGCCGCTGTACGTGCTTACCGGTACCCCCAGTGGCACTCTGACCGAATCGGGTATATTTGAGAAGGAAATTAAGGCCATGCTGGCGGCGGCTGGCCTGGAGGGACGGGTTAAGGCTCCCGGGGACCTGTTTGAACTGCACCAGTGGATTAAAAACGAGCCCGTGGATCTTTTGATGGGCAACACTTACGGCAAATTTATCGCACGGGCGGAAGACATTCCTTTCGTGCGGGTGGGGTTCCCCATACTGGACCGGGGCGTTCATCCTTATCAGCCCATCGTTGGTTACCGGGGCGCTATGCGGCTGGTGGAGATGATCGGCAATGCCCTGTTGGACCGCCAGGACCGTGATGCGGCGGATGAGGACTTTGAACTGGTACTTTGATTAAGTAATCAGGAGTCAGGAGACAGTAGTCAGAAGACAGGAGCCAGCGGAAAGAGCTAATTAAAAATTTGGGACAGGGACCAGGTGCTGAGAGTCAGGAAGAATGATAATTCTTTTTTCTTGTTTTATTCTGAATTCTGACTCCTGACTCCTGAATTCTGAATTCCTATATTGAAGTTGAGGTGATAAAAATGGCGGGGGCTGTATCAAATGAAAATTTAATCGTGGAAAGGGAATCGTCCATTCTGGTAAAGGGGCGGCAGAGGAAAAACCGGCTTAAGTGCGATGCGGACAGTATTGCCGGTTGTGTCAGCCAGCGGGCCTGCGTTTACTGCGGGGCCAGGGTTGTCTTGAACCCGGTTACCGACGCTATCCACCTGGTGCACGGCCCCATCGGCTGTGCCAGTTATACCTGGGACATCCGGGGCAGCCTCAGCAGTGGTTCGGAACTTTACCGCAACAGCTTTTCGACTGATCTTAAAGAAAACGATGTCATCTTTGGCAGTGAAAAAAAACTGGCCAGGGCTATTGATGAACTGGTACAAAAGTACCGGGCCGAACTGGTTTTTGTATATGCCACCTGTGTGGTGGGAGTAATTGGTGACGATCTGGAAGCAGTTTGTAAAAACGCGGCTATCAAGCACGGCATCAGAGTTATACCTGTTCAATCCAGTGGTTTCATCGGTAATAAATCAGCTGGTTACCGGGCGGCCTGCGATGCGCTGCTGCGACTCATCGAGCCGCCGGGTGGAGTTAAAAGCCGCAAAAAAACCCTTAATTATCTGGGAGACTTTAATCTGGCCGGCGAGGCCTGGATTATCACCGATTACCTGAGGCAAATCGGCGTGGAAGTAAATGTGGCTTTCACTGGGGACAGTAACTATCATAATTTGAAAAAAGCCCCCGAGGCCTCGCTGAATATCATCCAGTGCGCCGGTTCCATGGCTTACCTGGCCCGGCGGATGGAGGAGCTTTACGGCATACCTTCCCTGCAGGTCTCGTTCCTGGGGCTGGAAGATACCTCGGCGTCTTTGCGTAAAATTGCCGCTTTCTTCAATGATGCCGGGATGATGAAGCTGACGGAGAAGCTGATAGAGCGGGAAACCGCTGCGGTCAGGCCGCAGATTGAGCGTTACCGGGAAATACTTAGCGGTAAAAAGGCGGCTGTTTACGTGGGCGGCGGCTTTAAGGCCATTTCGTTAATTAAACAGTTCAGGGAAATAGGTATTGATGTGGTTATGGTCGGTACCCAAACCGGCAGGGAGGAAGATTACCGGACGCTACATGATCTGGCCGATGACGGGACAGTCATCCTGGATGATGCCAACCCTTCCGAACTGGAGCGTTTTATGATTGAAAAAGGGGCTCACCTGCTGGTAGGCGGAGTTAAAGAAAGGCCTTTGGCCTATAAATTAGGAGTGGCCTTCATCGACCATAACCACAACCGCAAGCATCCTTTGAGCGGTTATGTGGGTGCTGTGAATTTTGCCCGGGAGGTGTATTCCACGGTTTGTTCGCCGGTTTGGAAATATGCCCGGGGAATAGGGGGTGGAATCTATGACGCGGGAAACAACAGCATACCGATCGGTTAATGAAAATCCCTGCAATATGTGCATGCCCATGGGTGGCATCCTGCCTTTCAAGGGTATTGAGGAGGCCATGGTGATCATCCACGGCTCCCAGGGCTGCAGCACCTATATGCGGCGGCACATCGCCGAGCACTATAATGAACCCATCGATGTGGGTTCCTCCTCCATCAATGAAAAAGGAACTATTTACGGTGGGGCCCAGAATCTGTTTCAGGCTCTGGACAATATCCGTAAGGTCTACCAGCCCCGGCTAATCGGTATACTCACCTCCTGCCTGGCGGAAACCATTGGGGAGGATGTGGAGGGGATCACCCGGTTTTATTTGAAACAGCGGGATCTGGAGGGAATCTCCCTGATTGCCGTTTCCACTCCCGGCTACGGTGGTACTCACAGTGAGGGATACTGGCTGGCGGTGAAAAAAATTGTGGCCGGTCTGGCTGAGAATACGGAAAAACATGACGGCATAAATGTCATTGTACCCAACCTCAGTCCTGCCGATATCCGGGAAATCAAGCGTATCCTGAAGTTGATGGGAGTCCGGTATACACTGTTGCCGGATATATCCGATACTTTGGACCGGCCCATTGCCAGACCTTACACCAAAATTCCCCCGGGAGGTACTTCCATTGAGTCCATTCGCCGTATGCCCGGCGCAGTGGCCACCGTTCAATTTGGCGTGACGGTAGAGGAAAAATTATCTCCAGGCCACTATTTGCAAACAGAATTTGGGGTGCCCCTATATAACCTGCCGGTGCCCATGGGTGTTGAGGCCACGGATAGCTTGATAAACCTGCTGGCGCAATTAAGTGGAAACAACGCGCCCCAGTCGCTGAATATGGAGAGAGGCCGCCTGCTGGACTGCATGGTGGACTCGCATAAATACAATGCCCAGGGCTGCGGAGCCGTTTTTGGCGATCCGGAATTGGTTTATGCCGCGGCGCGAACTTGTGCGGAAAACGGTTTGTACCCGGCGGTGGTGGCCACCGGCAGCGGGACTGCCAATCTGGAAAAAATGCTTGGGCCTGTCCTGGCGGACAGTCCACAGCAAGCGCGCTTGCTCAAGGAAACTGATTTTACACAAATCCGAGAAGCATGCCGGGAGACCGGGGTGAATATAGCCATCGGGCATTCCGACGGTAAGTTCCTGACGGAAAAAGAAGGTATACCTCTGGTCAGGCTAGGCTTTCCCATTCACGACCAGGTGGGTGGCCAGCGGTTGTTATCAGTAGGTTATACCGGCACCACTATGTTTCTGGACCGGGTTACCAATACCATTTTGGAACACAAACACAAAAACTACCGCGCCGTCATGTACCGGAAATTTTACCGGAAAACAATCTCAGAACGAACTGCGCTAAAGAGGTGAGTGAATACATTGAACTTTAACTGTGCGAGCAATTCTCATGCGACGCAGGTAGAGGCCGGCACCCTGGAAATGACAGACCGGCATCCCTGCTATTCTTTCAAAGCACATCGGACTTACGCGCGGATGCACCTGCCTGTAGCGCCACGGTGCAATATTAGCTGCAACTACTGTAATCGCAAGTATGACTGTGTTAATGAGAGCAGACCCGGGGTGACCAGCGAGGTGTTGACTCCGGAAGCCGCCAGGGATAAATACCTGCTGGTGCGGGATAAGGTTGCCAACCTTAGCGTGGTTGGCATAGCCGGTCCGGGAGACGCTCTGGCCAACTGGGGCAGTGTCAGCAGAACCATTAAACTAATCAAGGAAGTTGACCGGGAAGTTATTTTCTGCCTGTCCACCAACGGCCTGAGGTTGCCGGATTATGCCCGGGAGATCGTGCAGCTGGGCGTCAAGCATGTAACCGTAACCGTTAACTGCATTGAGCCTGATACCGGGTCGTTGATTTATAAGCACGTGAATTATCAGGGCCGGGTTTACCGCGGTGCGGCGGGGGCGGCAATACTATTGCAAAACCAGCAGAAGGGTATTGAGTTTCTGGCCCGGCAGGGGGTGCTGGTAAAAATTAACATCGTGATGGTCAAGGGCATCAATGATGAAAGAATTCCCGAGGTGGTGCGGTTGGTAAAAGGCCTCGGCGCGTTCATAACCAACATCATGCCGCTGGTGCCCGCTCCGGGCAGTGCCTTTGAGAATTTCGCGCCCACTGATGTGGCCGAACTTAACCGGATGCGTGATATTTGCGGCCAAGATATGCGACAGATGCGCCATTGTAAGCAATGCCGGGCCGACGCCATCGGACTGCTGGACGAAGACCGGTCCCGGGAATTCAGCACTGCGGGTAAAAAGCTTAATACTAATTGCGGCGGCTGTGGCCAGGAACAAAAAGTGGCGATGGGGGGAGTTAGATGAATAAACCGAAACACCATATATTCGTTTGCACCAGCACCAGGACCGGCAGCCAACCAAAGGGCCTGTGTCACGGCAAGTCTTCCGTAGAGATATTGGCCTCTTTTTTGGAAGAAATTGAAGACCAGGGATTATCCGGGGAGATTTTTATCTCCAATACCGGTTGCCTGGGCCTCTGTGAGCACGGCCCCGTGGTGATAATTTACCCGGATAATGTCTGGTACGGTGGTGTAACTCCGGACGATGTGGAGGAAATCATGGAGGAGCACATCTTGGGTGGCAATGTTGTAGAGCGGTTACTCCTAAAGTAACCTTCATTTGGAAGCTATAAAAGATACCAGGAAAATTGCGTAGCGCACGGAGGGAACCGCCGGAGCGCCAGATACAAGTAACGTGAAAATTTTTCAGGATAGTTAAAGGTTCTACCCCGGAGGTGATTCATAATGGGTTTTGATATAGCGGTTTACGAGAATGAGAATGGCGAAACAGCAGCTTTAAACGTCCCGGGTAAATTGGTGGTATACCGTAAAAGACAAGGCAGTTGGAAGACTTGCCGGGAGAAAAGGTTTAATCCAAATTCTGCTGAGGGAATGGTCGGACTGCGCCGGATGATGGACGAAATGACTGATGTAATGGGCAGCTGCAAAATATTTGTGGGGCATACAGTTACCGGGATACCCTATTTTGAATTGGAAAAATCCGATTGTACGGTTTGGGAGATGCAGGGAAAACCCGGTGATTTTTTGGATTATATTCTATCCTGTGAAGATAATGAGCAAAGCTTGGCTGAAAAAAGCACCGCCGTTGTTATTCCGGTGCCGGCGGAGATCGGTGAAGGGCGTTATCTCGTTTCCATCAAAGAAATCCAGGACGACGGCGGTGGCATTACCTCCAAACAGGTACTGCAGCCGTTTCTGCGCCGGGAGAATTTTTTTGAACTGGAAGTAATCTGCAGCCACGTTCCACCCTGGTTGGAGGCGGAATTTGCCGCAGGCGTGCTAAAAGGTGAAATCTTAGAGGGAGGGAAAAAAATAATTATATCAAAAAAATGCTGTAATGAACTATGAAATAACCAATAAAAAGGCGCTTAAAGCGTCTTTTTGTTTTGAATTTTACAGTATAATGATTCAAGTCTAAAACCGGCAAAAGCTTCGAGGCCATGTTAGTGCTTCAAAACGGTAAAGTGAAATTTGAATTCACTGCCAGAGAATAGTTACTGAACGTTTTCTTCCCTGGAAATTGTTAAAATAATCTAAATAGTATTAAAAAATACACAAAAGCCAAAAGGTTTTTGGGAGTCTTGGTTGAAAATTTGTTTTATGAATTTAATTCCATAAACTTGGAAAGGTGAGGCAATAATGGCAAGTTTAAAAATTGCGGGGCGCCTGGGGCTGGGTTTCGTCCTTGTTTTTGTGCTGTTAATTGGATTGCTGGTTACAGGTTTTCGGATCATGGAACGGTTAAATAGTGATCTCAATGATGCATATAAATTGAATAGCAACAAGATTAACCTGGCCTATCATATGCTTGCCGATATACAAACCATTGATTTGCTGACGCGCGATGTACTGCTGGAGGAGGACCAATCCCTGAAGCTTGATTATGTTAATAAAATAGAAATAGCGCGCTCTGAGTATCATAAATATTTTAATCAGTTAAAAGAACTGGAAGAAAATAAAGAAGGTTTGGCGCTGCTCACATTAATAGCAAATAACCTGGAGAAGGCTGTGGACTATAACAATAAAATTACTCAGCTTGGTTTGGCCGGCGATGTTGAGCAAGGCACAATATTACTTAACTCCCAGTCAAAACCTTTAATGACAAAAATCCAGGATTAATTGGAAATATTAGTTGGGATTGAAGAAAAAAATATTCAGGAGCAATATGCACAACAAGCCAAAAATTTTTATGAAGCCCGTAACACTATGTTTGGCGTAGCGGGAGTAATTATATTAATCGGGATAGTCATTGCGTTTATTTTTGCTCGCAGTATCAGCCATCCGGTTTCTCAGCTTGCCCGTGCGGCTGATCTTGCTTCTTCCGGTGATCTAACCGTGGATATTCCGGTTAAAAGCAGGGATGAAGTTGGCATACTGGCTGAATCATTTAGAAAAATGGTAGTGCAGGTGCGCGACCTGGTTGGCCAGATAATGGAGAAAGCTCATACCGTAGCCGGTTCGGCCGGGCAGTTGACAGCCAGTGCCCAGCAAACAGCCGCCGGCGCCAACGAATCTTCTGCCGCTATGAGTCAAATATCTTCAACTGTGGAACGTGTTTCTGCTAATATTAATCAAATAAAGGCAGCATCCGATTCGGCATCAGGTTTTGCCGCTAAGGGAGCGGAAGGGATTTCCAGGTTTACCGGTCAAATGCAAATCATTGCCGGTTCAGCCGGCGAGGCAGCGGCGGTAATTGATGGTTTTAGTGTAAAGTCCCGGGAGATTGGGCAGATAGTTGAATTGATCACCGATATTGCGGAGCAGACAAATCTGCTGGCACTTAACGCTGCCATAGAAGCTGCCCGGGCAGGGGAGCAAGGGCGCGGGTTTGCCGTGGTGGCGGAAGAGGTCCGAAAATTGGCTGAACAGTCGGCCGATGCCGCTAAAGAGATTTACGGCTTGGTTAACGCCATACAGTTAGAGTCGCAAAAAGCTGTAGATATAATGGCACAAGGTGGTAAAAACGTAGCAGAAGGCGATAAGGTTGTACAGGAGGTCGGACAAAACTTTAAAGATATTATTGGTGCGGTGCAGGGACTAAATGGGCAAATCAGTGAAGTAGCTACCGCAGCGGGCCAAATGGCTTCCGGAATACAGGTGGCTGTCGCTTCCACTGAGGAGCAAACAGCCTCGATGGAAGAAGTATCAGCTTCTGCTGAATCATTAAATAATTTAGCAGCGGATCTGACTGCCCTTGTAAAAAAATTTAAGGTATAGTATTTAAGAATAGTATAAAAATATAAAATTTAGCTAAAAAAATTACTAATGTTGCAGGAAACTTTATTTTTTCGCTGAATAAGATATTTATATGCAGTATGGAATCTTTAAGCAGGACACTTGCCGGAATTAGTGAGTCCGGCTTATGTGAGGTTAGGCAGTACGGTTAGGGTAGTTGGTTTTAAATGGTAGGATGGCTAGAACGGTAGGAAAAAGGGATGCTTGTTTTCCGGCATGTTATTGATGTAATATGCCCGGCTACAGGGACGGTTCTTTTTAACTCCTACGGGGGTTTTTTTTATTGCTTTATAATTATTTTACGGGAGGATGGTTAAAGGTGTTTAATTTGTTGCAGAAACGGCGGCTATTGTCATTACTGGTTTTTTTAGCGGCGGCACTATTGGTTGTTGTAACGGGTTGTTCCTCTGCCAATGCTCCGGCGGAACAGGGTGAACAGCAAGTTGTGGAACTCAAACTGGCTCACTTTTTCCCCAGCACACATCCTGCAGAGACTGATTTAATCCAGCCCTGGTCCAAGGCTATTGAGGAAGCAACCAACGGACAGGTTAAAATTACAAGTTACCCCGGTGAGACACTGCTTAAGGCAGATGCTGTTTATGACGGTGTAGTTAATGGTATTGCCGACATGGGGCTCTCATGCTTCTCTTATACCAGGGGCCGTTTCCCGATTCTCGAAGCATTTGAATTACCCGGCATTACCTATAATAATTCCAAGGTTGCCAGCAATGTTGCCTGGGAGGGTATTCAAGAATTAAATCCGCAAGAGGTCCAGGATACCAAGTTGATGATGGTGATTACCACCGGCCCTGGCGACTTATATACCAAGGTTCCGGTGCGTACTTTAAACGATCTTAAGGGACTGGAAGTGCGGGCAACCGGACTTAGCGCCAAAACGCTGGAATTGCTGGGGGCCACCCCGGTAGCGATGCCCCAATCAGAGGCCTATGAAGCATTATCCAAAGGGGTTGTTAAAGGCAACCTGGGGCCTGTTGAGGTATTGAAAGGCTGGAAGCAGGCCGAGGTGACCAATTATTTGACCCAGACCCCTTTCCTTTACAACACTTTATTCTTTGTGACGATGAATCTGGATAAATGGAATTCTTTGAGTCCGGAAAATCAAAAGGCCATAGAAGAAGTAAATAATAAGTTCTTTAATGAAGTTGGTGCCGGACTGTGGGATCAACAAAACGAACCGGCGCTTAAGTGGGCGGTTGATGAAAAGGGTATGGAAGTCATAACACTGCCGGGTGACGAAAAAGACAAATGGATCAGCCTGGTTAAACCGATTCAAGATGATTTTGTGGCTAATATGAATGAAAAAGGGTTTAACGGTGAGGAAATTTTAGATACGGTTAAAAGTTTGGCTGATAAGTATAATCAACAATTCAAGTAAATTTGGAGGTCGTTAGAGTCATGAAAAAATTGTCGGGCATGGTTGCCGGGTTCAGTAAATTATTGGATGCGATAGCCGCATTTTGCACGGTAGCGGTAATGGTGCTGGCTGTTGTTAATATTATCATGCGTGCGGCGGCCGGCCGGCCTATCCTGGGCACCTATGAGTTCGTGGGTTATTTGACCGCCGGATTGATCGGCCTGGCCCTGGCTTCATGTGCCCTGCAAAACGGCCATATCGCGGTTAGCTTTGTAGTTGATAAATTTTCCAGGAGATTGCAGGCCTGCGTTGATGTTTTTACTAATGTACTGGCTATTTCCTTCTGGGGGGTAGCGGCCTGGTACATCGCTAAATACGCAGGCAGCATGAATGCCAATGGAGTAGTATCGCCAACCTCGCAGATACCTTTTTACCCCTTTATCTATATGGTGTCATTTGGGCTGTTGGCCCTGTGCCTGGTGCTTCTTTTAAGACTACTTGAGTCAATCAGAAAGGCGGCTATTAATAAATGAGCCCTGAAACACTTGGTTTGATTGGTATCTGTGCTTTCTTTGCGTTGCTCATATTAAGGATGCCGATCGCCTTTGCTATGGCACTGGTAGGCTTTGCCGGTTTCAGTATGTTAACTTCTACGACTGCGGCTTTTAGTATGGTGGCCAAAGAAACATATTTGACTTTTTCATCATATACCCTTAGCGTAATTGCCATGTTTGTTTGGATGGGATTTCTGGCTTATTACTCGGGAATAGGCTCAAAATTATATGTTTTTGCCTATAAAATGATCGGACATTTACCGGGCGGCCTGGCTATCGCAACCCAGGCCGCCTGCGCGGTGTTTGGGGCAATATGCGGCTCCAATACCGCTACGGCTGCCACCATGGGCGCTATTGCCCTGCCGGAAATGAAAAAATATAAGTACGACACTTCACTGGCTACCGCCAGTGTGGCGGCCGGTGGGGTTTTGGGGGTGCTGATACCCCCCAGTGTTATTTTTATTGTTTACGGGATGTCTACCGAACAGTCTATTGGTGAATTATTTATGGCCGGTATTTTACCGGGTATACTGTTGATGCTGCTTTACATGTCGGTTATCTTTTTTTTAGTTGCCCGAAATCCTCAGCTTGGTCCTGCCGGACCGAAAGCAAGTTGGAAAGAAAGGATTTCTGCTCTGCGTGGTGGATTGGGTGAAGTATTGGTGGTTTTTTGCCTGTCAATAGGCGGCCTTTTCGCCGGCTGGTTTACCCCCACCGAAGCGGGGGCTGTGGGTGCCGCCGGAATACTGGCAGTTGCCCTTCTGGAAAAACGCATCAGCTGGGAGGGCTTAAAAAAATCCCTTTTTGATACCACCAGAACTACGGCTATGATTATGCTAATGGTGGCGGGAGCAGTGATTTTCGGACGTTTTATGGCGGTTAGCAGGGTTCCCTTTGAACTGGCCAACTGGGCAGGTGCCTTGCCGTTTCCGCCCTTTGTAGTTATGGCTGTAATATTACTTATTTACCTTGTTTTAGGCTGTTTTATTGACGCGCTGGCGTTGGTTTTATTAACCATTCCTATTTTTTACCCGGTCGCCGTCAATATCTTGGATTATGACCCGATTTGGTTCGGGGTAATTATCGTATTGGTAGTTGCCATGGGAGTCATTACGCCGCCGGTGGGTATGAATGTTTATGTGATTAAGGGAGTTGCCCCGGACATACCCCTGGAAGTGATTTTTAAAGGTATTTGGCCATTTTTGCTCGCTTTATTTATTTGCCTGACTATTTTAATTATATTTCCACAAATCGCCACTATATTGCCACAAATGTTGTTACATTAATCAAATCCGGTGTAAATAAAACATATAAAAGAGGACATTCGGGGATAACCTAGTCAAAACCATATTTTAAGGTGGTCTTCGATTATGTCTCTGTTGCTATACTTTGTTTTTGGTATCGTTGCAATCTTTATTTTAGCGATTATTTTTTTTGCTTTGTCGGAATAAAGTGTTGTATATAATCAACTTAAGGCAAAAAGCCCCGAAAGGGGCTTTTTTGAGATTCTGGGGATAGAGGATTTATTTCTTATGGGATACCTATAAACTATCATTTTATTTAGTAAAACTCTGTCAGGCGAATGACAAAATTTTAATATTTATGGATTAATGTAAACGTACATAAAAACAACGTTTTGAAGGATAATAAATTGGGGAACGATAAAATCCAATAAGGGGGGTTAGCGTTTGAACCAGCACATTCACTGCATTATTAACAACTGCCACTATTGGGTGAATGGTAATAAGTGTTCCGCTAATGAGATTCTGGTTGCCTCTGACGAATTTGGAGACAACCGTTCGGACGCCATTGATGCTACCATGGCCCAGCAACTCACCCCTACTTCGGCTCAATCCTGTATGGCTACCTGCTGTAAGACTTTTGTTCCCAAAGGATCTAACCAAAAAACATCAGACGGCATTACCAAAATGGCGTAATGCCAGAGTGAACCCGGTCATGGACCGGGTTCGCTTCTTTTATGACGTGGTTTTTGAGGGTTGTTCCGGGCATCAAAAGGGTATATTATTTCTAAGAGTGTTAAATTTAAGAAACAGGGAGCTGGTATCTTGGAACAAATGAAAAAAATAATGTTGAACACTAACAAAGGCGAAATTGAACTTGAATTATACCCGGATAAGATGCCTATTACAGTTGGCAACTTTCTAAAATTAACAGAGGATGGTTTTTACAACGGGCTGACCTTTCACCGGGTAGAACAATGGGTGGTTCAAGGAGGAGATCCCAAAGGGAACGGTACAGGCGGTCCAGGGTGGACGATTAAATTGGAAACCCATAATGATTTAAAAAACCTGCGCGGAGCGCTTGCCATGGCCAGGTCTGCCAATCCCGATTCGGCTGGTTCTCAATTTTATATTCTTAAAACTGATGCCAGCTGGCTGGATGGACAATATGCCGTATTCGGCAAAGTGACTAAAGGAATGAATGTGGTTGACGAACTGGAAATAGGAGATAAGATGGCAGAAGTCAAGGTAATTGAATAAATATTTTACTCTGGCCCGGGAAGCCGTTTATTAACCCGGGCACCCGGGCCGGCTTCTGGATTGCTCTGGCAATTACAGCAACAATAAGACCTGATGCGGAACCGAAAGGAGTTTGCAAATGGTGCCAAGGTGTTTGGGGGCCTTGTTGATACTTGTGATTCTTCTTGCAGGTTGTTCGCTGCCCAAATTAACAGCGGTGGAAAAAGAACCTGCAGTGGATCAGGCAGCAAGCGGGGAGGAAAATAAACCCCAATCTAAAACCTCGGATATAGCTTTGGCTACATCTCTGCCAAGCCAAAAGGAAAGCACGGTATATACAGCAGATCAATATAATAAAAATATTTCCGATGTTAAGTCAGTACTAAATATACTAATTGACAGCCTAATCATTAATGATTTGAGTAAGGCCCAAACCTGCCTGATTGACCTTGATGAAAGCGGTAGTGAGATATCTTTGGCAGAACTGCAGCAGGAAATGGAACAGCTTCATCCGATTGCATGGCAGTTAAAAGATCTACGCCCGGTAGGAAATGACAAAGCTCTGGTGGAGGTTGTTTATACGATGTCCGACGGCACGGTGCGGAGTACTGAACCTTTTAGCGTAACCTTTCTTGGGGAACAATGGGTAGTACATTTTAATTCTTTTGCCATGTCATTTCACGGCATAGCCAGGCATATGATAAAAGATTTAAAAAATCAGGGATAAAAAGAAAAATTCAAGGCAATAATATAATTACTGCAGTGAGCAGTAACCAGCCTCCTAAATCTCTCTCAGCTACTCCGTCCAGGTGGACGGAGTTTTTTTCTTGTTTATTCGGGAGGAATTACCGGGCTAAAAATGAATACTACAAAGGAAAGGGGGGCGTTATATTTTGACGGAAAAAGGAAAGGGAATTTCGCAGCCGGTACGGATTACTATGGCTATGGTCCTGTGGGCATTAATTCTATGGTTCTTGTCCCTCGGGAATCCGGCTTTAGCTCAGCTGGCCCGGGCTGTGTTTATAATATTTGTCATTCCAACGGGGCTGGTGGAATGGTTTAAGTATAAGGGAATTATTGGAGATAAAAGATCTGGTTTAATTAAAGTACTTGGAATGGCCGGTGCAGCCGTGCTTTGGTACTTTGAATACCGTTAGCAGGAAAAAACCTGCCATGCTAGGCAGGTTTTATTAACATATAAGTAGCCGCGGCTGCGGCCAATGCCAGAGCCACGCTTACAATAACCCAGGCAAGATCCTTTTTTACCCTCTTGGATACTATTTCTGCGTTTCTGTTATCCGTGGGAAAACTGTTTATTGGCTTGTTGTTAATTGTCTTGCTCATGGTATAAAGCACACCTCCTGTTGTATTAAGGCCATTGCAGCGGAATGGAAACTGTGTCCAGCATACTACCGTCCTTGGGGCTGGCCCAATAAACCTCTAAGACTCCGTGTCCTTCTGCCGGAGGAGCAAATTTAATGCTCATTTCAAAATTGCCTCGTTCGGGTGCGCCTGCCGTGGCTGTTGCGCTGCTTTCGGCCAGAACATTACCTTTCTCATCCAGCAATCTGGCGCTGACCGTTCCTTCAAATACTCTGGCGCTGCCTTTAATCAGCAGGGGAACACTGGCAACCTGGTTGGGCGTAGGGTGGGTTACCCAGATGGTAGGTTCGTATACTTTGGAAAGATCCCTGGAAAACGGCTGTTCATAAAGTCCTACATGTCCCCACCAATCCATGGCGCGCCCTTCTGTTTTTCCATCAACCTGAAAAGCAACTTTTTCAATGTTGGGAAGTTCAGTCAGCGTATTGACGATACTCTGAATGCCCAGTTCCTCACCGGCAGCACCGACGTTGGCTGCCAGTACCTGATCATTGAAGTTAACCGTTGCCAGACCGTTTTCAATAGTTATGCCCAGCACTTCGGTTCCTGGTGCAAAAATGCTCTTTGAATCCTTAATTAATTCTGTCATGGCTGTCGTGGCTACATCTTTAGTATAAGGTATGGAACGAACTTCTCTGACCAAATAAGCATCATCTGCAGTAAATTTAACAAAATAAAGTGCCAGGTTTACATCCTGTTGTTTTTGCTCCGCATTGGCATTGCCCGGTTGCTCGGACTCAACCACCGAAGGTTCCCTGGTGCTGCATCCCGCCACGGCTATTACTAGCGATAAAATTAAAAGGAACAATACTTTATAGCGTAACCGCAATACTTCACTTCCTTTGTAAATACTAAGAATGCTAATATTAATTAGCAGAAAATATATAACAGTATACCATTTTACCGGGATTTTTTCCATACATAACGTAAAGATCTCCTTCCGTGCATATTGAAGGAGATCTTTAATAAACAAATAGTTCATTAATCATAGGGGATATATGAGTGATGATCGGTTACTTTGCCGTTGGCCAGGTATTCAAGTTTACTCATTGCTTTTTTAATCGAATTGGCAAATATCCCCGAGACAATGCCAACAACTGCAAAGGTACCCATGATGATATAAAAATCCATCCAGTATCCTTCCATTTAAATCCTCCTTTCAATGTCGAAAAGTCTGGAGTCTGTCATTGCAAGGAGTGTAACGATGTGGCAATCTATACTGGGATTGCTTTGCTGCACTCGTAATGACAGTTCCTTTGGCGAGTGTTTTTTTAAATGTATCACTATAAACCTATGTAGTCAACGAATTAATGTTGGTATACATTACATTTGCATAAGACCGCTGAATGGTTTATAATTACGTAATGTCAACATTTAAATATATCGAAGTACGGCGGACAGTCGCTGCCGTCCGTTTAAACGGACGGTAGAGGAAAGTCGAGACACGCACACCGGTGCATTCTTTGACCGGTGTAGTACGGTGCCCGGCGCAAGCCGGGGCAGGGCGACCTGACGACGGCAAAAGAAACCCAACGGGTTTTGAGTAGTCATAAAGTGCCACAGAAACTATGTCACCGGGTAACCGGTGAGTGCAAGGGTAAACTCCGCCAGCGTGCAACCCAAATAGGCGGCCTTTGAGCCGCGGGTAGGGGCGCCCCCGTCCGGGGGAGGCAGACCCATGGTCTGCTTAGATAGATGACTGTCGAAACAGAATCTCGCTTACGGCCGTGCTTCGGTTTATTTATAATTGACAACTAATGCCATAAGGTTATTGTCAAACAATCTTGAAAAAACTTATAATTTATGAGATTATAATATTACCTACTTGGTACGTAGCCCCTTGTTTTTTTAACCTACAAAAGTAACAAGGGAGTTTCGGTCCGGGTGCTTATGTCAGACCGCCATGCTTTGCGGAAGGCAGAAACAACCGGCCGGGCACCCACCTGGGAGAGGTGGGTTGATAAAAAGCTACGGGTTACGGCTTGGTGGGGAAAACGGTTTCAATGGGTCTTCGCTTATCGCGGGGGCCCTTTGTTTTTGCTTTTATTTTTTCAGAATATTCAAGCTGGATATTGACAATATCAAGAATCTTAGGTTAAACTTGTGGTAACTAAACAGTTACCTGTGAGGTGTCTATGGGGGAAAGAGGTAACAGGCAGGAAGATACTAAAGAGCGGCTGTTGTTTTGTGCAGAGAGAATCTTTGCCCAAAAAGGGTTGGACGGTGCCCGGGTGGACGAAATAGCAGCCGAAGCGGAAGTCAATAAAAGGATGATTTACCATTACTTCCAGAGTAAAGAAAACCTGTATGTTGAAGTGCTAAAATACAATTTTGGCAAGGTTTATGCTTTGGGGGAAAAAGTATTCGACCCTGTTGCCAATCCCCTGGATAACCTGTGTATTATCATCCGGGAATATTTTTACTTTCTGGCCAATAATGAAAATTTTATACGTTTACTCAGCTGGGAGAACCTCTACGACAGTAGGCACGCAAGACGGCTGCTGTCAGGGTATCTAAAGAACGCCATGCCCGGTCTGAGCAAAATCTTTCAGGCCGGGGTAAGCAAAGGGCAAATCCGTCCCGATGTTGACGTTAACCAACTGATAATTAGCATCCATGGACTTTGCCTGGTATACCTCACCAGAAAAGAATTATTGCATTCTCTTTGGCGGGAAGATATGGTTTCACCAGTCCGATTGGAGGAAAGGTTAAATCATATTATCAATTTAGTCTTGCGTGGTATTGCTGTTTAAGTAATAGCAGCATTAGTGAATGAAAATTCATTCACTAATTTGTTTTTGTGAGAGATGCGGTGTCATTTAACGCGCCGATCTGATAAAGAAGACTTGGTTCAGGCGGGGTTTTGACCCCACCTGACCTTAGTCGCACTTATTTCGAGTTTATCGCCGCTTAACTCCCGCCTGTAGAGGCGGGAGTCTTAGCGGCGGTTAACGAGATAAAGACTATATTAAAGGAGGATTATATTAATGAGCATGAAAGAAGTTTTTGCAGGAATCCAGGAAAAACTGAACGCTGACCCTTCCAAGATGGCCGGCCTTACAGCTACTTACCAGTTTAGCCTTTCCGGTGACGGCGGTGGAGAATACTTTGTTGTGTTCGACAATGGTGCGGCTCAAGTAAACGAAGGCACAGCTGACAACCCCAGTATCACAATTTCCATGGAAGCAGCTGATTTTCAGGATATGGTTGACGGCAAGCTGGACGGCATGGGCGCGTTTATGAGCGGTAAATTGAAAGTAGCCGGTGACATGTCTTTGGCTATGCGGCTGCAGACACTTTTAAGCTAACTGCGACATATTTAAGCCGGAGGGGCTTCCCCTCCGGATAATTATTTTGTTTTTTCTTTTTGCTCCGGCAGGGTTATACTGGATAATGAAGAAAATATATGCACAAAATTAAAAAAACTGTCGGGAGGGAATAACATGCCTCATCAAATTAAATGGTTGGGACACGCTGCATGTATGATCAAAACCCAAAGCGGCAAAGTAGTGCTTATTGATCCCTGGATTACAGGTAATCCAGCTTGCCCGGTAAAGAAGGAAGAACTAAATCAAGCGGACCTTATTTTGGTTACCCATGACCATTTTGACCATATGGGCTCAGATATTCCGGATCTGGTTAAAGCTACCGGTGCCACTATAATTGCTCAGCCGGAACTCTGCGGTGCGCTGCAGAAGGCTGGGGTTGGTTCAGAAAATGTCATTAATGGGATGGGTATGAATATTGGGGGAACGGTTGAAGCAGCCGGGCTCAAAGTGATCATGACCCAGGCCTTTCACTCGGGGACAGCAGGAGAAGCAGTTGGTTATATTATAATCCTGGAAGACGGCAAAACTGTTTACCATGCCGGTGATACTGGTATTTTTGCCAGTATGGAGCTGCTCGGCAAAATTTACCCCATCGACCTGGCCCTGCTGCCTATTGGCAGCGTGTTTGTCATGGACCCGGTACAGGCCGCCTTTAGCCTGACTTTATTAAAACCGCGCGTGGTTGTGCCAATCCATTACGGGACATTCCCCATCTTAGTTCAGGATGGTGCCGGCTTTGCCGAACTTGCGGGTGAAAAAGCTCCGGAAGTCCAAGTGGAGGTTCTAAAACCCGGAGAAGAAATAGAACTATAGGTGGTGGTATGCTAGATGTTGAAAGATGTCCGTATTTTGGACCTGACGCGCCTTCTTCCCGGCCCATACGCCAGTATGCTGCTGGCAGACCTTGGCGCCGAAGTGATTAAAGTTGAGGAACCTGCCACTGGAGATTATATGCGCCAATTTATGCCCCGGATTGGTGACACCAGTGTGTTTTTTTTAGCGGTCAACCGGAATAAAAAAAGTATTACGCTTAATTTAAAAAAAGAACGGGGCCAAAAAATTTTCTTATCATTAGTAAAAGGGACCGACGTAATATTCGAAGGTTTCAGGCCGGGCGTGATGGACGCGCTGGGGTTGGGCTATCAAGAACTGAAAAAAGTTAACCCCGGTATTGTCTACTGCTCACTCTCAGGGTACGGCCAGGACGGTCCCTACCGGGACAAGGCAGGTCATGACATCAATTATATGTCGGTTAGCGGTGCTCTCGGTATTACCGGATTAAGGGGAGCCCAACCGGTAGTGCCGGGAGTTCAGGTAGCAGACTTAACAGGAGGAATGTTTTCCGTAATCGGCATTCTGGCAGCCCTCTGGCAAAAGCAAAGGGATGGTCGGGGAAATTATCTAGATGTGTCAATGACCGATGGCTTGTTCTCGATGATGTCCATCCACCTGGCCAATTTAGCGGCTACAGGTACGCCGGCGGCCCGGGGTGACATGATGTTGTCTGGTGCCCTTGCCTGTTATAACATTTACCGTACCAAAGACAGCGGCTATGTGGCATTGGGTGCCCTTGAAGCTAAATTTTGGAAGAATTTTTGCATTGGCCTTGGGCGGGATGATCTGGTGACAGGCCATTTGTCGCGGGCGGTAGAGGAAGATCAGGTATACAGGGAGGTAAAGGATATATTCCTATCCCGGACCACAGCCCAATGGCAGGAATTTTCCGGTAAGGTGGATTGCTGTCTAACTGTAATAAGTGATGCGGAAAGTGTATTGAGTGGAGAATATGCAAATGCACGGAAGATTTTTTTAGATGTTCCCACTCAGGGTGGGACAAAAATGAAACAGGTGCGCAATCCCATGGTTTCTGGGCAGCCGCGTGAAGATGTAATGCCGCCGCCCGAACTTGGCCAACATAACGCTGAGATTTACGGAGCATTGGGCCTCGACCGACAAGAACTGGAATTATTAAAACGCGACGGGGTGATTTAAAGAATAAATTTTCACCTGGGGAAAAAAATAAACCTGGGGTGATGTTTTGGAAATAGAAACAACCTGGGGGCAGTGGAAAAAAATGCTGAACCAGGCCATTAACGCAGCTGAATTCATAGGTATGTCTGAAAAAACGATTGATGAAATCGCTTACCGGGTGGGAGACTTTCTGGCCAATAAAGTAGATCCGGGCAACCGGGAGCAAAAGCTGCTCAATGAACTTTGGGTTGGGGCCGGTGAAAACGAGAAAAGGGTTCTCGCCTCGCTGCTTGTACGAATGGTGGATAATGATAATTAACCCAGTACTACTTGCACCGGCAGATTGTTTTCCTCCCGGTAGCGGGAATCCTCTTCCACCAGCTCATATATTCGGTGGTCCTTCAACATAATCTTCCAGGCTGCTGTAGCTACGCGTGTAAAACCCTGATGCAGGGGTTTGCTCTGTGTGATCAGCGGGCATCTGTACGGCAAATCAAGGGTCTCATAAATCATTAGCAATTCCCCATTTAACTGTAGATGAGGTGTAAGGGGGAAAAAACGACAGGCAAGAGGGCGGGCTTCCCTGGGGCAGTGTCCGTTGCAGCGCACAAAAAAGACCGGGTTGGGCCAGGATGCGGGGAATTGCTGCTCAGCAGGATCTTGTTCCTCCCAAAATAACCAATCTTCCTGCCTGGTAAACATTACTTCCTCACCCGGGAATAGATACATGCCAAGCTCGTTATTTTTACCAGGACGGCAGCAGGTTTTTCCGCAAAGTAATCCGCAGTCCTCAGTCAATGGTGTGGATTTTGCTGTGATTTGGTACAGGTACTGATAATCGCTTGCTGAGAGCATTGAAAACCTCCACGTTTATATTAAGTTTCTTCCCGTCCCCAGGTTATTTCTTTCAGATCTTCAGCTTCTCTGTAATGATTCAAGAGTAAATCAACTATTTCTCCATCGATGGCCTGCGTTTTAACTTGTCCGGTTAAAATTTTTTCGATTTCGTTCCTGGACATTCCCTTACGGTAAGGGCGGTCTTCAACCAGGGCACTGAAAATATCGGCAACCGCCATCATACGTGACCCGTGTGGCAGGTCCTTACCCGCCAGGCGAAATGGATAGCCCGTTCCATCTAATTTTTCATGATGATAAGATGCCCAGCTGTTAATGTCTTCAAAACAGTCAATATTGCTCAGAATCTGATAAGTAATATAAGTATGCTGTTTGATGAGATTATACTCAACACTATTCAATTTGCCAGGCTTTTCCAATATTTCATCCGGAATGCTGAGTTTACCCAGATCGTGAAGCAAGCCGGCGACATACATGTTATTTTGTTGTTCCCGGTCAAAGCCTGTTTTCTCTGCCAGTAATTTTGCGACTTCAGCCACAAGCCGGGAATGTCTGAAAGTAAAAGGGCTTTTTCCGTCAATAATTTGAGAAAAAATAAGACTGATGCCGGTTATTTCGTCCTGATTAACGGTTACCGGGCAATTGCCTAATTTTAGTTCCAGCCGGGATTGGATAAACTGGTTGGTTAAATCCAGCCACAGGCATTCTTTTTGGGCTATACGGCTAAATGCCTCTACCAGCCCGGGGTCAAACATGGTTCCGGATTTGGATTGAATTTTTTTAACTATTTCATCCCGGTGATCAAGAATATTTCCCGGCTTTTGTGATAAAACGTCAACGCGGTCAGTCAAGTAAATGATACGACTGGCCAGGGGTATCGAGTCACCCGAGAGACCGGATAGGTTTTGGCCGTTCCAATTGTCATGGTGGTAGCGAACGATGTCGGCCAGCGGCTTTAATATCCTAACCGAGTTGAGCAGTTTGTAACCCCTTTCACAGTGTTTCCAGGGATTATTAACTTCAAAATATTCCAGGCTGGCTTTTTCACGGAAGGTACTGGATCCGGCATCGTGTATGATGGCGCTGCAAAACAAAGGCAGGTATTCTTCCGCAGACAGTTGTAATTCTTCAGCCATGTACAGCGCAAGCAGCGCCACCCGCTGGTGATGACGCATCATGCCATAGCGGTTATAATCCATAGCCATGGAGAAGGCGCTGAGTAATTTGTATAAATGAATATTTAATCTATCAGCCAATAATTCATTCTCCTTATTAAATTATGTCAAGAGGATGTCAAGGGGGCGGGGTTGCTGACACAATTCTTATGATGCCACGGTTTTTGTTTCCTGCCTGGCGGAAGTGTTTTCAAAAACCTGCTGGTATTGTTCCATGGTCATTAATACCGACCTTGGTTTGCTTCCCTCAAATCCGCCGACGATGCCTCTCCTTTCCATAATGTCGACCAGCCTGGCTGCCCTGGAATAGCCTATATGCAGCCTTCGCTGCAGCATTGATATAGACGCCGTACCGCTTTCGATAAAAAGTTTGGTAGCCTGGGGAAGCAGTTCGTCGGATTCTTCTTCGGTTCCCACGTTTTCTCCGCCACCCGGCTGTTCCTGTAAAACAGCTTCGTTGTATACCGGCCTAGCCTGGTCTTTAAGAAAGTCAACCAGGTTTTCAACTTCCCGGTCGGAGAGAAAAGCGCCCTGCACCCGTATGGGCTTGGAGGCGCCCACCGGATAGAAAAGCATGTCTCCTTTACCCAGCAGCTTTTCCGCTCCGCCCATGTCAAGGATGGTGCGGGAGTCCATTTGGCTGGATACGGCAAAGGATATGCGTGAAGGTATGTTGGCTTTAATCAAACCGGTAATTACATCTACCGACGGGCGCTGGGTCGCCACCACCAGGTGCAGGCCCGCGGCCCGGGCCATCTGGGCCAGTCGACAGATGGAGTCCTCCACATCGGCCGGTGCCACCATCATTAAATCAGCCAGCTCATCAATGATAACAACAATATAAGGAAGCGGGGTCTGTCCCGGCTCATTTTCATTTTCCTCGAACATGGCATTGTAGCGGGTTATATCCCTAACCCCTGCGGCTGCAAAGAGGTCGTAACGGGATTCCATTTCCCTGACTGCCCAGCGCAGCGCTCCTGCAGCTTTCTTGGCGTCTGTCACCACCGGGCTGACCAGGTGGGGGATATCGTTGTAATTGGCCAGTTCCACCATTTTAGGGTCAACCATGAGGAATTTTACATCTTCCGGGGTGGCTTTGAACAGGATGCTGCTGATCAGAGTGTTGACGCAGACACTTTTACCCGAGCCGGTAGCCCCGGCAATGAGCAGGTGGGGCATTTTGGCCAAATCTGCAATCACCGGTGTCCCGGCGATATCTTTCCCCAGTGCCACTGTAAGGCGGGACGTTGACCCGGTGAAATTTTTGCATTCCAGAAGCTCCCGCAGTGACACGGTTGATATTTCGTCATTAGGAACTTCAATGCCAACAGCGGCTTTACCCGGGATAGGTGCTTCAATGCGCACACCCGTGGTAGCCATACCCAGTGCTATATCGTCGGATAGACCGACAATTTTACTCACTTTTACTCCGGCCGGCGGCTGTAATTCATATCTGGTAATTGACGGACCTACGGCTACGTGGGTGACCTTGGCCTTGATGCCGAAACTCTCCAGGGTTTGCTCCAGAGTTGTTATTTTTTGATTAATATCTTTACCGGAATTTTTCCCACTTGAACTGGAGCCCTGATTTAGCAGGGAAAGAGGCGGCAGGTGATATTCCTGTCCTTTACTAAACGTATTCTCCACAGGCAATTGGGGCTCATCAGTTGTATTTTCCCGGTCGGGGGTATTGATTTCCTCCTTGACTAATCCGTCTTCATTTCCGTTGTGGGTGATTTCTATCACAGGTAGTTCAGTAGACTCCGGTAAGCCGGGCGGATCCGGATTTTTTTTAAATTTCTTTTTGATTTTATTCCCAAGGCCGGACTGTTCTTTATCCTCATCCTCATCAGCCTCAACAAAAACAAAGTTTATAATGGCCTGCCATGTGCCTACTGCCGAAGCTCTTAGCTTATGCCATGAGATTCCCCCCAGGTCTTTAACCGAACTTGCGGTACACAAAGTAACACCCACCAGGGTGAGAAATACCAGCATGATATTTGTTCCTACTGTCCCAAAACAATATTTGAACACAGACCCAAGTGCAGCGCCGATTAAGCCCCCTCCCTCGCCCCGCAGGCCTGCTTCAAAGGATTGAGAGAGGTAAATGTGCCTGTGCAAAAATATCTGCAGGCTGCCGAATAAAACTACAAAACCCCAAAAACGGGCGTTAACTTGCCAGCTGTCACGCTTCATTATTTTAATGCCTGACACGATCAGTACAATTAAAAAGACAGCGTAACCCTTACCGGTTAGTATGGCCAGCCCTTGCTTGATCAATAATCCCACTTGGCCGACTGAGCTGGTAAAGACACCTGCAAAGCCGATTAAAGCCAGAGCAATCAGTGCCAGCCCGGCAATGTCATATTTGAAATTTGTTTCTTTTTTTGGTGTTGCATTTTTTGTTGTTCTGGGCAAAAATATACCTCCCCGGCGAAATATGGGGAAAATCCATATAGGAAGCTTACCATAAAATGGTCGTAAGGGCAAGCAGTGCCTGGTTTTGGAGGTTGCGACAGCTTAAAAATTCATTAAGATTAATAGCTAAATTAAAAGGATTTTTGGACTGATTATAGAAATCAAAAAAAATGAAAAAAATTTGATCTCGTTAACCGCCGCTAAGACTCCCGCCTCTACAGGCGGGAGTTAAGCGGCGATAAACTCGAAATAAGTGCGACTAAGGTTCAGGTGGGGTCAAAACCCCACCTGAACCAAGTCTTCTTTATTGTTTGGGCAAATAATGCCTGGTGTTAAAATATAAACGTACTTGATCTGGGGTGTAAACTTGCTTTCCGGGGATGAAAACAGAATTAGGGAGTTCATGAAGTTTGACGGGTTAAGGAATTTAATAATCAAAGCATCTCCCTGCGGCGTGCTGGTTGTTGATACTAATGGGGTAATTGTGGGCTGCAATGATATTTTGAGCAAACACAGGCTTATTCGCCATCAGAATATAATCAACAGGCATGTCAAACATGTTTTTTATCAGGATTTGGAGAGTGAAGATAGTTATTCCTTAGACCCGATAATGGAAACCTTACATAGCGGGAGGGACGTTGTCACAGAACTAACACTGCGATCCAATTCCACAGAATTGGTGATATGTCGTGTTTGGACGACAATCTTAAAAGATACCACGGGTAAAATTATAGGCGCCTGTGGTGTTTTTCACGACTTGACTCCCTATCGCAAAAAGAAAAAGCAACTGGAAGAAATAAACCGGGTATTGATGGAAACCGGCAACCAGTTGATACAACAGCACATGGAAACAATGAGGGCATTTGCCAATGCCATAGCTGCCAGAGATAACTGTACGCGGTGGCACTCGGAAAAGGTGGCTGAGTATGCCCAACAAATTTGCATCAACATGGGGACGGATAATGAAACCGCGAATGTTGCTTATTTAGCAGGGTTATTGCATGATGTAGGGAAAATAGGAGTACCCGAGGAAATTCTCACCAAACCAGGCAAACTTACAGAGCAGGAATATGAAGTGATCAAAACGCACCCCATAATCGGAGTGAATATACTGGAATCCATGAAAAATATGAAAGAAATCCTACAGGTAATCAAGCATCACCACGAACGATATGACGGTGGAGGGTATCCCTCCAAGCTAAAGGGGAATAAAATACCTTTACTAAGCCGGGTGCTTGCGGTAGCGGATTCTTTTGACGCTATGACCTCGGACCGCAGTTATAGAAAAGCTTTTCCATTGGAAAAAGCGATTGAGGAAATCAAGTCCAACTCCGGAACTCAATTTGATCCACGGGTGGTCAACTCTTTTATGCATATGGTGCAAGAACAGTATTTACAATAAAATGGCGCAATTCAGCGCTTTTTTATTTCTTTGTTTAAAAGGGTTCTGTTTCTTGATCGGACCAAAAAACTTCAATGCTATCACCATTCTGAACAGGGTCGGTGTAATGGGCTTGTTCTTCGTTCAGCTTCATAATCAGAAAGCCTTGGGGATTAGTGGTATCTATATCGATTAAATTAAAAATGTCAACAAAAATGGCTTTCGTTTTATTCAAGACCAACTTTTCACCGTTAACGGTGATAGTTATCCCTGTAATATTTTCAACCGGAGAAATGATTTCAACATTATTACCGGTGCTGATCTTATCCTGAGCGTTAGAAATTCGCCCGTTGATTAATATTTTGTCAATGACGTTAATGTTATAAGCCTGTGCTATCTGTCCAACGGTGGGGTTAGCGTTGAATTCAAGGCTGTCGCCGGTTTTTATCAGTGTGTTTGGTCCGGCTTCGGCACCGTTTAATAAGGCCTTGGGTCTCCAGTTTCTGTCGGTGCCGTTTAATTTAAAGGTAATTTCGCTTGATTGGGGTATAAAGTCTGAAACTCTGGCTGAAGCATCCCTGCCGTCCACTGCCTTGATGACCATGATATCGTCTCCGTCTTTTACCGACGATTGCAAATTTGCTTCTTTGTTATTAATATAAATTCGGGCCGGTTCGCCCAATTCGCCATAAACAAGGTGTTCTTTTCCATTAAAGTAGAATTTAAGATTTTTACCGTTTTTACCAATTAGGTTGCGGGGATCAAACCTGATTAAGCCGAGGGCTTGTGATACATTTATTTCCCGGGTGTTAAAAAGCTTGTACTCACTACTATTTACCCGCACCGACATAAATTCATAGCCCATCCTGGTCAGGGCAATTGTGGCAATACCAACTACGGTAACCCCTTCCGGCCCGGGCAAAAAACTTTTCTCGTTAAAAGCAACATTACGCAAGTGGCTTCTGTCCCGCATTACCACTCTTTCCGGGTCCATTTGCAGTTTTTGGGCAAGCTTGTCCGCCAGTTGGGGGGCTTTGGCGCCTCCTCCGATACAAAAAACCGATTTGGGTGGAATGCCTCCGTTTAAATCCAGAATATTGGAGCTGATGGCATCCGCCAGCCGGTCCAGGGCGGGTTCAATTATTGGCAAAAAATCTTTTTTGGTTATGTTGCCTGTTGCTCCCAGTATATCTGTATAAGCCATTTCATCGCAACTGCCGGCCAACCTTTTAATTCTTTCAGCTTCGTTAAATTCAACCAGCAACTGCTCTACAATGGGTTCAGTAACCTCATCACCGGCCATGGGCACCATGCCGTAAGCGATAATGCTTCCATCCCGGGTAATAGCTATGTCAGAAGTGCCCGCTCCAATATCAACCAGGGCCAGGTTTAGCAGTCGGAAACTGGCAGGGATGGCGACATCAATTGCTGCGATGGGTTCCAGGGTTAGGTTGACTGGTTCTAAATTTACTCTGTGCAATACTGCGTAAAGACTGTTGACCACGGATACGGGCAAAAATGTAGCCACAATTTCCACACCAATTTTGGCTGCGCGGTGACCAAATAAATTGGAGACGGGCATGTTGTCAAGCAGATAGGTAATGACACAATGCCCAACGCAATAATAATCAGCAATATTGCCGGATTCGAGATCCCGATGGGCTGTCCTTAAAGCTGCTAATTCAATGCTGCGGATGTCTACCAGTTCAATCTCTTTGTTGGCGTCATGCTCCAATTCCGCTGTGCAGCGGACAGTTTTTAAAGAACGGCCTGCCGCAGCAACGGCTACCTTATTCAGATTCAGGCCGGTTTTTTTTTCAAGACCGGATTTTACCTGAGCGACCACTTCAGCAACCTGGGGAATATCGTGTATTTGCCCGTCAAACATTGAGCGGCTTTCATGTTCAACCATTTCTTCGGCGATAACTCTAAAGTTTTTTCCTTCCATATGTCCGACGAGCCCGATAACGGTCCTGGTACCGATATCCAGGGCAAAAATGTGGTTGTCAATAGCAGACTGGGAAAAAGACATAGTATAATCCTTTCACCTTCCGGTTGTTTTCTAAATTATACCTTAGAAGCAATATTTCCTTCAATAATAGATAAATTAAACAGCCCTTTTAAAAAAATTCCGACCTATTATTTAGCAATGATAAATAGTTGTCTTTATCCTTTGTTTATCTCTTCCGCAGCGGTTCGTCCCCTACTGGTGACAGATTAGGCTGGATTTTCAACAATACTCCAATATTTTGAACAGGAAAGGCTAAAAATTTGATATACTGAAGATAGTATGAAATCGTAAAACATTATAATTTTGTAAGGCTAGGAGTGTAAAAAATTGAGCTTTGGTCAAATAATACGAGATTTTAGGGTGGAAAGAGGTTATACATTAAAAGATCTTGCAGACGATATAGGAATTTCCCCTTCTTACCTTAGTTCAATTGAAAGGAATATTCGTAAACCTTCTATCCAAGTACTTAAAGAAATAAGTGCTACTTTAAATATCCCTGTAAGTTATTTGATGGGAGCTGAAGAAGATGTTCTAACGGGAAAAAAACTAAAATATATGCGAAACAGTAGAGGATTAAGCTTGGAGGATCTATCTGAAATATGTGATATTTCGATAAATCAATTGGCAAAATATGAAAAAGGTCTTGAAGTTCCTGATTTGGATAACTTAAAAAAAATATCTGAAGGATTAAATATTACTATTAAGTACTTTTTAGACAAAAATGATAATGTAAATAGTCTTGGCAGTAGGATGAGACAAATCCGTATGGATAGGGGATTAACAATTACAGCATTAGCTGAAAATGCCAATTTATCACCGGGTTTAATTAGCCAGATAGAGAATGGGCAGACAACTCCTACTTTGGAAACTTTAGATATTTTAGCAAAAAATTTAAATACATCTTCATCATATCTCCTTATGGAAACTAAGGATGTTGAAGATTTGCTGGCCACGCTTAGTCAGGATGTTCTTGAAGTCTTGGGCGACCCAAATGTACAAGTTGTGCTTAGGTCTTTAAGAAACTTTAAGGCTAATGAGGTAAAATATATAATTAAATTAATTGAATTTTTTAAGAATAATAATTCTTTGCTTTATTAAAAAAATTTCTTTATCATTTTACAAAATATTCAATTAAAAACAATAATTATGAAAGGAGGCTGAAACAATGAAGTCGTTGGCTAATTGTGAGAAGGAAATACTCCAACAGTTTAAGGATGCTGTTATTTTTTTTGATGATCAGCAAATGGAAATAACAGTTAGACAGTGGCTGGAGTTAGGATTCGATCCCTATAAGGCAATTTTTGATGGATTAGTGCCTGGGATGGAAGAGGTGGGTAAACTATATGAAGATCAGGTGTATTTTATACCAGAGATGCTTTTATGTGCAGATGTACTTTACAAGGGTCTTGGAATGCTAACAAAGTCAGTAAAGGATAGAGATATACCAATAAAAGGTAAGGTGCTTATTGGAGTAGTGTATGGAGATATTCATGACATAGGAAAAAACATTGTAAAAATGATGTTACAAATTTCTGGGTTTTGGGTTTATGATCTGGGAAGAGATGTTCCTATTGAAGAATTTATTAAAAAATATGATGAAATACAACCTGATATACTATGCCTTTCGACTATGATGAGTACAACAATGATTGAAATGCGTAAGATTATAAAAAAGATTAAAGAAAAGACTCCTGAATTAAAGGTTTTAATAGGTGGTGCCCCGGTCACAGAAAGAGTCGCCAGGAGATGGGGGGCAAGTGGCTACGGGCAAGATGCTCATCATGCTTTGAAAATTGCCATTGATATTATGAATCAAATTAAAAAAGAAACAAGATGTATGGCGTAATATATCGAAATTTGACTTTTTGTGGCGTATGATTTTTCTTGAATTATTTGTCAGTGTAATATATCATGATTTAAAGACAGAAAAATTCAAACATTCATTTTTTTTAGCTAAATATTTAGTAAGAGAAAATTTCAATTGTACAAATATACAAGAGGTGAGAAATATGAAAATAAAAATAGTTTGCGGCTTTTTGGGTGCCGGTAAAACTACATGTATTTGTAATATTTTACAAAAAAAAGATTCTTTCAATGCTGTATTGGTTAATGAATTTGGAGACATAGGTATTGATGCAGAGTTGATTCAACGTGGTGAAAGCATCGACATGGTAGAATTGCCAAGTGGTTGTATTTGTTGCACTCTAGCTAATGATTTTGTGAGAGCTGTAACGGAAATTAAAACCAAAATTAATCCTGAAAGGTTAATTATCGAGCCTTCGGGTTTAGCTGTTCCTTCTGGAATTCTTGAAGCGCTGGAACCTATCCAGAAAAAGCTGGGTTTGGAAATAGAGGCCATCATTGGTATTGTAGACGCCGACAGATTTTTACCGAATATTCATAGTGGCTTATTTGGCGATTTTTATACTGATCAACTGGCTAATTCAGATATTGTAATGATTAATAAAGTTGATTTGGTTACTCCTGAAACCTTGGTTACTGTTGAAGAAGAAATTAGAAAATACAATCAATCTGCAATAATAATCCATGCAGTTAATTGTGAAGCAAATTTGCCTGAAGTGGAGAAAAAACAAGGTGAACATTTTTTACATTTGCATTTTGATCATAGCTTTGATTCTTTTGCTGTAACTAATAAAAATTCCTTTTATGATCGTAACAAAATTGATGTATTGCTTAATGATATTAATGGTGGAAAGTATGGAAATATAATTCGAGCCAAAGGAATATTTAATAACGGCCAAAATTATGAGAATTTTGATTATGTTGAAGGCAATATATCATTTAAACAAATGAAAAGCGTAGAAGAAAACAAGTTTATATTTATTGGCAAGGATGTTCAAAGAAAAGAACTGGAACAAAAATTAAAAGAAATTGAGCAGTAATAGTATCTATATCTATTAAAAGAGGTGTCAAAACTTGTCTACTTATAAAATTGGTGAATTTAAACATAAAAAACAACCTTTCTATTTACCCGTAAACAATGAGGTTGAACTTTTTGAATCAGCAGCTAAGAAGAAATTACCGGTACTACTGAAGGGACCTACAGGTTGCGGAAAAACCAGGTTTTTGGAGTATATGGCTTTTCAACTAAACCGCCCATTGGTTACTGTAGCCTGTCACGAAGATTTAACTACGTCGGATTTGGTAGGAAGGTATTTGTTAAAAGGTGACCAAACAGAGTGGGTCGATGGTCCATTGACTATTGCCGTGAAAAGAGGAGCAATTTTTTACCTGGATGAAGTGGTTGAGGCGCGCAAGGACACTATTGTGGTCATTCACCCCCTAACAGACGACAGGCGTATTCTTCCTTTAGAAAAGAAAGGTGAAATGATCGAGGCGCCAGAGGAGTTTTTGCTGGTAGTATCTTATAACCCGGGTTATCAAACTATTTTAAAGGATTTAAAACAAAGTACCAAACAGAGATTTGTCTCCCTGGAATTTGGTTTTCCACCCAGGGAAAAAGAAAAAGAAATTGTTTGTAAAGAATCTGGTATTAACGAACCATTAGCTGAAAAGCTTGTGGAGTTGGCAGGTAAAATCAGAAGTCTAAAAAATAAGGGGTTGGAAGAAGGGGTTAGCACCAGGCTAATTATCTACGCGGCGCAATTAATTAATCAAAATATTTCAGTGCCTGAGTCGATAAAAGTGGCTATGATTAATCCCCTTACAGATGACCATTCCATTCAAAAAAGCTTGGAGGAAGTAACAGTATCTATTTTCAATTGAGTTGAGGTGTATCGTGACACAGCGAGAATATAAAAAACAAATAGATAATCTCTTAACTTTACATATATGTTCTTGTGATGAGACAAAAAAAATATTTGATAAGGTTAATGATGCTCTAAGAGATAGTAAAAATATTAAGGCTGCGGACATTTTTAAAGACGCTGTAGAAACGGTTATACAAACAAAAGACCCAAGCTTTTTGCGTGTGTGGTTAAATAAAACTTACGAAATAATGGGCATACCCTGGGAGACTCTTTGGAATTGGTTGAATTATAGTCCCGCTATGCAAGGGGTCTTGGAAAATAATGCATTTATGTTGTGGGCGCAATTTTGTGCAGCATTAAGTAGATACAATTTAAATACTTGTAATTGGGTTATCAAAAACAGTTGCGAAATATTTAAAAAAGTAAATAAACAAAAAAAATTAATGCTTATAAATATGTGTCTGGAACTTAATATGGAAAATTGGCTTGCTTCAGTTGAATTTTTTAAGACATTGCCTATTATAAATCGTTTTTTAAGCGATAAAGAAATAACCGATTGGTTTAATGAAGGGCTCTTTCTTGCCAAAGTTGACACCCGTCTTGGCGAAGCATATTTTAAAGCGGGTAGTTTATGGTCGAGTATATCATTTAGTATATTTGCTGATTGGATGAACTGCGGTAAAAAGTTATCATTTAATGATAAAGGATTGGCCATAGCATATTTTGATGCCACACCATCACTCATACAGAATATGGGTGAACATAACTTTAAGAGAATGTTGAAAATATGGCCTGCTTGGATGGGAAAAATCTATTCGATTGACTTGGATATAGCTATATGTTTCATAAAATCCAGTTGCCAAGTGATACCCAAGATAAAAATTGATGGGTTGGTAATATGGGCTGATATTGTGTTGAATATCAGCAATAATAGTAAGAAAGCGGCTAAAGCTTTGGTAAACTCCAGCGAGCTGGCTTTTGAAGAATTAAACGTTCATGAATATGCGAACTGGTATCGTCATGTGCTTGAAGAGTTCTCAAACGAAGAAACAAGATTTTGTGAGAATGTTGCTCTGCAGACAAGAGAAAGTAAAAGATTTTTAATATCATTTAGACAGGGTATTTCTTTGGAAGATGTGACTAAAAGTTTAACATATTATGCGACAGCATTTTTTAACAAGGAAATAATTATAAAGCCTGCTGCCTTATTGCCGAAGCAATTAACTGAGCAAAGTGTAAATTATGCCACCGGTGACGGTAAAAGAATTTATCTTCCCAGATTTTTAAGCGTTTACCCTACGGTGGAGGACAACATAAAATTATACAAGTCTTTTCTTATCCATGAAATAGCCCATATACTGGAAGGTACATATGAAATAACTGATGATGAAATAACTTACATTGCCAATGCATTTAATATTTTAAAATCAAAAAATATCGCTGGGTTGTATGACTATTTCAAAATGTTTGATAACTACGATTTGATTAAAGATCTGTTTGAATATATTGAAGATGCCAGGGTAGAAATGGCACTACAAAAAAGATACCCTGGAATTGAAAAAGAGCTGGATTGCACTGGTATGCCTGATCTATTAGATTTGGAAGGTAGTGATTTACTTGCCAGCTCATTAAAGACAATTATTGATTTATCTGTAAATAAGCTAAATAAAATAAAAGACAATAACAATTATTATGTTAGAACTTTCAGTACTATAATTAATAAGGATGCATCAGTTAAGGACAGCTTAATTTTGGCAACAAAGTGGTATTTATATATAAAAAATAAAATAGGTAATATTAACTTATACAAACCATGTCATTATGTGCTGCATAGGGGGAAATTATGTCCTGAGTTGATTGCTGCATCTAAAGAAGTAGAAAGTGAATACTCTTGGTCTGGATTATTAAGTAATGATAATTATTCCGGCACCAAGGCTTTAAGTGATCTAAATGCTGCTAAAAAAAATCAGCTAATAAGCCATTTAAAAGACCTAATTAAGAAATTATTACAAGAAGAAAGCGAATCATATAAAGCTATTGAATATTACGATGAATGGGACTGTACTTTATTGGGTTACAAACCTGATTGGACACGCGTCTTGGAAATTGAATTAAGACCAAGTTCTGCTTATTTTGTGCGAGACACTTTGTCAACTTATTATGGCTTGGTTTCTTCTTTAAAAAGGTATTTTGCCTTGTTGAGGCCGGACAGGTTTAGGCGCTATCGCAGGCAAGAGGATGGGGATCAGGAAGATTTAGACGCAATAGTAGAAACCTGGATAGACAAAAAGAGAGGTGTGGCCTCGCCCGGGGGGTTTTATATCAGGAGAGATAAACGCGTCAGGGATGTTGCTGTAGCCTTTCTGGTAGATTTAAGTGATTCGACTGACCAAAGGTTGGAAAGCGGTAAAACGATTTTAGACGTGGAAAAAGAATCAGTTGTTATTATGGCGGAGGCTCTGGAAATCTTAGGGGATAAGTACGCGATTTATGGTTTTAACAGCGAGGGCCGGGAAAGAGTTAACTTTTACATTGTTAAAGAGTTTAATGAGAGTTATAACACGGAAGTTAAACAGCGTTTTGGTGGCTTTAGGAGCGGGGGGCAAACCCGTCTTGGAGCGGCTGTTCGTCACGCTATACGAAAACTTGAAAAAATCGAAGCATCAGTAAGACTGCTTATCCTGCTTAGTGATGGGAGACCTTATGACGAGGGCTACCGTGCGGAGTTTGATACAAATGATCTTAAAGCATGGATCCAGCACGATGAATTGCTGTATGCCCAGGAAGATTCCAGGGTAGCTATCAGTGAAGCCAGAATGAAACTAATAACACCATTTTGTATTACCGTAGACAGTAAGGGCAAGGAATACCTGGAAAAAATTATTGGTTCAATCGGTTATATAGTTATTGATAATATAGAATTACTGCCCGTCAAATTGCCGGAACTGTATAAAAAGTTAACTGTTTAAATAAAGGAGGGTTAGGTTTTATCACATGTTGAAAAAAATCAACGGTCTTATAGACTATGCTGTACTAGAGGGCGCCTATAAAGCAGTTCTAATACCAGCCAGCCAAATAGTTGTGGACGAAAGGGTCCGGCTTAAATGTCAGGTTCCCTACTGCCCGAATTATAACAATAATTTGCGTTGTCCCCCCAACACCATGCCGGTAGCAAAATTTAGGGAGGTTTTATCTAAATACTCTGTTGCCTTGGTAGTACAGGTTAAATCTGCGGGGGCAGACGAAAAATCATTAATTAAGGCTGAACGGGATACTCAGTTGCTGTTGGGTTATTTGGAAAAGAAAGCTCTTGAGCTGGGGTTTTACCTTTCGGCAGGTCTAAGCGCATCAACTTGTCGTATTTGTGATGAATGTGTTGGGATCGGATCAGGTTTACCCTGTAGGAACCCGACGCAGTCTCGTCCGAGTGCGGAAGCGATGGGGATTGACGTTATTAAAACAGCCGAGAGAGCGGAACTGCCATTCAGCCTTAATAACATGGAGGAGGTGATATATACAGGCCTTCTTCTATTGAATTAAGGGGAGCTCAGAGAAGAATGCAGGTATAATGTTTAGAAGATTTTTTATTAAGTCAATATCCAGAATTATTAAAAAATAATTTGGGAGGTATGATGGTGGCGTCTTTATTTCAAGGCCAAGAAATGACAGGTCTCGAAAGGACAGCAGCGGTTTTAAGTGGCAAAAAACCGGACCGGGTACCTGTGTGTGCATTATTTAACGGTGCTTCCCGCAGGGTATTGGGAGTTGACTACCCCAAATGGTCTACAGACCCGGAAGAGTGTGCGGAATCTTTAATCCAGGGGCAGAAACTGGTAGGGGATGACGCGCTTACATTATTAATTGACCTGTCAGTAGAAGCAGCTGATTTTGGGCAAAAAGTTGTTTATCCCATTCGAAGCACGGCCTACTCTGATACAACTGTACCAGTAGTTAAGTCCGTTGAAGATTACTATAAAATAGAGAGAATTAATCCCCGCGAAACACCTAGAATGAGCTATGTTTTACAAGTTATTAATATTCTGTCCAAAAGGATAGGTAAGGAAGTAGCCCTTTGTGGGTTCATTTACGGACCTTTAGGAGTTTTATCGGCCATGCGTGGCCATGAACAGGTATTCATGGATTGTCTTAAAAAGCCTGATGCCGTATTGTACGCCGAAGATGTCATTGCGGATGTTTTGTGCGAGTATGCCAAGGCAATGGCTGAAGCAGGCTGCCACGCATTAATGTTGGATACTCTGTACGCATCCCAGACAATTATGAGAAAGAAAATGTGGGAAAAAATAGAAGGAGAGCCTGCGAAAAAGGTAATGGATGCAATGAGAGCGACTGGATTGCCGGTAACGCTGCATAACTGTGGTAATGGTATCTATTTTGATGCTCAGCAAAAATGGCTTGATCCAGTAGCTATCTCACATGCTTACCCGGCAGATGATTGTAAAACTTGGGAAGAACATGCCCAAAAATGGGGCAACCAAATTATAACCATTGGGTATGTAACACCTTCGGAGATGGCTCTTTCTTATGATTACCAGCAGACAATGGAAGCATGTAGGCAGTGCATTGAAACATTTAAAGTCACCGATGGCAAGTTTATTCTGGCTCCCGGTTGTGAATATCCACCCAACGGTACAATACTTAATGCCATGGCTATGGTAGAAGCTGCTAAAACTTATGGTGTTTATAAATAAGCCATTTAAATAATAACGTGAATAAATAGCTGAAAGGAGATGTTTTATTTGACACCGGAAAGGGAACAAGAACTGTTGAAAGCATTAGCGGACGGAGTCGTTAATTATGATGAAGAAGGTATCGTAGAGACAGTAAACATAGCATTGGAAGAGAAGCTTGATCCACACAAGGCTGTGTTTGACGGGCTGGTTGTGGGTATGCAGGAATGTGGTAGGCTTTATGAAGAGCAAGAATATTTCGTGCCGGAACTTTTAATGTGTGCCGATGCCATGTATGCGGGCCTTCATATACTTCGTCCCCTGTTAAAAGGTGATGAAGCAAACGCCAGAGTAAAAGGTCAGGTAGTTATGGGCGTGGTGCAGGGTGACGTGCATGATATTGGAAAGAATATCGTGAAGATGATGTTTGATGCAGCTGGTTTTACTGTTCATGATCTTGGCAGGGATGTTCCCTTGGAAAAGTTTGTGGAAGAACAACTAAAAACCGATTCCGAAATTGTAGCCCTGTCTGCTATGATGACTACCACTATGGTAGGTATGAAGGATATTATTAAGCAGATAAAGGAAAAGAATCCTAAAGCTAAGATAATGATCGGTGGTGCGCCGGTTACTGAAGAAATCGCCGGCAAGTGGGGGGCAGACGGCTATGCTCCCAACGCAAGCAATGCCCTTCAGGATGCCATTAATATGGTATCCTCCCTAAAGGATATTTCTTAATCCTGATAAAATTTGCAGTTTAAACGCCTGCCCCCATTAAGGGGGCAGGGACAATTCAACTATAGTGTTATAAGCAAAGGCGAATATCTTGTTAATTATACTAAAACATTTAGTAATAGATCATTTTGAGTTTTCATGTATTTTGCACAAGGGAGGAATATCATGAGTACCTATCAGGTAATTTTTCAGCCTTCGGGAAGAAGAGGGCGTGTTGAAGAAGGAAAAACATTGCTTGAGGCTTCCCGGGAATTGGGTGTCGACATAGAAGCTGTTTGCGGCGGGGCTAAAAAGTGCGGTAAATGCAAAGTAAAAATTGAAGAAGGTTTTTTTGAAAAGTTCAATATTGATTCCAAGATGGGCAATCTTTCACCGTTTCAGCCCGAAGAGGAAGGTAAATTTATAACTGAGGAAATGATTGGGGACGGTTACCGTCTGGCGTGCATAGCTAAAGTGCAGGGAGATATACTGGTATTTGTTCCGGAGGAAAGCCGCGGGGCGACTCAGGTGGTGTTGGAAATTGGGAAAGAGGGGCGTGTTTTCAACCTTGATCCCGCGGTTACCAAATATTATGTCGAGTTGAAACCGGCTACATTGGAAGATCATACAGGAGATTATGAGCGCCTGGCGGAGGCGTTACACAAAAAATATAATTTGCCTCCCAATTTAGGTATTGATTATTTCTGTCTCAACCAGTTGCCAAATGTAATAAGAGATGGTAATTGGAATGTAACCGCAACCGTTTGGAATGATAAAGAAATAATACACGTTGAGTCCGGACTGGTGGAGAAATGTGTCGGCTTGGCCGTTGATATTGGTACAACTACCGTGGCAGCTTACCTGTGCGACCTTAAAACGGGTGAAACTTTAGTGCGTGATTCGATGATGAACCCACAGGTTAGATACGGCGAAGATGTTTTGTCCCGGATAACTTATCATATGATGAATGATGATGGTATGGAAAAAATGCACAATGCAATTATTGAAGGGTTAAACACTTTGGCTGCAAGAATGACCAAAAAAATCGATATGACACCCAATGATATTCTGGAAGTAACTTTGGTTTTCAATACAGTAATGCAACACATTGCCTTAAATATTGATCCGAAATTTGTAGGGCGCTCACCTTTTACTGCGGGGGTTAAAAGCTCCCTGGATATTAAGGCCAGGGATTTGGGAATAAAAGTAAATAGATGCGCCAATGTTCACACCTTGCCGGTGGAAGCGGGATTTGTCGGTCCGGACAACGTAAGTGTTTTGATTGCCGAGGAGCCCTATAAGCAAGATAAAGAAATTAGGCTGGTTATTGACATTGGAACCAACGGTGAAATTGATGTGGGCAACAGTAAAAAGTTAATGTGTACTTCTTGCGCTACCGGTCCGGCACTGGAAGGCGCCCAAATTAAATTTGGTATGCGGGCGGCACCGGGAGCAATTGAAAGAATTCTAATTGATCCGGAAAGCCTGGAACCTACGTATAAAGTTATTGGTAAAGAAGAATGGTATCCGGATATTGAAAAAACTGATGCTAAAGGTATTTGTGGTTCTGCCATTATTGATATCATAGCTGAATTATTCAAAACGGGAATTATCAATAAAAGTGGTAGGTTTAATTTAAAACAATTAGAAGCTAAGACGCCCCGTGTTCGCAAAGGCGAAGACGGCAGACCCGAGTATGTTTTAGCTTGGGCCAAGGAAACTTCAATTGGTAAAGATGTTACCATTACCCAGGGCGACGTTAGGGCCGTTCAGCTGGCCAAGGCGGCACTTTATTGTGGTGCTGAATACTTAATGGAGAAATATGGAGTGAACAAGGTGGATAGTGTTACCCTGGCCGGCGCATTTGGTAGTTATATTGATCGTGAAAGCGCTCTTACGATGGGTATGTTCCCGGACTGTGAGCTGGAAAAAGTGCAGGCGGTCGGGAATGCTGCCGGTGACGGTGCCAAGCTTGCCCTGCTGGACAGAGGGAAACGCAAGGAAGCAATGGAAGTCGCCCACAGTGTAGAGTTTGTGGAAACGGCTGTGGAACCGGACTTTCAGGATAGATTTGCCCTGGCGATGGCATTTCCCCATGCCACCCATAAGTTCCCCAGCATACAACATATCCTTGATAAAATACCCAAGAGATAATTTCTGGAAGGAGTGTCAATAATGCTAACTTTAAGTAGTGAACAAAAAGTATTTCAGTTAGGTAGCTGGAAAATAGGCGGGCAACCGGGTAATAACCCACCGCTGCTAATAGCATCTATGTTCCACAACGGGGACCGTATACTTGAGAGCAGGAAAGAAAAGAAATTTGACCGGCAAAAGGCAACAGAATATGTAAAGAAGATGGAAGAGCTTTCCGACCAAACCGGTGTGCCGGCCCTGGTAGCACTGGTTGCCACATCGGCTGATGAAATGAAAGAATATGTTGATTTCTACACTAGCATCAGTGACCGGCCGTTCGGCATTGATATGTGGGTGGAAAAAGCCCGTTTAGAGGCGGCGGAATATTGCTGCAAGAAAGGTTTACAGGATATTTTACTTTATAATAGCATCACACCGTGGGATAAGGATATTCCCGGACAAGTGACCAAATTAAAGGAAATGGGAATTAAACACGTTGTGTTGCAAGCATATAATCAGGATGACCCTTCCCCTAAAGGGCGGGTAACAGGGTTAAAGAATATGCTTAATTCAGTTGGCGAAGGTACTTTTGAAACCGTACTTGTTGATACCTCGGTAATGAATTTACCTTCCACTTCATTTTCCTGTATTGCCAGTAAAATGGTCAAAGAAGAGTTTGGCTATCCATGTGGCGTAGCATCGTCAAACGGAACTTATATGTGGAAAAATGCCCGCGAGATGTGGGGTTCCGACGGATTTACGGCAATGAATTCTACTGCGCAGGGTCTGGCAGCTTTCTTCTGGTCCGACCTTTTATTCAGCGGCCCGGTAGTCAACCTGCCTAAAATCATACCTGCAGTAGCTACTGCCTGCCTAATGCAGGCCACCATGGTATATAACGAAACGGGTAAGCTGCCTGATAATGAAAATCACCCGCTGTATAAATTCTTCGGCGACTTTGCCAAACAGCTTTCCTAGTGACGGGAGGGACTACTATGGTCTTGATTAGTCAAGAGATGAAGGAAATGGTTACGCAAAACCAGTGTTTTATCGCCACTGTGGATAGTAACGGAGTGCCAAGCGTCGCACCTAAAGGGTCCACTACCGTGCTGGATGATAATACTATTGCTTTTGCGGAAATTGTAGGTAAAAAAACCTATAACAATATACAAAATAACCATAATGTGGCTGTTGTTGTTGCTGACAGAAACTCTCTTGCCGGATACCGGTTTTGCGGAAATGCGGAACTGGTTACGAGCGGACCTGTTTATGACTTGTTTTGCGAAAACCTGCATAGACTCAGGCTTCCTGATCCGTTGGCCGTAGTGAAAATTAATGTAAAAGAAATTTACGACATGTCAATCAAAAATCCCGGCGGTAAAATTGCATAGATAATTTAATTGGTGGAGGATGATAACGTGAATTCCAAAGAAAGAGTTCTAAATATATTAACTAATAAAGATGCGGACAGAATGGCTTGTTTTAGTGGTATGGGCAGTGTATTAACAGCCAGCTTGGAAGAGCATGGATATAAATTCCCCACTGTGCATGGAGACGCTGTCAAGATGGCCAAAACAGCTGCTTATACGTATCGGGCCACCGGTATGGAAAGTGTGGTGGTGCCTTATGATATGTGTGTTGATGCCGAAGCCCTCGGTTGTGTTATGAATGCTTATGAAGATGTTAACCAACTACTTTATCCAACAATTAAAGAAAAAATAATTCATAACGAAGAAGAGATGAAGACACTTACAATACCTGATAAGGTATGGGAAAAAGGACGTTACCCTGTAGTATTGGAAGCTTTAAACCTGTTAAAAAACGACGTGGGAAATGAAGCAGCCGTCTGCGGCTGGCTATTGGGTCCATTTACCATGGCAGGACAGATTATGGATTTAAATGATTTGTTTAAGCTGGTATTTAAGAAACCTGATCTGGTAAATGGCATGCTGGAGGTACTTACTGATCTTGTTATCACTATGGCGGCAAAATTCCGTGAAGCAGGTGCTGATTATATTTGTATTAGGGAAATGGGTGCTACTACGGATGTGCTGAGTCCGAGAAATTTCAAACAGGTGATTGATCCTCATTTAGAAAGGATTTTTGCTAATATTGGTTCGCCTAATGTATTGCATATCTGTGGCAGCACGAATATCGTTATGAAAAATATGTTGGCCAGCGGTGCTGATGCCATTAGCGTTGAAATCAAAAATAATCTGCAAAAGAGCAGGGAAGATATCGGCTATGATCCTTTGATTTTTGGCAATATCGATGCATACAGTGTTTTGGTGCTGGGGACTCCTGATGATGTAGCGCAGGCAACTATCAATGCTATGGAGGCAAGCGTTGATTCGGTATGGCCCAGTTGTGATATCTGGCCCGAAGCCCCTGTGGCTAATGTTAAAGCCATGGTAGATACGGTTAAGCAATATGGGGCAGAAAAATGGGTTAGAAAAAATAAATAATATTACGCAGGCCGCTTGGTTATGAACTTGGTGGATAATTTCAGATCGATTATCCACCAAGTTTGACCACCGTTTAAGAATATGGTTACCCCTTGACTATGGACAAAAAACAGTTAGCAGAAACACGAACTACTTGTTCATCTAATACTAATATTATATTATAAATTGAAAAAATCTACGCTATATTCAAAATACAGGCGTGAAATGGGAGAGGGGAACCAGTAAATGGCTAAGGCCAAAGTACGTGCTGGAGCTTGTGGATTCACAACTGTAATTAAAGTTAAAAAAATTGATAAATTAAAGGTTAATGTCCAAATAATAAGTGCTTGTACAGACATACGTAATCTAAATGAAGATTTGGCTGAGGTGGATTGTTCAAAAGGCGTATTTGGTAGTATTGTTGATTCTTATATTTACAAAGCAGCCAGTAAACGATTGCATAATTCCGATTGTCCTGTTCCATGTGCAATTATAAAAACTATTCAAGTTGAATTGGGCGGGGCTCTACCTAAAGACGTAGTAATTAAAATCACAAATGATGACTAAGCTTATAGTTTATCTGAAAATTTGTGGGCATGCTGGAGGGAATTATGGCTAAAGTTTGGCTTCGGGAGCTGACAGCCGAGAATCTAAAAAATTTAATAATAAAATTGGGCGGAACATTGGTTGGCTTTGGGGATGTTAGCGTTGGGCTGGCCAATGAATTACAACATCTTTCCTGTGCTATATCTATTGCTATAAAACATTCTCCGGTTGAGGTAATTAAAACTCCTAAAATATTGGCATATTCCAACCAGTTGATTGGCGTTGACAAAAAACTTAAGCTTATTCAAAAAACTGTCGTTTCCATATTAAAGAGTTATGGATATAAAAGTCTTGCCATCCCCCCTGATTCAATGCGTGATGATAATCGTTTTATCGCTAAACTTTATCCTCTTTTCCCTCATAAAACTGCTGCAACATGCTCTGGTTTGGGATGGGTAGGTAAAAGCGGTCTTTTGATCAATGAACACTACGGCCCGCGCTTAAGCTGGGCTACAGTATTAACAGATGCACCGTTAAAGGTCAGTGACAAGCCCTATTTAACGAGTAAATGCGGTAATTGTAAAAAATGTATCAATATTTGTCCGGTGGAAGCAATTAACGACTGGAAGTGGGTACGTGGACTGATCAGACCCAATTTAAATTACAGTTTATGTAGAGAGCATTTAGAAAGAAACAAGCAAGTTTTAGGGAAAGCCATTTGCGGTCTATGTATAATGGTTTGTCCGAGGGGACGAGATAATATTAAGGAGGCCAGCACATGGCAGTTGTAGAAATCAGCCCCGGCATATGTGGTTTTATTACTAAAGTAACAGTTAAAAAAATAAATAAAAGAGTTGTTGAGGTTAATATTGAAACGGATTGTCCCAATATTAAAAAAGTAGCCGGGGACATAAAAAGTATTGATGTATATAAAGAACTTTTTTGTAAATTACATGAAACAAATATATACAAGACACTTATAAAAGGCATGGCTCATCCTACCTGTTTAGTGCCTTTGGGGATTCTTAAAGGTGTTGAAGTAGCTGCTGACCTGGCGTTACCCAAGGATGCCACTATAAACGTACATTCATAAATTCTCTCCAGACCCTAATTGCCGTATACCCTGCACATCCGGAAAACTGTCCGGGGGTGTACCATAACTAGTAAATTGGGTGTGTGTAATGATAACAATTTTGTGTTGTTCAATTCTTAAGCGAGAGATCGAATATATTATTAATAAAATAGATATTGAAGCGGAGTTAGTATATTTAGACTGTACTTTACATGTTGATCCGCAAAAATTATGCTCAGAAATTAATAAGTTCCTAAGTAATTCAAATAACGCATTTGTTATATATGGGAATAAATGTTGCCCGGATATGGAACAAATTATAGAAGCTAATAATGCCATTTTGATAGGAGCCCAAAATTGTGTTGATATGATATTGGGGCCGGAGGTAGAGAAACAGTCCACATTAAATAAAACATTCTTTCTTACAGGAGGATGGTTGGAAAACTGGAAGCTGATTTTTCAAAAAACGCTTAAATGGGATAAAATAGAAGCCCGTCAGAAGTTTGGTTATTGCGAAAAAATGTTGTTAATAGATAATGGATTGGTGAAAATATCTGATTATGAGCTATTGGAAATGTTTGACTATACGGGCTTGCCAATTGAAACATATGTAAATGGTTTAGGCTTTTTTGAATCTTTGATAGTTAATAAGCTAAGTAACTATATATATTTTTAACTTATCTTCTAATTCTTTACCCCAAAAGAGGGGAGGGTTTTGCTACTGACTATTAAGAAAGCTGGTTATGGGGATAGTTGCTGAGGATCTACTGAACAAGGTGTAGGTCAACACCTTAAAGAGAATAAGGAAAATTGTTTAGTGTGTGGCAATCAATTGGATTATCTTAAAATGGGTCAAGAGTTTATATGTATGTATTGCGGCCAAAAGGAAACCGGTTATGTTTATTGCTCAAATAATCATTATATATGTGATAATTGCCATGGGAAAAGCTCTTATGAAATTATCTTGCGACTGACACTTTCTGTTAAATGTAGCAATCCAATTGATATAGCTGAAGCAATGATTAAATTAGCACATCTTCCCATGCTGGGTTGCGAGCATGCTTTGGTTGCTGCCGGCTCCTTTTTAGCTGCTGTAAAAAATCATGGGACTATAAAGATAACTGATAACCAAATTATCGAAACCTTTAACCGAACTCAAAAACAAGCTGTCGGTGCTTATTGTGGTTTAACCGGTATTTGTGGTGTGGCTGTGGCAATCGGTGCATCTTTTAGTGTAATTCTTGGAGCAGCTTGTCCCAAAGATAAAGAAACTGCTATTACTATGCATGTTGTTTCCCGAATTATAAGCGCATTAGCCAATCAAACCGGACCATGCTGCTGTAAAAACTTTATACGCACAGCGTTAATTTTAAGTTGCCAACTAACTAAAGAGTACTTTGATATGCAGCTTCCTTGCACGAAAGAGATTAAATGTCAGGATGCCCACCGGCACCCGCATGGTTGCCGGAAGGAGAAATGTATATATTATTTAAACATGTAAAGCGGGATCATAACTACCTGATAGAAAATTTTCTAATTATGGTTAAAGGACCCTTGGCAGCCTTTGACCTCCTGATAACATAACTCTTTTGCATTGTTTGTAAGTTTTTTGTGGTAGAAAGGTTTAACCTTTCGTAGCGCATGGCGGATGGGGTTGGTGTCTAACTACCGGCCCCATTGCCAGACTATTTTTATTATTTTAAAAATATAAAAATATTATGTAAACAATTGGAATGGGGAATGTGGGTATGCCAATTAGGAAGATTAAAATTATAGTGTTGATTTACATACTTTTGTTACCTTTTGTTTCTCCCAATACGGCGTATGCTATGCATATTATGGAAGGGTTTTTACCACCTTTCTGGTGCGGATTTTGGTACTTATTTACTCTCCCTTTTTTTGCATGGGGTCTGATTTCGATCAATAGAATTGTTAGTTTGAATCCAAAACTAAAAATGCTTTTGGCTTTTGTCGGGGCATTTGCCTTTGCTCTTTCCGCCCTGAAGATACCATCAGTGACTGGGAGCTGTTCCCACCCGACGGGAGTGGGTTTGGGAACGATTTTATTCGGTCCCGTTGTTATGGCTGTATTGGGTAGCATTGTTCTTTTATTTCAAGCGCTTTTACTGGCCCACGGAGGGTTGACCACTTTAGGTGCTAATGCTTTTTCAATGGCCGTTATTGGCCCGCTGGTGGTATGCGGCGTCTATAAAATAAGCAAGCAGGTAGGGGTTCCGCTGGGGTTAGCCGTTTTTCTGGGTGCTGCGCTGGGTGATTTGGCGACATACATCATGACGTCATTGCAACTGGCTTGGGCTTTTCCGGATGCAGCAGGGGGTTTTATGGTAGCTTGGGGGAAATTTGCTTCCATTTTTGCCTTTACACAAATCCCATTGGCTATAAGTGAAGGAATTTTAACTATATTGGTTTTTAATTTGCTGTGTACTTACAGTAAAGATGAACTGATAGAACTATCCATATTACCGCAGGAAGGTGCCATAAGCAAATGAAAACAATTGTTAATAAAAATATGCTGTTGTTATTTGTAGTGGTGGCACTGGTGGTGTTTCCACTGGTATATCAAAATAATGCTGAATTCGAGGGGGCCGATGGAAAAGCTGAAGAAGCCATTACTGATATCCAGCCTGAATATGAGCCGTGGTTTAATTCTATTTGGGAGCCCCCGAGCGGGGAAATAGAGAGTCTTCTTTTTGTATTGCAAGGGGCATTGGGGGCAGGTGTTGTTTGTTATTATCTGGGCTATCTAAAAGGTAGAAAAAAGGTGGATCAGGATTAATTATGTTATTAATGGATTATTATGCATATAATAACAAACTTTCCTATGTTCATCCCGGTGAAAAATTTATCTTTTTTGCCGGAACCCTGACGGTATGTTTTGCTTTAAACACTGCCATTACTTGCTTGGCCATAACCCTTTTGATGTCCCTGGCGGTGGTCGTATTATCTGGTGTGCCTTGGCGGTTTTATTTAAAACTTATGCTGATACCGGGGTTGTTTTTAATTGTTGGTGTAATAACTGTTGCAATATCTATAATTCCTGAATCAGGTAATTTTATCTGGGCCACCCGTTTGGGCTATTACACCATTGGAGTAACAAATCAGAGTTTGGACAATGCGGTGGATCTTTTATTGCGTTCTCTGGGGGCTGTATCCTGTCTGTATTTTCTTTCTCTAACCACCCCCCTTACGGACATTGTTTTAATAATGAAAAGATTGCGGGTGCCTTTGTTGGTGGTAGAATTAATAACGCTCATTTACCGTTTTATTTTTATTCTTTTAGATATGGCCGGGAAAATATATATTGCCCAATCATCCAGGCTAGGTTATAAAACTGCACCTACCGGATTTAATTCCTTGAGCCGGTTGCTCTTGTCTATGTTTATTAAATCATACCGGCATTCACAGGCCATATATGATTCACTGGCTTCGCGGTGTTATAACGGGGATTTGCATTTTTTTACAGAACAACGCCACTGGTCTTGGCGAAACATTGGCTTAATTATCGTTATTGACGGTGCGCTTGTGGTTTGTTCCTTAAACGCGGGAGGTTTGGCATGACACAAAATATCATCGAAGTTCATAAGGTTCTATATACCTACTCTGATGGTACCAATGCGTTAAATGGTATAACTATGAAAATACAAGAGGGACAAAAAATTGCTGTACTTGGCGCCAACGGAGCCGGTAAATCTACTTTGTTTTTACATTTTAACGGTATCTTACGCCCCAAACGGGGACAAATTTTATTTCAAGGCAATGTAGTAGATTACAGGCACCGTTCTCTTTTGGAATTACGCAAGAATATAGGTATTGTTTTTCAAGATCCCGATAGCCAGCTGTTTTCTGCCAGTGTGCTGCAGGATGTGGCTTTTGGCCCGCTAAACCTGGGGTGGAGCAGGGAGATGGCCTTGGCCAAGTGTGAACAAGCCATGCAAGAAACTGAAATTGAGGATCTAAAAAATAAGCCCACTCATTTTTTAAGCTATGGCCAAAAAAAAAGAGTGGCAATTGCAGGTGTACTGGCCATGGAACCACAGGTCATCATCTTTGATGAACCAATGGCGGGCCTGGACCCACAAATGACGCAGAAGATTATGAACCTACTGCAAAAGCTAAGCCAACAGGGAAAAACACTTATTATTTCTACTCACGATGTTGATTTGGCATACGGCTGGGCTGATTATATTTTTTTAATCAAAGACGGTACAATACTCAGCGAGGGCACACCCGGAGAAATATTTTTATCAAAGGAATTGTTGCATAGGTGTGGTTTACAAACCACGTGGATAATTGATATATACCGCGAACTTGTAACTTGTGGCTTACTTGCCGGTGATATACCGTTACCCAGGGATCAAGGCGCGTTGCTTAAATTAATAAAAAATGCATCTACAGGGCTTGTTAACGTTTAAATTAAAGTGGTGCAAAACTTTTTAAATGTTTCGGAGGTTGATTATTTAGGAGGGCTGGATGTGCATCAACAAGCTGGTCGCATTATTATTTATACTGGGAACGGTAAGGGAAAAACAACAGCAGCCCTGGGAGAAGGGCTAAGGTTTTGGGGTGAGGGTAAAAAGGTTTTAATTCTACAGTTCATTAAAGGTGTTAAAGTTTATGGCGAATTTATAGCAGCCGGTAAAATGGGAGCTGATTTTACTATAAAGCAGATGGGACTTGGTTTCGTTAGATTTGCCACGAAAGACACGATTGAGCAGCACCGCGCGGCAGCATGCCAGGCACTTCAAAAAGCAAAAGAACATATGATATCCGGTAACTATGACTTAATAATTTTAGATGAAATTTTATATTCCATAAAATTTGGGCTCATAGATAAATTAGAAGTTATTGAGTTAATTAAAATAAAACCGGAGAAGTTGGAAATAGTGTTGACAGGTCGGGATGCCCCGGAGGAATTAACCAATATGGCAGATATTGCTATTGAAGTACGGGAAGTTAAGCATCATTTGCGACAAGGGATTTTGGCGCAAAAAGGGATAGAATTTTAAGCATAAGGAAAAGCAGGAGGTGATTTAATAAATACATTACTATTATTGATCTATACTCTCAAATTTTAAAAAGGTGGTGAGTCCCGGTGGAAGATAAAATCGTCATTTATGGTAAATCAGGGTGCCCTTTTAGCCAGGCGGCCAAGGATTATTATGAGGGAAAAGGAATACCTTATATTTATTATGATGTCTTATCAAGCAAGTCATTGTTTAAGGAATTTCTTAAAATAGCACCGGAGAAGTCTGTCCCCATTATCGTGGAAGGCGACAAGGTCACAGTTGGTTTTCAAGGTGGCACTTGAGTTGTATAATTTATCGATAGTTAGTCGATAATTTTTAAGAAAATTCAAGAGAAATTAAGCAATAATAATGAAATACAGGAAAAAAACTTAATAAACAGATTTGTTATACTTTGATTTTTGACCGGTGTTTTAGCTACAATAAAGCTGTAGGAAAAGTTTCAAAATATTATGGATTTTTAGCTGCAAAATTTTAGTGTAAGAATAAAAAGAATTTACACGTTTACAATTGGTAAAATTTATATAGTTTAGGTTGCCCATGATAAATCAGGGCAGAAAAGGGAACCAGGTGCGAATCCTGGACGGTCCGGCCACTGTAATTGGGGAGGACATTCCATAGCCACTGGGCGGGTAATGCCTGGGAAGGCGGAATGAACTGATGAACCATGAGTCAGGAAACCTGCCTAAACGTCTCGCGCGGTTAGCCCTTCCTGTGAAAGGTGGTCTGCATTTAATTCAATTTAATTGGATTATTGTCGATCAAAATACCCGGCTTTCCGCGAAGCCGGGTTTATTTTTTAATCCCCGCGGTTGTAGCTTCTTTACCTATCCTTTTGAAAATGGTTTAAAATTAAAAGCTCGTTCTAGGTGTTTCGCGGGGATTATTTTTTTTAAAATGGGGTTTGGGCTGTGAGCACTAAGATGGAGATGTCTTATTTTAATAAACAAGTTGATATCGGGGGAATAAAATTTTACCTTGCCGGGTGCCATACGTTTATGGTCAGGTCATCCACGCCACTAAACGTGCTTAGTTCAGCTGTTATGGGAGGGGATCTCTACCAGGCCAGTTGTATTATAAATCACACCGTGGACGAAAAGTATGATGACAGAGACCCTGAACGGGACTTACGGGAGCTAGCCCGGGAATTATACCCGCAAGATGATGTGATCGGGCTGATGACGGCAATTTTTGTGGATAAAACAGAAATAAGCTATGCGGAAATAAACAAATTAAAAGTAGCGTCAATCAGCACCTCCGGGGTGGGCAACGGCTGTGCGGCCGGGTTACCCGCAGAAACATGCGGCTGGTCCGGCCCGGGGACAATTAACATTATCCTGATCATAGACGGAAATTTAACCGGGCCGGCCATGGTGAATGCAGTTATCACGGCTACCGAGGCCAAGGTTAGAGCGCTTATGGAGAAGGGAATTACCTTGCCCGGCGGCAAGGTGATGACGGGTACCAATACTGATGCCATTGTGGTGGCCTGCACCGGGCGGGGTGATAAACTGTCATATGCCGGTCCGGCTACCGAAGTTGGTTACCTCATCGGAAAAACTGTTTTTGATTCAGTATCACGCGGAATTGGGGAATATGTATTGTATCACCAAAGAGGAGGCAGTTTTAAAAGTGATTAAGAAAACATATCTGATTTTAATTTTCTGTTTATTGTTGGGAACATTATTTGGTTTTAGCGCTGCCGCGGCTGATGCGGCAACATTGGAAGATGCCCTGGATTCGGTTGTCGAATATTGCTACCAAAACAAGCCTGGCTTGGATAACTGGGAAGAGGTGGTGGGATTATCGGAAGCGGGGGAACTGGACAGGTTTGACTTGTCGGGCTGGTCGATAGAGCTTGATGAAAGCTCACGCCCTGTGGACTACGCTTCTGCGATATTGGGTTTGCTTGCTGCCGGTAAGGATCCCGGAAACTATATTGATCAGGATAATACGCCCAGAGATCTGGTACGGGAACTTTCTGAGATGCAGCAGCCGGGAGAAGGATTTTCAGGTTCCGTTAACAATACGATATTTTCCATTTTAGCTTTGGATAAAGCCAATGCTAGTTATAATGTTGCGGATGCTGTTAACTACTTGATCATTCAACAAAAAAGCGACGGAGGCTTTTCGCTCGATAATTCCGGTGATTCCGGTGATCCGGACGTTACCGGAGTAGCGCTGATGGCCCTGGCCAAGCATACTGACCTGGGAGGCGTGAACGAGTCAATTGACCGGGCACTTGATTATTTACGTGATGTTCAACTGACCTCCGGCGGATTTGCTTCTTACGGTAATGAAAACGCAGAAAGCATAGCTAAAGTGATTCAAGGTTTAGTGGCTTGTGGCGAGGATGTAACCAAATGGAATAATGGCGATAATAACGTAATCAATGCTTTGTTTAGCTTTTGGCTGTCGGATGGTTCCTTTTGTCACTTAATCGGTAAAGCGGGCAGTGAGATGGCGACGCGGCAAGCTTTGCTGGCTATAGCCGATCTGATGAATTGCCCGACTATAGATTATTCCAACTTTGTAGTCAACGGTAACTCGAGTGGGGGAAATGAGCCGGATAAGGCGCAAGTGAGCATAAGGGTGGAAGGCAACAACAGCACCCTCCGGGCAGGGAAAGTGTCTATTGAGGGAACCGCTCTGGATGCTCTAAAAGAATTGGTCGGGGAGAACAATATTAGTTACGATCAGTGGGGAATGGTTGCTGTTATTTTGGGCGAAAGCGGGAGAGAAAATGTAGCTAAAGATGTTAGTACCTCCTGGAAGTATTATGTGGTGCGCAATGGCGCCATAGCTGTTGATGCTTTTTCATCGGGACCCGGGGATTATAACGTGCAAGACGGTGATGAAATAGTATTTTACATTGGTGCCTATGATACGGTTACATGGTCTGATATAACTTGCTTTGCAGAGATAAAGTTACAGCCTGCGGCTCCCGTGGCCGGAGAAACGGTTAATATTACTATTCCTACCAAGAAATATGACTGGTCCCAGGGGTTGTTCGATTTTCAGGTGGATAATATCAGGTTAATTATCAATGGCCGGGAACAGATTATGGCCAGCGGGCAAAGTCTGGTGCAATACACTCCGGCGGCGGGAGAGCTTAAGATTCGCGCCGAGAAGTATGGACCAAATTATCCAGAGCTGGTGCCCGCTGAAGTTTCTTGTACCGTTAAGGAAAAAGGCAGCAGCGGTGATAATGGCGGGCCAGTTTCAGTCAGAGTCAAAGTGATCGGGAAAAATCAAAATACACTTTACAGCGGTACAGTGGAACTGGATGAAGATAAAACGGATATTTTTCATGCTCTGGTGGAAACGGGGCTTTCCTACAAGGCCAGGTATAGCAACACTTACGTTTATGAGATAGATGGTATAGCCGAAGATCTGTCCGGAACTGCCGGTTGGAAGTACAAAATAAACGGAGATATACCCGGCATACCGGCCATTGATTATCAAGTACAAGATGGGGATGAAATTATCTGGTACTGGGCGGTTAGCGTAGATGATCTCGGGAATGGTGAATCGCTTACGGGTGCTGACCTTATAATTGACATACCCGCGGAACGCCAGGAGGCTCTGCAGCAGGCTAGGGAAAAGGTGAAAGAGCAATTGAGGCGGCTCGTGGAAAATTGGTCCGAATTGGCTTATTCCAACAATGAGCTTTATCAGATTGTGGATCTGTTAGATGACCCAACTATTGTTATTGGTGCGGAAAACATCATGCCGGAACAAGAACGGCAGCAATGGGCTAAAATACTGCAGAACAATCAGGTAAATATTACCTGGAAGTTAAAGTTTGAAGAGGATGAGGAAGATGTAAGTGATGAGGCCGGTGAAGTATGCCTCACTGTAGAAAAAGGAGCTTGGCAGCTTAATGCTGCTATCGAGGTTGATGAAGAGAACGACGCTGATGTTCAGGCGCCTATAAATTACCGGTTTGCGTCTTCCGTGTTTAATTTCGGTCCGGAAGGAACCAGTTTTGCCAAACCGGTTGTTCTAAGGATTAAATTTACAGATCTCAGCGATCCTGAAAATACAATTGTGGCCTGGTACAACCCCCAAACCAAATGTTGGGTGCCGGTTCCGTCGGTGGTTGACGCAGCTAATGGAGAAATATCCGGATTAATTACTCATTTTACTAAATTTGCGGTATTCATCCGGGAAAAACAAATTGACTTTTTTACTGATATTGATTCCGATGCGTATGGGTGGGCTCAAAAAGAAATAGAGTATCTGGCTGTAAAAGGTATTGTTTCCGGTGATGAGAACAAATTTGATCCGGACAGGCCGGTTACCAGAGCGGAATTTGTCGCCATGCTGGTGAAAGCATTGGAATTGGATGATAGTGCTGATTATGTGCTGAATTTCTCAGACATTGAGGAGAATAGCTGGTATGCGAGGCCGGTTAAAGCTGCCGTTAAGGAAGGAATCATCAAGGGAGTTAGTGACAGAGCTTTCCATCCCGCAGACACCGTCAGCCGGGAACAAATTGCGGCCATTTTGGTCCGGGCTTTGAATTTGCAAGCGGCCGGCCATGAGCCGGAGTTTAAAGATCAGGAAAAAATTTCACCCTGGGCGCGGGAAGCTGTTCAAGCGGCAGTGGAAAAACAGTTGGTCAGCGGATATCCCGACGGCACATTTAGGCCGGAACTTCCCTCCAACCGCGCGCAGATTGCGGTGATAATTTACCGTTTGCTTAAATTAAGGTAATATTTCCTGCTGCTGCCCGGCGGGCAGCAGCAGGTGTTCATAGGTTTAGAGGAGGCTGAATATGAAACGGCTGTTTCTGGTAATGCTGCTGTTGACTGCCCTGGCCTGCGCCGGCTGTGGCAGCGATGCTTTGGATAAAAACAACGGTGAGGAAAATTCACCCCACCAAAATGCGGCTGTTAATGAAGACACTGGTTTACAAAATGTCATTGAAACGGAAAACCCGGCTGAAAATGGCCGTCAGCCGGTAAAATCGGCTGAAGAGACGGCGCAGAAGCCGGGTGGGCACCAGACCCCCCCAAAAGAAAACAGTACCTCCCGGCAGGAACCTGAGGGTGCTGAGGCGACGTTTATTCCAAACGAACCATCATCCGGCCCTATAGTCAGCCTCTGGGTAACCAGTGATTTCGCCGGGGAGGAAATATTTGCCCGGGAGGTTCCCCGGGCATCGGGTGAATCGGTGATGAGTATTTTACAGGATAATTTGCAAGTAAAAACCCAATATGGCGGAGGATTTGTGGAATCTATCAATGGCCTGGCTTCAGGCTATACGGGAGCCGATAAAAAGAAAAAGGACTGGTTTTATTATATGAACGGGATCATTACAGCGGTGGGAGCAATGGATTACCGGCCTGTTTCCGGAGAGATTATTTGGTGGGATTACCATGATTGGGGTTCTACCGTATTTACCCCGGCCGTGATCGGCGCCTTTCCGGAGCCCTTTCGCAGCGGTTATCGCGGTGTTAATCCAGGAACGATGGTGTTGGCTACATCGGGATGTGAAAGCCTGGGCCAACAATTAGCACTATATTTGCGCAACCTGGGGGCTAAAGATATTGAAGTAAACCCATACGATGAGGATTTGCTGGCTGAAAATAAAAAAATTACCCTGGTTGTGGGCCTGTGGCACGAATTGGAAAAAAGCCCGTACTGGCAAGGAATGCAAAAGCAGCGCCACAAAACTGGTTTGTTTGTAGAGCTTGCTTCGGACTATTTTGCTGCCCTGAGTACAAATGGAACAATATCACGGCGATTTAATGAAAATGTTGGGGCTATAATAGCCACGGGCACAGGCATGGGTGATTCTTCCCCTGTATGGTTGGTTACCGGTCTGGATCAAAACGGGTTGGAGAGCGCGGTAAAGATTCTAACTGAAAACACCGGTGCGGTGAAACAACATTTTGGCGCTCTTGTGGTGGATGGCCAAGTTATAGCGGTTCCGGCCAATTAGGTTACCGCTGTTTTTATGCAATTTAGGTGCAGTTTAATCTATCTATGAAGGTGAAACAATCATGTACTTTTACCAGGACCCCAAATTGTTCCTGCAAACCCTGCATCCTGTTGCTTTAATTGCCTATTTCAGCGTGGTGATGTTTTTAACTTTGGCTTGCAATCACCCTGTTTTATTACTGGCTTTTTATCTTATTTTGTTAATAAAAGTAAAACTGCTGGCAGGGTTTTCTGAGTATAAAAAATATATTCTATTTTTTACCATCATGGTATTGTTGATTATTTTGATCAACCCGCTGTTTAACAAACTGGGGAATACTGTGCTTTGGAGCGGTCCGGCCATACCCGTGGTGGGATGTGTTACTTTTACTTTGGAAGCGCTTTTGTACGGGATTGATATGGGGTTCCGGCTTATAGTCATAATAACAACGTTTTTTTTATATAACCGGGCTATGAATCCCGACCGGGCGTTTTCCTTTTTTGCCCGGTTGGCGCCGGGTTCGGTAATGCTGATGACCCTGACAACCAGAATGATTCCTTATTTGGTCTTACAGTTGAAAAATATTAAGGAAGTGCAGCAAACCCGTGGAGTAAAATTTGATCACCGTAATTTAAAGGAAAAGATAGCAAGTTATTATCCATTAATCAAAGTGCTGCTGATGTCATCTTTGGAAAATGCCTTTAACATCGCCGAGGCTATACAAAGCCGGGCATACGGCAGCGGAAGACGCAGTTATTATACCAGGGAAAAAATAAAGCTTCGGGATATTATCGTACTGTTGGCCAGTGGTGCTGCGGCATTGACCGGTGTGGTGTTAATGGTTAAGCAATGGGCGTGTTTTGAGTTTTATCCCGGTTTAGGCGCTCTTTGGGGGATGCCGGAGCAAATGATTGTAATGGTTTTTTTAATTGTTTTCCTGTCATTGCCGTTGCTGTTAAATTGGGGGTGGGTGTATTGGCCTTACTTGAAGTGGAGAATCTAACCTACTACTATGGGGGAGTAAACAAACCGGCTTTATGCAGGGTTAATCTGGAAATCAATGAAGGTGAATTTGTATTATTGGTCGGAGGGTCGGGATGTGGTAAATCTACCTTGCTCAGAGCCCTGTCCGGGCTGGTGCCGGACTTCTACGGCGGTAGGATATCCGGCAGAGTGTGCTGTCAGGGAAAAAATGTTAGGGATTGGGACAAAAAAAAGCTGGCCGGGGAAATAGGTTTTATTTTTCAGGACCCTGAACAGCAGTTGGTGATGACAAATGTTGAAAGAGAAATAGCGTTTGGTCTGGAAAATATCGGAATAGGCCTGGCGGAAATGAAACGCCGGGTAGCTGAAGTAATGGATTTTTTAAATGTTGCTTCTTTGAAAAAAATGTCTACTTATGATCTTTCCGGCGGCCAGAAACAAACAGTGGTACTGGCTTCGATACTGGCAATGCAGCCTAAAGTGCTGCTTTTAGATGAGCCTACTTCCCAACTGGACCCGGTGGCCGCGGAGGAATTGCTTACCAATATCAGGAGAATGAATGAGGATCTGGGCCTTACTGTGGTACTGGTGGAACAACGACTGGAAAGATGTTTTCACCTGGCCCAAAGGGTGTTGATTATGGAAGAGGGACGGTTGATTAATAATTCCAGTCCCCAGGAAGCTGTATGGTTTGGCTTGCAAAGAAAAAGCCCTTTTTTACCTCCGTTGCCGCGATTTTTTGCCTGTGCGAAAAGTACTGTTATACCTCTTACCGTTAGTGAAGGCAGGCAGAAACTGCGTTCCATGTGGTCTGGCATGCGGAGCGCCGGTTCTCTGTCAGGGGGTGATACGGAGGTACATAGAAAATTGGTTCATGAACCGGATAAATTATTGGCGATTAGCAATATTTCTTTTTCTTATCCCGGAGCCTGGGAACCTGCTTTAAAAGACATTTCTTTGCAGGTGCGGGCGGGGGAATTTTTAGCTTTGATTGGAGAAAACGGGGGTGGAAAAAGCACTTTACTAAAAAATATTTGCGGTTTACTGCGTCCTCAGAAGGGTAAAATTGTCCTTCACGGTAAAAACATCAGTAAAACGAGGGTTGATGAGTTGGCAGGCACTGTAGGCTACCTGTCCCAAAATCCCAATGATTATTTGTTTCATGATACGGTTTATCAAGAAGTGGCTTTTGGATTATCAGTAAGAGGTATTAAATCCGGGGATCTGCTGGAAAAAACTTTGCAAAAGTTGGCGTTAGCCCATGTTAAAGATGCCAATCCCAGGGATTTGAGCGGGGGGGAGCGTCAGCGGGTAGCCCTGGCGTCGGTGCTGGTGTTGAAGCCCCAACTGCTATTGCTTGATGAACCCACGCGAGGGTTGGACTCTTTGCTGAAGGAAAAATTGGGATTGATTTTGCTGGATTTGCTGGCGGATGGTGTAGCTATCATTATGGTGACGCATGATATTGAATTCGTGTCGGAATATGCTCACCGTGTGTTATTAATGTTTGACGGAGAAATAGTTGCCGACGGTAAGAAACGGCAGGTTATGAATAATTCTTTATACTACGCTTCACAGATAAATAAATTGTTCCGGGGATTTTATGATGGAGTTATTACCTTGCAGGATGCTTTAGACCTAATTAAATGGTGTAGCTATGAAGTGGGGTAAAATTATTTTTATTATTTATGTAATTAGTTTTTTAATATTGATAGCTCTGCAAGTTCAAGCCCACCCGGACTGGAATTTGAATTGGTCCCTGATTGCTTTAGGCTTGGCATTACTAAGCATTTTTGGTTTTTTAGGATATTGGGAAAATAAAAGGCATTCCACAAAGGAAATAGCTTTGCTGGCTACATTGTCAGCCATTGCTGCTTTGGGCAGAGTGCCCTTTGCTGTCATACCCAATGTCCAGCCAACTACTTTTTTAGTAATCATATCCGGTTACGTATTTGGCCCGGGGGCGGGATTTGCGGTAGGCGCGCTGGCTGCTTTAACGTCCAGTTTCTTTTTGGGGCTGGGACCATGGACTCCGTGGCAGATGGTGGCCTGGGGCCTGGCCGGGTTAACGGCTGGTTTATGGCGGCATTTTGGGAAAAATCTTTCTCGCCTGCTGCTGCTGATTTTCGCCGTGCTTTGGGGCTATTTTTATGGCCTGATCATGAATACATGGCACTGGCTTACATTTATATATCCATTAACTTGGCAAACTTTTACCGCTACATATGCTGCCGCTATCTGGTTTGATACTTTGCATGGAGTAGGCAACGGAGTATTTATGTGGTTTATGGGCCGGGAATTAATCAGGGTCATGGAGCGCTTTAAAAACAGATTGCAGGTGGAATACCTCAAAGTTGATGAATTAAAGGAGGAGTCGATATGAGGAAGACTAAAAAAAGCATTTTATCAATAACATTGTTAATCGTAGCCATGGCATTGACTGTTTTACCGTCCGCAGCGCCGGGCAGTACGGGTCGGGAGAGCCTGGAATTGCCAAAAACCATAACCAAGACGGCCCAATTTTTAGAAAAAGAGATGCTGGCGTCTGATTATGAAGGAATTATGGAATGGGGTATGATTGGGCTTTATGGTGCCGGTAAAGATGTTGGTTCATTTGCCAAAATAAGGGAAGCGCAAATTGCCAGGGGCGAAATGATCTCAGAATTTAAAAATACCGATTACCAGCGCAGTATTTTAGGGGCGCTGGCAGCAGGTAAAAGTCCTAATGCTTATGGGAATAAAAAACTGCTGGAAAGTGAAATAGCCTCTCAACAAGCTAATGGTAAATTTGCCGATTCGCTGTCCGGTGAAGGTGCTAGAATGGTTAACGCACATATCTGGGGGGTTATTTCCTTATATGCGGCAGGGCAGGAAATACCTAATAGCGAAAAAGCATTACAATGGTTGGTGGAACATCAGAACGCTGACGGCGGATTTAGCATTGACACTGAAATAAAAGAATCAGATATTGATATGACAGCTATGGCTATTATTGCCATGGCCTGTCTTGGGCAGGACGCTGCCTGCGATCCGGTGCAAAAAGCCCTTGCTTATTTAAGACAACAACAAAACGATGACGGGTCATTTGGCGCCTGGGGTATTCCCACGGCGGAATCATGCGCTCAAGTAATCCAAGCACTGACCATGCTGGGTATAGATCCAACCGGAGACGCATGGGTCAAAAATGGCGGCAACCCGTTAACTGGATTATTGCAGTTCCGGTTGGATAATGGGGCTTTTTCCCACGGACCTGAGAAAATTCCTAATGTTATGGCTACCTCCCAGGCTTTAGTAGCTTTAGTAGATTATTATACCGGTCAGTCAATATACCAAAAACTGCGCGACGGCCAAGAACCAGTTAAACTCTAAAAGCAGGTGGTTCGGAAATCCAATTTTTAAGCTTACCGTATTCAATAATTTTATCATAAATGCCAATTTCTTCTAATAAAAATTCTCTAAATACTTCTCTTAATTTTGGTGAGGGAGCTTGTATAAAAGCATTGATATGAATACTTAAAAATGACTGTATACCGGAAAATATTCGTAAAAAGATATATTTGTCTGTTACAACTTCTGGTTTGACGGCGTCGGCAACTACGGCACGATGTCTATTCGCTGTAGGTATAGCGTAATCTTTCATCCATTGCTCAAGCATGTTGATTTGTTTATTAAGCCTTTTAATTCCTAATTGCAAAACGGCTTTTAAATCGGCATCTTCGACATAGTTTAATAAAATTTGTGTTTCTTCCATGACATCGTATCTATAAGCTAGTTCAAGCCATAGATTGCTCACTTCAAGTACATTTATTTCCCTTTGCAAAAGCTGTGGCGCTTTACCAGTGTCGATAATGCTTTCTAGAAGCTGTAATATTTTCAAAATGATCACCTCAATAATTATTTTGCCAAAAAAAAAAGATCAATATGCTTTATACGTTTTACAAAGAAATTAATTGAAATGTATAAGATGTATTTAAAAAATAATTATATTTTGCAGGATTATATAGAATTCTGTCGAAGTACTTACCTGAATGAAAATTTTCCGCTAATTTATTAATAGTTATATGTAATGCTGCAACCCTAAAACCAGGGTTGTTTTTTTTATAAAGAAGACTTGGTTCAGGTGAGGTTAAAACCCCACCTGAACCTTAGTCGCACTTATTTCGAGTTTATCGCCGCTTAACTCCCGCCTGTAAAGGCGGGAGTCTTAGCGGCGGTTAACGAGATAAAATTTTTTTATATACTAAAACGGCCGGTTTTAAACCGGCCTGTAAGTTTAAATGTGGCTTTTTTTACGATATAAAAAATACAAGCCTGAAATTCCGGTTATGATCAGCACTATACTAACCAATTGTGCCACCCGTAAGGGACCGAGCATCAAACTGTCGGTGCGCATTGCCTCAATCCAGAACCGCCCTGCAGAATACAGGATCAGGTACAGCAAGGCAATTTCCCCCTGAATTTTTTTCCGGGGCCAGCGCCACATTAGAAATAAAAACACTAAAAAGTTCCATATTGATTCATAAAGAAAAGTAGGGTGATAATAACTGCCGTTAATGTACATTTGGTTTTTAATAAAGGCGGGAAAATGGCTGATAAATTGTTCTGTTACCGGCCCCCCGTGAGCTTCCTGGTTGATAAAATTGCCCCATCTCCCGATGGCCTGTCCCAGGATTAAACTTGGTGCCAATATGTCTGCAATTTTCCACACAGGAAGTTTATACCGGCTAATGTAAAAAAGCCCTGCCAGCAACCCTCCGATAATGCCGCCATGAATGGCCAGTCCTCCGTGCCAGATGGCCAAAGCATCAATGGGATTGTTGCGGTAGTTATCCCAGGCAAAAATCACATAATACATTCGCGCTCCTATAATTGAAGCCGGAATGATTAGCGTAATCATGTTTAGTATATGGTTGGGGTCGATGTTGTTTCGCTCTGCCCTGCGGTAAGCCAGGTATATACCGATTATAAAAGCAGAGGCCATAATAATTCCGTACCACCTCACGGGTACCGGGCCAATATTAACGGCAATGGGATTAATCATGTGCATACCTCCGTAGTTTTATCTGATGTATTTTATCATACTGGAGGATAAAAATGCTATTCAACTGAAAAGACCATGCCCCTAATCTCATAAGTGTATAATTATAGCTTTTTTTGTCATACTGACTGAAGAAAGGAGGGATTATGGTGAAAGATAAAGACAAATTTAAAAAGAAAGGTAGCCCGACCAGTTTTAGCTACGAATTTGCAAAGCCACTGACTAAAGAGATTAACCCTAATGTTAAACCAAATAAACAGCCTGAAAGAAGCGAATAAACGTTAAACTATAAAGTTCACCCATGAGGGTGAACTTTTTTACATACCGGAAAGGGTTGTCACCGGACCTTGAATTTCCCCGCCGCCAATTTTTCCAGGTCAGCCAGATTTTCCGCCGGCCCGCACACAATAAGTAGGTCCTGGGGCAGTAGCATTTCATCGGGACACGGGTTAACCAGTGTTTCTTTAATTCTCCCAACTTCAGGTTTATTTCTCTTGTTTCAACCAGTGTTTGAAAGCTCTTCGGGACACGTGTGCCGATTTTTCTTTAATCCTATTGGCACCGGTGTCCAGTGTTGCACCGGCCCTTGCCAAATAGGGTTGTACTTTTTCAATCGGTACCCGGCCGGTAATTCGTTGTCTTAATTTTTCCAGCTCATCGGGACCTGCATTAATGGCTACAAAGGCTGCTCCCGCCACTAAAACCAGCATGATGATAAATGCAGTAGTTTTTAACGGTGCCCGGTTTGATTCCGGGGGGTGAGCCGGTTGGCCGGGTTGATTCATCAGTCCCATCATTTCGGGCACAATGCCGGCAAACAGAGCTATACCATCTTCAGCGGTTGACTTATAGTTAGTGTAAGTTCCGGCTTCGATCAGCAGGGCGGTGGGAAGCAGATCCTGGTTGTAATTTCCATGGGCAAGATAAATACTTTTTACCAGGCCCGGATACTTTTTGTTGGAGTAAGATAACAGCCGTTTGGCGAAATCCAAATTAGCGTGCATTTTAGGGTTTTGTCTGCCAACGATGAGCTGCAGTTGGCTGATTTTAATACCTTTAATATCTTCACGGTAAACATTAGGGTCATCCACTCCGTCACGGTGGATATCGAACATAGCTGCCGGGTTTTCTTTGAGCAGTTTAACAGCTGTCCGCCGGGAACGCATATACGCGTTTGCATCATGAGGGTCATGGGGTGTTTTATCAAGCTTGGTATTAACATTGTTAGCTTCAAGCTTTTGATTAAACTTTTCCCCAACCTGGTAGATCCCGCCGTGGTAGGGAATAGAAGCTTTGCCATCAGATGGGAGATAAGATTCATCAGTATGGGTGTGGTAGATGGCAATAGGACGCCCGGACGGTTCCTGTGTGGCAACAGGAACCGCTTCAAGGTTGGCAAAATACTCGTTTAATCCAAGCAAGGTTTTATCCTTGCCCATTGAAACCGCCTGGTATATTGTACCTTTGTGATCCTTAATTCTGTAATGGCGCCCATCGGGGAAAAAAATTTCATCGTCCTGATAAGGCTGTCGTGAAGTAACCGTTAATAATTGATCACCAATCATCACTTTATAATTGCGACCCGGTATGTGGTCATTATCGGAGAAGTCTCCTGCCGTGCTAGAGGCCGGCCAAAACATCAGGGCAGCCAATATAAAAATAAAGAAGCGCATTTATTCGCCACCAGCCTTTTTTCCGTTTCTGTGTTTAGTGTTACCTGCTTGGCGGCGACTTATTTAAAAACTAAAAAAAGCGCTTGTGCGCTTTTTTTAATATACATAGATTCGGGCATCCAGTGCCGCAATTTTGTGTGGACCGGCCAGCAGTGGGTTAATGTCGATTTCGGCGATCCTTGGTTCTTCCATGATTAACCGGCAAAAGGCGGTAATTGTTCCGATTAGCTGCTCCATGTCGGCAGCCGGCTTGCCCCTGGCACCTTCCAGCAGCTGGTATAGTTTTATTTCCTGCAGCATTTCCAGTATTTCATTACGGGTCAGAGGAGGTATGCGCATAGTAGTATCGCTCATTATTTCGGTAAAAATGCCCCCGGCTCCGCAAAGTACCACCGGCCCGAATTGCGGGTCCCGTTTTGCTCCTAAAAGCACCTCCGTACCTCCGGATAAATGTTTTTGGATGATAACCCCATCAATTTGCGCTTCTGGAAGCGCTGCCCTTACGGTGCTCATCATTTGTTTCCAGGCGGAAAGCAATTCCTCGGCGGTACTGATATTTAAAGCTACTCCGCCAATATCAGATTTGTGAGCAATTCCTTTACCGTCAATTTTAAGCGCCACCGGGTAACCTAATTCTTCGGCTGCCCGGACTGCCTGTTCCCCGGTTGCGGCCTTTGACCAACCAGCCACGGGAATGCCGTATTGCTTTAACAAATTCATTGTTTCTCCGTAATTCAAAAGACTGGGTTGGTAAGTTGGATTAACCTGCAAGTTTGTGCTGTTTTTAAGTTTATAATTCTGGTGGGGAATTTCCCTTTGTTGAATCAAGTTTTGCCGGTATAAGGCGGCCAAGGACCTGGCTGCTCTGTTTGCCGACGGGAAAACCACCAGTGTGTCCTGCTTTTCCAATTTGGCGGCATATTCCTGCCAGCGGCTGCCCAGGGCCCATAGTGTAACCGGTTTTGAGGCGGACCCGGCCGCTTCGGCGATTATGTCTGAAACATCCAGGAAATTATCCTCGGTCCAGGCGGAGGTGATACAAATCACCCCGTCCACTCCGGGATCCTTTAAGACAGTTTCCAGGACAAGGCGATAAATGCTGCCGTAGCCGTGCAGCATGCTGGCCGGCCATATGTCGACCGGGTTGCCCGGTTCCATCCAATCGGGGAAAAACTTTTTCAGCACCTGCATGGTTTGCGGGCTGTATTCGGCAATCGTTAGCCCATAACGGGCACAGGCGTCAACGGCAATGATGCCTCCGCCGCCGGTAATGGTGACAACGCCAACCCGGGGACCCCGCATCAGGGGTAGGGTGCGAAAAACCCTGTTGTAATCGCTTAACTCCTCAACGTCAATAACCCGGATTACCCCCGACTGCTTTAGTGCCGCGTCAAACACCGCGTCTTCACCAGCAAGTGAGCCCGTATGGGAACCGGCCGCCCGGGCGCCGGCTTTACTGCGTCCCGTCTTTAGCGCCAGCACCGGCTTTTTTCGGGAGGCGGCAGCTGCCGCAGCCATAAATTTACGGCCGTCGCCCATGCCTTCCAGGTGCAGGTTGATTACACCAATGCGGGGGTCGGCGGCTAAATGGGGCAGCATATTGGCAAAATCAAGGTCGGAAGTATTGCCGGTGTCTATACCAATGCCAATGCCGCCCGAAAAAATTTCCGATGCCGTCATGAAAATGCCGGACTGACACAATATTCCCACCGGGCCTGTCCGGTTGATAAATTTCATAAACGATGTGCTAAAACTCGCAAAATTATTGACTATCCCCAGCGTGTTGGGCCCCAGAACGCGAATACTCTCCCTGCGGGACAACCGGCTGATTTGTTTTTGCAGCTCCCGTCCCGCGGCATCCCCGTCTGTAAAGCCCTGGGCTACAATAATCACAAGCTTAATGCCACGGCGGGCGCAATCTTCAAAAATGGCAGGTACGACATCCCTGGGCGCGCAAATAACTGCCAGATCAGGAATCTCCGGCAGCTCCAATACGCTGCGGTGAACTTTGACGCCCAGGATCTCGTCAGCGTGTGGGTTTACGGCGTATATCTTACCTTTATAGCCGGAACTCAGCAGCATTTCCAGCGGGTTGTTGCTGTCCTGGCCAAGCCGGCTGGTGACTCCTGCCAGGACCACTGATGCCGGCGAGATTAGTTTTTGATATTGCTCATAGGTAAACCCCATGGTAACCCTCCTGTGCACATGGAATTACATATAGTAGTAATAGTATGCAAGCAATAATTGTACCAGTAAAATTACCGGCAGACCCAGGGCAAATGCGCGATGGCGGGTTTTATGCCGGAATAAGCGCATTCCGGCCAGGGCTCCCGGCGTTCCCCCAACCAGCGCCAGTGTGAAAAGTGTCTTTTCAGGAATACGCCACCTGCCTTGTTTGGCCCGGCGCTTGTCCAGGCCAAACAGGAGAAAAGAAATTAAGTTGACAGTCAAAATATATGTTGTAAACAACTATATCACCTGTTTCAAATAAATTGGGGTTGACTTCTTATACTCTAATTAATACTATAAGGAAAGGGGATACACCTTTTTTATGGTAATAACTATAAAAGATATAAGGAAAATTGCGCAGCGCACGGAGGGAACCAACGGAGCGCCAGTTACAAGTAACTTAATAAGTTTTTCAGGACAGGAAAAAGAGTTGAGTTTAGCAGAGAAGAGTTTTTTAAGAGCTTAGGTGAGTAGGTGTCGTTTATAAAACGGTACTCATTTGAGTGCTGTTTTTTATTTTTTCTGGGGGAGATGTGAATATGATTTACCCTGATTTAAATGAATATATCGAACTGAGCCGTAATTACAACTTGATTCAGGTTTATACCGAAAAGGTGATGGATACCGAAACCCCCATTACCTTGTTTCTAAAATTGTCGGGTAATGGGCCCTGTTGTCTGCTGGAAAGCGTGGAGGGTGGGAGCCATTTGGGCAGGTATTCTTTTATAGCCATGGACCCTCTGGTGACGTTCCGCTCTAAAGATGGCAAGGGGGAAGCTATTTACCCCGATGGATCCGCAGCTGCCGATGGCCCGCCTTTAGAGGCGCTAACAGGTTTGCTTGGCAATTACCGGGTGCCCCGGATTAAATCCTTGCCCAGGTTTTACGGCGGGGCGGTGGGCTACCTGGCGTACGATGCCGTTCGGTTTGTTGAAAAACTGCCGGGTACACCCGTCGATAAGCTGGAACTGCCGGACTGTATGCAGTTTGTGCCCGGAACGGTAGTTATCTACGATCATGTCCGGAATAGCGTCACTTTTGTTATCAATATGCCGGTAGAGGTGCGAAATCCCGCCGCTTCCTACTGCCGGGCGATAGATAAACTGGCGGAAATTGACAAGAAGTTGCTTAGCCCGCTGCCTACGCCCACAGATTTTACTTTAAGCGGCACAGTAAATGTTGACCTGCCGGATGAGGCTATGATGCGGCGGATAGAACAGGCTTTGGAGTATATCCGGGCGGGCGATATTATCCAGGTTGTGCTTTCACGCCGTTACTCCGTTGGTTTCAAGGGGGATGCTTTTGCCGTTTACAGGCGGCTCAGAAGCGTTAACCCGTCCCCCTATATGTTCTACTTTAATTTGGGTGAGATCAAAATTGTTGGATCTTCACCTGAAATGCTGGTGCGGGCGGAAAACGGGATTTTGACCACCTGTCCGATAGCTGGCACACGCCCTAGGGGCAAAACACCGGAGGAAGACAACTGCCTGGCTGCTGAGCTGCTTGAAGACGAAAAAGAGAGAGCCGAACACCTGATGTTGGTTGACCTGGGGCGCAATGATCTGGGGCGGGTCTCCCTGCCTGGCAGTGTCAAAGTGCCACGTTTTATGGATATAGAGTATTTCTCCCATGTTATGCATATTGTTTCCCGGGTGGAAGGTGTTCCGAAACCCGGGGTTGGTGCCCTGGACGCGCTTAAAGCTTGTTTCCCGGCCGGTACGGTAAGCGGTGCGCCCAAGGTCAGGGCGATGGAGATAATTGATGAGCTTGAGCCAACCCGGCGCGGGATTTACGCCGGTTCAGCGGGTTATCTGGGGTTCAACGGAAACCTTGATACCGCCATCGCTATCCGGACGCTGGTGGTTAAAGACGACACAGCTTATATTCAGGCCGGTGCCGGAATTGTGGCTGATTCCAAACCGCGGAGCGAATGCGAGGAGATGGCCCGCAAAGCCGGCGCCATGTTTAAAACACTGGGCCTGGAAAATTAAAAAAACCGTTGACAGTTGCTGTTAATAGTAGTAAATTAATTAAATAAGTTAATATTTTTTACGAGAGTTTAGTTGAGATTAGTTGAGTTTTTTTAAGTTGGAGAGGAGCTGAGATGAGTGCGGACCGGCGTATATACAGCCGGCGCTCATTCATTTGAGTGCCGGCTTTTTTATTTGTCCGGGAAAGGGGTGACCTACGGTGCTGTTGATGATTGATAATTACGATTCGTTTACTTATAATTTGGTGCAGTATCTTTCCCTGCTGGGGGAGGATGTTCTGGTGAAGCGCAACAATATGGTTACCATTCCGGAAATATTGGACCTTGCCCCGGGTTACATGGTACTTTCACCGGGACCGGGAATCCCGGATGAGGCCGGGATTATGCTGCAGGCAATTCAACAATATGCAGGCAAAATGCCCATCCTGGGGGTTTGCCTGGGACTGCAGGCCATTGGGCGGGCCTTTGGCGGCAGAGTTGTCAAAGCCAGAACCCCCATGCACGGCAAAATATCCTTAATCTATCACGATGGCCAATCAGTTTTTGCTGGGCTGCCGTCTCCCTTTAAAGCGGTTCGCTACCATTCTCTGATTGTAGAGAGGGAGACGCTGCCCGCTGAATTAGAGGTAACCGCTTGGACCGAAGAAGGAGAAATTATGGGTCTGCGTCACCTGCACCTGCCGGTGGAAGGCGTACAATTCCACCCGGAATCCATGCTCTCTGAATACGGCCTCGACCTCCTCGCCAACTTCCTCAAGGGGGCAGGCTTAAATTAATTATAATAAAGAAGACTTGGTTCAGGTGGGGGTTTTAACCCCATCTACCTTAGTCGCACTTATTTCGAGCTTACAGCTTGTTAATCCCCGACCTAAGAGGGCGGGGTCTTACAGGCTGCGCGAAGATAACTGCAATATTTTAATATCACGATATATTAAAAAGAGTTGAGAGGAGCTGAGTGGAGTGATTAAAGATTTATTAAACAAAGTGGTGGCCGGTGAGAATCTTTCCGAAACCGAAGCTGCCGGAGCGATGGAGCAAATTATGGAGGGCGGGGCAACACCGGCCCAAATCGCCGGACTGTTGACCGCGTTAAAATTGAAGGGTGAGACCATTGACGAAATAACAGGCTTTGCCAGGGTGATGCGCAGTAAAGCAACGCCTGTTGCCAGCTCGCACCCTATGCTGGTAGATACGTGCGGCACCGGAGGGGACGGATCCAATACGTTTAATATTTCCACGGCTGCTGCGCTGGTGCTGGCCGGGGCGGGAGTTAAAGTGGCCAAACACGGCAACCGCTCGGTATCCAGCCGCTGCGGCAGTGCCGATGTCCTGGAAGCCCTGGGGGTTAACCTGGAACTTACTCCGGATGAAGCTAGCGTTTGTCTGGACCGGGTGGGGATTGCCTTTCTTTTCGCGCCTTTGCTGCATGGGGCCATGAAGTATGCCGCCGCACCGCGCCGGGAACTGGGTTTCCGCACTGTTTTCAACATCCTGGGCCCGCTGACCAACCCTGCGGGTGCCCAGGCCCAGGTGCTGGGCGTGTACAGTCCAAAGCTGGTGCGTGTGCTGGCGGAAGTGCTGGTGCGGCTTGGCGCCAGGCGGGCTTTTGTGGTGTACGGTGCCGGTGGGCTGGATGAGGTTTCACCGGTGGGACCCGCACTGGTATGCGAAGTTTGCGATGGAAGTGTTGATGAATATGAGCTGGACCCGGCGGTTTACGGCTTTACACCTGTCGGCGCCGACCGGCTGGCCGGGGGACCTCCCGAAGAAAACGCCGCAATCATATTAAAGTTGCTGAAAGGCGATAAAGGCCCCAAGTATGATGCGGTGGTCCTTAACGCAGCCCTGGGTTTGATGGCGGCCGGAGTGGCAAATGATTTTGCCGTCGGTGTCGACCTGGCGTCACGCAGCATTGAAAGCGGCGCCGCCCTGGCCAAACTGGAAGAAATGGTCAGGTTTACGGCGGGCTGCAGGGAAGCCAGGGCAGCGGGGCTATGAGCGAAAACATTTTGGAAAAAATCCTGCGGCATAAAAGGGAAGAAGTGGCAGATAGCAGGAAGCGCCTGCCTTTGGAAAAGCTGAAAGAGTGGGTGGCGGAAGTGCCGTTTGCTCCGGTAGGGTTTGGTCCGGCGCTGCAGCATCCCGGGGAAGTGGCCTTAATTGCCGAAGTGAAGAGGCGCTCTCCCTCCAGGGGAATAATTATAAAGGATTTTAACCTGATGGAAACAATTGCCGCCTACCGGGAGGCGGAAGCGGATGCGGTTTCCGTATTGACCGAAAGGGAATTTTTCGGTGGTGCCGCGGAATATCTGGCCGCTGCCAGACTGATGACCCGGCAGCCTTTGTTGAGAAAAGATTTTATTATAGATTTATATCAGATTTATGAGTCCCGCTTTTTAGGAGCCGACGCTTTGTTGTTGATAGCGGGAGCGCTGGCGGACGAAGAACTGGGAGAATTTATTGAAACTACCCGCGCGCTGGGCATGGAAGCGCTGGTGGAAACCCGCACTCCCGATGAAATAGAACGGGCGATAGCAGCCAAAGCTTCAATAATTGGGATTAATAACCGGGATCTGCGGTCTTTTCAGGTTGATCTTAAAACTACACGGGAATTAATTGGTTATATCAACAAGCCGCATTTTACCGTGGTTAGCGAAAGTGGAATAAAAAACAGGACAGACGTTGAAACGCTGGGCAGCTATGGTGCTGACGCGATACTGGTGGGCGAGTCGTTAATGACCTCAGGTGATCTTCAGGATGGGGTCAGGCGGTTTAAGGGAGTTGGCAAAGCGATGAAGGTGGCCGTGGTATGAGCGAAGATTATCAGGTTAAGGTAAAAATTTGCGGTATTACCGGCGTTGATATGGCCCTGGCGGCGGTGGAGGCGGGAGCCGATGCGTTGGGTTTTGTCTTTGCTCCCAGTCGTCGCAGGGTCCAGCCGGAAACGGCCCGCGCAATTATTGCCCAGCTGCCGCCATTTGTCGCCCGGGTAGGAGTGTTTGTAAACTCGCCGCCGGGGGAGATTGAGCAGATAGCCCGGCACTGCGGTCTCACAGCTGTTCAGTTGAGTGGTGACGAGCCGCCCGGCTATGCTTTAGATCTTGCCCTGCCGATAATCAGGTCACTGCGGGTGGGCAACGGCAAGCCGGTACCCGATTTGAACGGCTTTAAAGACGACGCATTTTTATTTGATACTTATTGTGATAAAAGCTATGGGGGGACCGGGAAAACCTTCGACTGGTCTCTGTTGGAAAATATAGCATGCCCGAAGCCGGTGATATTGGCCGGTGGGCTAAACCCCTTCAATGTGCGCGAGGCGGTCCGAACCGTCAGGCCATATGCGGTTGATGTCTCCGGAGGGGTTGAAACGAACGGGCAGAAGGACGCGCAAAAAATAAAAGAGTTTATCACTCTGGCCAAGGGGGTTTAATAGATGACATTGGCATTACCGGATGAGCGGGGCTATTATGGCCGGTTCGGCGGCAAATTCGTACCCGAAACACTGATGCCGGCGCTGGAGGAGTTAATAGAAGCTTACGAACAGGTCCGCAATGACAGCGCTTTTCAGGAAGAATATCGTTATTATCTGGCCAACTATGTGGGCAGGCAGTCCCCACTGTACTTCGCCCGGGGGTTGACTGAATTGCTGGGCGGGGCCAAAATCTACTTGAAACGGGAAGACCTTAATCACACCGGGGCACATAAAATCAATAATACCATAGGCCAGGTGCTGCTGGCCCGCCGAATGGGAAAAAAACGCATCATTGCCGAAACCGGGGCGGGACAGCACGGTGTGGCCACGGCCACGGTGGCGGCCATGTTTGGCCTGGAGTGCGCCGTATACATGGGTGAAGAAGATATTCAGCGCCAATCCCTTAACGTGTTCCGCATGAAACTGCTGGGGGCCGAAGTGGTGCCTGTGGCATCCGGCAGCAAAACACTTAAAGATGCAATGAACGAGGCCATGCGGGATTGGGTTACCAATATAGCATCGTCATATTACCTGATTGGATCGGTGGCGGGCCCCCATCCCTATCCAATGATCGTCAGGGATTTTCAGCGGGTGATCGGCGACGAGGCCAGGTGCCAGGTTCTGGAACAGGCCGGCCGGCTGCCTGACTACGTGGTTGCCTGCGTTGGGGGCGGCAGTAATTCTATGGGTATATTTTACCCCTTCATCGAGGACCGGGAGGTGCGGTTGGTTGGCGTTGAGGCGGCCGGCCACGGACTGGAAACCGATCTTCACGCCGCCACATTATCAAAAGGCAAACCCGGGGTATTGCACGGTTCTTTAAGTTACCTGCTTCAGGACGGCGACGGCCAGGTAGTTCCCGTCCACTCCATTTCGGCCGGGCTTGATTACCCGGGTGTTGGTCCGGAGCATAGTTTCCTTAAAGAATCCGGGCGGGCCGAGTATGTTTCGGCCACCGACCGGGAGGCGCTGGACGCATTTAAAGTTCTTTGTCGTACCGAAGGGATTATTCCCGCTCTGGAAAGCAGCCACGCCCTGGCCGCAACCATTCGCCTGGCCAGGGAATTGCCAAAGGAAAACGTGATTATTGTTAATTTATCCGGCCGTGGAGATAAAGATGTGCACACCGTTGCTACGGAAATGGGGGTGTCCTTGAATGACTAAAATGGTCCAAAGCAGGATAACGGCGAGACTTGAGCAAGTGCTTGCTTTAGGGCAGAAGGGCCTGATTGCTTATATCACCGCCGGTGATCCTGATTTAAAAACCACCGTGGAATTGGCGGTGGCTATGGCGGAAGCGGGGACAGACGTGCTTGAACTTGGTGTTCCCTTCTCAGACCCGGTGGCCGATGGGCCTACCATTCAGGCTGCCTCCCAGCGGGCGCTGGCCGGAGGCGCCACTGTGCAAGGTATAATTCAGGCGGTTGAAGCGATTAGAAGCCGCAGCGACATACCCCTGGTGCTGATGACTTATTATAACCCGGTGCTGCAGTATGGACCGGCTAAATTTGCCGCCGACCTGGCCAGGGCGGGAGGAAATGGACTGATCGTGCCTGATCTGCCGCCCGAGGAATCGGATGAGCTGCTGCAGGCACTGGACGAAAACGGCCTGGATTTAATTCCGCTGGTGACGCCCAACACGCCGCCCGGGAGATTGCAAATGATTGCTGCCAGAGCCCGCGGATTTATTTACTGCGTTTCGGTGACGGGTGTAACCGGGGAGCGGCAAAATATTATGACCGATCTTTCCGCCATGACCGGTGCGGTCCGACAGTATAGCCCGCTGCCCGTAGCGGTGGGTTTTGGAATTTCCGGGCCGGAGCAGGCGGTTAAAGTTGCCCGTCATTGCGACGCAGTGGTGGTGGGCAGTGCCCTGGTTAATATTGTTTCCCGCCGAACGGGTTCAGCCGGCTTGGTTGACGAGGTCTGTAAAAAAGTGGAGGAACTCAAACAAGCTTTGGCCGGTCCGGAGGTGAACTAAAATGCTGCCCAATTATAAACTTGTCAGCCGGGAAAGCAAAGTGGAAAACACCGTTATCAGGGTGGGTGATTGTACCATCGGTGGGGGCGCGCCTGTTGTTATCGCGGGGCCCTGCGCTGTTGAAGAAGAGGAAATGATGGTCAAGCTGGCCTGCAAATTAAAAAGACTTGGCGTACACATATTGCGGGGTGGCGCTTACAAGCCGCGCACGTCCCCCTATTCCTTTCAGGGCCTGGGTGTGGCTGGACTGCGTATTCTGGCAGACGCCGGGCGGGCGGCCGGTATGCCGGTGATTACTGAATTAACGGACGCAGCGCATATCTCCGATGTCTGCCGTTATACCGACATTATTCAAATTGGCAGCAGAAACATGCAAAACTTCGGGCTGCTGCAAGAAGTGGGCCGGCTAAAATTTCCGGTGATGCTTAAGCGCGGGCTCTCCGCGACGCTGGAAGAATGGCTGCTGGCCGCCGAGTATATTATGGCCGAGGGCAACCGGGAAGTTATCCTTTGCGAGCGGGGCATACGCAGCTTTGAGACCTATACCCGCAATACCTTTGATATTAACGCTATACCCGCGGTAAAACTATTATCTCACCTGCCCCTGATAGCTGATCCCAGTCACGGTACGGGCCGGAGGGAGCTTGTGCTGCCGGTGGCCCGGGCAGCCATGGCCGCAGGCGCCGACGGGGTGATGCTGGAAGTTCACCCAAACCCGGATCAGGCCCTTTCAGACGGTCAGCAGTCGCTAAAACCGGAGGAATTAGTCTCATTTATGGGCGAATTAACAAATAACACTCGTTTGCACACTAAAGCCAGCGCATAAAGTTTAATTTAGAATTCAGGAGTCAGTAGTCAGAATTCAGTAGGATTTCCTAGCATCTCGGTGTCTTTTTAAAGCATTCGACTGCTTTATAATTATTCTGAGTCCTGGCTCCTGACTCCTGAATACTTTTAATAAATAGTATTATACCGTTGACTGAAAGCTATAAAGCTATATAATTATCATAAAATCATAAAAATGAAAAATAATAAAATAATACTTGGGGAGCTCATGTGATGGGCTGAGAAAGGGCAAAGGGAGCACCTGACCCAATGAACCTGATCGGGGTAATGCCCGCGTAGGAAAGGATTGATGCTTAAAAGGCGCACCTGGCCTATGGGGTGCGTTTTTTATTTAGAATTCAGGAGTCAGTAGTTAGAATTCAGTAGGATTTCCTAGCATCTCGGTGTCTTTTTAAAGCATTCGACTGCTTCATAATTATTCTGACTCCTGACTCCTGACTTCTGAATACTTACTTTGGGAGGTATTTAATGCGCTGTGTTGTTGTAACCGGCGGCAGCGCCGGCGAGGCAAGCTGGCTGGCTGAAATGATTAAACCGGAGGACAGAGTCATTTGTGTTGATGGTGGCGCCCGCTATATCGACAGTTTAGGCATTGTGCCTGATATGATCATCGGTGACATGGATTCCATTGACCGCGGATTACTGGATAAGTTTAAAAAACTTGGTTCAGTTATTAAGGAACATCCGGCAGAAAAAGACGACACCGATACCGCCCTGGCCGTGGCCGAGGCGCTGGCCGGCAAGCCCGGGGAGATAATAATCCTGGGTGCCTTGGGGACAAGGTTTGATCATTCACTGGCCAACATCCACCTGCTGGCGGTTGCCAGGGAGCAGGGTGTGCGGGCGAGGATTGTCAACGAGTTTAACGATATTAGTTTGGTGTCTCCCGGTGAACGCACCGTAGTGGAAGGTGCGGCGGGAGAATTGTTTTCCCTGCTGCCATTGACAGCGAAAGTTACGGGAATTAACGTGACAGGGGCTAAATGGCCTTTGCGTGATGCCGAATTTGTTATCGGCAACCCCTATGGAATCAGCAACCGGTTGGCTGCAGACAGGGCGGAGATAACTATTGATTCCGGCCTGCTGTTGTTGATAAAAATTAATCAGCGAGGTGAATTGCATGGCAGTAATTAATGTAAGCTTTCAAGTTTTGCCGCAGGTGCCGGACGGAAACAGCTATGCGGTTGTTGACAGGGCCATTGAAGTGGTTCAGCACTCCGGTGTCAAATATGAGGTCGGGCCGATGGAAACCACCATGGAGGGCGAGCTTGACGAACTGTTGGATATTGTTAAAAACGCCCAGCAGGCGTGTATTGATGCCGGCGCAAAACGGGTTATGACAATTGTAAAAATTGATTATGCGCCGCAAGGGGTTACCATGGAAGAAAAGGTTGGTAAATATAGAAATGCCCCGCGGTAACAAATTTACAGCTCCGCTGGTTTGTATTGTTGCCCTGATTGCAATTTGGCAGGGTGCAGTAACTTTTTCAGGAATCGAGGCCTGGCTGCTTCCTGCGCCGTGGCAGGTTGCTGCAGCCCTTAAAGACATGCTGCCGCTGCTGCTTTATCACTCCAAGAGTACCTTAATGGCAGCTGCGTCCGGGCTGCTGGCAGCCGTTTTTCTCGCCTCGGCGGTGGCTGTGCTCATGGATTCTTCCCCCTGGTTCAAACGGGGGATCTATCCTTTGCTGGTGCTGTCCCAAACAGTGCCGATTATCTCAATTGCTCCGCTGCTGTTAATCTGGTTCGGGCTGGGACTGCTGCCCAAGGTGATCGTAGTGGCGTTGGTTTGTTTTTTCCCGATAGCGGTTAGTATGGTGGAGGGCATGGAAGCGGCCGAGCCCGGTATGGTTGATTTATTGCGGGTTATGGGTGCAAGTAACTGGAAAATAATTAAAACGGTTCGGTTCCCGGCCGCCCTGCCTTCTTTTTTTTCCGGCTTAAAGATCGCAGGCACTTATGCTGTTATGGGCGCGGTGATCGGTGAGTGGCTGGGGGCCGGCAGTGGCCTGGGGGTATTTATGACCAGGGCCTCCCATTCTTATCAATTAGACCGGGTGTTTGCGGCTATCATTGTGATCTCTTCAGTTAGTTTGCTGCTGTTTGTACTAATTATTCTTTTGGCCAGGCTGGCCATGCCGTGGTATTTTAAGGAGAGGAGCAGGAATAATGGTTAAAAAATATGCGATGGTGTTGTTGCTGGCATTAGCCCTGTTGGCTAACGCAGGTTGTGCTGCCGGGAATAAAGAAGGGGCTGCCGTCAAAGAAGATGCTGCCGCAAAAGCGGAGCCCCGGGATGTAACGGTAATGCTTGACTGGGTACCCAACACCAATCATACCGGACTTTATGTGGCCCTGGATAAAGGCTGGTACAAAGAAGAAGGCCTTAATACCAGGATAGTGGAGCCAACCGAAGGCGGGACCACTCAGTTGGTTGCCACCGGCAAGGCGCAATTTGGAGTAAGCTACCAGGAGGACGTAACCCTGGCCAGGTCCAGTGACGTGCCGGTAGTATCAATTGCCACGGTTATACAGCATAATACTTCCGGTTTTGCTTCTAAAAAAGAAACCGGCATCACCAGGGCAAAAGAAATGGAAGGGAAACGCTATGGAGGTTGGGGCTCCCCCACTGAGGAAGCAATGATAAAAGCTGTGGTGGAAGGCGATGGCGGTGATTTTTCCAAAGTGGAAATTTTCAACATCGGTACCGCGGATTTCTTTACCGCCATTGAGCGTGATGTTGATTTTGCCTGGATCTATTACGGCTGGACCGGCATTGAAGCCGAACAAAGGGGTATTGACCTTAATTTCCTGGAACTGCGCAAGCTTGACCCGGCGCTGGATTACTACACTCCGGTGCTGATTACCGGAGAAAAACTGGTTGCGGAAAACCCGGAGCTGGTTAAAAAATTTATGCGGGCTACAGCTAAAGGCTATGAGTATGCTGCGCAGCACCCGGATGAGGCAGCGCAAATACTGCTCAAATATGCGCCGGAATCAGATGCAAAACTGGTGCTGGCCAGCCAGGAATACCTCAGCCCCCGCTATCAAGATGATGCAGCTCGCTGGGGTGAACAAAAGGGTGAAGTATGGGAGCGTTACGCCAGGTGGATGTATGAGCGCAAACTGCTGCCCCAAATGATAGATACAGAAAAGGCGTATACCAACGAGTTTTTACCGGAGAAATAAAGAAAGGGACGTTTAAGCCTGACCCCGAAGGAGGGGAAGAGTTGGTAATTTTATTGGAGGATGTGGGGAAGTCGTATGAACTGGACGGTAAGCGGCTGGTTGTATTGGACGGGGTGTCGGCACAGATAGGGCAAGGGGAGTTTGTTAGTTTGATCGGGCCCAGCGGCTGCGGCAAAAGCACCTTGTTCAATATTATCTGCGGCCTGGCCGAGCCGGACCGGGGTAAAGTGCTGTTTAACGGCCGGGAAGGGGTTGGTGCGGGGGAGGTTGTCTCCTACATGCCGCAGAAAGACCTGCTGCTGCCGTGGCGATCACTGCTTGACAATGTAATTTTGGCCCGGGAGGTGGATGGGGTAAGCAGGAAGGAGGCGAGGCGGGAAGCGCGGGAATTGATGTCGTTGTTCGGCCTGGCCGGCTTTGAAAACAGTTACCCGTCTGAACTCTCCGGTGGAATGCGGCAGCGGGCGGCACTGATGCGGACAGTTCTGGCACGACGCCCGGTCTTATTGCTGGACGAGCCCTTCGGTGCTTTGGACGCCATAACCAGGACCAGGATGCAGCTCTGGCTGCTGGAAATCTGGGCCAATTTCAGACAGGCGATTTTTTTTGTTACGCATGACATTGATGAGGCGCTTTTGCTATCCGGCCGGGTTTACGTGCTTACTCCCCGTCCGGCCAGGGTTGCACTGCATTTAAAAGTGGACCTGCCCGGACCCCGGAGTGCGGAAATCATTACAACGCCCCGGTTTTTAGAGCTGAAGAAGACTATCATGGAGGCGTTATTGAAATAATTCTTTTTGTTCCCGGATTACTTTGTGCAATGCGGCGGCGAAACGTTCATCGTCGTTCGTTTTGCGTTTACGGGGCCCTTTGGTTCGTCCCCCGCCCCTGCGTAAACGGGCTTTAATCTCTCTTTCCTCCAGTAAAAATTCAATAGTATCCGGACGATAAATTCTGCCGGCAGGGGAAACAGCCGCCGCGTTTTTACCCAGTACCAGTGCGGCCAGTCCCCAGTCCTGGGTAATCACTATATCTCCGGCCTGAGTCATGTTAATTACCGCCAGGTCTGTTTCCTGGGGTCCGTTTCCCACAGTGGTATGGTGGTGGGAGATGATGTTGTGGTTAAAACTGGCCACAGTATGCAGCAAAATGCCGTATTTACGCGCTGCCTGTGCGCATATCTGAAGAACCTGCTTGGGACATGCGTCCGCGTCAATAATAATTTTCATTGTACCTCGTAAAAAGCCACGCCAATCAATCCCGGACCGGTATGCACAACCATTACCGGGCTTAACTGCGCGAACATAAACTCCTTGATTTGAAACTCTGGCATAACCTTTATTCTTTCCAATAGGTTTTTTGCTTCCTCTTCGGCGTCCCCGTGGGCGACTGCAATGTTAATTGTTTTTCCAGAAGCTTTTTCTTTAAGAATCTCCAGCAATTTGTTAATAGATTTTTTTCTGCCCCTGACTTTGCCCCAGCTGAAATACTTGCCTTCCTCATTGATGGAGATTATCGGTTTGATATCGAGAATCTGACCAACTGTTCCTTCAACATAACCGATTCTACCGCCCTTTTTCAAGTATTCCAGGGTTTTAACCACAAAAAAAACACTTACCTTTTTTTGCACTTCGTTAACCCGGGCTATAATGCTATCGAAATTAAGTCCGCTTTGAATACATTTTCCGGCTTCCTGCACCAGAAATCCCAGGGCCAGGGAAAGAGCGCGGGAATCTATCACTTCCACTTTTAGTTTATTAAACTGTTGTGCTACGGTTTTTATCGTTTCGTAAGTGCCGCTAAGGCCGCTGGAGATATGTATTGAGATAGCATGGGTAAAATTTTCAGCGCTAAGTTTCTCCAATAGTGTCCGGGTCTCTTCCGGCGTGGGCATTGAGGTGGTGGGGACTTCAGCAGGCATTTTGCTGTACACCTCGTGAGGCTGAATGTCAACCCGGTCATTAAAAATTTTGTCCCGGTAAATAATCTTCAGGGGCAAAACCCAGGCGTTGAGCTTGTTCAGTATTTCACCTGGTAGGTCGCAGGTGCTGTCAGTTATCAGTGCAATTTTTTCCGAGGGCATGTCTACCTCCAATGTTAATAAAGAAAACTTGGTTCAGGTGGGGTTTTGACCCCACCTGAACCTTAGTCGCACTTATTTCGAGTTTATCGCCGCTAAGACTCCCGCCTGTAGAGGCGGGAGTCTTAGCGGCGGTTAACGAGATCAATAATCTAAACTATTCGACAAAATCATAATAGTACCTTTTTTTATAATTAGACATCCATTCGTAGTGCCACCGGCAGATAGTGAAATATTATGCCTGTGAGAGGGGGGGCGGCACCGGCCGAAATAAAAAGCGGTATAGGGGTGGATGACCCTGTCCTCCCGCCCCTTGCGCTTGAGGTAGCTTGGGGGGAATAACGAAAGGGGGCACACCTTTTCGAGGAATGTCCCCTTTGATTAGCCGCGATAATTTAGGCTTTGGCTATTGCCCGTTTTATCTCCTGCTTTAATTCCCCGTATTTGGCCAGCCAATTCATTCTTTCTTCTCTGAGTTGTTCCACCATATCATGGTAATCTTCCTTCGTGTAATAAGTTGCAGGGTCATAAGCATGCATATCCATTTCCGGAATTAATTCCGGAACCTGATATCCCCAGTCCTGGTCCTGTTTCCACTTAATATCACCCCTGGCAATGTGTTTTAAAATGTTGGTGGATGCGCTGATGCTTATTTTAATTCCAGGGCGGTTTCCGCCCATACCCACACTGCCGGTGTTAAGGAGGTAGCACTCAATGTCCGGGTTGACCTCCAATATTTCCAACAGCCGGTTCCCTTCTTCCCCTTCCAAACCAACGATGAACGGGTTGGTGCCGACTTCACGTTTGGATTGTCCTGCCTTGGTTGGGTCGCCGGCTGAAGTTTCGATAGATTCTCCCAGCATAAAGAAAGCCGCAGCCTGTGCAGGGTTTAGCCTTGCCACGGGAGGTACAATTTTGTCGTGACGGGTAATGAATATCAAGCGATGGGCTTTTTCCAGGTCGATGCTTTGGTCAACTCCCCAAACATCTTCACGACGGATTACGCCTCTACCGTTGGAAGTCAGTTCGTTGTTATCAAAATCAATTAAGCCGTTGTCAGTTACTTTTACGTTTTCAAATATCGCTTCCGGACTTTGCGCCGCTTTGTAAAGAACTTTCTGTGACTCGTCCAAGCCTTCGGTTTTAATATAAAAGCCGTTTTCAGTCCCATAACAATAGCCTTGCGGGTTCATCATTACGACATCGTCTTGCCTGATAATGGCTCTCTCGGGTTCCTGCAGGTTATGGTCGTGCATGGTCAGTGTAGTTTTTCCGGTGCCGCTCAATCCGAAGAGCAGGAAACCGACATCCTTCAGTTCTCCAGTTTCCTCTTTTACTCTTAATACTTTGCTGCCTGCGTGGAAACCAAGCCCACCAGCCTGCTTACAGCGGAACATGGCCATGCGCAGGAAAGACTTTTTGGCTTCACCGAAATAATCGGTGCCAAGGATATAGGTGACTCCGGCCAGGGGGTGGCAAAATATTACCCGTTCGGGCCATTCAGGTATGTAAATGCTTACTAAATCCGGATCAGCTTCGGAATCAACGGGCGGGAATAGCATGATATTCCACTTTAAGGGAATACGTGCAAATCTGGAGGTTATATATAGACGGCAGTGCAGGCTAAAGTCGCGGTGTAAGCCCATGCGGCGATCCAGCCGGATAATCTCCTGGTTTTTAAGGTATTTATGAACCTCAGCGGCAATTCTGGTTGCTTCTTCGACAGAGATGCCCTGCTGGTCAACGCCCAGAGGAACCCCGTCCTCGGCTATAAATGTTTTTTTGGCGCTCCGATTGCGAACACCGGAGATAAAACTTGCACTATCGTAAACAGTTTTTCGACATCCGTCCTGAGCCAGTGCTTTTAATTCTTCGTGGGTGGGGTTTGCGATGATTTTTTGCGCCTCCACCGGTAGTTTTACAAACTTCATTTTTGTCTCTCCCTTATGGTTAGTATAATTATTGAAATTCTGCATGGATCTTCTTCATCCTGCCTGGGTCAAAAAAATGTATACATTATACAAAACTAATTTATGGAAGGAATTAACAAAAATACATAGAATAAGTAATTTATAAAAACTGATATACGAGGTGAAAGATGTGCTGGTAGAGGGTACTATGATTATAACCTGGTTGGGAGCGGGCGCTGCTGTTGGTTCACTGCTTACGTACAGGCTTGCCAGCGGTGTTATGGGACAGGAAAAAGATCAGCAATTAAAGTCCTATAAAGTTGAAAATGAAGCTCTGGGCAGAACCAACCTGATTTACCGGGAAAGGATCGATCAATTGGAAAACGCTCTTTTCAGCAATGAAAAGTTTTTGGAAATGACGGGTGAAATTGATTTTTTAAGGTCCAGTAATTTTAAACTGCGCAGTAGACTCAGGGATTTGGAATGCCTGGTTGCAGCGGAAAAAAAGAAGGCTTCCAGGGAACAAGTTGAGAAGTTGGAGAATACCGTACGAAATCTCAAACACCGGATTGAAAAGGAATCTCGTTCTATTCCCGCATTGGTTCCGGCAACCCTTGAATTGTTGCCTGCCAAAAAAGAAGTTGCTGTTACCGGGGAATCCGGTCCGGAGGGTGCAGAGGCAGACAACGGAAAAGAAAGAAAATGGTCTGCTATTCTTAAAGCAAGAAGAATAACTTAATACTTGGAAAATATTTAGCTTATAAAGTCAAAAATTTTTTTTTCATAGGTTGTAATTTTATTCAAATTCCCATATGATATTGACATACTAATGGAATTTTTTGTGGTGAGTCCCGTTCCTGCTTATGAATTGGAGAATCATCAATAAAGGTTCCATTGTAAAGACTAATTCATAAGGGGGACAATAGCAGGACAATGGTTTTTTCTGACAAGACTTTAGTTTGTAGGGATTGTGGTGGGGAATTTGTATTTACGGCTGGCGAGCAGGAATTTTATGCCGAAAAGGGCTTTGAAAATGAACCATCCCGCTGCCCGGAATGCCGCAGGTCTCGCCGTCAGCAAAATAATTCCCGTGCCAGGGCGCCCAGAGAGAGAAAGATGTATGAAGTTGTGTGCGACCAATGTGGACAAATGACCAGTGTGCCTTTCCAGCCCAACGGCAGCAGGCCGGTATATTGCCCGGATTGCTATCGGTCCAAGCGTAGGGATTCCTGGGGTTAATCAAAACTAAACACTAATTTGTTAACAAACTTACTTAACAAACTTGCGGTTAATGTTGCAATAAAATTTTAATATTTTGAGCACTGAAAACCCGGTCTGCGTTATTTTTAACGCGGGCCGGTTTTTATTTTGCCGGTGCATTTTGGTCGGTTTCCAGGGATAAAATAAAAATGCCCTAAAATTAGATTACGGAGGTCATCGAATGTTTTATTTCCGCAAAGTTTCGGTAAACCCGCCGCTGCCGGAACCGGTCCAGCGCCTGCGAGAGCTTTCTTATAACCTGTGGTTTAGCTGGAACCGGCCGGCACGGGATTTATTCGGGGAAATTAACCCCCGTTTGTGGGATCAGGTTGAACACAACCCGGTTCAATTCCTGTTGCGGATTGATAGGGAAAGCCTGGAAAAAGCAGCGGCCAACCAGGAGTATCTTAAAAAATATAATGAGGTTATGGCCGAATATGACCAATACATGCATGAGGAGAAATGGTTTCACCGTACCAATCCTGACTACAGGGACCGGACAATAGCTTATTTTTCTGCGGAATTCGGTCTGCATGAATCTTGTCCGATTTATTCAGGCGGACTGGGTATTCTGGCCGGTGACCATGCCAAGGCAGCCAGCGACCTGGGTCTGCCTTTTGTTGGGGTAGGATTGCTGTATAAGCATGGCTATTTCAAACAGCTGATCAACCGGGAGGGCAGACAGGAGGTTGTTTATCCGGACCTTAATTTTAATGAGATGCCCATAAAACCGTTGATTGCAGAAAGCGGTCTGGAAATCACTGTGGCGGTTGAGTACCCTGAACGTACGGTACATGCCAGGGTTTGGGAGATCAAGGTCGGACTGGTGCGGATTATCTTATTGGACACCGACCTGCCCGTCAATTCCAAAGAGGACAGGGCTATAACTTCACAGCTCTACGGAGGGGGGCGTGAAATGCGGATAATGCAGGAATTGATGTTGGGTGCCGGCGGCGTCAGGGCGTTAAGGGCACTTGGTGTCAATTCCCGGGTGTGGCATATAAATGAAGGGCACTCCGCATTTTTGACCCTGGAGCGGCTAAGGGAGATGGTGTCTGATGGTGTTCCGTATTCCACTGCCAGGGAAGCGGTTCGCTCAAATACCATTTTTACCACGCATACCCCCGTTCCCGCGGGGCATGATGTTTTCACTAAGGAACTGGTGGAAAAATATCTTGGTAGTCTCTGCCGGGATAACGGAATGAGCTGCCAGACGCTGATTGATCTTGGTTGGGATTTTGAACACAGACAATTCAATATGACCTTGCTGGCTATCAGGATGTCCGGTTATTGCAATGGGGTCAGTAGATTGCACGGAGAAGTGACCCGGCAGATGTTCCATCGCTTTTACCCGTCACTGCCTGTTGAAGAGGTGCCAATTACTTCTGTGACTAACGGAGTTCATGCCAGGACCTGGATAGCGGAAGCCTGGAAAGAGGTTTTTGACCGTTATCTGGGAGAAGACTGGCAAAATCATGTAACTGAACCTGCTGTTTTAAGCCGGGTTGACCAAATCCCTGATGAGGTAGTTTGGGAAACACACTCGCAATTAAAAGATAAAGTTATTCAATACGCCAGGGATAAGGTTAGGGCAAACAGGGTTCGCAATCATGAGCAATTGGGGCTGGTTGCTGAAGCAGAAGATATTCTGCTGTCGCATGCCCTGACCATAGGTTTTGCCCGTAGATATGCCACCTATAAACGGGCGACTTTATTATTCAAAGAACCTGATCGATTAGCTGCGCTGCTGAATAACCTTGATCGCCCGGCACAAATAATCTTTGCAGGGAAATCCCATCCCGCAGATCAAGCTGGACAAGAATTAATTAAAAAGATTTTAGATTACTCCAGGGAAGAACCGTTCCGGGGGAAAATTGTCTTCCTTGAAAATTATGACATAAATGTAGCCAGACACTTGGTCCATGGCGTAGATGTTTGGTTGAATACGCCGCGCTGGCCGATGGAGGCAAGCGGTACCAGCGGGATGAAAGCTGCTATGAATGGCGTGCTGCACTGTAGCGTGCTGGACGGTTGGTGGCCGGAAGCCTATAACGGTAAAAACGGTTTTGCCATCGGGGGGCCGGGTAATATGCATTTAAAAGAAGCAGATCAGGACATGAACGATAGTTTTTACCTGTATAAATGCCTGGAAGACAAAGTAATACCGTTGTATTACGACCGTCAAAACGGTATTCCCGTTCAATGGGTAGGTAGAATGAAGGAATCAATCAAGACTATCATAACCAGATTCAGTACTACCAGGATGGTATCGGAATATACTGATCGTTTTTATGTACCTTTGATTGACCGGGGGGTGGCTTTTACGGAAGCGGGTTTTCAGGTTGCCAGGCAGGTCGACCGGTTTAAAAGATTTATGAAGGAAAACTGGCATCACGTCAAGGTGGAACGAACCAATACCAACGGCAGGTGGGATATGGTCGAAGGCGAAGAACTTATGGTTGAATCGGTGGTTAAACTGGGACCAATTTCTTCGCAGGATGTAGTTGTGGAAATCACTCTGGGCAGTGACCGGGGAAGCTATATCTGCGGTCTGGACTCGCTGCCCATGGAATTGAAGGAGCAAGTAGGCGACGGGATATATAAATATGTGGGAAAGGTCCCCTTAACCCAGGGAACCTTTGGCTACACCGTAAGGGTAAGGCCGGACCAGCAGCATATGGTGGGAACAATTGAACTGCCTCTGGTAAGGTGGGCCGAAAACTTTTAAACACTATTAAAAACGGGTGATGCTTACATGCTGCTTATAATAATTAGAACAGTTATCCTTTATGCAGCCATAGTAATTGTTATGCGGGTAATGGGTAAGCGGGAAATAGGGCAGCTGCAGCCCTTTGAACTGGTGGTGGCGCTGATGATCGCCGATTTGGCGGCCATTCCCATGCAAAACACCGGAATTCCCCTGTTGAGTGGGATCATTCCTATAGTCATCTTAATGGCCGCCCAGGTCACTTTATCCTATATATCGTTAAAAAGTGAAAAAGCCCGGACAGTTTTTTGCGGTCGTCCCAGTGTACTGGTGGCAAACGGCAAGCTGGTGGAGAAGGAATTAAGGTACCTGCGCTATAATATTAATGACCTTTTAGAGCAGCTGCGCTCCAAGGATTACCCTAATATAGCAGATGTAGAGTTTGCCATATTGGAAACCAACGGGCAGCTCAGTGTAATCCCTAAATCCCAGAAGCGGGCTGTACAGCCGGAAGATTTAAAGCTGGAAACCAAGTACGAGGGCATGCCCGTTACCGTGGTTATGGATGGTAAGGTGGTAAAAGAAAACTTAAAGAAAATTAATCTGAATGAGGATTGGTTGAAGACGGAACTGAATAAATTTGGCATTAATGATTTTAAAAAGGTCTTTTTTGCCAGTCTTGACACGGCGGGAAAGCTTTTCTACCAGCTTAAAGCCAATTCCGGTGGGGGTTCTGTATGAAAGTATACGTTGCTGTTATTGCTGTATTAATAGCTGTTCTTGCTTTTGGTATTTACACCGTTAATGCCCTGGAAAGTGACACTCGGCAAATGATGACGGGTTTTGGAAGCCTGGAAAAAAACATAGCGGCAGGTAACTGGGACGCTGCCGGCAAGGGCATGCATCAGGTGCAAGAAAAATGGTCTACCCACAAAGGGTGGTGGGCCATGGTAATTGACCACCAGGAAATTGATAATATTGATATGGCCATCGCCCGCGTGACCAAATACATTGATCTGAAGGACAGGTCACTGGCTTCCGGAGAAGCCTCAGTGTTAAAGCAGATGCTGGAGCATATTCCGGAAAAGGAAAAGATCAATCTTAAAAACATTTTATAGTAAAAAACGCGCGCTTAATCAGTTCCCTTAGCGCGCGCATTTTAATACTTTATACCTTACCCTAATCAATTGGGGACATTCCTGTCCCCAAAGAATTACCCAGCTTCAGCAGGTGTGTCCCCTTTCCAATTTAACCTGTTACTCTGTTATCCATAGGCATCTCCAATGGCTTAGGTGCCTTGGTAATAAGGGCCAGAATCGCCGCTACAATCATCAGGATGGCGGAGATGGTGTAGCCGCCCTGGTAGCTCTGGGTGAGGTCCAATGCACGGCCGGCAATGATAGGACCTATTAACGCTGCAACACCCCAGGCTGTAAATACGAAGCTGTAGTTCAGGCCGCCGTTCTTTAAGCCGAAGTAGTCAAATACAGCTGACGGGAACAGCGATAAGCAGGCGCCGTAAGCTGCGCCGGTGAGGACCGAACCGATTAAAAGGGTTGCGCCGCTGGTATAGGTAGCAAACAAGAACATATTGATTGCCTGGATGGCAAACACTACGAACATGGTTTTGCTTCGTCCGAGTTTATCGGACAACCAGCCGAAGAAAATCCGCCCGCCGGCGTTGGCTATAGCCAGCACAGCCACCAGGACGAAGCCCCAGGTTATACCGCCCTGTACATTGGAGATGGTGGCCAGGTGGCCGATGATCATCAAACCTGCCGAGGCGCCAAATAGGAACATCAGCCAGAGCAGGTAAAACTGCGGGGTTTTGACCATTTCAGCGGGTGAATAGTCTTTCTTGGATGCCACTGGGGTACTGCCATTTGACTTCGGTGGAGGTCCGCCGTATGGTATATAACCTGCTGGCGGAACTGATAGGTATTGAGCCAAAAGGATCATTACTATAAAGAAAAGTGATCCCAGATAAAAGAAGGTTCCTTTAACGCCATAAGTTGTCAAGAGATAGTTGGTTAATGGCGCAGTGTATATTGAAGCGCCGCCAAAGCCGGCAACCACCAGGCCGGCGATTAAACCCCTCTTATGAGGCTGGAACCATTTGACCGCGGCAGGGGTGGGAGCGGCGTAACCCAAGCCCATGGCTATGCCGACAAACAGGCCGAAACCGATGGTAATGCTTGTTAAAGTAACTGATGCGCCGCTAATGTACATACCCGCGCCGACAAAAAGGGCGCCTACAGTGACGACCCAGCGCGGGCCAATTTTGTCGACCAGGCGGCCGCCGGGGATCATGCTGGCTGCAAAGATCAGGCAGGCCAGAGTATAGGGAAATTGGGATTCAGTAGCGGACCAGCCAAGCTGTGATCTTAGCGCAGCCGCGAAAACGCTCCAGGTATAAAGCACACCCAGGCACAGGTTAACACCGGTTCCGGCGAAAACCTTCAACCAGGCAGTGGTTAAACTGGGTTGATTGGTGGACATTTATTACACCTCCGTTTTTTATTGAGGAACTAAGTAATGTAGGAAAAAGATAAGTTAGAACGATACTTTTGGCGAATCAGATATGAAATTACTAATATAATAAGAAAGTTAACAGTCCAAATTATTGAGTAAAAAAATTATAGAACCAACCATGTTTACGTACTTATGTGATACAATCGCAACCGTATCGTTTTTATAGAGAAAACTAAGGCATTTAATCACCCCCTGTAAAATTTTAGTCCATTATATATTAGTACATAACTGACAGAAAATTAATAAAATTCAGTCTAATAGTCACATTATGATTTTAACAGCAGTATTAATTAGTAAGTGGTAAATCTAATAGGAGGCAACGGTTTTTAACCGTTGCCTCCTATATAAAACCAGTCGCCGGGCCAAGTCGACAAACTTCTTAAGAGCGCCACAGCCGGGCGGAGAAAACCACCAGAACGGTATATATCTCCAATCTTCCCACTAACATACACAGTGTAAGCAGCAACTTTCCCGCTGCCGGAATAGCTGCATAGTTGGTGGCCGGGCCTACCAATCCGAAGCCCGGTCCTATATTTCCCAGTGTTGCCGCTACTGCCGAAATAGAACTGATTAAATCAATGCCCATGGCAGTTATGAGTAGTGTTGAAGCCAGTAAGATAGCAAGGTAAAGGAAAAAGAAAGAAATTACGCTTTCCACCAGTTCCTCCGGGATGACATCCTTGCCCAGACGAATAGGTATTACCGCTTTGGGATGGATCATTTTGGTAATTTCGCGGGAAGCATTTTTAAACAGGATCAGGTAGCGGACATTCTTCATTCCTCCAGAGGTAGAACCGGCGCACCCACCGATGAACATGAGCAGAAACAGTACCCCCTGGCTAAAAGCAGGCCACTGGTTATAATCGGCAGTGGCAAACCCGGTGGTGGTGAGAATGGAAACGCTTTGAAAGATTGAGTGACGAAAAGCCGCTTCAATTCCGTAACCTTGAGCAGTTATCAGGTTAATGCAGATTAAAATTATAGCGGCCATTGTAACAAAGGTGTACATCCGGGTTTCAGGATCTTGCCAAAGAGGACGAAAGTTTCCGCGCAGGGCATGAAAATGCAGCGCAAAGTTCATACCGCAAAGGAACATAAAAAAAACTATAATATATTCCACTGCCGGGTTGCCAAAAGCGGCAATGCTGGCATTTTTATTGGAAAAACCACCTGTAGCCACGGTTCCAAAGGTTTGAATAAAGGAGTCAAACCAGGAAAGACCGGCTATTTTTAAGGCGAGTACTTCTGCTACCGTTATCATTAAATATAGCTTATATAACACCCGGGAAGTTTGTGCCACACGGGGAAGCACCTTGCTTTTGGCCGGTCCCGGCACTTCAGCCCGGAATAGTTTCATGCCGGCGATTTTTAATGAAGGTATCAGTGCCAGGGTGAGAACAATAATCCCCATGCCGCCCAGCCAGTGGGTAATGCTGCGCCAGAATAGAATACTTCGGGAAAGGCTTTCAATATCAGTTAAAACTGAAGCACCGGTGGTAGTGAAACCGGACATTGTTTCAAAAAATGCATCAATAAAACCGGGAATGGCTCCTGATATGATAAACGGGAAGGCGCCGAACAGCGCCAAAAACAACCACCCTGCGGTGGCGATGATAAAACCTTCCCTGTACCCGACTTCGCTGGATTCGATGCGGGTACGGGCCAGGGTAAACCCAATAATGACAACAAAAAAAATGGAAATGGCAAAAGCCATGTAATCAGCTTCGTTTAAAAACAGTGCAATTCCTAAAGAAGGCAGCATTGCCCCTGCTTCACAAAGTAAGACCAGTCCCAGCGTACGCAGTATCAATGCAGTATTCATTGTTTAGCTTCCTCCAAGACCGCATAGGGACTCTACTATATGAACGTTATGGCCAAGTGCAAAAACTACAATCCGGTCAAGGTCTTTGATTACGTCATCACCCTGGGGTATGATTACCTTATTTTTTCTCATAATGGCTCCTATAATTGTGCCCGAGGGCAAGCCCGACTTGTGCAGCGGGCGCCCGGACAATTTACTGCCGGGTTGTACGATTAACTCCATTACCTCTGCTTTTTCGTTTAGCAGCAGGTATAGTGACAGCAATCTTCCGCCTTTGATAAACCGAAGTATTTCACCGGCCGTGATTAAACGCGGGCTAATCGCGGAATCAACCCCCAGTTGCTCCACCAAAGGGGCGTAACCTGGCCTGCTGACTTTGGCGATTACTCTTTTAGCGCCCATTTGTTTGGCCAGAAGCCCTAAAAGCAAGTTTTCCTCATCCAGACCAGTAACGGTGACAAACCCGTCAATATCTTTGATTCCTTCTCTTTTAAGGAGTTCCATATCTGAGCCATCGGCGCACAGGATCAGCGCTCCCGGCAATTCTTCAGCCAGTTCGCGGCTTTTTTTCTTATCACGTTCAATAACTTTTACCTTCATGCCTTTGGAACAAAGTTTTTCGGCAAGATAAAAGCCGATTCTCCCGCCTCCCAAAATCATGACGCTTTGTACTTTTTGTTTATTTTTTTTCACTTTTGTACAAAATTTATTAACTACGTCGGAGTGGCCTAATAAATAAATGATATCGCCGGGCAACACTACGTCGGAGCCGCCCGGGATAAGCATATCACCGTTGCGGGATATGGCTACGATCAAAAGTGATCTGGGAATATCCATATCCATAAGTCTTTGATGAGAAAATATAGTCATTTTCTCATCAACTACAATATCAACCATTTGTACTCTGCCCTGTGCAAATGGTTCCATGTTAACCGGTAAAGCCAGGGTTAACAGGCGGTTAATTTCCATTGCCGCCGAGTAATCGGGATTGATAATCAAATCTACGCCCAGGTCTTCTTTGCTAATTATTAAATCTTTGGAATAATCGGGATCTCTGACCCTGGCGATAGCTCGCGGTATGCCAATCCGCTTGGCTGTCATGCAGGCGATCATGTTAACTTCGTCGCTGTTTGTTACCGCAATAAGCAAGTCGCTGCTGGCAATGACCTTGGAACTCAGAGTTTTGGCTGCTGAGCCGCTGCCCCTGATGCAAAGGCAGTCGTAATCCTCCTCAATTTTTTGAAGTCTGGTCTCATCCTTGTCGATAATAATTAAATCGTGGCCTTCCTGCAGTAAACGAGTAGCTATTTCCTTGCCAACTTTACCGGCCCCGATAATTGTTATTTGCATTTTTTCACCTCATAATGAAACCGGGCGTATATTTTCGATGATTAATTAGTATAAGTTAATAAATTTCTTTTGGCAATTAAAATTAATAAAAATAAAAAATAGGTTGGCTATTTTTGCAGTTTGCAGGCAGGAAAATAGCGCCTGTTATCGTATCTTACCAGGGGTGACTAAAAATGGGCGATATTTGGTATCTGGCCGAAGGCCGTTGGATGGTTTACGTGGAAGATATGCAAGTGGCCGTCGACTTTGGTTCCATCCCTGCAATGAAGCGGGTTACAACTTATTATCAGCCGGGGGGCAAGAAAAAAGCACTGCAGTTTTGGTTTTTTCAGGGACGCGACCTGCAGCCGGGCCAATGTCTCTTGTATTACGTTTGCCGTCAACTGCAGCTTGACTTCGCTCGGGTGTTGGATCTGGCCAGGACTCCCGGGGTTCCTTACGGTGAAATCCATGGAAGAACCAGTTACCAGCTTGAAATGGTTCAACTTTGCGATAAATTCGAACCGGAGCGCAAAAAGTTGAAGGGCGGTGACAGGGCTAAAGCCCCAAGGAGAGCATAGGGTTATGTATATTTTCTTAAAGGGAAATAATACTAATTAAGCCATTGCATCGGGCAATGGCTTAATTGATCTCGTTAACCGCCGCTAAGACTCCCGCCTTTACAGGCGGGAGTCTTAGCGGCGATAAACTCGAAATAAGTGCGACTAAGGTTCAGGTGGGGTCAAAACCCCACCTGAACCAAGTCTTCTTTATTAAAGTAGTTAATAATCGCGAGTGAATTGGGGGGTATTGATGTTTTCTCTGGTTGATAATGAATTGCGTGGCCTAAAAAACTACCGGCGTGATATTTTAATATGTTTAGCTATTTTTGTAACTGCTGTTTATGCCGGATATATTGTGGCGGTATTGTTACAAGACAGGGCCGCCGAGTATTATGCCGAAGTGCGCAAAATCATTATAGGAGGCGGTTTGCCGGACAATATTTTTTTATATATTTTAACTCGTAATGCTGTTGTAAGTTTTACCGCATTGGTGCTGGGTATAATTACCTATAACATTTGGCCTGTGCTGGTTTTATTGCTGAACGGGTTAATTAGCGGTTTTGCAGCTAAAATGCAGGCACTGCTTTTTAATCACTATACCTTTGAAATCTGGCTCTTTGGTTTGATTCCCCACGGAATTCCCGAGCTGAGTGCGCTATTTATCGCTTGCGGGTCCAGTTTTTATTATAGAAGGTTACGCAGCCGGGGAAAGCCGGTTTGGGGCCGGGTGGTAACAACATATACTTCAGTGGTCTTGCCCTTGCTGGTACTGGCCGCCCTGGTGGAAACCTTTGTTACCCCGCTGATTATTCACCGGTTTTTACAGTAATTCTAAAAAAATAAAGGAATTTAACGGTTTAATAACAAATATATAGCTAACTATGTAACCCTGACGACTGGAGGGGGTTTTGTGATTCTGGTAACCGGGGGTACAGGCCTGGTTGGAAGATATCTGGTTAGAGCTTTGGTTGAAAAAGGTCACAAAGTACGCTGCCTGGTACGCTCCCCCAAAAATGGCAAGGAACTGCTACCCTCAGGTGTTGAGCTAGTCCGCGGTGATATTAATGATTCTGCGGCTGTTTCAGCTGCATGCAAGGGTGCTGATAAGATTTTTCACCTTGTTGCCGTGATCAGGGAACAGGGCCAAAGTACGTTCGAGCATGTTAACGTAGAGGGGACATTGAACCTTGTCATTGCCGCCGGTCAGGCCGGAGTAAAGCACTTTATCCATATGAGTGCAATTGGCGCCTGCGATAACCCCAAGTATAAATATGTCTATTCAAAGTGGCGCGGGGAGGAAGCGGTTAGACAAAGCGGCTTATGTTGGACTATTGTGCGCTCTTCAATTATCTATGGAGACGGCTTTAATTTTTTTGACCGGATGATGCAGTCATTTAAGTATGTACCTGGTCCCGTTGTGCCGGTTCCGGGTAAAGGTGCAACATTGTTTCAGCCTATTGCTGTGGAAGACATTGTGCGCTGCCTGTGTTTGATTGGTGAAAATGGCAATATGTCCGGACAATTAATCGAATTGGGGGGACCGGAGCATCTTAGTTACTCGCAGATGTTGGATCGCCTGATGGAACGGTTGGGAGAAAAACGTTATAAGATTTATGTACCTATGTTCCTAATGCGTTTGATTGTACCACTTATGGGCAGTATTTTACCAGATCCTCCCGTAACTCCTGTGGAGCTAAAACAGATGGAAGTACCTAACATCACAGACATTGATGCTGTAGAAAAAATATTTGGCTTTAAACCAAGGGCGCTGCGTAACGGACTGAAATACCTGCCCGCCGGAAAAAAGAGCTAAACGCTGACAATAGCTTGATAACTAATTAGTTATCAAGCTATTGTATTAAGCTGCTGTTTTAATACCTTTTGAACGTAATTTTGGGTTTCCCGGTAATCCGGGATTCCTCCGGCGCGGTCCACCGCGCCGGGTCCGGCGTTGTAGGCTGCAAGGGCTAAAGCTGTGTTTCCGTTATACCTGTTCAGCATCTTTTTAATGTAGCGAACCCCGCCGTCTATATTTTGAACAGGGTCAAAAGGGTCTTTTACCCCCAGCGATGCTGCTGTAGCAGGCATTAATTGCATTAAACCCATGGCTCCCGAGGGTGAAACAGCACGAGGATTAAAACCCGATTCCACTTTGATTACAGCCTTAACCAGTGTCGGATCAACGCCATGCTTTTGGGAGATATTTTCTATTATTGCTTCAATTGAGCCGGTTTTCCCGGGAACAGGCTGAGTTTCGGTATTTTTAGTTTTGCTGGTTGCTGCTGAATACTTGGCTCCTGTTTGATTAACTGTATACAATTCAGGAAAAATGTTACCCGTTGTTATTTCTACCGGCTTGCCTGGTGTGCCGCTGTTGCCATTCCTCTGTTTTGCCATGGCCAGCATTAGTAAAAAGGAAAAGTCTTCTTCCGGTAAAATCTGTTCGGCCTTCTGATTGGTGGTTAATGATAACGATTGGTATTCAACCAGCAGCATGGCCAGTTCGTCTATTTTCATTCAAACACACAACTTTCCTTTCCTTATTTTCGATTCCATTGGTAGCCCTGATTGCGCCAGTAATCAAAGTTATTAAAAAACAGGTCTCCGGTACATACTCCATAAGTTGGGTCAACTTCAATCTTCTTTCCTGCCAAGTTTAATTCCACCCAGGTGTGATCACCGGTGTCTCCGGAATTTATTGCTTTACCGCTAACGGTTATTGCCTGCAACCCGGCTTTGCCCGCTAAGGTAGCATAAAACTGGGCCAGTTCTTGCTCCAGGGCCCTGCCGCTGTTCATTACTTCGGAAACCCCCTGGACAGCGTAAGAGCTAACTCCTTCCCTTGCCTCCCAATCATAATTAAAACTATGAATCATAAAATTATAAACCATCCTGGCCCGCGTCAATGGATCTTGATATTTATTTTTGTAAAACAAACCAAGTTGGTCAAGCTCACTATTCGCACCTGCGGCATTTACCCGGACGGTGCGTGTTCTGTAAACCTTGCCGGCGGGTTCAAGCAGAAATTTGTCCGAATTACTGAAATCAGCTGCTAATATGCGGTTGATTATTACCACGGTTTCAGCCCGTGTTACACCATTATCCAGACTAAGCCTTCCATCGCCGTAACCCGTTAAGATTTTTTTGCCGGCCAGTAATGCTTCCGGGTTAAGATCACTGTAAAAGTATCCTGCGAATTGGTAAAAATCCGTTTTATACGGATCGTCTTGGAAGTAAGCTGTGGATTTGCTGTATTTTTCCGGCAGGTCTTGAAACTCCCGGAAACCAACTAGTGTTTTCCACGATGAACTGTCTGGCAAAGGCATTTCTATAATCAGTTTATTATCATCCATCCGGTATTTGTTATTGTTTATCAGAGACGAGGTTAGCGCCAGCAGTGCAACCTCGTGCCTGGTGGCAGGCTGGTCGGGCTTAAAAGTCCCGTCGGTATAGCCGGGTAAAAACAGTTCCGCGGCTTGTAAATAGTTCTGGCCCCAACCCTGGGATACGTCAGGGTAGTCGGGATATGTTGCAACTTTGCCGGTTTCCAGCCCGGTGGCTTGAGGAAAAAGGGAAAAAACAATTTTGGCCAGCTCTCGCCTGGAAACGTTTTTTGAGGGATAGAAATTTCCGTCGGGGTAACCGCCAATGATCCCTTTTTCGGCCATGGTTTTAATTTCAGGTTCGGCCCAGTGACCCTTTGTGTCAGGAAAGCCGGAGGCCAAAGCCTGTGGCAACATCAGGAAAAAAATTGTCAGGGCAGCGACCATAGATAAAGCCTTTTTTAATCTACCCACAATGATTAACTCCTTTTTATGTATTATCTTCGCACAGCCTGTAAGACCCCGCCTTCTTAGGTCGGGGATTAACAGGCTGTAAGCTCGAAATAAGTGCGACTAAGGTTCAGATGGGGTCAAAAATCCCACCTGAACCAAGTCTTTTTTATCGGAAAGTTTGATCCTATCCAGCCAGTCGAACATTGTGTCCCATACCTTGCGGGTATGATTTGAAAATTGGTGGTCGGCGCCTGGAATATAAAGGAGTTCCCTTGGTTCACCGGCGTTTTGGAAAATTAAACCGGCATCCTCAGGGGGAACAACGTTGTCTTTTTCCCCGTGGATAATCAGTAATGGTCTTGGTGCAATTTTCCCGGCCTGCTGGGGTACGTCAAACCGGTCGAGGTCGTCAAAGAAAGACCTGCGCAGGTAAACAATACCTTCATCTCCGGCCAGAGCGTACATATCGCCGCTTTCGTCCACCGGGCCTTCGACAAATTCTGTGAATATGTCCTTTAGACTGGCCGGGGCCGCCCAGGTACATACTCCTGATACCCTTTGATCGCCCGCAGCATGGCAGATTACAGTAGTTCCGCCAAAGCTGCGCCCTACTGTAAAAACGGGACCCATTCCTGCCGAGGTACACCAGTCCACCGCGCTGTTTAAATCATCAATCTGGCCGGATAGGGTTATTCTTTCGAATAACCCTTCACTTTGGCCGTTGCCACTAAAGTCAAACAGAAAAACATTAAAACCCCGGTTCCCCAGTTCCTCTCCCATAGCTTGGGCCCTGCCGCCGCCTTCTTTGCTGCCGGTGAAGCCGTGACAGACAATCACCACCGGACCTGAAGGCCCGCCCGGGGCGTGTAATAAACCTGCTAAACACAGCTTGTGGGAATTTATAAAACTAATTCTTTCCCAAGCTTGTCCGCTGGTCATAATAATCTCCTCCTATGTATTAATTCAAATAAGGTTGTGGCTTATTCATTCCATGGCGCTGTGCCATTTTTTATATCCTCCAGTATCATGCGTACTCCCAGGTGGTCGTCCGGGTCCAGTTTTAATATCCGGTTAAGTAATTCTTTAGTTCCGGCTATATCGCCACGCCTTAATTTTACCAGAGACAGGCCGTGCAGTGTTCTTAAGTAGGGACGGTTATCGGTCCAGGACCAGGGTAACTTACCTTTAAAGTCTTCAGACAAAACAGAACGCCCCACATTGTACGCTTTTGTGTATAAATCCTCAGCTGCCGCCAGATTGCCGGTGTTCCACTCTGTAATTGCAAGGTGGTTTAAGGCGTCTATAAAATAGGGGCATTCACCCAGCAGACTTTTAAACACCTCTCTTGCTTTTTTCATATCGCCTGCTTCCAAATAATTAATCCCCAGATCGAACTTGTCTGAAAGGTTTAGTACTTCTCCCGGCCAGGCGAACTCCCACTCATTTCGGCCCCTTTTTTCCAAACGAATAGGATATGCTAAATCACCTAATTTTTTGTTGTGGCGCCCTTTGCGTTTGACTTCATTTAACCTATTGGGACTACCGGCGCTGACCCAGTGACAGTATTGCGTCCAGGCCAGTTGAAGACATTCTTCATGCCATTCCATTTGCCTTGCCCGATAGGACCGCCTCAATAAATCATAAATATATTTGGCCTCCCGATGTCCCCGGGACTGGTGGGTTACCCATAGAACATCGGCCAGTACGTGTTTGGCCACGTTTCTTTCCATAGCAATCACATCCCTGTCAAGGCCTAATTCCTATCTATATTTTACCTGAGAGATGGTTTTTCCTGCCTGTGCCGCCTATGAAAAGTTTTGAATAGTCCCTGACTTAAGTAATTTAACAGATGAAGGTAAAATAAGATTTTTTGTAGAAAGCTATTACTAAACGATCTAAGGGGTTGCCGGAATGATTACTGCAGGAACATTAAAAAGGGGGTTGAACCGGGGTTTTTCCACTACCTGGACGCTAACAAAGGTAGTGGTTCCTGTTTACCTGGTGGTTACCTTTTTAAAATACACACCGGTTCTGGATTTGGTAGCGGGTTTATTCGCACCGGTAATGCATATGTTTGGTCTTCCCGGTGAGGCTTCACTGGTATTGGTGCTGGGGAAACTAATCAACCTTTATGCAGCTATCGGGGCAATATCCTCACTTGGACTTTCCCACCGGGAAATAACAATTATTGCTACCATGCTGCTTTTATCCCATTCGCTGCCGATTGAATCGGCTGTATCAGGGCGTACCGGCGTAAACGCAGCATTAATCACAGCTTTTCGTATTACTATGGCAGTGCTGTCCGGGATATTATTAAACCTTATGCTGTAATTTTTAAGCTATTTTCTAAGAATAAAGAAGGTGCTATGTTTGGATTGGGCCGGATTTGCGCGAGAGGCCTCGCTGGGAGTAGTTCATAATATAGCTATGATGGCTATGATTGTCATACCGATAATGCTGGTTCTGGAGGTTGCCAGAGATTTAAAAATCTTGGATCGAATTGCCCAAGGGATGGCTCCGGTGGTTGGTGTTTTTCGTCTGTCCCGTGAGGCTGCTTTTCCGCTGCTGGTTGGTATAATATTTGGCATTGCTTACGGGGCCGGGGTGTTGATTGAGGAAGCGCGCAGCGGTCGTTTAAGTTGGAAGGATCTTTTTCTCATCAATGTTTTTTTGTCGGTTTGTCATGCTGTAGTTGAAGACACCGCCTTATTTATAGCTGTAGGGGCCAACGGTGTAGTGATATTACTGGGACGTTTTATAGTGGCTGTACTCCTAACCTTCCTGTTAAGCCGCTCAGCTTGGTTGGAAAAGGAAAGCTTAAAACGTGGCGATCCGGTTTTATCTCGTTAACCGCCGCTAGGACTCCCGCCTCTACAGGCGGGAGTCTTAGCGGCGATAAACTCGAAATAAGTGCGACTAAGGTTCAGGTGGGGTCAAAACCCCACCTGAACCAAGTCTTCTTTATCAGCTCCCCCGGGGGAAACAGGCGGAAAATGCTGTTGATGCAGCCATAAACTTTTTTAAAGAACCTTAGGCTATGTGAGATATAGTCACGTGGCCTAAGGTTCTTCTGTTTAATCAATCACCATTCTGGCGTCCAGGGCGATACACCCTTCCGGCTTTACCAGCAGGGGGTTGATGTCCACCTCTGTTATTTCGGGCTGGTTGCCAAGTAATTCGCCCAGCTTTACTATGCATTGGGCTAAAGCTTCGATATTGCCGGTTTTTTTACCCCGGGCGCCGGAGATAATTTTATATGCTTTGGTTTCTTTAATCATCTCAACGGCTTCCCGCTTTGTAACGGGGGCCACCCGGAATGCCACGTCCCGCATTATCTCTGCATAAATACCGCCCATTCCGAAAACCAGCACCGGCCCGAATTGGGGGTCCCTTTTACCGCCCAGGATAACTTCTGTGCCTTCGCTCACCGATTTTTGGAGTAAAACGCCTTTAATTCGGGCTCCGGGTACCTTTTGGGGTATGATTTCCATCATTTCCCGGTAGGCTTGCATTAATTCCGCTTCAGAGCTAATGCCCAGCCTTACGCCCCCGGCATCGGATTTGTGAGTAATGTCCGGGGAAGAAATTTTCATTACGACCGGATAACCGATTTCGCCCGCCAGTTTTACCGCTTCGTCTTCCGAGCTGGCAAGCCTGCGATTAACAGCCGGTATGCCGCAGCTTTCAATAATATCCAATGCCTTTTCATTCAGCGCAACGGGTGCGGCACTTAATGTAGAAAGTTTTAGATTAACGCTGCCGGTTGGCGGTAATGTTGTTGTTTCGTATGCTTTGTTTTTAATCATGTTATGGTACTTGTAAAGCTCAGATAGACAATACATTGCGCTCTCGGGGGAGCCGTACGCCACTACCAACTCTGCTTCGTTAAATTTTTCAGCATACTTTTGTTTGTGGGGGCCGAAAAACCACATCGCTGTTGGCTTGTCCGGGTGTTTGGCGACAGTTTCATTGACCGTGTCTACTATATTAAGCGGGTCTTCAGCTGGGTCAAGGTAAGCCGGTGTAATGCATAAAACTGCGTCTACCCCGCTGTCGGCCAATACACTGTTTAAAGCCAGAGCAACGATTTTATGATATCCCCTGGCCATACCCGCAGGCCAAATATCAGCCGGGTTTCCGGCCTTCATCCAGTCAGGAAAAACCTCCTCCAGTACCGCAATGGTTTCAGGCGCATAGCTGGCAGTTTGCAATCCATACTTGCTGCAGGCGTCCACTGCCATGATGCCTGCGCCGCCGCTGATAGTTATTACGCCTATCCTTTTGCCCGCCATCTTGCCGTAAGTCCACAGAGTCCGATTTAATTCTGCCAGTTGGGAAGCTCCCGCCACCCTGATAATCCCACTTTGGTTAAAGGCTGCGGAAAACACGGCGTCTTCTCCGGCCAATGATCCGCTATGGGAACTGGCGGCACGGGACCCTTCCTCGCTGCTGCCGGTTTTTAAAGCCAGAATAGGTTTTAGGGGGGTAATTCTACGTGCCGCCTCCATGAAACGGCGCCCGTTCTGCAAGCCCTCAATATGTAAATTAATAACTTTAATCAGCGGGTTTTGGGCCATATATTCCATACATTCTATAAATCCGACGTCTGAGGTATTGCCAATATCAACGCCTATACCGATGCCGCCGGTAAAGTCTTTGGCCGCTGCCAGGAATATCCCGGATTGGCAGATAAATCCCACGGGGACGGTGCTGGTGGTAAACTCTAAGAAAGCGGATTTAAAATTAATAAAATTATTGATTACACCTAAAGTATTGGGTCCTACCACTCTTGTAGCGGTACCCCTTACGGCCTCTACAATTTCGTTATGCATCCGCTGGCCCGCTTCGTCATCTGCGTCTGAAAACCCCTGAGTTATAACAATCACTGCAGTGATGCCTTTTTCAACGCACTGCCCAACCACTTCGGGGACGGCTGAACGCGGAGTGGAAATTATGGCCAGGTCAACGGAATGGCTGATATCTTTAACCGAGCGGTAAGCCGGTACGCCAAGGATGCTGCCGCCCCGGGGATTAACAGGATATATTTTTCCGCGGTAGCCACTGTTCAATATCTGTTCCAGCACGTTGAAGGTTCCTGGCCCGGTACGGGAAGAAACTCCAATCAGTGCTACTGACTGTGGGCTAAAAAAAGGTTCAAGGTTGATGATTTCTGTCATGGTTTACCTCCCAGTGGAATTTAATCCAAAGATCTCATTAAATAATAGTGTTTTAATAATCTCCAAATAAAAGCAAAAAGCATTGAGTTTGTTTATGCTCATACAGTTTATTTTACCATACACTGATTTTAAAACTTGCAAATTTGTTTGCAAAATGCTATATTAAAAACGTCAATAATTTATTTAAATTTGATGAAGAGGAAAAGTAGGTAGGTAACAGGCCCCCAGGGAGAGAGTGTCGTCGACTGGAAGCACTCTCGGGTTATGACCGTCCGAAGTTCTCCTCGGAGAAGCCGGCTGAAACCCTGAAAGGGAAAGTAGGTTAGGACGTGTTCTTCCCACGTTATAAGGAAGGGGGTATCGGAATATTATTCCCGTACTTTCAGCCGAGGTGGTCCCGTATTTAGATATGCGGGTCAACCGGGGTGGTAACGCGGTGGCTTAGCCTCTCGTCCCTGGGATGAGAGGTTTTTGTGTTTTTACCGGGGGGAATATATTTTCCCGTACCTTAGATTAAGCGGACTCGATATTTTGTCGGGTCAAACAGGGTGGTACCGCGGAAGTAACCCGTCCACTTTCGTCCCTGCCAGGGATGAGTGGCGGGTTATTATATTTTATGGAGGGATTGGCATGGTAGTAGTAATGAAAGTAAACACCGCTAAGGAGCAAATTGACAAGGTCAACGAATGGCTGCATGACAGAGGTTTTCAGACCCACATGATCACAGGGGTCAAAAGAATAGTGATTGGCGCGGTCGGAGACAAACATTCCGTTGCGATGTCCAATATTGAAGCACTGCCGGGAGTTGAGAAGGTAATGCGGGTAATGAAACCATATAAGCTGGTTAGCCGGGAGTACAAGGAAGAAAACTCAGTGGTACAGGTGGGACCCGTAAAGATTGGCGGTCAGGGGTTGGTCGTTGTGGCGGGACCATGTGCGGTTGAGAGTAAAGACCAACTGGTTACTGCCGCCAGGGCGGTTTGCAAGTCCGGCGCCACTGTACTGCGCGGCGGGGCCTACAAGCCCAGGACTTCACCATATAGCTTCCAGGGTTTGGAGGAAGAAGGGCTGCGCCTTCTGGCCGAGGCTGCGGAAGAAACCGGCCTGGCTACGGTAACCGAAGTAATTGATGAGGAAAGTCTCAGTATGGCGGTTAATTACGTCGATATGATTCAAATCGGCGCCAGGAATATGCAAAATTTCCGGCTGCTGCAATTGGCCGGAAAAGTAAATAAGCCGGTTTTACTTAAAAGGGGATTATCAGCGACAGTTGAGGAGTGGCTGATGGCGGCTGAATATATCATTGCTTCAGGCAATGAAAATGTAATACTTTGTGAGCGCGGTATCCGTACTTTTGAAAACAGCACCAGGAATACATTGGACCTCAGTGCTGTTGCTCTGGCCAAAACATTAACGCACTTGCCCGTTATTGTTGATCCCAGCCACGCAACAGGCAAGCGGGAGCTGGTAGGGCCCATGTCCAGGGCGGCCCTGGCGTCCGGCGCCGACGGGCTCATCGTCGAGGTGCACCCGGACCCACAGATGGCGCTCTGTGACGGGCCGCAATCACTTGATCCTGTAGCGTTTGATTCGCTAATGGCTGGGCTTCGGCCACTGGCATCCGCAGTGGGCAGGGTACTTTAAAAGGGGGCGTTAATTATGACTAAGCTCGGTTACCTTGGACCTGAGGGAACTTATTCTCACACAATGGCATTACGTTATGCAGCCGAGCACGAGTGCCAACCGGTGTGCTGCTACAGCCTGTCGTCTGTATTTCAACAGGTTGATGATGGATTTTTGGATATGGGGATAGTGCCGGTGGAGAATTCAACTGAAGGTTCTGTTGGGGAAACTCTGGACTTATTACTGTCTTGCGAAGGGATCTATGTAAATGCCGAGCTTTTGCTCCCGGTACGTCACCACCTCCTGGCCCGTCCCGGAACAGTTCTGGCCGGGATTGAAAAAGTTTATTCTCATCCTCAGGCGCTGGCCCAGTGCCGGAAATTTATTGCTGAACATTTGCCCGGCGCACAACTGGTAGAGACTGCCAGTACGGCAGCGGCAGCTCTGGCAGTTGCCAGTGCGCCGCTTAATGCAGCAGCTATTGGCTCAGATAATGCGGCGGCGACATATGCGTTAGAGTTGTTGAGCTCCGATATTCAGAGTAATAATGATAACGTTACCAGATTTCTTGTCATAAGCAGGGATAACCCGGTTCCGGCTGTCCCGGCCAAGACATCACTGGCACTCGCTGTTCTTGATCACCCAGGCGCACTATCCCGGATATTGAGGGAATTTTCCTTGCGGGCAATCAACCTTACCCGTATCGAATCCAGGCCCGCAGGCAGCAAATTAGGTGATTACATCTTCTTTATCGACTTGGTTGGGCGGGTTGACGACCCGGTGGTGGCAGAAGCAGTAGAGGCCCTCTCCAATAATACCTTATGGATAAAATTTCTGGGCTGTTATCCCGCCTGCGAGGGTATGAAGAGCTATCAGCAGTATCAGGGATCAGGCTACTCCAATATACAACAACTAAGGGGAAAAATTGACCTTGTGGATGATGAAATATTGTACTTGCTAACTATGCGCCAGAGGCTGGTGGATCGGGTGGCAGATTTAAAAAAGGATACATGTGAGGTAATTGACCAAACCCGTGAGGCCGAAATTATGAATCGAGTGAAGGAACAAGCCCGTGAAAACAACCTTAACACCGATATGGTGGTTAAAATATTCAGGTTGATGTTGCTAGAATCCGTGCGCAGGCAAAAAACGCTAATTTCAGCCAGTCTGTAGAAAAAAAGTAAGCGATTCATTCTTGCTAAGAGCCAAAAGAGGTAAGTATGTGACCGTTCGCAGGCGTTTTATTGACACCTTTCCATGTGAAATGCAATGATAAAGTAAAATTGCAAACTATTACGTGATGAGGGTGGTTAAGTTGTCTGGAAAAAGTGCCGGACTTTCACCCGGGGAGCTGTCTACCCTGCTGGAGATCAGCAGAGTTATAACGTCGAGCTTACCATTAAGGAATATGTTTGAAACCATACATGCCTACCTGTCGGATATATTAACTTACGAAATAGGTTCTTTGTATATCAATGAAAAGAGCAGGTTTAATTTAAAAGCTGGGGTAGGCGTTGAAGACATGGCTTTGACAAATCTAAGCAACCGGGCGGGGACAAATTACTTACTGAAAAAAATAAAGGGTACTGGAAGGCCATGGAGATCCTCACAAGTTTTTAAATTGGAACAAATTAAGAAACATCCTTTTTACGTCCAGGTTCTCGAGCCAATGAGTATATTATATACCGCTGGGGCACCAATACGGAACGGACATCAGATTTTGGGCAGCATTCATCTTGGCCGCAAACCGGAGGATGGGGATTTTAGCGATAAAGATATGCAAATTCTTGAAATGGTAGCCAATTTGCTTTCTCCCGCAATTAGAAATATTAAGATTAAAAAGATCAGCTGGCAGCTTGACGGATTGGCTGTTTCGGGCAGCGACCGTAAGGCTAAAAATAACAGTACGGCCCCCTCAAATGGCGCTGGCGGTGACCGGCAAATGCAATTATTGGGCTCAGTTTCGTCTGTGATGGCCAAGGAATTAAGAAATCCTCTGTCAGGCTTAAAAATGTCCTTTTATTCACTGGCCAGAAATTTTACCTCGGGGGTTATGGCTCAGCAGGACCTTGAACAAATGGACTGTTCGATTAAGAAAATGGAAAAAACTATACGATTTTTGTTATGCCTTTCCGGTGATATACATTTGCAGCGGGAATGGGTTGATATTAACGATTTAATGGATGAGGTTGTTAGGACACTGGGGCCGATAATGGACCCGGATGTTGTGATTATCAAAGACTATTCTTCTTTACCCAACGTATACGTAGACCGGGAAAAAATGCATACGGTATTTGGAAATGTTATTGAAAACGCGCTTGATGCCATGCCGGGCGGGGGTAGATTACGTATAATCACTACGGAAAATCAAGGTCGGGTTTATGTTATATTGGAAGATAATGGCATGGGGGTTGATGCCAAAATTAAAGAAAATATATTTGATCCTTTTATCAGCAACAAGTCCAGTGGAGTTGGCCTGGGGCTAACTATATGTGAGAGGATAGTTGGGTCCCATGGCGGCAAAATAAAACTTCGCAGCAACGGAGGTAAGGGAACTGCAGTATGCATAGATATGCCGGTTGATGCCAGCTAAAGCTGCAAGGCATCAAAAGATTGCCACGTCGCTTCGCTCCACAATGACAATTTACCGAAAGAATAAAGCATTAAGAAAAAAACAAAGGCTAATGGCCTTTGTTTTTTTCTTAATGCAATGACTTTTTATACTCATCCAGAAGTTTATCCATTTCCTGTTGAGTTTCCTCATCAAAAATCTGTTTTATGTCCATCATTTGTTCCTGTAAGGCTTCTGAAATGCTAATGGGAATTTCCGCCCTGATGGCAAGGGCGATGGCATCGCTGGGACGGAGGTCAATCAAAAAATCATCCTTACCAGCAGACAGGTATAGCTCGGCAAAAAAAGTATTGTCCCTAATCTGAGTTATTTCAACTTTGGTTACTTCTGCCCCCAGCGTTCGGCAGATGGTCAGGGTTATGTCGTGCGTCATCGGCCTTGGCGGAGGTGATTCCTCCATGGCCAGAGCGATGGAATGGGCTTCCAGCAACCCTATCCAGATAGGCAGTACTTTTTGTTCTGTCGGGTCTGTAAGCAAAATAATAGGGCTGCCCGACATATCATATGCGATTCCTTTTACCTTGACGATCATGGGACCAAACCTCCCAAAAATTTGGTTTTGGAGTTGCTGGTCCATTCATAACAGCTTAATATGAACCTGATGTTGAGGTTATTCTATCACTTTTCTGCCAAATTTCAAAAGGTTGTATCGGCTCTCTAGCGGCTTTCTCTGAAAATTAGGTTGAGCAACCAGCTAATAACTCCGGTTATAATGGCACCCCAGAAGGCACCTCCAAAACTAAGCACATCGAAACCGGGTACCAGCCAGGAAGCTATAGTAAATGTTAATGCATTGATAATAAATATGAATAACCCCAAAGATAGCATACTAAATGGCAAGGTCAGCAAGACCAGCACGGGGCGTAAAAAAGTGTTAACAATACCGAGGGCGGCCCCCGCCATAAACGCTGGTAGTATACCTGAAATATAAATTCCGTCAATTAAACGGTCTGCTAAAACCACTGCCAGTGCGTTGAGCAAAAAAGATAGTATCCAGTTCATTGGTTAACCCTTTCTAGTATATTGAAAACTGTATTATATATATTGTCACTATTCAGCATGTGTAACTACATATTACATTTTTCCACGTATAAATGAAATAAAAAAAAGCAATATAATTAATGTTTCCGGTTTTAAATTAAAAACAAATGGAGGTGTTGCATTTGCAGTCTTGGAAAGACATGGAAAGATGCGTTGAAGTAAATCCGACCTTTGGTAATCAAATTAATATTACTTATGATGGGTTACTAAGCAAGTCCGGAGCTGACAGGGTTTTTATCCATTGTGGTTACGGTGACCCCCAAAACTGGAGGGATGTGACTACCATAGGGATGGACCGTACAACCAGGGGTTGGGAAAAGGCTGTTCCGATGAAAAACCACACCATCACCTTTTGTTTTAAAGACAGTGCCAATAACTGGGACAATAACAGTGGCTCCAACTGGATCGCCCAAGCATAATGCAGTAAATAAAGCCCCTAATTAAGGGGTTTTATTTATTTAAGACGGAGGTTTATCGGGTTAAAGCGAGATGTTTTCACAAAGAGCAAACTCTGTTATAATTTGGTCCAGTTATCCTGTTCCCTGACCGTTAATTCTCCGAATAGGGGGTGTGTCGCTTATCCTCTATATCAGCAAGATATTTCCAGCGATAGCGAACTCGCTCAATCATTGAAATATCTATTACTGTGTTCAGCAAACCGGGTTCGTTGCCTGCCGTACTGAAAAACATTCCGTCAGGACCGGCAACAAAGCTTCCGCCTGCTACCCTGCGACCGTCGGGGTAACTGGTCCGAGTGTTGTTGGCCATAGCCAGGAAAACAGTATTTTCCGCAGCCCGCGTGATACCTATGTGCTGCCAGAGGTCCATGCGGCCGGCAGGGATGTTGGCGGGATTAAAAATAATTTGTGCTCCCCTGAGTGCCATTTCCCTTGCAATTTCAGGGTAAAATAAATCCACGCAAACAACTGCAGATACTATTATACCCCTGTGTTCAAAGACAGGCTGTTTTGTTCCGGGAGTGACAAAATTTCTTTCACCGATGGCATGGGAAGGAAAGATTTTATCGTAAAAAACTGTTCTTTTTTTAGTAACAAACGCACCTGTGGATATAATTACTTCCGGCTGCCGAAGGTATTGTGCTCCAGATACTAATAAAGTATCCTCGGAGGGCAATGAATTTTGCAGTTGATCAATAACCGACATGTGGTAGTCTTCATCAACGACAAGAGGTCCAAGCCAGTCTTCCGGCAGCAGTATAAAATCGGCTTCCTTGACTTCCTTGATTATTTGTATCATTTTATGTGCGTTTATGTCAGGTTCGCGGGTACTGCGGTCAAATTGCACAACACATAGATTATAATTCATTGTTATTCCATCCTTTTAATTTAACATGCTTGAAGCAGTTATGTTACCATAAAGAGTAATCTTTTTACCAGTTTATCTCGTTAACCGCCGCTAAGACTCCCGCCTCAATAGGCGGAAGTTAAGCGGCGATAAACTCGAAATAAGTGCGACTAAGGTTCAGGTGGGGTCAAAAACCCACCTGAACCAAGTCTTCTTTATTGGCATCATTATTATATACCTTTTTTCCCCAACCAGCATCCCAGACAACCGGTAGATATCCTAAATCAGTTATCACTGCAGGGCCTTTCGCCAATAATGTCCGTGGGGCGGGCGAAAATTACCGGTTTTATAAAGGTGGCTTTAAAAATGAAAGATTCTTATTTAAAATGGTTCAAAGGTAAAGTTAAACGAGCTATTACTAATTATGGTATGATTGAAGACGGGGACAAAATAGCCGTAGGGCTGTCCGGTGGAAAAGATAGCATGGCGCTTCTCCATGTGCTAAATTTAATCCGTCGTGAAGTGCCTGTAGACTACCGGCTCCACGCCATTTATGTAAACCCGGGATGGCCGGTGGAAATTGATGTAATGGAAAGATTCTGTCAGGAGCGGGACGTGCCCTTTACTAATAAAATAACAGATATTGGTGAAGTGGTTTTTTATGATCGTAATGAAAAAAACCCGTGTGCGCTGTGTGCAAATTTACGCAGGGGTGCAATAAATAATACCGCCCGGGACCTTGGCTTAAACAAATTGGCCCTGGGTCATCATTTGGACGACGCCATTGAAACATTTTTTATGAGCCTGATCTTTACCGGCCAATTCAGGACTTTTTCACCTGTTACATTTATGGACAGGAGTGGAATTACTTTAATCAGACCGATGATTTACCTTACAGGGCAGACAGTAGAGACTTTTGCTGGCAGAGAGAATTTGCCGGTTGTAAAGAGCCTTTGCCCGGTAAATGGTGAAACAAAAAGGGAAGAGATGAAAAGTTTGGTTTCAGGATTAAGCCAGCAGTATCCTGAACTTAGAACCCGTTTCTTAACTGCATTTCAAACACTAGATTCAAAAAATCTTTGGCCTCCTATGGTTAGGCGCAGACCAATGCCTGACCTATAACTAGTACCAAGGCAGGGTGATGATAGTTGAAAAAAGAGCGATATGCCGCTGGGCAGCTAATAATAGGAGTTGCAGTTTTCTTGCTTGTATATACTTTTTTTTATTATAGCAAATATATGAGTATTCCCGGCAGAGAAGGTGAATGGGGGATTTCTATATTCTTATCCGCCACCGCAGTACTGGCGGGAATGTTAATTGAACTGGGACGTTTTTGGGGTTGGGTGATTGAGGTTAAGATCAACAAGGACTTGCTGGTGCTGCAGGGTATACCCGCGGCCATTTTAAGCATAGTGCCGGGTCCCTATTGGCTGCAGTCCGGCGGAAACGCTTTCCCCTTTAGCTTTTTTGCTGATCCGGTGGTTACAGGCATATCAGGAGTTTGGTTAGGGGTTGTTCTGCTGCGTGGTTTTTTTAATAATAAGCGCATTGGTGACGAGGAAGAGATTAAGAAAAAAAATAATTTAGCATAATTTTTTTTGCATAGGCAGGTAAATTATGTAAAAATGTCTAAAATCTACTATTATATGGTTATTGAAGAAACGCTAACGGAGGTGCTGGGATGTTGTTTAGAAGGTATGAAGAAGTCATTCTTCGCCTTGAGGAGTTGGGGACCCGGATGGGTAAGCTTTGTAACAGCGAAAGACAGGAACTGCAAAGCTTATTGGAGGAGCAGGCCTGGCTTGGCTTGACATTGGTCAAAAAGGCAAGGTCATTGATGGAAGATATAGACAAAAATTTTGAGAGCTTGTTTGATTGGATGGTGTTAAGTTCGGATTTAATTGACCGGGCCGCTGAACAGGGCGGCAGGCCTGATGATGTCCTCAGACTGAAACTGGTGATGTCGGAAGCAGGCAGCCTGCGGGAACAACTTAAGAAGTTATCTATTAATAATAACATTGCGGATAACAATGACCGAAAAGGTGATGAAGACGCTAAGGCTAATGACTTAACGGTCGGTTTGGAAACTAAAACAACTTCCTTGGAAGTTGAGGCTGTTTTTGAAGCTGCAGCGGCCCTTGAACCTGTGGAAGTCATTTCTGCGGTACCGGCTCAGCAGGTAAAAGTAAAAAAGGTCCGGAAAAAAAAAGCCAAAGTTAAAAAGAGGGCTAATGCATATGCTCCCCCCAGCGAGCTGCTGACGTCCATTTCCCGGCGGATGGTTCCTACAGTTAGGCGGTATGTAGACTTGCCCGAACTTAACCCCGCTGTGAGTAAAATAATACAGCCTCGCCAGGAGTAAATAACGCTTGCTTTATAGTTTAACATCATATAAGATTTGTAACTATAAATGATATTTTACGGGGTGAAGTTTTTGACGTATTCCGATAATGGCGCAGGGGTTGTTAATAATTTCTTGGTAGCTATAGCAAGCGAAGATGCTATAACATTTTGGAACTTGCTGGATAGCAGGGGAAAAGGTTATTTCCTTGGTATGTGGTTTTTTGCTCTGGGAAATGCTGATCTTGGGGCCATTTCACTTTTAGCGGAAGATGAAAATTTTTTAAAAGACGCGCTGAATCAGATTATCAAGGATTTAAAAACAAGTCTTGTGGCTATATTAGACGGCCCCCGGGTCGGTGATTTGCAATATACCGACAGTCACCACGCCGTGGTTCCGGTTAGCGCAACAAGTGAGGAAGAAAAAGTTGTCACGGATCATATTCCACTAGTGCTTGAGCTTGCTCCAACACAAGGGCAGTATGACGGAAAGGTAGGCATGACCTGCTGGAAAATCGATACACTTAAATGCTTTAGCGTTCGTAAAAACTAAGTAATAACCAAGTAAGAACTATAAGGAAAGCCCTCTGCAATATAATCTCAGCAGAGGGCTCTATTTATTATTTTGGGGCAAAGGCTCCCACGGGGCAGGCGCTGGCGCATGCACCGCAGCTGTTGCAGCCGCTTTCTCCCAACGGTACGTCCCCGAAGGTGGTGACGATTCGATCATAGCCGCGCCGGGTAAAGCCTAAAATACCTTTTCCGTCGCTGCGGCAGGAGCGTATGCAATGCCCGCAAAGGACACATTTATTGGGATCGTAAACGATGCCGTCGGCGCTGCTGTCTACCTGCAGGTCTCTTTCCAGAACCGGCAGGTTTTTCGGCTTTAATCTTAATTTGCGTTCTTTGGCAATTCGCTGTAACCCGCAGTTGCCGTTGGCAGCACAATTTTTGCAATCCAGCCGGTGGTTGGACATAATTAGCTCAAACCCGGCCGCCACTAGAGCGTCAACCCTTTCGCTGCGGGTATTGACCACTAACCCGTCGGATACCTTTACAGTGCAGGCCGGAACCGGCATGGGGCGTCCCTGCACCTCCACGAAACACAGCCGGCAGGATGCTGAAGGGTGTTTAAGCTCTTCCCGGTGGGCGCACAGGTGGGGGATGTATACACCGTTGTCCAGGGCTGCCCATAATAGTATGTCACCCTCGCGGGCGCTTATTAGCCTGTCGTCAATGGTAATAGTTATTTCTCTCATTATTTTTTCCCCCTCTCTTGATCCATTTCAGTTACCTTATAAGGGGGAGAAACTTTGATCACGGCCTTATATTGAGGCGGGCAGGCTACCATGCAGCTGTCGCATTTTACGCATTTCTCCTGGTTGATAACCTTGATGCGGTCTTCGTTGTCATATATTGCTTCCACCGGGCAGCTTCCCACGCAGGCGTCGCAGGAGCGTTCGCACTTGTCCGGCAGTATATAATAGGCTATTAAATCTTTACACATCAGCGAGGGACACCGGCCTTCATTGATGTGGGCTTCGTATTCCGCACGGAAATATTTAAGGGTGCTTAGCACCGGGTTAGGTGCTGTTTTACCCAGGTTGCAAAGTGACCCTTCCTTAACTTTGGAAGCCAACTCCATCAGCATATCAATATCCTCAGGTTTGCCCTGTCCCTTGGTGATTCTCTCCAGAATGTCCAGCATATGCTTGGTGCCTAAACGGCAGAAAGTACACTTGCCGCAGGATTCTTTTTGGGTGAAATCAAGGAAAAACCTGGCGATTTCCACCATGCAGTCATCCTCGTCCAGCACCACCATGCCGCCTGATCCCATCATGGCACCGGCTTTGGTTAAAGAGTCAAAGTCAATAGGTGTATCCATGGCCTCTTCGGGCAGGCAGCCACCGGACGGCCCGCCGATTTGCACAGCTTTAAAATTCTTGCCGTTGGCTATGCCGCTGCCCACATCAAAAATGAGCTCGCGCAAGGTAGTGCTCATAGGCACTTCAGCCAGGCCGGTGTTTACCACTTTTCCGGCCAGTGCGAAAATAGCCGTGCCCGGGCTCTTTTCCGTGCCGTTACTCCTAAACCACTCGGCTCCTCTGTTAATAATATGAGGCACGTAAGACAGTGATTTAACGTTGTTGATAACGGTTGGTTGACCCCAGAGCCCGGATATTGCCGGAAATGGCGGACGGTGTCTGGGAATGCCGGGCTGGCCTTCCATCGATGCGATCAGTGCGGTTTCTTCACCACAAACGAAAGCACCTGAGCCCTGGAACAGCTCAATGTTAAAGTTAAAATCACTGCCCAGGATTGATTCGCCCAGCAGACCTTTTTCTTTGGCTGTTTGGACTGCCAGGGCGACCCGCTCTACGGCCAGGGGATACTCGGCCCTGATATATACATAGCCTTTTTCGGCACCGGTGGCCCGGGCGGCAATAGCCAGGCCTTCGATTAACAGGTGCGGGTTGGATTCAAGGATAGTCCTGTCCATAAATGCGCCGGGATCACCTTCATCTGCGTTGCAGATGACATATTTTTGATCGCCCGCGGAACTGCGGCAAGTTTCCCACTTGACTCCGGTGGGAAAACCTGCACCACCGCGCCCCCGCAGCCCGGAAGCTTTTACAGTTTCGATTGTTTCTTCAGGTGTAGTTTCCAGCGCTTTAACCAGTGCGCTGTATCCGCCCGTGGCAATGTAATGGTCAATATCCCGGGGGTCAATAAAACCGCACTGTTCCATGACTATTTTATTTTCATAGACGCCGCGGGGGAAGTCCTGGAAGGTTGGGAAAAAATCGTTGGGTTCAATGGCCGCCAGCGCAAACTCGATGCCCGGGTCGCCTTCGGTAAGGTAGTCGCGGATTATCCTGGCGCCAACGCCCTCTTTAACGTAGCCATAGCAAATGGTAGGGAATCCTTCATTATAAATAACCATCACCGGCTCGGCGTAACAGTGTCCCATACAGCCCACTTCCAGTACATTGGCCTCCAACTGAAGTTTTTGGAGTTCGGTTTGTACTTCTTCAAGCAGGCTTAACGCTCCGGCGGCGCGGCCGCAGGTGGCGGCGCCCACCAAAATAAGTGGCTTGGAGTGCAATTGTTCCCATTTTTGTTGGGCGGCGGCTTTTAATTGTTCAAAAGCGGCCGAAACAACAGCAGCATTATTATTGTTACCCATTGTTGGCATCGCCTTCTTTCATTTTCCGCTTATCCAGTTGATGGGAGAACAACAACCCGTCAACCCTGGTAGGTGTGATCTTACCGTGTACCTCCTCGTTGATGACAACTACCGGAGCCATGGTGCAGCAGCCCACACAGGCCACCCGTTCCAAACTATATTCACGGTCCTCGGTGGTTTCTCCAACTTTAATATTCAGCCGGCGTTCCCAGGACTCCTGAATAATGTGGGCGCCTCTCATGTGACAGGCGGTACCCATACAAATCTTTACCTGGTTTTTGCCGGGAGGTGTAAGACGGAACTGGTTATAAAATGTAATTATTCCGTAAATGTCTACGGGCGGCACACCGAAATGGGCGGCCACCTCTTCCATGGCGATTTGTGGAACGTAACCCAGCTTACCCTGGACCTGCTGCAACACGGGTATGATGTGTCCCTTATCGCCCTGGTCAAGTCCTTGCAAGATTGTTTGGGTAGCTTCAGCTGCCGCTTTTTTTTCTTCTTCGGTTAGTTTCATAAAACATCGCCCCATTTTTTTAATAAATAAACTATTAACAAATTAATTATAACATAAACTTTATCGCAAAATCCATATTTTACGATTTTATTAACTAAAAATATTTTCTTCCAGCCAGTTTCGCAGCTCGGAATTAATATTGAATAAGCGGTCCTGATTAATGTTGCCGCCCTGTTCCTCTATAGCCTTAATCATTAATTCCACGGGTGGTTGGTCCAACAGCGGTTGAGTTTTGCTAAGATGTTCTTTAATCATGTAGATGGCTAACACAGGGTTTTTATTGCAAACATCAATCACAAAAGCATAGCCAATTCGCCTGTTTTTAAATTCGTCTTCCAGACGGAAGTCCCATAAAATACTCTCCCTGATTTCATCAAAAAAACTCATAGATCCCACCTGCCAATCTTTTAGTTTTGTACATATGTTTAAATTTTAGCACAGATAGAAGATTTGATCAAAAACTCGAATTAAAGCGCCCTGCTGCGGGCGCTTTGCCTTATTTGTTTTCCGGACTGCGTTCCGGATCCACAATTTTAGTGTAACCCCTTACTCTGTTCAGTTCCTCTTTTCTGGTTAAGCCCTGGTTGATGGTTTCACTTTCTTTGTTGGTCATAGTATTCTTTTTTGGTTTGGGCAATTTGAATTCCCCTCTTATGGTGTATGGTACCCGTTAAAAAGTCAAAATACCCTTTGAATAAGTGGTAAAAATTAGTAATATCGCAGCTAAGGTTTAATGCCCATGTGCATGGCTGCAACCCCGCCGGAATAAGACTTGACTTCAATTTTTTCGAGCCCGGCCAAACGGAACATTTCAGCTAACTCCTTGCTGTCCGGAAAATTCCTGGCTGATTCCTGCAGCCAGGAATACTGGTCGTAGCTGCTTGCAAAAAGCTTCCCCAGCAGCGGCATAACAAACCGGAAGTAAGCATAGTAAACCTGCTTGAACACCGGCAAACCGGGTTGTGATGTTTCCAGGCAGACAACCTTGCCACCAGGTTTGGCCACACGGCTCATTTCTTTTAATACCTGCATATAGTCAGGAACGTTGCGGAGCCCAAAACCGATGGTAACGTAATCAAAGATGCTGTCGGAAAAAGGCAATTGCATAGCGTTGCCGTGGATGAGTTCTACCTGGCGTAGCTGTGCAGCGTTAACTTTCTCCTGGCCTATTTTAAGCATATTCCGGCTGAAGTCCAACCCGTAAACAGTTCCCTTGGGTCCTACGGCGTCAGCTAGGGCAATAGTCCAGTCCGCTGTTCCGCAGCAGACATCAAGCGCCCATTGGTTCCTTTTTACGTTCATGCGGCGCATTGTATCTTTCCGCCAGGCTTTATGGCGCTGAAAGCTGATAACCGAGTTCATAAAGTCATATTTGTTATAAATTGTTTCAAAAACTTCGTGCACCCGTTCTTCTTTGGTTTGCTGCATGGGGTACCCTCTTTCCAATAAAGAAGACTTGGTTCAGGTGGGGTTTTAACCCCACCTGAACCTTAGTCGCACTTATTTCGAGTTTATCGCCGCTTAACTCCCGCCTGTAGAGGCGGGAGTCTTAGCGGCGGTTAACGAGATTAATCAGGAAGCCTTTATCTTAATATTTCTCTCTACCGGTAAAAATCCTTTTTTTAAAAAATAGTTGCCGTGATAAAAAAAAGAATAAATTAAACTATTAGCATCAATTATATATTGACCTTAAAATAACGATGCTATAATATAATTAAAAACGGAAGGAATATTCCTTCTTTACCAAAAGGGACTGGACTGTTAATGGTACCTATGCCATCAAAAAAAGTACGTTTAAAAATGGAAGCAAAAAAGCAGAGGATTATTGATTGTGCTGCGGAGTTATTTGCGCAAAAGGGCTATATTAATACACCGGTTCGGGATATTATTGACGCTTCGGGCTATGGCACCAGCACGTTTTACCGTTATTTTACTGACAAGGAAGATCTTTTAAAGACGCTGCTGACAGATTTTTTGGACCAAATAATTGATCACGTCAATGATTATTTCCACCGGGAGCAGGATGTTAATAAACGATTTGTGGAAAGCAAGCGAGTGGTTATGCAGGTATTTGCAAGTCATCCTGAGCTGTCGGAAATTTATGTCCGGGTGGTGGGCATTAGCCCGGCGGTTGACCAGTGTTTAAAGGAATTTGACGACCGGTATTTGAAGTTTGTGGAACAAAACATTGCTTACGGCATCAAGTACGGTTTTTTTCGCAATCTACCCCTTGAGCCCATCTGCCACTCCATACTGTCCGTTATTAAATACGCTGTTTACAAATGGGTGGTTTTAAAGGAAATTTCCAGTGAAGAAATGATTGAACTGGTGGTATCATTCCACCGCTCCTTGGGAGAAGGTTTGTATATGAAAAATTAACAGATGAATAGCTGGTGATGCAAATAATATTATAATTTGGGGAAAGAAGGGATGGCTTGTGGCATTGGGTATCCTGTTGAAAAATACCGCCTTGGTTGATCAGACAAAGATTTTGTATAACACTGCGCCGGCTTTTCCTATATTCCGGCGCGGTGCGGTTATCGAAGGTCCTGTGGAAGGTGAAAAATTGCAAACCTTGCAAATATGCCGGCAGTTGGGTAATTTTCGTCCTCCTGATATACAGCTGCAAGCCCTGCTGCGCATTTGTGGGCTTCCCCTGGGACGGGTTTATATTGCCCGCTGTCACAATACTATTGTTGGTTATATAGCTTTCCATAAGCCGGATGATGAACACTACTGGGGTTTTCATGATAGTTTGGTGGAAATGGGAGCCATAGAAGTGAGTGAAAAATGGCGGCGCTGCCACATCGCTACCGATCTTTTACAATATATCTTTGACCACAGTATATGGGGTAAATACATTGTAATTGGTTTCCACTGTTACCGGCACTGGGATCTGAAGGGAACCAATTTAAGCCTGTGGCAATACCGCGATATGCTGCACAGGCTAATGACGCGGGTAGATTTTATGCCCGCTTTCACCACGCTGTATGACATCGCCGCGCATCCGGCCAATATGTTGATGGCCAGGCGCGGCGCTCAAGTCAGCGGGAATGATTGGTTGCTATTTAAAGAGATTGCCGCCAGTTTTTAAAGCTATGATGACAGCTAATTAGGATGAGGGGTAAGTTTAAAACCGGTTCTTTCAATTACATCACCGAAACGCTCACCCGGCTGTCCCTCATTAAACAGTAAATCTAAACATAATTCCAGGGATTTTGTCGCCCCGGCATCGTTAGTGAAATTAATCAGGTTGGAAGCAAGGCGAGGATGACGTCCAAGCTTACCGCCGGCCAATACTTGAAAACCGGACTTTGTAGCCAGCATTGCTTCTATTGGGCAGGCTCGGATACATTGTCCGCAATTTAAACATAGTTTTCGGTTAATGCCGGCTTTTTGATCCTCAATTGATATAGCGTTTTCCGGACAGACATTGGCGCAAGTTCCGCAACCGTTGCAGTTGCCATCAACCTCAGGAACAGCTTGTCCTATAATACCAAAATCTTTGATCTGTGGTTGGCTGCAAGCGTTGGGACACCCGGCCAGAGCCAGGTGAAACATCTGGTGGTGCATTGGCCTGGAAGAATTTACTCTGGCAGCCAAACGTTCATTTACTTTTAACGCAGACATAACTTTCCTGAATTCATCTTCCAGCAAATCTAATTCAAACAGGCGATTGGGGCAATTAAAACACTTTTTAATGGTAAAAAAATCCATATGAGCACCCCCCTGGTTAGTTGACCTGGTTTAATTATATCTATAATCAATGGGGTAAGCTGTGAGTCTGCCCACGTCGCCGGTGTTATGTTAGTCACATTATTTTAAAAATCCAACATTTTAAAGCCTGAGGCTGCGTCAAAAGTTTTTATTGCCCCCGTTCCTGTGATTTCGACAATAATAACCTCACATACCAGGTATACTTCCGAATCGTCTCTAATACAACCTGTTAATACTGTATCACCTTTACCCAAGCTGCTGTGTAAATGGAACACTGGCTCACCGTTGTCGCGGAACATAGTTCCAACGCCCAGCATTTCACGGCAATCATCAATTTTGCGCCAAACCGGAACAGGTGGTTTGGTGCATTCAGCGGGTCCAACCACCAGTGCTGCTTCTTTAACCGCACCGATGACGTAAAGTATTCCCGCTTCTATTTTTTCATGATCAGCTAAATTTTTCAATTCAGCTAAAAGATCTTCTCCATGATCGACCCGGGCTACGAAAACCCGCCCTGTAGTTCCCTGCCTGTATTTCATTTTTTTTATTCCCCCGTGCTTACAGAACTATTTTCTCACTTAGTATTAAAAAAAATCAGCCAAGTATTCTGCCAGATCCACTACTCTGCAGGAATAACCCCACTCATTATCGTACCAGGCCATTACCTTAACCAGTTTGCCTCCCATGACCATAGTTGACAGCCCGTCAACGATACTGGACCTGCTGTCTCCATAATAGTCCCTGGATACCAGGGGTTCATCGGAAAAGCCCAGGATACCTTTAAGTTCTCCTTCTGCCGCGTTAAGCAACGCTGCGTTTACTTCAGGAGCTTCGGTTGCTTTTTCAATCTGGGCTACAAAATCTACCATGGACACGTTGGGAGTTGGCACCCGGATGGCAAAGCCGTTAAGTTTTCCCGCCAGCTCCGGCAGCACTTTCCCCACAGCCTTTGCGGCACCGGTAGTAGTTGGGATAATTGAAAGCGCTGCTGCCCTGGCCCTTCTTAAATCCTTGTGGGGAAGATCTAAAATTTGCTGGTCGTTGGTATAAGAGTGCACTGTGGTCATCATACCGTACTCGATGCCAAAATTCTGGTATAAAACTTTTACAATTGGTGCCAGACAATTGGTTGTGCAGGATGCATTTGATATTACATCATGTTTTTCATGCTCGTAAATGTTTTGGTTTACTCCCATAACAATGGTTGCATCAACTTTTTTCCCCGGGGCGCTGATAATTACTTTTTTGACACCGGATTTTAAATGCAAGCTTGCGTTTTCCCTATCTACAAATCTGCCGGTGGCTTCAATAACAATGTCAACCCCCGGTTCCCCCCAGGGAATATCTGCAGGATTTTTATAATTAAATACTTTAATCTTTTGATCATTAACCATTAAATTTACTTCATCAGCATAAACCGCCGCGTTTATCTTCCCGTGCACTGAATCGTATTTTAAAAGATGGGCCAGGGTTGCCGGTGAGGTAAGGTCGTTGACTGCTACAATTTCCAATTCCGCCTTCCTGTGCTGGCACACCCTGAAAACGTTTCTTCCTATTCTACCGAAGCCGTTAATACCAATCCTTACGCTCATCATATGCCCCCTTCTTTGTAATTTATCAGTCAAACTGGTTTCCAAGAATTGTACATGGATTTGCTGGTAATGTAAATACAATCACATGAAATTTAACAAAGAACTTAAGCTAATTTGAGTTATTATAGGGTAGAAATTATGCCTACGAGAGGATGTTATTAGTGAGTGGGATGGTCGGAATTGCCAGGTGCAACAGTTATAAAGAGGGACGCGTGGAGGATGAGGTTCGGCGCTGTATAGATTTGTTGGGTGGGATCACCAGGTTTGTAAAACCAGGTATGCGAGTTTTATTGAAAGTCAATATGCTTAGCGCTACCCCGCCGGAAAAAGCTGTTACTACGCACCCGTCTGTGGTTCGGGCGCTGGCCTTGCTCGTCAAAGAGGCGGGAGGCAGGCCTGTGGTGGCGGACAGTCCCGGGCCGGTACCTTATACTGTTTCAGGCTTAAGCAGAGCTTATGAAGCAGCCGGTCTGGCTGAACTTGAAAGAAAGGGTATTGTCGCGTTGAACCGGGATCCTGCCGTGGTGGGGCTACCCCATCCTGAAGGAAAACTGATAAAGCGGCTGGAAGTCATCAAACCAGTTATAGAGAGCGACGTTATCATTGCCGTCCCTAAATTAAAGACACATATGTTTACCACTTTAACCGGGGCAACCAAGATTATGTTCGGGGTCATACCTGGATTAGCCAAAGCAGGTTACCACGCCAAGCTGCAGACCGGTGACCAGTTTGCAGAAATGCTGCTTGATATTATTGGGGCCCTGAAGCCGGTGCTTTATCTAATGGATGGTATATTAGCATTGGAGGGTGACGGCCCCGGCCTGCACGGGAAACCCAGGCCGCTGGGAATAGTCATGGCATCAGCAGATCCGGTTGCTATGGATGTTGTTGCCTGTAGAATTACCGGTATGGATCCTATGACAGTGCCGATGTTGCGTGCCGCGGCAGCGAGGTCCTGGTGGACCGGGCGGGCTGAAGATATTGCTGTTGCAGGGGTACCGGTTGAGGATGTTGCTGTCGATGACTTTAAAAAACCTGAGGGTGTCTCCAGAGATGCCAGAGGTTTGGACAGGCTGGCCTGGTACCAATCGATGTGGGCGCCTGTGGTTAAGCAGGCATTGTCACCCCGTCCGGTTCCGGGTGAGCGTTGCACGGGGTGTGCAACCTGCCGTCGTGCTTGTCCCCAGGGTGCGGTGACAATTGTTGGTGGTCGTGCTGTTATTAACGACCGGGCTTGTATCAGATGTTACTGCTGCCACGAAATGTGCCCGGAAGCAGCGGTAAGCCTGGAATACGGGTTGTTGGGCAAAGTTATACGGCGGCTTGGTTGGCTGGGGCGCTAACATTAGATAATATATAAATAATTTTCTAAGTTTAAATAGAATACAAAAAAACTATTGGGCTATAGTATTAAAAAATACGAGAGGGGATTCATATGAACAAAAAGAAAAGCAGTTCTAATCAGGATATCAAGAAGGACAGCCCGGGGATTGTTGATAGTATGGAAAACCCTTCGGGAACAATAAACGCTTCCCGAATTTTTCGGAACTTTCCGCCCGAGCTGCTGGCTGAAAATGATGAAAAGCAATAGCACAATACTCATTTATCAGTTCCCGGGGTTTTCCTACCCGGGTTTGTTTGACTTTGGGAGGTTTTTACCACAAATATGGCAAGATCCTCATGTTGCTGCGGTAAGTACCGGCGGGAGGATAAAAACAAGCGTTTTCTTGTTTTTTATAATATACTGGTTTTAAACATGATCCAAAAACATTAAAATATTAGGTAGTTTGGTTTCGAGAGGTGACATTAGTTGGATTCTTTACCTGCAGGTATTTTGGAAATAATAGTCCGGGAATCTGGATTACCCCGTAAAAAAGTGGAAGGCACTGTCAAATTGCTTGATGCAGGCAACACAGTCCCTTTTATCGCCCGTTACCGCAAAGAAGTTACCGGAGAACTGGACGAAGTGCAGATCAGGCGTGTGGAAGAACTGGTCAGCTATTACAGGAATTTGGAGCAGCGCAAGACCGAAGTGCTTAGGCTTATTGAAGAGCAGGGCAAGCTCACTGATGAAATCAGAAAGAGGGTAATGACTGCCGCTAAGCAGGCGGAAGTTGAAGATATTTACCGCCCGTTCAGGCAAAAGCGCAGGACCAGGGCCGGACTGGCCAGGGAAAAGGGTCTGGAGCCGCTGGCGGAATACATTCTATCTTTTCCTGCATCAGGCAACCCCGAGCATGAAGCAACCCTATATCTGTCAGAGGGCGTTCCTTCTGTTGAGGAAGCCCTTCAGGGGGCTCTGGACATTGTGGCGGAGCAAGTGGCCGATGATCCCGATGTGCGTGGTTGGCTGCGCAATTATACCAGGAAAAAAGGGTACTTGGTCAGTCGGGCCAAGGACTCCGGCTCCGATTCCGTTTACAAGATGTATTATGATTACCGGGAACCTGTTTTAAATGTCGCGCCGCACAGAGTGCTTGCCATTAACCGCGGGGAGAGAGAGGACATACTCAAGGTTTCAATTGAGTTGGACCAGGAAGAAGTCCTGACCTGGCTGCAGCGACGCTTTATTAAGCAAAATTCCATTACAACCGTATTGGCGGAAAGGGCTGTGGTGGATGCCTATAAAAGGCTGGTGGCTCCGGCTGTGGAACGGGACGTCCGCAATGAGTTAACTGAAAGGGCTGAAGAACAGGCTCTGGTAGTGTTTGCCCGCAACCTGCGCAGCCTTTTGCTGCAGCCGCCTGTTCCGGGCAAAGTGGTGTTGGGGGTGGACCCGGCCTACCGTACAGGCTGTAAATGGGCTGTAGTGGATGAAACCGGCAAACTATTGGAAACCGGAGTGGTTTACCCCACACCACCCCAAAAAAAGGTTGTAGAGGCCAAGGCTGAGTTTACCCGCCTGGTAGATAAATACGCAGTGCAGGCTATTGCAATAGGAAATGGTACTGCCTCCCGCGAAACCGAGCAATTTGTAGCCGATTTTATCAAGGAGCGGCAAGGAGAAGCACTGGCTTATGTAATTGTAAGTGAAGCCGGAGCCAGCGTCTACTCGGCATCGAAGCTTGCCGCGGGTGAGTTTCCGCAGCTTGATGTTACGGCCCGCAGCGCGGTTTCCATCGCGAGACGCCTGGAGGACCCGCTGGCCGAACTGGTAAAAATCGAGCCCAGGGCCATAGGCGTTGGTCAGTACCAGCATGATGTGGCTCCGAAAAAGCTGGATGAGAACCTGGCCAAAGTTGTTGAATCAGCGGTCAATTACGTGGGGGTGGATTTAAATACTGCTTCCACTGCCCTGCTTAAATATGTGGCTGGAATTAACGCTGTTGTTGCGGAAAATATAGTAAAATATCGGGAATTGGAAGGAAAGTTTATCAATCGACGGCAGTTGGCCAAAGTACCGAGGCTGGGACCCAAAACAATGGAACAGTGTGCGGGCTTTTTAAGGATTAGAGGCGGTAAAAACCCGCTGGATGCCACGCCTATTCATCCGGAGTCCTATAAGCTGGCCGGCAAATTGCTTGAATTAATTGAAGCAGGTCCGGAAATGATTGGAAGCACATCCCTGAGGGCTAAGCTGGCGCGATTAAACGTAGAAGAAATTGCCGCAGAGCTGGATGCCGGTGTTCCCACCCTAAAGGATGTGAAGGACGCTTTATCCCGTCCCGGACGTGATCCTCGTGAAGAATTGCCGCCACCGTTGTTTAGAACAGATATCCTAAACATTGATGACCTCAAACAAGGGATGGTTTTAAAAGGGGCAGTGCGCAATGTTGTAGATTTCGGGGCCTTTGTTGATATAGGGGTTAAAAATGACGGTTTGGTTCATATATCTGAAATGAGCCGGGAATATGTGCGCCATCCCTTGGATGTAGTGTCCGTTGGTGACACCGTTACAGTAAAGGTGCTGTCAGTGGAGGCCGGCAGCGGCAGAATTTCACTTTCTATGAAGGTATAAAGGAAAGGGGACACACCTCTTCTTGGTGGTCGTGGTTTTAGGTACGAGGTATGTCCCCAATAATATGAAGGTATACTCAGTAGATATAATCAGAGGTAAGATTAAAATAAGCCCGCTTAGATGCAGCGGGCTAAAAACTTTTAAGGCCTGCTTTATTTAAAGTTAGGCTTTCTTTTTTGCAGAAACGCCTGAACACCCTCTTGAAAATCGCTGTCCGACAAAGCCATTAATTGTAGAGAAGCCTCAATCTCCAATTGAGAAGCAAGCGTATTCCGGGAGCTCAGTTTCAACATTTGTTTTATGTAACTAATGGCATTTTGGGGTCCTGTGGCAAGCCTTAAGGCCAGTTTTTCCACGTAACCGGCAAACTCTGCACCCGGCACCACCCGGTTAAATATGCCAAGCCTTAATGCTTCCTGAGCATCCAATAATTGCCCTGTCAGCATTAATTCTGCCGCCTTATGGTAGCCCACCTTTCTGGGTAAGAACCACGAAGCACCACTGTCCGGCACCGCCGCGATATTTACAAAATTGGGCGCGAATTTAGCCTGGTCTGACGCTATAACTATGTCACAGGCCAGTGCTATGGCTGTTCCGGCGCCTGCAACTGTACCATTAACTGCAGCAATAACCGGTTTGGTGAAACTGTCCAATAGGGTGGCCACACGGCTGGCGTGATCTAATATTTCCCTCTTTTTCAGATTATCGTCCGAAGACATAAGCCAGGCTAAATCTCCTCCTGCGCAAAAAGCTTTACCGCTGCCTGTTATGATCAGAACTCTAACAGTCTCATCCTGTCCGGCAAGCTGTAGTGCCCGACCAAACTCTCCTGCCAGTTCTTTGCTGATGGCGTTGAAATTCTCCGGCCTGTTTAGCGTAATAGTAGCTATCTTGTTTTCATTAACTTCATAAAGTATTGTTTTAAAGCTCAATAATTACACCTTCCCTTAACTAATGAATAGATATTCATTTTTAGTTTTATTTGACAAGCCTTCCGGCATTTCCTGCATAGTAAATAAAAAATGCTGTATAAGGTTTATCCATATGAGAAAGCTATTAATAACATGTCAGAATATAACCACATGGGGGTGCCGGTTGTGAAATCTGTGCTTTTTGAAGTTAAAGGTATGAATACCCCGGAGGACCGGATAAATGTGATGAACGCTATCCACAAATACTCAGGGGTTCTATTTATAGATGTAAATATGCATGAGGAAAAGGTTAAAGTTGATTACGACCCCAATAATATAACCATTGGGGATATGTGCAGATATATTGAAAGCGAAAATTATATTGTAGATGTATTAAGTGACTCTTAATTATCAAGCTAAACTGTCAAACTATAAAACTAAGCACCAGATTAACTGTCGGGTATTTAATTATTTTAATGATACTAAGGAAAAGGGACATCCTCTTTGAGGAATGCCCCTAATTGAAAGGTGAAAATAAAAAATTTTACCCCTCTGCGAGGTTTCTTCGGGTAATTTCTTTTTTTCCCGGTAAAAAAAGGGCCAGAATTAAGCCTATTACGGGAAAAACCATCATCACCTGGAAAACCGCGGGCAATCCCCATAGGTCAGCGATGTAACCCAGCAACGTGGCACCTACTCCGCCCATACCGATGGCAAACCCCATGATTAATCCAGATGCAAGGCCTACGTTATTAGGCAAGAGCTCCTGGCTGAAAACAACGGTGACGGCAAATGTGGATATGATAATAAAGCCCAGCATTGCTACCACGGCAGGTGTCCAGTCACTGCCAAGCCTAACGAAAAGGTATAATAAAGGAATCATTAAAGCCATGGAAGTAACTACAACATTTTTAAGACCCCACCTGTCGGCCAGCGGGCCTCCTGTCAGTGTGCCGAAAGCTCCGGCAAATAAGAATACTGAGGTTAGTGTGGCTGCATATGTTTCGCTTCTGTGCAAGTAATGAACATAATACTGGGGCAAGTAAGTAACAAGTCCAAAATGAACCCAGGACCGCATAATTACAACCAGCACCAAAAGTATTACAGGTAAAAGCAATTTAAAGGTTAACGGGTCCGCCGGTTCAGGTAAGTTATCCTGATGATAATCTGTAGCTGTTACCCTGGTTTTTTGGGGTCCAGTTCCAGTTATTGTGGAAAGGTAAAACAAGAGTATTAAAGCCATTAGACCGTTTAATGCCAAGAAGCCGCTTGAGCCCCTTAACCCGGCTAATCCAAAGAAATACGTAGCCAGCACCGGTCCGGCTGCAAACCCGGCGTTACCTCCTACGGAAAATAGGGACATGCCGGTAGCCTTGCGCGGCCCGCTGGCAAAACGAGAATACTTTGAACTTTCGGGATGGAAGGCTGCAATTCCCAGGCCGCTGACGAGAGCTGCTAAAAGCAGCATGTGATAATTGGGGCTAAAACCTGTCAGAGACATGCCCAGGCCTGCCAGGAGGCAGCCGGTTGGGATTAACCAGTAAGCAGTAAAACGATCGCTCAAAACACCAAAAACGGGTTGAATTACGGATGAACTCAGATTAAACGCCAGCATCACAATGCCTACCTGCAGTTGGGTGAGTGAAAAGGCTGGCTGCAAAAAAGCCAGCATCATTGGTAATGCACCCTGGTTGAGATCAGTTACGACGTGACCTGTACTAAGCAGAGCCAGAACTTTTTTATTCATTTTTAAATTACTCCCTATAAATTTTTTGGCTTAAAAGCAAAGCCTCCAAGGTTTATTTCAGTAAGTTTGGTTAATTTCCTTCCTGAATATCATTGCTTTAATTGCGTTGGGTATGTATGGAAAAAACATTTGTGTAATTTTTCACTGGTGGTGACAAAAAATAGTTGCAATGGAGCCGGGATTAGAATATAATACAGGAAAGTTACATATTGCACAAGCGAAAAGAGCTTCCCGTACCGGCAATTATGTGGTTCAAAGATATTTAATGGTGAAAGGGGGGTAATACATAACAGGCAAATATAAAAACGTAGTGCAAAACTTAGAAATGCAAGTGATCTATTTCACTATAAGATTGCAAGTTAATTATTTAACGAACTAATAATTTTAAAATTTTTTTTCGGAAGGGTGGGTGTGATAATGAATAACACCACACAAGCAACCGTTGGTGCACCCGTTGAGGTGGCTAAGATCAATAGCCTGTCCGAAGAGTGGCGCAGAATAGCATTTGCTTTGCTGGGAATAGGACTTTTTGCTTTATTTTATTTCTTGCCACAGTTGCCCTCGGCAGTGGATCCAATGGGTAAGGTATTCGATCTTTCCCGGCAGGGTCAATTAGCCATAGGGCTGTTCCTGCTGGCGGGAATCTGGTGGGTATTCGAGGTAGTGCCCATAGGGGTAACAAGTATCGCCATCGGCGTTATCCAGGCCGCTTTCTCCATTCGTGGAGCAACACAGGCGTTTGCACCGTTTATGGATACTTCTGTTTTGTTTATTCTTGGTTCGCTTTTGTTGGGTTTGGCGTTTACCAAAGCCGGTGTAACAACTCGACTGGCCTTTAAAATGCTTTCAGTGGCTGGTGAAGATTCAAGAAAAATACTGCTGGGTGTGTTTCTGGTAACAGCTGCGCTAACGCACTTAATGGCCCACACAGCTGTAGCGGCCACCATGTTCCCGCTGATGCTTGTGGTTATGAGTCTGTATGGCAAGGAAGATGAGCCAAGCAACTTTGGTAAAGCAATGTTTATAGGTATGGCTTATGCTGCCGGCGCCGGCAGTATGGTTACTCTGCTGGGCGCTGCCCGCGGCCCCGTGGCCCTGGGATTTTTTCAGCAGTTTACCGGAAATTCAGTTGGTTTCATGCAGTACTCTCTGACCATGGCGCCTTTTGGGTATGCCATGGTGATAGTAACCTGGTTCCTGCTATGCTTTGTGTTCTATAAGCCTGAGCAGAAACAAATTGCCGGGCTGCGCAAAAGAGTGAATGAAATGTATGTACAGCTGGGTCCGGTATCAGGGAAAGAGATTTTTGTCATAGCATTGGCACTTGCTGTAATAGCCGTCCTGGCGGTACAGCAATTTGTACCGGCTATCAAAGATATGAGCAGGTGCATTCCCATGCTGGTAGCGGTACTGATTATGTTCCTGACCAAGTTGTTCACCGTGGAAGACCTGGAAAAGAACGTACCCTGGAATATAGTACTGCTGTTCGGTGGCGCAATGAGTATCGGTACCGCTCTGTGGGAAACCGGCGCGGCTGAGTGGATGGCGGTTCACTGGCTGGCTATGTTCCAAAATGCGCACTGGCTGGTATTTGTAACTGCAATCGCTTTCCTGGTGGTTATGCTGACCAACTTTATTATGAACGTGGCGGCTATCGCTATAACGATGCCGGTAGCGCTGGTTATTGCCGGATACCTGCACGTTAACCCATACCTGATTCTTTTTTCTTCGCTGGCCATGGCAGCATTGCCTTATATGCTGCTGGTGGGAGCTGCTCCCAACGCCATTGCGTACCAGTCTAAGCAGTTTACGCCCGGTCAGTTCTTTATGGTAGGTATCCCCTTCACTATTTTGGCCCTGGTGACAGTGGCTATATTCGCACTGGTGGTTTGGCCTTTAATGGGAATACCGGCTTTGGTACCATAATTTGTGTAAAATAACAATAATAATAGAAATTAGGGTCCTGCTACAAAATGTAAGTTTTGTGGTAGGGCCCTTATCTATTTTAATATGCACTCATTGATTGCATATTATTGGTACTGATCGCTACAATGGTGGTTTCTACGGGCCGGGCCGGTTACCCCGCCCGTGCAGGGGGAAGCGAATTAGCAAAGGCCTGGTGAATTGTCCAGGCCTTTGCTAATTGAGTAATTATTTACAGTTCCTTGCCGATATCCGGTCCCGGTTGACAATTAAATACATTGGTCACTTTAAGAAGAATTGCAGACTTAGGCTGCAATTGAGGCATAGTTTTTTGAACCCAGGAGACTGCATCATCAAAGACTTTTCCCGACGTGATAATATTCGCTTCGCCTTTAATTTGAAAAGCTTGTTTTCTATCATAATCCCATACACTTATGGCAATCCAAGGGTTTTCGTTTAGATTTTTTGTAGTTTTATTCATAAAATTATCAACCAGTAAGATAGTATCTTCTTCATCATATAATTTGACATAATGGATTGGTACCACATTTGGCAACCCATTCTTAGAAGCTGTTGCCACAGCATAAATAGCTGTTTTGTTAAATACCTCTTTAACATTATCAATAAGCTTTGACATTTTGAATTATCCCTCCTGTTTTTTTAACATTTGTTCAAAATAAATATTCGTCTCTTATCTCAAAACTCCTTTTTTAAAATTGAAATATTAAGTTGATCCTCAATCGGTTTATTCTCAATTGGATTAATGCAATTCAAACCTGGAACTATTTTTGTTGTTTAGTTCTATTAGATTTATGATAGCAGTTGATCATATCCAGTAAGTGTTTAAGTTTTTCTTCGTCTTTATTACTTGGTTGCGTTATTCCTGAACAAGGTATTTGGGGCCCGTTTTGTTTGACTTTATTGGTTCGTTTGCCGGTTAATTTGAAATTGATTTTCATCTTTTTTTACTCCCTGGCGTAGGGTTTTCCTATAAAATTTGTTCCAATCTTTTCGGGGCTGGTGTGTTGATCCAGCGCCAGTTTACCGATTCGGATAAAGGGTGCGGGGTATCATGTAAACAAGCCGCCGTAAAAAATCGGGCAGCTTGTTACAAAAAACCATAGTCACTTATAGTCACTGCTCCATTTTGGTTATCCTTGATTCTGAGTATCTTATTTTCCCAACTGTTCCAGGTGTTTTTCAATACACCCAGCCGGGTCTTTAAAAGCTGGGCCTGCGTTTGCAGGTATCATGGCGATGCTAAAAATGGTCGGGCTGCCAATGAAGGCAATTGAACAGGTATATATAGCCGGCGGGTTCGGCCGGTATATAATTCTGCCGGATGCTATAAGAATAGGCATGTTTCCCGACTTCCCATGGACAGGTACAAATACATCAGTAACAGTTCAGTAATGGGTGCCAAAATGATCCTGTTTTCAAGGGAGTTGCGGGACGACGCTGAAATGCTGGCTGAGAAAATAACTTATCTTGAGTTAAGTGTGGGTAACGACTTTATGGACGAATTTGTGTCAGCATTGTTTATCCTCCATACCTATCTGGAATTGTTCCCAAGCTTAAATTTATGAAAACAAAAAAATTACATATGTCCATAATTAAGTTGTAATAACCGCAGTTAGGTTAAAGGTATATATTCATGGGTGTCATGACCCTAAAAGAATCTCCCTTTTCTACGCCCGCGCCTTTTTTGACCCAAACCTTTTCCGCGATGGTAACCACATTGATTATATTGACCGCTTTTGTTTGAAGCCCGGTTTTGTACCCTTGAAACAAATAAATCATAAATCACCTGAAACATATCCGCAAGATTGGTGACGATGCCGGTATGTCTTGATCCTATTGAAACACCTGTGTTTGTTTTGGTTTGAACATTTTTTGAAGCCTCTTGATATTTTTTTTCGGGTAGTTTAACCTTAACAACAGCGCCATTAGGACATATTTCATAACACATACCGCATTCACTACATAGTTTATTGTTAATATTAGCTTTTTGATTGGTAAATTTAATTGCTCCCTGCTGACAGGTTTTAATGCATTTTCCACAACCCGCACACTTCGGTTCATCTATATAAAACATTACTTATCATCACCTTTATTTTGAACATAGGTCCGAAATAAAGGTAGCATCATTAGAGTTGATTGTCAAGGTGTTCTTGGGCAAAGTTTGTAGCACAAAAATAAAAGGGTTTTTCGTCCTTATGGACCGGCGGAATAATTGAAAGCCTTTGAAATTTCATTATTTACCAAATAAAAGAAGTTGTTGCAAAACGAGCTAAATAGTTCATAGTGCAGCAGCTTTTTTAATCGTAATAAGCCAACGGTATAACAACGGACTCTTCTTAATATGTATTTTGTAAAACAATTATTGGGGGAATCTTGGTATGTCAAACATTGCAGTCAAAGATGGCGGCTGTGTTACTCCGGCCCTTGTTAAATGCGCCTATCAGGCGCCGTATCCCGAGGTCCGGGTGACAAAGCCAAATGCATATTATGCTCAATTGTTATTGGAGGATTATGCCGGTCAGGTTAGCGAAACTACCGCCATTACCCAGTACCTTTATCACCACTACGTACTGGAGCAGGAGTATAAAGAAATATCTGATCTGTTGTCCTGTATAGCTCTTGTAGAGATGCATCACCAGGAAATGCTTGCCGAAACCATTGTCAAGCTGGGAGTTGACCCACGGTTTAGAACCATAGGGCAAAATAACGTGGAAACATACTGGAGCGCATCATTTATAATCTACGGCACAGCCCTTTGTGATCGTATTTCCGCTGATATTGCCAGCGAATGGGCAGCTATAGCCAACTACCGGAGGCACCAAAGCATCATTGATGATCCATATATTAAGACTATACTGGAAAGAATAATCGTTGATGAACTGCACCACATTACGCTTTTTAATCAGGTGCTATATAAATACTGTCAGCCGCTGCTGCGGCAGGACGGTAGTACTAATACTGCAAAAAGTGCCAATAAATAACTGCCTTTTTTAAAATATAAAAACCCTGCCGGGATATGGCGGGGCTTTTATATTTCAGAAAATTATTCCTTGTCTTTTTCGGTTTCGCGGCCTGATTCCTTAATTATTTTCATGATCTGATTCATCATTTCTTGAAAATTATTTTGGGCTTCAGAGAAATTTTTAATTGTTTTGTTTTCCATAAACTTTAACTGAACACCCTCATATTCACGGGTTTCTTCTTTGGTCAGAGTCTGCCCCTTTTTCTGCTTTTCTTTCTGTAGCTGTTGTAGTTCATGAAATCTTTTCAATAAGGCCTGGGCATTAGGGTCCCCTATCATTGCATTTTCTGCTCGCTTAACTTCTTTAAGTTCGTCGGATTCCATGATGCTTTTACCGAGTTCAGCTGCTTTTTCGTAAACCAACTTAGACAATTATACCGCCTCCCTTAGGGTTCTGTATGCATTGTGATAAATGTAAGGACAATTTGTCCGAATATCCAATTATTGCACACAATTGTATTATAACATGTAAAAGTGTGTTGTCCAAAGTTGAGTTGTGATTTTGCGCTTGAGAAAGCTATATCCGGCCGATGCATTAAGGGAGTTGAATGAGCGTGTTTTTTTTATCAGATAAGGGTTTTAAGGGTTAATAAGGGATAACATTCTGATATAATTGATATGTTAAAACTTGTTTCAGGAGATGAATTATGCCCAGAGATTATGTGTTATTTGATTTAGACGGAACTTTGCTTGATTCGCTGCCGCTTATTGAAAATTCATTCAGGCATGCTTTTAAGCAGTTTGGTATACCCTGGCAAAACGGCGCGGTGATGAAGACAGTAGGCCTGCCGTTACGAGAGGCCTGCATGCAATTTGCAGGGGAAAAATGGCGGGATTTTTTTGATTGTTATATCCAATACCAATTGCAAATTCATGATGATTTTATAAGTGTTTTTCCAGATACAATACCGGCACTGGCACAAATTAAGCCTTTAGTGAAAGGTATGGGGGTTGTTACTTCCAAACGTCGGATCATGGCGGTGCGAGGTACTGAAGTAACAGGCTTGGATCGTTATTTTGACCACCTTGTGTCATTGGAAGATGTGGATAAACCAAAGCCGGACCCTCAGCCGGTGCTGCGCTGTCTGGAATACTTTGGGGCAAGCCCCCGTCAGGCGGTTTTTGTGGGTGACAGTTACTTTGATATAGAATCAGGACATAATGCCGGAGTGGTTACGGTAGGGGTAACCTGGGGTATGGCGGAACGAGGCGAATTGGAAGCTGCCGGCTCTGATTTTGTGGTGGACTCCTGGAGCCAGCTTATTTCTGTTTTCAATGAAATAAAGTAAGTTGGAGGGACAGCTCTTTGAAGAATGTCCCTTTTATCCGTCTGTAATCGTATCCGACAGCTTAACCCATTCACCCATACAGTTTTCCAGTTTCTGGCGGAGTTTTTCCATGGTACTATTTTTTTGCCTATATGCTTCATGGTCGTTGTATATTTCCGGCTCGTATAATTCATTTTCCAAAGCTTTAATTTCTTCTTCCAATGAGCAGATCAAAGCTTCTAATTCTGCATACCGGCGCAGTTTTTTTCTTTCCTCACGTTGAACCTCTTTGCGGCGGAGATAAGTGCTTTTCCCCTCGGTTACCGTTTTCCCTTCTGTAGAGTGCAATGTGGTCAAATCTGCTTTTTTACTTTGATAATAGTTAAAATTACCCTGGAAGCTTTGAATTCCGGTTTCAGTTAATTCGAAAACCCTAGTTGCTATTTTGTTTATAAAGTAACGATCATGAGAAATAAATAAGAGTGTGCCCTCAAAACCTGACAGTGCCTCTTCCAGTGCCTCATTGCTTAATATGTCCAGGTGACTGGTGGGTTCGTCCAGCAGTAATAAATTGGCTTTCCCGCAGATAAGCTTGGCTAAGGCTAACCTTGATTTTTCACCGCCACTTAAGTCGCCGACCAATTTGTAACCATCGTCACCCGTGAAAAGAAACCTACCCAGTACCGCGCGTATGTCTTGTTCATTAAAATCCGGAAAATCATCCCATAATTCATTGATAACCTGATTGCCGTAATTCAGGTTGGTTTGTTCCTGGTCGTAGTAATTTTCCAGAACATGATATCCCTTTCTGATTGTTCCTGCTAGCGGTGTTAAAACACCGGCTACAGTTTTTAAAAGTGTAGTCTTGCCAGTTCCGTTAGGTCCCAGTAGGGCAACCCGTTCGCCACGGTAAATGGTGAAATTGATATTGCGGCTAACCGGCTTCCCGTTGTAGCCTACACTTAATTCTTTGGCAATAAGGACTTCCTTGCCGCTATGGCGAGCTGCTTCCAAAGCTAATGAGATCTTATGATTATCCGACGATGGTTTTTCGAGTGGTTTAATTTTCTCAAGTAATTTTTGTTTGCTTTTGGCCCTGCCGGTTGTTGAAGCCCGGGCAATGTTGCGGCGCACAAAATCTTCCAGGCGCGCAATGTCTTCCTGCTGTTTTTTGTATTGTTTCGCCCGGCGTTCCAGTTCCTCTGCTTTAGTTGTCAGGTAACGGGAATAGTTGCCGTTATATTTCGTCAGGCTGCAAAATTCAAGTTCGTATATTGTCTGCGCCAAGGCATCTAAAAAGTAGCGGTCATGGGAAACTGCAAGAATTGCGCCTGGATAAGACTGAAGATATCTTTCAAGCCAGCCCATTGTTTCAAGGTCAAGATAGTTCGTTGGTTCGTCCAGAATCAGCACATTGGGCTTGGTCAAAAGCAATTTTGCCAGCGCCAACCTGGTTTTTTCACCGCCGCTTAAATTATTGACCATCATTTGATAGTATTCTTCAGTGAATTTAAGGCCGTGTAGAACACTGCGGAGGGCAGCCTCATATTCATAGCCGCCGTTTCGACTAAAACTTTCGCGGAGGAGGGTATATTCCTCGGTAACTTTATTGAATAAAGTCTGGTTGGATGAAACATCCAGCGCGCTCATGTTTGCTTCCAGCGCTCGTAACCGGTTTTCCTGCTGAATTAACCCGGCAAATACGTCCAGCATTTCATTCCAAACTGTGCGATTGGATTCCTGTCCTCCGCCCTGGGCCAGATACCCTATACTAATGCCCCTGGGGCGAATTATCTCACCTGTATCGGGCTGAAGGTTGCCGGTAATAATTTTAAGTAAGGTGGTTTTCCCTGCTCCGTTACGGCCAACCAGGCCGACCCGTTCCCCTTCCCGCACAGATAATGTGGCGTTTTTTAATACGTCAACGCTGCCAAAAGATTTATCAATATGAGCTGCTTGTAACACTATCACTTTTATGAATCACTCCCACATGTATAAAGTGTACCTTATTTATATATTAAAGAAAAGTTGTATTTTAATGTAGCTGTTTTTTCACCAGCTGAAGAAAAAATATGCAGCTGCTTTTTTCACAATCTGAAGGAAAAATCAAATTGAGCGTCGAAATTATCATAACATGACAGTAGCTAACGGGCAGTAGCTAACGGGCAGGGTATATATTTTACCAGTTGCCCGCGTATTAAGTTGTTCTACAGGAGGATTGTCTTAAAGTATTACATGCTGATTAAACCTCGGTCAACAGTATGAAACTGTAAAAAACAAGTAGTAATTTAGACGATGTTTTTCGTGCATGAATGTGTTGCACTCCTCTTGCTAGAATGATAATATATTGCTAGTGCCAAAAAGCTTTTAACCCTAAAAATTATAATTAGAGATTTTTTAGGGGAGAATAAGAAAATTATATGCAAAATTATGCGGAGGTGAGATTATGGCTTTTATCGAAATAGGTGGAAAGCAAATCGAGCTTGATGAAGACGGTTTTGTTGTTAACCCGGATGAGTGGACTGATGATGTTGCTATTATGTTTGCAGAAGGTGAAGGTATCAAGGAACTTACTGAAGATCACTGGAAAGTAATCCGTTATCTGCGTGATTACTATAAGCAGTTCCAGGTAGCTCCGATGGTAAGGAAAATGTGCAAACAAACCGGATACAGCCTGAAGCAGATCTATGAACTCTTTCCGTCCGGCCCAGCCAAGGGCGCTTGTAAACTAGCTGGTTTACCCAAACCGACCGGTTGCGTATAATAAAGAACAACCCACCCCAAAATAAAGGGTGGGATTTTTTTTATACTTTAATAAAGTGTAATTAGATAGGTTGTCAGTGGCCTGTAGGTAAGTGCGCTTTTTTCTATTGACAAAAGGGGGGGGCGACAATTAAAATGATAATGAACTATAGCTCAATATTTGACAGAAGGAGTTGTATTGGTAGTGAAAATAGCTATTCCGTCCGAATATGGCCATGTTAACCAGCATTTTGGCATGAGCAAGGAATTTACTATTGTTGAGTTGGATGGAGATAAAATTGTGTCACAAAAGATTGTGTCCGCAGACAACCTGCAGCACAATCATTCCGGTCTTGCCGGCTTAATGAAAGACGAGGCTGTAAATGCTGTTATCGTTGGTGGCATTGGAGCGCACGCTTTAAGTGCGCTTGAGGAATCGGGTTTAAATGTTGTCAGCGGTGGCAGTGGTAAAATTAGTGATGTTGTGGCCAGATTCGCCCGGGGCGAGTTGACGGGCCGGCCGCAGGGTTGCAATCATCACCATGGAGATGATCACCATCATGAAGGCGGCTGCCATCATAATTAAATACCATAGCCTGCCAGGATGCCAATTATAGTTAATAGCATGCCGCTACCTGTTGCCAGGACAATTTTTTTCACTCTGGCATCCCAGTGTTGAGGTCTAACGCCAGGCCATTTTCCTGTACCGGCTATATGCAGCGTCAATAGTAATGCTCCGGTGGTTACAGTACCGAGGCCGGAGATAATAAACAAAAAACTAAATAAAATCATCGGTTTAGCCCTCGCCAAATTGCCAAAAATAAATTGCAATTAGATTACAATAATAATAACTTATTCCACCGGTTTATAACAATAGTATAAAGATGCAGCTAAAATATTCCGTAAAGCATGTAAATAAATAACACCCTTTCGGGGTGTTTTTTATTGTACACTTTATTATATAATGTATAAAGGACAAGTTGTGCATCTAATTGGGGACATGTCTTCGACGACCTAAGAGGCGGAGGTGTGTCTCCTTTCCTCAAACTTGTTATTGTTGCAATAGATAATCCAGTGATTGTAGAAAGGATGGTGTTAATAAAATGCTGCCGCTGATTAAGTTGCATCAAGCTGTAAGCCAGGCCGAGGAAAACGGCTTGTTTGACCAATTGAACAAGGTTTATGAACAAGTTCCGGAAACCGAATGTGACCGCTGTGCCACCTGTTGTACTGTGCCGCAGCCGGCCTACATTATAGAATACCTTAACATGTTCCGTCATGTTAACAAGAATATGCCGGAAAAATGGCCTGAAATATTGTCTGCTGCTGTTCGGTATTATTTTCTGGAACTTGTGGATATTAACCAGCGGTGCCCGTTTCTTGATGAGCATAATGAATGCAGTGTATATGAAGTTAGGCCTTTTACCTGTCGTATATTTGGGTTAATGGGTAAGCCGAAATCAAATGAACAGGCACTTCGTAATATGAGAAATCTGGCGGAGAATTACCGCAATCAGCATGGCATTGAACTGCCTGCTGAAATAGTGGAATATCAAATGCCTGAGTGTGACCGGGTACAGGTAAAAAGTGGGCAAAATAAAAAGCCTGCCGAGTTAATTCATTTATTGTCTGCTGATATCGGCCAGCTTGAAACGTTATTTGTGCCGATGGATATAGTTGAAAGCCAATATACCTTTGTGCCTTACGTAAACCATCTTGTTTTAAGCGTTGTGAGTGAAGGTGCGAGGATTCGTCGTCCCAGAGTGATGAAAGAATTTTTGGAAAACGGCCAAAGTGAATTATTACAGGGCTATATTGAAAAGTATGCGAGGACATCATTTTGATGTCCTCGTGAATCTTGGTTTGCTTACTGGCGAGGGCTGTTAAGGCTTGTCAATAATATAGATTCATGCTATATTTAAAGTGATGTGAATGTGTATACAAAAAAATAAAATCAAGAAAAGGTTTGCGCCTTATATGTGCATAGATTCACAATGGTATTGGTTGTGCTTTTCGCCACAAAAAATTATAAATTTTTTCCTGAATAAAAAAGAAGGAACATATGAATTTGTGTCTAATTTCATTTAATAAGGTTTTTATAGTAACAACATCTTATTATAACAGCAATTTGTAAAACTAATTAGCAACCGGCTGACAAAAATAAAAAAAGCCGGATTCCTTAATTTAAAATAATTAGATAGCAATTAGGGAGAAAAGTTTTCAAATTGGGAGATTGGGTTTTCATTAGGAACATTATTGTTCCTTGGTTGCAAAATTAAAATAAAAAACAATTAGGAGGGAAAACATTTATGGCATTACCCAAACCACACGGCCCGGAAGGGAAACTTATGCCCCTGCTGCTTAATGGCGAGGCAAGAGAAGCTGAAATTAAGCGGGCGGAAGGTCTGCCCAAGGTGTACATGAGTTCCAGGGAAACATCAGATGTCCTTATGCTTGGTATTGGTGCTTTTACACCTCTAAAAGGCTTCATGAAAAAAGACGATTACACCGGGTGTGTATTTGACCTTAAAATGAGTGATGGCACCATGTGGCCAATGCCGGTTACCCTGTCCATCACCGGTGAAGAAAAAGATGCCATTGGCCTTAAAGAAGGCATGGAAGTTGCCCTTTATGACAGGGCTTCTGAAGAGCTTTATGCAACCATGCTGGTAGAAGAAATCTACACCTATGACAAAGAAGCTGAGTGCCGCGAAGTATTCACAACTCTGGATGCCGAAGGACACCCCGGTGTGGCCAGTGTTATGAAGCAGGGCGAATTCAATCTGGGCGGCCCCATCAAGGTTCTGAACGAAGGCATATATCCTCAAAAGTACCCCAAATACTACCTGTATCCGGCAGAAGCCAGGAAACTGTTTGAAGAAAAAGGCTGGTCCAATGTTGTTGCGTTCCAGACCAGGAACCCGATGCACCGCTCCCACGAATATCTCTGCAAGTTTGCCATGGAAAGTGGTCTTGTTGACGGTTGCTTTATCCACGCCATTGTTGGTGCTCTGAAGCCTGGTGATATTCCGGGTGAAGTACGTACCAAGTGCTATGAAGTGCTGGTTGACAAGTATTTCCCGAAAGAGAACATTGCTCTGGGCGTATATCCTATGGAAATGCGTTACGGCGGACCCCGTGAAGCCCTGCTGCACGCTGTATTCCGTCAAAACTGGGGTTGCAAATACCTTATCGTGGGTCGTGACCATGCCGGCGTAGGCGACTACTACGGACCGTTTGACGCTCAAACCATATTTAATAAACTATGGGAAGGCGCTCTGGAATTAAAGCCCATGTTGATTGCCTGGACCTTCTACTGCTACAAGTGTCAGAGCATGGCCAGTCAGCGCACCTGCCCGCATGGTCCGGAAGATCGTTGCGTGGTTAGTGGCACCAAGTTCCGCCGTATGATGCAAGAAGGAGAAGAAATTCCCAAGGAGTTTGGCCGTCCCGAAGTTATGGATATCCTGCGCGAGTACTATAAGACTGCTGAAAAAGTCGAAATTAAAAAGGGTGCATACGAGGATATCCCTGGTCCCCAGAAGTAAGCATTTGCAAGCCAGGTGTGCCTCTGTGGCGCATCTGGCATAAAACCATAAAAAATGTGGCAATAAATGGTTGAAAACGAATATAATATAGTGCACAGCATGTCCGGTAGTGGCCCAGGGTAAGGTAAAAACTGCTTATAAAAAGTGCAATTTTATTATCACAGTAAGAAGGATACCGGGCGCATGCGTCGAAATTATTTAAAGTATAGTTATTGTTAAAATGAGTATAACTAGTATTTGACTTTGTGATCAACTATGCAATCTATATTAAGCTGTGGCACTTAAGGTGTCTGATGACCTGCAGTGTCGGAGTTTTCAATTGACAATAAGGAATGCGTAATGCAGCTCCGAAAATGAAAATCTATCAGAGGAGGTGGTTTGGAAAAGGTGTAATAATTACACCACAGCGAAATTTAACTAGATAATTGATTTGACAGATGTTAAGAGCTAGGGAGAGCAAAGGTAATAATTTTTCTCTAGGTTTCAGGAAAACGTTACATCATTTTCTACAGTCGGCAATGCTGAACTGCAGAAACTTATTAACAAATAGGGAACGGGAGGTTGAATTAATGCCAACTTTTGTAATGACCGAGAAATGTGACGGCTGCAAGGGTAAGGACAAAACTGCTTGCATGCATGCATGCCCCAATGATTTAATGGTGCTGGACAAAGAAAAAATGAAGGCTTACAACCGTGACCCCTGGCATTGCTGGGAATGCCTTTGCTGTGCAAAAGCTTGCCCGCAGCAAGCCATGGACCTGCGTGGTTACGCTGACTTCGTACCGATGGGCGCCAGTGTAACTCCTCTGAGAGGTTCTGACAATATTATGTGGACCATTAAGTTCAGGGACGGTATGGTTAAGCGCTTCAAGTTCCCCATCAGGACAACTGAAGAAGGTACAGCTGTTCCTGGCGGCGATTTTGCTGAAGGCGCTGGCGACCTGAACAGTGCTGCTCTGTTCACCGAGCCTGCATCCCTGCTGATGGACGAAGTTCCGACCATCAAGAAGTAATTACGACCTAATTGCAAATTTAAAGAACTTTACGGAGGAGGTTTATATTAATGCCAATGAATTTTGAAACTGTAGAAGTCACCACTGACCTTCTGATCGTGGGCGGCGGTATGGCAGCTTGCGGCGCGGCAGTGGAAGCATCTTACTGGGCAAAGAAACAAGGTTTAAAAGTAACCCTCGTAGACAAGGCTTCCATGGACCGCAGTGGTGCTGTTGCTATGGGTTTGTCTGCTATTAACCAGTACCTCGGCGTAGGCAAAGGCAAAAACACTGTTGAGCAGTATGTTGAGTATGTTAAGAACGACCTGATGGGCATCGCCCGTGACGACCTCGTTTACAACATCGCCCGCCACGTTGACGGAACTGTTCACCTGTTTGAAAAATGGGGTCTGCCCATTTGGAAAAATGACGCTGGTGACTACGTAAATGAAGGTCGCTGGCAGATCATGATCAATGGTGAATCCTACAAAGTTATCGTTGCTGAAGCTGCTAAGAACGCTCTTGGCATGGACAATATTTACGAACGCGTATTTGTAATCGAGCCTCTTCTTGATGGCGACAGGGTTGCCGGCGCTGTTGGTTTCAGCGTTCGCGAAAACAAATTCTACGTATTTAAGGCTAAAGCTGTTATGGCTGCCATGGGCGGTGCCGTTGGCGTATTCAAGCCCCGCTCCACTGGTGAAGGTCTTGGCCGTTCATGGTATCCCCCGTTCAGCACCGGTTCCAGCGCATACTTCACCATCCGTGCCGGCGCTGAAATGACCTGTCAAGAAGTACGTTTTATTCCGGTCCGCTTTAAGGATGCCTACGGCCCGGTTGGCGCCTGGTTCCTGCTCTTCAAATCCAGAGCCATCAGCGCCATCGGTGGCGAATATATGGTTGAACGCCGCGATGAGTTACAAAACTGGGCTCCTTACGGTCTGGTCAAGCCGATTCCGGCCAACCTGCGTAACTACCTCGGCATGCTGGATGTAAGCGAAGGCAAAGGCCCTCTGCTTATGATGACCAACGAAGCTATTGCTAAACTGGCCGATGCTTATAAAGATGATCCCAAAGCCTTCAAGAAGAAAATGAAAGAACTCGAATCCGAAGCTTGGGAAGACTTCCTTGATATGACCATTTCCCAGGCCCTGCTGTGGGCGGCCACCAACACCCAGCCGGAAGAGAAATCCTCCGAAATCGCAGCGGCTGAACCTTACTTCATCGGCTCCCACTCCGGCGCATCCGGCGCATGGGTATCCGGACCTGAAGACATTGCTCCTCCTGAGTATTTCTGGGGCTATGCCAACATGACCACCGTTAAAGGTCTGTTCGCCGCTGGTGACGCATCCGGCGCTTCCAGCCATAAGTTCTCCTCCGGTTCCCACGCTGAAGGCCGTATTGCTGCTAAGGCTGCCATTAAGTTCATCGTTGAGAACAGCAGTCAGCCCAACGTTGACATGGCTAAAGTGGAAGAGCTCAAAGCTGCTACTTACAAGCCTCTGGAACTGTTTGAAGCCAATAAAGACTTCACCACTGATCCTGAAGTCAACCCGGCTTACATTAAGCCCAAAATGTTCATGTTCCGGTTGCAGAAGCTTATGGACGAGTACGTCGGTGGCGTGAGCGCTAACTTCAGCACCAACAAGCCCAGCCTGGAGAAGGCTATGGAACTGCTTGCGTTCATGCAGGAAGACGCCGAAAAATTGGCTGCTGCCGATCTGCACGAACTTATGAGATGCTGGGAAAATATCCACCGTATGTGGATTGCTGAGTCCCACGTTCGCACTGTGATGTTCCGTGAAGAGACCAGGTGGCCTGGTTACTACTTCCGCGCTGATGCTCCTAAGATGGATGAAGAAAACTGGCTTTGCTTCGTTAACTGCAAGTGGGATCCTGCCACTGGCCAGTGGGATGTATTCAAGAAGCCTGTAATTCGTCTGTTTGAATAGTAATATAAACAACTGATCTCTCCCCATGTCCCGGGCGAGATCAAGTAACTCTTAAAATGTGCCATCCACGGCGCAAAGAGGGCCCGTAGCCGATGGCCACGGGTCCTTTGCGCTGTGACAGCGCTGGAAGGAGTTGCTAACAGCCCTGGCTGAGTCGCGCTTGTAGGGACTGGGCAATTTTTTACCGAGGTAAATGCAATTTTACCAGGCGTCCTTACAGGCCGCCTGGAGTTTTTTTTAAATCCCGGCCTTCGGGTAGCCTTCAATATAAAGCTTTTGTCGGTTATTTGCTAAACTAATCGTTAAAATAGCAGTTAAAATTACATGGGGCAGAATAATCTAAGACGGGAGAAATGGCGTGGTGATAAATTATGGCAAATAAAAGTATATTAGTCGTCGGGGGAGGAATCAGCGGCCTTACCGCAGCTGTCGAAGCAGCTGAAGTAGGTAACGAGGTTTTCATTGTAGAGAAAAACCCATACCTGGGCGGCAGGGTTAGCCAGCTTAACCAGTACTTCCCCAAGCTTTGTCCACCCAACTGTGGACTTGAAATTAACTTCCAGCGTATTAGAAAAAACCCCAAAATAAATTTCTTTACCATGGCAGAAGTTGAGAGCATATCCGGCCAGGAAGGTAACTTTGAAGTTACCGTAAAAATTAATCCCCGTTATGTTAACGAAAAATGCACAGGCTGCGGTAAATGCGTTGAGGCCTGCCCGGCTGAACGAGCCAACGCTTTCAACTACGGAATGGATAAAACCAAAGCGGTTTACCTGCCCCACGAATTTGCATTCCCCATGAAGTATGCAATCGATGACCAAGCGTGTAAAGGAGCCGAGTGTGGTAAATGCGCTGAGGCCTGTGAGTATGGCGCTATTGAATTGGGCATGCAGGCTAAAACCATGAAGCTCAACGTGGGTTCCATAGTATGGGCCACCGGTTGGACTCCGTATGATGCCAACAAGCTGAGTTATTACGGTTTCGGCAGGTATGACAATGTAATTACCAACGTAATGATGGAAAGATTGGCCGCATACAATGGCCCGACCAAAGGCAAAATTGTTCGCCCGTCCGACGGGAAAGAAATTAAGAGCGTAGCATTTATTCAGTGCGCCGGCTCGCGTGATGAAAATCACCTTAAGGCTTGCTCCAATGTGTGCTGCCTGGCATCGCTGAAGCACGCTACTTACATCAGAGAACAGTACCCCGATGCCGAAATCTGTATTTACTACATTGATATCAGGGCTCGCGGCAAGTATGAGGACTTCTTCACCAAGGTGCAGGAAACAGCCAACATCACCCTGATCAAAGGTAAAGCCGGCGAAGTTAAGCAAGATCCTGAAAGTAATCAGTTAATCGTCATTGCAGAGGATCAAATTGAGCAGAAGGTAATGGAGAAGCAGTTTGACCTCGTTGTGCTGGCAACCGGAATGGCTCCCAATACTTCTATGGCGCAAATACCCGGCGAAGCCGCCTACGATGAAGATGGCTTTGTAGCTGCAGCGGCGCCTGGAATATATGCCACCGGTTGCACCAAGAGTCCGTTGGATGTTGCCTCAGCTGTTAGGGATGCTACTGCCACAGCGCTCAAGGCGATTCAATCTACGGTGAGGGGGCAACAATAATGGAAAAGAAAATAGCTGTCTATATTTGCACAGGCTGCGGAATTGGTGAGGCCCTGGACATTGATGCTCTGTCCAAAGTAGCAACAGGTGAGTATAAAACGCCGATTTGTAAAAACCATGGTTTTCTTTGCGGACAGGAAGGCGTCGAGCTGATCAAAAATGATATCGAGGCTGAAGGCGCTAATACCATAGTTATAGCTGGTTGCTCCACCAGGATCAATTATGATGTTTTTAATTTCGGACCGGATAAAATTGTGGAAAGATGCAATCTGAGAGAGCAGGTTATTTGGTGTCACCCGGCTGATGATGAAGATACCCAGATGCTGGCTGAAGATAACCTGCGCATGGCCCTGGTAAAGCAAAAGAATATGAACCTGCCGGAGCCTTACCAAGTGGAGAATATGTCCAAAACTGTTCTGGTAGTTGGCGGCGGCTTCTCCGGACTTACTGCTGCGCTGGAATCAGCCAAGGCCGGCTATCAGACAGTGCTGGTGGAAAAAGAAGCTGCTTTGGGTGGCTACGTGGGTAAAATGTATAAGCAAGTACCCATGAAAGCTCCCTTTACCGAACTTGAAGAAAACAGCATACCGGCCCTAATTAAGGCCGTTGAAGATGCCGGGGTAAAGGTATACACCTCAGCTACTCTTGAAAATACAGCCGGTGCACCCGGGATGTTTGACGTTACCATTAATCAAAACGGCAGCACTGTGGAAGAGCGGGTAGGTGCCATTGTTCTGGCTACCGGTGCTAAACCCTATGATGCTGAAAAACTTGGACACCTGGGTTATGGCAAGTACGAAAACGTGATTACCCAGGCCCAGTTGGAAGAAATGGCTGTGGCGGGTAAACTGGAAGCCAGTAAGGTTGCGTTTATCCAATGTGCCGGTTCCAGGGATCAGGAGCACCTGCCCTACTGTTCGGCAGCCTGCTGTATCGAGTCCATGAAGCAGGCCCTTATAGTTAAGGAAAAGAACCCTGAAGCCAACGTATATGTTTATTTCAAGGACATCCGCTCCAATGGTCAGTATGAGCACTTCTACAAGAAGGCCCAGCAGGAAGGCGTTATCTTCATCAAAGGCGATGTAACCGAAATAACAGAAAGCGATGGCACACTGACTATTACTGCTGATGACCATACCATGGGAACTCAGTCTGAAGCTGACGAGTTTGATCTCGTAGTTCTGGCCAACGGTATGGTTCCGTCTGCGGCGCTGGGTGATGTGGTTGAAGAGCCGGCCCAGGATGAGGCAGCTGCCGCTGCTGAAGAGCCAAAGGTACAGGCTCCCGCGATTATCAAGTCTAATTTACTGAACCTGGCTTACAGGCAGGGCCCGGAACTGCCGGAATTAAAATATGGCTTCCCCGATTCACATTATATCTGCTTCCCCTATGAAACCAGGCGCACCGGTATATATGCGGCCGGTGTTGTAAGGGCCCCAATGGATATGCTTTATGCCCAGGAGGACGCTGTAGGCGCTGCGCTGAAAGCGATCCAGTGCATTGAAGCTACTGCCGTTGGCCAGGCGGTTCACCCGAGATCCGGTGATATGTCTTTCCCGGAATTCAACATGACTCGCTGCACCCAGTGCAAGCGCTGTACTGAGGAATGCCCGTTCGGCGCCATTAACGAAGACGAAAAAGCCAATCCGCTGCCGAACCCAAGCCGCTGCAGAAGGTGCGGTACCTGTATGGGTGCTTGCCCCGAGCGGATTATTTCCTTCAAGAACTACTCTGTGCCCATGATCGGTAATATGGTTAAGGCTATTGAAGTGCCCGAAGAAGCTGACGAGAAGCCCAGAATCCTGATCTTTGCCTGTGAAAACGATGCTATTCCGGCACTTGACATGGCAGGAATGAATCATTTGGAATACAACTCGTGGGTAAGGATAATTCCCGTGCGGTGCCTGGGTTCATTGAACCTGATCTGGATCAATGACGCCATGGCCAAAGGCTTTGACGGCGTATTGCTGATGGGCTGCAAGCACGGCGATGACTACCAGTGCCACTTCATGAAGGGCAGTGAGTTGGCGGAAATCCGCCTGTCCAAGATATCTGAAACTCTTAACCGCCTTGGTCTGGAGTCCGAGCGCGTACGGGCGACAACAGTAAACATTATGGATTATGACAAGATTCCGGCTATGCTGGACGAGTTTGCTGCAGAGCTGGAAGAACTGGGACCCAACCCGATGAAGGACTTCCAGTAAGAGTAATTTACCGGATTAAACCAATTAGTAAATTCCGATTTCAGAAATAAAGATAGAGGGACGGTCGAAACCAGACCGTCCCACACTCCTTTAAAAAATAGAAAGGGAGTATGTTCTTATTATGGAACAAAACAACAATCAACCTGTTAAATATGATTTGGATTTTGCCCGGGAGATTTATAATTTAGAAAATGGTTCTTATATCAAACAATGTATGCAGTGCGGGATGTGCGCAATTTCTTGCGCCACCCGCGAAATCATGGATTACTCGCCAAGACGCTTGTTTAACCTGATTAAACTGGGCAAAAAGGATGAAGTTTTGCAAGCAAATACCATGTGGAACTGCACATCCTGCTGCACCTGTAAGGCACGCTGCCCCAGGGGGGTGCCGATTATTGATGTTATGCATGATCTGAAAAAATACGCAATTCAAAATGGTTACGCAGATTACCCGCAAGCAGCCTTCTATAAAGCTTTTTGGGCTGAAGTTGCCAAACGGGGCAAATCTTTTGAGGGTGGTATCACTGCCCGGTATTACCTGATCCGTGGACTGGACGAAGTCAAGAAGGCTTTGGCCATGAAAGACGTGGGCATGAAAATGCTCAAGCATAAAAGGATGCCTTTGTTCCCGCCCAAGAAAATTAAAGGATATGGCAATCTAAAGAAAATTATTAACAAGGCGCAGGAAATTGAGCGGAGGGAGGCCAGATGATGAAATACAGCATATATCCCGGATGTTCTATGGAAGCAACTGCACAGGCCAACCTGAAATCAATAGAAGCAGTGGCCAAGGCTCTGGACCTGCACCTGGAAGAAATCCCTGACTGGAACTGCTGCGGTGCCACTGTAGCCTCAGGTGTGGTTGGGGACTTTACTCAGCAGGTAATGACTGCCCGTAACCTGGCCATAGCAGAAACAAAGGGTTGGGATGTGGTTGTGGGCTGCAGTTCTTGTTACCTCAGCCTGGCCGTAACTAATAAGCGCTTTAAGGAAGACGAGCACTTTAAAGTAAAGGCTAATGAGGCGTTGGCGGCTGGTGGTTATAAATATAACGGATCGCTGAGAGTGCGTCAGTTTTTGGAAGTGGTAATAAATGATGTTGGTTTCGATAATATCAAGGCTAAAGTTAAAAAATCGTTGGCTGGATTGAAAGTGGCCGGCTATGTTGGCTGCCAGACGGTAAGGGCGATCCCTTACGAATTTGACGATCCGGAGTATCCCGTTCAAATGGATAAATTGATGGAGGCGCTTGGCGCAACAGCTACCGATTTTCCAATGAAAGCCCGCTGTTGTGGAAGTTCCAACGCCATTGCCGCAACGGAAATTGTAATTGATCAGGCTTACAAGATTTTTGAATCAGCCAGCAAAGGCGGAGCAGATGTTATTGTAACGCCCTGTCCAATGTGCCAGTTGAACCTGGATGCCTATGAGCAGATGGTAAATCAAAAATATGGTACCAATTTTAACCTGCCGATTTTGTTTTTCACTCAATTAATGGCTATAGCATTTGATTTACCCGCTGATGCCCAAGCACTGAGTTATTGTATCAATTCACCCTATCAAGCGCTGGCAAGCTATGGCGTCGCAAGATAAATTAATAAATACAATTTGTACCAATGTCGGGATCTAGCTCTCCGCAAAAAGGGGGAGCTTTTATTTTTTTAAAAGCGCGCACAAAGGGAACTGATTTAGCACGCTTTTCTAGGTTCATAGTGACAAAAATATTAAGCAATTACCGGACTGAAATCTGATGTGTATTATGTATATTGTAGAAAATTTCACTTGTGGGAACTGTATGGCTGTGATAAAATAAGTGCAATATAGCACAAAACCAATGACAACATGTAAGGAGCCCAGTTTAAAGCTCGATTATGATAGTATTATATTTCACTATTCAATTGAACATTGAAGGAGGATGATAGGGCTAATTCTATTGATAAATAAATTAAAATCTATTGATTTTTAAAGGAGGAATAAACTTTGCCGGAGCACATTCAACTATATTTTGCCAGTGCTGTTTTTTTAGTTACATATGTCATTATTGTTTCCGAAAAGGTACACAGGGCGGTTATAGCACTGGTAGGGGCTGCATTGATAGCGGCAACCAAAATATTGGACCCTGAAGAAGCCGTACACGCAATTGACTTCAATACATTGGGGTTGTTGGTCGGGATGATGATTATTGTGGGCATTACCCGCCAAACGGGGGTTTTTGAATACTTGGCCATCAAGGCGGCTAAAAGCTCAAAGGGGCATCCTTTAAAAATTATGGCGGCATTATCATTGGTAACTGCTGTTTTATCAGCACTTTTGGATAATGTAACTACTGTTTTGCTAATTGTTCCGGTAACCTTTGCCATTGCTCAAAAACTAAGAATCAGCCCGATTCCAATCTTAATTGCTGAGATTCTCTCATCAAATGTTGGAGGTACAGCCACACTTATTGGAGATCCGCCTAATATTATGATCGGCAGCGCCACGCACCTGGGCTTTATGGATTTTATCATTAACTTGGCGCCGATTATTATACTTATATATGTTGTAACTTTAACTTTACTTAGACTAATTTACAGAAATCAGCTATCAGCAAATCCTGAGCGCCAAAAGAGCATTATGGAATTAAATGAAAAAAATGAGTTAAAAGATACCAAGCTTCTGCGAAAATGCCTGATTGTTCTGGCACTAACCATAACCGGCTTTGCTTTACACCAGTTTTTGCATCTGGAATCCTCCGTTATCGCTCTGTCGGGAGCCAGTTTACTTTTACTGGTTAGCAGGGAAGATCCGGAGCATGCGTTGCACGCTGTGGAATGGCCGGTAATATTTTTCTTCATCGGCTTGTTTGTACTGGTAGGAAGTCTGGAAAAGGTTGGTGTAATCGAGGCTGTTGCCGCGGCGTCACTAAAAATCACCGGCGGTGTAATGGTTCCCACATCAATGTTAATTCTTTGGTTATCAGGAATAGCTTCAGCATTCGTTGATAATATTCCTTTTGTAGCAACAATGATACCATTGATTAAGGATATGGGTCAAATTATGGGGGTAGCCGATCCAGCAGCGCTAAACCTATTTTGGTGGTCGCTTTCCCTGGGGGCTTGCCTGGGTGGTAATGGCACAATAATAGGCGCGTCCGCTAATGTTGTAGTTATAGGGATGGCGGAAAAACGGGGGGCGCCAATTACCTTTATGAACTTTTTTAAAGTGGCGTTTCCACTGATGCTGGTATCTCTCGTATTATCGTCAGTTTACATGGTGTTTTGGTATGTATACTCTCCGGCAATCACCATTGGGGCAACGCTTATCGTGTCAGTTATAGTAGGGATAGCCGTTACACCTATTAACAGAATGCTGGAAAGAAATGCTTTAAAGCATCAGCCCCAAGAACAGCCTGTCGCACTGGCAAAATAATAAAAGGCGGTCTAAAACCCGCCTGGCAAGAACAAAGGCTAAAAGTATAAAAGAGCGCACTAAAGGAACTGATTTAGTGCGTTTTTTTGTTATCAGCGGATAAACAAGTATACTGTATCATGAGACAGTATACTTGATAGAAGGCAGGATTTTGGGTTAATTTTAGTGAATAATTATTTATTAAGTCTTAAATTATCTGAGGAGGAGTGGATTTGCCCGAGCACATTCAAATTTATTTTGCCACATCAGTTTTTTTAATAACATATGTTATTATCGTTTCGGAAAAGATCCACCGGGCGGTTATCGCTCTGGTAGGGGCGGCATTAATTACGGTAACAAAAATCTTGGGGCCTGAAGAAGCAGTTCATGCCATTGATTTTAATACCATTGGTTTACTGGTGGGAATGATGATAATTGTCGGAATAACCCGCCAGACTGGTGTGTTTGAATATTTGGCTATTAAAGCTGCAAAGAGTTCCAAGGGGCATCCATTAAGAATAATGGCGGCACTTTCGCTGGTAACAGCCGTGTTATCGGCCCTTTTGGATAATGTGACCACTGTGCTGCTTATTGTTCCGGTTACCTTTGCTATAGCACAAAAGTTGAGGATCAGTCCCATTCCTATATTGATAGCTGAAATAATATCCTCAAATATTGGTGGCACAGCCACACTAATCGGCGATCCGCCCAATATTATGATTGGCAGCGCAACGCACCTGGGATTTATGGATTTTATTGTCAATCTTACTCCAATTATAGTGGTTATATATGTGGTTACGCTTACATTGCTTAGGTTGATTTATGGCTCCCAGCTTGTTGCAGATCCTGAACGGCAAAAAACAATTATGGAATTAAATGAACAAGATGAGCTAAAGGACATGAAGTTGCTTCGCAAATGCTTATTGGTCCTGGTGCTGACCATATTGGGCTTTGTACTGCACCAGTATGCTGATCTTGAGTCTTCGGTCATTGCTTTAACCGGTGCCAGCCTTCTTCTTTTAATCAGTAAGGAAGATCCGGAACACGCTCTGCATGCAGTGGAGTGGCCGGTAATATTTTTCTTCATTGGTTTATTTGTGCTTGTGGGCAGTTTGGAAAAGGTTGGCGTTATTGAGGCTATTGCCCGGGCCTCGCTTGATGTAACCGGTGGAGTGATGATCCCGACGGCTATGCTGATCCTTTGGCTGTCGGGGATTGCATCGGCTTTTGTTGATAACATTCCATTTGTTGCCACTATGATTCCGCTAATCAAAGACATGGGCCAGCTGATGGGAATTACTGACCCCACGGTTTTGAATGTGCTCTGGTGGGCATTATCTCTGGGGGCCTGCCTTGGTGGCAACGGCACCATTATTGGTGCATCAGCCAATGTTGTGGTCATAGGTATGGCAGAAAAGCGGGGAGCCAACATAACTTTTATGAATTATTTTAAGGTGGCATTTCCATTAATGTTGGTATCATTGGTTTTAAGTTCCGCTTATCTTCTTCTATGGCATATTTACCCTGAAACCATAACCATAATTGTTACCTTGCTGTTTGGTATCCTTGTCGGGTTTGGAGCAATGCCTGTAAATAAGCTACTGGAGCGTAGAGCCGCTGCTAAAAAGGATAACATCCAGGGATAAAAAGCTATCATCTTGAAAAAGTTTTGAGTACAGAGTCTCTCTTTAAAGCCGTGAGAGACTCTGTTTTTTACGGTAGTAAATTAGATCTTGTCATATAGCTGGCAAAAGCTAACAATTAAAATCCGCGCGCAAATGGTATTTGACTGCAGTTAGGCAGGTGGCTGTTTAAATGTTATGTTTCCATCCCAGGCGCTGTTTATAATCTTGGAACTTATGGTGGTGGAATCATCTTGAAAGACTATGCGGATTATTTCTCTGAAAATATCAACACTGTGGATCATGCCCACAAGGCGCTTTTTATCTTTTACGGCCACTGTATCAGCCTTATTTTTTACCATGGAGTAAGCAGCCTTTAGCAAGGTGTCGTTTATATCCACATAGTTTTCAATGGGTTTCATAAAATCTTTTACATTATCACATACAATTTCCTGACAACGCTCGGTTAAAAGGCCGTCCCAAAAAAAAGCTATGTCAGTAGTAGCCCATAATGTATATCCTTTAACGCTCTTTACAGAGCCTTTAATGTATTGGGGTTCAATGGCCGCAAGTAACTCAGGAATGCCAAATATGCCTACCAATTCAAAATTTTCTACGACAAAGACGCAACTCCTCCCGGTCCGGGGTTTACCCTGGAAATGATAGGAATTCATTATGATACGTAAAACATCTTTTAGGGTTGCTTCGCCAGAAACGGTAGGATAATCATATATTGGAATCATAATATCTTTTACTTTATTTTCATATGTTTTTTCCATTTTGGGGCCTCCTTTCAGCGTAATAACCGATATTCTATATTTAAAGTGGTGACAAAATTTTAGATCAAACAATTGCTAAAAGTATGAGGTTGTGATATTATTAACAAAATGCTTTGGTGTTAATTGTTGCAGAGAGCACATTAACCGGTGGCGGCCGGCTTAATGTGCTCTGATAAAAGTAATAACCACCTCCCAAAAATAAAAACAAATACAGTGACAAGATAGTTAAAAATTTCACAAATAGCTTTAGGTTATTATATACTGTTATTTAAAAATGCGCAATTATTCACATATAAAAAATGTGTTTTTTGCCTGCTATATATAATTTATGTCAATGGGTAAATGGAAAGTTTTTAGCGCTTTACAGGCGCTCTTTTTTTTTCGCCCTTTTATGTTAACTTTCAGTTCTTAATTTATGAATTGCTGGATGATGTTTTTCTTGGGGCTTTCAAGTATAATATAAAGAAAATTATTTCACCAGTTAAGGAGGTGACGTATGGGTAACAAAAAGATTCTTGACTTACAAGAGTATAAGAATAAAGATAAACCGGTTGATATCTATGAGCTAGCAGAAGACCAGCCGCGGTCTAAAAGTGGACAGGATGATTGGTTTAAAAGAATAATAGCTATGATGGTGGAAAGAAAATGGCTTTTGCTGGGTACTTTGCTGCTGGTTTTTATATGTTCAATGAGCACGCCGGAAGGTTTAACTGATAAAGGGAAGTATGCAATTGCATTATGGGCTTTTGTGGTGGTATGTTTCTTGACAGAAGCGCTTCCGCTGCCTGTAACAGCAATGGTTATCGGTTGTTACCAGGTGATAACGGGAATAGCGGGATTCCAGGAGGTTTCCAAGTCTTTTATGGATGATGCTGTGATCTTTATCATGGGGGTTTTGATGCTGGGGGCCATGCTGGTTAAGTATAATATTCATAGTAAGGTTGCCCTTTTTATACTAAAAATATCCGGCACCAGAATTGACAGGGTGGTGCTGGGGATGGTGACTTTTTGCGCCTTAAGCGCCGGGTTTATAACAGAGCACGCTGCTGTTACAATAATGTTTCCCATTGGGGTCGGTATTGTTTCATTAAGCGGCGGCATTAAAAAGGTTCCCAGACTGGGTAAGTTGATGATGCTGTCTATCGCCTACGGTGTAATTATTGGCGGTATAGCCACTCCTTCCGGTGGTGCCCGTAATGCCCTGATGCTCAGTTTTTTGAATAACATGGGTATAAACATGGGTTACGGACAATGGATTTTAATGGCTTTCCCGCTGACATTGATAATGATTATTATAGTAACTTACTGGTTGTTAAAGCTATTTAAGCCCGAGGTTAAAGATTTAAAAGATGTCATGGAAAGAATACAGCAAGAATTAGATGCAGGCGGACCAATGACAGCAAAAGGAATAGCAGCTATAGCAATTTTTCTTGCCATCGTGGCCGGGTGGGTTCTGTTCAGCCGCCAATATGGTGTTGGTAATATTGCTATGATTGGTGTCATTGTGGCTGCGGTCCTGCGCCTGGTGGACTGGAACTACCTGCAGCAGAAGACGCAGTGGGGAGTGGTTGTTCTTTATGCCGGGGCTGTATCAATGGGTAAAATGCTGGTAACAACAGGGGCAGCCGCCTGGTTGGCCAAGTTGCTCTTATCCGGTGCAGCGGCCATTGGAATATCCAAAGGACTTCCGCTGCTGGCCGCAACTACCTCTATAACAGCGCTGGTTACAAACACGATGGCTGACGGGCCGGCAGTTGCAGTACTGGGTCCAGTGTTTATCAAGGCAGCTGAATTAGCTAATACTTCACCATTAGCTATTGGTGTTGCCACCTCCTTAGGATCGGCTTTTTCATATATACTGGTGATTGCAACTCCCGCAAATGCTATTGTATATGGGCCGGGTTTTTTAAAAGCCTCTGATTTTCTGAAGGCGGGGAGCTTTTTATTTATTATTTCTCTAGTACTTACCATTGTTGGTTTGGCGGCTATATGGTGGCGTGTTTTGGGTGTTTAAATAGATTACGCAGTTTGCAGAAACTGATAATATCTAAATTTTGAGACAATTACAACTATAAAAAATTACATGGTGAAATATTGCACAAGCAAATTATGTGTGGTATAGTTTTTTTAAGCAAATAATTAACTAAAATTATTAAAAAGCAAGAGACAAATAACTTAGTAAAAAATTTAATTTTATCAAATATGGGACGGAAAATAGTGTGAAAAAATTATTAAAAAATGGTGGCTTGGAAATAAGGATTTACAAAATAAATAAAAAAGTTCCAGTTCAGAGGTGGTGAGGAAATGTTTTTTCGTAAAATTACCAGTAAAAGTAACGGAAAAGAGTACACTTATCTGAAGTTGATAGAAAACTACAGGGAAGGGGATAAAGTTAAACAAAGGGTAATCGCCAATCTTGGGAGTCTGGACAAATTAACGCCGGATAAGGTTAACGGGCTAATAACTGGTTTATCCAAGATTTGCGGATTATCTCAAAAGTCCGATAAGATTGAGACAAAAAAGATATTGCGCTACGGGGAAGTTCTGGCAATTCATAAAATATGGGAGTTGCTAGGTGTTGAATCGGTTTTAAATAGTATTATTCCTGAATCAGGTAATGATATTAATGTGCCTTTGCTAGCTGAACTTATGGCAATCAACCAAATAATTAAACCTCAACATAAACAGGCCATAAGTGATTGGTATCAATGCCTGTATTTACCGGAACTAGAAGACCAGAATTTAACTTCACATCATTTTTACCGGGCATTGGACCAGATAACTAAATTCAAAGAAGAACTTGAGAGTAGCATCTATAAAAACATTAATAATATGTTCCAAATAAACACAGACCTGGCGTTTTGTTTGTTAACCACATCAGTGTTTGAACCGTCACCGCAAGAGGACCTGAACTTAATATCCTATGGTAAGTACATTTGGCGAGAGCCCGATGAATTTCAAAAAATTGATCTAGGGTTACTGACCAGCAGGGACGGCATGCCTTTGGGACATAGAATTATCGGTGAAAACGCGGAAGAAATGGAATATAGAGCGATATTGGAGTACCTGAGACGTAATTTCGGAATTGATAGATGCATTTTTGTTGGCGACCGCAGTATCCTTGCTAACCCGGCTATGGAAATTTTGGTTGCCCATGGCTACGAATATATCCTTGGGCGCAAACGCCTGGCCAACCAAGATTATGATTTGCTTATAGGGGAAATGAAAGCAGGCTTAAATGGCTTTCGTGAAATTAACGAAGATCTTTGGTTTAAGGAATTAGGAAATGGTGATATAAGATATTTGATATGTTGTAATCCTAGAGCTTCGGAACAAATGAAAAGCCTGATTTATGATAAGCTGAATAGGATAGAAAGCCAGTTTGTTGATCTTAAGCGGCAAATAAGTGGAAAACGAGGAGTAAAAATCAACAACTATCCTGTCTTAGCGGATAATTTCTGCCGTAAATATATTGAGTGGCAACACAATGATTCCACTATGGAATTTTCATATCGATTTAAACAGGACCAGATCTTACGGGATATCGCGCTTGCCGGATCGTTTATGCTGGAAACAAATAATAATTTTCTCAGGGGGCAAGAAATTGTAAAAGCATACTCAGGGCTTGCTTATATAAGCGAATCGTTTAAAGAAATTAAAAACTTTGAACCAAGGCAAAATTACCTTTATGCCGAACTTAACTTATCTGCCAATGTATTTATGTGTGTGCTGGCAGCGGCACTTGAAAAAACACTGGAAAGAATAATGCGCCAAGCCGGATTAAATTTAGACACACGCAAGGCATTGCTGCTATTAGAAGAGGTTAAAATTGCCATAAATCAATTAGATGGCGAAGAATTTAAATCTATAACCAGCATTGCTGAGCCGCAAGAAGAGATTTTCAGCGCAATTGGGATAGTCAGTGACCATCGTGGTGTTATTTGACAGCTCCGGTTTAACTCTTAACAAATCAGTGACAGCATTTTTTTGAGATGCCTTGTGTAATATTGCACAATTAAATTTACCCTACAATAACGTTGGCGGACGTTATTGAAACACAAGTTGTATCTTGATCCATTCACATCAATAATAACATAAACTGGTCTATTTTATCAACTATTTTTGTTAAAAAGTTGTCACTACCTAAAACCGGCTACTGGCTGTCAAATGCATATAATTTCACAATGAAAGAGGTGGTGGGAATTATCATGCCTGTTTAAAGGCTTTAATGGATTGTTCTGAGATTAAGGAGGGGAGATAATAATGAGTATCTTAAAAAAAATGGCCACAGGAAGTTTGGCCACAGGAAAAGTTCTAACAGATTTGTCCAGGGCGCAAGCCAACTGGGAACTTCAAATGAGTCGCGTGATTCTGGGAAAAAGGTGGAAATGGTTACTGGTTGCCATGCTGCCCGTTTTGTTCGGTGTAGGTCTGGAAGTGGCCTCGGCTGCCGACCTGCCGGGGTATCTCGGAGGACATAAAGGGTATATGCCAAGTTTTGTAACTCTAAATATGTTTATCGGTTCTATCTTTGTGGGCTTGATGGCGGGGTTGATCACCGGGGTTATCGGAGCCGGTGGCGGTTATGTGCTTACGCCCGCGCTGATGAGTATCGGTGTTAAAGGTATCATGGCGGTCGGCACCGACCAGTTCCACCTCTTCGCCAAAGGCATCATGGGTACGGTTATTCACAAGAAGTTGGGCAATGTAAACTTCTGGATCGCAGTTTGGTTTGTGCTCGGCTCAGTGACAGGCGCCACCACCGGCGGCATGATTAACCGGGCTATTTACCAGAAGAGCCCCGCTCTAAGTGATGCCTTCATCAGTTTGATTTATGTAGTAATGCTGGGAATCCTGGGTGCATACGCTATGTATGACTGGGTCAGTTCCAACAAGAAAAACAAAACTGCTGATGGCAATATAACCGAAGCCACGACCAAGTTCGCCAAGTGGCTGCAGTCAATACAATTAAAGCCCAGGGTTAAATTCGATGAAGATATCGTTCCCGGCGGTCGCAGCATGGCGGTGTACCCCATAATTATCGTAGGCTTCATTGTCGGCAACTTGGCTGCCATGATGGGTGTCGGCGGCGGTTTCGTGACCTTCCCGATCTTTGTATACGGATTTGGCATATCGACCTTTACCACAGTAGGAACAGATATTTTGCAAATTATCTTCACCACGGCTTATTCTTCAATCACCCAATATGCAGTTTACGGCTATGTATTCTACAGCGTAGCAATGGGAATGCTGCTTGGCTCACTGGTGGGGATTCAGATGGGGGCAATGGCAACTAAAATTATGAAGGGTACAACTATCCGGGCCATTTACGCTCTGACAATTGTAGCAGGCTTCACCAACAGGCTTTGCTCTCTGCCACCCAAATTAAATGATGCCGGCTACTTGTCCATAAGCAGTAAAAGTACGGCTGTTTTGACAAGCGTGGGTAACACAGTGTTCTTTGTTCTGGTAATAGTGTTCTCCATCTGGATTATGGCCTCGTTCTTCAAGGGTATTGGCAAATTCAGAGAGCAGGCCAGGGCTGAGGCAGAGGCGAAACTGTCCACTGCCTCCAATTAATCAAAGGGGGTGTGTATAATGATAATAAATAAGAAACAGTTTATCACCGGCATTGTGTTGCTGTTAATCTTCACTGCGGTTTTTATAACTATAATGAGTCCTTTAGCTAATGGTAAAACGCTGGTCCAGGCAGCCGATGATTTGTTCAACCAGCTTACCAAAGGGTCAACCTACATTATTCCCAAGGTTATCGATAATGCGGCAAAATTTGAAGGCACCAGCTTCCAGGTTTCAGTGAAAGCTGAAAGCCTGGAAGATGCAGAAAAGTATGCCAAAGTTTTTTCAGCAGCCGGTGCGCAAGTTACCTCCGACGGCGGCAATGTTAATATCAATGGCGATTTGGGCAAAGTGTCCGTAGCAGCATTAAAAGATGCAGATGTTGAATTTCAAAACAATGGCGCCCAACTAAAGAGTGAGTACGGCATGGAGTCCAGGGAAGTTATCTATTGCTGGTATAACGGTATTAAAGCATTAAGTGCCCAGTATAAACTGGATAATAAAGTAGCGGAACTGGGTCTGGTTAATGATGTAATGACAAAAGGACTTGAGCCGGCTTATAATTTCGAAGGCATTCAAGCCGTAAATGTTAAGGAAAGAAGCGGAATCACAACTTTTATGCTGCTGTTTTACGTGCTATACACGATTCTGTATGGATTTGCGATAATGTTCATCTTTGAAGGGTTGGGTATTGTTGCTTCATCACACGGTGAAAAAGCGGAGGCTTAGGGAATGGGGAACACACCTCCATTTAGGGTCATAGCTTTAGGGTTGGAGGCATGTTCCCAATATATACGCATTAGATTAAACGGTGTTTATGTGAAAGAAGAAGCAGGTTTTTGCGGCTGGCAAAACCTGCTTCTTCTTTTAAAAATGCTCAGGTGGAAATAACAAGCATTTTTTGTTAATATATAGACTAATATATTTATACGAGGAGTGGTTGGGTTGTTTCAGGGATACAGGCGTTTTATTTTGCTGGCCGGCCTTGTTGCATTTGTTGCAGGCATAATGTTCGCCGGAGGCTGCCTACTGGTTAATGATATTAAGGGAAACGATAAAACCGTACCGCCCGGGTATTCCAGTAATGCCGCCGGGGTCGACCAGGGATTGCCGGGAGTTGGCGCCGGTACGATTGCAGATATAGTAAAAAATTCCGGTCCTGCAGTGGTTAAAATAAGCGTGGAAAAACAGGTTAGTGGGAGCAATTACATTGATCCGCTTTGGAATGACCCTTTTTTTCGAAATTTTTTTGGTACACCTGAGAGGCAAAGGCCTAGAACCGAGTCGGGGCTCGGTTCCGGTTTTATTATTTCGAAGGACGGCTATATATTGACCAATGAGCACGTTATAGACGGTGCAGATGAAATTATGGTTACTGTCCAGGATGATCAAAAAGATTATCAGGCCAAGTTGATAGGTGCTGATTATGACCTGGACCTGGCCATTTTAAAAATAGAAAAAAAAGGAGACCTTCCCTATTTAAAACTGGGGGATTCTGAAAAAATAGAAGTTGGAAACTGGGTAATTGCCATCGGGAACCCGTTTGGCTTTGACCATACAGTAACTGTTGGTGTTATAAGCGCCAAAGGCAGGCCGGTGCCGGTGGAAGGCAGGTATTATAAAAATTTGCTGCAAACAGATGCCGCAATTAATCCTGGCAATAGCGGGGGGCCACTATTGAATTTAAAAGGTGAAGTTGTTGGGATTAATACCGCGGTTGCCCAGGCACAGGGAATAGGCTTTGCTATCCCCACCAGTACGGTAAAGGATGTGCAAAATGAGTTGATGCAAAAGGGTAAGGTGATCAGGCCCTGGCTGGGCATTCAAATGCAAAACCTTACTTCAGATCTGGCGGAATACCTTAACTTGGAAAGCAATGAAGGTGTGGTTGTAGTTGGTGTTGTTCCGGGAAGTCCGGCGCAACAAGCCGGTTTACGTCAGGGTGACGTAATTGTTGAGATTCAAAAACAAACAATTAAAAATGCTGATGAACTGGCTGAGCGCATTAAGAAAACGGAAATTGGCCAAGAATTGCTGCTTTTGGTTTACCGAGACAACCAGTCCATGTATATCACCGTTGCGGTAGGCGAGAAACCCGGACAACTGCAGTAATATAAAAAGTAAAATAGAAGAACCTCCGGTCATCCACCGGAGGTTCTTGTTATTATTGTTTGCTGATCCAGTTTAACAGCTCTTTTCGTAAAAGTTTTCCAGATGATGTTTTGGGAATGTTTTCAACAAACTTGTAATAACGAGGTATCTTGTAATTGGCCATTTTGCCTTCACAAAACTTTTTAATTTGTTCATCATCCAGTTTTTTGCCTTCCCTGGGCATGATAAACGCAAGTACTTCTTCGCCCATTACTGCATCTGGAACACCTACCACAGCCACTTCAAATATGTCTGGATGATCATAAAGCACTTCTTCGACTTCCCGCGGATTAATATTAATCCCGCCGCGGATAATCAATTCTTTCTTGCGATCAACAATATATAAGTCACCGTCCTGGTCAAAATACGCCAGATCACCGGTATGGAACCAGCCGTTACGCAATGCCCACCTGGTTTCTTCTTCCTGGTTATAATAGCCTTTCATCACATTGGGACCTCGAACAACGATTTCACCAACCTGTCCTTGAGGTACTTCCCTATCCTCGTAATCGAAAATTTTAACTTCTACCCCGGGAATAGGTTTGCCAATTGAACCGGGTTTTTTTGATGAGCTAACAAAATTTATGGTCACCACCGGTGAAGTTTCAGTCAGTCCGTAACCTTCCGTAACAGGTAATTTCATTTTTGTTTCAAATTCTTCGTACAGATCAGCCGGCATGGTGGCAGCACCGGTTAAGGCTATACGTAAAGAACTGGTATCATATTTATCAAGATCTTCGTAATTGATAATAAAATTATAAATGGTGGGAGGGCTAAAAAAGAATGAGATTTTTTCATGTGCAATAATCTTTAATGTTTCTGCGGCACCCTGCCATTTTTTTTGAATAACCATGGTTGCTCCTGCAACAATGGAGTTATTCATAACGCAAGTCTGGGCAGCCGCATGGTATACCGGTGCGGTCAATAGAGCGCGGTCTGAAGGTGTCATGCGGCAAAGCTGAGAAAAGGTTAGTGCATTGCTGTAAAGGTTATAATTAGTAAGCATTGCCCCTTTGGGTTTACCTGCCGTTGCCGCGGTATATAAAATAACTGCCACATCCTCCCGGCTGTACTTGGTATCGTGAAAGGTACCGGTACCTTGCTCAAAAATTTGTTCCAAAGTTATAAAGCCGTCACCCTGGGAATCAGGGTCATTAATAATTATCTTTAGAGAAACGTTCATTTTTTCTTTTAAAGTAACAAATTTCTCCTTTAATTCTGAAGTTGTAATCACCGCAGTTGGCTGGCAGTCTTTAATCACAACGGCAAATTCATTAATTGTGTGCTGAGGGCTGATCGGTACTACAATACCTTTCATTCTAATAATAGCGTAATAAGCAATTACAAATTCAGGACAATTACTCATGGCCATAAGGACTCTGTCGCCGGATTTTATACCTAGTTGCTGCAGCCCACCGGCGAGCTGATTAACCCGGGTTTCCAGTTGGGCGTACGTCATTCTCCGGTTTTTAAAAACAATAGCTTCCTGACCGGGGGATACCCGTGCTATTTCAGCAAGTCTCACAGGTAAGTTCATCTTGAAACCTCCTTGATGCGCCGGGGCTAATTTTATTCTAAAACATTTTTGTGAGAAAACAAAGTAATTATTTTATATATGTGCAGCTAGATAACCTGATTTAAAGAGTAAATAATTTTATTTAAGTTCTACCTATAAACACAGAAATCCTTCTTATAATCCACTTTGTGTGATAAAAGGTTTGCTGTTATTGCTGTAAAATTATTGCAGCAATAACAAGTGACAAGAGCAACAATTCACATAGTGGAGTTTAAATAGTGAATTAAATAACTTGTGTCAAACTATTGCTAAAATATGTGGTGACAATGTAAAATAATAAGCAAGGGTGGTTAGGTGAAAAAGTTTAGTATGTCCGCCGTGTTTTGAAAATTTTGAAAACACCAGCAAGCCAATGAGGATAAAAATTTGTAGTTCAGCTAAAACTGATTTTTAAACTAATAAAATTATTATATTGGTAAGAAAACAGGTGGTGATTTATATGTCAAGCGTCTCTCAAACCGTTGATAAAAATGTGGAATGGGCGGCGCCCAATGTATTTAAAAGGCTTATCAAATCATTTGTGGGGTTTTTCAGTACAAATGACGTAAGTAAAAAAGCACGCATTTGGCACGGTGGTTTTTCGTACTCTTTAATACCAAATACTTCTATAAGAAATTTCCATAATATGAACCCTGTTACTTCAATTGATGCAGGCCAGTGTTACATATGTGTGTTCGATCAGGATAATTACCAGGGAAATTACCAAATGCTTGGACCAGGAGAAAAAGTTCAGTTGAATAATTGTGCTTCACTGGTAGTCGGCACTGAAAAATTCTCTATTGGGGCGGTGCGTAACAATGCTGCTCCGCCTAAAGGGTTCTGGGAAATGGACGGTCCAATGTATATGGCGCACTTTTCTTCCGGTTATAGGTACGCATAAGAATAATTATATTTAATATGACGGCCAGGGACTTACCCTGGCTTTTTTTCATTAATTTTTTTGAAAAGGATAATAGCTTATTTAGGATTAAGTTTTATGGTAAAATCTGAATTATAATTATGTTTTTGGGGGGCATAAAATGAATATAGAGCAGGGGCCGATTAGGCCGCCTAGCGAAGCAGCAAGCTTGCTGATCAGGGTAACCAGGAATTGTCCGTGGAATAAATGCACCTTTTGCAGCACTTACAAGGGTAAAAAGTTTAGCCGCCGGCCTATTGAAGAAGTGCTGCGAGATGTGGATACCGTCAGGCGGGTCAGCGAGCAGGTTAGGCAAATTTCCCGGTCCAAAGGATTTGGCGGCAAGATAACCAGTGAAGTTGTCAACGAATCAGGGGCACGGTACGGTCATTTACACTACCACGTTGCTTCCTGGCTGTATTATGGAGGCAAGTCTGTTTTTTTACAGGATGCCAACTCGTTGCTGTTAAAAACTTCAGACTTGGTTGAGATAATAAATTATATCAGGACTGCTTTCCCGTCGGTGGAAAGGGTGACTACATATGCCAGGGCGGATACTGCCGCACGGAAAAATGATGAGGATTTTTTAGCTCTGGGCAATGCCGGCCTGTCCAGGATTCATATGGGCATGGAATCCGGTTCCGATATTGTGCTGAAAATGGTTCAAAAAGGTATTACCTCCAGCCAGCTGATACAGGCGGCCCAAAAGATCAGGGGGGCTGGTATATCACTGTGCTGGTATATCATGCCTGGCCTTGGAGGTAAAGAGCATTCCAGTGAGCATGCGTTAGGTACCGCCGAGGTGATCAATGCGGGTAATCCGGATTATGTTCGATTTAGAACACTTTCGGTGTTAAAAAGAACCCCGCTTTATGATATGGTGCAAAGCGGTATATTCACTGTGCCCGATGAGGATGATATGGTAGAGGAGCAGCGTTTAATCATTCAATCCCTCAATGGAGTGACCACGACAATTGTTAGTGACCATGTATTGAATCTGCTGCAGGAGCTTGAAGGTACTTTGCCGGTTGACCGGGAGAAAATGTTGAACATAATCGCCCGTTATCTTGCTTTACCTCAGGAAGCCAAAAACAATTATCAGTTGGGCCGAAGGGCCGGGGTATATTTAAAGCTTGACGATATGCAAAATAAAAATAGATTTAATTACGTGCAGAGTCTGCTCAGTCAAATTGGTGGACCTGAAAATATTAACAAAGAGCTGGCCAAAATTCGCCGGGGATTTGTGTAATACTGCGCAAGATGATTTGTTATTTTTTTGTGGGAGGAAACCATGGCAGCACAGCATGAGCAAAACGGTTCCAAAAAGCTAAGGATAGGAAAACTGGCGATAGACCCGGTTTTTTTGCTGCTTTTTTTACTTTTTGCCGCCAGCTCTTTTTTATTGGTGTTTTTTTTGTGGTTGATGTCTTAATATTATTGACAAAAAGTTAATTAAAAGTTAATATTTTTTTAAAATAGTTTGTGACAGAGATCACAAATAATCTAAAGGGAAAGAAGGGAGGTAGGGCAGGTATATCCAGCATGTATTTGCCCGTTTTTTATGCAAAAAAGCATCCAAACCAGGCTGGCTGTCATAATCACGGTGTTAATTGCGATATCTGTCCTGTCAATTAGTTATTTGGCATATAACAAAACCCGCACCATGCTGGTTGATTATACCAGGGAGCGGCTTATTACCGACGCGGCAATTTACTCAGATATGGTGGATAAATATATTTTTGAGCGCAGTAAAGATATAGCAATAATGGCCAAACATCCCGTGTTAATAAACATGAATACCACTGGCGCGGAAAAGTCGGCGGTTTTAAAAAACTACAAGGAGGATTATGGCTGCTACGCTTCCATCTCAATGACCGACGCTTCCGGCATGCAGGTTGCGGACAGTGAAGGCACGGTCGGGGTGATGAAGAACGACCTTGAGTGGTTTCAAGCTGCCGTAAAGGGTAATCTGTATATTTCTGATGTGCGCATGTCCAGAGATCTGAATAAGCCTGTTTTAAATTTTGCCTGTCCCGTTAAGGATGGGAGTGGTAATATTATCGGAACTTTGACCAGCCGGTTGATCCTTGAGAGCACTATCTGGACCATGGTGGATGAATTTCAACAAATGCAGGAAAAGCATGGCAAAGTAGGGTATGCGTTTATAGTTGATAAGTCCGGTGTAATTATGGCCCACCCCAACCGGGAAATGGTGCTGAATCAAAATATCCTGGAAATGGGAATTTCCGAACTTAAAGCGGCGGGAGAAAAAATGATCAGGGGAGAAAGTGGATTTTCACGTTACCAATATGAGGATGTGGATAAGTATGTTGCCTACGTTCCCCTGGACGGCTGGGGGGAATACCGGGGCCAGGGCTGGTCCATTGGGCTGACATCACCGGTAACTGATTTTCTGACTCCCGTATATATTATGCGCAAATTTATGGTTACCCTTGGTTTGGCTGTGGCTTTAATTGGTCTTGGGCTTACGCTGCTTTTTGCCCGGAGTATTGTCCGGCCGATTAAAACACTTTTGGCCAATGTTCAAGAAGTTGCCAAAGGCAATTTAACCCGCAGTGTAGACGTCCGCTCCAAGGATGAAATAGGCGAGCTGGGCAGCGCCTTTAACCAGATGGTGTCCCAGTTGAGGGTGATTGTGGCTAACCTGCAGGGCACCTCGATTAAACTTTCGTCCCACAGCCAGGAAATGGCCGCGTCGGGAGAAGAGGTAAGCGCTACTGTGGAAGAACTGGCCGGCACCACCAATGAGGTGGCGGCTACAATTAACCATAGTGCAGAGAACAGCAGGGCTGCGCAGGAAGAATCAATCCACATGCGTGAAATTGCCGGGGACGGGGATTTGGCCATCCAGCAGGCTTTGAAAAAAATCAACTCTATTGCTGAAAACAGTAAGTTGATTGCCGGGGCGGTACACAACCTGGGCAAACAGTCCGATAAGATTGGGGAAATTATCAGTACTATCACCGGAATTGCCGATCAAACCAATCTACTGGCTTTAAATGCCGCCATTGAGGCTGCCAGGGCCGGCGAACACGGCAGGGGCTTTGCCGTGGTTGCCGATGAAGTGCGCCAACTGGCCGAACAATCAGGCCGGGCGGCTAATGAGATTACCGGTTTGGTTAAACAAATTCAAACCGGTGTCGGAGAGGCTACTATGATGATGGATAAAGGGCTGGTTGAAGTCAATGAAGGTGTGGAAATGGCTAACAGCGCCGGTATGGCTCTGAACAAAATTACCGCTGCCATTGATAAAAATGCTGAAACGATCAGCGACCTGGCTATAGGTGCAGATCAAATCAATGAAGGAGCCCAGCAGCTTTCGGCAGCTATTCAACAAATTTCTTCCACCATTCAGCAGGTATCGGGCGCAGCCCTGGACCTGGCGGGTATTGCCGCTGCTCTGGAACAGGCTGCTGCCAAATTTATTGTAGAAAAATAACGAAATGGGTTGCCAGCGATATCAGTTTCTATTGTAGACTTAGCCAGTTATAGGTATGAATATTAAAACGCGCGCTAAAGGAACTGATTAAGCGCGCGTTTTTTACCGCCCTGCAGTCCGGAACTTGGTAATGATAACCTGCCTGTCCGGTAATACTACTTCCAGACCCAATATGTGTTGCTCTCGGTGGCACCATATTAAGACCATTGGAATTAACATTAAAATCACTACTGAAGAGGACTTGCTTAATGGAATATAAAATGGCTTATGGCCAGGGATACAAGTCTTTGGGACTGCCGGAACAAAACGTGGCTGCAGTAATTAATCCTAAATTCCCCCGGGCTGCAGACCCGGGAGCCCTGGTAGAGGCTGCCCTGCATAACCCCATTGCCTCACCGGCTCTGGACCAGTTGATTAAAGTCAAGCGACCCGGGCGGGTGGCGGTTATAGTTAATGATCATACCAGGCCAACGCCGCATGACTATATGCTGCCAATTCTGCTGCGGGAATTAAATCATGCCGGTATTAGTAACGATGCCATTACGTTGGTGGTGGCGACCGGCGCGCACAGGGGCAATACAGCAGCTGAAAGCCAGATTTCGCTGGGCACTGCTGCCAGCCGGTGTGCAATTGTCAATCACAATTGCCGCAGCACGGACCTGATCGATATGGGTGTCCTGTCCAATGGTGTTCACCTTCATATCAACCCTTTGGTGGCAGAGGCCGAACTGGTAATCTTAACAGGTATGATTGCTCCCCACGAACTGGCAGGGTTTTCAGGCGGTCGCAAGTCGATACTGCCGGGTATTGCCGGCATAGAAGCTATAACAGCCAATCACTCTTTGCTAACCAGGGGTGGTATCGGCACCGGTAAACTGGACGGCAACCCGGTGCACCGGCTAATGATGGAAGCTATGCAGGTGGTAAAACCTGATTTTATTCTTAATGTGGTTGCGGATACACAAAACCTGCCTGTCCATGCGGTGGCCGGTGACCCGGAAAAAGCCTGGCTGGCCGGCACAAAATTATGCCGTGATTCAACTAAGGTTAGAAATATAATCACTGCCGATATAGCTTTTACAAGCGCCGGGGGATACCCCCGTGACATCAATCTGTACCAGACGATTAAGCCTATGCGCAGCGTCGCCAAATTCATCAAGGAGGGTGGTACACTGGTGATGTTTGCCCGTTGTAATGAAGGCGCCGGCAATGCTGTACTGGAGCAATGGGTGCACGAAGCTGCCAGCCCTTTTGAACTTACAAGCCGGCTGCAAAAACAATTCGTTTTAGGGGGGCATAAAGCTCATTTGCTGGCTGAACTGGTGGGAAAAGTTAATGTTGTTCTGGTATCAGATATGCTCGCACAAAGTGTGCGGCAGTTCTTCATGGAATCAGCCCAAAGCCCCGAAGAAGCCCTGCAGTTGGTCACAAAGAAGCATGGAAGTGATTTTAAGGCTGTGGTTATCCCCTGGGCAGGCTTGATTATAACGGAGAATAAATATGCCTGGTAAGAAAACACTCGGCCTGAATTGTTAACCAATTAGTAAAAATCCTGTAAAAGGGGCCGTTTGCTACGGCCCCGGAATTACCGGTCGCTATTTACCGGGGTGGCGTTGGACCGCCAAAAGGTATATTTCCTGGTTTGCTCCGCTGGCATTTATTTCTTTTTCCGTATTAATCAGGTGGTTTAATTGTTCCTGCGACAAATTTGCTGCTTCCATACCTTTGGTATCAATGTTTGGCATATTTCATCCCTCCTTTAAATTATTTTTGTCCAAACTTATTTTTTTTATAGCGTGAAATAATAATTGTTGACCTGAACAAGAAACAAAAATATAATATGGTGAGAACGGTTATCTTTATCAATTGACGACTGTAGGTGCTCTTAATGACTTTGGATAAAGTTAGACGTGGCGAACAAATCAAAGTAATATCTATAGGTGATTCCCGCACCAAAGAGCGGGCCCTTCGCATGGGTATTGATGCAGGAACTGTACTGACTTGTTCCGAAGTGGTTCCGGCCGGGCCGGTGGTTGTAAGTAAAAACAGACAGGAACTGGCTATCGGCAGAGCCTTTGCCCGGCATATCAATGTTGAAGTTCTGGCCCGGGCGGACGCGACCAGGCTGGCCAAGCCTGCCCTGAAAAGCGAAACTTGCCGATAAACACCGGCTTGCCAAGCATCGCTTTTAACTTGTATGACTGCCCCGGACTTGGACCGGGCTTTTTTATTTCAATATAGATCAATTGTCGAGGCTAAATATGGAAAATTTAATTGCACCAGAGGGACAAAAAAGAATTGTGCTGGTGGGCAACCCCAACGTAGGCAAGTCGGTTTATTTTCACCGATTGACCGGTCAATATGTTGATGTATCTAATTTCCCGGGTACTACCATGGAATTTTACTGTGGTAAGCTTGGTTCCGATTTCCTGGTGGATACACCTGGTGTGTACGGCCTGTCCGGCCATAGCGAAGAAGAATTATTGGTCCGGGACGCAGTATTAACATCAGACATGGTAATTAACGTGGTTGATGCTGTACATCTGGAACGTGACCTGTTTTTAACCTGTCAGCTGCTGGATGCCGGGGTGCCCATGGTTATAGCTCTTAACATGGTTGACGAACTTGAAGGGCGTGGTATGGAAGTTGATACAGCCCGGATGGAGCAACTTTTAGGTGTTCCCGTTGTTGCAACGGTGGCGGTAACCGGCCAGGGTTTTAACCGGCTCAGTGAAAAGCTGGCCGCAGCCCGTCCGGGTCAGGCTGACATTTTGGTTGGGCAGTTATTGGCGGGTTACCCCGGCATACCACGCAGAGAGGCAGTTTTTATTCTGGAGGGAGATTCCGAAGTGTCCTCCCACCGCGGGTTGGAGCCGGGGCAGGACAGAGATAAAATTTACCAAGCCAGGCAGCACCGTGCGGGGGAAATTTCCTCAGCTGTTTTGAAAGAAAAGCGCATGGACGCGTCTATCGCTTCCACTATTGGTCACTGGCTGATTAATCCTTTAACGGGTATTCCCGCATTAATTATAACTTTGTGGGCTATTTATGAACTGGTGGGGGTTTTTTTCGCCCAAACGGTGGTAGGAGTTACTGAAATTATTATTATGAAAGGACACTATGAACCGCTGGTCCGGTCGCTGCTTAACCATGTTTTGGATTTGGATTCACCCCTGGGAGTTATTTTATCCGGGCAATTCGGCCTTTTAACTATGGCCATAACTTATCTATTTGGGTTGCTGCTGCCTCTGGTGGGCGGGTTCTTTTTGGTGCTTTCCATTCTGGAGGATTCGGGATACCTGCCCAGGATTGCCACATTGATGGACCGGATAATGAGTTATATCGGGCTTAACGGGCAGGCTGTAATTCCTCTGGTGCTAGGTTTTGGCTGCGTCACAATGGCGGCCATAACTACCCGTATGCTGGCCTCGGACCGGGAGCGCCGCATAGCTATTTTTTTACTGGCTCTTTCCATCCCCTGCTCGGCGCAGCTTGCTTTTGTGGCGGCGATTTTAGGCTCGCTGGGCCCGGGGTACATGTTTTTATACGGGTTCTTCATCTTAAGCGTTATGGCCGGGGTGGGTACTTTAATGGACCGCCTGCTGCCTGGATATACTCAGCCGCTCTGGTTGGACTTGCCTACAATGAGATTGCCGAGGCTAAATAATATACTGAAAAAAACCTGGATCAGGACATTTGGCTTTCTGAAGGAAGCGTTTCCTATTTTCCTGGGAGGTGCGTTGTTGTTAAGTTTGCTTAAGGTAACCGGGCTGATGGAGGCAATTGAACGAATGATGCAGCCATTAACCACCGGCTGGCTCTACTTGCCGGGTGAAACAGCCGGTGCCTTTATTATGGGTTTTATCCGCAGAGATTTTGGTACAGCGGGCATCATGGCCATACCAATGGAGCCATTGCAAAAATTTATCGCACTGGTAACCCTAACCCTATTCGTTCCCTGTATCGCAACTACGCTCGTTATTTTCAAGGAGAGGGGCTGGCGGGAAGGAATTGCCATTTGGTTAACGGTACTGACGCTGGCCTTTACCATGGGTGGGTTGTTGGCCCACGTCATTTACTATGCGCAGGGAGTAAACCCGGCCATGACGCTGCCGCTGACCGCGCTGTTCGTTTCGATGTTGCTAATGCTGGCAGTAATAGCGGCTCGCTGGCGACGAGGGATTGGTTGATATCAAGAAATGTGATAAAATTACCGTTGTTTGAGGTATTTAAGGGCGGGAGAAAACAGTTGCTGAAGAGAATAATTTTATTGCTGATGCTTTATCTGATGGCGGTTGTTGGGAGACCTCCGGCCGCTGTGGCGGCTCCGGATAATATTCCCGAGCCGGTGGGTGAGGCCGCGATTCTAATTGATGCGGATAACGGCCAGGTACTTTATGATAAAAATGCGGATCAGAGAATGTTCCCTGCCAGTACCACCAAAATACTTACAGCTTTGCTGGCCCTTGAACGGGCCAAGCCTGATGATATGGTGGAGATAAGCGAGCGGGCGGCTAAGATTGGCGGAACGAGAGTAGGCCTGCAACCCGGGGAAAAGGTCAAAATGGAAGACCTGCTGTACATTCTCATGCTAAGCTCGGCTAACGATGCGGCTATTGCCATTGCCGAGCATGTGGGAGGCTCAGTAGAGCATTTTGCCGACTTAATGAATGCCCGGGCTAAACAAGCGGGAGCAACGGGAACAAACTTTATCAATCCGAACGGCATGCCTGACGAAAACCACTATACCACAGCGCGGGATTTGGCTTTAATCAGCCGCGAGGCGATGAAAAATCCTGCTTTCAGGAGGATCGTCGGAACAACAAATTACAAAGTGGATCGTAAAAAAAATATGTCTCCCGAGCTAAAGCAAAACATTGAGAAGCTGGAGCGTATTTACGGTCCGGTACAGGAGGATTTTTATAACCATAATAAACTTATCTCGAGCAGCTATTATGGTTATAAAGGGGCAAACGGCATTAAAACAGGTTATACCGTAGACGCTGGCCAATGCATCGTCGCCTCTGCTGATAAGGACGACAGGGAGCTGATAGCGGTGGTGCTAAAGACCCAGGGTGCCAACTTGTGGTCTGATCCCGCAATGTTACTTGATTATGGTTTTAATAATTTTACTCCGGTGCAGTTGATCAAGCCCAAACAGATAATTACTGACGCCGCTGTGCTGCATGGCTCAAGAAGAGCCGTACTTGAAACCACAAGTAGTTTTTATTACAATTTCCCTGTTGAGGAGTCCCCCGAGGTAACCCGCAAGGCTGTATTGGAAGAAAATATCCGTGCTCCGTTGGAGGCCGGACAAAAATTAGCGGAATTGGTGCTGGAGTCTGACGGAGAGGAATTGGGAAGGGTCCAGTTGGTCAATATTTACCCTGTGTCCCGTAAGATTACAAGTTACTGGTGGTTTTGGGCTGCAGCCATAACCTTGGCTGCGTTTGTGCTGAAATTGTTAACGATTGCGATGCGACGGCGCCCCAGGCAACGTTCCCGGAGCAATGTTGTTTACTTGAAAAATAGAGATCGCAGGTAAAAAAGCAGCCTCTTTCCAGTTAGAGCAAAGAGGCTGCTTTTTTATTTACCGGTCACCGGTCCGGGACGATTAGCTTTACCAGTCTGGTAAAGGGCCGGGCCAGCGGCAGTACGACCAGGCTGCTGATAATGTTGAATAATGTGTGCGCGTTGGCCACCTGGCGCGGCAGGTTATCCGCGCTATGGCCGACCAGTATTGCAAGCGGCTGTATAAATGGCAGGAATAGGATTACTCCCAGAACATTCAGCAGCACGTGAGCTGCAGCCACCTGTTTCCCAACCCTGGACCCTCCAAAGCTTGCCAGTATGGCGGTAATACAGGTGCCGATATTGTTGCCCAAAACCAGAGCTAGCGCTATCGGCAGAGAAACGAGCTGTTGTTCTGATAGAAGCATAACTATGCCGGTGGCCGCAGCGCTGCTGTGCAATAAGGCAGTCACCAGCGTTCCTGCCAGCACCGCCCGCAAGGGGCTGCCATGCAGGGTTGAAAGGATTTCATTCAGCCAGGAGGCCTCCCGGAGCGGGGCAAGGGCTGTGGCTATCAGCCATAAGCTGCCAAAAACCAATCCGAACCCGAAAAGGGAACGACCTAATTGACCGGTAGGGCGATGTCCTCCTAGCACACATAATACCGCTCCCACTGCCACGGCGGGTAACGCCAGTTTGAATAAGTCGAAGGATATCAGCTGTACGGTTATGCAGGTTCCCACATTGGCACCGAGGATTATCCCCACGGCTTGCGCCAGATTAAGCAGACCGGCATTAATGAAGCCGATGGTAAGCACTGATACGGCCGTGCTGCTCTGTGCCAGCATAGTTAGAAGTGTGCCTGTAATGGCAGCAGCTACAGATGTGGCCGTTAACGTGGATAGTGCCCGCTTCATTTTTTCTCTGGATAGGTTCTCCAGTCCGGACCTCATTATTTGCATACCTTGCAGCAGCAGGTAAAGACCGGCTAATGTCCCTGTAATTACCAACAAAGCTGTCCCTCCCGGCGCCGGGTATTTATTACTGTTTATGGGTGGCTGCCCCCTGGTATGCAGGAAAGATTAAATCTTTTCATTGAAAATTTTTCGGGGCAGTTTAACAATTATTTAATTTTATGGACATAATTTATTAATTAATTGACTGTATCCTTTAATATAACAACAGGAATATCAAAGGAGGGAAAATTGATGTTTTTTATGAATTTTTTTAAAAACAACACAGGTACAGTCACGTGCCAGAATCAAAACGACATGATTAATTTTATTTCCGCGTTATCAGGCTTTTCTCTTGTCCACACGGAACTTATGGCCTTCAGGGCGTCGTTAAAAATACAGGAAGTTGTGCAAAAAGCTTCGGATTTAGCGGCTACCAGCCAGGAAATGGCTGCCACTACCGAGGAAGTATCTGCGTCAGCCCAGCAAATCAGTGCCGGTATGCAGCAGGTGAGGGCCGGGTCCGTGGAAAACATTAATAAAATAGACAGCCTTGACCAATTGTCAAATCAGGTCGGAGCAACACTTGATAAAATGGTTGGAGACACGGGCAATCTGGTTAACAGGATTAAAAAGATAGATAATATTTCCCAGAATGTTTCTGAAATAGCCGACCAGACTAATTTATTATCATTAAATGCGGCTATTGAAGCAGCCCGCGCGGGAGAGCACGGCCGGGGGTTCTCGGTGGTGGCCGATGAAGTCCGAAAGCTGGCAGGGCAGACGAAAACCGCTGTTTCAGAGGTGAAAACCATATCAGACCAGATTAACGGTGATGCCATGATGGTGGGGGATGCGGTGACAGGGGTTCAAAAAACCTTTGACAACTATATGAATGAGGTCAGGGAGGTCTCTGACCGGACGCGCCAGAGCGTAAATCAAATTGAAGAAACAGCCGAAGCTTCGGAAACAATTGCTCAGGCTATGACGCAACAGGCCACGGCTACGGAAAGCCTGGCCAAACTTGCACAGGAACTCACAGCTTCGGTTGACTTTGGTGATGTTATTGTCAACGATGCCAACCATTTAATTGCCATAGTCGAGCCATATTTAAAGTTCACTGAATCTGATTCCATTATCAGCACTCTGGCGGCCCGCCTTTTTGATCACGCGGTGTTTTTAAAAAATGTCATCAATAATGCGGGCAAAGGCGGAACTACAATAACTCATCATGATTGTGCTTTTGGTAAATGGTACGATGCCAATCGTAATAAATTTAATCATATTAATGAATTTAAAGCTATTGACGAACCTCATCGTTTGGTGCACGAGGCCGGCAGGTTGCTGGCCGAAGAAAAAAATCTTGAAAATACTGATTTACTAATCAAGTCTTCTGTTCAAATTTTAGAAGGATTTGTTAAATTGCTTGACGTATTTAAAAAGAAGGATGCCGCCTGAAATAGTCGTCGGCGGTCAGTCGCCGGTAGATAACATGCGACTTGGTTGCTTTTAAACAGTTATTGCTATTCTTCTGTTGGTGACGCGTCAACGGCGTGGGCGTCTACTTTAGCGTTGTGATTATTGCGCAGCTGTTTTAGCTGGGGCATCGGATATGCTATTGTTCTAAAGGCTTGCTCATCCGATTCGCCGTTACTTAACACGGGAATTCCTTCCCTGGCTCTTCTAAGGGTTGCCCGCAAATGAAATTCCGCTGCTGTAAGGTCATAAATTGCCGCGTCAAGAGTGTCATAATTGGCGTTATTGAAATGGTTTTGCGCTTCTTCCAAGAGGTCAAGGGCCTCTCTGAGGGCAGGGTTGATCATGTCGTATTTGCTGTTGTTATACAATGGAAGCCACCTCGATTTCGACTAAAAAGCATGGTTATTTTATGCTCAGCTATGTATTGCTGTCGCGGGCTTTATTGCTTATATAATCTTTTGCCCGGGTGAGGCTGTTTTATACGAGGTAAAAAGATCAAGCTTTGAGTGTAAACTTAACCGATTAATTTTCGCTTTTTCACACTTCGCTAGAATTTATATCCGGCTATGTATATGGCCGGAACATAGGATTAAAGTACAAAAAAGCGCGTATTAAAGGAACTGATTGAACGCGCTTTTTTTATTGCAAGCGAAATATTTGAGTAGTATAATATATGAAAAGAGTCCATCCAATTTTCTCCCCGTCAATTGACGGGGATTCTTTTATCTAAAAGTTTTTGACATACGTTCATATTGACAGGCGCCAGTATATTTGGATATACTACTATTAGGGAATTCTTCTGGCTACGAAGTTCATTGAAAGTATATCTCCGGCATTGGAGCAATGATCACGGAGCGGAAGTGTATCCTCGTTATTTAAAAGAAATTTTTGGTGGTGTGTTAAATGCGCGGAGTAATTGGTGAAGTAGAGGAAAAGCTGCGCTCTAACGAATATAAAATGACTCCCAAGCGGGAGTATGTCCTGAGGGTGTTATTAGAAAACAAAGATAAACACCTCAGTGCCGAAGAAGTATATAACCTGGTTAAAATTAAAGCGCCTGATGTTGGCCTGGCAACGGTATATCGTACTCTGGAGTTGTTTTCCAGTTTTGATATTATCCATAGCATGGATTTTGGAGACGGTAGAAAACGTTATGAATTTGGGGTGGATAACGGTGATGGGCACAGGCATCACCACTTAATTTGTGTGCAATGCGGTAAAATAATCGAGATGAATGAAGATCTGTTGGAGGACCTGGAAGAAAGAGTCAACAGGACATATAATTTTACCATTAGTGACCATGAACTGAAAATATTCGGGCGGTGCAGCGAATGCATGCCCAAAAATAAGAAGGAATGACAACAATAATGAACGAGCGTGAAAAGCGAATACAAGAGCTTGAGGAACAAATTACTGACTTAAAAAAAAGATTTCCAGCTCATTCTATCAAGCCGGAAATGGTTAACCAGTTGGAAGAGTTTGAAGATGAGCTTGAACGTTTAAAAGATAATAATTGATTACACAATCACCGCAGCTGTTTCATATTATGTATTAAACCTTAAACAGGGCGGTGATTTTTTATGCCCTCTAAACCGCTGGTTGGACTGGCGCTGGGCGGCGGGGTTATGCGGGGGATGGCGCATATAGGGGTGCTTCGCGCACTGCGCGACGCGGGAATTGCCGTTGATATGGTGGCCGGAACCAGCGCGGGCAGTATTGTGGCTGCATTATATGCTTCGGGTTACAACCCGCATCAGATGCAGGAAATAGTGGAAAATTTGAAGTTTCGGGACATATTTGATTATGCTCCTTTGCTGGGCAATCTTTTTTTAATTGCAGGAGACACTACTGCCGGTCTGCTGCGGATGCCGTACCCTTTAAGAAAGCCGCTGGGGCTCATGAAGGGTAAAAAAATTGATGCCTTATTAAACAAGTGGCTTGGTAAAACCCGTTTATTTACCGAAACTAAAATCCCTTTGGCTATTGTTACCGTAGACATAAGAAATGCTGCCCTGGTAGTTTTTTTAGACGGTAATTTGGCCATACGTACTATTCTGCCACCGGAAAATAAATTCATCGGCGATCAAAAAATTTCGTTGGCGGTCAGAGCCAGTTCATCTGTACCGGGCTTATTTGAGCCTGTCCGCATGGGTGAACATTTGCTGGTGGACGGGGGCTTGCGGGACAACGTGCCGGCCTCCGTGCTGCGCAGCATGGGAGCGGATATTGTCATAGCCGTTGATGTGGGCTATGATGGCAGCAGCAACCACCGTGTGGAAAATATCTTTGACATTATAGCCCAAAGTTATGAAATTTTGATGTCTGAAAGTATAAATTTGAAAATTGAACGTTACGCCGATGTAGTTATTCGTCCGGTAATTAAAATGGGGCCGTGGGAATTTGAGAGAATTGGTTATTGCATCAAACAGGGGGAATATGAAACAAGGAAAAAGGTGACTGAAATTAAACGTAAAATTGAGAGCTATCCTTATCTTAAATAAGCGGCGGCCATCTGTATCCCTCGGGGATTAACTCCTGGATAATCCGACCACTTATTTGGCGGCACTCCGGCTGGCAATTCGCTGAAAAGAATACTGCCAAACAACGCAGGTTGAAAAAAATGAATAAGCCACACCGTTATTCACTGTCTAATTGCTCATTTTTCGGTTTTCGCCCGCGCTTTTTAATGTAGATCGGAGCAAGGGTTAATGCTAAACCACCGGCGATCAAGTAGGGGTAGTACTGCACTAAAAATGTCCAAATTATTTCCCTGTTTTTACTAACAATATAACCAAATAAGATCAGGGATATAATCCAAGAGGTTGCCCCGATGGCTGCGAAGATTATTACTTTAATAAATGGCATTTTACAAACCCCTAATAAATATGGCATTACACTGCGGGCTATTGGTAAAAAATAACCGATGATTATGGCATAATTACCAAAGCTCATAAACCATTTTTCCAATCGGGATATCTTTTCGGGTGTTAAAAAAATATACTTGCCGTATTTATGAATAAAAGGCACGCCTAGTTTATTACCAATAGTATATCCAATGGCAAACCCGCCCAATGTACCCGCCAGGGCTACAATAAAGATTTGCTGCAAATCAAATATTCCCAAAGTTACAAAGTAGCCGGAGAGAACAAGCATAGTCTTTGATGGCATTGGTATTCCTATTGTATCAACAAGCATGGTGATAAAAAGAGCCCAATAACCATAAAGGTCAACTAATTCTATGGCGGAATCTTTATAATCCATACAACATACCACCAAATTTAGAGTTTTACTGCTGCTGGCAAGCATAAACGACTAATCCTTGCCAGTTTATCATCAGAGAGGATGCCGGTATAAAACCAATCTTGTAATCTTTTGGACCTACCTTCAGAATATAACCTGATATTTAAAAAAGTGCAACTCACCGGTGATATTAGTTATTTATGCATGGAGTAGAAACACCGCAGCCCTTTCCGCTTTACACCCATTTTTCGCAAAGGTATAATTAGCTTGTTGGGAGGAGATCTTATGAAATTTTTGCCCCGGGGGATGGCTACAGGTATAGGCAGTATGCCTTTTACGCAGCCGGACCCCGCGCTTGTTTTAATCGGCCAAAACCTGCCGGAGATACCTCACTGGCCTCAATTGCCGCGGCGCGGTGCGGACGAGGGGTTTGTCCGGCAATTTCTTGACCCGCTGGTACGCTTGGGCTTATTGGAAAAACGAGACGATAAAGTTATTTTCCCGGTGGACAACCCGGAATGGCCGCAGAGATTAACAGATTTTTATTCTACTTACCTTTCCGCTGAAACAGGAGACACGGAGGCTCTGCGGCAGTTTGCTTTCCCCCGCGAATCAGCTGCAGGCTTTTATGCATTTATGGAACAAATAAATAAAAATGGGATAGGCGGTGCCAAATACCTTAAAGGGCATCTGGCTGGCCCGCTGACCATAGGATTTCAGCTGAAAGACGAGCGGGGACGTTTAGCCTATTATGAAGAGCAATTACGTGACCTGCTGGTTAAAACGCTGGCTATGCACGCCCGCTGGCAGGCGGTGGAACTAGCTGGAGCCGGGCTGCCGGTAATTATTTTTGTGGACGAACCCGGCATCAGGGTATATGGAAGCAGCAGTTACATTACTGTAACCAGGGAAATGGTGACGGGAGACCTTAATGCTATTTTTTCAGCCATACATGCTGCCGGCGGCCTTACGGGGGTGCATTCCTGCGATGCCATTGACTGGTCGGTATTGTTTGAATCCGACCTTGATATCGTCAACCTGGATACCTATCAGTTTGGTGATTCCCTGATTCCCTATGCCAGGGAAATGAAAATTTACCTGGAGCGGGGCGGGATCATGGCCTGGGGCATTGTGCCAACTCTGGAACTGGCTTTTAAGGAAAGCGCCGAATCACTGCTGGTACGCCTTGAAAAACTATGGGCTGAACTGACTTCCCGTGGTATGGACCGGCAGATGATTTTAAGGCAAAGTATCATCACGCCGGCTTGCGGCACCGGATTACTGGAGTCTGAGCTGGCGGAAAAGATCTACCGGCTGACAAAGGAAGTTGCAGAAAAGGTTAAGGTTTTAGCGCAATGACTTATTGGCCCGATTATCATATTCATACCTCACGCTGCGGCCACGCCACGGGGGAAATGATAAAATATGTGGAACAAGCGATAAAGCTGGGTATTAAAGAAATAGGCTTTGCCGATCATATTCCAATGTACTGGATTGATGAAAAACAACGGGATCCAAGTTTGGCTATGCGGGAGGAGCAACTGCCCGAATATGTTGCGCAGGTTTTGCGCTTGCAGGAAGATTATTCTGAAATAACTATCAGGCTGGGTCTTGAGGTGGATTATATCCCCGGCTTTGAAGATAAGGCTAGGCTGTTAATAGACGCTTATCCGTTTGACTATGTGCTGGGATCGGTGCATTATATTGATGGCTGGGGGTTTGATAATCCTGCTTATTTGGAGCAGTACCGGCACATCAATATTAATGACCTTTTTCACCGGTATTTTACACAGCTTCAGGCTGCCGCCCGCAGTGGATTGTTCGATATTATGGCACATCCCGATCTGGTAAAAAAATTTAATTACCGGCCGGCTGAAAACCTACAGCAGCTTTATAGTGATACCGCCCGGGTTTTAAAGGAGGCGGGAGTCTGCCTGGAGGTCAACACCGCAGGATTGAGGGCTCCTGTTAACGAAATATATCCTGCTCCGGATTTCCTTGCTGCTTGTTGCCAATACGGCGTACCTGTTACTTTGGGGTCCGACGCCCACGCCCCTGGCCAGGTTGGTTATAGGTTTGATCTGGGCCGGGATATGCTGATTCAGGTTGGATATACCGGACTGGCAACATTCAACCAAAGAAAAAGGAGTTTCGGCTGGCCAATTTGAGAGACTGCCACGTCGCTTCGCTTCTCGCAATGTACAAAAGCGAGATAGACCACCTTCCGCTAGCGCGACACCATCGGAAGGATGAAAAATAGATACCGTAAGCAAGGTGATCCGGTGGTTTCCCGGAGCGCCAGATACAAGTAACGTGAGAATTTTTTAGGGTAAAAATATACCAGAAGCTTACAGCTCTGGTTTATTTTTTTGTGTAGGACTTCTAGTCTATTGCAGAAAGAATAAAAAAGAGATAAAATAAGTGGTGTGAAGTGGGGTAAAGTGGTAAATATATTACACCCTGTGGGGTGCACGGCATGTTTTTGGGTGAATACCAACATACAATCGATACCAAGGGAAGATTAATAATTCCTGCCCGTCTCCGCGAAGGTCTTGGGGATCGGTTCATTATTACTAAAGGCCTGGACAGCTGTCTTTTTGTTTACCCCCCCGATGAGTGGTCTAACATAGAGCAGAAGATGCGGTCCTTGCCCTCAACCAGAGCCGATACCCGGGCCTTCGTGCGATTTTTCTTTGCCGGTGCCTCAGAGTGTGAATTTGATAAACAAGGCAGAATATTAATACCATCCAATCTCAGGGAGTACGCCGGCCTGGAAAAGGATGTCATGGTGCTTGGCGTTTCCAGCCGGGTGGAAATCTGGTCTGTTGAACGCTGGAAACAGTACAGTTCCGAGTCCGCCTCATCTGTGGAAGAAATCGCAGAAAAGATTGTGGATTTCGATATCGGCATATAATACTTAGGAGTCAGGAAGAAAGAATGGTTTATCGTCCAGTAGTATTTTAGAATTCTGACTACTGAATTCTAAAATACTTGAGTAAACCTACTAAGGGTGAGTATTATGGCGGAAAGTTTTTTTGACAATGCGATCTCCTTTAACCACCTGCCGGTTTTACTGGAGGAAGTTATGGCAGGTTTGAACCCTGGACGCGAAGGGGTTTATGTAGACTGCACCGTTGGAGGTGGCGGCCACTCCCGTGCTTTGCTGGAAAGAACCGACCCCGGGGTGAAACTGGTGGGGCTGGATCAGGATTCGGAAGCCCTGGCTGCCGCTTCTGAAAAGCTGGCCCCGTTCCATGGGCGGTACACTCTGGTGCGGTCAAATTTTATGGACCTGGCCCGGGTACTGGTAGATTTGGGGTTGGAAGCAGTCAATGGCATTTTATTTGACTTGGGCGTAAGCTCTTACCAGCTGGACAACCCGGCCCGGGGTTTTAGTTACATGCGTGAAGCACCGCTGGATATGCGTATGGATTCTGAAAGCGGCATTACGGCCAAGGAGCTTGTTAATACTCTTCCGGAACGGGAATTGGCCGATATAATCAAACGATTCGGAGAAGAACGCTGGGCGTCAAGAATTGCGTCGTTTATCATCAAGGCCAGGGAGAATCGGGCTATTGAAACCACTGCAGAGTTGGTGGAAATTATTAAAAAGGCCGTTCCTGCAGCGGCCAGGCGCGAAGGGCCGCATCCGGCCAAAAGAACGTTTCAGGCTCTGCGTATAGCCGTAAATAACGAACTTGAAATATTGCCGCAGGTTTTTAAGGATGCCGTTGGTGCGCTGGCACCTGGCGGCAGATTGTGTGTGATCACCTTTCACTCACTAGAGGACCGGATAACCAAGGACGCATTTAAAAAACTTGCTAATCCGTGCATATGCCCGCCCCGGTTTCCCGTTTGCACCTGTGGGCAAATGCCGGCAATAAGGTTGGTAAACAACCGGCCTGTGACTCCTACGGAACAAGAATTGGCTGAAAATCCGCGATCAAGAAGTGCCAAGCTTCGGGTGGCGGAAAAGATATGCTCTGTTCTAAAAAACCGGGAGGGTGAATAAGTTTTGATAGTAGCCAGAGAAAAGGCGGAATATTACGGTTTACCTGAACAGCCTGAAAAGAAAAGGCGCACCCGGATGCAACCACGGCTGGCCATAAAAGACCGGATTATATATACGGGCCTGGTGGCAATCATTTTCTGCTCTTGTGCGGTTATAGCCAGTTATTATGCCCAGGTAGTGGCTACTGGTTATAAAATTAACGCTGCGGAGAAGGAATTATCCCTGTTGCGCACTGAAAGCAACGGCCTGTTTGCCGATGTTAACGAGATTTCCAGTTTGGCCTATGTTGAAACGGTGGCCATTAAGAAGCTTGGCATGGTCAGGCCGGACAATGATCAGGTTGTTGTGGTGCAGGCCGTTAACCAACCGGGGCTAAAAGGTGCGGCGCCGGCGGCAAATAAAAATGCGGCCGGGAATAAGGCCGGGACTAAGCAATCAGAACGGGATGAAAATTGGATGATTAAAGCCTTTTCCAAAATGCTTGGCAGGATGGAGCAAAGTATCCAAACCGGTTAGGGCATAGGCGATAACTGGAGGGTCAGGGATGCACGGAACCAACATAACCGTTCGCAAAAGATTAACCTGGACATTCCTGCTGGCCAGCGCGGCATTTTTGATTTTGGTAGGCAGGCTGGCTTGGGTGCAGTTCGTGCGTGGCGATGAACTGCAAAAAAAAGCTCTGGAAGTCCGGATGCGTGATGTGCCTGTTGAGGCCAAGCGTGGCACCATCTATGATCGTAATGGCAATGAACTGGTAACCAGTATCAGCGTCGATTCAATATATTGCAACCCCGGTCACGTTAAAGAGCCCCAGGATACGGCAGAAAGACTTGCACCTATACTGGATATGGATGTTGACAAATTAGCTGAAAAATTAGCTAAACCATCATCCTTTGAATGGATTAAACGCAAAGTTGACAATAAAGTTGCCAGCCAAATCAGAGAACTGCAAAATGATGGTAAAATCAGCGGCATTGGCTTTGTTGAAGAAAGTAAACGTTATTATTTAAACTCAACACTGGCGGCACATGTGCTTGGTTTTACAGGAATTGACAATCAGGGTTTGATCGGTATTGAAAAAAGCTACGACGAGGAACTGCGCGGGGAACCGGGCAGGATAGTGGTGGAGCACGATGCTGCAGGCCGGGAAGTTCCCGAAGCTATGCATCAGTATATCCCGGCTAAGAAAGGCTCCGACCTGGTACTGACCATAGATGAAACGATTCAGTATTTTGTGGAGAGAGAGTTAGACAAGGTAGTAGCCCAATATAATCCCAAATTCACTCTGGGTATCGTCATGGACCCGGAAACGGGTGAGATTTTGGCGATGGGCACTCGTCCCACCTTTGATGCGAATAATTGGGCCGAGGAACCCCGCGAAGTTTGGGATAAAAACCCTGCCATCTGGTATAACTACGAGCCGGGATCAACTTTTAAAATTATTACGGCCTCCGCTGCTTTGGAGGAAGGGACAGTTCATCCCCAAGACAGGTTTTACGATCCCGGTTATGCCACAGTATCCGGCGAACAGATTCGCTGCTGGAAAGCCGGCGGCCACGGTAGCCAAAGTTTCGTCGAGGTGGTTGAAAATTCCTGCAACACAGGGTTTATTGCTGTTGGGCTGAATACCGGTATAACTAAATTTTACAAGTACGTTAATGCTTTTGGTTTTGGTCAGGGCACAGGTATCAGTTTGCCGGGCGAGGCCAGCGGTCTTGTCATTCCGGAGAAGCAAGCAACCAACCTTAACCTGGCTTGTATGTCCATCGGCCAGTCCATTGCGGTTACCCCCATCCAATTGATCACTGCCATCAGCGCTGTAGCCAACGACGGGGTGCTAATGAAGCCGCACCTGGTTAAGGAAATCAGGGAGGAAGGTAAGTCGGCCGAAGAAATCAAGCCGGAAAAAGTCCGGCAGGTGATTTCCAAGGATGCTGCCGCCCAACTGCGCCTGCTGTTGGAAAGTGTGGTCGCCAACGGCACGGGGCAAGGCGCATTTGTTGAGGGTTATCGTATAGGAGGCAAAACCGGTACAGCCCAGGTAGTGGGTGAAAAAGGCGGTTACGTCAGCGGCAGATACGTAGCCTCCTTTGCCGGGATGGCCCCGGTGGACGATCCCAAGATGGTGGCGCTGGTGGTTATCGCAGAACCGCAGGGCGGGCAATATTACGGTGGAGTAATAGCAGCGCCGCTGTTCCAGGGCATCGCTAAAGACGTGCTCAGATATATGCAGCTGCCGGAAACACCGGGCTTAGAAAAACCCAAAAAACCGTATGAAGTTGAAGTACCCAAAGTAACGGTTACAGTGCCCAACGTAGTAAATTACCCGGTGGAGGAAGCATTAAGGTCATTACAGGCGGCCGGGCTTGAACCACAGACCAACGGAGAGGGGCTCATCGTTTGTGATCAGGTCCCCAAACCAGGTGCCAGAGTGAATAACGGAACCAAGGTGATCCTGGAACTGCAGCCTGCCGGCAATAAGGACAGCGGTGAGCCTGTAACGGTGCCAAATTTAAAAGGAATGACTATTAAGGAAGCCGGCAATATTTTGGAAAGCATGGGGTTGCTGCTATTGCCGGAGGGAAGCGGGGTGGCTTTCTCACAAGATGTTCAACCGGGAACCAAATTAAAGGCCGGTTCCACAGTTAAAGTAACTTTTAAGCCGCCTAACTATAATAATTCAAGCTCCCAGACCCCGGCCGATCAGGATAACGACATTGAACGACTGGAAAATTTATATGCAGATTAAAACCGCCGGGCGGATACACCGTCCCGGCGGATGTCTTTTTAGCCGCAAATAGGTTAAATGTGCTAAATGTGGCAATAATGTTTAATAATGAAAAGGAGGACTGCGGGTTGCTTTTATCCGATTTGTTTTCCGGCCTGCCGGTTAATGTTTCCATGGGTGCTAACCCGGAGGTGCGGGGGATTACTTACGACTCGCGGCAGGCCGGGCCGGGTTTTTTATTCGTAGCTATTAAAGGATATCAAATCGACGGCCATCTTTATGTCAAGGATGCTTTGGCGAGAGGTGCAACAGCAGTGGTGGTGCAGGAGGAAGTTGACGTACCCCGGGGCATAGCGCGGGTTATGGTTAGCAATACCCGGCAAATCCTGCCGGTGATATCTGCCCGTTACTATGGTTACCCGGCACGAAAAATGAAGCTGATCGGGGTTACGGGTACAAACGGAAAAACAACCACCACCAATTTAATTAACGCCGTATATAAAGAATATGGTTTGAAAACCGGCCTCATCGGCACCATTCATAACCACATCGGGGACAGAATACTGGCAGTGGCGCGTACAACACCGGAGTCTGCTGATTTGCAGCGCCTTCTGGATCAAATGTTCCAGGAGGGCGTGCAAGCGCTGGTAATGGAAGTGAGTTCACATGCACTGGCACTGGGCCGGGTTGACCAGTGTGAATATGATATTGCGGTTTTTACTAATATTACTCAGGATCATCTTGATTTTCACGGTACCATGGAAAAATACCTGGAGGCTAAAGCGCTGCTGTTTAGCGGGCTCGGTGTGGATGCCCGCAAAACCGGCAATAAACGCGCCGTTATTAATGCCGATGACCCGGCGGCTGAAAAACTGATTAATGCCTGCAGTGTTGATGTGCTGACCTATGGCATAGATAGGCCTGCAAATATTACGGCCCGGGATGTGTTAGTGACGGCACGCGGGGTTTGCTTTACGGTTGAGGTGCCTGGAGAAACCATAGATTTGCACTTAAAATTAACCGGCAAGTTCAATGTGTATAATGCCCTGGCGGCAGTGGCGGCGGGTGTTGCCGACGGTATACCGGTACCGGTTATTAAAAGAGCGCTTGAAAGTGTGACCGGTGTGCCCGGACGGTTTGAACTGGTAGACCGGGGCCAGGATTTTGCGGTGATTGTGGATTATGCCCACACTCCCGACGGCTTGCAAAACGTATTATCCACTGCCAGAGAAATTACTTCCGGCAGGCTGATTACTGTTTTTGGCTGCGGCGGAGACCGCGACAGGACGAAGCGCCCCCAAATGGGCGCAATAGCAGCGCGGATGAGCGACTTGACGGTGGTTACTTCTGATAACCCCCGTACTGAAGACCCCATTAGTATTATTGAAGATATTTTACCGGGTATCCGCGTTACAAATGGAACCAATTACATGGTGATACCCGACCGGCGGGAAGCCATCAAACGGGCTGTTGGGGAAGCGGGCAGCGGTGACGTTGTGGTTATTGCCGGTAAGGGTCATGAAGATTACCAGATTATCGGCACCAACCGCACGCACTTTGATGACCGGGAAGAAGCGGCGGCAGCGTTGGAATTACTGGGGTAATAGTAAAAGGGGGTAAACCCATGAAAACCATGACGGTGGGGCAAATATACAGGGCCATAGGCGGCCGGCTTCTGCAAGGTGATGACAGTGTGAACTTATCCCGAGTGTGCACAGACACCAGGCAGATCCAAAAAGGGGACTTGTTTTTTGCCCTGCTGGGGGAAAGATTTGACGCTCACAATTTTATTGACCGGGCTGTAAGTGGTGGCGCGGGCGCCCTGGTGGTCAGCCGAAAAGTAGCAGCTCCTGAGGGAGTGCCGGTAATCCAGGTTCGTGATACTCTGGTGGGTTTGCAGGAGTTAGCTGCTTATAACCGGCGCCAGTTTTCCGTGCCCGTGGTAGGGGTTACCGGCAGCAGCGGGAAAACAACCACCAAGGACATGGTGGCTGCGGTGCTGGAAACCCGTTTTAAAGTTTTGAAAACCAGAGGAAATTTTAATAACGAAATTGGTTTGCCGCTGACATTGCTTGACTTTTCCGAGCAGCATGACGCTGCGGTAGTAGAAATGGCCATGCGTGGGTTGGGCGAAATTGACTCGCTATGCAGGCTGGCCAGGCCTACCTGTGCTATTATCAACAATATCGGTGTTGCTCACCTGGAAAGGTTGGGTTCTGAAGAAAATATCGCCCGGGCCAAAGGTGAAATTTTAGACCACATTTCCCTCCAAGGCTTTGCTTTGCTGCCGGGGGACAGCGAGTTGGCCAGGGAGCAGGCGCGCCGCTGCTATGGAAAAGTGCTTTATTTCGGGTTTGATCCAAGCTTTGATATATATGCTGAAGATATACGCTCCGGTGCTGATGGAAACAGATTTACCGTGGTGATGGGTAATAGCCGGTGCAATATTTTTTTACCGCTGCCAGGCCGCCATAATGTTATGAACGCACTGGCTGCCGCGGGAACCGGCCTGCTGCTGGGACTGACCCCTGAGGAAATAGAGAAGGGATTGGCCCAGGTGGTGCTATCCGGCATGAGAACTGAAATAATCAATAAAACCGGCTTGACAATTATTAATGATTCTTATAATGCCAACCCCGATTCCGCCGTCGCCGCTTTGCAGACACTTGAAGAACTGGCCGGAGCCAGGAGAAAAGTGGCAGTGTTTGGAGATATGTTGGAACTGGGTGCCGGTGCGGTGGCCGGACATGTTCGGGTTGGCGCCGCCGCAGTAAAGCACGGAGTTGAACTGCTGATTACGGTTGGGGAACTCGCCAAACAAATTGCGGAGGGCGCTTTGCAAGCCAGAGGAAAAAACGCTATGAAAGTATTTCCATGTGCTGATAAGCCTGAAGCTTTAAATGTGCTGCACCGGGAATTGTGCGCCGGGGATATGGTTTTGGTAAAAGGATCCAGGGGGATGCGCATGGAGGAGATTGTTAAGGACTTGTTGAAAGATTAATTAATACTATTTGATTGTATTGGAATTCAAACCATTTTTTGCAAATCTGTCATGGCGAGCGCAGCGAAAAAGGCACTATCAATAAGGAATTGCCGAGTCGTTTGGACTCCACACCATGACAGATTAAGTTACAGGAGAAGTCAGATGGAAGTTGTTTTTAGCAGCCAGATATTAACGGCATTTATTATAGCACTGGTGGTTTCGTTAGTTTTAGGCCCGCTGGTGATTCCTCTTTTACGCAGGCTTAAATTCGGACAGAGCATTAGAAACGACGGCCCTTCACGTCACTTGAGCAAGGCTGGTACGCCTACTATGGGCGGGGTCATTTTTATAATTAGTTCAATTGCGTCAGGGCTTGTGGTGGGATGGGGCGACAGGGATGCCCTGTTGGTGTTGGGGGCGCTGCTGGGTTTTGGTCTGATTGGGTTTATTGACGATTATATTAAAGTGGCGTTAAAGCGATCACTGGGGCTGAGGGCCAGGGAAAAACTTTTGGGGCAGTTTCTTCTGGCGGCAATGCTGGTGGTGTTAACTGTAACAGTGTTGGACCGGGGTACAGCCATTGCAGTTCCTTTTAGTAAAATTGTTTCGGGACACTATCTTATTCTGGACTGGGGTCCCTGGTTTTACCTTGTATTTAGCGCGACACTCATAGTAGGTATGGCTAACGCCGTTAATTTTACCGACGGTCTTGACGGACTGGCGGCAGGTGTTACCACCGTGTCGGCACTCACGTTTGTACTTGTGGGACTGCTTTCCGGCAAATCGGGAGTTGCGCTGGCAATGGCAGCGCTGGCGGGAGGCTGCATCGGGTTTCTCTTCTATAACCGTTATCCGGCCAGGGTTTTTATGGGTGATACCGGATCACTTGCGCTGGGAGGAGCCCTGGGCGCGGCGTCTCTGATTACAGGAAGCGAATTGCTGCTGTTGGTTATCGGAGGCGTATTTGTGCTGGAGGTTGCTTCTGTAATACTGCAGGTGTTTTCCTTTCAGGTTTTCGGCAGACGCATCTTCCGCATGAGTCCGCTGCACCATCATTTTGAATTGGGCGGCTGGAGTGAAGTGCGGGTAGTGCGTACCTTTTGGATAGTTGCAATATTGTTTGCAGTAGTGGGCATGGCGGGTTTCCGCTAAACGAAGCATTAACATAGGGATTAAAATAGCTACCGTTGGCAAGGTGATCCGGTGGCTTCCCGGAGTAAGCGGAGCACTGGATGCGGTCCATAGCCCGTCAAATCCCCAAAGCTTGACCCCGAAAGGGCGTAGCGTTTCGCGAAAGTTATTTGTTGCAAGCGTTATGTACAAATAACTACACGAACTACAATGGAAATTGCGCAGCGCACGGAGCGGAACCACCGGAGTGCCAGTTACAAGTAGCTTAAAAACTCTTTTCAGTATATTTACATCAAAGAAGTGTAGATTGCCGTGGTGAGCATATAATGACAATTTAAGGAAGAAGGTAAACCTCTTGGACGTAAAGGGTAAAAAAATACTGGTGGTTGGCGCCGGCAAAAGTGGAATTTCAGTGGCCCGATTTCTCATGCAAAAAGAGGCCATAGTAACGCTTACCGACAACAGGGACAGAGACAAATTTAACGGAGAACTGGATGATTTGCTGGCTTCCGGTGTTAGGGCAGAACTGGGCAGTTATCCGGAAGTGGCACCCGGCGTATTTGACCTGGTGGTGGTAAGCCCCGGTGTGCCCCCAACGGTAGCGCCGGTGGTTTCAGCCAGGGAGCGGGGAGTGCCGGTTACCGGCGAATTGGAACTGGCCTGGCGCTTTGCCCGGACCCCCTTTATCGCGATTACGGGCACCAATGGTAAGACCACTACAACCGCGTTGGTTGGGGAGATCTTCAGAGCGGCCGGGTATAAAGCCCTGGTGGGAGGAAACATAGGAGTGCCCCTGGTGGATGTTGTTGAGGATTACGGCCCCGGGGATATTATTGTGGCAGAAGTTTCCAGTTTCCAGCTGGAAACTGTGGAATTTTTTCGCCCCCGGGTGGCATTAATTACTAATATAACCCCAGACCACCTGGACCGCCACGGTACCATGGAAGCATACACAGCAGCTAAAGCTAAAATTTTTACCCGGCAGGGGGACGGTGACTATACAGTTTTAAATTATGACGATCCCAAAACCAGGGCTCTGGCCGGCATTACCCCGGGGAAAGTCATATTCTTCAGCCGCAGGCATATTTTAGAAGAAGGAGTATTTGTCCATAAAGGGAACATGCTGCTGCGTTTGGGAGGATCGGCTACGGAAATCATGCCGATAAAAGATATTGCCATCCCCGGCGGGCATAACCTGGAAAATGCTCTGGCCGCAGCGGCGGCTGCAGCAGTGCTGGGCGTCTCCCCGGCACTGCTGGAACAAACACTTAGAACCTTTCCCGGGGTGGCCCACAGGCTGGAAACAGTGGCTGAAATCAACGGAGTAAAATACGTTAACGATTCTAAAGGCACCAATCCGGAAGCCAGCATCAAAGCACTGGAGGCTTTTGACAGACCCATCGTGCTGCTGGCCGGGGGGCGGAACAAAGGCAGTGATTTTACCGAATTCGCCCGCCTGGCCAGGCAAAAGACCAGGGTAATGGTTATTTTGGGTGAGTGTGCCGCTGAAATTGAGCAGGCAGCGCGGCAAGCTGGAGTAACCAATATTCTAAAGGCTGCCAGTTTTAACGAAGCAGTTTTAATGGCGCATGGCGCAGCCAAATCAGGCGATGTGGTATTATTGTCCCCCGCATGCGCCAGCTGGGATATGTTTAAAAATTATGAAGAACGGGGCGAGCTTTTTCGCCAGATTGTTTATGACCTGAAATAAATAGTATAAAGCACTGGCACCAAAGGGGGTAAATCAATGCGTATGCGCAGGGGATCAACGGATTTTGTTTTATTCCTTACTGTGTTGATGCTGTTAAGCATCGGCCTGGTTATGGTCTTCAGCGCCAGTTCGTATTTTGCCGGAGATCCTGAGGGGCCTTTTAAAGATCCATTTCATTTTTTTAAAAGACAGCTTGTGGGGGCGCTGCTGGGCATCGTAGCCATGTGGTTCATGATGAATTATGATTATTGGAAATTGAAGCGCTGGGTGGGATTGATGCTGGCCGGCTCTTTTGCCGCGCTTTTTGCTGTTTTAATTTTCGGCGAGGAGTACCTGGGCGCCAAGCGCTGGCTTGATCTTGGATTTACAAGTTTCCAACCGTCCGAGTTGGTTAAACTATGTGTTATAACTTATGTGGCTTATGGTTTATCAAGAAAGAAAGAACTTGTACAAAGATTTATTCCCGGGTTGATGCCCTTCCTGTTAGTGGCCGGGGGGGCGGCTTTATTGATTTTGGCTCAGCCCGACCTCGGTACGGCGGCAACACTGTTGGGGACTGTTTTTGTTTTAATGTTTGCGGCTGGGGCCAGGGGTGGGCATTTAACAGCCCTGGGCGGAGCAGGTGTCGCCGGGGTGGTTGCGGCCATTTTTTTGGAGCCCTACCGGATGAGAAGGTTTATGGCTTTTATGGACCCCAACGCCGACCCCAAGGGAGCGGGCTGGAATATTATCAACGCCTTGATGTCACTGGCTTCGGGTGGTTTGCTCGGGGAAGGCTTGGGTCAGGGGCGCCATTCCAAGTATTTGTTTTTGCCCGAGCGCCATACCGACTTTATCTTTGCTGCTATCGGCGAAGAGCTTGGTTTTATCGGCGGATGCCTGATCATTCTATTGTTTGTGCTGCTGGCGTGGCGGGGCTACAGGATAGCCATAACCTGTCCGGATACTTTCGGGAGTCTGCTGGCCGCCGGACTGGTCACCGGAATTGTCCTGCAGGCCTTTGTTAACATTGGGGTGGTAACCGGTACGCTGCCGGTAACGGGGATTACGCTGCCTTTTGTAAGCTTTGGATCAACGTCTTTGATCTTTTCCCTAATGGGTGTAGGTATAATATTGAATATATCACGATATACCTCATCCAGATGATGTGCTGGATAGACCTCCATGCCGCTAACGCGACACCAGCTAAGGATGAAAAGTAGATACCGTAGGCAAGGTGATCCGGTGGATTCCTGGAGTAAGCGGAGCACTGGATGCGGTCCATAGCCCGTCAAATCCCCAAAGCTTGACCCCGGAAGGGCGTAAAGTTTCGCCGGGCTATCTGTTGCAAGCGTTAGCTATAAATAACAATAAAAGATATAAGGAAAATTGCGCAGCGCACGGAGGGAACCGCCGGAGCGCCAGATACAAGTAACTTAAAAACTTTTTCTGGGTAAAGCTTTATAAAGGAGTCTATAGGGGTGGACAACTATTGTCCGCCTACATAGTGGAGAGGTGAGGGGTTTTTGCGTTTTGTTGTTGCTGGTGGCGGAACCGGGGGCCACATTTACCCGGCGCTGGCCATTGCACGAGGTCTACAGCAGCGTTATCCCAACTGTGAGATAATGTATATCGGCACCGGCCGGGGGCTTGAGGCGGATATCGTGCCCAAGGCGGGCTACGAGTTTCATGCTGTTCGGGCTGTGGGCATTAAACGCAGCCTAACTCCGCAAAACCTGAAAGTGCCGCTGGAGGCATTGGCCGGCTACAGAGAGTCCCACAAGCTGATCAGGGGTTTTGCCCCCCGGGCTGTAATTGGTACCGGAGGCTACGTTTGTGGACCGGTGCTGCTTTCTGCGTCACGGCTGAAAAAACCGACATTTATTCATGAACAAAACGCGCTGCCGGGGATTACCAACCGGATTTTATCACGGGTGGCGGACCGGGTGGCGGTGACTTTTGAAGATTCTTTACGATATTTCCCGGGTCGGTCCAGGCCATACCTTACGGGGCTGCCGGTGCGCCCGGAAATTCTTTCTGCAGATAGAGAAAAGGCCAGAGAAAAATTTGGTGTCGGTGCAGGGGAAATAATGGTGCTTTCTTTTGGCGGCAGCCAGGGGGCACGCAGCATCAACCGCGCGGTGGCTGAGGCCATAGGCCCGTTATCTGCCCTGCCGGGCATAAAACTGCTGCATGTAACCGGCAGCGGCCAGCACCAGGACTTTTTTGAAATGCTTAAAAGTGGCGCCTGCCAGGGCGATTTGCCAGACAATATCAACATGGTGCCGTATATGTATGAAATGCCCGAAGCGCTCGCTGCCGCAGACCTGATCATAAGCAGGGCCGGGGCGGCCACATTGGCTGAGATAACAGCCAGAGGCCTGCCCTCTGTGTTAATTCCTTTTCCATATGCTACCGGAAATCACCAGGAATACAATGCCAGAGCGCTGGTTTCCAGAGGCGCGGCTGAAATGGTCAGAGACGCGGAATTTAATGGGACAACACTGGTTAACAAACTGAAACAGCTGCTGGAAAACCGCCATGAGCTGGCGAAAATGGCTGAAGCCAGCCGCGGGCTTGGCAAGCCCAGGGCTTTAGATGACATATTAGACGGGATAGCGGAGCTTTTCTAAAAACGGTTCCGCTTTCAAACACAATATATTGGGACAAGCTATAGGTGGAAACAGGTGCAAGTAACACCTTATTTGAATCAAGCATAATATAAGGTATCTCTTTCTTCCGGCTTGTCGCACTTGCGCCGCCCGGTGCAGGAAGGAGCTGATTAGCGGATGCAGGATATTCCGGATAAAATTCATTTCATAGGTATTGGCGGCGCCGGTATGAGCGGCCTGGCCAGAGTGCTGCTGGATCTTGGCTTTGACGTTCGTGGTTCGGACCTCAATTCCAGCCAGGTTACTGAGCGGCTTAAAGCAGCTGGCGCTACTGTGTTTGAAGGGCACCACGGTCACAATGTCACGGGTGCCGGTCTGGTAGTGGTATCCACCGCAATAAGCGGTGATAACCCTGAACTCAGGGTGGCCACTGAAAGCGGCATTCCGGTTATACACAGGGCGGATATGCTGGGCTTGCTTATGGAAAGGCAAAAGGGCCTGGCCGTGGCAGGTGCGCACGGTAAAACCACCACTACCGCCATGCTGGCGCTGGTTATGGAAAAATGCCATCAGGACCCCACTATATTAATTGGAGGTGAACTGACTGATGTTGGCGGTAACGCTAAATTGGGACGGGGAAAATACCTGGTGGCTGAAGCAGATGAAAGCGACCGGTCATTTTTAAAATTATACCCTTATCTGGCAATTGTTACAAATATTGAAGATGATCACTTGGATCATTACGGGTCGGTAGATGAGATTATTAAGTCGTTCAGGTATTTTCTGCAGAAGATACCGGCCGATGGCGCGGGAGTACTTTGTTTTGATGACACCAATGTCCGGGATGTTGCCCCGGAATGTGGCGGCGCCGTAATAACCTATGCTCTGGATAACCCGGAGGCGGATTATGTGTTGCGTGATATCAAGCTGGAACCCGGAAGGTCGGCCGGAGAAGTATATTTCCGGGGACAGCGCCTGGGCCTGATAGAACTGGTTGTGCCCGGCAGGCATAATCTGGCTAACGCTCTGGCGGTTGTTGCCGCATGCCTTAAATTGGGCCTGGATTTCAACGAAATTGCAGCTAGCCTAAAGGAGTTCAGGGGTGCAGGCAGACGGTACCAATACCACGGGTGCGTAAAAGGCGTCACTGTGGTAGATGATTACGCGCATCATCCAACAGAAATTGCGGCTACGCTGCGGGCAGCCCGGCAGGTTCATGCCGGTCGCGTGGTGGCTGTTTTTCAGCCGCACAGGTATACCAGGACCTCATTGCTGCATAAGCGGTTCGGGCCATGCTTTCAAGACGCGGACCTGGTAATAATTAATGAAATTTATAGTGCCGGTGAAAAACCTATTGAAGGCGTATCTGCACAGCTGATAGTTGACGCTGCGCGCGAATTTAAGGGGGACGATATAGTTTTCCTTCCTACTGCAGGGGATACAATTGAATACTTGCTGAATAATGATCAGGAAGGCGACCTCATATTAACAATGGGTGCCGGTGACGTATGGAAGACTGGTCTGGCGCTGCTGGATCGTTTAAAGGAGAATTAAGGTGAGCTTCCCAGCCCAATTATTAAGCGAAATAATTAAAGGCGAAGTTAGGTTTAATGAACCTATGCATAAACACACCAGTTGGCACATCGGCGGTACGGCAGATATATTTGTTCTGCCCGGAGACATTGTTGATTTGCGGGAGGCACTATCTCTGGCCCGGCGTTGTGAATTGCCGGTTAGCATTATCGGCAACGGCACCAACCTTTTAGTTTCCGATCTTGGTGTAAGAGGTATGGTAATAAAAATCGGGCCGGGGCTGAGCCGGATTGAGGTGCGGGGCGAGAGAATTCAGGTGGGAGCCGGCGTGCCCCTGCCTCGCCTTGCCGCTGTAGCCATGCGCTCCAGCCTTTCAGGTTTTGAGTTTCTTGCCGGCATACCGGGTACGGTGGGTGGGGCACTGGTAATGAACGCGGGCGCCAACGGGTGCGCGGTAGGTGAAAGGGTCAGGCAGGTAACTGCCGTTGACTTCGAAGGTAAAGAGGTCCAATTAAACAATCAAGAGCTGGAGTTTTCCTACCGCTGCAGTTGTCTGATCAGGAGAAAACTAATTGTGGCGGAAGTCGAATTTGAAGGCATTCCCGGCAACGCAGATGCGATTAAAGCGAAAATGGACAGCTACCTTGAACGTCGAAGGAAAACCCAACCTCTTGAATACCCCAATGCCGGCAGCGTTTTTAAAAATCCTACCGGCGATTCGGCGGGAAAACTGATTGAGCAGTCTGGCTGCAAGGGCATGCGGGAAGGAAATATCCAGGTTTCACCGTGCCACGCCAACTTTTTTGTCAACCTGGGTGGAGGGACTGCCCAGCAGGTTCTGGCACTGGTGGAAAAAGTGCAGCAGCGTGTTTTTGAAAAATTTGGCTGCAAACTTATAATGGAGGTGCAAAAACTGGGAGAGTTTTAGCGGAGGTGACACAATTGCAAAGATTTATGGTCGTTGGCGGAAACCGTCTGGTGGGCACAGTGCGCGCGAGCGGCTCCAAGAATGCCACGCTGCCTATTATGGCAGCCAGCTTGCTGCTGGACGGCCAGTGCATTATCAGGGGGATACCCCGCCTCAGGGACGTGGCGGTTATGCGCGATGTGCTGGTATATCTCGGGGCCGGTGTGGTCTGGGAGAAAGATACTATGTATATCGACGCCAGAAATGTCAGCAGCCAGGAAGTATCGGAAGATTTGATGCGGCGCATGCGTGCTTCAAATCTGGTGCTGGGACCGCTTATCAGCAGGTTCAGGCAGGCAAAGATATCCTATCCCGGGGGTTGCCAGATCGGTTCAAGGCCAATGAATCTCCACCTTAAAGGACTTCAAGGTCTAGGTGCAACAATAACCGAAAAATTCGGTTATATTTCGGCAGAGGCCAGGAACTTGGCCGGCACCGAAATTTACCTTGATGTACCAAGCGTGGGAGCGACAGAGAACCTGATGATGGCGTCGGTTTTCGCCAAAGGAAAAACGGTTATTAAAAATGCCGCACGTGAACCGGAAATTACCGACTTGCAAAATTTCCTCAACCTGTTAGGCGCAAGGATAAACGGAGCAGGCACCGATGTAATAAAAATTCAGGGTGTCGATGGCCTGTACGGGGCTGATCACACCGTAATACCCGACCGGATTGAAGCTGGTACACACATGATTGCCGGGGCGATTACCGGTGGTGATGTGACAGTTGCAGATGTGATTCCTGAACATCTTGAGCCTGTTATCAATAAATTGCGTGAAACCGGGGCTTTTGTGGAGGTGAAAGATAGCCAGGTCAGGGTGGCGGTAGATAGAAAATTAAAGGCGGTAGATATAAAGACAATGCCTTACCCCGGCTTTCCCACCGACATGCAGCCCCAATTCATGGCTCTGCTGACCATGTGCGAGGGAACCGGGATAATCACAGAGACAGTTTTTGAAAACAGATATAAACACGTAATGGAAATGCGCCGCATGGGTGCGGATATCCGCCTGGAAGGCCAGACAGCGGTAGTAAGGGGTGTACCCGGTTTATCGGGGGCCTGTGTGGAAGCCACCGATCTAAGAGCGGGCGCTGCGCTGGTGCTGGCGGCAATGGCGGCGGAAAACGGCACCGTTATAGAACAGGTGGAGCATATAGACCGGGGTTACGAAAGGCTTGAAAATAAATATAACGCCCTGGGGGCGCGTATTATTCGAGTACACAATTAATTGATTTAATGTGGACTCTTTTTTGGTTTTATGGGGGACAAGATTTAATTACACCTTAAACCTTACAAAGAATGTGGTTCCTGTGGGACCAGTCTCTAAATCTATTTTGGCCTGATGCCTTTCGACAATACTATAGCAAACGGAAAGTCCTAAACCCGTGCCATTGTCCTTAGTGGTTAAAAAGGGAGTTCCCAGTTTATCGATTAATGCTGCTTCAATTCCGCTGCCTTGGTCCTGAACTGCCATAATTACATTGTCTTTGTCAGTGTATGTTTTTATTGAAAGAGTTTTGCCGGGGGACATTGCTTCTAACCCGTTGCGAACCAGATTTAATATAAGCTGCCGGATCTCTTTTTCATCCAGAAGTAAATTAGGGGTGTCGTTAATTTCAAGATTGATATTTTTATCATCTTTATTGGCACTGGCCTGGATTAGCGGAAAAATGGTCTCTATTATATGGTTAAGGTTTTGCCGCACCTTATTTACAGGCTTGTTTTTGGCCAGCGATAAGAAGTGAGTAATAATGGAATTAGCCCTGTCCAGTTCCTCGATCATCAAATCAAAAAAATCATTATAGTTGACACATTCCTTTTTGCCTTTAAGTATCTGAAGAAATCCCCGCACTGTAGTTATTGGATTTCTAACTTCATGCCCAATGCTGGCTGCCATTTCACCAATTAAGTTAAGACGGTCCAGGCGGCCCATCTCCTCTTTCAAATGCTTGTATTCGGTGATGTCGGTTATTACTCCAACTAAGCCATCAATTTGTGCATTACTGGTAGCTGAATAAGTAGCCTTGTTTAAGATAACATCATGTTGTGATCCATCGGCATGAGAAATCTTAGTTTCATAGACCTGAGTACCTGGATTTTGGTATAATTTTTCATCCATCTCGCGAATTTTATCTTTCATATGTTTAGGCCAAATATCAACTGAATGCCCGATTATTTCTTCTTTTGATTTGCCGAAAAGATTTTCAAAAGCTGCGTTGCAACCTTGGTATAATCCGTTGGCATCTTTAAAATAAATAGGATTGGGCAGAGTTTCCAGTACTAACCGGTAAATTTTTTCTTTTTTATCATAGTCCGTTAAATCCAATGCACAACCGCAAACACCAACAAAATTGTCTGATTCATCAAAGATATAACTACCATTTAATAAAACAGGTCTGGTTGAGCCGTTTTTCTGTAATAGTGTTGTTTCAGTTAAAGTAAAGATGCCGTCATCAAAATTATCTATTATAGCCGGAGGTAGAATAACTTTGCTAATTTCTTTACCAGGCTTTATTTGAAGCCGTTTTAAATATTCTATTCTATTTAATCCCAGCATTTCTTCATCATCGTATCCGTCAATAAGCCTTGTTGCCTTATTTCTATAGATTACTTTTTCAAACTGATCATAAAAAATCGTACATACGGGAAGTTGGTCGAGGATATGCTTATAAAGTTTAAGCTTTTTAACCTGTTGTTGCAGATCTTTTATTTCTTTTAACAGCTGGTCTTTAGATTTACTTTCGTTTTTCACTGACCTCACCTCGTATATGCATGTCCGGTTAAAAATTTCAAATAATTTATACTATTTAGGCAATTAAATAACATTTCCTCTAAGAAGCAGGTGTAATTTCATAATTTCCCATAGAAATCACACAAAATTACTCATTTTCTTAAGGTTCTCTTAAGTTAAAGCAATTATAATTAGATCATCCGGTGTACCAAATATCAAATAGATGTAAGGAGGATCGACATGAAATCCAAGAAATGGCATATTGGGGCATTACTATTGGCAGTGGTTATTCTGGCGGGGACGGTAACTTCAGCTTTTGCAGATTCCACACAAGCAAAAAAACCGGATCTAAGTAACTTATACCAGAGCTTTATAGAAAAATTCGCAGCAAATCTTGGTGTTAGCCAGGAGCAAGTTACGACAGCCCTGGACCAAACAAAACAACAAATGCTTGACGAAGCCGTACAACAAGGCCAAATAACCCAGGAACAGGCTGATAAGATTGCCTCAGGCGAAGGTTTTAATTTTGGACCGGGCTTTATAGGCCACAAATTTGGAGCAAAAGGCGATAATTTTTTTGCGGGAGATGGCCGCAGCCTCGATAACATAGCAAACGTGCTGGGTATGACAGTTGACGAACTTAAAACCGAGCTTAAAGATAATAAAATGCAGGATGTCGTCACAGCACACGGTTTAACCATTGAGGAGTTCCAACAAAAGATGCTGCAAATTAGGAAGGATGCAATTTCTCAGGCCGTAACAGACGGTAAATTAACGCAGGATCAAGCCGATAAAATTCTTCAGAATATGGAGAATAGGCTTAATAGAGGACCTGGCAACACGGTTAACGAACCTAAGGATGATAACAATTAAAGTTTAGTTTAAACATCGGACAAAAGACCCTGCCCAAGCAAGTGGCAGGGTCTTTTACATTTTTTTTAGTTTAATTTTTTTATTTTGTTAACAATCTCTTTTTCCAGTGTATTAATCAGATTATTAAGATCTTCTCTGATAACTTGGTTTTCTTCCTGCTCTATATGGATTTTTAAAAGGTCGATCAATTTTTTCAGCGACTCTATGTGCATTTTACTGAATTTGATTAGATTAGCCATATTTATGGCTATTGTATCAATTTCATATTGCATCGAATTAAAATAGTCGCCCGCAAGCCCGTATGCTTTGTCCATTTCCCACAAAGCTTGTTTGATACGCTGCAGAAGGATAAGTATATGCTCTTTTGTGCTTTGCATGTTATTCTCCCTGTTTTCTTAATGCTATTAATTCATTTACGATTTTTTTGATAACCATCAAATCTTTAGTTACCTCCTTGTCGGTATTATTACTATTTAATTCACTATTCAACAGATTGTTAATTATTTCGAGCGTGGGAGAACTAAGCTGCCCAAAAGCACTTATCAAATTGCCCAAAGTATTGGTTTCCTCACAGAGCTCTGCCAGGAGGTTATACACTCTGGTTACATCATCTTCTTTAACGATATCAGGATATTTGCACTCCAGGTGATTTAGTCTGGATTCTACTTTATGAATTGAATTATAAATGTTTATTAATATATTGTTATACATATTGGTTACACATCCTATTAATTTTTTAAATTGTAAGAATTATACTATGCAAACATTTGTTTGTAAAGATACAAGATTGAAAAATTTTATGGGTTGTCCACTTGCGATCCACTTGTTTTTTGTAGTTTTACATTATCAAAAAGGAAAATATATATCCGGAAAGAAAGTATGTATAACTAACAACTTTATTATAAGAGAGGATGTACATTCTTGGATAATAATATCATTGCATATATAACTAAGGTTTTTACATTTGACAGCGCGCATAGCCTGCCGAATTATCCCGGTCACTGCAGGAATATACATGGTCATACTTATAAGTTAGAGGTGACCGTTAAAGGCGAGATAAATAATGAGACAGGAATGGTTATGGACTTTTATGACTTAAAGCACTTAGTAAAAGAGCATGTTATTAGCAAATTAGACCATTGCTACCTTAATGACGTTTTGCCTTGCGTACCGACTGCCGAAAATATAGCAGTATGGATTTGTCAATTAATAAAAGTCAAATCGCCATCCCTCTATCAAGTGAAACTTTGGGAAACACCTACAAGTTGTGTTGAGGTGTATGCTGCCGATGTCTAATATCCCTGTGAATGAGATTTTTGGGCCCACAATTCAGGGGGAGGGGATGTATTGTGGGTACCGCACCATGTTCATTAGAGTTGCGGGGTGTGATTATAGATGCTCATGGTGTGATACCAAGTATGCCTGGAGTATTAATCAGGCCCGGCAGGTACTGTCTGAAGAAGAGATTTTAGACCAGTTAAAAGAAAGAGCTAAGGGTATTACCCATAGGGTGACAATTACAGGCGGCAATCCCTGCGCACATGATTTAAGCAGGCTTATAAGCCTGCTTAAAATGGAGAAATATCTTATTCATATTGAAACTCAGGGGTCGATAATTCCGTCCTGGCTCCACGATGTTCACCATGTGTGTATATCGCCCAAACCTCCTAGTTCAGGTAATATAACTAATTATTCATCCTTTAATGAATTTATGAATAGCGAGGTGTCAAAAGAGCTTAAGGTAGTAGTCGGCACAGAAGAAGACTACTTGTATGCCAAGAAAGTGCACCAGATGTATAAGCTACAACCTCTTACCCTCCAGGCCTGCACGATTGGAGATCCTTTGCCGGTATTAAATTGGCTTATATCGAAGGTTTCCTCGGACCCCGATTTTAGCGATTCCGTTAAAGTTATGCCCCAGGTTCACGTGCTGATAGGCATAAAGTAAGATTACTTTTGCTGATAATCCTCATAATCAATCGGGTCCTCAACTCCTGCCTCTTTGAACCCCTTTAGCCTTAGCTGGCAGGAGTCACAGATCCCGCAGGCCTTTTCGCCGCCATTATAGCAGCTTGTGGTTAAGTGCAGGGGCGCGCCGTTTTTAACGCCTAACTTTACAATCTCAGCTTTGGTTAAAGAAAGCAGTGGAGTTTCAATGGCTATTGGACATCCCTTTTGGGGTGCTGCCGAGCCGAGATTGACAGCTTCTTGAAACGCCTTAATAAATTGCGGCCGGCAGTCTGGATATCCGGAATAGTCCAGGGCGTTGACCCCAATATAGATCTTTTCTGCCCCAATGGCCTCGGCATAACCCACAGCCATCGATAGGAAAACAGCATTTCTAAAGGGCACATACGTTAACGGGATTTCATCATCTATATGCCTATTAGTTGGTACCTCGATTTCCTGAGAAGTAAGGGCGCTGGCGCCAATCTCCCTAAAAAAACCGATATCCAAGATCAGGTGCCTTGCGCAGCTATAGTATTTAGCAACCTTTTTGGCCTGCTCAACCTCCCTGCTGTGGCGCTGGCCATAAGAGAAAGTTATGGGGTAGAGCTCATAACCTTTGCTATGGGCCACAGACATACAAACCGTGCTGTCCAGACCGCCAGAAAGAATAACAATTGACTTTTTCATAATAAAAACCCCCGGTTTTTAAATCTCAAGCTTATATAATTTTAATACAAAAATGTAGTTTGTGAATTAAATTTAAGTAAATTGTTTAAGTAAGGCGGGGTAACAGACTCGCTTTTTTTCGGCTTTACAAAATCTACTCGGCCCTATATATGACCGGGGCTAAAGAAAAAGTACTGAAAAGCGCGCTAAGGGAACTGATTTAGCGCGTTTTTCTTGTTTATTTGGTAATTTAAAAGAATGGTATATCAGATGAAAGGGAAATAGCATGACGTTGTTTATTTTGTCAGCATCTACAAAACAGCCTATTAACCTTTGTAGCAATCTACAAAGGTTAAGTTTCAAATAGTCGCAAATATTTAGACAATGCCGAAACGGAATCTGATTAACAGGAAGGATGTGCAAAACGATGATGACAGGAACAGAGTATATCGAAAGTTTGCGTCAGTTGAAAACGGAAATCTATGCTTTTGGTGAAAAGATAACCAACTTTGTGGACCATCCTCTTTTCCGACCGCATGTCAATGCTGCGGCCGTGACCTACGATATGGCCCACGAACCTGAGTTTGAGGATCTGATTACGGTTAAATCTCATCTTACCGGGAAGAAGATAAGCCGTTTTACCCACATTCACCAGAGCCGCGAGGATTTGGTTAAAAAGATCAAAATGCTGCGTCTAATTGCTCAGCGGACCGGCACCTGTTTCCAGCGCTGTGTAGGTTTCGACGGGTTAAATGCTTTATACACTACCACTTATGAAATGGACCAGGCACTGGGCACCAATTACCACGCTCATTTTGTGAAATTTTTAAAGTACGTGCAGGAAAACGATTTGATGTCCGCCGGTTCCATGACGGACCCCAAGGGTGACCGTGGTTTGCGCCCCAGCCAGCAGGCTGATCCGGATATGTATGTGTGCGTAGTGAAAAGAACGGATGAAGGCATTGTTATCAGGGGGGCCAAAGCGCACCAGACGGGCATTATCAATTCACATTATATGATCATTATGCCTACCGTTGCTCTGGGCGAGGCCGACCTGGATTATGCCGTTGCCTGTGCCGTACCGGTTGACGCCCCCGGCGTGTTTCATATTTTCGGCCGCCAGACCAATGACGAGCGGCGCCTGGAAGGTGAAATAGATACCGGCAACGCCAGGTATGCCGTGGTGGGCGGCGAAGCGTTGACCGTGCTGGAAGATGTTTTTGTGCCCTGGGATAAAGTATTTATGTGCGGTGAAAATCAGTATGCCGGAATGCTGGTGGAGCGGTTTGCCTGCTATCACCGGCAAAACTACGGTGCCTGCAAATGCGGTGTCAGCGATATTATCATCGGCGCCACAACAGCTGTGGCTGAATATAACGGGGTGGCCAGGGCTTCTCATATTAAAGATAAAATCACTGAAATGGTGCATTTAAGCGAAACCCTGTACTGCTGTTCCATAGCCTGTTCGGCCGAAGGCGGCAAAACACCTTCCGGTGCTTATTTTGTCAACCCGCTGCTGGCCAATGTGCTTAAACAAAATGTAACCCGCCATATCTATGAAATTTGCCGTCTGGCTCACGATATCGCCGGTGGGTTTATTGCCACCCTGCCCTCGGAAAAGGATTTTAACGACGCCAAAACCGGCCCTTATCTGGAAAAATACTTCCGCGGCGTGTCCGATGTGCCCACTGAATACAGGGTCAGAATGGCCCGGTTGGTGGAGAATATGACCGGTGGCACCGCCCTGGCGGAAAGTATGCATGGCGCCGGGTCGCCCCAGGCGCAAAGGGTAATGATCATACGCCAGTCCAATATGGAGCATAAGAAGCGTCTGGCTAAAAAGTTGGCCGGGATTCCCGAGCAGGACTAAAAGGAGGTTTTATTATGGTTTCTATCGGCAAGGATCTTTGGCCTCCTGGTTTTACTGAGGGGATTGTAGAAAAGACCATCAACGGGGTAACGGTTAACACTTATGCCGACCGCCCTAAATCCGTTATTGAGACGCTGCAAAACAGCGCCCGCCTGTATCAGGATAAGGAGGCGCTGGTAGCCGGTGCTGAGTGCATTACCTATGGTGAATTGAACAGGCGGGTTAATAACATGGCCTATGCCCTGCGTACCAGGTATGATATTAAAAAAGGTGACCGGGTGGCCATTTTACTGACCAACGGCATTCCTTTTGTGATCAGTTTGTATGCCGTGGCGCAACTGGGTGGTATCTGTGTGCCGCTTAATACCAGGCTGAAAAGCTCTGAGCTTGAGTTTATGCTCAATAACTCAGGCTCCAGCCTGTTGGTGTTGGACGACAGCTGGTGGGTAAATATTGAGCCGATTAAAAGTTCCATTGGCGCTTGCCGTGAATTTTTCGTGGTGGGGCAGGAAATAGCCGGTACCAGTTCATTTGCCGAGTTAATTGATTCCGATGCGCCGGAAGTGGTAACGGAGCAAATAGAAGAGCATGATGCCGCTCTGATTATGTATACTTCGGGCACCACCGGGCTGCCCAAGGGTGCTGTAAACACCAATTTTAACGTTATTCATACCATGATCAGTTATAAAAGAATTTATGATCTTACGTCTGATGACAGGACGGTAATTGCCGTGCCGCTATTCCATGTCACCGGCCTATACGCCCAACTGCTTACTTATATTAATCTGGGCTGCACAATTGCTTTGCTACCCATGTATAAAACTGACGAAATGCTGCGGGTTCTGGAAGAAGAAAGGATCACCAGTATGATTGTGGTACCCACCATTTACGTAATGATGCTGATGCACCCCGAACATAAAAATTACGACCTTGCCAACCTGCGGGTCGCAGGCTTCGGCGGGGCGCCCATGTCCGGCGAAACGGTAAAAATGCTGCAAGAGTGGCTGCCCGGCATTGAATTGCATAACACTTACGGGCTTACGGAAATCGCTTCTCCGGGCACCTGTATGCCCAAAGAAGATGCCATGCGGAAATTAGGGTCCATCGGCCTGCCCTTTCCGGTAAACAAATGTAAAATTGCCGACCCGGTTACGGGTGAGGAATTGCCAGCCAATACCGAAGGAGAACTTTTAATTAATTCCCCCAACCTTACCCCGGGCTACTGGCAAAACCCGGAGGCGACAACCAAAGCTATTATTGATGGGTGGCTGCATACCGGTGATATCGCCAAAATTGATGAAGAGGGCTATGTTTACATCATGGACCGCATCAAGGATATGATTAACCGGGGTGGTGAGAAGATATTTTGCGTGGAAGTGGAAGATGTCCTCTACAGCAACAACAAAGTGATGGAGGCCGCGGTGGTAGGTGTGCCGGACGAAGTTTTCGGTGAAGTGGTGAAAGCGTGTATCGTGCCCAGGCCCGGTGTGACCCTTACGGAAGAGGAAGTGCAGGATTGGGTGCGAGAGCGTCTGGCTAAATATAAAGTTCCTAAATTTGTGCAGTTTCTAACCGAGCTGCCCAAGAATCCCAACGGCAAGGTAATGAAAAATGTTTTGCGGGAAGCAACGGGTAACTAAAAAATAAAAGGAGGAATAAAACCAAAATGAAAAACTTATTTGACTTATCGGGTAAAACGGCTATTGTAACAGGGGCAGCTTCCGGCTTAGGGCAACAAATAGCTCTTGGTGTTGCTGCCCACGGTGCAAATGTAGTTGCGGTGGGTAGCCCCCGTCATGATGCTAAAGGTATCATTGAACAAATAATCAACATGGGCGGTAAGGCAGTGGGGATGCAGATTGATGTAACCAATACAAGTGAAGTTAAGCAAATGGTGGATTATGCCCTGGAACAATTTGGGTCTATTGATATTGCCTATAATGTGCCCGGCATAAACATAAGGAAAGAGGCGCTGGAATTAACGGAGGAAGAATGGGACAGGGTTATAGGAATTAACTTAAAAGGTGTTTATCTTTGTGCCAAAGCCATTGGTGAAATAATGGTTAAACAGCGCAGCGGTAGAATGATTAATATGTCTTCAATTTTTGGCACGGTCTGTATGAAGAAGCAGGTTGCTTATGCAACCAGCAAAGGCGGTATAAATCAAATGACCAAGGTGCTTGCGTTGGAATGGGCACCTTACGGGATAACTGTCAATGCTATTGCCCCTGCGTACATTAAAACACCGCTGGTTCGCCAGGTAATGGAAGACAAGGAATGGTATGAAGACGTTAAAAACAGAAACGCAATGCAAAGATTAGGGGAACCGGAAGAAATCATAGGTCCGGCTGTTTTTTTAGGTTCCGATGCTTCAAGCTTTATTACTGGAACTATAATTTACGTTGACGGTGGATGGACTATGCTTTAAACAAGTGCGCCATTGAAATTTTTTTATTTCAAATAATCTTTATTTTAAGAAAATATTTAATTTTATAAATGAGGAGGTTAAGTCATGAAATCCCGTTGGTTAATGCTAATTATTGTATGGTTGCTTTATATTATCAATTATTTTGATCGGACTAGCGTGCTAACTTTTCTTCCAATAATCAGGGAGGAACTAAATTTTACTCATGCGCAAGTTGGTACGGCTGCTTCAGTGTTTTTCTTTGCATATGCCCTAGCCCAGTTTTCTGCCGGCTGGCTGTCAGACCGCATTGGCCCAAAGAAAGTGATGAGCATTGCCATCATTGTTTTTTCGTTGGTAACTTTTGTTACCGGCATGATAAAAAATTTTACGCAATTCATTCTTATTCGGTTAGGCCTTGGATTAGGCGAGGGGCATCATTTTGCGCCGGCAAATAAAATAATTGCCAACTGGTTTCCTAAAGAGGAAAAAGGTCGGGCGACAGGGTTTTTCTCAACTACTTGGGCTGTGGCACCAGCGATTATTCCTATCACTGTTACTTGGCTGGCCACTGTTTTGAACGGTTGGAGGCCGGTATTTTATTGCCTGGCCGTTCTTGGCGCAATTGGAATATTTCTATTATTTTATTTTATTGAGAATAATCCTAAAGATGCGATGGAAAAAGGTAAAGTATCCGGGGAAGAATATAAGTACATTAATGAGGGTCTGGTACAAGTAAGTAATGAAGAAAATAATACAAAGATTGGTGCTAAACAGGCATTTGGCATTCTTTTAAAAGATGCAAGCTTTTGGAGTTATTCCTTTGCTCTGTTTTGTGTATTAGGAATTTACTGGGGTAGCACGAGTTGGATCTCCTCATTCTTATATGAACAGTATGAATTTAGTATTAAGACAATGGGAGTTTTAGCATCCCTGCCATATGTAGCGGCATTTTTTGCAATGATGTCCGGCGGTTGGGTGATGGATAGAATTTTTAAAGGGAAGGTGAAGCCTGTTTTGGCAGCATCATTTATCTGCAGCATACCTATTTTATTATTAATTGCCAAAGTTCCACAAGGTAATAATGGTTTGCTTGTTTTAATGTTAATCCTGCTTGGTTTCTTTACTAATTTATCATTTGGTGTTATTTATGGATACCCGCAGATCAGGTATCCAAAAGAAATATTGGGTTCCGCAGTAGGTATTTCAAACGGCATTGGACAATTCGGTTCATTCATTGCCCCACTAGTTGCAGGATTTTTAGTTATAAAAAATGCAGAAGGAATATTCTACACGCAAGTATTTGCCTTTTTCTCAGTAGTTGCTATAGTTGGTCTAATTTTTACTTTGTTTTTAAATGAAAAAACTTATGATTTCAATAAAAAATTAGAAAAATATAACGCATCTAACATAAAAGCTTAAATAAGTAGGGTAGGAATGAAGCTTTTTTAAAAGTTTAAAACTGCTATTGTTTATCACATATAAGCATTTAAAAACTGGCTTTGGTGCTGCTTCTGAGCAGCACCAAAGCCAGTTTTTAAGGTCAATATTACGTGTCAAAATTTTTATATATTTGGTATTTTTGCATTTTACGGAGTAGGGTGGTGCGGTGAATGCCCAGGGTTTTGGCTACCTCCACCGGGGAGCCGCTATTGCCGAGAGCTTTGATAATCAGTTCTTTTTCAAATTTCTGTACCGCTTGCTGCAAATTTGGCAGCTCCCAATTATCGCTTTCCAGGTTTAGATGCTCCTTTGCCAGACCCAATTCCTCTTCCACCATACCTTTAACTATCCGAGCATCGGGGTAAAGCACCACAAAGCGTTCAACAATGTTTTCCAGTTCCCGCACATTACCCGGCCATTTATAGTCAATCAACAAGGATCTTGCTCCCGGTGTAAAATCTTTCTCAACCTGGTATTTACTTGTTAGCCTTTCTAAAAAAAAATTTATTAACAGGTCTATATCCTCTACCCTCTGGCGCAGTGGAGGTATATTAATGGGCACGACATTAAGCCGGTAGAACAAATCCTCGCGGAATTTACCCTGGGTTACCAGATCCCGCAGGTTGCGATTGGTGGCGGCAATAAACCTTACATCTGCGAATTCCGGCTGTACCGCGCCAACCGGCAGGTATTCTCCCGATTGCAGCAGGTGCAGTAGTTTAACCTGCATGGAAGCCGGAAGTTCGCCTATTTCATCCAGGAAGAGGGTGCCTCCCTGCGCTGCTTGGACCAGGCCTTTTTTGCCGCTGTGTGCGGCCCCGGTGAAGGCCCCGGCCCGGTAACCAAATAATTCCGATTCAAATAATTCCTCCGGAATGGCTCCTACGTTAATCCTGGCAAATGGTCCGCTGCTGCGCCTGCTTAAATAATGGATTAACCTGGCAACAACTTCCTTGCCCACCCCCGACTCTCCTGTGATGAGCACAGTAGAATCAAAGTTGGCCGCCCGGGCTCCTTTGGCCAAAACATTTTGCATGGCCGGACTGGTGGCGACTACTTTATCGATACCTTCAATGTATATTTGTTTACTGTTACCAATTGTTTTGCCGGATAACCCTATACCGGGGCTTACCCGGGTTACCACCAAAATGATATTGCCATCTTGATCGTAGATGGGGGTGCCGGAGGCGAACAGTTTTCTTTTATTGGTTAAGATAGTTTGGGGGATGGTGACAGGCCTTTTTTCAGTTAGGATCTTTAAGGTTACAGATTGGTCAAGCACTTTTTGCTTGACCATTTCGCTCATGTGCAATCCTATAAAATCGCTGGCTTCCAGCCCGCTGAGCATTTCATAAGACCTGCTGGCGCCAACATTATAACCTTTTCCGTCAGTTATCCAAATACCGCAAGTATCTTCTTCTTTTTGAGCAGAGTCTCTGCCGGAAGTGCGGTTAGCTGTCATGGTATACCCCCTTTTGTGCAAAACTGCACCAAAGTGAGTGCGCAATTGCACTAAACCTTCTCCAAGTAAACAGGTTAAAGCCGTAATTCCATGTATTCGCATTCAATTGGCTCTGGCATAATAATTGCATTTTTCAGAAATATAAGAACAATTTATTGATTAATATATTTTTTCTTTTCATTAAATTTATCATTATTTGTTTGACTTGTCCATGCTCTGGTGCCGCCATTTGCCTCGTATTGGCCCGGTTATTGTAAAGCCATAGTGGTCAGAGGAGGGAGAGGATATGTTAGCAGAATATTTGCAAGAAAATAAAAATGACGTGCTGAGCTATGCCAAGCACCAGGATAGCCGGTTGAGTAAAAACACTGTTTATCAACAGCTAATTGATACATTACTGGCAGGCAATGGCGCGGCGGAGATAATTGAGGACATTTATAAGGAAACAAACCGCCGGGTACTGTTTGTTACCCCCGGAGGTGAAGTAATGTTTTATGCCGGTTACCCGCAGCCGCCCGAACTGGAGTGGCCGGGACCCTTTGCACCAGAGCAGGCAGACCGGTCTGCCTGCCCGGCACTGGGGTGGAAAAAAACTATTGCCCGGGTGGATAGCACAAGATTTGAGTGTTTTATGGTGGCGGTTAAACAACAACATGCAGTGATGGCTTATTTGTTGGTTGCGGCGGATACACCAAATTCAGGAGATCAATTTGGGGAATTGTTGCAGGCCTCATCTCATGTGCTGGCTCTGGCGCTGGACCGCGAAAAAATGATTCTTTCAGTGGAAAGGAAATATAAAGCGCAATTTTTGCTGGACCTTCTGTGGCACCAAGATCAACCCCGGCACAAGCAGGAACTGGCATCCCGGGTCTGGGGCAGGGATTTAACCCGGCCACACTTGGTATTTATTGCCACTTGCAGTCCCGGGCAACTGTGGGATCAAAGACATTTTACGAAAATGCTGATCGGTAATTTGGAGCAGCTGGCGGTTAAGAACTTTATTCACCTGCTGCACCAGGATCGACACGTTATTCTGTTTGAGCCACCCGGTGGTAATGTCCAGACGGCCGTTAATTTTATGAGGAATGTTTACAAGCAAACCTGTATCAGGTTGCCCAAAGGCGTGCGACTGGTTGTGGCCTGCCAGTCCGTTTCGCGCCAGGAATATAATTTGGCCCAGGGGTACCGGGAGGCCAGCTATGCTTTTGAACTGGGCCTGGCAAGTAACGAAAGCAGTGCTTTTGTAATTTTTGATGAGCTTGGGATCTATGGCTTGCTGTATGATTGGTGCGGTAACCGGTCCATCACAAGCCAAATGAATAGTTTTTTAGGACATAACCTGGGGGTTTTAAAGAATTATGACCAACTACACAAAACAGATTTATATAACTCATTAGTTAATTATTTGGAAAACAACTGTAATCTTGTGTTAACCGCAGGCAAGCTATACATTCATCCCAATACCCTGCGTTACAGGATCAAAAAGATCGAATCATTGTTAAAGATAGATTTATCCAGGCTGGAGTGCGTAGTGGAAATCGCTCTTGCTTTTAAAATTGAACAGGTTAAAAAATGGCTGTTGTCTAATCAGGGAGATGCATCCGCATGTTCGAGTTAGGAGTTAAATTTTGCGGTAATTGCAACCCCGTAATTAATAGTAAGGAAATACTGGCCAAGCTCAGCATGCTAATGCCGGAATGTAAGTTCACAGCGCCTGGCGCTGATGTGGCGGCTTTATTGATTTTAAGCGGCTGTGAGGCGGACTGTGCCACCAGACCCGATTTTGACGTTAAAACAATAGTTGTGGCCGGCTTATCTGTTGATTTATTTCCCTGTCCTGAGGAGCAGATACCGAATTTGGTGGCTAAAAAGTTAATTGCAATAAAAGATAAGATGGTTAATTAGCAAGGGAAGTAGTTATTGCTTATCGGGCAGCAGCCGAAGGGCTGTTTCGGTATTGGTAGGCTTTTAGGGATTGTCGCAGGTATTATCATCGGGTTTATAGCACTTACCTTAGAAAAGGAAGCAAGAAAGCTGTAAAAAATGAGAAACCGCAGCAAATGTGCTGCGATTATGCTACGCTCTCCCTATCTTTTTCTTTACGGGTTGACCAACCCAGCAGGTCATAGACAATTCAATATGCAAAATAAGCTTCAACGAATTGTGACAGAGCAAATATTACGGCGACAACCGCCCATGCTCCTGTGATGAACTTGGTAAGAACCAGTGCCAGTAGCATTATACCTATGGCCGTCCTTATCATTCTATCGGTATTGCTTAAATTGCGCTTCCAATCTAAATCCAAGACAATCCCCCCTCTTCAGCACATTATGTTATAATAATCGCCGGTTTATACCTGCTTATACCCACTGGAGATAAACAAATTGTTTATCTGGCATAAACGGGGGGAATTATTAACTAAATTTCATTCCCAACTTTATAGGTGTAACGCTAATCCCAATATCAATAACGCTGCCAACCAGCAATGGTTGCGTGAAAAGGTTTTCTTTTTATAAGCAGAAATAGCCAAAAGACATATGGCCACAAGTACCAGCCAGGTTAAAGCGCCGGAAGTTATCAGAACCAGTAAGTGTGAACGGGCGCCCCTAGCGCGAAGCAGGTCCAGGGCTAAAACGCCATGTAGGGTTAATACTCCCAGGCAGGCCAAGGCCAGGCGGTGGTGATTGCGGGTCCAGGTTTTTCCTTCGGGCCAAAGCCGCAGCCGGCGCAACAAAAAGGGTGTTAGCGATATAAGCAGCAATAAAAAGCCTACCCAACCTAAAAGCTCCAACATAAAAGATACCTCACTCATCATATTTTCCCCAGTAATTAAGATACATTTGGCTTATTAAGCCACTATGGGAAATAATGCCTCAAAAAAAGCCTGCATTAATAGTTATGCTTTACCTAACCATTTCCTGCACAATTTCACAAAATTACATATTTCTCGGGGCCGGGCTTAAACTAACTATACTAACCATTATTTCATGATATATTATTTATAGAAACCCGCCTCTGAAAACCCACGGGCTTGTCCCGTGGGATGAAAGAGGCATCGTCCGATAGGGCGATAAATAAACACAAACACATGTTTTAGTGGTAAAATTAACATATGGAAGAAAAACTAAGCCAGTGCGTCTACAATATTAACTACCACATCGTTTTTTGTCCAAAGTATCGTCACAGGATGATTACAAGCAAAATAGAAGATGCCGTAAAACAAATACTTAAAGAAATATTACTTATGGGTATACCCTCATCCAAATGGAAACAATGCTGGATCACCTGCACATATTTCTGTCTGCTCCACCAACCGTTGCTCCTACAGATATTGTCAGAAAAACTAAAAGCATCACTGCCAACAAAATATTCGCCACTTTCCCCGGCCTTAAGAAAAAAAACTTCTGGGGCAGTGGGATGTGGAGCAGGGGTTACTATATTGGCACTGCCGGCAACGTAAGCGCCGAAACTATTCGCAAATACATCGAAGCACAGAAATCACCCCGAAAAGAGGTGAAAACCGATTGAGTAGGTGCAAGAACAATCAGGCGAAAAAAACAAAATCCGAAGATACTGACACGCTAGTAGAAAAGTTTCCATTACATCTAACTAATAAGCAAATAATCTTGGTTCGTAACTTACAAAGAGAAGCGGCCAAGGTATGGAATGCTGCCTGCACCGTCCACCGCACTATCTATATCAAACATCACTGCTGGTTGGGTGAAGGTGCTATGAAAGCGTTTGTCAAAGGTAAATACGGCATCCATTCTCAATCAGCCCAAGCTGTAGTGGAAACCTACTTTGAGTGCTGCGAACGCACTAAAGCCTTGCATGAACAGGGATATACCGATTGGCGCTACCCTCACCGGAAGAAATACTTTTTCACCGTCACCTGGAAACCGCTTGGCATCGCCCACGAAGAGCGGGTACTAACACTATCCAACGGGCGCGGCAGGGAACCGCTTGTCCTTAACCTGCCTAAAAGGCTATCCGGAGCCGTCATCAAACTGGTGCAACTTGTCTGGCACCGGAACCAATACTGGCTGCACGTAACGGTGGAAAAACCGGCCCTGCAAAAAGTCCGGGGCAACGTTACAGCGGCTATAGATCCGGGTGAAATACATGCTGCAACAATCACCGACGGCAAGGAAGCGCTGGCGATAAGCGGCAGGCTGTTGCGTTCCCTAAACAGGCTGCGGAACAAAGTGCTGCGCAAGTTCCAGAAGGCTATCTATAGGACTAAAAAATGCTCCAAGCGCCGTAGGGAACTGCTTACCGCCAAATACCGGTTCTTGAATAATATTGAGCGCCGGATTGAGCACGTCATACATACCATTTCAGCTATTATTGCAAAGTGGTGCTTAGATCGTAACGTCAAGACCGTCTACATTGGCAACCCGGACGGGGTGCAAAAGAAAGACCGCGGCAGAAAGCACAACCAACGCATGAGCCAGTGGGCCTTCGGTGAACTACGCAGGATGTTGGAGTATAAGCTCAAGCGCCACGGGATAAAATTGGTACCGGAAGATGAGCGCGGCACATCCGGGACATGTCCGGCTTGTAGTGAATACACAAAGCAAACTGGTCGTACCTACAAATGTGGCAAATGTGGCTTCACCGGTTCGCATCGGGATGTTGTTGGCGCATCCGGAATTTTGGATAAGTCGGTTAACGGGAATTTCACCAAAGGCCGCAAACTACCTGAAAAGGTTAAATATATGCGTTCAAGGGTTGTAACGCTGAAAAAGGCTGCTTAAAACGTATCTACGTAGCCGTATGGCGAAGTAGTAGATGCCCGTGGACCGGGCCAAGGCTGTGGCAACACAGTGCTGTAGCTCACGAGAGAGCGTAAGACCTTGCTTTGCCAGGGCAGCTCTCGTTGAAATGAGAAATCTTCGTGGAGAAGCCTCCGGGCTTGTCCCGGAGGAGGTTCACACAGTTATTATAGATAGTTTAAGTCTGACCCCTGAGGAGGTTTCGGTGATGAGATATGACCTGATTGTGGTGGGCGGGGGACCGGCGGGCATGATGGCCGCGGCAACTGCAGGAGGACAGGGCCTGAAAGTGGCGCTGCTGGAAAAAAACGAAAAACTGGGTAAAAAGCTTTACATAACGGGCAAGGGCCGGTGCAACGTTACTAATTTTGGAGACATGGAAGACTTTGAGCGGAACATCATGACCAACAAAAAATTCCTGTACAGCTCCCTCTATTCCTTTGCCAATTACCAGCTCATCGAGCTGCTGAAATCCCTGGGTGTGAAAACCAAAGTTGAGCGGGGCAACAGGGTTTTTCCCGCTTCGGATAAATCCAGTGACGTGATTAAGGCCCTGCAAAAGCACCTGGTTAATAACCATGTAGACATTAAGCTGCATACGGAAGTCAGGCAGGTGCTGGTTAAGGATAACCGGGTCTGCGGCGTGCTTTTGGCGGACAATAGCCGGGTGGACGGGGAAAAAGTGTTGCTGGCTACCGGGGGACTGTCCTATCGACAAACAGGCTCTACCGGCGACGGCTATCAAATGGCCCGCAGCCTGGGGCATACCGTTGGGGAACTCCGTCCCGCACTGGTGCCCCTGGAAATCGGGGAAGCCTGGGTCAAGGAATTGCAGGGGCTGGCTTTAAAAAACGTCCTGGTCAGGGCTGTGGTTAAAAAGCGTACTGTGGCGGAAGAATTTGGTGAGATGCTATTCACTCACTTCGGGGTTTCGGGGCCGGTCATATTGTCCATTAGCAGTCATCTAAACAAGCACTCGGGTCTGCCGGCCAGGTTGGTTATTGATTTAAAGCCCGCCTTATCTGCCGAACAACTGGACCGGCGGGTGCAGAGGGATTTTACCAAGTTTTCCGGCAAGCACCTGAAAAACGCTCTGGATGACCTGCTGCCCCAGCGATTGATCCCGGTGATTCTGGCTTTATCCGGAGTGGACATCCACAAGAAGGTGGATCAGGTGACCAGGCAGGAACGGGAACAATTGGTGCAGGCATTAAAAAATGTGGTTTTAACGGTGCAGGGCACGCGACCTTTAAACGAGGCCATTGTTACCAGCGGGGGTATTAAAGTAAAGGAAATAAATCCTTCTACCTTGGAATCCAAAGTGATTTCGGGTTTGTATTTCGCCGGTGAAGTGATCGATGTAGACGCTTTGACAGGTGGCTATAATCTGCAAATAGCCTTTTCCACCGGGTATCTGGGCGGGATCAGCGCCGCCTTGAATACCCACTAGGAAACGGGTTTTGGGGATGTTTGCACAGCCGTTTACTTATCCCGGACTATTTTTTCAGCCAGCTCATTGAGGTAAACCCATCTGTCCAGCTTCTCTTTTAGCTGCTTATCCAGCGCCTCTTTTTCTGTTAATAGTTGCTGTAAAAGGACATAATCTGCAGCTGCGGCAGCAATTTTTGTTTGCAGCAGCTTGCTTTGATCCTCAAGCCCGGCAATAATATCATCTATCTCGGCAAATTCCTTTTGTTCGTGAAAAGAAAACTTTAACGGTTTTTCCTTCTTGCGCACCGGGGCAGTCTTTTTATCAGCGGTTTCTTTTACTTTATCCATAGTGTTATTAGTGATACCGTGGATGCCGCCCTGGTCGAATTTTTCTTTAAAGTCCGAATAATTTCCGGTGTTCTCCAGAATATTTCCATCTGCTCCAAAGAATAATATTCTTTCAGCCATCCTGTCCAAAAAATACCTGTCATGGGAAACGGCAACAACCGCTCCTTTAAAGTCGTCCAGGTAATCTTCTAGAATGGTCAGTGTTTCAATATCCAGGTCATTGGTGGGCTCATCCAACAGCAGTACGTTGGGTGCCTCCATAAGTATTCTTAGCAGGTGCAGTCTTCTTTTTTCCCCGCCCGAAAGTTTTTCGATCAGAGACCACTGCAGCGCAGGAGGAAATAAAAATCTCTCCAGCATCTGTGAGGCGCTTATTTTATGTCCTTCCGCCGTACTTAAAAATTCCGCGCCTTCCTTGATGTATTCGATAACTCTGATGCTACCGTCAATGTGCTGGATTTCCTGGGAGTATAGCCCAATCTTGACGGTTTCTCCTGCTTCTACCTTGCCGCTGTCAGGTTTAATCCTGCCGCCGACGATATTTAACAGAGTCGATTTACCGCAGCCGTTGGGACCTATTATCCCCATCCGGTCATCTCGGGCAAGCATAAAATTAAAGTTATGGATTAATAGGGTACCGGCAAAGGATTTGCTTACCTGCTCCAGCTCTATGGTTTTTTTGCCAAGACGGCTGGAAGCTACGGATATCTGCAGTTTTTCATGTTTTTTATCTTCGATTTCGGCACTTAACTTGTTGAAGCGGTCTATCCTGGCCTTTTGCTTGGTTGTCCGGGCTTTTGCCCCCTTTTTAATCCAGGCCAGCTCTTTTCTAAGTAAGCGCTGCCTTTTCCTCTCACTGGCTTCCTGCATTTCTTCTCTGGCAAGTTTTTTCTGCAGGAAATAACTATAGTTGCCTTTGTAGGAATAAAGGCTGGCGCTGTCCAGCTCAATAATCTGGTTAACCACCCGGTCTAAAAAGTACCTGTCGTGGGTAATCATCAGCAGGGAACCTTTTCTTTTGTTCAGATACTGCTCCAGCCAGTCAATAGCCTCATTGTCAAGGTGGTTGGTTGGCTCATCCAGAATAAGCAAATCTGAGGGGCTTACCAGTGCCGCTGCCAGAAACACCCTCTTTTTCTGCCCACCGGATAGGGAGCCTATTGGGGCATTAAAATCCTCTATACCCAGTTTGGTCAGTATGGTTCTTGCTTTACTTTCCAAGTTCCAGGCATTCATTGCCTCCATATCGCTGGTCAGTTTGGCAACTTTTTCACTGGAAGCATCCTTTGTGCTTGTTGCTACTGTGTACTCTCTGATTAACTTCATTAAAACAGAGTCACCTCTGAAAACCTGCTCCAGCACCGTAGCTTCAAGATCAAAATCAGGGTTCTGGGGCAGATAAGCTATCCTCACAGAGTTGCCTTTGATCACCTGTCCACCGTCTGGTTTTTCCACTCCGGCAATTATTTTCAGCAGCGTCGTCTTTCCTGTGCCGTTAACACCAATCAGCCCTATTTTATCTCCTTCATTTATCCCAAGATTGATATTAACCAGCAGTTTTTTTTCAGTATAGCTTTTGGAAATATTCTCAGCATTTAATAAAATCATTTGTGTTCCCTTTCCGGCAATTCAGGGCAACCGGTGGCGTTTTTGCCTTGCCCTGTTGATGAAGAGCAGTGACTGTTCTTTCCTTGCCCCTTTATTATAAGTAGTTAAAGTTCAGCTATTGCTGATAATGATATGGTAACATGGGAATGGGAGGAAAGAAAATATTTTATGGTTCAGCAATAGTAGTCGCGATCAGAGTCCAGGCCGGAATATAGGTTGCCCAGATTAAGCTCGCCAGACCAGGATTGAACTGGTGCTGAAAAGCGGGATTAAAAAACGATTGGGAAACCCCAATGTCACTTATCAGTATTAAACAGCCTGCCAGTGCTATTCGCAGGGAAACACCAGGTCTGTAGTGGTACCAAAATAATGTACAAATGCAGATCCAGGTCATGTAACACAATACTATGAAAAAAAAGGTTCCCCCATAAAGCATTAATCCCGAGACGTGGGGCCATAGGGTGACATAGTTTGATATAAATAAAATTAGGACAAATAATGCAGCCAGTAATTCCCGCCATCCTGCTTTGAAGCTCTTCTGAAATGCGAGGATGAGGAAGGAATAAGCGAACAGGAAGGCCAGCACGCCCCAAATAACCAATTTGTCTCGTACCCCTGGAACAGTATCACAAAAAACAAGAAAAAAATCAGCTGCAACGATAAAGAATATAGCTATGTTCACATACAGCTGTCCAATGTACCTTTTCCTAATCCTCAGGGTGAATAGAAACAACGCAATAATTGTGGCATACTTGATGTAATTAACAAAAGCTGCTCCTGAAAATAAGTTGTCTAGCAATACAATAACCAAAGTCATAGGCAAAAAAATATAGAGCAGTTTCCTCTGGATACTATTCATATAACCACCTCACCAGGTTTTACTGGTTTTTATTTATATCTGTAAAGAAAAATTCTTGGAATTATCAGGAATTTTTTTTGGCTGTTTCTTTTTTTATCAATGGGTATTGACACAGTGTATCGGTGTATTATATTATTAGTACACCAATACAATAACACATTTTGAATGGAGGTTTCCGGTATGAAGGCGTGGTTGACTTTATTGAAAAAGGAGTTTTTGCTGACTAGAAACGGGCTTGCTATGGTTATTGCTGTTTCTGGTTGCGGCCGGTTTTTTGGGCGTGTATTTTGCCTACCACAATAATGAGCGGCCCGGGGCTATTGTAGTATTAGCGGTTATAGTGATTGCGGTTCATGTATTTTACCTGGCAACTTATATGTTTAGTAGTCTAAAAGATGAATGGGAGCGCACCTCCCATCTGTGGCTTAATACATCACAGCCGGGCTGGATGCTGCTTTCAGCCAAACTGGCCAGTGGGATCATTAATTTGCTGGTTCTTTTCGGAGTAACGTGCTTTTTCACCCTTTGGATAACCCGGGTTGAGTTAAACAATCTGGCACAGCTTGATTTTCTAAACATAGACCTGGTGTGGGCTATGATTAACCAATATGGATGGTTTATAGCCGTGCTCGTTATTTTAGGCAGTATTTATACCGGGTTATGGGCGATGATGATTTCGGTAGGCATGGCAGCCTCCAAAAGCATTATCAGCAAAGGACGCTTTTTTGTCGGCCTGGCGATTTTCTTAATCCCAACCTGGGGGATGGGGTTTTTACAGGGCACAACAGTGTACGACCGCCTGGTGCGCTGGGGTGCCATCTACCTGCCGCAAACGCCAATAGCTGAATTTGGACACATGCATTTCCATTCTTTTTACACTGGTGAAATATTATTCTACGCAATAATCATGGCAGCGTTGCTTTTCATCTCAGGGTGGCTGCTGGATCACAAAGTTGAGGTGTAGTATATGGCAGAAGAATTTAATTCCACTCAACCAATTTATCATCAGCTGGTACAGCGGGTTTGCAGGCAAATTGTAGGCGGCGTTTTAACAGCCGGAGAAAAACTCCCTTCGGTCAGGGATTTTGCCGTGCAAAACAGTGTCAATCCCAATACGGTGCAGCGGGCCTATGCTGAGTTGGAACGATTGGCGGTAGTAGAAACCCGCAGAGGTTTGGGTACGTTTGTAACGGAAGATGCGGCGCGACTTGATGAACTGCGCGAACAGCTTAAAGATAATAAAATAACTGCTTTTGTGGTGGATATGAAAGAGATGGGGTTTTCTTCAAAAGAAATTATGGAAGGTGTGGAGGATCAGCTTGCTGAGAATAAATGAGGCCATAAAGGAGGAAGTGGCATTGGTTAAAGAGGTTGTGCAGTTTGATCATGTAACCAAAAGATACCCGGGGAAGGTTGCATTGCGTGATGTTACTTTTACGCTGCCCCGGGGAAAGGTGATCGGTTTAATCGGCCCCAATGGCAGCGGGAAATCCACTGCGCTCAAACTGATGGCCGGGCTACTCCGGGCCAGCATAGGAGCTGTTGCGGTTAACGGCAAACCGGCTACAAGGCGAATTGGTGGTGAAGTGGCTTACCTTTCGGAGCTGGACGCCCTTTACAGCAGCTTTACTATTGAAGAAACCATTGGTTTGCACCAGGGGCTTTACGAAGACTTTGACCGGGAAAAGGCGCACGAGATGTTGTCTTTTATGCAGCTAAACCCTGGTGACAAAGTAAAAAACCTGTCCAAGGGGAACCGTGGCCGGCTGAAAATCGTGCTGGCACTTTCCCGCCGCGCTGCGTTGATACTGATGGATGAACCATTATCCGGGCTTGACCCCATTGTCCGGGAATCCATTATCAAGGGTATGATTTCATTTATTGACCTGGAAACTCAGACGGTAATTATGACCACCCACGAGGTTGCGGAAATTGAGCCGATGTTGGATTTGGTGGTGGCTATCAGGGACGGTCAGGTGCTTAAAATAGAAGAAATCGATAATATCCGAGGTCAACTTAATATGAGCCTGGTGGAATGGATGAAACAAACCCTGGCGTAAAGTAGACAGTTGCTCCGGGTGATAGCTTTGCACCTGCCCCAAATAAAAACAGGCTAACCCGGGGTGTATTCCACCCTGGGGTTAACCTGTTATTGGCAAACCGGTAAATCAATTATTATTTGGCATTTAGTTCCTTAATTGCATCGGCAATCATATCCACACCAAGGCCGCCGTGGAACCGGGGCTGGCCGTTGATTACGGTCAGAGGCAGTCTGACATTGGTTAAAATCTTTTCGATTTCCGGGTAATTTTTTATTTCACTGGTGCTGACATCAATAAAACTGGTTTCTACCTGATCACCAAAAGCAAATTTAAGCTTATCGCCTAATTCAGCCGCTTCTTCCTTCATCGTTTTTGCAGGTCCACATCCAGTGGCTCCACTGCCGCAGCCTCAGCCACCTGAGGGAATCGGCGCGTCAATGCCGAAAACCTGTACTAATGTTTTTTGTTGTTCCATAAAAATTAAGCCTCCCTTAGTGTCTTAAATTTATTTTTATATGTTAACCAGAAAAGTAGAAACAACACTGTTCTGTTGTTTACTATTATAGCAATAATTATATTATCAGTATATTTCATTTAATATATTTTATGGTACTACTAAAAAATAAACAAGTCAATGTTATCTTTTTAGTTTATCTCGTTAACCGCCGCTAAGACTCCCGCCTCTACAGGCGGGAGTCTTAGCGGCGATAAACTCGAAATAAGTGCGACTAAGGTTCAGGTGGGGTCAAAACCCCACCTGAACCAAGTCTTCTTTATTGTTTGTGATAATTGCTGCAAGTATTGCGATCAAGCCACTATAAACTTGGCCACGCTGCCTTTTTCAGAAGGCTTAACTTCAAGCCTGGCGTCTATCCGCTCTTTTAGTTCCGGCACGTGGGAAATTATTCCCACCAGACGGCCGCCTTTTTGTAAATCAACCAGGGCCCGTAAAGCCATATCCAGTGCTTCGGTATCAAGTGTGCCGAACCCCTCATCTACGAAGATTGTATCCAGGTGGATGCCTCCGGCGTAGGATTGGACGACGTCTGCCAGCCCCAGGGCCAGGGAAAGCGAGGCCAGAAAGGTTTCCCCCCCCGACAGGGTTGCCACGCTGCGGGCTACGCCGGTATAAGCGTCGAAAACCTCCAGCTCCAGTCCCCCGGCGGCGTTCCTGCGGGCACGGTCCAGGGTGCGTTGCAGGTGGTAGCGGCCCCGGCTCATCAGTTTAAGCCGTTCTGTTGCCGCAACAGTCACATCATCCAATAATGCTCCGAGCACAAAGCGCTGAAAGGTTATTCCGTAATTATTTTTACCGTTGGCTACATCCGCCAGACGTCCCATTACGGAGTAGCGCTTTTCCAATTTGGTTATGGTTGCGTCCAAATTGTTAATTGTTTGCAGCCATTCGGCTTCGTGCCCGGTTTGTGCCTGCAAGCCGGCGTACTCTTTGAACGCCAGTTCCCGGGCGCTCTCCGCGTTGGTTAACGCTGCCGACAACTCGTCCAGTTCAGGCTCTGCCAGACCCTCTGCCGCTTGTGCCGCCCGCTCCAACCGGTCCCTCGAGGCGCGCAGCTTTTCACCGAATTCAGTTATCTGCTGTTCCAGCAATTGGATTTGTCCGGGCGTTTTTCTGGCTTTTATATACTGATCAGTTGTGGCAAAGCCGGCTGCGAGCATTCGTTCAATAAACAAATTGTATTCATCTCTGGCCCTTATCCGGGCTGCGGTAAAGGCTTCCCGGGCAGCCTGCTCCGCTGTTTCAGCCTGGGCCAGTGCTTTGCCGGCGTTCTCCGCGTTTTTTCGGCTGGTTTCGTAAGCCAGCGTTAATTGTTCCAGACGTTTATTGGCTGTCCCCAGTGCTGCCCGCAGATCCGACGGATTGCGTAGTTGTTCCGGTATCTCTGCCTCACGTTCCCGCACAGTGGTCCGGGCTGATTCAAGCAGCAGTGATTTTTGTTGTAATTCTTGTTGAAGCTCTGCTTGTTTCTCCGTCAAAGCTTTTTGCCTTAGCTCCAATTCTACAAGAGCACTGTTGATTTTTTTTAGCGTCTCCGCTGCTTTTAAAGCGCTTTCCCACAGGTTTTTTGCTTCCAGAGCCTGTTTTTGGATTACTGCCAAAGCAATCCGGGCTTGATCGCCCAATTCTTTTTCCAGGTCGCCTGCCCGGCCGGCGGCCTCTCTTTTTTGGGCCTCCAGTGCACTTAGCTGTTCCCGCATTTTATCCCTGGCTGCTTCGAGATGGGCTAAGTTTTGCTGGTAATTTTTCAAGTCTTTTTCCGAAGGGAGCAGGATGTCGCTCCAGGCCGGGGCAGGGTGTTCTGTCGAGCCGCATACAGGGCAGGGATTTCCCTGAACCAGCCCGCCGGCCAGTATGGCGGATTGACCTTTGTTCCATGCCTCCTGTAGCGAGGTGAGTTCTTTTTTAATCTTGAGATAATTATTTTCGGTTTGCTGATAGATTTTGTGGCCGTGGTCATATTTTTTTTGCAGTTGGGCTTCTTCGCCATGGAGCGCTATCAGCGCTTGTTTTTGCCGTACCGTTCTTTCGGCTTCCCTGTAAGCTGCTTCCAGCCCCTCCGATCTGGCCGCCAGGCTTTGCGCCGCGTCCCTGTCTTTGGTCTTTGCTTCAATGTCGGTCTTTAACGTGGATTCTTCTTCTTTGTTTTGATTCAAGCGCTTTTCCGCCGCCCGCAGCTTTAACTGTGCTTCAGTTTCAGCAGTCTTGGCCGTTTGCAGGCCGATGACCTTTTGTTTTAGGTCTTCCAGGCGGTTGGCCTCTCGCCGGACCGCTTCCCGTTCCGGTTCCTTTTCCTTTTCAGCAGCCGCTTTTTCCCTGGCTTTATCCATGGCCAGAAGTGTCTGCTTTTTACCTGCAAGTTTTTGTTGGTAGGCTTTTTCCGCGGCTGCCGCTTCCGCGCGCCTAATTTTAAATGAATTTTCTGCTTCAGCCAGAGTCAGTGCCCGCCGGGCTGCTGCCAAATCCTTCTTGGCAGCCTCAATATCTTCCTTGCCCGCGTCAATAGCGGCCCAGGCCTGGTGTGCCGCTTTTTTTTCATTCAGCTTGTCCCTGGTCTGTATGCCGGCGGACAACTGCTCCTGGGCTCTGGCTGCAGCGGCTTTGCCTGCGGCAAGCTGCTTTAAAGCTTCCTCCAGCGCAATTAAGTGCCTTTGATGTAGTTCCAGCAGCTCTTGCGCCGATTGAACGCCTGCCTGCTGCAGCACCCAGTTTTTTTGATCCGTTAAGTGGTCGTAATCATTTTTCAGTTGTTTGGCTTCGTTTTTCAAAAATTCCTCAACCTGACGGTAAAATTCCGTTCTAAATAAAGCTTCCAGAATTATCTGGCGCTCTTTGGAATCTGCTATTAGAAGCTTGCGAAATTCACCCTGGGGCAGCATGACCACCTGCCGGAACTGATCGCTTTTAAAGCCCAGCAGTTTTTCTACTGCTTCGGTAACTTTGCCGGTACCGCTGGCAATTAAAGAGTTTTTTCCTTCCGGCAATTCGTTGGAACGCCATAATTCTGCGCCTGCGGGCATATTAGTGGTTCCTTCGCCGCGTTTTTTCAGCCTTTCCTGTTCCGGGTGGCGGTGAATGCAATAATGTTGGCTGCCTACGGCAAAATCAAATACCACTTCAGTTTCTGTTGCCAGGCCGGCGTGATCGCTGCGCATTTGTTTGCCGTCCCGCAGCGCGCCGCTGGTATCTCCGTAAAGGGCATAACACATAGCGTCTAAAATTGTGGTTTTACCTGAACCTGTGGGGCCGTGGATGAGAAAGAACGAGCGATTGCCCAGTTCGGAAAAATCGAGTACCTGGGTGGCCGCGTATGGTCCGAAGGCGGTCATCGATAATTTTAACGGTCTCATGCCGGCACCTCCCGGTCCCTGAGGTATAGCTTTTCAACTGCTTCTGAGAACACTCCGGCCAGGTCCTGCGGAAGCGCCTCTCCGGCGGTCTGTTGGAAAAATGAATCAAAAAGTTCCATTACACCGATGCGGCGGTGATCTCCGCCAGGACTGCGCAATTCACCATCGACAACAAAATGCGGTCGAGCGATGTGAAGTACGTTAGGATATATTTCCCGCAGTTTTCCGATGGCGTCCAGAATGGCGCCCGGATCTTTCAGGGTAACCATCAGGTAATCATTCCTGTTTTCCCCCGCATCAGGCCCTTTCAATAATTCGGTTAAATATCCCTCAATACACCGCACGTCTCTTTGAGGTGTCAGAGGGATCTTCTCCAGAGCTGCTTTTCCGAACTGGTCCAGTTCCACCAGAGTGACAGATTTTTTATGGTTTGATTCGGAAAAAGAATATTTCATCAGTGAGCCGGCGTAACAGATATTGGCTTCACCAAAGCTTTGACACTGGTGCAGGTGTCCCAGGGCGGTGTAATGAAATGACTGAAAACAGCTGGTGTCAACCCAGCCGGTTCCGCCAAGGGAAAGGGGACGTTCAGACTCACTCTCCCGGCCTCCGGCAACAAAGGCGTGGGTTACGGCCACTGCCCGTTGTCCCGGAGGCAATTGTGCCGAGTAATGTTGGGCCAGCCGGCTCATTGCCTGGTTGTGGTCCCTGATCGCCGGATCCTCAAATGCTTCTTGCACCAGGGCCGGCTCGGCATAAGGAATCGGGCAGAAATAAACCGGGCCGTGCTTGTCCGGCAGCACCACGGGGGTCAGGTTCCGGTCCGGCCGGACAATCAGATGCAGACCCTGGCGGGCCAGCAGCCTGGTGCCGAAACCGAGTCTTTCTGCGCTGTCATGGTTTCCGGCAATCACGATTACCGGAACCCGGTGGTCCAGCAGGATCCTGGTGATAGTTTCGTCCAGCAATTGAACTGCTTCAACAGGGGGAATCGCCCGGTCATAGATATCCCCGGCTATTAGGACGGCATCGGGTTGGGACCAACCGATCAAATCCACAAATTCATTCAGGATGTGGGCCTGATCCCTGGTCAGGTGCACGCCGTGGAAAATGCGTCCAAGATGCCAGTCGGAAGTATGTAAAAACCTCATTTAGTACTCACCTTTTCCAAAATTAACATTAAGGACTAATTGGCTTTGAAAGCAATATTTCCTGCCTGCTGTCTGTAGTGTTAAAATTTAAAATAAATAAACGAAAAATAGAGGGAAAATGTCGATAATTGAAAAATATTAAATTAGATATTAATATGTTGAATATTTACCTGTGTTAAGGAGAGAGAGGTTTGTTAATGGCGGGGAATGAAGATCTAAAAGCCGGTTCCATTAATTTTAAGTACGCTTTAATAGATAGTGAAAGAAAACTCAAGGAACGGGTTGATTACCTTAACTTATTAATAGATAACATGAATGAGCTTTTTTATACCTATGATAATAATGCCAGGATTACTTTTATCAATAAGAAATCCAACGAAATAACCGGTTACAGCCCGGAAGAAATGGTCGGCAGAGGTTTGCTGGAGTTTGTGCCTGAAGCGTATAAAGAAATGGTATGGCAGGGTATACGCAACAGATTGGACAACGGGGAACCGGGGAGTTACGAAACACCGATCATACATAAAGACGGGAGCACCAGGATTATCAGGTTGAATGTATCAGCGATCATCGTTGACGGTAATATTACCGGCGGTATGGTTTTGGCCGAGGATATAACCGAGCGCAAACAGGCCGAAGCTGTATTGCAGAACACTATTAAGGAACTAAGGGATACCCAAAATGTACTGAGGGAAAGAGAAAAGCTTTCAATTATCGGCAAAATGGCTGCCGGTATGGCCCATGAAATAAAAAACCCCCTCACTGCGGTAAGGGGGTTTGCTCAACTGCTGGCTCAAAAATGTAATGACAATCAGGTTTTTGCACAGTACACCGCGATAATTATTGAGGAGGTTGACCGGGCCAATAAGGTCCTTGGTGATTTTCTACAGCTGGCTCGCCCCAAACCTTCCGTGTTAGCCAGGGAATGTATCAGTGATTTAATAGAGGAGACTCTGGCCATTGTATCGCCCCAGGCTTTTTTAAATAATATAACTGTTATTTATAAACCCGTTCAGGATTTGCCGCCATGCATGATCGACCGGAATCAGATCAAACAGGTCTTGCTGAATTTATGCCATAACGCCATAGAAGCCATGCCCGGCGGGGGGATAATTGAGGTTGAAGCAGGCTGTCCGCCCCAAAACAACGAAATATTTATCAGTATTAAGGATAACGGCTGCGGTATCCCGTCCGGTCAAATAAAAAAACTTGGGGTTCCTTTCTTTTCCACCAAATCAACGGGAACGGGACTTGGGCTTAGTATTTCTTATGCCATTGTCGATGCGCATAAAGGCCGCATTGAAGTAATCAGCAGGGAAGGTGCGGGGACTTTGTTCAGGGTTTATCTCCCCTGTTAAATACTGCAGGCAATGCCGGGGCTTAAGTATAAGCATACGAAGTTTTTTACATTTATTTAAAATATTTATTCGATAACAAGTCGATATCTTCATCATACTCAGTTACGGTCTCCGAATTCAAGGTTACTAATAGATTTATTGCATCACCCTCGCGGGCTCCTTTAGGAAGTAATTCTTTGGGCAGGTTAAAAGTGCTATTGTTATATACCACAACTGCCCAGTTTCCTTCAAAATGTTCAATTATCATCACAAAGTCGTCACCTCTGGACTTATTATCTCCAACTGTAATCAAGAAGATGCGAAAAAATTTCTTGACAAATTATTTAACCCGTCAGATAATGTCCAAAATATTATCTGATTATTTGAGTAGAGGAGAATCTGTGAAGAGTAGCTCAGAAAGGAGAACCTGGGAGGGTGTCTCCTTTTGTTGTTTTTAGGCCTCAATGACTATTTGCCAACTTTAATTACCCGAATTTTCGGTAAAGGAATTGATTATGGTTGGCAAAGGGAGAATTGAATATGGAGGGAATGAAATGATAGTATTGCTCTTGGGAACAGGTGCAGTGGGTGAAGCTTATGCGGTTTTGGCCAAAATAGGCGACCCCCGGGGGGAATGGCTGGAGAAGCTGGTTTTAGCCGATTACGACCTGGAGCGGGCCCAAAAAGTACAGGCCCGGCTGGGTGACCAGGGAAGATTTCCTGCTGAGCAGGTTGATGTAACCAAAAAGGAACAGGTTGTTGAATTAATTCAGAAATATCAGGTTGATTTAGTAATGAATGCCTGTGCGCAGGTATTTAATGTGCCTATTTTTGACGGAGCCTATGAAGCGGGCTGCAATTATATGGATATGGCCATGACTCTTTCCGAAATAAATTCGGAAGACCCTTACCACAAAACGGGTGTTATGCTGGGTGATTACCAGTTTGCCTGTGATCAAGCCTGGAAAGATAAGGGCCAACTGGCGCTGCTGGGTATGGGTATTGACCCCGGCGTTTCTGAAATTTTTGCCAAATATGCGGAGAAAAACCTTTTCGATCAAATTGATGAAATTGCCGTGCGTGATGGTTCCAACATGGAGATTGAAGGCTATGATTTTGCTCCCAGCTTTTCTATCTGGAGTGTGCTGGAGGAATGTACCAATCCGCCCGTATACTGGGATGAAGATAAGGGCTGGTATACTGCGCACCCAATGTCGGGTTCCGAAATTTTTGATTTTCCCGAGGGCATAGGCTCGATAGAAGTTGTTTCTGTAGAGCATGAGGAAGTAATTAACCTACCCCGCTGGATTAATAAAGGTTTAAAGAAGGTGTCTTTCAAAATCGGGCTTGGCCGGGAGTTTGTGAATATTATCAAGCTGTTGTATAAACTGGGCCTTACTTCAAAGGAACTCATCAACGTAAAGGGGATGGAGGTGGCGCCCCGGGATGTGGTGGAAGCGTGCCTGCCCAACCCGGCCGAACTGGGCCACCAAATGAAAGGCAAAATTTGTGTCGGCACCCTGGTTAAGGGCTTCAAAGATAATGAGCCGAGGGATGTCTATATCTACCAGGTGGCGGATAACCAGGTTTGCATGAACAAATTAAACTGTCAGGCTGTGGCGGCGCAAACCGCTTGCGGTTCAATCATAGCAACCGAACTGCTGGCCAGAAAAATCTGGCGGGGGGCCGGAGTTTTGCCTCCCGAGGCTTTTGAGCCCGAGCCTTTTATGGGTTTAATGGAAAAATATGGCTTCCCCTATAGGATTATCGACAAGAGCACAACTTGATCTCGTTAACCGCCGCTAAGACTCCTGCCTATAGAGGCGGGAGTCTTAGCGGCGATAAACTCGAAATAAGTGCGACTAAGGTTCAGGTGGGGTCAAAACCCCACCTGAACCAAGTCTTCTTTATTGTTTACTTGATTATTTAATAGAGGAGATTGACCTGAAATAGCGTATATTGACGATCATGGGTAGTAGTTGGTTTTCCATTAACCAGTGGCCTAAGACGTTTATGGAGGCGTTAAAGATGATTGAACTGATCAATGTGGTTAAGCAATTTGGGTCGTTTACTGCGGTTAAAAACCTGAATTTAAATATTAAACAGGGCGAATTCTTAACCCTTTTAGGTCCCAGCGGGTGTGGTAAAACAACTACATTGCGAATGATTGCCGGCTTTGAAGAACCGACAGGCGGGGACATTTTGATGGACAATGAATCCCTGGTGGGTAAGCAATCTTATGAACGTAACGTGAATACGGTCTTTCAAAATTACGCCCTTTTTCCCCATATGAATGTTTTTGACAACGTGGCTTTTGGGTTGCGCATGAAACGAGTACCGAAAAATGAAGTTGCGGCAAGAGTTGAGAAAGCGCTGGAAATGGTGCAGCTGCCCCAGTATAAGGATCGTTTCCCGCGTCAGCTCAGCGGCGGCCAGCAGCAAAGGGTAGCCATCGCCAGGGCTGTGGTTAACCAACCCCGGGTGCTGCTCCTGGATGAACCGCTGGGGGCCCTCGATCTGAAGATGCGCAAACAAATGCAGCTTGAACTGAAGCGTTTACATAAACAATTGGGGATTACCTTTGTTTATGTTACTCACGACCAGGAAGAAGCGTTAATCATGTCGGATCGGATCGGTGTAATGCGTGCCGGTGTCCTGGAGCAGGTTGACACTCCGGAAGAAATTTACGCCCGCCCGAAGACGGTATTTGTAGCTGATTTTATCGGAGAGGCCAACCTTATTCCGTTTTTCGTTGAGGCGTCCGCGGGAGGATGGCTGACGGGACGTCTCGCCAATTCGCGGATACGTGTTCCGGGGGCTGAATCCTTTATCGCGCGGCAGCAAGTCAAGCTGGCTGTTCGACCGGAGCATTGTACGCTTCTGGCAGATGTCCCTGAAGATTTAAGTGAGGATGATTTGCTGGCCGTCGATCTCTTGGAGCGGATATATATCGGTGCAACTGTAAAAACGGTAGTTGGCCTGGCAACCGGAGAAACGGTTCACGTATCAACCTCTGCCGGCCGGGAAATTCCGTTTGTGCAAGGCGGCCGGGCTTACTTAAGTATTGATACGGATAAGGTGGTGACACTCTCGGAATGAAAATACATAAAAAAAAGACGAACTGGGCCCCGTTCTGGACTCTGCTGCCGGTAACCGTTTGGGTGGCCGTTTTTATTACAGTGCCGATGTTGCTGGTTCTTCTGGTTAGTTTTATGAAGCGGGGGACTTGGGGTGGCCTAGTATATGAATTTAATATCAATAACTACTGCCGGTTTATAGAGCCGCTTTATCTGCATGTCGTCTTTAACTCGCTTGTGGTTGCTTTTGCCACGACTTTGGTTTGTATCCTGGTAGGCTATCCATTTGCTTATGCAGTGGCCCGCTCACCTAAGAGTTGGCGAAATATTCTGTTAATGTTGATTATTATTCCTTTTTGGAGCAGTTCCCTGATCAGAACCTATTCATGGGTTGTATTACTGCGTACCGAGGGGGTCATTAACAATGTACTGCTGTCCCTGGGTATCATTCACGAGCCTTTAGCCATGCTTTATAATCTGGGCGCGGTAACGGTGGGTATGGCTTATACTCTTTTCCCGTTTATGGTTTTGCCCCTGTACGCATCCATTGAAAAAGTAGATCATACCTTGCTGGAAGCCGCAAGTGACCTGGGTGCCGGTCCCTGGCAAGCTTTTCGCCGTGTAACTCTGCCTTTGACCATGCCGGGTATCACTGCCGGTTCGCTGCTTGTTTTTATTCCCACCCTGGGGCTTTTTTTCATCTCTGATCTAATGGGCGGTTCACGAACAATGATGATTTCCAATTTAATTAAAAATCAATTCTTGGATGCGCGAAACTGGCCCTTTGGATCTGCCGCATCAGTAATTTTAATCATTTTGACACTGGTGTTTATCTGGCTTTATTTACGTACGGCCGGGTCAAAAGACCAGCTGGAGGTGTTCTAATGAATGGTGGGCCGGAAAACGCGGCTGCTGCAGGACGATTGAATAGCAAAAAGCGGGTTAAAGCATTGGGCACAACCATAGGGGCAGTTTATACCGCTCTGGTGTATGCTATTATTTACCTGCCCATTGGAGTGCTGGTGGCCTTTTCTTTTAACCGTTCCAAAATTAATGCTGTATGGCAGGGGTTTACCCTGGATTGGTACCGGGCATTATTTCATGATCGTTTGATCCTGGAGGCGGCTAAGAACACCTTGATTATCGGCATAACCGCCACTATAATCTCCACCATGATCGGAACACTTGCCGCCGTGGGAATGTACCGCTATCATTTTCGTGGAAAATCGGTGCTTGATTCCCTTCTGTACATTCCGATCGTTATTCCGGAGGTTGTGTTAGGCATTTCGCTGCTGGCTCTTTTTGCGATCTTTAAGGTGCGATTGGGTCTGAACACGCTTATCTTATCGCACATTACATTCTGCATTCCATTTGTAGTGGTTACTGTGAAAGCGAGATTGGCAGGATTTGACCGCAATATGGAGGAAGCGGCGATGGATCTCGGTGCGTCTCAGTGGCAAACTTTTGTTAAGGTAACGCTGCCCCTGATTATGCCCGGTGTAGCGGCGGGGGCCCTGCTGGCTTTTACTCTGTCCATTGACGACGTTATTATCAGCTTTTTTGTAGCTGGACCGGGCAGCACTACCTTGCCTTTAAAAATTTACGCCATGGTGAAACAGGGGGTGACGCCAGCCGTAAATGCGCTTTCAACAATTATGCTGCTATTAACGTTTATAGTAACAATAGCTGCTGAAGGATTGAGGTCGCGTGCCAATTAACTTAAATAAGGAGGAGGATAATGCTAATGAAAAAAAAGGTTTGGTTTTTGGCCGGCCTGATGCTGGTGCTGGCTCTATGTATCGGGTTGGCGGGGTGTGGCTCCGGCTCCGGTGGAACTGAGCAAACTGCAGGCCAGGAGGAAGAAAAGGTGCTCAACGTATTTAACTGGTCCGAATATCTGCCGCAGGAGGTAATTGACAATTTCCAAGAAGAGACTGGGATTAAAGTAAACTACACTACCTTTTCGTCCCAGGAGGAGATGATTGCTAAAATTGAGGCCGGTGGGGCCGATTATGACGTCATTGTGCCCACCAACTATACGGTGGAAGGATTAGTACAGAGAGATATGCTTAGAAAGTTGGATCTGTCCAAAATCCCCCATATTCAGGATATTGGCCCGGAATATTTGGACCAGGCTTTTGATCCGGGGAATCAGTACACGGTGCCTTATATGGCTGGGACTACATCTATTTGTGTTAATACCGATAAAGTTAAGAAGGAAATTACCAGCTGGAATGATCTTTGGGATCCGGCTTTTAAAAATCAAATTGTGCTGCTGGATGACCCCCGTGATATCATCGGCATGACTTTAATGTCCATGGGCTATTCGGTAAATGACAACGATCCGGCTGTTCTGGATAAAGCGAAAGATAAGCTCAAAGAACTGGTTCCGCTGGTTAAGGCGTTTGACAGCGACAGTCCCAAAACATTGTTTATCAGCAATGAAGTATCAATCGGGGTAATTTATAATGGAGAAGCGGCGCTGGCTATGGAAGAAAATCCCAATATCACCTATGTATACCCCAAGGAAGGCTGCATCCGCTGGATGGATACTATGGCCATTCCCAAGGATGCCAGGCACCCGAACAACGCCCACCAATTCATTGATTATATATTGAGTCCTGAGGCCGGTGCCAAAATTGCTGAAGCTTTTCCCTACGCTGTGCCAAGTAAGGAAGCATATAAACTGCTGCCCGAAAGTAAACGCAATAATATAGCCAGTTACGCGCCAGACGATGCTTTAAAAAATGGTGAATTTGAAAATGACCTGGGTGAAACTGCCGTGCTTTATGACCAAATTTGGTCTGAAATTAAGATGTAATGATTGGCAGCAAATTGGTTTTTTTCTTGTGCTGACTTAATAAACTATACCTTATCGATTTGTTATATCATATATTGAATGTGTAGTTTGGTAATTAAGCGACATTAAGATTATATAAGATTATAAAAGCCGTGTTTTTATTTCACGGTTTTTTTCTTACTCATGCAAGTTTTAATTTATGCTTGCCGCTTTTAACCTGACTAATTTATCGGGCAGGTATTGCAAATTTTAATCGCAAAAAGGGTACAGGTTAAGATGCGGCGAATTATGAAATGGATGTATTTTATGCGCGGGGAATGATAAAAGCATGCCGTACACAAATAGCAAAAAAAGGTATATATTCTGGCAGAGCTTTTTTTTTATATTTATCGTGCTTTTGGCAGCATATGTTTTGCTGCAATCGCCCATATTTACTATAAGCAATATTTATGTGCTGGGTAATAACAGCCTCTCTGCCGGGGATGTTATCAAGGTATCCGGTATTGTTACGGGTATGAATATATTTAAGGCTGATCTAAATGCTGCTGCCGGCAAAATAATGGCAATACCAATGGTTAAGGACGCACAAACAATTCGAAAGTTTCCCCACACAGTTGTGATTGAAATCAGTGAGCGCTCACCCGTAGCGTTGGTCCTGCTGGAAGGGCGTTTTGTCGAGGTTGACGCCGAAGGTGTTTATCTGCGCCAGGGAAAGGCTGGAACCACGGGGTTACCGGTTATTACCGGCGGAAAATTGCAGGTTTCCGGTCCCGGAAAGCCGGTGCAAGGGACAGAGTTTGAGAAAGCGCTAAAAGTGGTGGGACAACTGCCGGTGGAACTGCGGCAAAATCTGTCGGAAGTTAACGTCGGTGGTGATGAAAGGGTTACTTTATATACGATCGAGGGTACAGAGTGTAAACTGGGTTTTGCGGAAGATGCCGGTAAAAAAGGAAATTACATTTTGCAGGTTTTGCAGGAGTTAAAAGAGCAAGGTAAGAAAATTGAATATGTTGATTTTTCTATTGCCAACTCTCCGGTGGTAAAATACCGGAATTAAACGTGCGGAGTGTGGGGGAAGAAACATGAAAAATAAATCTTTTTACTTGATATTATTGTTTATGGGTATAACTATGGGTTTTATCCTGGCGGTTCAGTTCAGAGTTACTTCAAATATCGCCCAAAATTCATCCCCTTCTCTTGACAGGCCTAATGCGTTGGCCCAGGAACTGGATAAAGCCAAGGAGACCAGGGATGAGCAGCAGCAAAAAGTGGACAATTTGCGGGAGCAGCTGGATCAGGCCGCCGGTGGACCGGAACTGGCCAGGGTAAAGGAAAGCTTGGATCGCGCCCGTGAGGAGGCAGGGCTGACGGAACTGCAGGGCCCCGGGGTAGAAGTTACGTTAAATGACAGCAACAACGTGCTTCAGCCCGGTGAGAATCCAAATTTTTATGTTTTGCATGACGGTGATGTTTTAAGTATCTTAAATGAATTAAAAGCAGCCGGGGCAAAAGCAATATCCATTAACGGCCAACGGCTTATCTCCACTTCAGAGGTTCGCTGCATTGGTCCAACCATTCTGGTTAATAAGAACCAGCGGTTAAGCCCGCCCTTTATAGTCTATGCTTTGGGCAACCCCGAGACTCTTGCTGGCGCTCTGAAAATGAAAGGCGGGGTTGTTGAGTCCCTACAAATCTGGGGAATTCAAGTTGATGTTAAAAAAGTTGATAAAGTTGTAATAACACCTTACTCCGGGGGGCTGGTATTTGATTATGCCAAACCTACGAAATAAAGGGAGCTTAAAACAAATGCCCAAGAAAAATACAGCGTATCTTTCAATCATGCTGGTTACAGCATTTATGGGATTAATGCTGGCGGTTCAGTTCCGTGTTACCAACCGGGCCCCTGGTGGGATTCCCACGGACAGGGCCAAGGAAATGTTGACTGAGCTGAAACAGGTAAACCACGAAAAGGATAACCTGACCAAAGAAATTACCGACTTAACCTACAAACTAAACCAGTTAAACAAGGGCAGAACTGAAGCACTGTATGCGCTTACCAGCGAGCTGGAAAAGGTTAGGATGGCTGCCGGGTTGGTTACTGTAACCGGACCGGGTATTGAGGTGGTTTTGGATAACCCGCAAAATGGAGGCAACACAACTGCACCGGAGCTCTCTTTTATTCAGGACCAGGACCTGCTTGGTTTGGTCAACGGGCTTTGGGGTTCGGGGGCTGAGGCAATTTCCATTAACGGCCAGCGCATAATTGCCACGACTGAAATAAGGTTAGCAGCACCTTTTATCAATATCAATACCACCAGAGTGGTGCCGCCGTACCAGGTATTGGCTATAGGCAGTCCTGATGCACTGGCGAATGCGCTGGAACTGCCGGGGGGACTGGTTGAGTATTACCGTGATATGGGTTTTCAAGTAACCGTGGAACAACATGATGATTTAACCATACCGGCCTACACGGCCAGGTAAAATATTAAAGTAGGGAGCGGGGGACATTTTATGTGGGTGGGTGTATTATTGGCCGCACTGGGACTTGGGTTGGGGGTATTGATCGGTTTTAATATTCCTATTGTTTTACCGCAGGATTATGCCAAGTACATGTCGGTTGCCGCGCTGGCGGCGCTGGACTCGGTTTTTGGCGGCATCAGGGCGGCTATGGAGGATAAATTTGATCAAAGCATTTTTGTGTCCGGCTTTTTTAGCAATGCCCTGTTGGCGGCCGGCCTTACTTATATCGGCGACCGCCTTGGCATTGACCTTTACCTGGCCGCCGTTGTTGCCTTTGGCGTCCGTTTGTTTCAAAATTTGGCCTTTATCCGCCGTTATTTATTAAAAAAGAAATTTAGGTAATAAAAAAGGGAATTATTATTGAATGTTGAATTTTACATTTTAAGTAAAGCTTGGTTGGGGGGAAACCTGTTTGGCCGGGACGGAGACAAACGTCGTGGTGGGTATGGATATTGGCACGTCAGGAATTACTGTAGCCGTGATCAATACCGGTTTCGGGGCCAGACAGGAATTGACGGGGGTTGGTTTCAGTCCATCCATAGGGATAGAAAACGGAGTTGTGACCCGGCCCCATGAAGTAGTAGGTTCCATTAAGAGAGCGTTGGCCGATGCGGAACTTGCCGCCGGTGTGGAAATAAAAAAGGTATTTGTAAACTATGATATGCCGGGTATGGCTGTTCACAAGGCAGTTGTCCGGCACGATATCGTCAAGCATGGTCTAAGTTTGCGTGAGTTGAATGAAACCTCACAAAAGCTTTATAAAAGTGTTCGAAATGATAATCATTCTATTGTTCAAACAATTGGGATGCGTTATTACATAGACAACGAACCCGTTTTACGACCGGAGAAGTGCAAAGGCAGGCAGTTGGAGATACATGCCTACATCGTTACTGCGCCGGCGGCGCCTATGGAACAATTAAGGCAGTGTTGTGAAGATTCAGGTATTAAGGTGCAGCAATTTGTGGCCGGGTCCCTGGCGGCCTCAGAAACAGTATTAGACGCGGTGGAGCGGGAACTGGGTGTTATCTCTGTGGATATAGGTTCTGGTTTGACCAATGCGGCATATTTTAATCACGGAATAATGAAAAACCTTGATATTTTCCCGGTGGGCGCCGACCATGTCATCTCCGACCTGGCGATAGGACTGCATACATCTCTTGATGCTGCCCGGGCAACTTTAATGTTTAATGGCCTCAGGGCCATTGAAGGCCATATAAAGCTGACCAACATTACAGGGCAGGGTGAACACAGCGTTCCGGGGGATCTGGTTAACAGAATCATCAGATCCAGGATTGAAGAAATATTTGGTTTTATTAAGGAGTACTTTATTGAAAACCTGAAATTAGATGCTTCTTTACCCGGGGGGATTGTTTTAACGGGAGGTTGCTCATTGATTGATGGCATTACAGTACTGGGTGAATCCTTCTTCGGGATGCCGGTTCGGGTAGGAACTCCCCGGATGGTGCCACCCAACATTCCGGAGGATGAAGCATACAGGTATGCCGGAGCAATTGGTCTTGGGTTCTGGGGTGCCCGTCAGATAAAAACATACAGCAGGATAAGGCACGGAACGGGGGGAGGTATTTTCAATCGTTTGACCAAGTGGCGTTAAATTTTCACCTTTGTTATAAATTTCTGACCCCCTAGAAGGAGGATTTTCGATGCTTGATTTTGATATTGACCTTGATCAATATGCACACATTAAAGTGATCGGGGTTGGCGGAGGCGGCAATAATGCAGTTAACCGCATGATCAGCGCCGGGTTGAAGGGCGTGGAGTTTATAGCGGTCAACACTGACGCTCAGGCGCTGCAGATGGCGCTGGCAGGAACTAAAATACAGATTGGCACCAAATTGACCAAGGGTTTAGGTGCAGGTGCCAATCCCGATATAGGCCAGAAAGCGGCAGAAGAAAGCAGAGAGGACATTGAACAGGTGCTCAGGGGTGCCGACATGGTCTTTGTAACGGCTGGCATGGGCGGCGGCACCGGTACCGGAGCAGCGCCGGTGGTGGCTGAAGTGGCTAAAGAAGTCGGCGCTCTGACGGTTGGGGTAGTGACCAAGCCGTTCACATTTGAAGGTAAAAAACGCCAGAGCCAGGCAGAAATTGGAATTGAAAATTTAAAAAGCAAAGTAGACACCCTTATTACCATACCCAATGACCGGCTGCTGCAGGTGGTGGAAAAAAACACCTCCATTGTTGAGGCTTTTCGTATTGCCGACGACGTATTGCGTCAAGGCGTTCAGGGCATATCCGATTTAATAGCGGTTCCTGGTTTAATCAATCTGGATTTCGCCGATGTTAAAACGATTATGAAAGATACCGGATCGGCATTAATGGGGATAGGCAGTGCCAGTGGTGATAACCGCTCTGTGGAAGCAGCCAAGGCAGCTATTTCCAGCCCGTTGCTGGAAACTACCATTGAGGGTGCGCGGGGCGTTTTGCTCAATATTACCGGCGGCACATCATTAGGCTTATTTGAAGTAAACGAAGCAGCGGAGATTATTTCCCAGGCTGCCGACCATGAAGCAAATATAATCTTTGGGGCTGTCATTGATGAGCGCATGGAAGATGAAGTCAGGGTGACAGTAATAGCAACCGGGTTTGATAAAAAACAGTTTGCCGGTGTTCAGAAACCAAAGAGAGCCAGCGAAGGCATTGAGGTAAAACCATTTTCAGGCGGCGGGCACGACGACCTGGACATCCCCGCATTTCTACGCCGGAAATAATGTCGAATAATAATTAAAACTATTTAAAATTAAAGACAATTACTAACAAAATTTTCCAGCCACGGCATGTATAATAAAGCCGGGGCTTTTTATTTTTGTACAACTATCATAAACACAAAATATAAGCCATATAAATGCAGCAGGGATACTTTGTCAAAAGAGGAAAGGGGACACCCCTCTTGGAGAATTTTTTTCATGGTAGTAGGGAGATAGTTTAATGCCGTCCTACGTTGTGTATGTGGATCAAGTGATAGCAGGCAGCCTGGTGATGAATTTAATGATTCTGTGGTTGACAGCCAGGCTGGGCAGAATAGCCTTTCGACGCTGGCGCCTGTTTGCGGGGGCCGCCCTGGGAGCAGTGTATTCGATTGTAATTTTTGTTCCCGCGCTGCAGGTATTCACCGGTCCCGGTTATAAATTGCTGGTGTCCATATTGATGGTAGCCGCTGCTTTTATACCCCAGCAGCCGAAAAAGTCTTTGATGCTAATTGCTTATTTTTACCTGTGCACTTTTGCCCTGGGCGGTACGGTATTGGGAATAATCAATTTTCTGCACCGGAGTGTGCCGGGTGAAACGCTGGCCGGGATTATGCAAGCAATAGACACATACCTGTGGTACGGGATATTAATGGCGCTGGCGATATTTTGGTTTACGGGTAAAATAGCGCCGGCAGCGCTGAGGAAAAGGCTGGTGCTGCCTCTGCTCAGGGCGGATTTAGATATAAATTTGCGAGGTAAAAAGGTCTGCCTTGCCGCTATGGTGGATACGGGGAACGGTCTTACCGATCCTTTGTCGGGTAACCCGGTGATCATCGCTGAATTCGATGCGGTAAAGGATATTCTGCCTGAACAAGTTAGCAGTGCTGTACAAAAGCAAGGTTGGCAAGACGGCGGCACGCTGCTGGCTGAAATGGGCGAGGGCATCCGGGAAGGAAATTTTCGTTTAATACCTTTTTGTTCGGTGGGTCGCGACAACGGCTGGCTGATCGGGTTCCGGCCTGATGAAGTACTGGTAAGGCAGGGAGGTGGCGCAATAAGGACTAATGAGGTTATCATTGCCCTTTGCCCGGACCGTTTACAGGGGGATACACCCTGCCGGGCGCTTTTACCGCCGGATCTGTTTGAAACAAGGTTGGCCGGCTGATAAGCCTTTCAATACATTTCACCAAAATAATAGTGCATGAAATATTGCATGAAGGAGGGAAAATGTTGAGGCGGTTCTGGAAGATAAAACTGATTCTGCGACTGAACCTGGCTAAATTAATGACCAGCCTGGGTATAGAATCCGGCGTATATTACGTGGGCAGCAGCGAAGCCCTTCCGCCCCCGTTGACTAATGACGAAGAGTGCTACCTGATTAATAAGCTGGAATCGGGCGATGGCGCAGTTCGCAGTGTGCTGATAGAGCGGAATTTGCGTTTAGTGGTGTATATTGCTCGAAAATTTGAGAACACCGGGGTTGGTATTGAGGACCTGGTATCAATCGGCAGCATCGGGCTGATTAAGGCCGTAAATACTTTTGATCCGGCCAAGAAGATTAAACTGGCCACTTATGCGTCCCGGTGCATTGAAAACGAAATATTGATGTACCTGCGCCGGAACAATAAAACCAGGACAGAAGTGTCTTTTGACGAACCGCTCAATATTGATTGGGACGGAAATGAGCTGCTGCTCTCTGATGTGCTGGGGACGGAAAACGATATCATCTACAAATTTATTGAGGATGAAGTGGATCGGAAACTGCTCCATCTGGCACTGCAAAAGCTAACCGGCAGGGAAAGAAGAATTATGGAATTGCGTTTTGGGTTAAACAGTGGAAAGGAGAAAACGCAAAAAGAAGTTGCCGATATGCTCGGTATTTCGCAGTCATACATTTCACGGTTAGAAAAAAGAATAATCAAGCGGCTGAAAAAGGAAATCAACCGCATGGAATAATTCAGTCTGTCTCTCATCAATAAGCGATGTATAAATCACCAACCCCGAGGTAATAATGAAATTGAACTTAGCAAAAATTCGCGGGAAAAGGTGGGAGATGATTTATGCTGGTTAACAAGGTGGAAATTTGTGGTGTTAACACATCAAAGCTCCCGGTACTCAAAAGCGCCAGGATGAGGGAACTTTTTGAGGCTATGCATAACGGAGACGGCTCCGCCAGAAACCAGCTAATAAACGGCAATCTTCGACTGGTCTTAAGCGTGATCCAACGTTTCACCAACCGTGGAGAATATGTTGATGACCTTTTTCAAGTTGGCTGCATTGGACTAATGAAGGCCATAGATAATTTTGACCTTTCCCAGAACGTTAAATTTTCCACTTATGCTGTTCCGATGATTATCGGGGAAATTAGGCGCTATTTAAGAGATAATAATCCCATCAGGGTTAGCCGCTCCCTCAGGGATGTTGCTTATAAAGCACTGCAGGTGCGGGATGCTCTGGTGAATAAACACTCACGCGAGCCGTCGATCAATGAAATTGCCAGTGAGTTAAAAATGCCGAGGGAGGATATTGTATTTGCCCTTGATGCCATTCAAGAACCAATTTCTTTATTCGAACCTATCTACCATGACGGTGGCGACCCGATATTTGTAATGGATCAAATTAGTGACGAAAAGCATCAGGACCTGAACTGGTTGGAGGGTATTGCTATTAGGGACGCATTGCGTAAATTAAGTGACAGGGAAAAGTTAATCCTTACTTTGCGTTTTTATGAAGGAAAAACGCAAATGGAAGTGGCAGATGAAATAGGGATCTCCCAGGCCCAGGTTTCGCGGCTGGAAAAAGCGGCACTGAGCCATATGCGCAAGCACATCTAAGTTACAAGTAACGTGAAAAATTTTTTTGACAATAGCTGCTTTAATCAAGCTAATACCGAGGTGGGACATGCCTGTTAAATTATTAACCATTGGATTTGGCTTATGTATCTGGGTGCTGTCAATGCTGATTTTGCCCAATAGTGTGGCCGCTTCCGGGGAAGAAGCAGTACACGCTTACAATCAACACGACCTTTATTATGAATGGGATTATCCTAATAAATCCGATTAAACGCAAGCCAAACTAAAAATATTTTCCTGTTCAGTTTCTTCAAACACTCTCATATACATCAGTATATGGGGGTGTTTTATTGATGGTAAGAATAACCGATCTGCGCATGCGTGAGGTCATAAATATAGCCGATGGGCGCCGTCTTGGTCCCATTAAGGACATAGATGTAAACCTGGAGGAAGGCTGTATCAATGCTATTATCCTACCCGGTCACGGCGGGGGAAGGATTATGGGCATCCTGGGGCGGGAAGAAGAAATTGTAGTCCCCTGGCAGAGAATAAGAAAAATTGGGGTAGATGTAATTTTGGTGGATCTCTCTTTTGAAGCTCCGGGCGGAGGAGAATTGCACGGAGGAATCCAGGGCAAATTTTTTTAAAACAAGGCAATAAAAGATCTAATATTGCTCAGGGTAGACCCCAAACTTTTTGACGTTAGAAAAAAACCGTATTAAGCCTAGAATTATTGAGGAAAACATAGCCAGTTAAATTATTGGCGTTGTTTTTCTTTTTTGCTTTTTCAACAAGGTTTAGTATAATAATAAATGAAGATCTACTATATATACTAATTAGTAGGCGGTGTAAAGGTATGCGATGTCCATATTGTGGTATGGCTGACAGCCGGGTGTTGGATTCCAGACCTACAGAAGAAGGTAATTCGGTGCGCAGGCGCAGGGAGTGCAGCGAGTGCGCCAGACGCTTTACTACCTACGAGCGGGTAGACGAGCTTCCGTTGATGGTGGTCAAGAAGGATAGCCGCCGGGAGGTTTTTGACCGGGCTAAATTGCTGGCCGGGCTGATTATTGCGTGCCAGAAGCGCCCTGTTCCGACCAGCCAGCTGGAGGGACTGGTTAACGAAGTCGAACGGGATTTAAAAGGCGTCACTGACCGGGAAGTGCTAAGTAGGGACATCGGACAGCAAGTAATGTTACGCCTGCGCGAGCTGGATGAGGTGGCTTATGTGCGTTTTGCTTCTGTTTACCGTGAATTTCGGGATGTACAGGAATTTATGCGAGAAATAGAGCAACTGGTGTTAAAACAAGATTAATGTTGGTAACCGGGGTCCTGACCCCGCACAGGTCCAGCTTTATCTTCGCACAGCCTGTAAGACCCCGCCCTTTTAGGTCGGGGATTAACAGGCTGTAAGTTCGAAATAAGTGCGACTAAGGTTCAGATGGGGTCAAAAACCCCACCTGAACCAAGTCTTCTTTATTAGAAATAGAATAACTAGTTAAAGAGGGGGCAGCAGTTTTGTTCAAGGTGATCCGGAAAAGAGACGGGCGTGAAGTGCCCTTCGACGAGGGTAAAATAACAGATGCTATTTTCGAGGCAGCCCGGGCAGTAGGCGGCGAAGACAGGCAAACTGCCATGGAACTTACCATTGAAGCGTTAAAGATGTTGAAAAAAAAGTTCAACGGGCACGCTTTCAGTGTTGAGGACGTACAGGATATAGTTGAAAAAGTGCTAATTGAGGCGGGCCACGCCAGGACAGCGAAGGCCTATATTCTTTACCGGGATCGGCGGACCCGCATCAGGGATGCCAAGGGCGACTTGATGGATGCAGTGGAGGAAATTCTGGAAGAAACCAGCAAAGAAAACGCTAACATCAGCAATTCACCTTCGGCGAAGATGCTCCAGATTGCCAGTGCCGCCAGTAAGAAATATTATCTTACCCGGTTGATTGATGAAGATTTTTCCCTGGCCCACCAGCGCGGGGATATTCATATACATGATCTAGACTTCTATGGAAAAACCTTAACATGTGTACAGATTCCATTGGGCAGGCTTTTAGCCGAAGGGTTCGACAACGGGCACGGTTATATCCGTCCGCCCAAGCGCCCGGCGTCAGCTACGGCCCTGGCGGCGATTATCCTGCAGAGTTCCCAGAACGACATGCACGGCGGACAGTCCTTTGCCTTTTTTGACCGGGATATTGCTCCTTACGTGGAAAACGCCAGTGACGATGAAACTTACCAGGCGATGGAAGCCCTGGTCTACAACTTAAACTCCATGCACAGCCGCGCGGGGGCTCAGGTGCCGTTCAGTTCCCTAAACGTTGGCACTGAAACCTCCGCAGCGGCCCGCAAGGTGACCAGAAATTTGCTATTAGCTTACGAAGCCGGCCTGGGCCGGGGAGAGAACCCCATCTTCCCCAACATAATTTTTAGGGTTCAGGAAGGAGTAAATTACAACCCGGAAGATCCCAACTACGATTTATTTAAATTGGCTTTAAGGGTGGCGGCCAAACGTCTTAACCCTACTTTCAGTTTTATGGATTCCAGCTTTAACAAGGAGTGGGGGGACCAGGTAAGCTACATGGGCTGCCGTACCAGGGTTATGGCCAACCGACGCGGTCCGGCGATAACCGACGGACGGGGTAACCTTTCCTTTACTACCATCAATTTGCCTAGATTGGCCATCAAAGCCGAACGGGATATGCAACAATTTTACCGCCTGCTGGATAATATGATGAACCTGGCTATTCGCCAGCTGTATCACAGGTTTGGGGTTCAGGCCAAATTAAAGGTTAAGGATATGCCGTTTGTCATGGGGCAGGGGCTCTACCTTGAGTCCCGGGGCCTCAAGGATTGCGACCCCATTAGGGACGCCATTGTCAACGGGACCCTTTCAGTTGGCTTTATCGGGTTGGCCGAGGCACTTACGGCACTGACCGGGCGCCATCACGGCCAGGACAAGGACGCTCAGGTTTTGGGCAACGAAATTGTGGCCCGCATGCGGCGGCTCATTGACGAGGCCTGTGAGGAGTACGACTTAAACTACACACTGCTGGCGACTCCGGCGGAAGGGCTCAGCGGCCGGTTTATCGGCAAGGACCGTAAGGAATACGGTATAATCCCTGGGGTTACGAACAAGGAGTATTACACAAATTCATTCCATGTTCCGGTTAATTTCCCGATATCCAGTTTTGAAAAGATCAGCTTGGAGGGTATATACCATAAATACTGCAATGCCGGGCATATCAGCTATGTGGAAATGGCGTCACCACCGGTGCATAACCCCGAGGCAATGGAAGCAATCGTCAGGCATATGCGGGACAGTGACATGGGTTACGCAGCGGTCAACTTTCCGGTGGATTTCTGCACCGGCTGCAGTACCCTGGGCGTAATTAACGAGGATAAGTGTCCCCGCTGCGGTTCAACGGCTATCCGCCGGGTGCGTCGCATCACGGGTTACCTGAGCACGGTGGACCGGTTCAACGACAGCAAGGTGGCTGAGCTAAACGACCGGATCATTCATGAATTTTAAATAAGTCAATAATTAAGCGGCTATAACCATTGAAAATTGGTTTATAGCCGCTTATATTTACTTAAGCAATCTGAAAATGGAAGAAAACACGCTCGGAAGGGGATGCTCTTTGAGTGTCGATGAGACTTCCCAAAACCATTATGGAATTAATGAGAGATAGCTTACCCGGGTTAACTTAATTTTGTACTAACCAGTTTTAATCCTAAACCTATAAACAGAATGCCGGCCAATCTATTCAAGAGTGTAAGTTGTTTTGAATTATCTCTAAATTTTTTAGTCGCTAATGCAGAACATATGGCCAGCATGAAACACCAAATGGTTCCTGTGGCAATAAATGTTAATCCTAGCAATAGAAAAGGCAGCGGACCATAGTTGCTATTGGTATTTACGAATTGGGGCAAAAAGGCTAAAAAGAAAAGAGCTACTTTAGGATTTAGTAAATTAGTTATCATACCTTGCAAATATATTTTTAACATATTATCTGTTTTGGCTTTATCTAAATCAAACTTATCAGAGGTAGCTAATATTGCTTTAATACCCAAATATATCAGGTAGGCGGCTCCAACGTATTTCACAATATTAAAAGCAACTATAGATTTGGCCAGTATTATGGAAAGCCCCAAAGATGCTAATAATGTATGTAATAATGAACCTGAACTAATACCTAAAACTGACATTATCCCGGCTTTTTTACCTTGTGATATGCTTCTGCCGAGAATATACATGGTGTCCGCCCCTGGCGTTATATTTAGCATTATTCCCGATAGTAAAAAAAACCAATAGTGTTCAATTCCGAACATTCTATCGAACCTCCACATTTTTATCACTAATTTCTATCTTTATCTTTATGTTTATATTATATTACTTTAATAACTTTGTGCGTCATTTTTCACCGGTATCACAATCATTTTTTGCCCCTGACCGTTATCAGGCGCATTTTCAGTTGAATTTTGATTATATGCCTGAACTTCGCTGGAAGTACGGCTATTTTTCAATACTCGGGTTTATGGGAATTATCGCCGGGGCAATGGTTGTATGGTTCAGATGAAAAGGTTGGTTAAAAAGCTAAATTAAATCTGGGGACATTCCTTCAGCTAATCAGGGAAGGCGTGTCCCCTTTCCTGATATCGGGGTGTTTTTAATGTCCCGCTTTTTTTATATTTTTTTTATATCATTCCGGCTTTTATTGAATTTGAATTTACTGGATATCTGGTTATAATATGGCTGTCGAAGGAGTACAAATTAAATTTATTCTAAAAAACAAAGGGAAGGAGCATAAAAGATGTAGTAAGACCTTCCGAGATCATCATAAATTATAAAGCTATAGTCGGGTCAAGCTATTTTATGGCTTCGTACTTCATACTCTAAATCAAGTTGGTAACTTGTTTACGGCATGTCTGGCAAGGTGTGAGATTTAAACAGAGCATTGGGTGCAAGAGTTGTAAAGATACCTTCTATTACTTATGCACGTAAAAAACAAGATAGAGAGCAAAGCAATGAAAGCTGTTCAATCTTGACAAAAAAAAGATTGCATGATATTTTGTGATAAGAAAAATTCGTTACACGTAATATTAACGAGGTGTTTTTTTGAACAGCAATAGCGATATATATGAATTTCTACTGGATAATGTTCAGAAGATAATTGTCCCCGAAGAGATCATTACCTTGGAATTGTCGATATCCCGTTATGAGTTTTTAGCTTTACAGCTTTCCGAAAAATTTCGAACCATTACCATGAGCAATCTGGCCCAGGGTATGGCTGTGCCCATGAGTACCGCCACCGGAATTGTTGATCGCCTGGTGAAAAAAGGATTGTTAAAAAGAGGCAGAAGTGAAGAGGATCGCAGGGTCGTGACGGTATCCCTTACTGATAGCGGCAAGTCTTTGGTAGAGGATTTGAAAGAACATTTTCGTGATTTTCTTGACAGGATAAGGAGTTTGCTTACTGAAGAAGAATTTGAAACAGGTTTGAAATTAGTGCGTAAGGTAATAGTGGGATTCCAAAAAGGTGCTCAAAACCCGGTACAAGAATCGGCACAACAAAGGAGAAGCATTAAAATAGAATAACATGGGTTGTGTAAAAAAGTGGGTTAACTAATAAGAAAGGGTAAATAAACGGTTTATTTTTTTCTAATATTATTTCGCAATACGAAATAATTATTAAGTGGACATTATGCGATTCGTAATAATTAGGCCAAAATGAGGAGGGTTGTTAAGGTGAGGGTTATTCTTTACACAGGAAAAGGCGGTGTCGGTAAGACCAGTTTGGCTGCAGCAACGGCCATTGCCGCCGCAGCATCGGGGAAAAGAACAATTGTAGTTAGCACGGATGCCGCACATAGCCTTGGAGATTCTTTTGACCTGGAGCTGGGTGATGAGCCGATCAAAATAAGAGAGAACCTCTGGGCGCAGGAAATAAGCACCCTGTTCAGCGCTGAGAAAAGCTGGGGCAAAGTGCAGGATTATCTTTCGGCGCTGCTGATATCTCAGAACATAAAGGATATAACAGCTGATGAATTGATCATATTTCCCGGTCTGGAGGAGCTTTTCAGCTTGTTCGAAATTCTTAACCACTGCAGTGAAGGGAAATATGATGTTGTGATTGTTGACTGCGCTCCCACGGGCGAGACCCTAAGGTTACTCAGTTTTCCGGAGGTGCTTAAGTGGTGGCTGGAAAAGATATTCCCGGTTGAAAAACTTTTGCTGAAAATTGCCCGTCCTATATCCAAACCGTTATTCGGGGTACCCCTGCCGGGTGACGACACCATGGACAGTATTGCGGAATTGTTTCAGCAACTCAGGGAAATGCATGAGATTTTAGTTGATGAGGACATAACTTCTGTCAGAATCGTGGTGAATCCCGAGAAAATGGTCATCAGGGAAGCCGAAAGAAGCTTCATGTATTTGAACCTGTATGGTTTTAATACGGATGCCGTGATTGTCAACCGGTTGCTGCCTTTCGTGAACCTGGGACAGTATTTCGAGAAATGGGGAGAAGTGCACCATAACTATCTCCGGTACATAAAAGATCAGTTTAGCCCTGTGCCTGTTTTCACCGTGCCGTTATTCATGGAGGAAGTAGTAGGTTTTGAGGCCCTTGATAAAATGGGCAGTGCCTGTTTTGGGGGAAAATCCCCTGAAAAGTTCTTTTTCCATGGCCAAACCCAGAAGATTAGCAAGACTGAAGATGGCTATGTGTTGGAAATGACTCTGCCCTTTGTAGAGAAAGGGGATATCTCGCTGTCCCAGAAAGGGGATGAGCTTACCGTCAGGTTGGGCGAATACAAGCGCAATATCTTTCTGCCCCGTAAACTTCTGGGGCGGGACGTTGTTGGGGCTAAATTGGAGGACAGTATGTTGAAAATAAAATTTGGGGGAGTGAGAAATGGTGGACAGAACATGTGAAGACTGCCCGATGAAAGACCTGCGGAAAATTCACCGACTGGTGGAAAAAAGAGCGCTTGAAAAACTGCCCGAAGAAGTGCGGGAACCGTTATTGGAAGTGAAAAAACAAATGCGCCTGGTGTTGCGGGGTCTGATCGGGCATACGCTGGGGGAGAGAACATGTTATGAAAAGCATTCGGCCATGTCGCGCCAAATTAAGTTGGAATGAGCCGGAATAATATATGTAGGGAGAAAAAGCATTGAAATAGAGTCATCAAAAGTGCTGTAGAAATTTTTTTCCGCATATATTACGACACCTGAAATTATTGTTAAGGAAAAATTACGGTAAACGTAACATTGTGCGGTCCTTAATTTGGTCAGGGAATAAAAGAATAGCACCGCGAGCTTTGCGCCAATATTAATGTTGAAGTGAGGTTAACATTGATGGATGTTATCTTGATGGTTGTTGCTTCCATTTTTATGGTGGTATTCCTGTCGCATATGTTTTTTTACTGGTACTCCCGGAGTACTGAAATGTTTGGGCATCCAGAAAACCAGAAAGTAAACTGCTATTTGTCTGAATTCGATTTTGCCGAAAAACACAAAATTGTTATTCATGCCTCGCCGGAGAAGGTATTTGCAGCTATTCACAATTTTGACATGCGCAAATCAAAAGTTATCAATACCCTTGTGTTCTTACGAAGCATTCCTTACCGTTTAAATTCCAACAGAGAACCGGATAAGCAACTACCAACAAAATTATCAATTGACCAATTAACAGAGAATGGGAGTTGGATTCTGCTCGAGGAAGTTGAAAACCAAGAGGTTATAATAGGATTTGCGGGCAAGTTTTGGCAGCAGCGGCCAACCAATATTCAGCTCTCAAGCGCTGCCGATTTTATCAATTTTAATCAAACAGGCTATAGCAAAGTTGCCTGGAATTTATACATAGAAAGAAATGACGATGGGACTGCGACATTATCAACAGAGACCAGGATTTTATGTCTGGAAGGGCGGGCAAAATCCTCGTTCCGTTTATACTGGGCGATTATAAGACCTTATAGCGGGTGGATACGGCTTGAAATGTTAAAAATGATTAAAGAGCGGGCGGAAAACCACTAAATATCTTAGCGGTTTTATCCGTACAAAAGGGTGGATTATGGAGTATAGGCACACTATCCGGGGAACGGGATCAGCATGAGCAAAGTGAAATATTGTGAGATAGGAAGAAAAACGAAGAAATCAAGAGTTTATTAAGGGAGGTTAGCCATGATGGAAATTAGTACTTTTTTAGAGCATCAAGAAAAAGATACGCAAAATGTAAAACGAGTAAAAGCATTTTACAGGGCAGCAAAGGAGAAGGATAGTGAAACTATAACCAAGCTATTGGTTGATGATCCTGTATGGAGTGTTTCACCAGGATTTCCTGACGGTGGTATTTATCGTGGCTTGGCTGAAATCTTTCATTCTTTTTATCCAAGCCTGCTCAGTCGTTTTTATTATTTTGACGCCTTTCCTGATGTTTACATTGATGGAGGAGATGTTGTCACCGTGCTTGGATATTACAAATTCATAAAAAAGGAGGGGGAATCCTCTAAGCTAGTACGTTTTTCACACACCTGGGGGATTGATAATGATGGCCGTATTAAAGGGGTATGGCAGGTTGCCGATTCCGCACAGTTAATCACATCCAATAAGACTGATGCAACGGATGCACAAAGCCGAGCGGCTGATTAAAGCTACATGTTTTTCAACATTGCACATAACAGAGCCATCTCCTTAAGATTAGATTGTATTGTTCGGTGAAATTCATACGAAGAGGACTGTTTAATGTCAAATATTAAGAAATCCTTTTTAATCCTCATGTTTATAATTTTTGTTCAACTAATAGTATATACTGTTTTTTTGCGACCTTTGATCTTAACTTGGGGAGCATCTGAAAATGAAATAAAAATGCCGTTGGTTGGTGATAATTTAGCGCCATATACAAGTTCAACACGGGCAATAACGATAAACGCTCCAGTTTCTGAGGTCTGGAAATGGCTGATTCAATTGGGTGCGGACCGGGGAGGTTTTTTCAGCTATGCTTTTATCGAAAAGGCATTAGGGTCTGAGACTCGCCATGCGGATAATATTGTACCGGAGTTTCAAGAAATGAAAGTTGGCCGTATCATCCCGGCATCACTTGATGAATCAAAAAGCATAATAAAATATAATTTTCCGGTGGTATATGTTGAACCAGGAAATTCTTTTGTTTTAAAAGGCTGGGGGGCTTTTGTTCTGAAGAAACTCAATACAAAACAAACCCGTTTGATCGTACGAACCCATGGCCGGAAATTGCCAAGTCTGCAGAGTAAGATTGGTGATTTTTTTAGAATACCATTGCACTACATTATGGAAAGAAAAATGCTTATGGGGATTAAGGCTCGGGCTGAAGCTGGTAGTGGTGTTCAGCTATCCTCAACTTCGGACATTTTATGGTTTATTGGTGTGTTTCTAGCAGGCATCGGTATATTCCTAATGGTCTTAATGAGCGGGAGCATACAACGCGTTTTGCTATCTACGATATATGGAATTATTTGGCTATGGCCTCTTTTGGTTTTCGATCCACAACCTATATACAGTATGATGCTATTGTCTGTAGTGGCTGTGACCATGGTATGGTTCGTTTTTAAACATAGAATTAGCTAACCAATCAAATCAGCCGACTCGCAAGCTTACGGCTGATTATCAAGATTATCAAGAATTTCTTGCCTACTATGAGCAGACAGGAAAGATACTATATCTTGCCGGGTATAGATATTACTATACTTGGTTGTTTTTTCAAAAGCCCCTTCCCCCCAGGTATACCAGTTTACCGGGGGGTATTTTTATGTTGAAGCAAATAAGGGCTTTTTTCATTTACTGCCGGAAAAAGGTGCCTTGTGATGACAGGGTATTTCGAATAAATAATGAAAAAAATTATTGAATCTCAATTAAAAATTATTGATAAACAATAAAAATATATTGTATTTCATAATTTATTGTACTATAATGCTATTTGATAAAGTTCTCGGGAGGTCTTTTGGGATGCAAAATAAAAAGGCTCTACATCGCTTTACCAAGATACTTATTGATTTCATGTTTTACAGCGGTATTCTGGTTTGCGCATTTGTTCCGGTAATTATTTACAAGCTTATTCCATACACCTTTATAGCTGGAAGCATCCGCCTGCAGTTGACAGCTGTATTAATGTTGTCGGGCATCGCAGCGCTTTATATTTTATGGACGCTGAGATATATTTTTAAAACACTTTTGCATACTGACCCCTTTATTCTGGAAAATGTAGACGCTTTGCGGAAAATGGCAGTTGCATCTTTTGTCATTGCAGCTTTATACATAACAAAATGTTTGTTCTGGTTTACACTGGGGACAATCATAATTGTTATTATTTTTGCCATAGCTGGCTTGTTCTCGCTGGTTCTGGCAGATGTGTTCAAACAGGCGGTACAGTATAAAGAAGAAAATGACTTAACGGTTTAAGGAGTGATGAACTGTGCCGATTATTGTCAATCTTGATGTAATGATGGCCAAAAGGAAAATCGGGCTGATAGAGCTTGCGGCACTGGTGAACATCACTCCCGCAAATTTATCAATTCTTAAAAACAACAAAGCCAGGGCAATTCGATTTTCCACACTGGAAGAAATCTGCAAGGCATTAAAGTGCCAACCGGGCGACATTCTGGAGTATCAAGATACGGAGCATGATGGTAATGAAAGATAAAGCGCAGAGTGTGCTTATTTATTTTCTGGCTGTTCTGGTTGGTCTTGGTTTAATATATGGGGTTAAAACCGCCCAGGATGCTGTTTTAAAGATATTGCTTTATCCTCACGCAAAAGCGGCGGAGATGTTTTACAACATTCCGCTGGCGTACACAAACGGGATTGGATATTCATCAATGGACTGTGCATTTACCATTGGCCGGGATTGTATGGGCAGTAACTTCGTTGTTTTAATGTTTATAATGAACGCCTGCATGTTTGCAAAACATTTTAACGGCTTGTACAAGGTGTTATGGTTTATCACAAGTCTTATTGGAGCTGCCGCGGCCGGGACCTTAATCAGCAGTATCAGAATTATTGGCTCGATACCGTTTGTAACCCACGAAAAATTTGCACTATTGCATACAGGCATAGGTATTTCCCTTTATTTTGCCGCCCTGGCGGCAAGCTATATATCAATTAATAAATTAATTGGGGGAGATAAACATGAAAGCAGTTACTAAACCCGTGTACATATTATTGTTTGTGACGCTGCCCCAGCTGGTGCTGTTAGGTTACCTTACCTTCAATGCCGGAGGGTTAAATATGGCATCAATAGTGCTTACTGGTGCCGTAACTCTGCTGTTAACGGGGATATTTTCAATTTACGCGCTTATAAAACGCAGAGAAAACTCTACGGACACAAGGGTATTCACGGCAATTTCAATTGTGTATGCGTTTTTTACAGCATTTATGCTGCTGTTTAATATAGATTTATTTAATATAACGGGCTTTGTCAGCCCACGCCTGGTTTTTGTCATCTTGTGTATGATTCCTGTTTTGTATGGCATATATGGTACGGCCTTTAACACAACACCAGCTGAAAAGAGTAATGATACGGCCGGTTATGCTGCAGGATTAATTGCAGTTCCACTGATCTGGTTTGTAATGATGAATATTATCAGCGGCATCAACTTAAATGCCATACTTATGATCTTGATCATAGCAGGCGTTTATACAATAATGCTGCTGTCAGTGAAAACGCTGCTTGTTTGGAGGCAGGAAAGGACTGACAGTGAATTAAAGAGCCCATCCACTAAAAGGTATTATATTATTACAACTTTTGTATCGCTGCTGCTGCCATTGGGAGGTCTGGCAATTAATCAGGGCAACGCCGGTTTATGGTCCAGTGATACTTCCGTTGGCATGTTCGGTGATTTTTCAAGCCCTGCCTTCTATATTATTGCAGCGTTAAACGGGTTACTAATGCTGCTTCCCACGGTAAAGGATAAAAAGCTCAGGCTTTTGGCGTTTTATCTTAAGGCGGTTTGTTATACATATATATTGTATTTTTTCATCGTGTTCCTGCCTATTCTCCCACTGGGGCTAGTAGGGCTCATTTTTTACGGATTGGGAATTTTCATTTTTGCACCTGCCTTTGCTGCTGTCTGGCAGGGCCGGCATATAATCAAGGAATGGGATGTTCTGTCAAAGGCATGGGGAACGTCTGGAATAATAGCTGTTTTTTGTGCCGGGATCGTCACCCTGCCCGTCTGTATGATATCTACATTTTGGGGTGATAAGGGTAATTTGCAAGCTGCTGTGCAATATTTGGGTTATAACAGTGTTGAGATAACCGAACCGGTTGAGGTTGATTTGGCGCGTCTTGAAAGAGCATTAAAAAATATTAAGGGCAGCTATGATTCAACAAGGGGTATGATGGGTTTTGATTCCGGAAACACACCCATAATATCAGCCTTTTACACAAAGTTCATTCTGGATGGGAAGATCATAGCACAGCACAACATACTGGCACTTGAAAATCTGTTTTTGGACTCAGGGCACAATCTGATTGACGTGAATCTTGCCAATTCGAATATGGTGCATAACCGGGTACGGCTGGCAGATATGCAAGGCAAAACAGAGTTGGATGAGGAAACAGGAGTTTACAGGTCACGGGTTGATTTGACACTGGAAAACCCTGCAGTAGAGGGAAATGGAGAGTATGTAACTACTTTCAAATTGCCGGAAGGTGCATATATCAGCGACTATTACCTTGATGTCGCCGGAGATAGAAAAGAGGGTATTCTTGCCGATCGTCGGGCTGCTTTGTTTATTTACCGGAAAATTGTAAACACGCGCCGCGACCCGGGACTGCTGCACTATACATGCAGAAATACTCTGGAGCTCAGGGTCTTTCCCTTCAGTGAACACGAGGTAAGGCAGACAGGCTTTGAAATTCTGCACAAATATCCGTTTAATCTTAATTTAGATAACAAGATTATTTCATTGGGCGAAGACGCAGTACAAAGAGAAACGGCTGTTGATGGAGCGGTTTTGCTTTCGCCCTTGCAAAAAGCCGGTTTAAAGCAAGTTAAAAGAACGCCCGAATACCACTTTGTTGTTGACTGCTCCAAAAACAGCGACATTGCATGGCATACTGAGCAAATTGAAGAATATGCCAAGGCCAATAATATTACCCGGGCTGAAGTGATTTTTGCTTCCTATAAAGTTGAATCCCATTCTCTTGCGGATATGAAGCAAACAAGATTTGAAGCGGAATGCGGTTTCAATTTTGATAGGGCGGTAAGAATGATTTTAAGTAAAGAAAGCAGCAAAAATTTTCCGGTTATAATTGCAGTTTCCGATAATATGCCCGGAGCTGTTTTCCCTGAAAATATTTATCCTCTATCCGACAGATTCCCTGAAAGTCCTTGCTATTACGCTTTAAATCACGACCTGACTTTGACGCCATATTCTTATGCAGACAATAAGGCGGAGGGTAGAGTAAAGAATCTTATTGTAAAGCCTGTCCTTAACTTCAATGGAATCTATGTATCTGACAATAATGAATGCGAATTGGTGCCGGGTAATATGAAATTGGACAGCATTACTTTAACAAGCAATCAGTTTAAAAACGCTATTCTTCTTGATGCGGCACAGCAAAGATATTTGTTGAACGGAAAACCGGACCCTTTGGAATTGGTTCGTGCCGGCTTCAGGGCAAGAGTTTTGACACCCCAGACAGCATTTATTGTGGTTGAGACACCGGAGCAGGAGAGGGAATTGCTGGATTTGCAGGAGAGAATTCTAAACAACAATGAACAAATCCCTACCGTAACGCTTGATGAGCCGCCACTGTTTATATGCGCCATGCTCGTTTTGCTGATAATACTTTTTGCTAAAATACGAAAAAAATCTTTAAAGATCAGGCTTGGGCTGGATTAAAAAACGATGATGCTTTAAGGCCGGCCTAGTCAGCCGGGGATATAGCTGCTGCAACAAGTTTTACAATAACTATATCTCCGGCGACTGGCTTGACGGTGTCTTTAAGCTGCACTTTCATTGTACACGAATTTTCACTTCTTAATTATTCGTTGCTCTTTTCGCTGTCGGCTGCTATGTCGGTAGTTGCCACATGATCCATTGCCTCTGCTTTATTTGCAGAGGTTGCCTCCTCCTCATCTGTATGCTTCTGTTGATCTATATCATCTTCCGCCGGCAAATCAATCCGGGTATTTTGATCACTTTCCGTCATTTTAAATAACGATATGGCTCTTTGCAATTCCTCGGCGATATTGGCCAGTTCCTGGGCGGCGCCCGATACCTGCTGCGTGGTGGCGGAAATTTGCTCGCTGGCTGCAGTAAGCTGTTGGGTGCCTTCATTAACTTGTTTGGAACCGGCGGCAATATCTTGAATTACTGCCGTATTCCCTTCCACTGCTTTTTCAATCTGTTGCAAAGCAGCACTGGCGCTATTGGCCACCTGAACTCCTTCGCGCACTTCTGCGACTCCAAGCTCAATGGCTTTTACCGCTTCGTCTACATTTTGCCGGATTTCATTGACCAGGCCCGTAATTTCTCTGGCGGCGTTGGCCGACTGCTCAGCCAACTGCCTTACCTCTTCCGCCACGACAGCGAACCCACGGCCATGTTCCCCGGCCCTGGCGGCTTCAATGGCTGCATTCAAGGCGAGTAGATTAGTTTGATCTGCTATGTTGGTGATAGTGTTTATAATTTCCCCTATCTGATTGGACTGCCGTCCCAGTTTTTGAACGGCCTCGGCCATATTCCGTGAGGTTGCGGCTATGGAATTGATTCTGTCTACAGTTTCCTGAACCGCCCGGTTGCCCTGCTCGGCTACTTCCCATACCAGCCCGGACTCTTTAGCGGCGGTTTCCGCGTTATCCGCACTCTGGCTGGAGGTGGCGGCCACTTCATTGGTGGTGCTGGCTACCTCCGCAATGGTGGAGCTTACCTCTTCGCTGCTGGAGGCCAGTTCCTGGCTTTGTGAAGCCAGGTAGTCGGAGCTATTGCGAATACTTGTCAGCATCGATTTCAGATTTTCCACCATCGTGGCAAAGGATGCGGACAGAACGCCCAGCTCATCCTTTCTTGCTCCCAGATCACTTATTTTAAATGTCAAATCGCCCTGCGCTACAGCTCCGGCCATATTGCATAAAGCTTTAATCGGCTTGGAGATATAATTGGCAATGATAAACGATAGCAGCAGCATGATCGCAACGGCTGCCAATGCTATGATGATCGCAAATTTTTGGGACTTGGCCAGCGGCGCCATGACATCGGCGGTATCGGCAGTTTGAGCAATGGACCAGCCTGTTAATTTTATGGGCGCATAGGCCAGTTCTTTATCAACACCGTCAAAGCTATAGTGGCCGTATCCCGCTTCCCCTTTTGCCATTTTTTGGCCCAGTGCTTCAAAAGTGGCATTTGATTCCCAAATTTTTGTGTTATTTACCCACTTTTGATCCGGGTGCGCAATAATATTCATGTTATCACTGACAATAAACCCGTAACCATAATCACCGATTTTCATTTTCTCCACCAGGATATTAATATACGTAGTGTTTACGGTGGCCACGATTACACCGACTATTTTAGTGGCATCATCGAAAGCATAGATAGGAGCGGCCACGGCAATGACTGTTTGAGAGGAGGCCTCATTTAATATGGGATCGGATATTACAGGTTGTCCGGTTTGCAAAACTTCCTGAAAATATTTCTGATTTTCAATATAAACTTCTGTTACCCCCAAGGTGGCTTGGGTGATATGGGCATAACCGGAGGTGTCCGCCACCATAAACATTTCGATGCCGTTACCATTACCTCCCGAACCCATCAATACTAAAAATTGTTTTTCCCAGTCCATGCTCTGGATATCGGGCACCTTGGACAAGGTAACTACTACGTTTTGAATACCCTGCAGCCAGTTGGTAATTATCTCGGCATTATCAGCGGCGCCATTTTGGGCCGAAAAGACAATTTGTTCGTTTAGAACTGCCGACATTCGGTTATAGTTAAACCAGGTCATGGATAATATAATGGCCAAAGTTGCCAGTAGAATAATTACGGCCAGTCTAGCTTTAATACTGTTAAACATATGTACTCCCTCTTTCTTTTTGATGTCACGGATTTTCATCCGCTTTGCCTATTTTTTCATATGTAAAAAAATTTTTCTACTTTTTCGATGGATATACGACAAATTCCTCTATTTTTTAATAAAAATTTACATGCATGCAGATAACTTTAAAAAGAAGAGGTTTGATTATTATGTTAAAATTATTATGCTAAAATGAAAATAAAAACGATGAATTGGTGGTAATGAAGAGTGCAGTACAACTTCGATCAAATTATTAACAGAAAAAATACCAATAGCATGAAATGGGATAAGAATAACCAATTATTCGGCAGGGATGATTTAATTGATCTGTGGGTGGCGGACATGGATTTTCCCTGCCCGGAACCGGTGATTAAGGCTATCAAAGAACGGGCTGAATACCCTTTATACGGCTACTCTTTTCCACCGGATTCGCTGTATGAGGCTATAGTTGAAAGGCTGGACAGAAATTATGGCTGGAAAATTAAAAAAGAATGGATAGTTTTTACCGCCGGGGTGGTTAACGGCTTGTATGCGGCAGTTGCGGCTTTTACCCGTTCCGGAGATGAGGTGGTGGTGCAGCCGCCGGTATATTACCCGTTTTATAACGCAATTAAAGATAACGGCTGCCAGATTCTCTACAACCGTCTAGCCTTTGACGGTGAGCGGTATACCATGAATTTTAACAACCTGGAGGAGCTTTTTAAACCTGTTACAACTTTCCCGGTACGCGTTCCCCGGGTAAAGATGCTTATTTTATGCAGTCCTCATAACCCTATCGGCAGAGTATGGTCAACGGAAGAGTTAGCTGTTTTGGGTGAAATTTGCATTAACAACAACTGTATGCTTGTTTCTGATGAAATTCATTGTGAATTGCTTGTTGGCGACGTTAAACATACTGTTACCTCAACGATATCCCGGGAGCTTGAGCAGCAGACCATAACTTTTATGTCCGCCAGTAAAACATTTAATTTGGCTGGATTGGCCACTTCTTTCGCTGTTATCCCCAATGATCACTGGCGCAGGGAGTATATTAAGGCCAGAGCCGGCCATAACAGCGGCAATCCCTTCGGCTATATCGCCCTTGAGGCTGCCTTTCGCTCTGGTGATGAGTACCTCCGCCAATTACTGTCGTATTTAAGGGCTAATGTGAGTTTTTTTACGGATTACATTAAAAATAAAATTCCCGGGCTTAAAGTGGTTAAGTCGGAAGGAACCTATCTTGCCTGGGTGGATATGAGAAACTTGGGTTTGAATACCCTTGAGCTGCAGGATTTTATGCGTTCCAAGGCCCGTTTAGCCCTGGATGACGGGTACGCCTTCGGGCCCGGTGGCGAGGGTTTTCAGCGGTTCAACCTGGCCTGCCCTCGCAGTGTATTGCAGCAAGCGCTGGAAAGATTGGAACAGGCGGTCGGAGAGTTATAAAAGTCAAGAGGTTATACAGGTTTTTGCCTGCATAACCTCTATTTGCTTTATTTTTGAGCCTAAAATTCAAGTAGACTAACCAAGTGATCTACCGATCAACAATCATTTTTTTTCAGGAATTCCCGCCAACGTTTGATCTGGTGCTTTTCTTCCTCGATCATATTCATGATAATCTTGCGCAGACATTCAGTGGGAGCGTGGCAAGCAATTCTCTGGTACAGTTCTATTTCCTGCTGCTCACACTGGATGAGTTGATTAACTAGATGGTGCCAAGGCATATAACTGACCTCCTTTGGGGTAACTCATTCTACTTACCGGTTTTGGGTTGTTTAACTTTAGTTTCTTCAACTTCAGGTACCGGAGCTTCGGGTTGTTGAGCTTCAGGTTCCCGGGCCTTAGGTGTAATAGCTTCGGGTTCCGGTCTTTTGGGTTTTTGAGCATCAAGGTTCCATGGGGAATATCCCGGTCCACAGTCGCAACCGGGGCCATGGCCAGGATAGCCGGGGCAATATCCAGGGGGATATACCGGTGGATATCCCGGTCCGCAATTGGGATCATGCGCTTCATCTTGACAAAAACATGCATATACCGTGTTCCAAAAACTGGCCTCCCCGGCTTCTTCCTGGATTTGTTGGATAACTTCCCTGCGCATGGCTGCGCTGGGCACCTGTTCAGCCAGTTGGGCCAGCATAGCTATCTCCCTCAGCTCAATCTTCATTGCCATTTTTACATTTTGCAGCCAATCATTCATAATAATCACTCCCGGTAATTTTATAATATAGTATTCAATTCAGGTAAATATTGCCACTAATGGGCAAACTGACCCGCTTGACAACATTGGTATCATATTAGATTATTAACCTGAAGAACCACGTTGGTTAAATCAACGCAAAACATTCAACCAGGCGGTTAGGACCATGACATTTGGAAAAGTTACGATAACCTTTTTACCCAGCAGATAAAACTTAAAGAAGTTTTAGTTGCCTGCAGCAGGAATTTACTGAATGTTGTCAAATTAAATCTAATAAGTTGCCGGATTGCTTTTTAAAAAATGAATAACGATATCATGTGCTCCGAGCCGCTTTGCCTAAAACAGCAGTTATGGTAATTTGGCCGTTAGGGTATCACTGGAAACGGTTATGCCTCCCGTTGTGGAAAGGAGTGCAGTGTTAAGCTGTTTATACTTAAACAGACACCACTGTGCCCCTGTGCCGTTCTGGGTGTCTGTTTTTTTATTTGGAAAAGCAGGATTATGCCTGTATCAGTTGGCATTTTAGAAATCAAGTGGTTTTAACAGCATTGAACAAAGGAGCTATACCCTAATTATTATGAAAGCATTTTATAAAAAGGTAAATCTGGTTTTATACAGCAATGATGAGATGCAGGTTGTCAATAATGTAGTTGTTAAGGATCAACCGTTAACAATTTTTTATAATGACAGGGAGTTAACAACACTTATTTGTTCTCCCGATGGTTATGAAGTGCTGGCTGTGGGTTTTTTGCTTAGTGAAGGTTTACTGCAAAAACCTTCAAATATTAAGGAAATAACCTGTAACGAAGCAGCCGGTGTGATCAGGGTGGAAACTTATTTGCCCACACCTCAAACGGAAAGCTATTTACGCCGTCACATGGCCGGTTACTATGGTGATGAGCAGGCAACCATGTATTTTGCCAATGATGTTCAACAGCTCCGCCCTGTACAATCGGAGTGCCGGTTCAAAGCAATTCATCTGTTGAACATGATGCGTGAACTGGATGATCGGTCGGATACGTACCGGCTTACCGGGGGGGTGCACAGTGCCGCATTGGCCGACAACGGTGAAATGCTGCTAATGTATGAAGATATAGGGCGTCATAACGCTGTTGACAAGGTTCTGGGGCATGTGTTTTTAAATGAAATTACCACCGGTGATAAGTGCTTGTTATTAAGCGGGCGTGTATCATCGGAAATTCTGATCAAAGCAGCACGAAGCAATATTCCTGTAGTAGTTTCCCGTGCAGCTCCCACCGAGCTTGCGGTAGAACTAAGCGATCAGTTGGGCATAACCGTGGTAGGCTTTGCCCGCGGGCTGCAGTTAAGCATATACAGTCATGTGGAAAGGATATTAGCATAAAAATATCATACTGTGCTCCGAGCCTCTCTGCCTAAAGCTTTTAGCCATGGCAGGCAGGCCGTTGGGTAAAGTGGGAAACAACTTTGCCTCCCGTGGTTGGAAAGGAGCTTGATCTTAAGGTGAAAAGATGTTGCTTGTGGTTCATCTCGTTAACCGCCGCTAAGACTCCCGCCTCTATAGGCGGGAGTTAAGCGGCGATAAACTCGAAATAAGTGCGACTAAGGTTCAGGTGGGGTCAAAACCCCACCTGAACCAAGTCTTCTTTATTAGCAGGTATCCGTGCCGCATTTTGCTGGTATTTAATCTTGAGATTACTGTTCAAAAAATCCCCGCCATGCCTGGGATTTTTTGTTAATAATTATAAAAATGCCTATTCACCAAATTAGAGAGGAGTGATGGAATTTTGGAAATGGTCAAGCTGAGTATCGACGGCAGAGCAATTGAAGTTCCGGCGGGCACGACGGTATTAAACGCCGCCGAACAAGCGGGCATCCACATCCCCAGGCTTTGCTACGAACCGGACCTGAGCCCGTTCGGGGCGTGCCGGCTGTGTGTGGTGGAAATCCAGGGGATGCGAAATCTGCCGGCCTCGTGTGTAACAACTGTTACACCGGGCATGGTTGTGCAAACCCATTCACCGGCGGTAGTAGAGGCAAGGCGCACCATTCTGGAGCTGTTAATTGCCAACCACCCGCAGGATTGTCTGACGTGCGAAAAAATGGGTAACTGTAAACTGGCGCAATACTGCTATGAGTACGGAGTCAAGCAAAGCACTATGCAGGGGGAAAGGCATAATTACGCGGTGGATGACAGCAACCCCTTTATTGTTCGCGACCCCAACAAATGTATTTTATGCGGTAAATGTATCCGCGCCTGTGCCGAAATAACCGGCAAAAACAACCTGGATTTTGCTTACCGTGGTTTTGACACCAAGGCGACAACCTTTTACGATGTGCCGTTTGTGGAATCCGATTGTGTTTTTTGTGGAAATTGTGTTTCCGTATGTCCCACGGGAGCACTGACGGAAAAACAAATGCAGGGCAAAGTAAGGTATTGGGAGAGCCGAAAAGTTAGAACGACTTGCCCGTTTTGCGGAACCGGCTGTAGTTTCGATCTGTGCGTTAAAGATGATAAAGTGGTTGGCGTCGTATCCAGCCCGGAAGGTGCTGTAAACGGCCGCGCCCTGTGTATTAAGGGGAGGTTTGGCTGGGACTTTATTTATAATGATCGCCGGCTGACCACTCCTTTAATCAAACGCGAAGGAAAATTTGAACCTGCGTCTTGGGACGAGGCACTGGATTTAATAGCGGACAGGCTGGGTGAAATTAAAGCAAAATATGGTCCCGATTCATTTGCCAGTCTAAGTTCCGCACGGTGCACCAATGAAGAGAACTACCTGTTGCAAAAATTTACGAGGGTGGTGATGGGCACAAACAACGTAGACCATTGTGCCCGTACCTGACACGCGCCCACAGTGGCCGGTCTGGCCACTTCTTTCGGCAGCGGCGCAATGACCAATTCAATTTCGGAAATTGAACAGGCTGAGTTATTATTCTTGATTGGCACCAACACAACCGAAGCTCACCCGGTGATCGGTTATAAAATGCGGCAGGCGGCACGCAAGGGCGCCAAGCTTATTGTGGTGGACCCGCGGCGTATCGAACTGGCGGAGGAAGCCGATTATTGGCTGCGCATTAAACCGGGCACCGATATTCCATTTCTCAACGGGCTGATGAATATCATCATTGCCGAAAAGTTGTATGATCAGGTGTTTGTGGAAGAGCGAACCGAGAACTTCGCCGCTCTTAAAGAGACAGTTGAAAAATACACGCCCGAGTATGTATCGGAACTGACCGGCATACCGGTTGAAGACCTGTACGCGGTGGCCCGCCTTTATGCCGGTACGGATAAAGCCATGGCTTTTTATACCCTGGGCATTACCGAGCATGTTTGCGGAACCAATAACGTGATGAGCGTTGCCAACCTGGCTATGCTGACCGGGCATATGGGGCGTCCCGGTACCGGGGTCAACCCGATCCGCGGGCAAAATAACGTTCAGGGGGCCTGCGATATGGGGGCGCTGCCCAACGTGTATCCGGGCTATCAGCGGGTGATTGACCCGGTGGCGCAGGAAAAATTTGAACAGGCCTGGGGCGTTGCTTTATCCGGTGAGCTTGGATTGATGATTCCGGAAATGTTTGATCAGGCTAACGCCGGCGAGATCAAGGCGATGTATATTTTGGGTGAAAACCCCGTGCTGACGGACCCCAACAGCAATCATATCCGTTCAGGACTGGAAAAAATGGAGTTCCTGGTGGTGCACGAGCTGTTCCTGACGGAAACCGCGGAATACGCCGATGTAATCCTGCCCGCCGCCAGTTTTGCGGAAACAGACGGCACTTTTACCAATACCGAGCGCCGGGTGCAGCGGGTTAGAAAAGCAGTTGAGCCGCTGCCGGGCAAAGCCAACTGGCAGGCCATCATGGCCCTTGGTGAAAAGATGGGGTATCCAATGGGCTACAGCAGCGCCGAGGAAATTTTCCGGGAAATGGCGTCACTGACTCCATCGTATGGCGGGATAAGCTATGCCAGAATTGATGCCAAAGGCCTGCAGTGGCCGTGCCCGACCGCCGATCACCCGGGGACACCTTATTTGCACGCCAATGCATTCGTGCGGGGCAAGGGTCTATTCCAATCCATCGAACATATTCCTCCTGCGGAAATGCCCGACCAGGAATATCCCTATCTGTTGTCGACGGGCCGGATATTGTATCACTATAACGTAACCACACCTTACTCGGCCGCCATTAAAAGCATGTGGTCGGAGGAATATGCCGAGGTTAACCCGGAAGACGCCGCCCGGTTGGGTTTTATTACCGGTGATACGGCAAAGGTAACCTCCCGGCGTGGCGAGGTTGCCACCAAAGTCAGAGTGACCGACCGGGTTCCCCCCGGTATGATCTGGATGTCGTTCCATTACGGGGAAACTCCCACCAATGCTTTGACCAGCGCCGCTGTGGACCCGGTAACCAAAACCGGTGAGTATAAGGTTTGCGCCATTAAAATTGAAAAAATACGGGAGGCAGTTTAAATGCGCAAAGTCCCCGTTACTAAGGCAGTGGGTATGGAGCTTTGCCACGATATAACGCGCATTGTTCCCGGTCATGAAAAAGGCCGGGCCTATCAAAGAGGACATGTGATAACACCGGGCGATGTGCCAAGGCTGCAGGATTTGGGCAAAGAGCACGTTTTTGTCTGGGAGCCCGACGATGACCTGGTGCATGAAGACGAGTCCGCGCTGCGTCTGGCCAGGCATGCTGCGGGTCCGGGATTAAGCTGGGGCGAGCCCAATCAGGGCAGAGTTGACTTACGGGCTGCCTATAACGGTTTGCTTAAAGTTCAGGTTGACAGGTTAACCATGCTGAATAACCTGGACGGCGTGATTATGTCCACCCTGCATAACAACCGGTTGGTTGTCGAAGGACAAAAGGTTGCGGGGACCAGGATTATACCACTGGCTATCCAGAGAAGCATTTTAGAGCATGCTGAAGGCATTTGCAGCCGGCCCGGGCCGTTGATTACAGTGAAACCTTTTCAGCCGCTCTGGGTGGGTATTGTTACCACAGGCAGCGAGGTCTATACCGGGCGCATTAAAGATGGCTTTTGCAGCGTTTTGAAACAAAAAACTTCCTTTTTCGGTGCCAGGGTACTGGGCCAGGTAATTGTACCCGATGACCCTGAGGTTATTGCCATGGAAATACGTAATTTTATTAGTGAAGGGGCACAACTGGTGCTGGTTACCGGGGGTATGTCGGTCGACCCCGATGATGTTACCCCGACCGGCATCAGGGGGACCGGGGCCGAGGTTGTGTTTTACGGCGCACCGGTGCTGCCCGGATCTATGTTTATGATGGCTTACCTGGGTCATGTGACGGTTTGCGGCCTTCCCGGCTGTGTTATGTTCAATAAGACCACTGTATTTGATCTGGTGCTGCCCCGCATTTTTGCCGGGGACCGCCTGTGCCGGGGGGATATTGCCGGCATGGGGCACGGAGGTTTTTGTGAGGATTGTGAGGTTTGTCGTTTTCCGGCCTGTTCTTTTGGCAAGTCAACCGATATGTACGGGGTTAAATAAAAGATGCTGACCAATATACTGCTTGAAGAAGCCCGGGAACTGCTCGTGAACAACATTATTGCTTTACCCGGCCGGTCTATTTCTCCGGAAACAGCATTAGGCCGGGTTTGCTGCCAGGATATCCATGCCCTGCACGATTTACCCCCCTTTTTACAATCTGCAGTGGATGGCTATGCCGTTTCAACTGGCAATGGTGCTGATGATAAACATTATCTATTAAAGGAGAGTCTCCGGCCGGGTGATTATCCGGGATTTTCCCTGAAACCGGGACAGGCTGCCGGTGTGGTTACCGGCGGCCCGGTACCCTCTGGCGCCCGGGCTGTTATAGCCCAGGAATTTACTGAGCTCAAAGGGGGGTATGTTACCTGTTTGAGTAAGGTTAACCAGGGCGATAACCTTAAACAACCCGGGGAGGATTTCCATTCCGGTGATATTATGGCCAAGCGGGGTACGATTTTGAGTCCGGGGTTGATCGGTGCGCTGGCTGCCTATGGTGTAAGTCAGATCAAAGTTTTTCAAAGACCCAAAGTAGCTGTGCTGAGCCTGGGGAGAGAGATCGTGCCCTATCATCAAGTGCCGGCCCCCGGTCAAACCAGGGACAGCAACGGTATCTTTCTGGCCGCTTTGGTTGAGCAGGACGGGGCTGAGGTGACGGCGGTGGAAACAGTTGGCGATATGGAGCCGGTACAGGTTAAGTACCGGCTGGAAAAACTGCTGCGCCAGGCGGATGTGGTGCTGACGACCGGAGGGGCGGCCTCAGGGGTTTGTGATCAAGCCCTTAATGCCATAAGACTGACAGGGGCACGGCCGCTGTTTTGGGGGATAAAGATTAAACCTGGCAGCCACAGCGGCGCCGCAGTTCTTAAATCCAAGCTGATCATTGCTTTATCGGGCAATCCCGCCGCCTGTGCTACTGGGTATCATTTGCTGGCCACCCCCTCTTTACGAGCCCTGCAGGGCCTCAATCCGGAGCCGGTGCGCCTTGTGGCCGTGTGTAAAAACACCTTGCTTAAAAAAGGCGGCCCGCGCAGGTTTGTCAGGGGAAATGCTTTCTGGCACCAAAATAAATGGCAGGTGTCTTTTGGACCGGGGCAAAAATCAAGCATGTTGCGGTCATTAATCAATTATAACGCATTAATAGATCTGCCTGCCGGACACCCCCCGGTTGAAGAAAGGCAAGAGGTATCGATAATACTTTTACCTTCCTGTAATCCTTGGGATTATTGAAATAGTTGCAAACAAGTCACAGTGCTTGATCAAAGCAAATTGAGAGGAAGCTTTAGCTTGCCGAGAGGCTTTTAATGTACATCGGAGGGAAATCATAATGAAAATAAAGCTTAAAGTTAACGGAAGATTACAGCAGGTGGTGGCCGATCCGAGTTTAACACTGCTTGACCTGCTCCGGGACGTTCTTCATTTGACCGGAGCCAAGCAATCATGCGACAAGGCAGGCCAATGCGGCGCTTGCACGGTCATCGTAAATGGCAAGGCGGTCAGATCCTGCTTGCTGAAAGTGGCCAAACTGGATGGGGCCGAGGTGATCACCGTGGAGGGTCTGGGCACACCGGAAAACCCACATCTGATTCAGGAAGCCATGGTGTTGGCGGGGGCCGTGCAGTGCGGTTTCTGCACACCCGGCATCATCATGTCCGCCAAAGCGCTGCTGGATGTTAATCCTGATCCAGACACGGAAGAGATCAAAAAAGCTCTGCGCCACAACCTGTGCCGCTGTACGGGTTACGCCAAAATCATTGATGCCGTCAAACTGGCTGGCCGGTTTATCCGCAATGAAATTTCACCTGATGATGTCCGCCCTGATCCTGACGGCCCCAAGTACGGCGTTTCGCACCCCCGCCCCTCGGGACTGGCCAAAGCATGCGGCACAGCGCAATTTACGGCGGACATTATCGTTCCCGGAGCATTGGAGCTGGCTACTGTGCGCAGCCCGCATCCCCATGCTTTGATTAAAAAGATAGACTTTGCCGCCGCCGAGCAAATGCCGGGTGTGATCGGCGTTATGACGGCAAAGGATATTTTGGGCACCAACCGTTTGAAATACTCTGTCGCCGACCGTCCTGTTCTTTGCGAAGATAAAGTTCGCTATATCGGCGATGCTGTGGCGGTTATCGCGGCGCTAACCCGGCAGCAGGCGGTAGAGGCGGCCAAAGCGGTGGAAGTGGAGTATGAACTGCTTCCGGTGTTGAGTTCGCCGGGAGAGGCGATGGCCGAAGGAGCACTTCAACTGTACGACGACAGACCCAACCTGTGCTTTATCCAACCCCAGATCAAGGGTGACGCGGCAAAGGCACTGGCTGAATCAGCAACAGTTATTGAAAGCCACTTCACCACTCAGATCAACCACCAGGCCCCGCTCGAGCCGGAGGCGTGTGTAGCCTATTTTGAAGGCGGGGGTGAGGATGCCCAGCTCGTGGTAATTGGACGCAGCATTAATATCCACAAGCACCTGGATATGCTGCAAGAGGCCCTTGGCTGGGAGAATATGCGCTACGAGGAAGCCTACACGGGCGGGCAGTTCGGCATGAAATTGGAAATCTCGTCCGAGGGCATTGCCGCGGGAGCCGCTCTGCACTTCAAACGACCGGTTCGTTACATCCCCGGTATAGCCGAGTCCATGCTGATGACGCCGAAGCGCCATCCCTTCGACATGAAGGTGAAGCTTGGCGCAGACAGCGAAGGGCGCATTACTGCCTATGATATTGATATAGTAGTGGATAACGGCGCCTATCACTCCAATGGTGATGTTATTATCAACCGGGCCATGCAGATGCTTTCGGGCGCGTACAATATACCCCATCTTCACGCTGTCAGCAAACTGGTTTACACCAACAATCCCTGGGGATCTGCGGCGCGGGGGGCCGGCCCTCCGCAAGCTCATTTCGCCCTTGAGTGTGCTGTCAATATGCTGGCGGATAAGTTGGGCCTGGACCCGTTGGAAATGCGGATACTCAACTCGCTGCAGCCCGGGCAGTCCAAATCCACCGGCAGTGTGGTGGAACAGTGGCCTTTCCCCGAACTTTGTGCAGCCATGCGTCCTCACTATGAACGCAGTCTCCTTGAATCCCGGGAGCACAAAAAGGGAGTAGTTCGGCGAGGTGTTGGACTGGGTGCCGGCGCATTTGGTATCGGAGGGCCCGGTGATCAGGCCATTGTTGCCATAGAGCTTGATCCCGACGACGGAGTGACCATCTACGCCGCTGTTGCCGACCCCGGTGAGGGCAACGATTCAATGCTTACCCAGTTGGCTGCCGACGGCCTGGGCTTGCCTCTGGACAAAATCCGGTTAATGACCAAGAATACGGACCAGACTACCGCTACCGGACCCGCCGCCGGCAGCCGGATGACTTATATGGTGGGAGGAGCTCTGGTAAACGCCGTTGAGCAGCTGAAGCAGGCCATGAGAGACGCCGGTGCGGCCACGTATCAGGAACTCATAGCAACCGGGCGCCCGGTCCGGTATACCGGAACCAAGACCACACTGGAAGCCGGACCGCTGGATCCTGAGACCGGCCAGGGACCCTCCTTTGAATCTGTGGTGCATGCGTTACAATTGGCCGAGGTGGAAGTGAATACCGAAACGGGCGAGGTTAAGGTGCTCAAGATGACCACCGCGGTGGACAGCGGACCGGTGATTAACCCGAAAAACTTCGAGGGACAGCTTGAAGGCGGGGCGGATATGGGTGCCGGCTTTGCCCTGCGCGAGCAATATATTGCAGGCCAAACCAAGGACTGGATAACGTTTAAGTTCCCCAGTATTAGAACTGCCTTTGAAATGGAGTCGATTATCAGGGAAACACCAAGGCTGCGGGGTACCGGGAAGGGCTCTACGGGAGTCGGCGAGATGACCATGGTTCCCACCGCCCCGGCGATCATTAGCGCTATTAAGGACGCTATCGGCGTTTGGATCTGCGACTTGCCGGCAACACCGGAAAAGATCAAGGCGGCTTTGCAACAACGTGGTTGAGGATAACAGCACGTCAATGAGCAGCTCTAATCAGCCTGCCGGAACCGGTCGCAAATATCGTTTGATTGCCGGGCATCAAGTACTGTTTGATGAAGAAGATTTCTTCTGGCATCCCGGCGACTGGCGTGAAGATATCGCCGAGGCCCTGGCCCGTGAGTGCGGCCTTGCGTGTCTCAGCGCTGAACACTGGAAAGTAATCAGGTTTCTACGCGATTTTTATTTCCAAAACGGCAGGGCTCCGTTAAACCGCCAGTTGGTGCAGGGTACGGAAATGAGTATGCTGGCCATTGAGGCGCTTTTTCCCGGTGGGATTAAACGCGGTGCCCGCCGTATTGCCGGCTTACCCAATCCAAAAGCCTGTTTGTAGGTGGAGGCCATGGACAACAAATTAATTTATTTGGATAATGCGGCGACATCATTCCCTAAGCCTCAAAAAGTAATTGACTGGATGGTGGAGACCTATACCCGTCTGGGAGTTTCACCCGGCCGGGGCAGTTATGATCTGGCGATGGAAGCTGCTGAGCTCGTTTGGCAAACCAGACAGAAGCTGGCCCGTTTTTTTGGGGCTCCCGACCCGGACCGGGTCATTTTCACGGCCAATGCAACAGATGCCCTAAACCTGGCCATTCAGGGACTGGTTGCCCCGGGTGATCACGTAGTTGCCACGCGGCTGGAGCACAACTCCGTACTCCGGCCGCTATTCCACCTGGCACAGCAAAGCGGGATTAAATATGATCTGGTTGGCTTCAATGAGTACGGACATATCGAACCGGGTGAAGTAGCCAAGACTATAAGACCCAACACCAGGCTGGTAATCTGCAGCCACGCCTCCAACGTCCTGGGAACCGTACAGCCGGTGTCCGATATAGCCCGTGTATGCGCCGAACGCGGAGTTCCGCTGTTGATAGATACGGCCCAGAGCGCGGGACACGTTCCTGTTGATATGGGGAAATGGAACGTAAGTGCCGTTGCTTTTACCGGCCATAAGGCTCTTCTGGGACCGAGCGGTATCGGCGGCCTGGTTCTTTCTCCCCAACTGGAAATCAAATCCACCCGGTTTGGCGGAACAGGCATTGATTCGCGCAATCTCATGCATACGCAGACGTTCCCTGACAGGCTTGAAGCCGGTACGCTGAATCTTCTTGGCGTTTTCGGCCTTTCAGCCGGGCTCGACTACCTGGTAAATGAAAGCCTGGAACGCGGCCATCAAAAGGAGATGGCCATGATCAAGCGACTGTATGCAGGTCTAAGCTCAATTTCCCGGGTGGTAATTCACAGCCCGATGCCCGCGGAGCATGATGTGCCGGTACTCACTTGCACGGTCAGGGGGTTGGCAGCCGAGGATGTGGGCGCTATTTTAGATGGCGACTACGGGATCGCGGTCAGGACCGGGTTGCATTGCGCCCCCCTGGTGCACGCCGACCTGGGGACGGACACTAATGGCGCCGTACGTTTCAGTCCCGGCCGGTTCAATACCAACGAAGATATAGACCGGGCGCTGGAGGCCATGGAGGCTATTGGGAAAATGCATCCAAACTTAATTTGAGGGAATTTTGGTGGCGGCACCATCAGAAAATTGAAAATAGATGCCATCTAAAAAGCCTTTACAATATACGGACTTTGTATAATGTAAAGGCTTTTTTCCGATAATTATTTTTATGTCATTTGGTCAATTAAAATTCGCCGAACGTAATTCCTTGCGCCAAGGGTAGGCTTGAGCCCCAGTTGATTGTAACCGTTTGTCTTCTCATATATGCTTTCCAGGCATCGGAGCCGGATTCACGACCACCGCCGGTTTCCTTTTCACCGCCAAAGGCTCCGCCGATTTCCGCGCCGGAAGTGCCGATATTAACGTTGGCGATACCGCAATCGGATCCTTCAGGACCTAAAAAATGCTCTATTTCGTACATGTTTGATGAGAAAATAGCCGAGGATAGCCCCTGCGGCACATTGTTATGAGCATTCAAAGCTTCTTCCAACGACGCATATTTCATAACATATAATATTGGAGCAAAGGTTTCTTTTTGAACAATGTCGTAGTGGTTTTCAGCTTCTGCAATGCACGGTGTAACATAGCACCCGCTCTGATACTCTTCACCTTGCAAAATCTCTCCGCCATAGAGGACTTTGCCTCCTTGGCGTTTTAGATTCTCCAGGGCCGCCATCATGTCGTCAACTGCAGTTTTATTAACCAACGGTCCCATAACAGTATCCTGGTTAAACGGGTTGCCGATTTTAACCTGTTTGTAGGCAGCAGTTAATTTACTGATAAAGGTGTCATAGATAGAGTCATGAATAATTAAGCGCCGTGTGGTAGTACATCTCTGTCCCGAGGTGCCTACAGCTCCAAATAATACAGCTCGAATAGCCAGGTCTAAATTGGCATTTTCCGTTATAATAATGGCGTTATTGCCACCAAGTTCAAGTATTGTTTTGCCAAGGCGGCCCGCCACTTGTTCCGCAACCCGCCGGCCCGTGGGAATGCTGCCGGTAAAGCTGATTAAAGGAATTCTTTTGTCCTGCAGCATCTCCTGTCCTACTGTAGAGCCTTGACTTATTAATAAATTAAAAATGCCTTCAGGCAGTCCCTGCTCTTTCACAACTTTATTCACGATTTTCTGTACAGCTATGGCAGTTAACGGGGTAACGCTGGAAGGTTTCCAAATCATTACGTCACCGGCAATAGCGGCAATCAGAGCGTTCCAAGACCACACTGCGACAGGAAAATTAAAAGCTGTTATAATTCCAACAGGGCCCAGTGGCTGCCATTGCTCATATAACCGGTGTTTTTCCCTCTCACTGGCTATGGTTAACCCGTATAATTGCCGGGACAACCCTACAGCGAAGTCTGCAATGTCAATCATTTCCTGTACTTCGCCTTCTCCTTCAGCCAGCAATTTACCCATTTCCAACGTTACAAGCTGGCCTAACAAATGTTTGTATTTACGTAATTCAATTCCTATCAGGCGAACGATCTCGCCTCTCTTTGGCGCTGGTACATTTCTCCATATGTTAAATGCCAGCTGCGCCTTATTAATGACTAATTCGTAATCTTCTTTCGTTGCCTGGTAAACCGAGGCAATTGTATCCCCGGTGACTGGTGATACCGATTCTATTAAAGGTGCATTTTGATTCTGTAGCCATTCACCACAATACACACCGGCATGTTGATCTTCAATGCCAAATTCATGCAAAATTGTTAGATTGTTATTCATCATTTTCAAACACCTCTTTTAATTTTTTTTGCAACCTTGTTTGATATTAACCTGTCCTTAAATCATAGCTAAATGGAATAGCTATATGGCTGTGTTGAAAATTGGTAGGACCATGTAATACCGCATCGGGCTAAAAAAAAACCTTGGCTCACTAAAAAAACCGGCAGAAAATGCCGGTTAACAAAACAAATTTAAATCAAGTATCAACGCGAATACTAGCTTTGTTTGTTGATTGTCAACCCTCCTTTCCACACTGGGAGGCACGATCGTTTCCAAACGCACCCTAATGGCCGTGTATCCATAGCTATAACTTTAGGATATATGGCTCGGAGGTATTAAATTTTAGTGATTTTACGTTAAATATTTATTTCTTGCCTATTTATTAAATTCCTTCATCTTTGATAAAAAATATTAAATTAATTTCATTTGACGGCAAACCCCGGTTCGACCATGGCTTATCCTGATTCGACATTATTTGATAAAGGAATTATTTCAATGATGGAAAATTTATAAAAAAATATTTAATTGTCCACAATAAGGTTAGAAAAGGTTATAAATAGATGGAATTGTAACTACATGCGCCAATAAGCCTGCTGCATATTTTGTTCCATTTAGAATCAGTTGTTCCAAAAAAGTGCATTAGTATGGGCAAAATTCGAACATATTAATAGCTTAAGTCGCATTATTTTATTGACAATAAATACTGTTTTACTATCTCTGTTAACATTACACGTTTCGTTATAAGATTAGCATATATCTTGCTATATGTTATTGATGAACATATACATGTGTATTACTCCGATTGGTTTGTTTAAGGCCAAGCTATGATGAACCAGCCGATAGGGTGTGGTGGGAAACTGTCACGCCTCCCAGTGTGGAAAGGAGTACAGTATGTAACTTGGTCTGAGAGGATCGGGGTGCTGTATTTTTTGCCGCACCCCGGTTTTTTTTGTTCCAGGTTAATACCGGATGCTGTCCTACTGTAGAGCCTTGACTTACTAATAAATTAAAAATGCCTTCAGGCACTCCCTGCTCTTTAATAACTTTATCAACGATTTTCTGTACGGCTATTGCAGTCAACGGGGTAACGCTGGAGGGTTTCCAAATCATTGCGTCACCGGCGACAGCGGCAATTAGAGCGTTCCAGGACCACACCGCGACCGGAAGATTAAAAGCTGTGATTATTCCAACAGGGCCCAGTGGCTGCCATTGCTCATACAACCGGTGTTTTTCCCTCTCGCTGGCTATGGTCAACCCGTATAATTGCCTGGTGCTTTCTACAGTTACTCTTTGAAAGAGAAGTCTTAATAGTAACATATGTTATTTTGTCCAAATTAAAATCTTACCAGAAATAGCTGAAATTTCAGTCAGCTCAAAAAAGATTTTTAATCAATACGTCAAATATTTTTAAATATTTTTTATAATTCCTTTTTATGTTTTGTTTATTATGATATTAGCCAGAAGCTTTTTCTTTGCAGATTTCTAATTACTGGGAAAGGAAGATATTATGAATAACGCCGTGTGGAAAAACTTTATAAACGGCAATGAGGAAAATGTTATTAAACAACTTAGCCCCCCAATTTATCTTTCCTGGAAACGATGCAGAGATCGGCAGATAAACCACCAACAAATTAGTAATTACGATATTTTACCATCTAATCGGTTTAATGAGCTTCTTCAGGCCCATGAAGATTTTGTGCGTATAAGCAAGATAGTTTTGCAATACATTATTAATTTCCTTAAGGACTCAGAGCACCTGGTGCTGGTAAGTGATAAAGATGGTGTTATACTCATAACTATGGGTGACCCGACTTTTTTAAATAAAGTGCAAAAAATCTCTCTTTCATCAGGTTCCAACTGGCGGGAAGACATAAAGGGAACAAGTACTGTGGGAACTATTTTATTTGAAAAGTCCCCCATCGTTATTCCAGGATGGCAACATTATGTCCAGCCGATTCAGTTTTTAAATTGCTGGGGTGCTCCCATCTTTTACCCGGATAAAACTATTGCCGGGGTCTTAGACATATCCAGCGCTTCGTTCCAGAATAGCGATCAAATGTTGACCCTGGCCATAATGGGGGCAAGGATGATCGAGCAAAATTTACTAATAAACGACTTTGAAAGAAAGTATTGTAACAACCAACAAAGTAAAAGAGCAGTTGAAGATATAATATCGACCGGCATAGCCTCACTTAATGAAAATGGATTTATCATTGACGTAAACAAGGCCGAAGCTTTAAAACTGGGATATGATAGTAAGGATATGATTGGTAAACATTTTTCAGAAGTTATTGCCGGCAGGATTACGCCGATCCTCAAAAAAATTGAGTCTAATAATAGCGGGACTGAAAAATGGGTATATGAAAGCGGTTGGATTGGTCGCAGCCCGCAAACCCGTGCAATATTAAAATTAGCAATCAAGGCTTCCAGAACCGACTCAACAATATTTATTCAAGGAGAAAGTGGTACCGGCAAAGAAAATATCGCTCGTATTATTCATAATCAGAGTGCTCGCCGGAATAAGCCCTTCATAGCCATAAACTGTGCGGCCATTCCCAGCACTCTTATCGAAAGTGAATTATTCGGTTATGCAGAGGGCGCCTTTAGCGGAGCCCGGCGTGGCGGCCAGGCAGGTAAATTCGAGCTGGCCCATGGAGGCACCATATTTCTAGACGAAATTGGGGACATGCCCTTTTCTGTCCAATCAGTATTGCTGCGGGTCTTGCAGACCCGGGAGGTATACCGTATTGGTGAAGGAAAAGCACGGCCGGTGGATGTTCGGGTGATAGCAGCCACTAATCGAAATTGTTCGGAAATGGTTGAAAAAAAACAATTCCGATTAGATTTGTACTACCGACTTAAGGTAATTTGTATCGAAATAAGCCCACTTCGGGAGCGGCTTGAGGATATTTACGACCTTGTGCCTTATTTTTTAGATAAATTCCGTTACACCTTTAAAAAACAAGAGGTTCAAATCAACGAAGACATTTACAAATATTTTTTAAGCTATCACTGGCCAGGGAATGTTCGGGAATTGGAAAATAGTATTGAAAGCATGGTTGCTCTGACAGACGGGCCAATGATAACCTATGAATTACTGCCAAAGGAGTTAAAGAATACAGAAATAATGCAAGCTGCAACAAGTAGAGAAACTCTAACACTGCATACAGAAAAGACAGAACGCGCTACCATTCTAAATGCACTGGAACAAACCAAGTGGAATGCTTCGGGAGCAGCAAGGTTACTGGGTATCGGCCGTGCCACGTTACATAGAAAACTAAATAAATATAATATAGTACGGCCTGTAGATACGGGTTTTAGGTGATCTATTGGGGTACCGCCAACATTTCCGACAAAACCCCCGTTAATGAGTAGTGCCGACGTTCTTGGAATGCCTGGCATCGGCATATGCTTTTTGTGTTCATACCCATCTCTTTCTCGCCGAGATATGATTAAGGTTTAAAAAAACTCCTCTCCTCACTATGCCGCAAGCCTATCGTCTAGTTGGAGCAGCTTTAACCCAAGATCCCGAGAAGATGCGTAAAGCACTGTCAGAATTAATGTATCATATGAGACGTAATTTCATTGCTTACCGGTCTCATCGTAGAACAAAGATGAAACTCTTGAATACCGGATAATTTTCAACAAGAATTACGCTGTAAACTAGCATTGGTTGCTAATACATATTCGTCAAATGTTCCTAATTTCCTTTAATAATTGATTCCATGCCCTTAAAAATCTGTTAAGGTTCATTACCACCTCAGCCGACTTACCATTTAATCTTCAACTTTTACTATTTTATTTGCATAATTTCTCCATCCCGTATTTCATAATTTTCATGGTTTAAAATCATTTGGATTAAATTTGTTTTCCTATACCATTACCACCGGTCAGTTGGTTTTTGTTGTACTGCATCAAAGATGAAACACATTGTTGATACAGGTGTTTTGCAGACGATGCAATGAAGATCATGTATATCAAAAGAACCCCCTAAAAAAGGAACATTATAGTGAAAATCTTATACTGAAATCTTATACTGTAGGATTTCCCAACCTAATTATTTATCACGTTTAAATACAGATTGAGTAAGAAAAATTCAGTTTTTAAAATGTTTCACAGAACCCCCTTACCTATCTAGTTGGCACCAAAATTGCACTTAGTAAATTATACCAAATTTAAAAAGGAGGTTTGCTAATGAAAACTTTTAGAGTACCAAAGAACATTGTCTTCGGGTGGGGGGCATTAGATTATCTAAAACAAGTAGATGGCAGCAAAGCATTTATTGTTTCAGACAAAACCATGGATGAAGTTGGAATAGTTAATAAAGTTAAAGATTATCTTCAAGAGGCTGGTCTTGAAACACAAACTTTCGTGGATGTTGAGCCTGATCCTTCTCGGGAGACAGTCGCAGCAGGCGTTAAACTGATGCACGCTTTTGGCCCCGACTGGATTATATCATTGGGTGGGGGCTCCTCAATGGATGCCGCTAAAGCTATGTGGGTATTTTACGAATACCCGGATATCAGTTGGGAGAAAGCTTTTGCAGAAACACCCAAGCTCAGAAATAAGGCCCGCTTTATTGCCATCGCCACAACCAGCGGTACGGGCTCGGAAGTTACCTGTGCCGCCGTAATAACCAACCGTAACGCCAATCCTGCTGTTAAGGATGTCATAGCCAGCAACGAAATAACACCGGATATTGCCATAACCGACCCTGAACTGGCTGCAAGTATGTCGCCCCGGGTGACTGCCGCCACAGGCATGGATGTTTTAACCCACGCCATTGAGTCTTACACATCTATAGCTGCCACAGAAATCGACCGGGCACTTGCCATAAGGGCCATCCAAATGGTTTTTAGAAGCCTTCCCAAAGCCTATGCCGATGGTCGTAACCAAATAGCCAGGGAGGATATGCACACTGCCTCACTTATGGCAGGTATGGCCTTCACTAATTCCTTCCTGGGCATTGTACACTCCGTGGCCCACCAACTGGGGTCACAGTTTGGAGTTCCACACGGGGATGCCAACTCTTTAATGCTGCCTTATGGCATTAAATTTAACTCCATTGCCGTGTCAGATAAATATATGGAAATAGCTAACGCACTTAATTTAAAATTTGACGGTGAGAAAGATGCAGTTGATAAGTTAATTGAAGCCATTTTCCAGCTGCAAAAAGATATAGGCCAGCCGCAAACCATTCAAGGCAGAGGAATTGGTGAAGAGGAATTTAACACTAAATTAAACGATTTAGCCCAAAGTGCCATTAATGACATTTGCGTTTTCTGTAATCCCCGGGTGCCCAGCTTACAGGATATGAAAGACCTTTACATTAAAGCATTTAATGGGAACCTGTAGTGTTGACGGTAAGGCCTAAAACGGGAGGTGAAACCAATATTGAGCAAAATATTACGCATTAATACCAAAAGTTCTGAATATCACAGTTGGTTTCAGTGTTCTTCTTACCGCGCACATTGAGATCAATAAACGGCTCAATATTCTGGTGAAGTAACAGATCATAAATAGGTCCGGCATCATGGGCGGCATCAAGCAGGAACTTATCCACCATGCCCAAGTTAAAACGTTGCGAGAACTCAACCGAACTGACGACAAAACTAACTGCATCGTGTCGGGAAGCAGGGTGCAGGCGGGGATACAACGGCAAATCATAATGACTGTTGGCGTCAGTCAGCATATACAGGTGGTAGCCGTTTAAAATAACGTTCACGTGCACTATCCCAGCCGGTATTACAGTCAGGCTGGGAATAGAAACGGGGATGGTTGCATTTCGCAAGACCTTGGGCGTGACAATCACAACACAGTTTACTGCGGGGATAGGCTGCGGTGATGACAGGAGTGCCGGTCACTGGCGATACTAAACGCGCCTATATCCCCGAGTAAACCGAGCCTGGCTGATACCGCAAGAAATTGAGATTGGAAGAAATGGAACAGGCGATCCATTGGTAAATTTTTATGCGTATCCAAATGACGCAGCATCCATTTGGGTAAGCGCTTAATACGGCCAGGCGTAGTGGTAGGAGCTTTTTCACCTTTCTTTCCCTTCTTGGGTTTACGTTTACGTTTCTGCTTACTGGGTTTAAAGTTCTAAACAATCAAGAAGTATCAGAGTTGCAAAGTAAAGATACTGCAAAGTTAAAACGTACGTCAAGAATAGAGTTGGTAGAGGATATACTTAGGGCGGCAGGCAGACCTCTGCATATATCCTAAATCATTGATATTGCCAAAAGAGATTTTTAAGTTGATTTGGAACGTAACTCCGTTGTCTCTGCTTTGGTCAAGAAAGTTAAATCGGAACAAATATTTGTTCGAACTGCCCCCAACACTTTTTCGTTAAGAAATGGACTTCGGCTATGATCCAGGAAGTAAGCAATCTTCTGCTGGAGTTCCGCTCGTGTTTTAACCGGCATGCATCGTTTTCCTGGTTTGTGATCACGGTCATTGGATTTATAGTACGTAATGATGGTTACGGAGTTACCTCAATGATTCGCTGGCTCGGCATAAAGCCTTCCTTCTACGCTACTTACCTGAACTTTTTCAGAGCATCCTCGTGGAAATTGAAACGGATTCAGCGGCGCTGGTTGCAGATGTACAATCACAATGCCCGGCGATTACTATTGGTGACGCCTTCCTGCTTATCGGCGACGGAATTAAAATAGCCAAGAAAGCAGAAAGGATGCCGGGGGTTAAAAAGCTACACCAGGAATCCGACAATTCTTCCAAACCGCCCTACATCTTTCGTCATCATTTCGGAGTCCTTGGCCTATTGGTGGGTTGTACAAAAAAGATGTTTTGTGTACCGCTGATTTGTGTCTTGACCTTCTTTGGAAGCCAATTAAGGGCAAGGTTCGCTTTAATTTAGTTATGGATGGGACAGAGCGAATTATCCTGATGTGTTCCAATTTAATAAAGGAATTATTTAATGATGGAAAATTTATAAAAAAATATTTAATTGTCCACAATAAGGTTATAACTAGAAGGAATTTATAGCTGCATGCGCCAATAAGCATCTGTATATTTTTGTTCCATTTAGGGGCAACTGTTCTAAAACGGGGCATTAGTATGGGCAAAATTCGAACATATTAGATAGCTTAAGTCACATTATTTTATTGACAATAAATACTGTTTTACTATCTCTGTTAACATTACACGTTTTGTTAGAAGATTAGCATATATCTTGCTATATATTATTGATGAACAATATACATGTGTATTACTCCGAGTTGGTTTATCTAAGGCAAAACTATGATGACCCAGCCGATAGGGTGTGATGGGAAACTGTCACGCCTCCCAGTGTGGAAAGGAGTACAGTATGTAACTTGGTCTTAGAGGATCGGGGTGCTGTATTTTTTACCGCACCCCGGTTTTTTTTTGTTCCAGGTTAATACCAGAACTAATTTAAAAGTTAGCGGAGCCACGGGGACGATGGAACCGTCCCCATGGCGTAAAGCACTAATGTAAGGCGCATTTAATGAGCTCATTTAACGCACCTTGATTGAGAAAGGGGCTGGAAGCATGAAGGCTGTACCGGTTCAGGAAGCGGTGGGGATGGTGCTTTGCCACGACCTAACACAGATTATACCGGGCCAAGTTAAAAAACCTTTATTTAAAAAGGGGCATGTTGTCATGCCGGAGGACATTCCCCGGCTGCTGGATATTGGCAAGGAACACCTTTACGTTTGGGAAATGCGTGAAGGAATCCTGCACGAAAATGAGGCAGCCATACGCATGGCCAGTGCGGCTGCCGGTCATGGTCTCATCTTAACGGAACCCTGTGAGGGGAAGGTGAACATTGTAGCTGCAGAGGACGGTCTGCTGAAAATAAATAAAGAGGTTTTGTTTTCGATTAACGATCAGGAACAGGTAATGTTCGCTACCTTGCATTCGAATCAGCTGGTAAAAAAGAACAAAGTTGTGGCCGGAACACGCAGCATTCCATTGGTTATAGATGAAAAAATTGTGATAAACGTTGAAAACATGTGCCGTGAGTATTATCCCCTGCTACAAATAAAACCCCTCAAGACCATGCGGGTCGGGCTGGTTACCACCGGCAGCGAAGTTTACCACGGGCGTATCAAGGACAAGTTTGGGCCGGTGGTGGCAGGTAAACTGGTGGAATGGGGCAGTGAAGTAGCGAGGCAAATTCTGGTTTCCGACAGTATAGAGATGATTGTGGCTGCAATTAAAGAACTTATTGGAGAGGGGGTAGATATGATCATGGTTACCGGCGGCATGTCGGTCGATCCCGATGATGTAACTCCGGCGGGTGTGGTTGCAGCCGGGGGGCGGATTGTCAGCTACGGGGCGCCCATTTTACCGGGAGCCATGTTTATGATGGCTTACATTGACGAACTGCCTGTGATGGGCTTGCCCGGGTGTGTGATGTACCACAGAAACAGTGTTTTTGACCTAATAGCACCGCGGGTTTTGGCCGGTGAGAAAATAACGCGTAGGGATATTGCTGCTCTGGGCTATGGCGGGCTTTGCTCCAACTGCCGTGAATGCCGTTTCCCGGATTGCAGCTTCGGTAAAGGCAATTAAATTTAAAATAAACATTTAATCTAAAGGAGATGAACGAATGATTAAGAAAAAAGTCAACATTAATGGCGCCAATGTAACTCTGGTTGTCGACCCGGAAACCAAACTGGTGGATGTCCTCCGCGGGCAGCTGCACCTGACCGGTACCAAGGTCGGTTGCGGCAAGGCCCAGTGTGGTGCCTGCTCGGTCATTATGAACGGTAAGGTTACCTTATCTTGCGCCACCAAAATGAAAAAGGTTCCCGACGATGCCATCATCACCACCATTGAAGGCGTCGGCACCCCCACCAACCTGCACGCCCTGCAGTTGTCCTGGGTTAAACACGGCGCCGCCCAGTGCGGCTTTTGCGCCTCCGGCTTTATTGTCTCCGCCAAGGCACTGCTGGACGAAAATCTCAATCCCACCAGGGAAGAAGTGCGTGACTGGTTCCAAAAACATAAGAATGTGTGCCGCTGCACGGGGTACAAGCCCATCGTGGACGCGGTGATGGACGCCGCCCGACTGATGCGCGGCGAAATCACCGTGGAGGACCTGAGCTTTAAAATGCCGGCCGACGGGAAAATCCTGGGCACAGACTACCCGCGTCCTTCGGCTGTGGGCAAGGTTACCGGCACCATTGATTACGGCGCTGACCTCGGCCTCAAAATGCCGCCCGGCACTTTGCAGCTCAAGCTGGTTCAGGCCCAGGTATCCCACGCCAAGATTCTGTCTATAGATACGACTGAAGCTGAAAAAATGCCCGGCGTTTATAAAGTTGTCACCCACAAGGACGTCAAGGGCAAAAACCGCGTCAACGGTTTGAACTTCCCGAGCAACAAGGGGGACAGCTATGACCGTCCGATCCTGTGCGATGAAAAGGTCTTCCAGTTCGGTGACGCCATAGCCATTGTTTGCGCCGATACGGAAGCACACGCTCAGGCCGCGGTGGAAAAAGTCAATTTCGAATTGGAAGTGCTGCCGGCTTACATGAGCGCTCCGGCCGCCATGGCCCCCGACGCCATCGAGATTCACCCCGGCACTCCCAACGTTTATTACAAGCAGCCGATTGAAAAAGGCGAAGACACCGCGCCGCTGATGGAAAAAGCGGATGTTGTAGTGTCCATGGAAGATTTATTTGTCGGCCGCCAGCCTCACCTGCCCATTGAGCCGGACGTGGCCGCGGCTTACTATGATGAAAACGACAACCTGCAAATTATGTCCAAGAGTATCGGTCTGGACCTGCATGCTTTAATGATTGCTGAAGGACTTGGCCTGGAGGCCGGCAAAAACCTGTTTCTGTCCCAGTTCCCGGGCATAGGCGGCACCTTCGGCTACAAGTTCAGCCCCACCATTGAAGCGCTGGTGGGCGCCGCGACTATGGCCACCGGCAAGCCCTGCTTCTTGAACTTCGATTACTACCAGCAGATTATATACACCGGCAAACGGTCGCCGTTCTTTATGGACCTGAAGTACGGCGCCAATAAGGACGGCAAGATTATAGCCATGGAAAGCAACTGGGCGGTGGACCACGGCCCCTACTCCGAGTTCGGTGACCTGCTGACCTTGCGGGGCGCCCAGTTCATTGGCGCGGGCTACAGCATTCCCAATATCAAGGGCGCCGGCTACACGGTCTGCACCAACCACGGCTGGGGCTCCGCCTTTCGGGGTTACGGCTCGCCCCAGAGCTTATTTGCTTCTGAAACGCTGATGGACGTTCTGGCTGAGAAACTGAATATGGACCCGCTGGAGCTGCGTTACATTAACGCCTACCGCCCCGGCGACACTAACCCCTCCGGCCACGAGCCCGAGGTATACTCCATGACCGATATGATTGAAGCGATCCGGCCCAAGTACCAGGCTGCCCTGGAACAGGCCAAAAAACTCTCCACGCCTGAGAAAAAGCGCGGTGTCGGTTTGTCCGTCGGCGTTTACGGCTGCGGCCTGGACGGCGTGGACGGCGCTGAAGTGTGGGTGGAACTGCTGGCCGACGGCAGGATCCAGGTGAGCACCAACTGGCAGGACCACGGCCAGGGCGCGGACATGGGTCTCTTGGCCACCTCCCATGAAGTCTTGCGCAAGATGGGCATCAAGCCGGAGCAAATTAAGCTGGTCATGAACGACATGAACCTGGCCCCGGCCGGTGGCCCGGCCGGCGGCAGCCGCTCCCAGGTGGTTGTCGGCAACGCTGCGGTGAACGGCTGTGAGCAGCTGGTGGAGGCACTGAAGAAGGCCGACGGGACCTATATGACCTATGACGAGGCAGTGGCCGCCAATATACCGCTTAAATATGAAGGCAAATGGAGCACAGCTGCGGATAACTGCACCGCCTGCGATGAAAAAGGCCAGGGCAAACCCTTTGCCGTTTACATGTACGGCGTTTTCCTGGCGGAAGTGGAAGTCGATACCAAGACCGGTAAAACCAGGGTGGTCAAGATGACTCTGGCTGCCGACGTCGGAGAAGTTATCAACCAGACTGTGCTCGACGGGCAAATTTACGGCGGCTTGGCCCAGGGTATCGGCCTGGCGCTGACCGAAGATTTCGAAGACCTGAAAAAGCACACCAGCATGAAAGCCTGCGGTATCCCGTACATCAAGGATGTTCCGGATGATCTGGAGATCATCTATGTAAACAAATCCCGTAAGATGGGACCGCACGGCGCCGCCGGCGTGGGAGAACTGCCCCTGACTTCGCCGCATGCCGCTATCGGCAACGCCATTTACAACGCCTGCGGCGTGCGCATCACCCAGCTCCCGGCCCTGCCGGAGAAAGTGCTGGCCGGATTGCAGGGGAAAGAAATCCCGGTGGTCAAACGGCCCGTTAAAAACCCTGCTTTCTAGGAATTAAAAGGTTGTAGCTTTATTAGATTAATTTTGATAGATTAATATTGTACTGAAGTGGATTTTGCCTAAAACGAACGTTTTGGCGGCTGGCTAATAGTGGTTGGTGGTAACCACAAACCATCTACCGTCAAAATGTTCGTTTTAGGTTACTTTTGTTTTATCAAACATAGAAATGGGTGGGGTAATATGGATCATCGACGAATAGTTGAATTTGAAGAAAAATGTACCCAGGAGCACCCCCCGGCCTGTTCTACGGCCTGTCCCGTTCATGTGGACGTTAGAAGTTTCGTGGCGGCAATGCAGGCCGGTAAGTTTAACGATGCCTTCAATATTTACAGGAAAAACGTTCCCTTCCCCGGAATCATCGGCCGTATCTGCGACCATCCCTGCCAGGCCGCCTGCAAACGGGGTGAGGCGGGGGACGCCATCTCCATCGCCGCCCTGGAGCAATCCTGTGTGCGGCTGAGTTCCTCCCCGCCAGTCCCGCTTACCGCCCCGCCTAAAAAAGACCGGCGGGTGGCCGTGGTCGGCGGGGGGCTGAGTGGCTTGACGGCAGCCTTTAGCCTGGCCGGGAAAGGTTATCCCGTGGTTGTTTTCGAGGCCACAGATCGCCTGGGAGGCAGCCTTTGGGAAATATCGGAGGAGGTTTTGCCGAGGGAAATTATCGCGGCGGAAACCGCTGTGCTGAATGACCTGGACGTGGAAATCAGGTTTAACACCGCTGTGGGGCAGGCGCTTTCCCTTCCGGATTTATGCCGGGAATTTGCCGCCGTTTACCTTGGCACCGGTAAAAATTCCACGGATGCTACGAATTCTATCGACCTGCAGTTGGATCAAGAAGGGCGGATTTGGATTGACCCGGTTACTTTTGCCACCGGCCGGGAAGGTGTTTTTGCCGGGGGCGGGCTGCGCCATGCTCCGGCGTATTCTCCCATCGGGTCTCTTTCCGACGGCAGGCGGGCCGCCATATCCATCGACCGCTACCTGCAGCAGGTTTCACTGACCGCTGTCCGGGAGAACGAGGGGCCTTACCAAACTCGGCTTTTTACCAGCACGCGGGGGGTAGAGCCGCTGCCTGCCGTTGCGGCAGGTGATCCCGTGCAAGGTTTCACCCGGGAGGAAGCCATCCGGGAGGCCGGACGCTGCCTCCAGTGCCAGTGCCTGGAGTGCGTCAAGGCCTGCACCTACCTGGACCACTTTAAAAGCTACCCTAAACAATATGTCCGCCAGATCAATCATAACTTGAAAATGATCATGGGACGGCACGAGGCCAACACTTTGATTAATTCCTGCAGTCTGTGCGGCCTCTGCCAGGAAGTTTGCCCGGAAAGCTTCCACATGGGAGAGCTGTGCCTGGAGGCCCGCCGGGAAATGGTCAAAAAAGGAAAGATGCCGCCTTCCGCCCATGATTTCCCCATTCGCGACATGGATTTCAGCAACAGCGAGCTGTGCGTGATGACCCGCCACCAGCCGGGGCACGAGACCAGCAGCCATCTTTTCTTTCCGGGTTGCCAGTTGACCGCTTCCGCGCCCGATAATGTGGTCAAGGCTTATGCTTATTTAACGGAGAAGGTTGCCGGCGGGGTCGGCCTGATGCTGCGGTGCTGCGGCGCCCCGGCGGAATGGTCCGGGCGAACCGAGCTGTTCCAGGCGGGTTTGCGGGAGATTATCGACCAGTGGCAAGAAATGGGCAGGCCGCGCCTGATTCTGGCCTGCTCGACCTGCTACCAGATGTTTAAAAAATACCTGCCCGAGATTGAACTGGTATCTCTTTGGGAATTATACGACCAGCTGGGGCTGCCCGGGGCCGGCAGGCCTCAAACGTTACTGCCGGTTGCCGTGCATGATGCCTGCACCACCAGGCATGAGCGGCAGATTCACACCAGTGTCCGGAGTATATTGCACAAGCTGGGCTGCGCAATTGAAGAATTGCCCACCAGCCGCGAGACAACGGAATGCTGCGGGTACGGAGGGATGGTGCAGTTTGCCAACCGGAAGCTGGCAGATGACATGATCAGACGGCGCATCAGCGAAAGTCCCGCCGACTATGTTGCCTACTGCGCCATGTGCCGGGACAATTTTGCCGCCAGGGGCAAAAAAACCTACCATCTCCTGGATTTGATTTATGGCAAGGCAGACAACGCTTCAGTGGCAAAAAAAGGGCCTGGTTACTCCCAGAGGCGTGAAAACAGAGCCAGGCTTAAAAATAAACTGATCAAAGATGTTTGGGGTGATCAGGTGGAAGAAGCAAAAGAAACTTATGCAACAATCAAATTGCGTATTCCTAATGAAGTGAGCGAGGTTATGGAGGAACGTCTGATCCTGCTGGAAGATATCCAGAAAGTGATTGAACATGCCGAACAGACAGGCAATAAAGTCATCAACCGCAATAACGGTCACATTCTGGCCTATCACAGGCCGGTAAGCGTTACTTACTGGGTGGAATACACTCCGCAGGGGGACGGTTTTGTTGTCCACAATGCTTATTCGCACCGGATGGTAGTAGAAGGTAATAATTAAGGATGTGAAAAGGATGGCCGGCAAAGATACGCCAGCAGCAAATGTTTTCGAATGTTCTAAATGCGGCATTCCAATGGAGCCGGGCAAGGCTACGGTCTCTTATCTGGGCAGCAGCTTTCCGGTTCAACTGTTAAAGTGCAAAAAGTGCGGGCTGGTTTTGATTACAGAAGATTTGGCCCTGGGCAAAATGCTGGAAGTGGAAAAAGCCTTGGAGGACAAGTAAATGGCGCCGGGGACACGGTTTGATATTAACGCCCGGACATCGGAGGTGTGCCGGGTTTACGAGCAGGGCGCTGTCCGCGGCCCCACCGGCGATGTGCTCAGACCGGGCGGCATGAAACTGACGGAGCGGGCTTTGCACCGCTGCGGCCTGGCGGGCCGGGCCAAAATATTGGATGTGGGCTGCGGCGCCGGTATGACGGTGGAATACCTGGTTAATCGCGGTTATGACGCGGTGGGGGTGGACCCTTCGGAGGTGCTGCTGGCCGCCGGCAGGCGGAGAAACCCGTCACTGGCCCTGGTCGGGGGGCGGGGGGAAGCATTGCCTTTTGCCGATGGGGCAATGGATGGTATCTTTGCCGAGTGCACGTTATCTTTAATGGATGATGTAGACCGCGCCCTGGGTGAAATGCACCGGGTACTACGACAGGACGGGTGGCTGGTGATTAGCGATGTTTACCTGCGCAATCCGGCCGGGGCGGCCGGATTGCGCCTGCTGCCGCTGCATTGCTGCTTCACGGGCGCCCTGACCCGGGAGGCCCTGTGGGAAAAACTAAAGGACCGGGGCTTTACGCCGGTTCTTTGGGAAGACCACACTCCGCAGCTGAAGGAATTTACGGCCCGGCTGATCTGGGAGCATGGTTCCCTGGCCGCCTTCTGGGGCTGCGTAACCGCGGGGCAAGTTCAATCGGCCGGGGTGAGCGAGGCGGTTGCTGCCGCCAGGCCGGGCTACTGCCTGGTGCTGGCTCAAAGTGCCGTCCCCTAATTTGGAAAGGAGTTTGCCATGAACGACAGTGTTTTTCGCATGTTTGAGCTGGCCCAGCAAGGATTTTCCTGTGCTCAAGTGCTGATGTTGATGGGTTTGGAAGCGCAGGGCCAAACCAACCCGGAGCTGGTCAGGGCCATGAACGGTCTGGCCGGGGGGCTGGGCTTTTCCGGCAAGACCTGCGGTGCCCTGGTGGGCGGGGTTTGTTTGCTCGGGCTGTACGCCGGCCGCGGCAAACCCGGCGAGAAGGAACATGACCGGTTCGAATCTATGGTTAACGAACTGGTGGAGTGGTTTGGCGAGCACATGCAGGGAAACTTTGAATGTGCACAGATTTTGGGCGATGATCTGGAACATAAACAAGTATCAGTCAAATGCGGCAATATTGTTGCGGCCACTTATGATAAAATACAGGAAATTTTAGAAGCCAACGGGATTGATCCGGCAGGTGGGCGCGAATGAACGATATCTGTAAATGCGGAGCCTCCATTGGGGGAGCCCCTGAAACAACTGCCGGGGAAGTAGTTATGGTCACCGAAAGCATTTGCCCCCGGTGTCTTGGTAGAATCCCGGCCTGGCGGGTAAAGCGGGGAAACGATGTTTTCCTGGTCAAGGACTGCCCGGAGCACGGTCATTTTGAAACGGTTGTCTGGCGCGGTCAGCCTGCGTATGAATCCTGGGTCCGGCCCAAAATACCGTCACAGCCGCCGGTTTGTTTTACCGGTATCGATAAAGGATGCCCCTTTGACTGCGGCCTTTGCGAAGCGCACCGCCAGCACACCTGTACCGCTCTGCTGGAAATTACACAGCGCTGCAATCTGCAATGCAGCTTTTGTTTTGCCGGGGCGGGCGGCAGCCAATTGCCCGATCCTGATTTTCAGGTAATCAAGGGTTGGTATGAAAAAATATTGGCGGCGGGCGGACCGTTTAATATCCAGCTGTCAGGCGGCGAGCCCACGCTCAGGGACGATTTGCCGGAGATAATCGCGCTGGGCGTCTCGCTGGGGTTTAAATTTATCCAGATTAATACCAATGGCTTGCGGCTGGCGCGCGACCCGAATTTTGTGGTTAAGCTGAAGGAAGCCGGGCTGGCTTCCGCATTTATGCAATTTGACGGCGTTACTGATGAAGTTCATGCCGCGCTGCGGGGGCGCCCGCTGCTTGAAGAGAAGATCAAGGCCATTGAACAATGCGCCGCCGACGATATCGGGGTGGTGCTGGTGCCAACGCTGGTGCCGGGGGTAAATGACCAGCAGATAGGTGAAATTATTAAATTTGCCGTGGAACATGCGCCGGCTGTGCGCGGGGTGCATTTTCAGCCGGTAAGCTACTTCGGCCGCTATCCCGGTGTGCCCGCGGACAAGGACAGAATAACGATACCGGAGATTATCAATGCCATTGAAATGCAGACCCGGGGGCTGGTCAAGGCGCATAATTTCGAGCCCCCGGGCTGTGAAAACGCTTTTTGCTCCTTCCACGGCAATTTCGTGCTGATGCAGGATGGCAGCCTGTCTCCCTGGACCAAGCATGATCCCGCCCAATGCTCTTGCAAACCCCAGATAGCCGCTCTGGGCGCTGCCAAGACCCGGGATTTTGTGGCCCGTCACTGGGCCAAACCGGCTGAGGCCTGCTCCTGTAGCGCGGCTCCGGCTGAAACCACGCCCGGCTGGGAGGAGTTGGACAATTTTCTGGCCCGCCTGCGCACCCATACTTTCACCATTTCCGGCATGGCCTTTCAGGATGCCTGGAATTTAGACCTGGAGCGCCTGCGCGATTGCTGTATTCATGTGATCAGTCCCGAAGGGATGCTGATCCCCTTTTGCGCCTATAACCTGACGGATCAAAGGGGACGCTCTTTATACAGACCCCATGCCGCTGTCGCGGCACCATTAGAGGATGAAAAAAAGACACCGTAGGGAAGGTGATCCGGTGGCTTTCCGGAGTAAGCGGAGCACTGGATGCGGACAATAGCCCGTCAAATCCCCAAAGCTTGACCCCGTAAGGGCGTAAAGCAACGTCAGGGTGTCTGTTGCAAGCGTTATATATAAGTAAATCACGAACTACAAGGAAAATTGCGCAGCGCACGGAGGGAACCACCGGAGCGCCAGATATAAGTAACGTGAAAACTTTTTTCAGGAAAAGAACAGGGAGGCAATAGCATTGCGCATTACTCCGCTGGAGGACTGGGTCAAACAAAAAATAAGGGGTAAAGATACTGGTCGGGGTGACGGACAGACCAGGCTTAGCAGGGAAGAAATAAAAAAATACCAACTGGCCAAATTAAAGGAAACCTTCTCCTGGGCCCGCAGCAGGAGCGCCTTTTATCGCAAGCATTTGCAGGATGTGGAAATACAATCACTTAATGACCTGGGCAGAGTGCCGTTTACCACCGCCGGGGACCTGCGGCGGCAGGGCGCGCGGTTTGTATGTGTATCACAAAGTGAAATCAGCCGGGTGGTTACCCTGCAAAGCTCCGGTACCAGCGGTGAGCCAAAGCGTATTTTTTTTACCGGCGGTGAACAGGAACTTATTATAGACTTTTTTGCCCATGGCATGAGCACCCTGGTGGGTGCGGGCGACCGGGTGCTGATTCTCCTGCCCGGACGGAGCCCCGGCAGTGTCGGCGATTTGTTGTCTGCGGCGCTGCAAAGGCTGGGGGCGGCAAGCATTACGCATGGGCCGGTACTTGATGCGCCGGCCACTTTGCGCTTGATTTTTGAGCAAAAAGTTACCGCCATAGTAGGCGCGCCAACCCAGGTGCTGGCCCTGGCCCGCTGCTGCGGGGACAGTAATTTTAGCGATCAGCGGCCTCCGGCTAGAAACGTATTATTAACCACCGACCATGTGCCGGACGCTATCAAAGAAACGCTCCGGAATACCTGGGGCTGCCGGGTTTTCAACCATTACGGCATGACCGAGATGGGCTTGGGCGGAGGCGTGGAATGTGAGGCTGTGGCCGGGTATCATCTGCGGGAGGCGGATTTGTACTTTGAAATCATCAATCCGGTTACCGGTGCACCCGCGCCGGAAGGTGAGGCGGGGGAAGTGGTGTTTACCACCCTGACCCGGCGGGGAATGCCGTTGATAAGATACAGGACCGGCGATCTGGCCAGGTTTATCCCCGAACCCTGCCCGTGCGGAACGGTGCTGGCCAGGATGACCCCGGTGCGGGAACGGCTGCAGGGCAGGATAATGCTGGGGCACGGAGAATACCTGTCCATGGCGGATCTGGATGAAGCTCTTTTCGCGCTGCCGGGCCTGTTGGATTTCCGGGCGGTCATAGGACCGGGAAACCTGCTGCAGTTGGAAATCAAAACGAATCGAATGGTTTCGCCGCCGGATGCGTTGAAAGCGGCCAGACGTGTAGTTGAATACAGCGGAGTTGTCAGGCGAGTGCGGCGGAAAAAAATTGAATTTAACCTGAATGTGCTGGAATGGCAGGGTGATTATTTGACCGGAACTGCCAAAAGGACGATTATCGATAAGCGAGAACCGGCTTTAAGCCAATCGGGAGTGTGATAATAGATGATTAAGATTTATCAGGATATTTTACGTTTGCTGGAACAGGGCGAAAGTTTTGTTTTGGCCACTATTCTTGCCAATTACGGTTCAACTCCGCGCACGGCCGGATCTAAAATGATTGTTCGCAGGGACGGCTCCATAATCGGCACAATTGGCGGCGGTCTTGTGGAAGCCAGGGTTATTGAAATGGCTCCCCAGGTTATGAAAACACAAAATGCGCTGGTCAGGGAGTTTAACCTGAATAGTGAGATAGCCGGTCAAATGGACATGATTTGCGGCGGTCATCTCAAGGTGCTGCTGGATTATATCAGCGCTGAAGAAGCTATTTTGCACGATATTTACCGTGCACTGGGCGACGCCGTGGCAGCAAGGCGAAAGGCCGTGCTGGTCAGCCCCGTGCCTGATGGAGACGCTGCCGCTTTCGCCGGCCGGCAGTGCCTGGTGGTGGAAGGTGGGCGAAGGGCGGCTACTTTTATACTTGAGCCTGCCGTGCTGGATGAACTGCTGCGTGCGGCCAATAGCCGCTATCCGCAGGTTGTGGTGGCGGGTGGGCGCAGTTATCTGGTGGAACAAATCAGCGATTACGGCACGGTCTATATTTTCGGCGCCGGTCACGTATCACTTCAGGTGGCCAGATTGGCTAAAACGGTAGATTTCGTTACGGTGGTGCTTGACGACAGGGCCGAGTTTGCCAACAAAGCACGTTTTCCTCTGGCTGACAGGGTTGAGGTGCTGCCGTCTTTTGATCAAGAGCTTGCAGAACTTGGCGTTGACGAGGACAGTTATGTGGTTATTGTCACCCGCGGCCACGCCCATGATAAAACGGTTTTAGCCCGGGCGTTGCGCGCAAAAGCTTGCTATATTGGCATGATCGGCAGTAAAAGGAAAAGGGACACCATCTACGAAGCTTTGGAGAACGAAGGTTTCAGCCGCTCAGAACTGGCCCGGGTGCACAGCCCCATCGGCTTGTCCATCAACGCTGAAACCCCGGAAGAGATTGCCGTGAGCATTATGGCGGAACTGATTAAAGTCAGGGCGGAACATGTGCAATGAGCGGCCTGGCTGCGCTGGTACCGGCGGCAGGCTATTCCTCCCGCATGAACGTGTTTAAGCCGCTTTTGCCGCTGGGGGAGACCACGGTGATTGCCAGAACTGTTAACACATTTTTTACCGCCGGTTTACGCCGGGTGCTGGTGGTGGTTGGCCACCGGGCCGGTGATCTGCGGCCTGCGCTGACGGAACTTAAGGTGCAGGAGGTGTTTAACGCCGGATACGCTCAGGGCATGTTTTCTTCCATACAAGCCGGCGTAAACAGTCTTCCGCCCCAGGTGGAAGCTTTCTTGCTGCTGCCCGCTGATTACCCCCTGGTTAGGCCGCAAACCATCAAATTATTGATCGATGCCCGGCAAAAGAGCCGGGCGGGGATTATTTACCCCTGTTTTGAGGGTGAGCGGGGCCATCCGCCTGTTATTTCATCCGGATATAAAGACGAAATCTTAAACTATTCAGCGGGTGGCGGCTTGCGGCAGATTCTTGCCCGGCACGAGGATGATGCCCTTAATGTTGAGGTGCCCGACCGGGGAGTTGTATTGGATATGGATACACCTGAAGATTACCGCAACTTGTTGCAGCGGGCAGCTTCCATTGATCTGCCGGACAGGCTGGAATGCGAGGCTGTTTTGCGTCTGGCCGGCACTCCGCCCGGGGTGATTGTTCATAGCCGGGCCGTGGCGGCGCTGGCTTGTGGGTTGGCTTCAGAGCTGAATCAGTTCGGGTATGCTCTGCAGCTGGAAATGATTGCCGCAGCGGGATTGCTGCATGACGTGGCAAAGGGCTTGCCGGGCCATGCCGCGGCGGGAGCGGAACTGATCACCAACATGGGGTTTTCCGGGGTGGCCCGAATTATAGCCTGCCACATGGGGGATGGTTTGGAGCCCGGCGCCGGGATTGGTGAAAAAGAGCTGGTTTACCTGGCGGACAAGCTTTTGCGCGGCGATAAGCCGGTTACCCTGACGGAGAGATTTAGCCGTTCGATGCAGTGTTTTGCCGGCGAGCCTGAAATTCAACAAGCGGTGCGGGCGCGCCGGAGCCTTGCTGAATCGATCAAGCAGCGGGTGGAACAGGAGTTGGGCGTTCAATTGGACCAATGGCTTGAAGAGTGGCGGCAGAGAGGGGAAAAAGAGAGTGGGTGCGGGATTACATGATGATTTATCTGGTGCGGCACGGTGAAATTGATACCGGCAAAAGCAAACGTTACATCGGGCAGGTTGACTTGCCGCTGACAAGCACCGGGATAGAGCAAACCATGAAACTGAGGGACCGGCTGGCCGGGGTCAAACTGGCAGGGATATACTGCAGTGATCTGAACCGGTCATTTATTACAGCAAAAATAATCGCCCTGGCGCACCAGATTTCCCCTGTGGCGAGCGTTGATTTGCGGGAAATTAGCCTGGGTGAATGGGAAGGGCGCAGTTTTGAGGAAATACGCCGGAATTTTCCTGTTGAATTTGCCAGGCGCGGTGCGAACCTGGCCGGGTACGTTCCAACGGGCGGTGAAAGTTTCGCCGATTTTAGCGATCGGATTATGGCGGCGTTTAATCGTTTGGTGGCCGGGACTGACGGGGATTTGCTTTTTGTCGGTCATGCCGGGGTTAACCGCGCTATTATCAGTCATCTGCTGGGTATGCCGCTAAATAACATCTTTCAAATTTGCCAGGATTACGCCTGCCTCAATATCCTTTGCCGTGACCTGTGCCGGGACAAGGAACGTTACCGTTTGAAACTGCTGAACAGCACAGAGCACCTTGAGTTTTAATAGTTAGCTATTTAGGTTATAATGTGATTAGGCTGGCTTTAGAAGAAAAGTAAAAAGGAGACTTGGTGATATGCAAGAAACTCCTAACAAGCTATATACTTATGAAGATTACTTGAAAATCAATGACGACAATCAATATGAGCTAATCGGGGGTGAGTTGATATTGGTTCCATCTCCCAAAACCGGCCATCAGCGGATAAGCGGTAGATTATATAAAATCTTGGCCAATTTTATTGACAAAAATGATTTGGGGGAGTTATTATACGCGCCCACTGATGTCGTGCTAAGTGAAACAGAAAAACCACAGCCCGATATACTTTTTATTTCTGCCAGCCGTTTGGATATTATTGCCGAAGATAACATCAAAGGCGCGCCGGATTTAGTGATAGAAATACTGTCACCGTCCACTACCAGCCGGGACAGAGTGGGGAAAAGTAAGATGTATTATACCCACGGTGTTAAAGAATTCTGGATTGTTGACCCGGATGCCAAAGTTATAGAGGTTTTTTCCCCCGGAGAGAAAAACTGGAATCTCGTTGAAGCGTATGGTCAAGATGGGGTTTTAACATCCTCGTTGCTGCTGGGGTTACAAATTAACTTAGTAAATATTTTTTAAGCAAGAAAACCAGGATTTTAAGCTTATGTGTAGAATTATTTGTGCTAGGATTTAATAGACTATGAACATGATAAAGAGCAATAACTTGCCTAAAGTTACTAGATAAAAGGGGGCAAGCTCAATTTTGAGTTTGTCTTTTTTGTTTGAGAAAAGGGGAGGCTTGTGAGATGAACGGATCAATGAAGCTCGGTAAAATCGCCTCTTTACTGGCATTAAGTTCTGCGGAAGATGAAAAAGAAATATATCAAATTGGTGCTGATCTTGGTTATAAATTATATAAAGGTAAAGTCGGCTCTATGGATTCAACTAAAATATTTGCCGCCGTGGAAACCGCTGCTAAAAAAGAAGGTCTGGTAAAAGCTCTTTATCGGGAAGAACACGCCATCTACCACTCTGTTCTTGAAGCCTATAACGCTATCTGCCGGGGGCAGCTTGGTCTGGGTAATGTTTTAAGAAGTGTCGGACTTGTGTTCAGCATTGTCCGGGGGCCCAGAATACCGGGTGATTACGAGGACGGGGAATGGATAGCAGTCGCCTTGTACGGAAATATGGGGGCTCCCATCAAAGGTTTTGAACATGAAGTCATCGGCTTGGGTATCAATCCGGTTTAACCAAAACTTTTTGTGTAAGGCTACCTATTTTTATAAGCTTTCACATTACTTTTAACTGGCGCTCCGGTGGTTCCCTCCGCATGCTTGATACTCATTGCAATAATTTAGATTACGTGATAAAATTTATAAAAATTAATATGCTATAGCTGTTAAATAAGCTACTCAGAGAAATTAGGTATGAGGGAGTAGAGGCGAGAGTGTTAATTCTTGCGCTACTCCTTTTTATTTTTTAGGTCTGAAGGGATGTGCTTTATATGAGTGGGAAAAAAGCGGATTTGCTTGTTCGCCACGCCGGTCAATTAGTAACAGTGGCGGGGCATTCCGTGCACCCCAAACGCGGCCAGGAACTGACGGAAATAGGAATCATCAGTGACGGCGCGGTGGCTGTTAGTGATGGAGTGATTATTGCAATAGGGCCAACAGCCGAAGTGGAAGAGCAGCTTGAAATTGATGATTCCTGCAAAATCATAAATGCCGACGGCAAGGTGGTTTTACCGGGGCTGGTTGATCCTCATACTCACCTGGTGTTTGCCGGGTCCAGGGAGCACGAGTTGGAAATGAAGATTGCCGGGATGGGGTACCTGGAGATACTGGCCCGGGGTGGCGGTATTCTTGATACCGTTAGGGCCACCAGGGCTGCCGGTCGTGAGGAACTGGTTCAAGCCGGCAGGAAATACCTTGATCAAATGCTGGCTCAGGGAACAACTACCGCCGAGGCCAAGAGCGGTTATGGCTTAACGGTGGAGGATGAAATAAAGACACTTAAAGCAATTCAGGAATTAAACACTACCCACCCTGTTGATCTGGTGGCGACTTTCCTGGGTGCTCACGCCATACCTGCCGAATACAAAGGTGAACCTGACGGGTTTGTGCGTCTGGTTATGGCTGAAATGTTGCCCCGGGTGGCCCGGGAGGGATTGGCTGAATTCTGTGATGTTTTTTGCGAGGAAGGAGTTTTCTCGGTGGAACAGACCCGGCAGATCCTGCTGGAGGCACGCAAGCTGGGGCTGAAGTTAAAAATACATGCCGACGAAATTGTGTCTCTAGGTGGTGCAGAGCTTGCCGTGGAACTGAAAGCAACATCTGCCGATCACTTGATGGAGGCATCGGATAAGAGTATCAGGCTGCTGGGGCAATCTAAAACAGTTGCCGTACTTCTGCCGGCTACTACTTTTTGCTTAATGGGCAAAAAATATGCCCCGGCCCGCGCAATGATCGATAGCGGAGTAGCTGTAGCCCTGGCCAGTGACTTTAACCCCGGAAGCAGCCCGGTTAATTCAATGCAAATTGTTATGGGTATTGCTTGCCGTCAATTGAAAATGAATCCGGCCGAAGTAATTTCGGCGGTCACTATCAACTCTGCCCATGCCATCGGCCGAGCTGCGGAGGTAGGCAGTCTGGAAAAAGGTAAAAAGGCCGACCTGGTAGTGTTTGACGCTCCCGATTACCGGTATTTAATGTATCGTTTTGGCACAAACCTGGTTGAAACTGTAGTTAAAGCAGGTCAAGTTGTTATAGGAGGTAAATGCAATGGCTAAACTGGTGGAATGCGTACCGAATTTCAGTGAAGGCCGCCGCCCTGAGGTAGTGGCCCAAATACTTGATACAATCAAGGGCGTGGAAGGTGTCAGAGTACTTGACGCATCAACGGATGCCAGCCACAACCGGGCGGTGGTCACCTTTCTGGGGGAGCCCGGTCCGGTCAAAAACGCAGCCTTTCTGGCGGCCGCCAGGGCTGCGGAATTAATCAATATGGAGGAGCATCAAGGGGCGCACCCGCGTATCGGGGCCACTGATGTGATTCCCTTTATTCCCATCGGAGAATCAACCATGGAGGAATGTGTGGAACTGGCTCGGGAACTGGGCCGGGAAATTGGGTATAAACTAGGTATTCCCGTTTATCTGTATGAGGCTGCGTCAACCCGCCCGGAACGGAAAAACCTGTCCGCGGTGCGCAAGGGAGAATATGAAGGACTAAAAACAGCAATAACCCGGCCTGAGCGGCAGCCCGACTTCGGCCCGCCGCACCTGCACCCGACCGCCGGCGCCACTGCCGTTGGGGCCCGCCCGCCCCTGGTGGCGTATAACATTAACCTCGGCACTGCAGACGTGGCCATAGCCAAGGCTATTGCCAAATCAATCCGGGGCAGCAGCGGAGGGTACCCGAGCATTAAAGCGCTGGGAGTGATGCTGGAAGACCGTCAGGTCGCCCAGGTTACGATTAATGTATGCAACTACAAGGAAGTATCCCTGCACCGGGTATTTGAAACCGTTAAAACTGAAGCCGCCCGTTACGGAGTAAATGTGATCGGCAGTGAAATTGTCGGTCTTTTGCCCATGGAAGCGCTGCTTGACGCAGCGGATTTTTACCTGCGCCTGGAGGGCTTTAGTCTTAACCAGGTGTTGGAAAAACGACTGCTGGATCAATAAGAAAGGATGACTTGGCAAATGTTGATGGAGATGACCGTAAAAGGCTTTTTAGCTGAACTGGCCTCAAAATCCCCCGCCCCCGGTGGCGGCAGCGTTTCCGCCCTGGCCGGTTCACTGGCTGCAGCGCTGGTTGCCATGGTGGCGCGGCTGACCGGGACCGAAGGAGATAACGAAGGCATGCGGGGAATACAGGGGCAGGCCGGTGACCTTATGGAAAAACTAAACCGGCATGTGGATGAGGATACCGCAGCTTTTAGCCTGGTAATGCAGGCTTACCGGCTGCCCAAACAAACAGAGGCTGAAAAAGAGCAAAGGGCTGCGGCAATTCAAGAAGCACTGAAAGGTGCAGCCAACCACCCGCTGATGGTAGCCGAAGAATGCCTGCAGGTTTTAGTATTGTGTATGGAGGTTGTGGCTATAGGCAACCCCAATGCGCTGAGCGACGCCGGAGTGGCCTCACTTATGGCCTACAGCGGCATAACCGGCGCCATGTTTAATGTTGCGATAAATCTGGAAGGGATCAAGGACCCTGTCTTTGCACAGCAGGCAAAGGCGGAGAGGGACAGAATAATGTCCGAAGCGAGCCACCTTTATGCCGGTATCCAGACCCTGGTGCAGAAAAAATTAATTTACATGGTTGAATGGTAGCCGTATTTTTTCAGGAGGTGTGTATATTCCTGAGTAAAGTTGATCGAGGCAAATTAATTAAACGATGGGAGAGATAGCAAATGCTGAGCAACAAGGATATAGCGGGGGCCATGACGGTGAAGCTGGATAATGTTCTCCCCACAATGCCCGAATTCGTTGCAGGCATCAGAAGAGCCCCTGACAGGGGTTTTCGCCTGACACCTGAACAAACCAAAGTAGCCTTAAAAAACGCATTGCGTTACGTGCCGGAAGAACTGCATGAACAACTGGCGCCGGAATTTCTAAATGAGCTGCTGACCAGAGGCAGGGTCTACGCCTACCGCTTTCGCCCGGAAGGCCGTATCTATGCCCGGCCGATAGATGAATATAAAGGAAACTGCCCCGAAGGGAAAGCCTTTCAGGTAATGATTGACAATAACCTGGACTTCGAAGTGGCTCTTTATCCCTATGAGCTGGTGACTTACGGTGAGACCGGCAGCGTCTGCCAGAACTGGCTGCAGTACAGGTTAATTAAAAAATATCTTGAGACAATGACCGACCACCAGACACTGGTGATGCAATCCGGCCATCCTGTAGGCCTTTTCCCGTCCAAGCCGGAAGCCCCCAGAGTAATTATTACCAACGCCCTGATGGTGGGAATGTTTGACAACCAGGAGGACTG
>NZ_FOOX01000005.1 GCF_900113335.1 Desulfotruncus arcticus DSM 17038
AAGGAAAACATTAAGGGCGTGCACGGTGTACACGTAATGGCCATCGCCTGGGAAGAAGTTGTGCCTGAAATAGTTGAAAGAAGCGGACTATATCCCAGGCCTAAAATCTAGTCATTAATAGTTTTAAAAAATCCGCACAAACTAAAATGTGCGGATTTTTTATTTTCTTTTTATCGGCTGTTAGGGAGGATTGTTTGATACATTGACGTAAATAATTTATATTAACTAAATTATGGGAGGAATTAATAATGATATTGACTACAACACCAACTGTTGAGGGAAAAACGATAGAAAGTTACCTGGGAATAGTATGTGGTGAAGCTATTATGGGAGCAAATGTAGTCCGGGACTTATTTGCCACGATAACCGATATTGTTGGGGGAAGGTCGGGAGCATATGAGGCAAAGTTAGCCCAGGCCCGTGACATTGCTATGGAAGAAATGGCCGCCAAGGCTAAAAGACTTGGTGCCAACGCTGTTGTGGGAATAGACCTTGATTACGAGGTTGTCCGTGAAGGTATGCTGATGGTTACCACAAGCGGAACCGCCGTCAAGCTCTAAACTAAACCCTAAAAAATGAATAATGGGGGACATCCTCCAGTAATCACTCGCATCAGATGCCCATTCCGTCAAAGAGCTTAGACCGGGCCTAAACCAAGCTAAAAGCATCTAACAGAATTTTACTGCAGAAAACCACTTATTCAGGAAGAAAACCAGACCAATTTTAATGGTGGACAAACCCAACACTCTGCCATAAAATAAATTGGAGGAGAGATTGGAATGGGAATCACAGGATCTAAAACTGCAAAGAAATATAAAACAGGAAATATTACTGCCGCTTTTGGCAGTGATCTTTTCCTGCAAGGCTCTACTGCAATTCCTAATTTACTTTTGAAGTTTTACAATCAGCTTGGCATAAGTGATTCAGAAATGATGCTGCTTATTCAATTAATCAGACTGCGTACTGAAGATAAAAATTTTTTTCCCTCACTGGAAGCATTATATCCTTTTCTTTCAGGTAGTGAAGAACAGATTGAAAATAACCTGAACAGCTTACTTCATCAAGAATTGATTAAGGTATCTGATTTTTTTGATGCTCAAAGAGAAGTAGTTTTTAAAGGTTTTGACTTTGAACCCCTGTTCGAAAAACTTTCTGAATTGTGGGCCTGTGCCAAGGTACAGGAAAATCAAAATATAAGAAACTTTATTGAGGCAGAACAATTTCAACAGGATTCGATTAATCTATTTAAAAATTTTGAATCAGAATTTGGCAGGCCGTTATCGCCAATGGAAATTGATCAAATTAATTCATGGTCCCGAAGAATTCAACCGTTTTTGGTGCTGGAAGCATTGAGGCGAGCCGTACTGCTGGGAAAGCATAATTTTAAATATATTGACAGCATCTTGCTTGAATGGGAAAAAAACAACATAACCTCAGCCGGTGACATTGAAGAATATGACAGGAGATTTAAAAATAAACATCCTGCTAAAAAAAAGCCGCAAGATACCAAGAAGGAAGATCATAAGCAAAGCAAAAAAAGTTTGATCAAATCACTTTATATGAATTGAGAAAGGTTGTCCAACATTGGTTTTTTGCCATAAATGCAACGACAGCGGTTTGATCGTACATGACGACTTTGTGGAACAATGTTCATGTTATACACAGCGAGCTATAACTTATAAAATTATTGCTTCACAAATACCTCCTAAGTTTCAAGGCTATACCTTTGAAAAATTTAACATGGGCTTTTACTCCAAAAGCTGCGTAGATCCGGGAAGGAATAAATCATTACGGGATATTGCAGCAAGTACTTTGCTTGCTGCCAAAAGTTTTGTAAATAATATGCTTATTAACTCGCCTACCGAAGGACTGCTGCTAACCGGTCCTGTCGGAAGCGGTAAAACTTTTTTGGCCTGCTGCATAGCCAACGAGCTTTTATCCAGGAATAAAAAAATTCTGTTTGTTGTAGTTCCTGACTTACTGGACCAGATCAAGGCAACCTACGGACCCAACAGATCAAATACGGTTACGGAATCAGACCTGCTGGACACGGCACGTGAGGTACCCATGCTGATTTTAGACGATTTGGGAGCTCATAATTATACCGATTGGACACGCAATAAAATTTTTTCTATTATTAATTACCGGCTAAATTATCTTCTGCCAACTGTAATAACCAGTAATATTAATCTGGAAGATCTGGAAGAACACCTTGGAGAAAGAACAACTTCACGTATTGTGCAAATGTGTAAGCCGTACCGGTTACTTGTAGACGATGACATTCGTGTACAGCTTGCTACAGCCGGTAAATAAAAGCTTCTAAGGAGAAGCAAGTATGAGAACAGGAATAACAACCGGAGCATCGGCAGCAGCCGCAGCTAAGGCTGCTGCTATATCTTTGCTTACCAATCGTACCCCCTCTGAAACAGCTGTCATAAATCCGGACGGTAAGACGATCAAAGTGTCTATACGCCGGTACTTCGACGTATTGAACGGTAAAGGTGCGGTTGTGCTAAAAGATGGCGGAGACGACCCTGATATCACCCACGGCCTGGAAATAATGGCTGAAGTAGTTCTGTCGACAGACAGTAATATAATTATTTTAGGCGGACAAGGGGTTGGCACGGTAACTAAACCAGGACTCCAGGTGCCGGTAGGCCAACCCGCCATTAACCCTGTTCCGCAGTGGATGATCGAAACTGCATTAAAAGAGGCTTTACCGGACGGCCAGGGGTGTCTTGTAACAATAAGCGTTCCGGACGGAGAAAAAGTAGCCAGAAGAACATTAAACCCGCGACTGGGCATCACCGGAGGAATATCTATTCTTGGCACTACCGGTATAGTTTTACCAATGTCTGAGGAAGCCTATAAAGATTCTTTAGTACCTTTGATCGATGTGGCGGTAGCTGCCGGCTTGAAAAGCGTTGTCCTGACACCCGGCCGGCTCGGTGCCAAATGGGCCGCAGCTCACGGAATGCCGGAAAAGGCCGTGGTAGAGATGAGCAATTTCGTGGGCTTTATGCTGGAGAAATGCGTGGACAGAGGTATAGAGCAAGTGTTGCTATGGGGACATCACGGTAAATTAATAAAAATAGCTGCAGGTATCTTTCATACCCATAGCAAGGTGGCTGATGCCAGACAGGAAACTTACGCTGCCCTGGCCGCTGCACACGGCGCTGCAAAAGAAACGGTATTAGCCATAATGGAGAGCTTAACCACAGAAGCGATCTTGGAGATTCTGATTAAAAATAATTTAACTGAAATTATTAGCATAGCAGCAGAAAGGGCCAGCTCAAGAGCTGAACAATATGTCAGGGGCAGCTTAAAAATAGGAACGGCGTTCCTGGCCATGAACGGAAAAATATTAGCGGCTGATCAACGAGCCCGTTTGATAGGTGGTAAATTGGGATGGCGAATATAACCATTGTTGGTGTAGGGCCGGGAAGTAAGGAATACCTGACCCGGGCCGCCGAGACCGCAATTGATCATGCCGATGTTTTAATCGGCGGCCATAGACAATTAGAAATGTTCAGATCCCTGCCTGCGGAAAAAATTGCCATTACCGCAGAGCTTGGACCTGTTTTACAATTAATTAGGAGCAAAGCCCTTAACGGGGAAAAAGTTGTCGTCCTGTCTTCCGGCGACCCTGGTTTTTATGGAATTCTGGGTACTATTAACAAATATTTGCCGGATTTAAACGTAAATGTCATTCCCGGCATATCATCGGTGCAAGTTGCGTGCGCCAAAATAGGAATAACCTGGGATGACGCTGTTTTAACCAGCTGCCACGGACGTGACATTTTACCGCTGGTAGCAGCGGTAAAAAAATACAATAAAGTTATAACACTGACCGGTCCCAAGCAAAATCCCACTGAAATTGCCCGGGCTCTGCTGGAAGGCGGTGCCATAAACAAATCTGTATATATAGCCTGCAATCTTTCCTATCAGGATGAAGTAATAATAAGCACGGACTTAAAGAAACTTTCCTCTTTAAACCAAAGTGATTTTACCAATTGTGTGATGGTGATCTATAGTGAGTAAATTTTGGCCATTCTCGACCCCGGGCATACCGGACGATATCTTCATACGTGACCAGGTGCCCATGACTAAAGAAGAAGTCAGGGTGTTAACACTGGCAAAAACCAGATTGGCGCCAGGACAGGTGGTATGGGACATTGGCTCGGGAACCGGCTCTTTATCCATAGAGGCGGCACTGCTAACGCCCGGGGGCACTGTTTATGCCATTGAAAAAAACACACTGGGTATAGGGTTATGCCGTGAAAACGCCAATAAAATAGGAGTCGATAACATAATTTTTATCCAGGGTGAGGCGCCCGGCGTTTTAGAAAAACTTCCCGATCCGGACCGGGTTATCATAGGAGGCAGTGGCGGTTGTCTATCTCAGGTGCTGCAAGTTGCCATGAGTAGACTAAAGTCTAAAGGACGGCTGGTAATTAACGCCGTAACAATGGAAACCCTGACTCTTTGTACTGCAGCTCTGACAGGGAAAAATTGTGATATCATCCAGGTTAATATTTCCCGCGCCGTCCCATACGGAAACTACCGAATGTGGCGGGCATTAAATCCAGTTTACATAATTACATACCAGGAGACAGGAGTCAGAAGCCAGGAGTCAGAATAGACCAATACCAAACAAGAAAGGTGAGTACGCATTGACTGGAATTTTTTATGGGATTGGAGTTGGTCCGGGCGACCCGGAATTGCTCACGATAAAAGCTCAAAGGATTCTATCCGATATTGATGTATTATGTGTTCCCAAGTCACGTATGGAAAAGGACAGTTTGGCCTTAACCGTAGTAAAAAACGCGGTAGCCAGGGAGTATAAAATACTGGAACTGGAGTTTCCCATGTCCCGGGACCAGAAACTGTTGGAAAAATGTTGGAGAGAAGCAGGCGCTCAGGTTGCAGCAGAGCTACTATCAGGCAAAAATGTCGCTTTTATTACCATCGGTGATCCAACCTTATACAGTACTTACGGTTACCTGCTTAGATATATCAGGGAAGCACATTCGGAAATAATTACTTCAACAATTCCGGGCATTACATCAATATCCGCATGTTCTGCTTTTATCCAAGAGCCACTGGTAGAAAGGGAAGAGAAACTGGCGATCATTCCAGCAGCTTATAATCTTGACGATTTACGTTCAGTTTTAGACCTTTTTGACTCAGTAGTATTGATGAAAGTTAACAAGCGTCTACCCGAATTGATTAATTTTTTTAAAGAAATTGACAATGTTGAAACATATTATGTCAGCCGCTGTGGATATCCTGATGAATTCTCGACAAGCAAGCTTGAGGAAATTGAAGGTAAAAACCTGGACTACATGTCCTTAATGATTGTTAAAAAAGCGCGCTAATTCACTTCCCTTAGTGCGCGTCTTAACTCTGGCATAAATTGGGGACATTCCTCAAAGAGGTGTGTCCCCTGACCGCAAAATGGCCATGTATACTGTCCTAAAGTATTAAAAAGCGGAGGGATTTTTAATGATTTATTTTGTGGGCGCGGGTCCCGGTGATCCCGATTTAATTACCGTTAAAGGGGCCAAGGTTTTAGCCCGGGCTAAAATTGTTATTTACGCCGGTTCGCTTGTTAACAAAGAGCTATTAACAATATGCGACCGAAACGCCGAAATATATAATAGCGCGGGAATGACCCTTGAGCAAATTACTCAATTAATGATAGAGGGACACCGTAAAGGTCTGGAAGTTGTTCGCCTTCATACCGGAGATCCTTCTTTATACGGCGCAATTCAGGAGCAAATGGATGTATTGCGCAAGGAGTCTGTGCCGTTTTGTGTAATACCTGGTGTCAGTTCCTTTCTGGCAGCAGCGGCAGCCATCCCCCACGAGCTTACTTTACCGGGCATCACTCAAACGGTTATCCTAACCAGGATGGAAGGACGTACACCAGTGCCGGAAACGGAAACATTACGATCACTGGCTGCTCATAAATCCACTATGTGTATATTTTTAAGCGTTCATTTGCTGGAAGAGTTGTCTGCTGAACTTATCGCCGGAGGTTTTAGCCAAACCACCCCGGTAGCTGTTATTGAAAAAGCATCATGGCCTGATGAGCGGATTGTGACCGGCAACCTGGAAAACATTTCAGGAAAGGTTAAGGAAGCAGGGATAACCAAAACAGCCATGATTATCGTCAGTCAGGCATTTCAGGCAGGTTACCTGCCATCACGTCTTTACGATGCTGATTTTAGTCATTCTTATCGGAGAGGCAAGCAGTGAAAACCGCCGTTATCTGCATTACCAGGCGAAGTTATAATTTAGGTTCACAGATTAAAAGAAAGCTTGGACAAAACGGCAGTGAGACCGACCTTTATTTATTTAACCAGGGCTCTGACAGATCTTCCGCCAGAGCTGATGATACTATTTATTTTAAAAGCCTGTCCGGCCTTGTAAGGGAAATATTTCCATTATATCGCCAGATTATCTTTATTATGGCCCTTGGCATAGTTGTTCGGGTTATCGCAAGTCTGGTCAAGAGCAAAACCACTGACCCCGCTGTGCTCGTAATTGACGAGAACGGCAATAACGTAATCAGTGTGCTTTCAGGTCATCTCGGCGGAGCAAATAAATTAACCAGGCATATTGCAGAGTTAATTGGCGCCAAACCTGTAATTACTACGGCCACAGATGTTCAGGGTTTACCCGCGGTTGATGATTTGGCCAGGGAATATAATTATGCGTTAGATCCTGTATCAGCCGTCAAAGCTGTTAACAGCGCTATTGTCAATGGAGGAATGGTTTACTTTTACGGTAGTAAAAAATTAAAAATTGCCGGGGACACATCATTAAACTTTTTAGCTTTATCCGATTATCCAAACCGCCACAGGTCGGCGGACTTCAATGTGATTATTACCAACGAAATTATTCCTAACCGCCTTGCCAATACGCTGTTTTTACGTCCGCGCAACCTGGTGGTCGGAATTGGCTGTCGTTCTGGAACGTCTGCGGACAAGTTATTGGATGCCATCAATACTTCACTGGAAATATGCAACCGGTCTCCTTTGAGCCTGCGGGCAATAGCTACCATTCAATTAAAAGCTGCGGAACCCGGTTTAATTCAAACCGCCGCTGCCTTAAAGATTCCGGTTTTGACATTTTCAGCTGATGAGATTAATTGCTTTATCAATGAAACCAATGTGTGTATACAGCATTCTGATTTCGTTCAAAAAAATGTTGGTGTGCCAGCTGTTTGTGAACCAGCAGCACTTATGGCAACAGGAAAGGGTGAGCTGCTATTACCGAAACAAAAATTCCCGGGCATAACAGTGGCAGTGGCAGAGGATCCATTGCAGTAATAGGCACCGGGCCAGGCGCAATCGAGGACTTGAGCAGCAGGGCTTTAACTGCGCTTAAGCATGCTGAAGTAATTGTGGGGTATAAAACATATGTAGAACTCATAAAGAACATCATAGTTAATCAAGAAATAATCAGCACAGGCATGACCAGGGAAATTGAACGCGGTGCGGCAGCTATTGACCAGGCCTTGTCGGGTCGTAAAGTTGCCGTTATCAGCAGTGGGGACCCGGGGGTTTACGGTATGGCAGGGCTGATACTTGAATTACTGGAGAAAAAAGGGGAACTAAATAATATTCCTGTGGACATCATTCCCGGCATAACCTCTGCCACATCTGCTGCAGCCCGTTTGGGTGCTCCGCTCATGCACGATTTTGCAGTGATCAGTCTCAGTGACCTTTTAACACCATGGGAAATTATTGAGAAACGTCTGGAAGCATCGGCTAACGCCGATTTTGTAATCGTTCTGTATAATCCGGCAAGCAACAAAAGAAACTGGCAGCTAAAAAGCGCCAGGGATATTATGCTTAAATATAAAGCACCTTCAACTCCGGTGGGAATAGTAAAAAACACCGCACGCCGGCAAGAGGAAATTTATATAACTGATCTGGAAAACATGCTAATTTATCCTGTTGATATGCTCACCACTGTAATAATCGGCAATAAATCCACCAAGGCAGCGGGAGGGTTTATAATAACCCCGCGGGGGTATACTGTATGATTTTAATCCTGGGCGGCACCAGCGAAAGTAAAGAAATTACGACAGCGCTTGTCCGGGAAGGCTACCAGGTAATAGTCTGCGCCGCGACTCCATACGGAGGCTCTTTACTTAAAGAAGCGGGTGCTAATGAGGTTATTCAGCAGCGTCTGGGTACAAGAGAGATAATTGATTTAATCCAAACCAGGGGCATACAACTACTGATCGATGCAACACATCCTTTTGCTGAACTGGTTACAGCCAATGCCCAAAGCGCTTGCCGGCAAACAGGGATCATTTACATCAGGTATGAACGGCCTGGTTGTATTATTCCTGAGCATACACTAATCCATCGTGTGCCGGGATATACTGATGCCGCTAAAAAGGCTGTAGAATTAGCCGGCGAGACTGTTTTCACAACTACCGGCACGAAGACACTGTCTGTTTTTTGCCATGCAGCACAGAGCCGGGGTAAGCGTGTTGTGGCAAGGATTTTACCCGACCTGGACGGGCTAAAACTTTGCTTGGATTTGGGTATATCGCCGGTTGACATTATTGCAATGCAAGGCCCTTTTTCCATTGCCTTAAACAAAGCTTTACTTAATGATTTTAGAGCTGATGTCCTTGTTACAAAGGATAGCGGTGCTATCGGAGGCACCGTGGCTAAAATTGAGGCTGCATTGTCACTGTCAATTCCGGTGGTGCTGATTGAGCGACCCATTTCTGTTCATGGCTCTGTTTCTAGTTCTGTTGGTACTACTGAACAATTGCTTACTAAAATTCTGGATCTTGAGAGGAATGATTATATTTGAAGACTGCAATAGTTTTACTTAGTCATGGAAGCAGGCTTCCTGAAGCGCAAGCTACGCTGCAAAAGATTAAAACCATGGTATCTTCCAATATAACTGAAGATTTTATAGTTGAAGGAGCAGCGTTACAGTTTAACCAACCGGATTTGCCAGCTTCGATAGCCAAAGTGGTTAAACAGGGGGCCACAAAAATTATCGTAGTTCCTTTATTCCTCTATCTTGGCCTGCATATGCAGCGTGATATACCGGAGATACTGGCCAAAGAAAAAATAATTTATCCGGGTGTCAGCATCAACATGTCCGAGCATATCGGCACAGACCCGCTCCTACTGGATATAATCATGAATCGGGTCAGGGGGGTATCCAGTTGAAGTATTGTATAGATCCACAGGCAATTGAACGGGAAAGTATGGCTATAATAGAAAAAAACGTTCCCGAATTAATGAATCTGCCTGTGGGAGAAAAAGCTATAACCAAAAGAATTATTCATACCACCGGTGATTTTAATATTGCCAGCCTGGTTCGGATACACCCTGAAGCTGTTGGAAACGGGCTAAACGCCCTGCGCAATGGCTGTAAACTTATATCAGACGTTAATATGGTACTGGCGGGATTAAATAAAAATAAGCTAAATTCTTTAAATGTGGAATCATACTGCCTGATCAATGATCCGCTAGTAATTAAAGAGGCCGCCGCAACCGGGCAAACAAGGGCAATGGTTGCCATGCAAAGAGCAGGAACTCTATCCGGTGACATAGTAGTTATCGGTAATGCGCCTACAGCGTTATTTACACTATGCGAGATGATTGAAAGCGGTAAAGTTAAACCGGCACTGGTAGTCGGGACACCGGTTGGTTTTGTGGGCGCCGCAGAATCGAAGGATTTATTGGTTGCTCTGAATAAAGTTCCCTATGTAACAATTTTAAGTACCCGGGGAGGAAGTACCATTGCAGCATCAATTATAAATGCATTGCTTTTACAGATATAAAACAGAAGTCAGGAGCCAGTAGCCAGGAGTCAGAATAAAAAAAACTGGCCGGCTGTACACATTCTGAATTCTGACTCCTGACTCCTGACTTCTAAACAAAAAAATCCCTTACGGGATTTTTTTGTTTTTATGGATAATTTTGCATGTATAAAATATATATAAATTGTCTAAGCTAATTTTTGTTCAGAAAGGAGGGGAAAATGTTTAATCATTTTTCCAAAATTACAGGCTTGTTACTTGTAGTAATATGCTTGCTCTGCTTATTTGCCGCTAATGTTTATGCTGATGTCGAAAAAGAAACGGGAGGGTTATATGACGGCTCAGTGAGCTATATCGTTCAACCAGGAGACACGCTGTCAAAGATAGCACAAACTTTTAACATCGATTTAAACCTATTGATGCGGGCCAACAACCTGAAAACAACGGTAATAAAACAATACCAGGTCCTTAATATACCGTCCGGAGACATCGAAACAATAGCAACCTCACGCGGCAGCATAACAAGAGAGGATTTCCTGCTCCTCACAAGAGCTATATATGCTGAAGCCAGAGGTGAAAGCTTTGACGGTCAGGTTGCAATTGGCGCAGTCATTTTAAATAGGACGGAAAGCCCTTACTTTCCCGATTCGATCAGGGAAGTTATCCTACAACGTAATGAACGTATTTGTCAATTTACCCCGGTTTCCAACGGCACCATTAACCTTAAACCGGACGAAGCGGCAGTGCAGGCAGCGGTAAAAGCCCTGGAAGGTTATGATCCAACGGGAGGCGCGTTGTTTTTTTATAACCCGCACATCTCCACTGATAACTGGATCAAAACCTTGCCTGTATTAACTAAAATAGGAAAACATGTTTTTGCGACCAAAGCATAAAAAAGCAGGGAGCATCTCTCCCTGCTTATACTATTTCCTGCACCTTAACACCGGCAACGGTCACATTAATACTCTTAATCGTCAGACCGGTCATTGTTTCAATATATTCTTTGATCCTGAACTGGATATCTCTGCTGGTCTCGTTAATTTTGCTTGTTAAATCAAGGATAACTTCAATTTCAACGCTTACTTCCTGTTCGCTTCTAATTATGTTTAATCGCTTAACTTCGGCCACACCGGGAACAGCAGCTGCGGCGTGGGTGGCAATAGCCCTTAACGCGCCCTGAGAAATAGATAATTTACCATACATTGTGAAGGTCGGCCTGACAATTGATTGTTCCAACCAACCCTTATTACCCTGGTAACCCTTACGGCGCAAGAAAACCTGAAGTGGGTTAATAATTGTTTCAGGTAAACTTTTTCGCACTTCAATGGTGGGAGCCGGTATAACATGTTTACTGTGCTGTGTTCGCATTCTTCTTGCTTTCCGAATTTCCTTTTCTGAGGCAATTTGTTCTATATATACGTATTCTGTTATTACAGGCAGTATTAACCTTTCGGCTATTTTATCCACCATTCTTGTAGAAGTGCCAAGGAGTAATATTTTAGCCGGCTTGATTCTGTTGATGTATTCTATAACTGTTTTCATGTGTTCTACTTCAGTAAAAAGCGCGGTTTTAATAGCGCCTATCCTGGTTGGTTGCTTTTTGGCGGAGACTCCGGCAACAATTTGACTTCCGGTGATAACCAAACCATCATCAATAATTACCTCGGCACCTAATTTATTAGCAAGTAAAACTGCCCTATGGCTCTTCCCGGTACCGCTTGGCCCTACAAGAGCATATACATCCATATTATCCTCCATTCAAAAACCGCATCCGTTTCTAAATTATAATTTTTCTTAGCGGGCACGGGCTTTCCAACTGATTTGATGTTATAATCGTCTTGTATTATTATATATTATCAAATTGATGTTTTTATAGACCTAAAAAATCGGGTGGGATCGATTTGGCCGAAGAATTTATTAATCTTCTTAAAAAAAAGTTTGATCTGAATGAAGCAGAAATTAATTTAATGGGTAAGACTATGCGGCGATTAACCAGAGAAGACCGCAAGTATTTTTTTAAAAGTATGAAGCCCAAAGAAAAAATATATAAAGAATATCTTAGTGCATATTATCAATCCCTTGAGCCGGAGCAAAAAACCGATTTTATCGAAATCACAGTTAACAGCTTGCTGGCAAAAGGCGGCGAACCGGATATTGCAGATTCTATGGCCATGGGCGTTGCAGGCAGAATACCGGTTTATAACCGCATGCGCGAAAAAGCTGAAAATGAGGGATTAAAGTTAAACCTGCTGGCTAATTTTGGAGGCATAGGAACCGTTATCATGCTGGTTGGTGGAATCACCGCAATTATCCTATATTTGCTTGCCAAATAATGTGCTGGCTTATTTAGTTGGGGAGGTATATTAATGTGTAACGAACTTACTGCTCATTCTGCTGCCGTTAATGATTTTATCAACTCCAACCTGGAAGAAATAATCTTAACAAGTGGCGCATTTTTTTCCAAAGACCATAATCATTTGATTATTGATTATTATAACCGCAAACACTATGTATCAGTGCAAAGTGGCGAAGTTACCACAGCATCTGGAGATCAAGTAGCCCTTAACGATGCCACACTGATACTCCAATATATTATCCAGTGCAGCGGACTGCCACCAAGGGGAAGATGGATTTCTTTTTTGGAATTGCCTGATGGAATACATCATTACGTACCTTTTTTAAATGATGCCTGCAACCCGATTAGCCGTGAATTTGGAAATCAGCCTGAAAAACTATTAGCAAGGTCCAAACTATTGGGTGGGATACCTGCATCACTGGGCGACTGTTCCGTAATAATTCCGGCTTTTCCAAAGTTACCGCTGGTAGTTGTAATGTGGGAAGGAGATGATGAGTTTCCACCCAAAGCCACCATACTTTTTGACGCTATAGCTCCCCAGCAATTGTCAACAGCTGCGCTTTGGGTACTGGGATGTGAATTAACCAAAAAACTAATATCTTAACTTTATGCAACGTCAGATAAAGAACTGTGGCCGGCAATTAAGCCAGCCACGTATCTTACGTTATTCTGTAAATCCAATTTGCCCCGCTGTTATTATCCCAGTTTTGGTTGCTATCGCGAAAACAAAAATTAAATTGTTTGTCGTTTAATTCTATTGTTTGCTCCCAGCCTTCACCGGTTTTGTCCATAACATAGTCTTTAATATCTCTCCATTCATTTAGGTCACCTAAACCGCCGTGGATCCATACTTGATTGGCGCCGCTTTGATCCAGCAAACCATTATACCTGACACGTATCTGTTGCCCGTCCTGCGTTAACGGCTTTACTTGAACGCCTTGAATTGCAGTTGAGAAAGTAAATGGACTAAGGCTACTCATTTTGCACCTCCATTTATATGTGTTAGGTATAGTTTAAACAAAAAAGAGTTAATTATTAGCTTTAATTGCGAGGTTTTCAAATTGACAACAGAGGCATTTTAGGTTAATATATTATTTGTCGCTGTAATTTTAATTATCGGGATGTGGCTCAGTTTGGTAGAGCGCACGGTTCGGGACCGTGAGGTCGCACGTTCAAATCGTGTCATCCCGACCAGTTAACCACTTTAAGAAACCCGCAATGCCTTATATATTAAGGATTTGCGGGTTTTTAATTTATTAGCGGGGTTGGGTCAACTCCTTTTAACAATCCCTTAATTCCCGCAAGTTTCAGTAGTTTCGCAGGCAAATTAGCAGGCAAGTACATAGGCATAAAAACAAGTAACCACCGAGGATTTTATATTACTTCGGTGGTTATTTGTTTACTATATAAATAATTAAAAAATACCTGTATTAGAGAAACTTGATCTTTTCCATAATCTGTTTTTGCCCGTTGATATCCATTTTACAATAGAGCGAGGCCAGATGCTTTTTCACGGTGGGGATGCTGATGAAAAGCTCTTTGGCGATCATGTCGTTGGAATACCCCCGCAGTAGGCGGTTTACGATTTCAAATTCTCTTGGCGTCAGGTCATACTGATGTTTGATCTGTTCCAGCGTCTTGCCCAGAATCCGGGAGAGGTCGTAAAGCATGCAGCAATAGTATTCTTTCGTTTTCGCGGGGTCCAGATATGCTTTGTTTACCTCCATAAAAACAGGCCGGTCTTTAAACTTATATTCCACGGGGTTCGGCCTCATGCCATTACGCAGATGCTCTTCATCCAGCTGTTTGCACACTGCCCGCGCGGTGGTGATAAAGATATTATTCAGATAATCCGATTCGTCATGCTCATTGAGAAATGTTTCAAATGTGGCATTGTAGCCTACCAGTTTAAGTTCTTTATCAAAGAGGCATATGCCGACACAGTTTTGCTTCTCAATCAAATGCAGAAAGCTGAACAAGCTGGCTTCCGAGCCGTAGTTGCGCAACACATTTGTAAAATGCGGCTGGAACATCTTGACAATCTCCAGCTCACTGGTGCTGAACGCCCGCTTGTCTCTGGGGCGATGAATCGAAAAGATACCCCGCAGCGCACTTTTACTTTGAATTTTGAAATTGGCCTCAATGGAGTCGTGCAAATTCTCCGGATCAAGGAATTCCCGGTAATAGTCGGTCTTTTGCCGCATCTGGTCATTGAACATATCACTGGTACGGAATAAAACGTAGTTGTTGGAATCCAGAATAGGCAAAACATCATCGAAGTGGCAGTACCATTCATTGTAGCTCTGCCAGCTTTGTTTATCCCAATTAACCACAAAAGAGGAGTGGGTTTTGTAGGTTTCATTCAGTCTTTCATAAAACAAAACGTTGGCTTTCTCAAAATAGATGATATTATAGAGCGATTTAGCAAATTTTTGCATGCGGTCGGCGATGGTTTTGGTATCATCGTATAGCTCCGCGATCATTTCGTTGATCGTTTGAAACGTCGAAGGCATCAAAAGCTTATAGTTATCATTGAGATCCATATGCTCATCTCCTATGCTAAATCGTTATGCACATGCCAATAGTCTAGAATACACCAAATATTATTTTTAAAGTATATCATTGATATTAATAAAAAAACAGGGTGATATTTACGAAAATGGGCCAAGTTCCGGGGAAAAGCGCCAGGTCCGCAAGGGTGTACTTTAGGATATGTTTTGGTTTTATTTTTTAAAATTAAACAAACAAAAAGCATCCTTAAGTATATTAGATTATTGAGAGAATTTTGTTATTATCGTGTTTAGATGATTTATGTTGCAGTTATCATAATTTTTACGAAAATCCCCCCTACGAAAAAAGGAGGATTTTAATAACGATGGTTCAAGCAAAGCTTGGTGCCATCTGACTCGGTGAATGCCGGGAGGCTATTATAAAAAAAGAGGAGGAGGAAAAATGAAAAAGCTGTTAATGTTGATGGTTATCATGATTTTGACCGTAGTGCTGGTAGCAGGCTGCGGCAACAAAGCGGAACCCCCTGCCGGTTCTGACGGGGCAACATCAGAAGCGCCGAGCTACACCATTCGTGTGGCCCATGTGTGCGGAGCTGGCTCACCCTTTGATTACGGCGCGCAGTATTTCAAAAAATTGGTAGAAGAACGCAGCAATGGACGCGTCACCGTGAATGTACATGCCGGCGATCTGACCACCGATGAGATCGAAGGCGTGGAAATGGCCCAGTCCGGCAACCTGGAGATCATGTGGTGCTCCACCGGCAGTCTCGGCGGTTTTGTGCCCAACCTGTCCATCTTCGAAATGCCTTTCCTGTTTGATGATCGCGAGCACGTGGAAAGAGCCCTTGCCAGCGAATTCGGCACGCGGATTCTGAAAGAAGTCTCTGCGGTGGACGATTTAGAAGCCATTGCTTTCCATGAAGACGGTTGGCGTAACATACTTACCAAGGATGTTGTGATCAACAGCGTGGAGGATATGAAGGGTGTTCGCATGAGAAGCATGATGAACGAAGTCTGCATGGATATGTACAAAGCTCTGGGCGCTGTCCCCATCTCCGTATCTTCCGGCGAAATCTACACCAGCCTGCAGACCAACGTGGTTTCCGGTGAGGATAACAGCTTCCTGTATGCTGTGGCCGATGGTTACATCGAAGCAGTGAACTCCGCCTGCATCATCCATCACTTCTATTCTAGCGGCCTTGTGGTTTGCAACGATACCTGGTGGTCCGAACTGACTCCGGAAGACCAGCAACTGATTCAGACCGCCGCCCAAGAAGCCGGCGCCGCCCAGCGCGCATGGTTCCTGGAAAGCGATGAGGCCCTAATCGACGAGTACAAAGCCAAAGGCTTTACCATTACTTATCCGGAAGACCGGGATGCCTGGCGGGAAGCCGTCCAGCCCGTGTATGACAAACAGCTTGCCGCACATCCCGAATGGAAAGAACTGATTGCGATTATCGATAGCGTCAAAAAGTAACTACCTTCGGATTATCGACGTGATCCGCTTTCTCACCCATATTTTGAACATGGAACCGAGCCCGAATAGGCTCGGTTCCACGCTGAATAACAGAAAGGGGAATCTTTATGGGAAAAGTGATTTTCCGGCTCCAGCGGATCGGCGATGGGATCAATACCGTTTCCCGTGTCGCGCTGGGTGTAATGAGCGCGGCCTTATGCATCGCTGTTATCATGCAGCTGGTGCTTCGATGGTTTGGCGCCTCCATTAGTTGGGCCACGGAGTTTTCCTGTTATATTTTTGTCTGGACAACAATGCTGGGCTGTGCGGTAGCCAGTAAACATATGCTGCACATCGGTGTGGACGCCATCATTAATTGTTTTCATGGTATAGCAAAAAAAATAATGATGATTTTTTCTCATACTATTCTTTTAATTGCATTGATTATTTTTACGTTTACCAGCTGGCAATACACGGCTGCGCAGATGGCACATGTGGGGATAGCTATAAAAATCTCCATGTCCTGGTTTTATGTGTCCCTTCCCATCTGTGGAATTCTGATGATCTATCATACCTTTGTCCAGTTGCTGGAGATTATCTGCTTCGGCAAAGCAACCCCTATTCCACTTGCCGGTGATAAGAAAGGATCGGGGGTGCCGGCATGAGTATTGTTTTGTTCGCCTCATTTTTTCTGTTTTTGGCATTGGGGGTGCCCATTGCTTTCGTACTGATTATTTCCACCGTAGCTTATGCGTTAAGTATCGGTGAAGTATCCTGGTTTCTGATCCCTCAGCGCATCATTTACGGGGTCAACAGCTTTACGATGCTATGCCTGCCTTTCTTTGTTTTAGCGGGCAATATCATGAATCAGGGCGGCATCACCCAGCGTCTGGTCAATTTCGCTCAGGCTTTCGTAGGCCATATCCGCGGCGGTCTGGCTATGGTGGACGTGCTGGTGTGCATGATGTTCGGTACGGTTTCCGGTTCCGCAGTGGCCGGTACGGCGGCGGTGGGTTCGCTGATGATCCCCTCCATGAAAAAGGAAGGATATGACGCACCCTTTACCGCCGGTCTGACCGCTGCGGCTTCCACCTGTTGTCCGGTAATCCCGCCCAGTCTGGCCTTCGTCATCTACGGCGCCGCGGCCAAGGTCTCCGTTGGCGATATGTTCATTGCCGGCGTGGTGCCCGGCATTATGATGGGTTTGTTTATGATGATCGTTGTCTATTTCTTTGCCGTGAAGCGGAACTATCGGAAGATGGAACGTGTGCCAATGAAGGACCGTCTAAAAGCCACATTTTCTGCGTTGCCCTGTTTGGGCTTGCCGGCAGTGGTCATTGGCGGCATCATCTGCGGCTGGTTCACCCCCACGGAAGCAGCCGCCGCAGCTGTTGTATACGCTTTAGTTTTGTCCGGCCTCGTCTATAGAACCATTAACCTGAAAGGTTTATGGAAAGCGCTGGTGGACAGCGCTATCGATAGCGGCACCGTCATGCTGATAGTAGGCGGCTGCTACCTGTTTGGCTGGGTCATTTCCAATGAACGTCTGACCGTGCATCTGACGGAAGCGTTGGTCGCCATGCCCGTCTCACTTGTGGTGAAACTGATTCTCATCAATATGGCTTTGCTGGTGGTAGGTATGTTTATGGACAGCGCGCCGGCCATCATGCTGGTAGCGCCAATTTTGGCGCCGGCCATGGTAAGCCTCGGCATGGACCCCGTCCAAGTGGGCATGATCATCTGCATCAACCTGGTAATCGGCCTCGGCACGCCGCCGGTAGGCGTTTGCCTCTATTCCGCCACCAACATTGCCAAGTGTTCCTTTGGGGAGACTATAAAATCGTCGTTACCATTTACCTGTGCGTGCATGTTGGCTTTACTGCTCATCACCTATGTCCCGTTCGTCACGCGTATCCCCTTTATTCTGCTGGGCAAATAAGATTTTGGCTACCCGGTCCAACAGCAAGAAAATTCAACTGATATACGAAAGGAGGGCCCATTGCATTTGATGGGCTGGCACACTGTGAAAATTTGTAGAACTTTTCAAACAGTAGATACGCATACCGGTGGGGAACCCACCAGAACCGTGGTTGGTGGTGTGCCGGTGATTCCCGGTTCGACCATGCAAGAAAAATTCATTTACATGCAGACGCATCATGACTGGATGCGCAAGGTCTTGAGTTTGGAACCTCGTGGCAATGAAGTTATGTCCGGCGCGTTCTTAACGCCCCCCTGCACCCCCGGGACAGATATCGGTGTAATCTATTATGAAACCGGCGGCTGGCTTCCCATGTGCGGACATGACACCATCGGCGTTGCCACGGCTTTGGTGGAAACCGGCATGGTGGAAGTGCAAGAACCCTTTACTGACATTGTTTTGGATACGCCTAACGGCGTTGTGAAAGCCCGTGTAAAAGTAGAGGATCAAAGCGCGAAGAGCGTTACGTTCGTGAATGCACCCGCCCTGGTGATTGGTCGTGACTACTACGTCGACACACCCGAATTCGGCCGTGTTACCTTTGACGTAGCCTATGGCGGAAATATGTATGCAATCCTGCCGGCGGCCGCTCTTGGTTTGGAGCTGGTGCCGGGACGCTCCAAAGAAATTGTGGCCAAGGGAGTTTTGCTGAGAAACTACATCAATGAACAGATTCAGGTCCGCCATCCCTTGCTCACCTTCGTGGACAGGGTTACACACATCGAGTTTTCCGCTCCTTCCGATACACCCGGTGTTTCCGCCCGGAACGCCGTCATCATTACTTCCGCCGCCATTGACAGATCTCCCTGCGGTACCGGTACCTCTGCGAAAATGGCGCTGTTGCATGCAAAAGGCGAACTGAAGCTCAATGAGACCTTTGTTCACGAGAGCCTGCTCGGAAGCATATTCACCTGCCGGATCATTGAAGAGACGGAAATAGCGGGTATGCGGGCAATTGTGCCGGAAATCAGCGGCCGCGCCTTTATTACCGGCATGAGTACGTTTATGATAGACCCGGAAGACCCTCTGGCAGACGGTTTTGAACTTAGCTGATGTTTATCCGGGAGCAAGATATTTTCAGCCTGTTCCCATTTTGTTAATATATTTATTAGGGAGGCGTTGCTGTGACAACTGCGTTGGTCAACAACATCCAAAAGTATTCCATTCACGACGGGCCGGGCATCCGCAGCACCGTCTTTTTGAAGGGTTGCCCGCTGCTTTGCGCATGGTGCCATAACCCGGAGTCCCAAGTCTTCCAGCCGGAAATCGTGTGGTACGGCGAGAAATGCATCGGATGCATGTCCTGCGCGGAAGCCTGCCCCCATCAAGCCCTGAAAGGTAGGGAGCAGGGCATCGTCATTGATATGGAGCGCTGCGTCCGCTGCGGTATATGTGCCGACGTTTGCCCTACTCTGGCCATGGAAAGATTGGGTAAAGAAATGACCGTGGAGCAGGTGCTGGCAGAGGTGGGTAAAGACACCGTCTTCTATGAACAGAGCCGCGGCGGCGTGACCCTGAGCGGCGGCGAACCCCTATGTCACAAGGAGTTCGCGGTGGAATTTCTGAAACGCTGCCGGGAGCGGGGCTATCACACCACGGTAGATACCAGCGGCTTTGTGCCGGAGCATGTTTTTGACGCGGTGCTGCCTTATACAAACCTGTTCCTCTACGATATCAAACATCTGGATGATGATGTACACCGGAAGTACACGAAGGTACCGGTCGCGCTCATTCAGCGCAATCTGCGCCATATCGTGGAGAAAGGCGCCAATGTGTGGATTCGTGTGCCCCTGGTGCCCACCGTTAACGATGCGCCCGAACATATCCGGCGCATCGGCGCTCTGATGCGCGATCTGGGATCGACAGAAATCTATTTGCTGCCTTATCACAAAATGGCAGAGGCGAAGTACCATCGCCTGCGCCTGCCGTACACCATCTCCCACATTGCGGTGCCTGCGGCGGAGCAGCTGCAGGAACTGGCGGAAATCCTGTCCAGGCAGGGTTTGAATGTCCATATAGGAGGTTAGATTATCATGGCTACCGAAACTACCAAGAACCTTGGTATGAATGAGCGTATCCGGAAATTGCGTCAGCAGAGCGTCAGCACCGTGCCCATCATCTCCATCGAACGTGCCGTTCTAATCACAGAAGCGTATCAGAAGTATCAGGGCAAGGTCTCCATCCCGGTGCTGCGGGCGCTGTCGTTCAAACATCTTTGCGCCAACAAGACCGTGGTCATTTTGGATGGGGAACTGATCGTGGGCGAACGCGGCCCCCAACCCCAGTCCGCGCCCACTTATCCCGAACTGTGCTGTCATAGTGTCGAAGACTTCGAGATTATGGACCAGCGTGAAAAGATCTTCTTCAGGGTCAGCCCCGAGTCCAAGAAGATCCAGAAAGAGACCATCATCCCCTTCTGGAAGGGCAAAGCCATCCGCGACCTGATTATGGATCAGATGACCCCGGAATGGCATGACTGCTATGAGGCCGGCATCTACACCGAATTTATGGAACAGCGAGCCCCCGGTCACACCGTTTGTGACGATAAAATCTATCGCAAGGGTATGCTGGATTTCAAGGCCGAGATCAAGGAACAGCTTGATCAGCTTGACTTTGTCAACGACTTCGCGGCCTATGATAAGCAGGAAGAACTAAAGGGCATGGACATCGCCTGCGACGCGCTGATGATCTTTGCCGGGCGCTATGCGGAAAAGGCCCGTGCAATGGCTGCGGAATGCCGGGATGAGCAGCGGAAAGCCGAACTGATCCGGATCGCGGAGAACTGCGAATGGGTTCCGGCCCACGCGCCGCACACCTTCCATGAAGCGTTGCAGATGTACTGGTTCGTCCATCTGGGCGTCATCACCGAGCTGAACACCTGGGATGCCTACTGCCCCGGCCATCTGGACCAGCATCTGAATCCCTTCTATCAGCGAGAGATCGCAGCCGGCACCCTCACCCGGGAAAGCGCCATGGAGCTGCTGGAAAGCTTCTGGGTGAAGTTCAACAACCAGCCCGCGCCGCCCAAGGTGGGTATCACCCTAAAGGAAAGCGCCACCTACACCGATTTTTGCAACATCAACATCGGCGGTATGAAGGCGGACGGTACCGACGGCGTGTGCGACGTCTCCTATCTCCTGCTGGACGTGATCAAGGATATGCGCATCCTGCAGCCGTCCACCAACGTGCAGATCAGTAAAAAGAACCCGGATAAATTCGTCATCGAAGCCGGCCGGGTCATCCGGGAAGGCATGGGCTTCCCATCTGTGTTCAACCATGACGCCGTGGTGCAGGAGCTGCTGCGCCAGGGCAAGAGTCTGGAAGACGCCCGCCAGGGCGGCACCTCCGGCTGTGTGGAAGTAGGCGCCTTCGGCAAGGAAGCCTATATCCTCACCGGTTACTTCAACATGGTGAAGGTGCTGGAGATCACCCTGCACAACGGCGTCGATCCGCGGACCGGCAAGCGGATCGGCCTGGAGACCGGCGATCCCCGGAGCTTCCAAAGCATGGACGACCTGATGGCAGCCTTTAAGCAACAGATCGCCTACTTCATCGACGTGGACATCCGCGGCAACAATGTCATCGAAAAGATGTATGCCCAATATATGCCTTCTCCCTTCCTGAGCGTCATCACCGAAGACTGCATTACCAGGGGCAGGGACTACAACGCCGGCGGCGCCCGCTACAACAGCCGCTACATCCAGTTCGTGGGTCTGGGCTCCATTACCGACTGCTTCAGCTCCATCAAAAAGCACGTCTTCGATGATCGGACTCTGACCATAGATAAGCTGCTGGCCGTGCTGGACGCGAACTTCAAAGGCTTCGAGAAGGAACGCCAGATCTTTCTGAACAAGACGCCCAAATACGGCAATGACGACGATGAAGCAGACAGCCTAATCATGGGTATGTTTGAAATTATCTACGGCCTGGTCAACGGCAGACCGACCCCCAACGGCGGTCAGTACCGGGTGGAAATGCTGCCCACCACCTGCCACGTATACTTCGGCTCCGTCATCGGCGCCACCCCGGACGGCCGAAAAGCCGGCGTAGCCCTCTCCGAAGGCATCTCTCCGGTGCAGGGCGCGGACAAATGTGGCCCCACCGCAGTCATCAAATCCGCTGCCAAGCTGGACCAGCTCCGCACCGGCGGCGCGCTGCTGAACCAGAAGTTCACCCCCGCCGTGCTGGAAGGCGAGACCGGTCTGGAATGCCTGAAGGACCTGATCCGAGCTTACTTCCGCATGGACGGCCATCACATCCAGTTCAACGTGGTGGACAGCGATATGCTCCGGGACGCCCAGCATCATCCGGAGAATTACAATGATCTCATTGTCCGCGTGGCCGGTTACAGCGATTACTTCAATAACCTCACCGCCGAGCTGCAGAACGAGATCATTCTCCGCACCGAGCAGCAGGGGTTCTAATAAAGCTTCTAATGAACACATTGAAACCCGTAAGGCCTTAAAAGCAAGGCCCCGCGGGTTTCTTATATTATACGGGTAGTAGACAATGGTTTCCCTGCGTAAGGCTTGTTGAATGAAACGTGACATCCAACAAAATTATTAGTAGAATAACATTAACATCAATGTGAAGGAGAAGTTTAATGAAAAGAGTATTGGTAACCTTTATCACCGGTTGTCTTAGTTTATGTTTAGCCGGTGGCTCCATGGCTGCTGCAAAAAACACTGCGGTTTTTCAACTGGACAGCACCAAATATAAAGTAAATGACCAGGTGTTCGCTATGGATGCCTCCCCGTTTATTGACGATGGCAGGACTTACATACCTATAAGATTTTTGGCTCAGGCTCTGGGTGTGGAAGATAAAGATATACAATGGGATAAAGACTCCGGAATAGCCATATTAACATATCATCATGACCATACTATCAGCATCAGTATGAAAGCCGGGGACAGATCCCTCACAGTAACCAACAGCCCGGGAACCAGCGGCATTGAAAGTAATAAGTCCATTGCTATGGACGTTGCGCCGCTGTTAAAGAATGGCCGTTATTACTTGCCGGCGCGTTGGGTGGCGGAGGCTTTAGGATATACTGTGGAGTGGAATGAGCCTGCTCAATGTGTTTTGGTTTATAGCCCCGGTGGTGTACAGTCGGCTCCTTTACCCCAAATTACAACCCAAGAAATAAAATCAACCAGCGATGTATTGAACACCACCATGCAAATTCCCGTTATCTCCGGTCTCCAAGATATTGCCTGGCAAAAGCAATTAAATCAGCAGATTATGGACAAAGTTGACCGTGCCAGAGAGGATATGGCTAAAAATGTACAGAATTATGAAGAATACGTGAAAGGCACGGATAGGCCATTAATACCTTTGGAATTGTATATCAGCTATAATCAAGTGAGCACCGGCAATGTCTTATCTTTAGCGGTGGAAACTTACGAATTTACCGGGGGCGCACACGGCATGGCCTGGAAGGATTATTATATCATTGATACCCAAAATAACAGGCTATTAACTTTGCAAGATTTATTTAAAGAAAATGTCGAATACAAATCGATCATTAATCAGGAGATTAATAGACAAATCCAGTTAAGCAGGCAAAAGGGTGATAATATTTACTTTGAAGGAGACATGGGCTTTAAGTCCATCTCCGATAACCAAAATTTTTATATTGACGGGGATAACTTGGTGATTTGCTTTGGCGAATACGAGATCGCGCCATATGTGGCCGGCATGCCGGAAATTAAAATTCCCTTGAACTTTTTAAAACCGAACCTTAATGAAAACTTTTTAAAATTAATAACCCAGCAAGCTTCATAAGCTGTGAACCATAGAGAAAGCTGGGGAGTGCAATAAAGTTTGTGTAAATGGCTAATTCCTATGTTTTGATTATACATTGAAACACTACAAGTATCTGGTCGCCCTTTACGTGGAGGAGGCCTATGTTAGCCTACTGCGGCGAAAGGCCCAAGCAAACGCAGGGCTCGTAACGCTGGCTGCCCTTTACAAGGAATATGGGGCCTAATATCAATAGTTGTGCCTTGTAGCGGAAAGCCCCCTAAGTGCAGCTGGGTCTGCCGCTGGCCTTTTAGAAACATAGGCCTAGAGGCTCCATGTCAAGGGCGACCATAAACTATCACCTTTTTAAATAGCTAACTCTGATTGTAACCTATCACCGAAATAGATAGCAAATTGCGAGATGCATTTCCTCCAATCCCTGATTGACATGGTCCATTTTTTAGATGCTTGAGCAGTAGCAAGGTAAATAATCTTCTTTAAAGCCTCATCAGATGGATACGCTGTTTTGGTTTTAGTTACCTTTCTTAATTGTCGGTGATAGCCTTCGATAATATTTGTAGTATAAATAATTTTACGTAATTCGTATGGATAACTGAAATAAGTCGTTAATTCAAGCCAGTTCTTCTCCCAGGATCGAGTTATAATTGGATACTTACGATCCCACTTTTCCTTAAACATTTCAAAAGCAAATTCTGCTTCTTCCAGTGTAAGTGCCTGGTAAACTTGCTTTAAATCAGCCATTAAAGCTTTCCGCTCTTTATATGGCACATACTTTAATGAATTACGGATCTGATGGATAACACAAAGCTGTATCTGGGTTTGAGGGAATACGCTATTTATAGCTTCACTAAAGCCGGAAAGCCCGTTTTTACAGGCAATTAGAATATCTTCCACACCCCGGTTTTTAAGGTCAGTACACACGCCTAGCCAAAAGCTGGCACTTTCATTTTCTCCAACCCAAATACCAAGTATGTCCTTATTACCGGCCATATTAACGCCCAACACGCTGTAAGCAGCTTTGTTAATAATTCTATTTTCCTTACGTACCTTGAAATGGATGGCATCAAGGTAAATAATTGGATATACTCTCTCTAGTGGTCTTGACTGCCATTCTGCGATCATTGGCAGTATTTTATCGGTAATCTTACTGACCATAGTGGGGGAAACATCAATACCATAGATATCTCGCATATGGTCTTCGATATCTCGGGTGGACATGCCTTTAGCGTACATAGCTATAATTTGTTCTTCAAGCTGATTGGATGTTTTTTCGTATTTACCAACAACCCTTGGCTCAAATTCGCCATTACGGTCCCTGGGCAACTCTATTTCAGCTTTACCAAACTTAGTTTGAATTGTTTTGTGGCTGTAACCATTACGGCTATTGCCGCTATTATTGCCTTCTACACTATGCTTAGAGTAACCTAAATGTCCGTCCATTTCAGCTTCAAGTAATTGCTGTAATGTGTCTTTAAAAAGGTCCTTTAATAAATCATGAACATCTTCTACGGTATGGCAATCTTTCGCTAATTCTTTAATAGTTTTGTCTTGCATGTTTTGCATAAATGGATCAACTCCTTTATTGTTAGTTATTTCCATTTACACAAAACTTTTTACGTTCTCGAAAGCTGGGTACATTAACTCAGCTTTCTCTATGGCATAATAACAATATTGGTTGTTACAGTACGTTCCCGCCCATCTGACGGTTTATTGAGAACTTTTCCTTTAAATACAAAAGAACTGGAACCACCGCCATCAAGATTATAGGCTTCAACAACTCCAAAATCCAATAACTCTTGCTGCAAGTATTCCAAGGTAACCCCATTACTCCAATCTGATTGTCTGCCGTCCACAACAATAAAAATTAAGTCATCATTTCCATACTCGCCAATAATTGTTCTGGGATTTTTCTGATTAGCCCATTGTGTGGGAATTGTTAGTGCCTTTCTATCTTTTATTAACATTGGCACAAAGCTTACTCCAGCCACAGGTTCGTGAACCATCAGCTGCTTTTCGTCAGTAAATTTCCCGCCCAACAACTCACCACTGCTGTCCACGCCGGCAAAAAAGAGGTCTTTATAGGTAGGAGTAAACCCACCTAAAAGCTTTCCATCAATAACGGTATTACCCAGCGGCCATTTTACATTCTTTCCGTCGACGGTTGTATTATAAAAACCTCCGGCATTTATTCCAAATATTGCGCCTGTTCTTTTTACAGCCGCACTGGTTGTTTCACTTCCACCAATTTTATCATTGCCAAGCAGAACTTTAAATGCCTTGGGCTCATATAACTTTACCTTGGCTATATAACCTCTAAAGCCAATCCCTTGTAATGAAAAAACCTCAATTTTAACTTTTGGGGATTGATATGTATCAATTGGTTTACCCAGTCTTGAAACAATTTTTTGCTCATAAGCGTTGTCAGACAACTTAGTTTGCTTACTGCTCTCTTTAGTCAAGCTGTTTAGTGCCTTACTTTGTTGAGCTAATTTTTCTTCTTGTTTAGATGCTGTCTTCTTTATAGCCAAAGTTTTTTCCTGCACAGAGATTATTGATGTATTTAGTGCATTAACCTTTTGATCTAATCTTTTCAGATCTAATGATGCTGAATTTGTAATGTTATAAAAGGAATATGAGGCATGCCCAACCAAAACCAATATTGGCAGGATTAGTGCCAATATAAAAACATTAATAATCCTCATTTCCAGTCTCCTGTAATATTTTTAAACTTTTTTCCAATGCTTTTAGTTGGCCATCCAATTCTGTTATTCTTTTATTCACTTCATCACTAACCGAACTGGTACTGGTTAATTTTGTGTCTGTATTAGCTAAAGCACTCTGTATCTCTTGAACCTCTGTTTCCAATGATTCTATTTTATTTTCCAATTCCTGTACATTTTTTGTATTATCAGCCTGTATCGTATTTATCGCTTCCTTAATGCTTTTATCTTGATACCAATAACCAGCACAAGCTAAGCCCAACCACAAAAAAACTAATACTACCCCTGGCCCAACTTGCAAATTACTTTTATTTCTTTCTTTTTTTCTTTTTAATCGATCAGCTTGATATTTATTTTCCTCCTGATCAACTATATTAGTTTCCATCAGCCTCACCTCAATGTAGTTTTTTACAATATAGCTATTATAACAATTACTTAATTTAATGTATATAAAGTTAGCAGACAACAGCGTTGTCAGAAAAACAAAAAACCTTTGGGAATAGTGTCGCACCATGGTTAAGCTGATTTATCGTTTTTATATTTTCACCTGCCGATAATACATGCTATAATGTGTACAAGTTGATTATTTTGTAAAATTGAGGAGGGGGATTTTTTTTGAAGCTCTTAATTATGGGACCGCCAGGAGCCGGTAAGGGGACACAAGCGGAAGTACTGGTTAAAGAATTGAACATTACCCATATTTCCACTGGTGACATGTTCCGGGCGGCAATCAAAGAAGGAACCGAAATGGGTAAAAAAGCCAAAGAGTATATGGATAAGGGTGCCCTCGTACCTGATGAAGTAGTCGTTGGCATGGTCAAGGACAGGCTCTCCAAGCCTGACTGCGCTGATGGCTTTTTGCTTGACGGATTTCCCAGGACCCTTGAACAAGCTAAATCGCTTGATGCCACGCTACAAGCTATGAACATTAAACTTGACGGTGTTATCAACATTGCGGTGCCCCGGGAAAAACTAATGGCACGCTTAACCGGTCGAAGGGTCTGCCGCGGCTGCGGGGCCAGTTACCACGTTTTATTTAATCAACCGCAGGTTGAAGGCAAATGCAACAGCTGTGGCGGCGAGCTTTACCAGCGCAGTGATGATAATGAAGAGGCTGTTGGCAACCGCCTGGACGTATATGAAGCTCAAACCCAACCACTGATCGACTATTATAAGGCCCAGGGACTGTTACTTAATATCAATGGAGATCAGGATATCAAAAAAGTACTTGACGACATTTTATCAAGCCTGAAAAAATAACATGAAAAGCGCGGTAAATCAGTTCCCATAGCGAGCGCTTTTCAGTACTTTTTTCCTTAACACTGGCCATATATATGGCCAGTATACTATCCTAAAAGTACTACAAAAGCCTCCGGTTAGACTAAAACCGGAGGCTTTATACTCATGAGGGTTGATCTAAAAATGAAGCAATACAGTGGTCTTTCCTGCGTATACGACTACCTCGTTTCAAGCGTTGATTTTGAAGGCTGGATAGATTATGCAGAGCTATTGTTAAAGCATTTTGGACTTAATGCCGGGAGCGTAGTCGATATAGCTTGTGGTACAGGCAAAACAACTATTCCTTTCGCTAAAAGAGGATATAAAGCTTATGGCGTTGACATTTCTGAAGAAATGCTTGGTCTAGCTCGTAATCAGGCAGCATTGGAAAATGTTGACATTAATTTTTCAAAACAGGATATGCGCCAATTTTCTTTAGTTGAAAAAGTTGACTTGGCAACATGTTTTCATGACGGCTTAAATTATCTAACTGATATGCAAGACATGATTAAAACCTTTAAAACTGTTTATAAAAATTTAAACAAAAATGGTTCTTTTATTTTTGACCTCAATTCTGTGCTTTGGCTCTCTAACGCTGATGAAAGTGTGAATTTCGTTGACGAAAATGATATTACATTAATCTGGCAAACCAGTTACCATCAACACAGCAACATCTGGAGTATTAATTTAACTGGTTTTTTTAAAGAGGGAAGCCACTATAAAAAATTTTCTGAAACACATCAGGAAAAAGCCTACAGTCAGGAAGAGATTAAATCGTGCCTAAGCGAGGCAGGCTTTACTCTCTTGGGAAGTTTTGATGCCTTCAAGCTGGCGCCGGCTCATGAACAGAGTATACGTATTTTTTACGTAGCCCAAAAATACAATAGTAATTAATAATTGGCAGCATCTAAATAAATTAATAAAATTTTACTCTAAACTAAATTACAGTTATAGAATAGAAAAATTTTTATACTATTAAAAATTTAGCCTGCAGGAAAAATCGTTTTTATTACGAATTTATAATTTTAACTTAATTAACAAATCTAATAATAAATTTACAACTTCTTCTTTGTTGCAATAGTTTTAATATTTAGCTTTTATAGTTTATGGCTGAATCATAGCCGGAAATCCAAAATCACCTGCAGGGGAGGTGAATCATAGCGGAGTATATTGTTCCACTAGCGTTACATAACAAAATAGCCGCGCTGGTGAAATCTTGTCGGCAAAATATTTCTGAGGGGGATTTGAAAAATGTTTAAACACAAGCCATTATTTGTTCTTTTGGCGTTATTAACGGTCGCCTTCCTGGTTGCAGGCTGTGGCGGCCAATCCGCTGAAAATGGCGGCGAGCAAACGGCAGCTTCCGACGTTATCAAAATTGGATTCCTGGGTGACCTGACCGGCGATACAGCTTCTTACGGCAAAAATACATTGGAAGGCATGAAGATGGCGGCGGAAGAACTCAATGCTGACGGCGTTTTAGGTAAACAGATTAAAATTGTTGAGGCCGACCACCGCTATGATAAGGCCGAAGCAGCCAATATCGTTCAAAAATTCATTAATGAGGACAAAGTTTCTGCCATCGTCGGCGACCCAACCACCGGTATAACCAAGGCAACCGCCCCGATCTCCAACCAGGGTGAAGTTGTGCAGATTTCCGCCGGCTCTACCGGTCCTGAAGTTGTTGAAATCGGCCCCTATATTTTCCGTAACACTCTGCTTGACGCCGTAGGCGGTCCGGCAACTATGGATTATGCAATTAACGAGTTGGGATGGAAAAATGTTGCACTGATAACCTCGGTTAACAACGATTTCAGCGTAGGCCTGTCCAAGATCTTTAAAGACGCCATTCTGGCCAACGGCGGTAACATAGTCATTGAAGAAAGCGTACAGGACGGCGACACCGATTTCAGCGGCCAGGTAAGTAATATTAAAGGCAAAAATCCTGACTTTATCGTATTCTCCGGTTATTATACCGAGGGCGGCTTAATTATGAAGGAAGTTCGCAAGCAGGGCATGAATGACATCGTCATGGTAGGCGGCGACGGCCTGCAGTCCCCGACATTCTGGGAACTGGGCGGCCAAGCAGTTGAAGGCAGCATTTCCTACTGTGGTTTTTCTCCCGAGCAGCCTACTGATGAAACCGCCAAGTTTATTGAAGATTTCAAGGCTAAATACAGCAAGGATCCCGACCTGTTCCATGCCCAGGGTTATGACGCTGTAAAAATCATCGCGGCGGCTATGGAAAAAGCTCAAAGCGCAGATCCCAAGGTATTCCGTGATGCTATGGCCCAAACCAAAGATTTCCCGGGTGTTTCCGGTATAACTACCTTCCGTGAAAACCGCGAACCCATCAAGAGTCCTGTTTACCTGCTGCAGGTTAAAGATCAAAAATGGAGCCTGCTGAAGAAAGTCCCGGTTGATATGGATTAAATATTATAATAAGGGCCTCCGCCTAAAGGTGGCAGGCCCTTATTTATGAATTTCCAAGGAGGGCAGACATGTTAAGCAATTTTTTTGTGCAACTAATGAACGGAATAGCATTAGGTTCCACGTATGCCCTTATTGCCCTGGGTTACACCATGGTTTATGGGATTATTTTACTGATTAACTTTGCTCACGGTGAAATTTTTATGTCAGGTGCCTTTGTAGGCCTTATATTGGTCACAGTGTTTCACGTTCATATCGTTATTGCATTCCTGGGCGCTATGCTTTTTTGCATGATCATGGGTGTAATTATCGAAAAAATCGCCTATAAACCTCTGCGCAGGTCAACCCGGCTCGCAGCATTAATCAGCGCCATCGGTGTTTCTATTTTCTTATCAAACCTGGCCAACCTCATTTTTGGCGCAAGTCCCACTTCGTATCCTCCAACCGAAGAAATCCTGTTTCCATTAAAGTCCTTTGAGCTCTTTGCCGGGGCCCAGGTTACCAACTTGCAAATCTTAATTATTGCCACGTCGGCTGTATTAATGATTATTCTGCAATACTTTATAAAAAATACCAGAATCGGTAAAGCAATGAGAGCCACTTCCCAGGACTACGACACCGCAGCGTTAATGGGTATAAACGTCAACAGAATTATCTCCTACACATTTGCAATCGGTTCATCCCTTGCTGCCGCGGGGGGGGTTCTGGTAGGCATTTATTTTGGGGTAGTTAAATATAACATGGGTATGCTGATAGGTCTCAAGGCTTTTACAGCTGCGGTCCTGGGTGGCATCGGCAGCATTCCCGGCGCGATGTTCGGGGGAATTGCTCTTGGTGTTGGGGAAATGTTTGCAGTTGCAATTGGCCTCTCCTCCTATCGGGATGCTATTGCTTTCGGTATCTTAATTTTAGTTTTACTTGTAAAGCCCACCGGGTTATTTGGTACAGAAATTCAGAAGAAAGTGTAGGTGGCAAACTATATGGCATTTCTCGATGGGTTATTACCTGCTTATTATGAATCAATTATAATTACCGTCGGCATATATATTATCCTTGCCCTTGGCTTGAATTTAATTACCGGCGTCACCGGTCAGCTTTCTCTGGGACACGCAGCCTACCTGTGTATAGGTGCCTATACTTCCGCAATTGTTACAATGAAGTTTGGTCTGCCGTTCATAGTAGCACTTTTATGCGCGGGTGTGGTTTCAGCACTTTTTGGTGTTCTCATCGGATTTCCGGTACTAAGACTGACAGGTGACTACCTGGCGATTTGTACACTGGGTTTTGGTGAAATATTAAAATCTGTACTTTTTAATATGCCTTATGTAGGTGGAGCCATGGGCATGGCAGGCATACCACCCAAAACAACGCTGCTGAACACGGTTATAATAGCGTTATTAGTTATCATTGTTATGATCAGAATGGAGCGTTCCAGGTTTGGCAGGTCTTTAGTGGCTATCAGAGAAGATGAAATTGCTTCCGAATGTATGGGGATTGATGCTTTCAAATATAAACTGCAAATGTTTGCCATCGGCACCTTTACCGCAGGTTTAGGCGGAGCCCTTTGGGCACATAAAATTATGGTTCTGCAGCCAAGGGATTTCGGCTTCATGAAATCTATTGAAATACTGAACATGGTTGTTCTGGGCGGCCTTGGAAGCATACCGGGAACGATTCTAGGGGCAACCCTACTGACAGCCATACCGGAAATTCTACGTTTTTCGTCTGAATACCGCATGATAATATACGGTGCTTTATTGGTAATCATGATGATTTTCAGACCTCATGGTCTGATGGGAAATATGAATTTTAACACTCTGGTCAAACGTACTTTTAAACGGTTTAATGCCGGCGCCGACAAGGAACAGAAAAATAAAAAATCAGGAATGGAGGGGTGAAAATTTGCCGTTACTAGAGCTTAATGAAGTAACCATTAAATTTGGCGGTTTGATAGCAGTGGACAGCGTGGATTTAACAATAGAAAAAGGTCAAATTCAAGCTTTAATCGGACCTAACGGAGCCGGTAAAAGTACCGTCTTTAATCTGGTAACCGGTATTTACCCCCCCACCAGCGGTACAATTAGCTTTAAAGGCCAGACAATTAATGGTAAAAAGCCGTACAATATAACAAAACTTGGTATAGCCCGCACTTTCCAGAATATTCGTTTGTTCAACGAGCTTACTGTTCTTGATAATGTAAAAATTGGACGTCATTGCAGGAGTAAGGCTGGTCCTTTTGGTGGCATAATTCAACCGCCTTCGGTTAAACGCGAGGAAAAAGAGATTGAACAAAGGTCATTAGAATGCCTCAGGTTAATGGATCTGGGAGATAAAGCGGAAGAACTGGCCAGAAATCTTCCCTATGGTGAACAGCGACGTCTTGAAATCGCCAGGGCGATGGCTTCAGACCCGGAAATACTACTGCTTGATGAACCTGCAGCCGGCATGAACCCGCAAGAGAAAATGGTCCTGGTTGAAAAAATTAAAAAGATCAGGGAAATGGGGCTTACTATTTTTTTAGTTGAGCATGATATGAAATTTGTCATGGGTATATCAGATAGAGTAGCAGTTCTTGATTATGGTAAAAAGATTGCTGACGGTCCTCCTGACGCAGTACAAAAAAATCCCGAAGTGATTGCTGCGTACCTGGGAAAGGAAGTGATCTAGTGCTTAATATAGAAAACATCGATGTTAATTATGGAGCAATCAGGGCGTTGGTGCAAGTTTCCCTGGAGGTCAATGAGGGAGAAATAGTGGCTTTAATTGGGGCTAACGGAGCAGGGAAAAGCACAACATTACGTTCCATATCGGGACTGGTAAAACCACAAAGCGGCAAAATAATATTTGAAGGACAAGAAATTCAAAATTTTCCCCCGCACAAAGTGGTTGAAATAGGGATTTCCCAAGTCCCGGAAGGAAGAAGGGTTTTTCCCCTGATGACAGTGCTGGAAAACCTGGAATTGGGCGCATTTACCAGAAAAGATCGAGCTGGCATTAAGGAAGATATAAATAACATCTTTTTAAGATTCCCCCGTTTGGAAGAGCGTAAGCAGCAGCCGGCAGGCACTTTAAGCGGAGGCGAGCAGCAAATGCTTGCAATTGGCCGGGCACTAATGTCCAAGCCAAAACTGTTATTAATGGATGAACCATCAATGGGGCTGGCGCCAATGTTGGTTCAGGAAATATTTAATATTGTCAAAGAAATAAACCAAACAGGTACAACAATTTTACTAGTAGAACAAAATGCCAGAATGGCGCTCTCTATCGCCCACCGGGCTTATGTTTTGGAAACAGGCTCTTTGGTAATGTCAGGGCTTGCCAAGGAACTGGCTGAAAACGAAGCGGTACAAAAAGCATATCTTGGTCACTAAAACATCACAAAAAGCGCATCAGCGCTTTTTTGTTTACCTTCTATTTTTCCTATCTAATCCAAAGAGTCCTTATCTTTTAAATATTGTTTTACCTGATCAATAATGTTTATATACAGCTTCAATTCCTGAGGCGAACAACCTTTTACAGCATTAATCAATTCCCTGACCAGAATATCTTCATCATTAATTTCAAAACCTGATTCCTCATATAAAAGCGATTCCAAACTTATATTTAACGCCACCGCTATTCTCTTTAGTGTTTTAACAGATGGAACTTTGTTGCCCCGCTCAACTTGACCTATGTAACTGTAATGTAAATTGGCACGTTTTCCTAAACCATCCTGGGTTAAACCTAATTTTAAGCGTATTTCCTTAATCCTTTTCCCCAAAATTTCCCTGTCTTGCGGTTTCACAGCCATCCCTCCCCGATTAAATATTTGACAAAAACATATAATTACGATATTATAATTAAGCAAATTTACCACCGGAGGTAATAGTATGGATAAGTTTGATGTTGCCATAATAGGAGGCGGCCCCGCCGGGCTGGCCGCAGGAATTTATACATCAAGGGCTGCCTTAAAAACAGTTTTAATTGAAAAAGGTATGCCCGGTGGTCTGGCTGCAAGTACAGAAATGATAGAAAATTACCCGGGGTTTGCCCAAGGCATTGGCGGACCGGAACTGGCAATGCAAATGGATGCGCAAGCCCGTAAATTTGGATTGGAAGTAAAATCAGCCAATGTTGAGATGATAATTTCAGCAAATGCCGGGTTTAGCATTAAAACAGATGACGAAGAGATAATTACTAGAACCGTTATTGTAGCAACCGGGGCACAGCCACAGAAATTAGCGATTCCCGGAGAAAATAAATTTCACGGACGTGGTGTTTCCTATTGTGCAACGTGCGACGGCGCATTTTTTAAAGACAAAATTGTAGCAGTAGTCGGAGGCGGCGACTCCGCTGTGGAAGAGGCTCTTTATCTGACCAAATTTGCCCAAAAAGTTTACATTATACATCGCAGGGATGAATTAAGGGCAACTAAAATTCTGCAACAAAGGGCCAAGGATAATGACAAGATCTCTTTCCTTTGGAATACAGTGGTTGAACAAATTAACGGCGAAGCAACGGTTAAGGAAATTATCACCAAAGATGTCCGCAATTGTGAAAAGAATTCACTCCAGGTGGACGGCGTATTTATTTATGTCGGTACCCGCCCAGTGACTGAGATATTAAAAGATTTAATTGATCTTGACGAACGAAACTATATATTAACAGACGAAAACATGTGTACTTCCAAGTCAGGCATCTTCGCAGCAGGAGACGTTAGAAAAAAATCGCTAAGGCAGGTTGTAACCGCCGTTGCAGACGGAGCAATTGCCGCCGTATCTGCTGAAAAATATCTTGAAGACCTCAAGCCCTAAAAAAGAATAGCTGTATCCTTGGATACAGCGGAGAAAGGGAGAGGAGATTAGGTTATTAACAATTTGATAGTTTTATTTTATTTGGAAAAGCCGATATTTCAAACAATTATCTCTTAAATGGCCAAAATTAAGACGTTAATGGAAAATAGCCCTACATATTGGTTCTATAACGCCTTCCGTGCACTATGGAAGGCTTTTATTTTTTAAAAACAACTGTTCAGACAGGAATTTAACCTTTGGCCGACGAATTTATATATTTAAAAGGTTTAGAATATTTGATCAGGAGGCTCCTTATGAAGGATTTACTCGATCGCTTTAAGATTAAAGAAACCAGGGCACTTGCCCGCCTGATCTCACTGCTCGAAAACGAAGACCCGAACCACGAAGAAATTCTAAAAAAAATTTTTCAGCAAACAGGTCGGGCTTACGTTATCGGTTTCACCGGTTCACCTGGAGCCGGTAAAAGTTCGCTTGTGGATCAAATAGTAAGAAAAATTCGCCAGCAAAATCAAACTGTAGGCATAATCGCAGTAGACCCCACCAGCCCATTTACAGGTGGCGCCCTTTTGGGCGACCGCATCAGAATGCAGGAACATGCTCTGGATAAAGGGGTTTTTATTAGGAGCATGGGCACCAGGGGCAGTCTGGGGGGACTGGCTAAAACAACTAAAGATGTAGTCAAAGCCATGGATGCATTTGGCTTTGATTGGGTCATCGTCGAAACAGTAGGTGTGGGTCAGGCGGAGTACGATATAATTAATGTAGCAGATACGACAATCGTAGTTTTAACACCCGGGGCCGGTGATTCCATTCAAACAATTAAAGCGGGGATTATGGAAATCGCCGATGTATTTGCCATAAATAAAGCTGATTTGCCAGGTGCCGACAGGGTAGCTGCTGAAGTTGAAATTATGCTAGATCACCAGTGTGATCAAAATAAATGGAGACCTCCAGTAAAACTGGTATCCTCGTTAACCGGACAGGGAATAAATGAATTATTGGAAGCAATTATGGAACACCGGTCTAATATGGAGGTAAATGATTTAATAAACAAGATACGTTCCGAAAGAATTAGGTCTGAAACCCTGGACATTGTCAATTATAAATGGCAGAAAAAAGTATACAAGCAGTTAAGCTTGCCCGGTAAGGTTAATGAACTGCTGGATCAGGTAACCCAAAAACAAATCGACCCATATACCGCAGCCTATTCCATATTAGATTATGTTGCCAAAAAAACCACCTAATCATAACGCGTTAAATATGTCAGGGAGAATAACATGAGTTTTAATCAGGAGCAACCAATGGATATCTCAACTTGCACGCCAGAAACCATCATACAATTTCTTACCGACATGGTTGAAGAATTAGATAGGGCGAGAAATAATCATCAACCGGAAAACTATTGCGCTTTTTTACACGGCCAAATCTCTGGATTAGCTATTGCATTAAGAACACTTTACCCCGGTCCGGGAAATTGGGGAGAAAAAGCTGCATTAATTTTGCGCCCGGTAATAACTGAACATAAATGTGATTGCCGGGACTAAAGCTTTAACACAAAGATAACCCAGAAAATCGTTTTCACGTTACTTTATCTGGCGCTCCGGTGGTTCCGCTCCGCGCGCTTCGCAATTTTCCTTGTAGTTCGTGTAGTTATTTCTGCATAACGCTTACAACAGATAGCCCTGTGATACTTTACGCCCTTTCGGGGGCAAGCTTTTGGGATTTGACGGGCCATGGACCGCATCCAGTGCCCCGCTTGCTCCGGGAATCCACCGGATCACCTTGCCTACGATATCTATTTTTGACCCTCGTATTTTTACTGAGTAGTGGCATTGATGTATATTTTTTCATTTGGAATATAAACTAAACTATTTATACCCTTGCTGGTATATTTATCCAACAACCGGCCTTTTCTGACCAAAACAGGCCGGTTGTTTACTGTTTCAATCCACATACCACAGACGACCAAGCAAGCATTGTTTTTTGATGCCGCCTCCAGCAGGGAACGTGACGGTGACCAACTTAACAACAGCTTATTTACATCCTGTTCCCAATTCCCGATAAAACAATAAATAACAGAATTCTCAACGCACCGGGGAACTGCATCATCAATTAAGTCATCCACCTGCCTTACAGTATAAAAAGTTTGCTGTTCACCGCGAGCTGCAATGGAATATTCTTTTTTAACAGTAACTTTATACTTTTCCCTGGCGTAACCGGAAGCAATACATAGTTGTCCATGAGCTGTAATAGGGCGATCATAACTTTTAAGGTCTTGAATCATAAGGGGAAATCCTTCTTCTTGTTCTAATAATTGAAGGTCCGCGCCCGTGGCTGCGGTAATTAGTGAATTACTGCTAAATTTAGCTTCACCGGTGATTTCCCCGTAGGCAATTTCTTCCCGGGCTTTATACCAGTAGTACGCGGATAAAGGAACTTTAATTGAGGATTCAATGCACCTGCCAAATGCGACCCCACCACCATTTCCTGATTTAATTAGTTTTAAATTTTCCTCCAACCAGGTTCTCCCCATAATGCTTTCAAAATACTTTATGGCGTCAGCCATAAATATTTCCCTCATCGATTCTTCCTCCGTTCATAAATACTAAAGGATAACTAGCGTCTTCCAAGAATAATACAACATACGGATAGAATCAGGAAGTGAAAAATTTGAAAAACTATATTGTTTGCGACCTTGAAACCTCCGGGCTTGACCCCCAAAAAGACAAAATTATTGAAATTGCTATGATTAAAGTTAAAGACTACAGCATCGTTGAAGCTTATCAAACCTTAATTAACCCGGGAATAAAACTACCTTTTAGAATTACCCGGTTAACGGGAATTAGTGACACTGAGCTTGCAGCCAGTCCAACTATCAACGAAATTTTACCTGACATTATTAATTTTATGGAAGGTATTCCAATGGTTGGCCATAATGTTGAATTTGACAGATCCTTTTTAGCCTCTTTACTTGGCCATCTACCATTCTCAACTTATCTAGATACATATGAACTTACCAAAATATTGTTTCCGCATTTTAATGATTACAGCCTCTCCGGACTGGCAAATCAACTTAATTTTAATCACCGGCCTTGCCACAGAGCAATGGATGACACCATAGCTGCCGTTGAATTACTCTCCGCATTATTAGAACGAGCCGGCAAGCTGGATTCCGCCGTTTTAAAACACCTTATAATGCTTTTGAGGGCAGGTAATTCCCCATGGTCTGAGATTTTAGAGGAATTACCTGCCGCTATATCTGAAAATGATAGAACGCTGTTAGAAAATAGTTTTTTTGCAATAAGTATTAATCATGAATTTAAAAAAAATCGCAACGTGCGGTTGCCGGATATTAATATTGAATATTATCTCGGCCAGGAGGGACAATTATCTAAACAATTGCCCAATTACAGATTAAGGCCGGGTCAGGTTAAGATGGCCAAGGTTGTAGAGACTGCTTTAGAAGAAAAAAAAGTGTGTTTTATTGAAGCCGGGACGGGAACAGGAAAAACAATAGCTTATTTACTGCCAACCTTATTATGGGCCTTAAAAACGAAACAGCAGGCAGTGATATCTACCAATACAATTAACCTTCAGGAACAAATCAAGCACCAAGATATACCTTTATTGCACAGCATGCTTAACCTTGACTTTGGTTTTGCATTTTTAAAGGGCAGGCAAAACTATATTTGTCTTAAACGTTTCTTGAACATTATTTCAAATATTAGTACGAATGCCCCTAATGCTTATCTATTTTTCGCGCGGGTTTTGATTTGGCTGCTGGATACAAAAAACGGTGATAAAAGTGAATTAAATATCACAGGGCCGGAAAACTATTATTGGTTACGAATTTGTACCGATGCGGAATCATGCACTGGTAATTCATGTATGTGGCAAAGCAATTGTTTCATTTCCCGGGCAAGGCAGCAGGCTGAAAATTCACCAGTTGTAATTACCAATCATTCCTTACTATTTTCAGACCTGGTGGCTGATGTTAAAATACTTCCGTCTTATTGTGCTCTTGTTATCGATGAAGCGCACCATCTTGAAGAAGCGGCAAATATTTATTTAGGGAAAAAGATTTCATTTATGGAATTAAAACACTGGTTATTATCAACCGGCAAATATTTTCAAAAGGCATCTACTGCCTTTGCCAGCGCTGATAATCAACTTAAAAAATTACATTTGGAAACTTATAATGCCATAAAAGAATTACTGGCAGCTATCAACACATTTGTTCAACACTTTATTGGAAAAAGTACAGAGTATTTCGGTCATAGAGCAGGAATTGGCTTAATAAAGTTCCGTCTCAAGCAAGACTCCGAAATAGTCCAGACAAACCATGCGGATTACTTAAATTTAATTTTTTACTTAAAAAATTTAAAATCTCAAATTAAGGCTGTAAGCACTGAGTGTGGTTGCCAAACTTCTTCAGAGCAAAGGCCGGAAGATTGTAAACCCACTGATTTGCGCAATATTCTTAATAAATTAGATAACTATCTGGAAGATTTATCATTAGTTTGGGAAAACGCACCAGATAACCACGTTTGTTGGGCGGAAATATCCGGCGGTACCATAAACTCCGAAATAAATTGTGTATTTTATGCTACACCCATTGATATTGGCCACCTTTTAAACGAAAAACTATTTAATAAAGCAAAAGGCGTAATATTTACCTCTGCCACATTATCGGTAAACCATAAATTTGATCATCTAATTAAACAGTGGGGGCTGGAAAGTCTGCCCCCCAACCAATTGGAAACTGTGATCGTGAATTCGCCCTTTAATTTTGATAAACAGTGCTTTTTATCTATAGTAGAAAACCTGCCACAGTATAATACAGAAGAAAAACAATATACAGAAGCAGTTACTCAAGCAATTTTTTCATTAACAGAACGTTTAGGGGGCAGGACACTGGTTTTGTTTACATCACATTCCATGTTAAAAGCAATATACAGTCGAACCAAACCTTTATTTGATGACGCCGGTATCTGCTTGCTGGGACACAAAATAGACGGTGGCAGGACCAGGTTAGTTCGTGAATTTAAAAAAGGCAAGAATAATGTTTTATTTGGCGCCTCGAGTTTTTGGGAGGGCCTGGACATACCAGGTAATTCGTTAGCCCAAGTCATTATTGTCAAGCTCCCGTTTAGCCCTCCCAATGATCCAATAATGCAAGCTAAAATGGAAATAATGAACCAACCCGGATTTAATGGCTTTTATGAGCTGAGCTTACCACGGGCTGTTATTCGTTTTAAACAAGGTTTTGGCAGGTTAATCAGGAGTGAAGAGGATCAGGGACTGGTGGTTGTGCTTGATGGACGGATCACTTCAAAAAAATACGGAAAAGTTTTTTTAAACTCTTTACCCATAAAATCATATTTGTCGGGTGACCTGGATATAGTTATAAAACAGTTATCTTTGTGGGTAAATTAGCCATTTAATAATTCAAAGCACATCCTAACGCTTACACCAATATATTAATATAAAACGCGAAGGAGAGTGAAAGTTTTGAGGGTATATTTTGTGCGCCTTCCTTCTTTTTTACGCAATTGGTTAATGAAAGTTATCAAGTAGCAAGAAGCAGGTAAAAACCTGCTTCTCTTTTTTACACTCATTTCAATCAAATAACGCTAACTTAAACATATAATATTATACCGATACTACGGAGGTGAAAATATGACTCGCAAAATTAATCTCCGTTTAATCATCGGAATATTAACCATTATCGCCGGGGCTATTTTATATGTTCTATCATTATTGAAATCATAGAGGTTAGATCATTTACCTGGACAGTCCAACCCCCAAAATTCCCCCTATGGCCCCTGAAACTATTGATATTAAAGCTTTCTGGATGGTATAGATAAAACTTACCCCATGGCCCATAAAAAATTTTGCTACCAACCAGCTAACCAGTACACACATCAAAGCCACCATTATTCCATGCAATAGCCCTTTATAAGCTGCTTCCCTGGATGCAACAATACTTCCGGCGAAAATGCTCAGATAAAACAGTGAAGCAGACGTCTGTGGTAAAGATTCCTCAGACAAGGATGTCAAATGATAAACTGTGCCCATCAAGGCACATCCTGTTACTGTTATTACCAGGGCTGCAGTTAAACCTTTTAAAACAGCACTAGTGTTTAACAATGCCCCTGTCTTTTGTTCCCGCATGGCAGCCATGCCCAGTCACCTCCCGTTTATCATCATTTTTATGTACCAAACTGAATATTATACCAATAAAAACGCGCGCCATATCAGTTCCCTTAGCGCGCGTGTTTTTATACTTTATTCAGTTTTTTAATCTTCTTCGTGATCTGTAAAATCCTTGTCCCAACGTCCATCCAGATTAATCATGGTTGCAGAACCGGTTGGTTCTTCCACAAAGGATTCAATCTCCTCATTAAAATTTTTTTTCTTCTTTTTTTCTGCCATTAGATGCTACCTCCTGAGGAATTTATCCAACATGAAATATGAATCTACTTTCTTTACACCCTATTTTTTTGTAATTTGTCAGTTCTATTCACAATATGTTTATTATTTTATGGATTTATTGGTAGGGTTTGGGATTAACAAAATAGAAATTATTTATATCCAAACATGAAAGGGGTGTAGTTTGGGGTGAATTTTAAAGGCAGCGTAGTTTTTCTTTGCAGTTTGGCATTTATCTTGGAAACATTGGGTACTAACAAAAGTGCGATGAAAATTGTTAACAAAGCATTGGCTAAAGACCCCCACAATAAAGAATTAAATCTAAAAGCAAGTAGATTAAATCTCAAAGGAGGACAGGTCGACAAGGCGGTAACACATTGGAAAAAAGCTGCAGGACCCGAAAATATAGGCAGTTTCTTGTACTGGTTGGACAAAACCAAAAAAACCAGTAGAATTGGCCAGGCAACGCCTGATCATAACCTAAAAAACAATAATCCATGGGATGATTTGGCAGGTGTAGTTAGAAAATGGCCGGTAAAACAGCCGGTATTAAATGATGTCGGATTGGGATTACTTGAGCGAGGCTACATTAGAGAAGCACTGCAAATATTCTTGCAAGATCTTAAAACCAGTAAAAATGATGCTTATCTATTGTTTAACACCGCCTTGGCTTATAGTAAGCTGGACGATCACGCTATAGCGTTAGAATATTATATTAAAGCCCAGAGAGCAGGGTTAAACAGCCTTGAACTGCTAAATAATAAAGGGTATAGTTTATTTTGTTTAAACAGATTTGAGGAAGCGCAAACTTGTTACGAACTAGCTCGCGGTCTTGCTCCCAATGATTATATCGTATTAAATAATTTGGCAGCCTGTTATGTTAAAACAAAACAATTAGACAAAGCTGAGAGTTGCTTTATTGCTGCTGTCAGAAATAATCCCGGCGATGCTCTTTTAATTAACAATTTAGCCATGTGTTTAGATATTTACGGCAAGTCCAAAGAGGCCATAAGACAATATGAAAAGGCTTATTCAATTGAGAGAGATATAGGTAATAAAAACAGAATATTAAAAAATAAAATTCATTGTCTGATAAAACTTAATAGATACGAAGAAGCATTGGAGCTTTGTGAATTAATTTTGTCAAAGTACGATGACAATGAGATCTGGGGAATTCAAGCAGACTTGTTGAATGAGTTGGGAAGGACCGGTGAGGCTGCTGAAAGCTATCGAAAAGCGTTGGGTTTGGTAGGTTAAGAAACGGGTGCGAAAAAGCACCCGTTTTTTGTTTATTCTTTTAAGCAGGACGAACCGCAAAAATATAGAAATATTCAAAGTATTAATGTCGAGTTATAATAGTTTAAAACAATATATGTTATTTTTTTGGAAGGAGCGAGTTTAGACATATGGTTGACAGGGAAAAAGTTGAAGTTGCAGTAAAAATGATTTTAGAAGCCATTGGCGAAGATCCCGAAAGGGAAGGTCTAAGGGAAACGCCGGCCCGGGTCGCAAGAATGTACAGTGAAATTTTCTGTGGACTTTGGGAAGATCCACAAACACATTTGTCCAAAATGTTCTCTGAAGAACATGAGGAAATGGTTTTAGTTAAAGACATTCCTATCTATTCAATGTGTGAACATCATTTACTTCCTTTTTATGGTAAAGCCCACGTGGCCTATATCCCCCGCAAAGGAAATGTGACAGGCTTATCTAAATTAGCGCGTGTTGTAGAAGGGTTTGCCAAGCGACCTCAATTACAGGAAAGATTAACCAGCCAAATTGCGGACACAATTATGAAAAAGCTCAACCCGCATGGTGTCATTGTTGTCATTGAAGCTGAGCATATGTGTATGACCTTGCGCGGCGTTAAAAAACCGGGATCAAAAACAATTACATCAGCGGTCCGCGGACAGTTTCAACGCAGTGAGGCTACAAGAGCTGAAGCTTTTTCATTAATCGGGAAATAGCGGGGAGGAACATTAACATGGGTAATGAAGATTTTAAACAAGACAAATTAATTCCAATTGCACAAAGATCATTTGCTTCTTATGAAGAAATGTACAGAATTGTAGATTTCTTAAATAAAACTTTGAAAGAGAAATATAATATAATGTTTGGTCTTACCAAAAATAATAAAGACGGTTCTATGGTAATAACTATTTATGAATTTTAGATTTCACTCGGAGGTAAAAAATGCGCATCCTTATTAGCAATGACGATGGAATTCAGGCCGAGGGGCTTATAAAGCTTAAGCAAGCTCTAGACCCCTTGGGCGAAGTTCTTGTCGTTGCCCCTGACCGCGAAAGAAGCGGGACAGGTCACGGTATAACGGTTCATAAACCCTTAAGGCCCAAGCAGGTTAATTTTAACGACGGTACAACTGGCTGGTCCGTCAACGGCACCCCGGCCGACTGTGTTAAGCTGGCTATTGAAGCGCTGCTGGACAAGACGCCGGATATTGTTATATCGGGTATAAACCGGGGCGCCAATTTAGGTACTGACGTTTTATATTCCGGCACCGTTTCCGCTGCAATTGAAGGTATAATTAACGGCATTCCCTCGGTAGCAATCTCTCTGGCAACATACGAAAATAAAGATTTTAAGTATGCAGCCCGGTTCGCCGCCAGAGTAGTATCCATACTATCGAAAAATAAGCTGCAAAGTGGATGCTCTTTAATCAATATTAATATCCCCCAGGGCTCACCTAAGGGTGTCAAGGTGACACGCTTAGGCAACAGACGCTACGAAAATGTATTCCATAAAAGAATTGACCCGCGGGGAGGAGTTTATTACTGGATGGCCGGTGAGCCTAAAGACATGATACCGGAAAAACCGATACTTGACGCAGATACAGATTTTGATGCCGTTAATAATGGTTTCATTTCAGTAACACCATTGCATTTTGATTTGACTTACTTTAATGGCATAGGGGAAATGGAAAAAATAATTGGCTTAATGGGAGAGCCTTTGTTATAGATTCTTAAATCTAAAAATTTTTTTAAATTTCTCCTTATCTTGATTATTAATTCCACCGCTAATAAGCATTAAAACCATGTAAACACCGCTGCCTAAAAAAAGAGAGGCAAATAAAATAAAACCTTCACTCATACCGCAGGTGTTTAAAAAAACCTTAACGTAATTTATTACAGCATACATACCCATGGAACAGGTTACCGGTTTGATTACATTATCCCGCAAGCCTATAGAAAAGCCCGTTATTCTTTGCAGGCTGAGCGTATTTAATACTGCCATAATAATAAAGCTTGTTCCTATGGCTATAGCACTCCCCTTAATACAAAGTTCAGGTATAGCTGTAAGAAAATAAATCCCAGTTATACTAACCGTGGAGGATAAAAGCAAATTTTTAAAAGGTATATCTGCCCTGCCAATTCCCTGTAGTATGCCGGTTATGGCCTGCTGCAAATATAAAAAAGGACCTGACAACGCCAATATCTTTAAACTGGCTCCTGCCATGGGATAACCAAATAAAACACCACATAGCTCGTCCGCAAGAATAAGAAAGAAAACTGCTGCAGGTACACCAACCTGCATGACAATACGAACGGCATCTATAATCCTGATCCTTACCAAGCTAAGATTTTTTAAAGCCACAGCATCGGACATTGCCGGTACCAAAGCCGTAGCCAGAGCTATTGTTACTACGCCGGGAATAAATAGTAATGATTCTGCTATGCCAACCAATTGACCATATTCCTTTGTTGCTTGTGATAGTGACAGACCTGAAACATAGAGCCTTTGCGGAATCATTACAGCCTGCACTGACATCAGTGCCGTTGCCACAAAACGGGTGAGCGTGACCGGTATGGCCAGGTTAAAAATTCTGGTCAGCATATCTTTTAAACCAAAGCTGACTGAATTCCCAAACATTAACCGCGGCCTGTGTCTTGAATATATACTCAGCATAAAAATTAACCCGGTCAATTCTCCAACTACTACTCCCAAAGACAACCCCACAGCGGCATATTCAATTCCACGAGGGAGCATTAGTGAGGCAAAAAACAAACCGATACAAACTCTGACTAATTGTTCTATAGTCTGTGTAACAGCTGTTGGCCCCATTTGCTGCAACCCCTGAAAGAACCCCCGAAACGCAGAACTTATAGATACTATTAATACACCGGGAATCAAGCATAAAAAACAATTATACACTTTGGGGTTGGCGAAAATATGATTTTTAAAAAAGGGAGCACCAACAAGCAGCAGGGTGGTAAAAAAAATACTTGAACCCGCAAGTAATAAAAACGATATTTTAAAAATCCGGTAAGCACCGGATAGATTTTTTTTAGCCACTTCTTCGGCAACCAACTTTGAAATAGCCAGTGGTATACCGGCAGTTGCCAAAACAAGAACCATAATATATACAGGGAAAACCATATTAAACAGCCCAACACCCTCAGGGCCGATTAAGCGCATCATCCCAATTTGGTAGAGGAAACCAACCAAACGGTTAATTAAACCTGCAGCGAGTAATACCATAGCACCCTTTAAGAAAGAACTATTAGCCAAGTCAACCACCCCAAAATTTACTAAATTATGTTTATGTGGGTTACAATTAAAATATTTTTCAAACTACACAGGAATTTAAAAACAGTTCGTAGAAAAAGTAAAAGTTAGTAGAAACCCGTATTTGCTGCGGCCAGGGAGCCCTTGTGGGCTATTTTTGTGTCTAAAACCAATTTAAGGAATTTTTTGCAGCAGATAAAGTATAGAAAAAGGGTTGGAGGGAAACCATTATTTACAAAAGGAGGCAAGTATCTTGAAGAATTATAGTACCGAACAGCTGCGTAATATTTGCATTGTTGGCCATGGTGGCGTGGGAAAAACATCTCTGGTTGAAACTATGCTTTTTAATACTGGGGTTATAAATAGAATTGGCCGGGTTGAAGACGGGACAACCGTTGCTGATTACCATCCTGAGGAAGCACAGCGTCAATCCACCGTTCACACCAGTTTGATCCCCATTGAAATAAATAACACTAAATTAAATTTAATGGATACCCCGGGCTTTTCCGACTTTATTGGCGAGGTCAGGGGGGCACTTCGAGTAGCCGATACCGCCATGTTTGTTCTTTCAGCAGTTGACGGGGTACAAGTACAGCATGAATTAATTTGGAAATCCGCCCAGAAGGCCAATATGCCCAAGGTTGCTTTTATCAATAAAATGGATCGGGAAAATGCAAGCTTCAGCAAATTAATGGATGATTTAAACGCTAAATTTGGTGCCATTTTTACACCAATTAATTTCCCCATTGGTGATGGCCTTGAATTTAAGGGAACAGTTGATGTTCTTACTCAAAAAGCTTATGAGTATGACGGTGATGGCAAAGCTAAAGAAGTAGCAATCCCTGATAACCTGCAGGACCAGCTGGAAGAGTACCGGGAAAAGCTAATTGAAGCAGCCGCCGAGGGCGACGATGACCTGACCATGAAATACCTGGAAGGGGAAGAATTGACACCGGAAGAGATTGTCAACGGCTTACAAAAAAGTATTGCCGACGCCAAAGTCGTTCCTGTCCTTTGTGGTTCTGCAACCAAAAATATGGCCATAAATGACCTAATGATATTTTTAGCCCAATACTTACCCGCACCTAAATGTGAAGAAGGGCCATTAGCCGCCTTGGTATTTAAAACCCTAGCTGACCCCTATGTGGGCAGAATGAATTTCATCCGTGTATTCCGGGGCACCTTAAAGGCAGACTCACAAGTATATAACATTATCAAAGAAAAGAATGAAAAAATCGGCCAGATACTTTATGTGCGCGGCAAGAATTCCGAGCAAACCCCGGCAGTGCCATGTGGAGATTTGGCTGTAGTTGTAAAACTAACAGATACAGCTTCCGGCGACACACTTTGCGATAAGGATAAAAAGGAAAAACTTGATGGTATCGATTTCCCGGTACCCAACTATACACTGGCTATTGCGCCTAAGAGTAAAAACGACGAAGACAAATTAGGAGATGCAGTAAATAAGCTTTTGGAAGAAGATCCTTCTCTAAAAGTTGACAAGAATGTCGTAACCAAGCAAACCATTTTAACTGGAATTGGGGAAGCTCACGTTAACATCGCCATTAGCAATCTTAAACGCCGTTACGGTGTAGATGTAACCGTGGAAGAACCCAAGGTTCCCTATCGCGAGACAATACGCTCCAAAGTGGAAGTGGAAGGTAAGCATAAGAAACAATCCGGCGGTCGCGGGCAGTACGGGCACGTTTGGATTCGTTTTGAGCCACTGGCTGAAGGAGATTTTGAATTTCATGAGGAAGTGTTTGGCGGTGCTGTGCCGCGCAACTATTTCCCGGCTGTAGAAAAAGGTTTAAGAGAATCCCTACTGGAAGGTGTCCTCGCCGGCTATCCCACTGTTGGCTTAAAAGCCACGCTTTATGACGGATCTTATCACAATGTTGACTCTTCGGAAATGGCATTTAAAATAGCTGCATCACTGGCATTTAAAAAGGCAGTACCTAATGCCAAGCCTGCTCTGCTAGAGCCCATTAACTACGTGGAAGTAACAGTTCCCGACGAGTTTATGGGCGATATAATCAGCGACTTTAACACCAAACGCGGACGTGTTCTTGGTACCGATCAGGTTGAAGATGGAACGGTTATCAAGGCCCATGTTCCCCAATCTGAAATGTTCAAATACGCCAATGACCTAAAGTCTATGACTCAGGGCCGCGGCCAGTTCAAAATGGAGTTTTATAGCTATGAAGAAGTTCCCGCCAAGCTTGCCGAGGATATAATTAAAAAAGCTAAGGCGGAAGCTGAAGCTGAAGGAAAATAATCATCAAGGGCTGGATATATGTCCAGCCCTTGACTCTATATTAATTTTGGTTAATAATAAAAATATTACAACTTGCATATTAAGTTTTTTTATGTTAGAATTTTTATTGCATCAAAAACAGGTTTGCTTTCACAATTGGGGCGTAGCCAAGCGGTAAGGCACCGGACTCTGACTCCGCCATTCGTTGGTTCAAATCCAACCGCCCCAGCCAGAAAAGGGCCATTAGCTCAATTGGCAGAGCAGGCGACTCTTAATCGTCAGGTTGAAGGTTCGATTCCTTCATGGCCCACCATAATATAACCTTAAAACTGGGCTTTTTAAGCCCAGTTTTTAACTAGTTTAGCTTTTTTAGCGTGCTAATTTCTTTTGGGCCAGCAGTTGCACATCATGTTTGACAACTTTAAGCAGTACATAATCCAATTTATCGTCCATGTCGGATAGTTTCAACATAACCTGGTTGTACCTATCATCTTGAAGCCGGTTTGCATCAAATAAGACTCTGATTTTATTAATAACTTCATCCTCAATACGTATTTCCAGCTGATCGACTTTTGATTCCAACTTATCCATACGGGACTCAATTTTATCCATACGAGACTCAATACGGGCTTGTCCTTCAGCTAAATTCCTTTGCCCTTCAACTAAATCTTTTTGTCCTTCAGCTAAATTCCGTTGTTCTTCAACTAAATTCTTTTGCCCTTCTGTAAGCGCTTGAAGTTGCTTTAAAACCAAGCCTTGAAACTCCTCATTGGTCACGTATCTCACATCCCTTCATTTTGGTTCTCTTTCCATCCTGATCTAATCGCTTCTTCGGCTTCTGCAGAGGTAATTTACGCCTCTTGAAAAATTTTACCACATCTAGTGTTATATTAAAATCATTTGGGATGCTTTCCTAAAATACAAGAAGCAAGAAGCGTTGCAATGACTTGCAACGCTTCTTGTTTCTCTCTGGCAGGGGAGACAGGACTTGAACCCGCAGCATTCGGTTTTGGAGACCGACGCTCTACCAATTGAGCTACTCCCCTATAATATAATTATAATTAGCACAGCAAAGATATTATAAATTAATATTTTAACTCAGTCAAGGGAAATATGTGGTCCATAAAGGATTTTTGGGAACCTAAACGAATATATTTAACTATAGATAGCTTATTATTTTTGGGAGGTGGCTAAATGGGCCCCAAAATAGGCGTTTTATGTGGTGGTCTTTCTGCAGAAAGAGAAGTTTCATTAAAAACAGGCGAGGCTATTTATAAAGCTCTTTTAAAGAATAAATATAATGCTGTTAAAATTGACGTAGATAAAAACATTGCAGAGAACTTAAAAATAAATAACATTGAATTAGCCTTTGTGGCTTTACACGGAAAATACGGAGAAGACGGTACTATCCAGGGTCTTTTGGAAATTTTAGGTATACCTTATACCGGTTCTGATGTTTTAGCCAGTGCAACGGCCATTAATAAAATTGCGACTAAAAAAGTTATGGCTTATGAAGGGATTCCAACTCCCGGCTATTTTGCAGTTTCACGGTGGGAATATACCAACAACCCCGGTTCGATTGCCTCCCAAATTGAAAAACTTGGTCTGCCAGTGGTCGTTAAAGCGGCAACTCAGGGGTCAACAATAGGCATATCTTTTGTCAACACAAAAGAACAAATAAGCAACGCTTTTGAAGATGCATTTAAATATGATGATAATGTCTTGGTGGAAAAAATGATCGACGGAATCGAAATTACTGCATCCGTACTTGGTAACGAAAGCCCACAAGCACTTCCACTTATTGAAATTGTATCAGCCACAGGGATATATGATTATAAAGCCAAGTATACAGTAGGTTTAAGCGACCACATTATCCCCCCTAGAATTAATAATGAATTACAAGAAAAGATAAAAACGCTGGCAATTAGGACTTATCAAGCTGTGGGGTGTAGGGGGTTAGCCAGGGTGGACTTCATGGTTGATGCGTCTGGAAAAGCATATGCATTAGAGGTCAATACCATCCCCGGCATGACTGAGACCAGTCTGTTTCCTGATGCAGCAAAAGCCGCCGGAATTTCCTTTGAAGCGTTAGTTAAAAAGCTCGTCGATTTAGCTGTCCCCAAATAAACGGAATCCAAGCAGATTCCGTTTTATAAAAACCAAATGGACAGGCAGGAGGTAATTGCTATGTCGATTGAATTTAAAAAGGTTGTCAATAAATCTTCCTATTTAGATCCAAGGAAAAAATTTGAACCCCAAACAGTTGAAACTGAAATCCGCTGGGACCCCTTAACAGGTAAAATATCCAGGATATTTCCGTTTAGAAATTTAATTTTGCACCGTCACGACTGGACTCCGTTTGTCGAGGAATCAAAAAAAAGGTTTTGTCCTTTTTGTCCTGACGTATTAGAAACTGTAACCCCCAAGTTCACTCCGGATTTTGCCCCCGAAGGGCGTATAAAAGTAGGTGACGCTGTTGCCATTCCAAATTTAAACCCATATGAAAAATACGCTTCAGTGGTAGTTATGTCTTCTCGCCACTATATACCCATGGAAGAAATAGACGTTAAGTTAATGGTAGATAGTATGCAGGCCAGCCTGATCTACCTGCAAAAAGCCTTATCCTATGACCCCGCAGGAGCAGCCTACTCATCAATTAACTGGAACTATATGCCTTATTCAGGAGGATCTTTGGTTCACCCGCACTTGCAAGTTTTGGCGGGAGCCGAGCCATGCACCTTTGATAAGCAATTATTAGATTCTTCCGCTAAATATTATCAAACTGAGCACGGTAATTATTGGTCGGACCTGATAACTGCCGAAAAAAATAATGGCGATAGATACCTGGGGCAAACAGGAGGAGTCCATTGGGTAAGCGCATTTGCACCGCGACATGTAGGAGAGGTTATAGGAATCTTGCCGGGCAAGCAAACTATTAATGAACTTACTGAAACAGACTTAGCCGGCTTTGCAGCAGGTTTAAAAAACATAATCAACTACTATCATAGTATTAACATCGTATCCTTTAATGCAGCAATTTATTTCGCAGGAGCTGAAGATACCGGTTATAGTATCCACGCAAGAATTATAGGCAGGTTTACAATATTCCCTCTTGTTGGCAGTGACATTACTCACATGCAAGTATTGCACGATGACCCGTGGACAGTTGCATTGCCCGAATCAATTGCAGAAGGGCTAAAAAAATATTTTTGATCACTGTGACAAAAGTACCATATTTCATTTGCAGGAATACCCTTGTTCGGCGAAGAATATTTCAAATTAGAGTGTCAACTAACTAAACATTAATTCCGGAGGTAGGTAAAATGGCAGAAAAAAAATGTATTATGTGTGGTAGATTATTTGACCCTGATCAGGTTGCGGAAAGTAATAAAAATCCTTACCTCGAAGATGAAGATATCCCCAAGAAAACCCCGTCTTTTTGCCAGTTATGCGAGGCCAAAATCAGACATGAGGCTGACGATTCGAAAAAGGCCCCCAAACCTATGTAAAAATGAGGTTATATTTTAAAGGAGGTTTCCTGTGCAGAAAGGGATGAAGTGGTTAACCATTGTAATAATATCGGTATTGGTTATATTTTTATTAATGGCAAGATGGTTTGCCAATCTTTACCTTGACTGGCTGTGGTTTGGTTCACTGGGTTATGCAATCATTTTTAAAACAATCTTATTATCTGAAATAGGTCTAAGAGTTTTAGTCGGATTAAGCGCCTTTCTGTTTATTTTTATAAATTTATTGTTTACCAAAAAGTATGTTTTACAAGCTATTTCTTCACGACAATATTTTGAGAGCGAAGACGTTATTAACTTGTATCAAACGCCGGTTAATAAATACTTAACCCCAAGGCTGTTAACAGTTACCTATCTGGTTGTAAGCGCAGTACTCGGCCTTTTTATCAGCACTGCTGTAACCGGCGAATGGGTGATAATTCAAAAGTTTATCAACGGAACACCTTTTGGTTTAAACGATCCCATTTTTAATAAAGACATTAGCGAGTATGTTTTTAAACTGCCTTTTTACCAGTTTATTTACAGATTAATAACCTGGTTCATAGTTTTAGCCGCACTCTGTATTGGCTTAGTTTATTTTATCTCTGAAACCGGTAGAAACGGCCTCAGTAAGTTATTTAATTCTATCGGGGCCCGGGTCCATTTTTCTTTCCTGGCAGTTTTGTTTTTCCTTGCCCGCGCCTGGGGATTCCGTTTGGAACAGTATATGCTTTTATATTCAAACACAGGCGTTGTTTTTGGACCAGGTTATACCGACATACACGCCAGGTTAGTTGCCTATAAAGTATTGTTTTTTATTGCTATTGCTGTTGCTATTATTATTTTAATCAATTTGTTTATGCGCAAATTTAAATTAGTTATTTACAGTATAGGTGTTTTATTTTTAGTATCAATAATACTTGGCGGAGTTTACCCGGCACTTATCCAGAACTTATTGGTTAAACCCAACGAACTAAACAGGGAATCACCTTATATTGCCAATGCAATTAAGTATACAAGATTAGCATACGGATTGGATAGAGTTACAACCAAACCGTTCCCTGCAGGAAATGTTTTATCCAGTCAGGATATTGAAAACAATCAGGAGAGCATTAACAATATCAGACTTTGGGACTGGAGGCCACTATCCCAAACATACGGGCAATTACAAGAAATGAGAACATATTATGCTTTAAAAAATATTGATATCGACCGCTATACAATTGACAATCAATATCGGCAGGTAATGTTGGCTGCCAGGGAGCTCGACCAGAAACAATTGTCGGAACAGACTCAGACTTGGATCAACATGCGTTTAAAGTATACTCACGGCTATGGCATTGCCATGAATCCAGTAAATGAAATGACCAGTGAAGGACTGCCCAATTTCTTTATCAAAAACATCCCCCCGGCCAGTAGTATTAATCAAAAGGTAGATCGGCCTGAAATATATTTTGGTGAATTAACAGACAATTACGTTATCGTTAATACAAAAACAAAGGAATTTGATTATCCGGTTGGTGGGAATGAAAATGCATATTCCATGTATCAAGGCAACTATGGGGTAGAAACCGGAGGATTATTAAGAAGAGCAATTTTTGCCCTGGCTTTTGCCGATTACAAAATATTGCTCGCCAGTGACCTGCAGAATTCAAGTCAAATACTATTTAACCGCAACATCAAAGAAAGAGTTCCCAAATTAGCGCCGTTCCTTAGCTTTGATAGCGACCCCTACATCGTTTTGGATGATGCCGGAAACCTCCACTGGATGTGGGATGCTTATACAACTTCAGATATGTTCCCATATTCAGAGCCCTTCAGTAATCGTGGCAATTACATTCGCAATTCTGTTAAAATAATTATAAACGCTTACACCGGGCAAGTTGACTTTTACATTAGCGATGAAACAGACCCGGTAATTAAAACATATGAGAAAATTTTTCCCGGCGTTTTTAAACCCATTGAACAAATGCCGGATGACTTAAAAAAACATATCAGGTATCCGGTTGATTTGTTTAACATTCAGGCAACAAAATATGCTGTTTATCACATGACAGACACTGAAATGTTTTATAACCAGGAAGATAAGTGGAATCTTCCTACTGAAAAGGTTATTGATCAGGAAGAAAGTATGGAGCCCTATTACACCATTACCAGGCTGCCCGACGATACAAAGCCGGAGTACGTTTTAATTTTACCTTTTACACCTAAAAATAAAACCAATATGATTGCCTGGATGGCTGCCAGATCAGATGCCCCCAACTACGGAGATGTATTGGTGTATGAGTTTCCTAAACAACAGCTGGTCTACGGACCGATGCAAATCGAAGCCCGAATTGATCAGGATACAACAATTTCTCAGCAGCTAACCTTATGGAATCAAAGAGGGTCATCAGTTATTAGGGGAAATCTGTTAGTTATACCAATTAAAGATTCTTTGCTTTACGTAGAACCACTATACTTGCAAGCAGAACAAAGTAAAATGCCTGAATTGCGGCGGGTTATAGTAGCTCATGGAGATAAAATAGTAATGGAACCTACGCTTGATTTGGCCCTTAATAGAATTTTTGGCACAGCTATTAAGACAGAACAAGAACCAATTGCAACAGAGCCCAATACCGATAATCAAACAAATACAATACAAGAATTGATAAGCCAGGCCAATGACTTATATAACCACGCCCAGGATAGATTAAAGAACGGAGATTGGGCAGGCTATGGCGAAGCAATAAGCAAGCTAAAAGAAACTTTGGGAGCCATGTCTGAATCTGTAAAACAATAAATAGATAATTTTTATAAGGAAAAGGGAAAGGGAAAGGGAAAGGGAAAGGGAAAGGAGATGAGTTTAATGTTTTTTGAAACCTGGTGGCAAGCCATAGTTTTTGGTATTGTTACTACCGTTGGCATGCTGGCTGTTAGTGCTGCTTTTGCCAAAACGTGGAAGAAATACGAAGGGAATGAAACACCAAAGCAGTCATGTGATTCTCATCATTAAACCAAATATATTGTTCCTTTGTCTTTGCTTGATTTATAGTTTTGTATAATTTCATTGTAACACTGCTAGTGATTGAACATAATAATTACACATTACACAATAACACTAGCAAACCGGTTACCCAGTTCTAAAGTCAACCTTACTACCGGTAGTAAACCGGTAGTTTTTTTTAAGCAGGAGGGATTACCTTGCCAAATGTGGTTATTGATGGTGCCGTTTATCATTATTCTGTTAAACTGCCAAAAAAGGATCCAGAATGTGCGATAGTTTTTGTTCACGGTGCGGGAGGCAGCCATAAGCATTGGTTTTATCAGGTGGAGGGACTAGGTGACAGGTATTTAGCCCTGGCTCTGGATTTGCCAGGACATGGTAAATCTGGTGGAGCCGCTACTGATAAACTGGAAGAATACACAGATTTTGTTTATAATTTCTGTAGACATGTACTTGGCACCGGATTTTATCTGGCAGGCCACTCTATGGGCGGGGCCATAACTATGGATTTTGCTCTTAACTATGCTGAAGATTTACAAGGGATCATACTCATCGGTACAGGAGCAAGGTTACGGGTTGCCCCTGCTATGCTGCAAACCTTTGCTTCAGGAAAAAAGTTTCCCCAGATGATTGACTTTGCATACGGCAACGGAGCATCTCAAAAAACGTTAGAAATAGCAAAACAAGAAATGGAAGCAACGGATGCGCAAGTTTATTACAAAGATTTTCAGGCCTGCGATAATTTTGATATAATGGACCGTTTGCATTTGTTAAAGAGCCCCTGTCTTATCCTTGGGGCCTCAGAAGACAAATTGACTCCGGCAAAATATAGTTTATACCTGGCCGAGAAGATCCAAAATTCAAAAGTTGATATAATTGATAATGCTGGACACATGATGATGCTGGAAAGGCATCAAGAAGTTAACATAAAAATCGAACAATTTATTACAGAAAGAAGTGAACTTCAATGAATAAAACGGCAGTAAGAAGAATTGGAGTTTTAACTGGCGGGGGCGATGCCCCCGGACTGAACGCTGTAATCAGAGCTGTCGTAAAAACAGCCATTCGAGAATATGGCATGACAGTTTTGGGTTTTGAAAACGGCTTTGGAGGTTTAATCAAAAACCAGGTCAGGGAACTTACAGAAAACAATGTAGTTGGTATTTTGCCCAGAGGTGGGACAATTCTCGGAACAACTAACAGAGACAACCCCTTTCATTACCCGGTAGTTAGAGGTAACGAAAAAGTCTTTGTTGACGTTTCAGATAGAATTTTTGAAAACGTTAGCATTCATGGAATCGAAGCAGTAATAGTAATTGGAGGAGACGGCAGCCTTGCCATAGGCAAGGAACTTTATGACAAGGGTTTGAAAGTTGTAGGCGTTCCTAAAACTATTGACAATGACTTGTCGGCAACAGACCAAACTTTTGGATTTGATACCGCGCTGACCACCGCAACTGAAGCTATTGACAAATTACATACCACAGCGGAATCGCACCACCGCGTTATGGTACTGGAAGTTATGGGACGTTATGCAGGATGGATTGCGTTGGCCTCCGGACTTGCAGGCGGAGCGGATGTTATTCTAGTTCCAGAGATACCCTATAATATTGATATAGTAGCTGAAAAAATTAATGCTCGGAGCCAGGAAAAGAAAAAGTTTAGTATCATCGTGGTTGCTGAAGGCGCTAAGTCTATAGGGGGCGAAATGGTTGTAAATAAGCGTGTTGAAGATAGCTTTGACCCCGTACGACTGGGCGGCGTAGGCAATGTTGTTGCTCAACAAGTAGAATCTCTTACCGGAAAAGAGACCAGGGTTACTGTTTTGGGACATCTGCAGAGGGGCGGATCTCCAACAGCCTTTGACCGAATCCTGGCTACTCGCTACGGAACCGGCGCAGTCAACCTACTGGCTGAAGGAAAATTTGGGCGGATGGTATGTTTGAAAGGGCAAAACATTGAAGATGTACCATTAGGAGAAGCAATTGGCGAGCTTCATAATGTTCCGATCAACGGAGAATTGGTTAAGGTTGCAAGGCAATTAGGTATATGTTTGGGCGATTAGCCTATATTTATGCCATCTTGCGGCCTTGATTGAGGAGGTAAAGAAAAAATGATTGTTAATTATCCGGAATTAGCCGTTAAGGAGCTTATAGATGAAGTTCTTAATAGCTACAGTTTAAAATACTCTGATACTTGCAAATGTGAGAGGTGCCGCAACGATATAATGGCGTTAGCGCTAAACAACCTACCTGCCAAGTACGTGGTGACAGATCATGGTCGTATATATACGAAAGCAATTTACGACCAGATCGGGGGCAAAGCACAAGTAATTGCAGCAATAACAGCTGCCATCCAAAAAGTACAAAAAAACCCCAGACATTAATATTTGAGTTAATAAATATTATAAGCAAGCATATAAATACAAAAAACATTAACTATCGATTGCTAGTTTTTTACTTAACGGAGGTTTTGGACATGCACCTTGAGCCGCCTGTGTTTAGACCACCAAGCGAAGCGTTTAGTTTAATTCTGCAACTCTCCCTGGGGTGCCGTCACAACGCATGCACCTTTTGCGGGATGTACAGGGATAAAAAGTTTCGCATTAAATCCTGGGAAGAAATAAAAAATGATATTGACACCTGTGTAGAGCAACTAAAGGATATCAACCGCATCTTTTTGGCAGACGGAGATGCGCTTGCAGCACCAACGGAGCTTATTCAAGATACCGCCAGTTACCTCTCTGGAATGTTTCCGGGCTTAGATAGAATAAGCATGTACGCCGGCCCCAAAGATATTTTAGGAAAATCCTTTGATGAGCTAAAAGAAATTCGCTCCTCCGGTATAAAACTTTTGTATTTGGGGGTTGAAAGCGGTAGTGACCAAATTTTAAATGCTGTATGTAAAGGAGTTACTTCACAGCAAATGATAGAGGCTGGAAGAAAAGCGCTTCAGGCCGGCTTTGAACTATCTGTTACGGTTATTAACGGCCTTGGCGGAACCGAGTTATGGCAGGAGCATGCTTGCGAAACAGGCAAAGTGTTGACCAACATTGACCCAACATATATAGGGGCTCTAACACTAATGGTTGTGCCAAATACTCCTTTATATAAAAAAGTACAGCAAGGTACGTTTGTAATACCCGATTCCAGGGGAATATTAAAAGAACTGCAGTTATTAATAGAAAACATCAATGCAACGAACAGTGTTTTTAGAACCAATCATGCCTCTAATTATCTACCGCTGCGCGGTGTTTTAAACCGGGACAAGGCTACCATTTTAAGAATATTAGACAAGGCTATTACTGAACCGGAAAAGATCCCGCTCAGACCTGATTATATAAGAGGATTATAATATCATATAAGGCTACCTCTAAAGGGATGGTGAGATTCGTTGGGCCTGAAAATCGGAATATTTACCGATAGTTATCGGCCATACACCAGTGGTGTAGTACGTTCAATCGAAACTTTTACTGAAGAATACCGAGCTCAAGGTCACAAAACATATATCTTTGCGCCCGACTACCAAAACTGTCAAAAAGAATATGGTGTTTTTAGGTTTTCATCAATACCGGCGCCAACAAATCATGAATATGCATTGGCTGTGCCTTTTTCAATTCGGCTTCGTCCGACCCTAAAAAAATTAGACCTGGATATTATTCATGTACACTCACCGTTTTTACTTGGCCGTTTGGGAGCAAAGTATGCAAGAAAACTTAATGTTCCACTGGTTTTCACTTTTCATACCCTGTATGATCAGTACGTCCATTACATCCCTATTGGTCAAAATATTACCAGAGAGATTACTAAAAAATTTTGTGCGGATTTTTGTAATAACTGTGATCTCATAATTGTGCCGACAGCGGTTGTTGGTGAAAGACTTATTCATTGGGGTGTAAAAACTAAAATCAAACCAGTTCCAACAGGCATTAATGTCAGTGAATTTATGATCACTCAAAAAGATTGGCTTTTTCAAAAATTTAATATTGACCCGTCCTGTAAACTACTGATAAGCGTAGGTAGACTTGGTAAGGAAAAAAACTTCTCATTCTTAATTAACAGCTATAAACACATTTATGATCATTTTCCTAACACAAGATTAGTTATTGTTGGGAACGGCCCGGAAAAGGAAGTACTATCTAACCAATGTGAAAAATTAGGATTAAAGGATAAAGTGATTTTTACTGGAACATTAACCAAAGAAGAGATGGTTAAAGCCTATAACAGTGCACATTTATTTGTATTTGCATCAGTTACAGAAACTCAGGGCTTAGTTGTAGGTGAAGCCAAGGCAGCAGGGCTGCCGGTAGTTGCCGTGAAGGCTTTTGGTATCTCGGAAATGGTGGAAAATGATATTGATGGTTTTCTCACTGATTTAGACACGGATAAGTTTATTGAAAAAGTTATAAAAATTTTAACCGATGAAGAATTAAGACAAATACTGAGTAAAAATGCTAAAATAAATGCAGAAAAGATTTCATCAAAAAACTGTGCTAATTTATTATTACAGTGTTATTACGACATTATTGAAACAAATAATCATAAATCTAAATTTTCCAATTCAACAATTTAAAATTACACTAACCATATCAGAATTAATGGAGGGTTAATGTGGAAGTCTGGTTGCCAATAGTATATGGCTATTTATTTATCTTTTTCGCAAGAGTCATTGACATGTCCCTGGATGTCTTGCGGATTTTGATGTTGATGCGGGATCGCAGGTTATCTGCGGCCATTATCGGCTTTTTTGAGGTTTCTGTATTTGTACTGGCTCTAAATGAGGTTTTAAAGGGTGGTCTTAATGATCCGGGCAAAATAATTGCGTATGCCGGGGGATTCGCCACAGGTAATTATATTGGAAGCCTTATTGAAGAAAGACTTGCCATGGGTTACCTGTCAATTCAAATCTTTCCACCACTAAATCTAGTTAACCATTTTACTGAACTGTTTCGAAATGAAGGTTTTGGAGTTACCTGTGTCACTGGCTGTGGAAGAGATGGGGAAAGAATGATTCTCTTTGTGCTAATTAAAAGAAAAGACCTTAAAAAGGCGCTTAATATTATAAATAATACGTGCCCTGAGGCCTTTTTTAATGTATCCGACGCCAAAAGAATCCAAGGTGGGATTTTCCCAGTAAAAAAAGGAAAATAACTGAACATTTTCATGGGGGAACAATAATTTTACAGTTAATGTTTCTCCATGAAAATGTATGTTTACATAAATCTAGTTTACATAACTATCATATGGTTGTGATAGGAATATTTATATCAATAAAAGAAAATATATTAAAAAAGGGGCCACTAAGATGAAACCAGTTAACATAACAATATTTTCCGATTATGCCTGACCCTTTTGCTTTATCGGCAAAGGTATTGTCGAAAAGTTAAAGTCTGATTACACTATCGTGGAAAAATGGATAGGTTTTGAGCTGCATCCTGAAACACCCGCAAGTGGGGTCAAGATCGCAGAATTGTTGCCTGAAATTGACCTTGATTTAATGAACCGTAATTTAAATGCAAATGGTAATTCATACGGCGTTAGCTTCAAGCGCAATGATTTTCTGCCCAATACCAGGTTGGCCCTGGAAGCCAGTGAATTTGCACGTGCCTATAATAAATTTACTGAATTTCATGACCGTACATTTAAAGCTTATTTTACTGAAGGACAGGATATAGGAAATATAATGGTACTTTTAAATTTAGCCCAGGAAATAGGTCTGGATAAAGCAAAATTAGAAGAAGATTTAAACAACCATACTTATGCTGAAGTAGTTGAACAGAACCGTACCGCAGCTGTAAAAAATAATGTCACAGCTATACCAACCTTTATAATAGCAGATAAAATTCGTATAACGGGGGCTAATCCATATAGCAGATTCCAAAAGGCTTTGGAGGAAATCATAAAACCATAAACAAGTATTAATACTAAAAAGTACTTTAAAAAAAGCAAAATAAAACCCAAAGGTTTACTTGGGTTTTATTTTCGTCTAAAAACAATCTGGCTGGTTGAGGGATGGTCCCTTAGTGAAGCAGGAGCGATGAGCTTCTACCAGGCGGCAATAGCACCGTCAGTTCGAGGTTCGGTGCCGCCGGCAAGCACACCGTTCTCCTGCCGCCAGATGATCTGGCCGCGGCCAAAACCACCGGAATCCAGGGCCCACTGGATATTGTGGCCCCGTCGCGCAAGCCCCTGGGCGATGTGCGGGGGTAGGCTGTGTTCTAAGGAAACGGTCTTCCCCTGGTCCCACAGCCAGCGGGGCGCATCAAGGGCAGCCTGTGGGTTCAACCCGAAATCCACCGTGTTCATAATGACTTGGACGTGGCCCTGAGGCTGCATGAACCCGCCCATGACACCGAAGGGCCCAATGGCCCGTTCCCCGCGCGTCAGAAAACCGGGGATGATGGTGTGATATGTACGTTTTCCCGGTTCCAACCTGTTATCGTGTTCAGGGTCCAGGGAAAAGTTGTGCCCGCGATTCTGGAGGCTGATCCCCGTTTCCGGAATGACGATACCGGAACCAAAACCCATGTAGTTGCTTTGGATGAAGGACACCATGTTGCCCTCGCCATCAGCGGTGGCCAGGTAGACGGTGCCGCCTCTCGGCGGTGTGCCCGGCTCGGGCTCAAGGGCACGCTCACCGATTAGCAGGCGCCGCTTGGCTGCATAATCTTCAGAGAGCAAGTCCGCCACGGCAACGCTCATATGGCGGGGGTCGGTAATGTATTTCTTGCCATCAGCAAAGGCGAGCTTCAGGGCCTCAATCTGCTTGTGGTAGGTGTCGAGGGCCTCCTTGGCAGTAAACTCAAAGCCTTTTAGGATATTGAGGGCGATGAGGGCCACCAGACCCTGCCCGTTGGGCGGGATCTCCCAGACGTCGTAGCCGCGGTAATTCACTGAAATGGGCTCTACCCAGTCCGGCCTGTAGGCCTCGAGGTCCGCCTTCCGGATGTATCCGCCATGCTTACGTGAAAAGGCATCGATGCGGTCCGCGAGTTCGCCTTGGTAGAAGGCGGCACCATTCGTCTCACCGATTAGCCGGAGGGTTCTGGCATGGCCCGGCGAGCGCCACAGCTCTCCCACCTGCGGGGGATTGCCGCCCGGGGCGAAGGTGTAAAACCAGCCCTCAAACTCATCCCCCTTGAGGACGGTGCGATAATACTGAAACGCCTGGCTCCAGGCGGTGGCCAGCACCGGCGAGAGGGGGTAGCCCTTCTCCGCATACTCCGCCGCCGGCTCAAGGGCATCGCTAAGCTTAACCCTACCAAATCGCTCCGACAGCGCCACCCAGGCCCCAGGTGCACCCGGCACATTTACGGGAGCCAGCCCGTACCGCGGCATCTCGTCGTGCCCGGCAGCCCGGAGTGTCTCAATGGAAATCCCCTGAGGCGCTGGGCCGCTCGAGTTCAATCCGTACAGCCTTCCACCCGTCCAGACCAGGGCAAAGGCATCGCTCCCTATCCCGTTCGAGGTCGGCTCAACAACCGTCAGGCAGGCCGCGGCGGCAACGGCGGCATCAATGGCGTTACCACCCCGTCGCAGAACCTCCAGCCCTGCTCCGGCCGCCAGGGGTTGCGATGTGGCCACCATACCATTGCGGGCGTACATGACCATTCTTCTTGATCCATATGGGTACTCTAACGGATCATAATCCACCAAGAAGTATCCCCCTCCAATTGTCTAATTATTAATGATTACATTTTGCTTTTGATCCTTTAGAAAAAACAAGGACGCCTTGATCTCTGGCTCAGCCACCGAGAAACCCTCGACTAGGTTATTGAACAATAATCTGCATAAGTCGGCTACAATTTAACGATAATATACGAGCAAGTATTATGCAATACCTGCCAGACAACAGCCACCAGGCTTGCACAACCTAAACAGAGCCATATGGCAAAGTAAGGTTCTGGTGCTGACAGTACAATAAACCAGGGCTGTTTAGCGCAGGCGTCAGCTGGAGACTCTTGACATCAGAGCCGCCGGGTAATAATTATCCTGACTGTTAGTGAGATCATAATCCTGAACAGCAAAACAGTCCGGTAAACTCGCGCTCTGATGTCAAGGGCGGCCCGCCTCCCTCCTCCCAAAAAAGGTCGGAGTTTACATAATATCTATTATCGGAAGTTAAATTTTAAAAGGATATGGGTGCAAGCAGCTGCCTGCACCCATATCTTAAAATACCCTTCTATTATTATTCTATTATTCCTTACCGTTGCGAGCTTCGAAAAATGCTTTGGCAACCTGCGGGAATATTGCCATTGAAACAACATCTTCTTCCTGGCGCTTGTATGGTTCGCACTCTTCCCGGGCTTTGGGAAGTTCAGGTTCGATTAAATCAGCCGGACGGCAGTCAATTGGTTGTTCATTGCCGATAATCTTCTTTCTGATTTCTTCGTTAACTGGTGCCGGAGGACGCCCATAATACCCGCGCATGTAATTCTTAACTTCGTCAGTCGCTATCATATACCGCTGTCCAAGAACCACGTTTAAAGCGGCTTGAGAACCGACAATCTGGCTGGATGGAGTAACCAGCGGGGGATACCCGAAATCCTCCCTGACCCTGGGTACTTCAGCTAATACTTCCGGTAGCTTATGCAGGGCATTTTGCTCTTTTAACTGGGAAATAAAGTTGGAAATCATGCCGCCTGGAATTTGGTAGGTCAATACGTTAGTATCCGGACTGCAGCTGGCGTTATCAAAATCAGCATAATCTGCACGTACTTCTTTAAAGTACTTTGAAATCTCGGTTAGCAATTCAAGATCTAAACCAGTGTCATACGGAGTATCTTTAAGAGCAGCAACCATGCTTTCAGTGGCAGGCTGGGAACTCTGTAAAGCCATTGAAGATACAGCGCAATCCAACACGTCTACGCCGGCCTCTACCGCCTTCAAATAGGTCATGGAGGCCATGCCGCTGGTGTAATGGCAGTGTAATTGCACCATAAGTCCCAGGTTTTCTTTCCAACCCTTAATAATTTCATAGGCAGGCGTGGGTGCCAGTATTCCTGCCATGTCTTTAAGACAAAGTGAATCAACACCCAATTCCTTCAATTCTTTGCCCATGCGCATATAAAAATCATAGTCATGAACCGGGCTTATTGTATAAACAACAGTCCCTTGGGCGTGTGCCCCTTCCCGCTTAACATACTCAATAGCTTTTTCCATATTTCTAACATCGTTCAGCGCGTCAAAAATACGGAAGATATCCAGTCCATTATCAACTGTTCGTTTAACGAATTCCTCTAAAACATCGTCAGCATAGTGCTTATACCCAACAACATTCTGACCGCGCAGTAACATTTGCAGTTTACTATTTTTGAAGTATTTCCGTACTGTGCGTAGTCTTTCCCAGGGATCCTCATTGCAGAAACGCATGCAGGTATCAAAAGTTGCTCCACCCCAAATCTCCACTGAATGAAATCCAACCTGTTCAACCTTTTCAGCAATAGGAAGCATATGCTCTGTGCGCATACGGGTGGCCAACAAAGATTGATGGCCATCCCGCATTGTAGTATCACAAATCAAAACCTTTTTAGGCTCAGTCATTATTTACCCCTCCAGAATGAATTTATTTTATTAAGCTCTTACTTAATCTACAAAAGCCATCACATTTTTTACGGACTCTATTGATTTTTGTAAAGCCTCTTTTTCTGTCTCTGTTAAATCGACTTCTATAATCTTTTCTACTCCATTACCGCCAATAATAGCCGGAACCCCTAAATACATGTCTTTTGCGCCATACTCACCCTGCAGGTAGGCAGCAACCGGCAGAATACGTTTTTTATCTTTAAGAATGGCTTCAACCATTTCAATTACCGAAGCACCAGGCGCATAAAAAGCACTTCCGGTTTTAAGATAATTAACAATCTCAGCGCCGCCTTTTCTGGTTCTATCAACAATGGCCTCAATTCTATCCTGGGGAATGAGTTTTTCAATAGGTATTCCGCCAGCATAGCTGTAACGCACCAAAGGTACCATGTCGTCGCCATGACCACCTAATACGAAAGCACTTACATCCTTATATGAAACCCCTAACTCTTGCGCCAGGAAGGTGCGGAACCTTGCAGAATCCAGCACTCCCGCCATACCTATAACCCTGTTGGCCGGGAAGCCGCTTGCTTTATACGCTGCGTAAACCATGACATCAAGTGGATTCGTCACCACAACAATAAATGCATTTGGCGAATACTTGGCAGCCTGCTCAGCAACCGATTTAACTATTTTAACATTGGTGTTAACCAGATCGTCCCTGCTCATACCCGGTTTACGGGCAATACCGGCAGTAATGATAATTACGTCTGATCCGGCTGTATCCTCGTAATTATTAGTGCCGATAATGTTAATATCATAACCTTCAATAGGAGCCGCTTCCTGCAGGTCAAGGCCTTTACCCTGGGGCACTCCTTCCACTACGTCAATCAATACAATATCACCGAGTTCTTTCACTGCAGCCCAGTGTGCGCAGGTAGCGCCCACGTTTCCCGAACCTACCACGGTTATCTTGTTTCTCTTCATTGAATCATGCCTCCATTTGTTTAGGACATCCCTCCAATGGAGGTATGCCCCATTTCCTTTTCTTTTCCTGTAAATGTTTTAATTTGGAATTGTTACTATTCGTAACCAGAATTCAGTAGTCGTAATACAGAATCCCTTGGCCAATCTCTCATTCTGGCTACTTACTACTGACCCTCTGACTCCTAACTAAACAGGCAAGTTGCCATGCTTTTTATAAGGTCTTTCTTCCTCTTTGGTGTCCAGTATTTTTAGTGCGTCAATGATCTTATTCCTGGTGTCCCTGGGATCAATAACATCGTCCACAAAACCCCTGGAACTGGCAATGTAAGGATTGGCAAACTTATCACGGTATTCCTGCACTAGGCGTGCTCTTTCTTGGGCCTGGTTTTCCGCATTGGCAATTTCATTGCGGTTTATTATGTTAACAGCTCCTTCAGGGCCCATAACAGCTATTTCCGCAGTTGGCCAGGCATATACCATATCAGCCCGCAATGAACTGCTGCACATGGCCAGGTAAGCTCCACCATAAGCCTTACGCAATATTATTGTAATTTTGGGGACAGTTGCCTCGGAATAGGCGTAAAGCATTTTGGCACCGTGCCTGATAATGCCGCCAAATTCCTGAGCTGTTCCCGGCAGAAAACCAGGTACGTCCATAAATGTTACTAACGGAATATTGAAGGCATCACAGAATCTGATAAACCGGCTGATTTTATCAGAAGCGTTAATGTCCAGGCAGCCAGCCAGGTGATCCGGCTGGTTGGCGATGATGCCGACTGGTTGCCCGTCAATTCTGGCAAAGCCAATCACGGCGTTTTTGGCGTAATACGGTAGAACCTCTAAAAACTCACCACTATCTATGACTGCAGCTATAACCTTTTTAACATCATAGGGCAGTATCGGCTGAGCGGGAACGATATTAATTAGTTCTTCTCTGCCTACTGCAGGTTCTTTGGGTTCACAAACCGGGGACTTTTCCAAATTGCTGGAGGGTAAAAAGCCAAGCAATTTTTTTACCAAATCCAGACAGTGCTCTTCATTATCAGCGGCAAAGTGAGAAACGCCGCTGGTCTGGTTATGAGTCATCGCCCCGCCCAGTTGTTCCATTGAAACTTTTTCACCGGTCACAGCCGTTATTACCTGTGGCCCGGTGATAAACATCTGACTGGTTTCCTTGACCATAAAGATGAAGTCCATTAATGCAGGGGAATAAACAGCACCGCCGGCACACGGTCCCATTATTACTGAAAGCTGTGGAATCACCCCTGATGCAACGGTATTCCTGAAAAAGATCTCACCATAACCATTTAAGGCATCTACGCCTTCCTGAATCCGCGCACCTCCGGAATCATTTAAGCCGATTACCGGTGCGCCTGTTCGCATGGCCAGGTCCAATACCTTGCAAATTTTTTGAGCATGTATTTTACCAAGTGACCCACCGGTTACCGTAAAGTCTTGAGCGTAAATAAATACTTTTCTTCCTTCAACCATTCCATACCCGGTAATAACTCCCTCGCCCGGATTTTTATCCGGGTCTCCGGCAAATACATCAATCTCTCTGAAGGTACCTGAGTCAAAAAGATAATCGATCCGCTCACGGGCAGTTTTCTTTCCAGCGGCATGTTGTTTTTCAATTCGCTTTTCGCCGCCACCGGCCTGTACTTTAGCCCGCAGCGCATTTAATTGCTCAAGCTTTTCCTGCATACTCAAAACGCAAAACCTCCCTAATCACGTTCGCATAATTCCACTAAAGTACCATAAGTGGCTTTGGGGTGTAAAAATGCAATCTTAGCGCCACCGGCCCCGCGTCTGGGTTTTTCATCAATAAGCCTTACGCCGGCGGCTTTCAGTTGAGCAAGTTTTTCTTCAAGGTTGTCTACTTTAAAAGCTATATGTTGAATTCCCTCACCATTCTTCTCAATATATTTGGCAATGGGCCCGTCCGGAGTTGTGCTTTCCAGCAACTCCACTTCACTGTCTCCAGTCGGGATAAAGGCTACTTTTACTTTTTGATCTTCCACCACTTCTTCCTCAGTAACTGAAAGTCCCAAAACTTTTTCATAAAATTCTTTGGTCGCAGCCAAATCTTTAACCGCAATCCCTATGTGGTCAATTTTTCTGATCATGTGGTACACCTCCCCAAATAAAACTAAAAACCATTATTTCCATATATTTATATAATATGTTTTATTTACTTACAACCTCATGGTTACTTATTATTGAGCTATTTTTCCCTTGATGTAATTAACAACGCTTACCGTGCTGGTACCGGGCGTAAAAATTTCAGCGATTCCCTTTTCTTTCAAATCCGGAATATCTTCTTCCGGTATAATTCCACCACCCAACACCAAAATATCACCTGCATTTTGTTGCCTAAGTCCCTTAACTACAGCAGGAAATAAGTGCATGTGGGCCCCGGACAAGCAGCTTAATGCAACTACGTCGACGTCTTCCTGCAACGCCGCCCCTACTATCTGGTCCGGAGTCTGTCGCAAACCGGTATAGATAACTTCCATACCGGCATCACGCAGAGCCTGAGCAATAACTTTGGCCCCCCTGTCATGTCCGTCCAGTCCCGGTTTTGCAACCAGCACCCTGATTGGTTTTCCACTCATCCAAGCATTCCTCCTCGACTAAAAAACGATTTGCTGCTGGTATTCGCCGTAGACTTCTCTTAGTACGCCGCAGATTTCTCCCAGGGTCGCATAACTCTTTACGGCTTCAATAAAGTAAGGCATTAGATTTTCACTGGTTTGAGCTGCCTGCTTAATCTGATTTAACAGGCTCTGTACTTTTTCGTTATCCCTTTCGGATTTTAATTTGGCCAACTTGGCCTCCTGGCGCTTGCCTACTTCCGGATCTACTTTCAGCAGATCTTTCGGTTTTTCTGTATCCAATTGGAATTTATTTACTCCAATAACTACTTTATTGCCGCTCTCTATATCCTGCTGGTACCTGTAAGCACTCTTTTGAATCTCTTTTTGCATGAAATCAATGGCTTTAGGCGCACCACCAATATCATCAATCTTATTGATATAATCCATTGCTTTCTTTTCTATTTCATCTGTAAGTTTTTCTATAAAATAAGATCCTCCCAGCGGGTCTACGGTATCTGCAACACCAATTTCGTAACCAATAACTTGCTGTGTCCGAAGAGCAATCAAAACTGAATTTTCACTGGGCAGCGCCAGGGCTTCATCCCGTGAATTGGTATGCAGGGACTGTGTTCCGCCTAAAACAGCGCTTAATGCTTGGAAAGCCACACGCATGATATTTACATCGGGCTGCTGGGCAGTTAAGGTGCAGCCAGCCGTTTGGGTGTGGAAACGCAGCATCAGCGATTTAGGTTCCTTGGCCCCAAAGCGCTCCTTCATTACCCTGGCCCATAGACGGCGCGCAGCTCTGAACTTGGCTACTTCCTCAAAGAAATTGAGGTGAGCGTTAAAGAAAAAGCTAAGCCTGGGAGCAAAAGCATCAACATCCAGGCCGGCTTTAATAGCGGCTTGCACATAGGCAACGCCGTCCGCCAGTGTAAAGGCAACCTCCTGAACGGCAGTAGACCCGGCTTCCCTAATGTGATAGCCGCTGATACTGATGGTGTTCCAACTGGGAACTTCTTTGGCGCAGTATTCAAAAATATCGGTTATTAAGCGCATGGAGTGATCCGGCGGGAAAATATAAGTCCCCCTGGCGATATACTCTTTCAATATGTCATTTTGAATCGTGCCTTTAAGCTGCCCCGCCTTGACTCCCTGTTTTTCCGCCACGGCGATATACATGGCCAGTAAAATAGCAGCCGGGGAATTAATCGTCATAGAAGTGCTTACTTTATCGAGAGGAATCTGGTCGAATAAAGTTTCCATATCCAGCAAAGAATCAATGGCCACGCCAACCTTGCCAACTTCGCCCATGGAAAGCTGGTGATCAGAATCATAACCTATTTGGGTAGGCAGGTCAAAAGCCACACTTAATCCTGTTTGTCCCTGTTCCAGCAAGTACCGGAACCTTTTATTGGTTTCCTCGGCCGTGCCAAAACCGGCATACTGGCGCATGGTCCAGTATCTGCCCCTGTACATATTGGGCTGAACACCTCTGGTATATGGGAAGCTTCCCGGGTAACCCAAGTCATTTTCATAACTTAAACGTTCAATATCTTCAGGAGTATATAAAGTATCAACTTCAATTCCTGAATCGGTGACAAACTGAGGATGGCGTTCCGGACGCTTAGACTTAAGTTTATCTAGTTTCTCGTTATATTTTTGCAATAAATCCTTGTCAAACAAGCTATCTCCTCCTCTCACAATCCTTTTACGTTACTTCAATTTAGCACGAAGCAACTCAGGAACTTCAAACGGCAGAGTGGCAACACTTGCTCCCGCAGCCGTCAGGGCTTCTACTTTCGCACTAAATGTTCCCTTTCCTCTTTCGATAATCGCGCCGGCATGGCCCATACGTTTGCCAGGAGGTGCGCTCTTACCGGCAATGTAAGCAACTACGGGTTTGCTCATCTTTTTAACAAAAAGGGACGCTTCCTCTTCCGCGTTTCCGCCAATCTCACCTACTAAAACCACTGCTTCAGTTTCTGGGTCTTTTTCAAATTTTTCCAGAACATCCACAAAAGATAAACCGACGACTCTGTCGCCACCAAGTCCAACAACAGTGGTTTGTCCAAAACCATTAGCGGTTAAATTACCAACGATTTCATAGGTTAAGGTCCCACTTCGGGCAACTACGCCAATGGAACCTGGAACAAAAAATTGGTTCGGAGGAATACCAATTTTACATTTACCCGAGGATACAATGCCAAACGTATTTGGTCCCACCACTGTAGTCCCTTTTTTACGGGCCAGCTCTATGATATCCATCTCATCGTGCACAGGAATGTGTTCAGTTACAACAACAAGCACTTTTACTCCGGCAGTTATTGCTTCAAAAGCAGCATCTTTGGCAAAAGGAGCCGGTATAAATAATACGGAGGCATCAACCCGCTCTTGCTCCATGGCCGCATAAACGGTGTCAAATACGGGCACTCCATCTACCTCTTGCCCGCCTTTACCAGGTGAAACACCCCCAACAATTTTAGTGCCGTAAGCCAGCATTTGCCTGGTATGGAACTTACCCTGGTTCCCGGTCATGCCCTGAACAATAACATTTGTATTCTCATTAATAATAATAGCCACTATTAAAACACTCCTTTTTCTCTGTCTGGAAAATGAAAGGTTTAACCGGCGTTAGCTATTTCCACAGCTTTGGCCGCAGCTTCCTGCATAACCTTGTAAGCTTCCATGCCGTTTTCCTGGATAATTTTCACTCCTTCTTCCTCGTTGGTGCCAACCAATCTAATCACCACAGGAACAGGAATCTCCTTATTCTTTTTAACAGTAATTAAGGCATTGGCAACATCATCGCACCTGGTAATTCCACCAAAAATATTAATAAATATGACCCTGGGGTTTGTCTCTAATAACAATTCAATGGCTTTAGTGGTACCATCAATACCCGTACCGCCTCCGGCATCCAGGAAGTTAGCCGGTTTTCCGCCGTAATGAACCAATGTATCCAGGCTGCCCATGGACATACCGGCTCCATTTGCCATTACTGCAATATTGCCCCCCAACTCAACGAAAGCCAGTCCTAAATCATGGGCTTTTTTCTCAATTGATGTGCGGTCTTCAACATAAGGTATCCCCTTTTGTCTGAATAAAGCATCATCATCAATGGTCATTTTGGAGTCGGCCGCGATTAGTGTATCACCACTGATAACCAGCGGGTTAATCTCAACCAGTTCAGCATCCTTTTCTCTAAAGATTTTATAAAGTAAACCTAACAAACGATTGAATTCTTTGCTGACAGCACCTGTTAATCCGATACGCCGGCAAATTTCCCGGCCAAGATATGGATGTACACCTAATGATATATCTACGTGCTGCTTGGCTATATACTCGTCATCAACCTCTTCAATATCCATGCCCCCTTGGGCCGAGGCGATAATCACCGGTTTTTTAGCCGCGCCGTCAATAGTAATTGCCAGGTATAACTCTTTATCAATTTTAATTTTTTCTTCTACCAGCACTTTTTCCACTTTATGTCCCTGAACAGTCATGGAAAGAATTTCACCGGCAACCTTGGCGGCTTCTTCAGATGTATCCGCGAATTTGATACCCCCGCCTTTTCCTCTTTTACCGGCTAAGATCTGGGACTTAACCACAACAGCACTGTTTATTTCATTGGCTATTTTAGCTGCATCTTCGGAGGTTTCAGCCATTTTCCCCTTAGGTACGTTTATACCGTATGATGCAAAAATTTCTTTACCCATATACTCAAATAATTTCACCGCATTTCCCCCTCTTGCCATTTATAATTTCTATAAGTCCAATTAATCAAAGGTCAAGTATACTTACTTAGAAATGTGTTTTTTCCTTTTATCACCTCCCGTTTATTTAAGTTGTAGCATATATTTTACTTCCTTCTTCATATAAATCTCCACCCAAGGTATCGTTTACCACAATTACAGGGAAATTCTCAACAACAAGTCTGTGAATTGCCTCCGGACCCAGTTCTGGATAAGCCACAACCTCACACTCTTTGATACACTTGCTTATTAATGCTGCGGCGCCTCCAACAGCTGTAAAATATACAGCTTTATTTTGTTTCATCGATTTGATAACTTCAGGCAGACGCTTTCCCTTGCCAACCATTCCCTTCAAACCAATTTCAAGTAATCTTGGCGCGTAAGCATCCATCCTGCCGCTGGTGGTGGGACCGGCGGAACCAATAACTTGCCCGGGCTTGGCCGGTGAAGGCCCAACATAATATATGACCTGACCTTTTACATCGATGGGCAATTCCTTGCCTGCATCCAATAATTCTATAAGCTTTTTATGAGCAGCGTCCCTACCGGTATAAATAACGCCGTTTAAGAGCACACGTTGCCCTATACGGAGCTTCTCCACCATTTCATCAGTTAAAGGTGTTGTAAGCTTAATTTTGGTCATCACGTAAATCCCCCCTCCCGCAATTTATAAAATTATTTCTTTATGCCTGCCGGCATGGCAATTGAGATTTACCGCAACAGGTAAGCTTGCTATGTGGGCGGGGTAGATTTCAACATGAACAGCAAGTGCCGTGTAACGACCACCGAGCCCCTGAGGTCCGATTCCTGTTTTATTGATTTCATCAAGCAATTCTTTTTCTAAACATGCAATTTCAGGTCTGGGACTGGGTGAACCCACACTTCTTAACAATGCTTCTTTAGCGAGTATAGCAGATTTTTCAAATGTGCCCCCAATACCCACGCCAACAATAATCGGTGGGCAAGGGTTAGGACCGGCCGTTTTTACTGTATCCAAAACGAATTTTTTAACCCCTTCTACCCCTTCAGCAGGTTTTAGCATTTTAATGGCACTCATGTTTTCGCTACCGCCCCCCTTTGGGGCTACCGTTATTTTTAACTTATCACCAGGAACCAGCTTTAAGTGCAACACACATGGAGTGTTGTCACCCGTGTTAATGCGTTCCAAAGGATGACCAACTATGGATTTCCTTAAATAACCTTCAGTATAACCCCGCCGCACCCCTTCATTGATAGCATCTTCCAAAGCGCCTCCTAATATATGAACTTCCTGTCCCAATTCAACAAACACCACAGCAAAACCAGTGTCCTGACACATCGGCACTTCTTCTGTACGGGCAATCTCAGCATTTTTGATTAATTGTTCAATAATTTCTTTACCCGTTAGGGAAAGCTCCTTCTCATAAGCATCATTAAAAGCATCTATCAAATCCTTACCAAGAAAAAAATTGGCCTCCATACATAATTTTGCAGTCGCATTTGAGATCTCTTCAACATTTATTGTTTTAATTTTAATCCCCCCCTAAAAAGTAATGCTTACCAAAATTACATACGCAATTATTGTGCCACTAAACATTTCTTAAAAATTCTAACATATCTTATTTATAAAAAATACAAAAACAGTTGATTTTACTAAAAAAATTTTAGTTTTTAGAAACAATAATAAAAAAAATAGAAATTTTAATGCTTTTTAGTCACATTAAAATATCTAATTTTTTTAATCTTTTCTAAATGTTTGAATTTTCAAATTTAGCTTTTTTAAGCTTGTTATAAAGCGTCGCCAGCGAAATATTCAGTGCCTGGGCGGCACGTCTTTTACCCTCTACGGTATTGCCGAATTTGGATAGCGCCTTTTTAATCAGTAATTGTTCCATCTGCTCTATCGGCATCAGATCTATATCCTTCTCCGGAAGCGCTTTAAATTGGCTCACGTGCTGAACAAAATGTTTTTTCTTAAGCACTTCATCATCAACAGTCACCATCACTCGTTCCACCACATTTTCAAGCTCCCTGACATTTCCCGGCCAGTCATAGCTGTAAAGTATCTCTTCAGCATCTTTGGATATGCCCTGCACCTTCTTGCCTAATTTACGATTTAATTTGACAATTAGGTTATCAACCAGCTCGGGTAAATCATCCTTGCGCAGCCTTAAAGGAGGAATTGTAATCTCAACAACATTCAATCTGTAGTAAAGATCTTCTCTGAAGTTACCGTTTCTGATCATCTCCCTGAGGTTTCTATTAGTGGCTGCAACTACTCTTACATCAACGTGTATAGTCTGATTGCCGCCGACTTTTTCAAATTCCATTTCCTGAAGTACTCTTAATAATTTTCCCTGCAACGCCAGGTTCATATCTCCTATTTCATCTAGAAAGATTGTTCCTCCGTTGGCCAGTTCAAACTTGCCGATCTTTGATTTTACAGCACCTGTAAAAGCTCCTTTAGCATACCCAAAAAATTCACTTTCTAGCAAGTTTTCGGGTATTGCAGCACAATTTACTTTAATAAAAGGCTTCTCCCGCCTGGAGCTAACATGATGAATAGCATGTGCGAACAGTTCCTTCCCGGTTCCGCTTTCCCCCAGCAGCAAAACGGTTGTATTGCTGCGAGCGGATTTCTCTGCAAGCTGCATGCATTTTTTTAGTTCATTGCTTTCACCAATAATATCGGAAAAACCATATTTACAAGTTGTAACCTGACCAAACTTGTCCGAAAGATTTTCAATTTGACTGGTTCGCTGTTTTAATTCATCCATTAATTTCATTACATCTGTGAAGTGCTGAAAAACTACAACAGCTCCCTCCAAGCTGCCATCAATAATAATTGGAGAAGCATTGCTGATTACCTCAGCATTACTTCCCCCAACTTTGGTCCTGTGTCCGAAAACATTTTTACCCGTTCTTAAAGCCATTGCCAGTGCCCCGTCAGGAGAAGCCTCCAAAACATTTTTACCTATTCTTTCTTCAGCAGGTATTCCTGTTACCCTGACAAAAGCGGGATTTAAATATTTAATTACCCCATCCTTACCGGCAACTTCTACAGCTTCCTGGATTGAATTTAAAATGGTTGATAACTCGCCCTGAATACCTTTTATTTTAAGTAATTCTTGTTTTTCCTGAAAAAGGCGAACCATTAAATTTACTGAACCTGTTTCGATTATTGACACATTACCCCTGATTTGTTTAAGCTTTTCTTCAACTTTGGTATCTTTGACAGCATTAATAACTATGTCCAAGCCGTTAATTCTAAAAATTTTATCGAGGGAGTTATGAAAAACAATATTATTCTCCTTTAATAAATTCGAAGGCAGAATTTCATCGTAAATATTAAAAAATGAAGCAACCTCTATATCCTTTAGGTTTTTTAGCAGGTTATAAACGGATATAGCATCATCACCAATACCAATAATAGCCACCTTAATCCTATTATTCAACATTTACACCTTCTCACCCAGGGTAAATTTTTATTCTTCTGATTAATTCGACTATTTTTTAATTTATCCTTCTAAAATATAAAAATGTTTCTGAGTAAATTTGGGATCTAACCCCGTACACTAATAAAAAACGTGCGCTAAATCAGTTCCTTTAGCGCGCGCGTTTTAATACTTTATTCCTTAGACCTTGCCATATATATGGCAAGGTCTACTTTCCTAAAGTGCACAAAAACTCCTGTTAACCGGCAAATGGTTGGTTACAGGAGTTAATTTTGCTGAATTTAATCCATTAATACCCTTGGGATATACGTGGAAACATCTGGGCAAAGAACAAAAAGCACCAATGCCAAAACCATCAAAACAATAAAAGGAACTACCCCTCTAATTACACTTTCCAGGCGTTCTTTAGCCATAGCACTAACCACAAACAGGTTCAGACCTACAGGGGGTGTAATCATAGCCAGCTCCATATTAACCGTCATCACCACCGCAAACTGCATAATGTCAATGCCCAGTGCGTGAATCATCGGCAGCAGCAGCGGTAATGTAATCAGGGTAATTGAAACTGCTTCAAGAAAAGTGCCCATTATAAAGAACATTATATTGGTAGCCAGGAAGAACATGTACTTATTCAGGTTGTTTTCTGAAATCCATTGGGCCAGATTTTGAGGAACCTGGTTAACGGTCAGAAACAGCGCAAATACCATGGCGGCGGATATAATTAAAAATACCATGGAAGAAATGTTTATTGATTCAACAAAGATTTTGCGCATCTCTTTGAGTTTTAACTCCCGGTAGATCAAAAATGATACTGCCAGTGTATAAAAAACTGAAAGGACAGCCGCTTCTGTCGGTGTAACGATTCCTGCATAGATGCTGCCCAGTATAAAAAATGGTAAAAATGCACCGGGGGCAGCTTTTATACTTGAACTCCACCGTTCCCCCCAGGACGCCTTTGCTTGCATTTCCAATTTCTGAGCTTTGGCATAAAATATAGCGCTGATGATTAATATCAGGGCCAGTATTAGTCCGGGGATTAAGCCTGCCATAAAAAGCTTGCCAATCGACTCCTCCGCTGTTACACCAAATACCACCATTGTCACACTGGGAGGAATTAATATTCCCAATGTCCCGGAAGCTGCAATCAAACCCATGGCGTATTTTTTAGGATATCCCCCTTCAACCAGAGCAGGATACATAATCGCCCCGATAGCAGCAGCGGTAGCCGGACTGGATCCGGAAATCGCGGCGAATATAGCGCAGGCCAAAATGGTAACTACAGCCAACCCGCCGGGCAAATGACCGAACCATGCTCTTAACGACCTGATCAGGTATTTGGAAATCCCACCGTGGGACATCAGCACCCCAGCAAAAATAAAAGCAGGTATAGCCATAAGGGTGGGGGAAAGCAATGAGGCAAACATACGCTGCACAAGCATATGCATGGTAAAATCAGTGGTTAAACCAAGGATGATTAAGGCAGCAATAGACAGGCTGATGGCAATAGGAACATTAAGTAAGAATAAAACTACAAAAATACTAAACAGAAGGACGGTCGACATTATCCTTAACCCCTCTCATTGTAGACTCCATCCAGTCCTTGCCGCCGTTCTTCAGCAAGCCCACAAGTTTATCAATAAAACGAATTCCAAACATTACCCCGCTGATGGGAACAATTAAATAAACTATCCACATTGGAAACCTGCTATCGGGTGAGCGCATACCGTTTTGCAGGTAATTCATTTCAAGTTGAATACCATAAAACGTATAAAAAATACAAAAAGCAAACCCCAGAGTACAGGCAAAAATACTGACTTTATGTTTCCAAAATGTTGATAAAAAGTTATAAAGCATATCGACTTTGATATGGTGATCATTGCGTAAAGCCACGGCAATACCGGCCAGCGTGCCCCAGACAATGAAATAAACGGAAAACTCATCAAATATTGATTTAGGGCGGCCCCAAACGTATCTTAATACTACATTTATAAAGACCAAAGTAAGGCCGGTAAAAAGCATGCCACCGGCAAAATAATCCTCAAAGCCTTTATAGACCTTCTTAATAGTTTCCATTTCCGCCTCCTTGTCCTGCAGAACTCTGCAATATTGATAATTAGTGTATTTATGGCAGGCATAATAAAGAAGACTTGGTTAAGGTTAAAGCAAAGAGGGGGCGGCGGCAACCTACCCCCTCTTTAATCATTTAAGAATTCCTAGCGGCGTCAATGTATTCCTGACCAATGGACTCTGCATATTTGTCATAAAGTGGTTTTAAAGCTTCTATAAATTTAGCACGGTCTTCGTCGGTAAGCTCATAAATTTCTACTTTACCACTATTTTTGATATTTTCAAAGGAAGTTGCATCTAATTCATCAGCCAATTGACGTTCATACGCAGTTGCTTCATTCATGGCTTCAGTGACCATCTGTTGCTGTTCAGGAGTGAGCGAGCTCCAGAAAGTAGTGTTTGTTAATACAACATAATCAAGACGTCCGTGATTAGAGATAGTTAAATATTTTTGAACTTCGACATATTTTTGAGTGTCAATGTTGTTAAAAGTGTTTTCTTGCCCGTCAACGGTGCCGTTTTGCAGAGCCTGGTATACTTCTGCAAAAGCTAATGTTTGTGAGCCGGCTCCCAGCGCTTTAAATTGCTCATCCAGAACTCCACCGCTTTGGGTACGGAATTTTAACCCTTTAAAATCTTCGGGAGATTTCAGTGGGTGCTTGGAATCTGTAAATTGTTTCATTCCATTAGCCCACCAGGCCAGACCAAGGATGCCATTTGGTTCCAGAGATTTCAGCAACTTCTGTCCCTGTTCCCCGTCAAAGAATTTGTATGCCGCATTATTATCTTTAAATAGGAAAGGCATATCAACTAATTGAAATGAAGGGTTAAATGTAATCAGCTTCGTTACCGAGGGAGCTATAAATTGTACGTTATTGGCCAGAAGCTGTTCTTGTTCTTCCTTATCACCGTAAAGCTGAGACGAAGGATAAACCTGCACTTCAAATTGGCCCCCTGATTTTTCCTCCAGCACTTCTTTAAACTTCAATGCAGCCTGTCCTTTAGGAGTTGACTCGGCAACAACGTGGGTAAATTTTACTACAATCTTGTCTTTTTGCTCGCCCTGTTCAGATGCGCCCTCTTTACTGCCACCGCATCCTGAAGTAATAAGTGCCAAAGCAATAACTGCAGTCAAGAATAATGTTAATTTTTTGACTTTTCCAAACATAACCATCCTCCTATTATTTGTTTTAATGAGACAAAAACTTAATCATCACCTCCCGGTGCAAAATCGGTCATAGCGCTTTTTTGGATTGCCAGGTTGTTAACTAGTTCAGCACTAATTTTTTTTTCAAAAAAGCTATATACCGGACTCAAAGATTCTTCCCAAAGCCGCCTTTCCTCATTCGACAAAGTTGTTATCTCGATGTCCTTATTATTAACTAACTCATTATAATTAGCTTCATTAATTTTTGCCGCCATCGTACGCTCCCAGTCTGTTACTTCTACCATTGATTCTTCCAATATTTTTCTAACATCCTCGGGCAGCCCATCCCAGTAATCTTTTTGGGCCAGCACGACATAACCCAGATATCCATGATTTGTTACAGTCATATACTTCTGCACCTGGTAAAACTTTTTTGAATAAATGTTAGAAATCGTATTTTCCTGGCCACATACCTCATTTTTTTCCAATGAACGGTAAACACTGTTAAAGGGCAGCGGGATAGCTTGAGCACCCAACAGCTTAAATTGTTCTTCCAGAACAGAGCTGTTTATCATAACCCTAAATTTCAAACCCTTTAAATCACCTGGTCTGCCAATAGGATGAACATCATTTGTCAGCTGCTTAAAACCATTATCCCAAAAAGCAAGCGCTACATAGCCCTCTTTTTCTAAACTATCTGTTAATTTTTCACCTATTGGTCCTTCAATGGCAAGATGTACAGACTCAATATCTGAAAAGGCATAAGGCAAATCCAGTAGTTGCCAGTAAGGAAACATGCTGCCAAGCTTGGATGTAGCCGGAGCAATTAACTGTACTGCCCCTTCCTGCAACGCTTGCATTTCCTCGCCATCAGCATAGAGAGTTGAATTTGCAAAAACTTGTACCTCAATTTTCCCGCCGGATTTTTCATTCACCAATCTTGAAAAATATTTAGCTGCTAACCCTTTCGGAGAGTTTTCGGCAACTACGTGAGAAAATTTTATTACTATTTTCTGTTCCGGGCTTACTTGTTCTTTATCAACAACCCTGGGTGAACAACCTGTATTTATTACCATAAAAAGGAAAAAAGCCACTGCCAGAATAAACTTGTTCAGTCTCACACCTCCCAAGGCGTCAGTAATGTTTTTTGAAAATTTTATTAATTTATTATATTTTGTATAAGCACTATTAACAACAATTCGTCCATTTTGTTGATTTTGTTCTTTATGTTCACTGATCTGCAACATCAAGCCGATACTCCTTTATGGGCCTCCCCACGGATCCGTATTTAAACCGCGCTACCGCTTTATTAATACTCTCAAGGTACTCCAGGTAACGTCTGGCGGTAACTCTGGCAAGTCCAAGTTCAATCGCCACTTCTTCAGCGGAAACCGGTTTTGCTTGCTTAATTAAACTAAGTATCACCTGCTTTAACGTAATTTCGTTTAAACCCTTGGGCAAAAATTCTTTTACCTGGTCCTCAACATTACGATTTAAAGCCAAACTGTCCAGCTCCGATTGGTTAAGCACCGAATTTTTACCGTAGCAATTAAACATAGTAGCAAAAGTTTTTAACGCACTTTGCAATCTGCCAAGTTTAAAAGGTTTAATTATATAATCCACGGCACCATACCTGAAAACATTTTGTATTGTCTCCGCGTCTTGAACCGCGGTTACCATGATTACGTCAACGGGAACACCGGTTGTCCTTATTTCCTTTAACACTTGAAAACCATCTAAATCAGGCAGGTAGATGTCAAGCAAAACAAGGTCAATTTTTTTGATTTTGATAATATTTAGAGCTTCATAGCCGGTTCTGGCAACATCTACTACTTGAAAACCGGGTACACTGCTGACAAATTCCTTATTAACCTGAACAACCATCGGGTCGTCTTCAACAATTAAAACATTGATATTAGTCACCAGTAACACCTCCTAACTCTCTGAATACAGGAATTTCAACAACCATTTTAAGCCCCCCCTCAGACGGGCGGGAAATTTTAATTTTTCCGTTTAGGCTATTAAGTGTTTGCTGTACCAGGTAAAGCCCGATACCCCTACGTTCACCCTTGGTGGAGTATCCATGTTCAAATATTTTTTCTTCTAATCCCTTTTCAATCCCCGGGCCGTTATCTTGAACTATCATTATAATCTTATCCGCCTCTTCGTAAATTGAAAAGTTTACCAATTTTTCAGCACTGTTTTGGGAACGCACAGATTCAAAAGCGTTTTCTATTAAATTACCTGCGATAACCACCAGTGAATTACTGCTAATGCTATTAGGAAGTTCCCTTAAAAAACTATTGATATTTATAACAAACTTGATTTTTAGCTCTTTCGATCTTGCGAATTTGCCCAGCAGCATGCCCGCCAACCTGTAGTCCTTAATCCTTTTGCTTATTAAACTGGTAATTTTATGTTGTTCTTCGGTAATATCAAAAATATAATCAATGGCTTGATCATAACGTTTTAATTGAATTAAACCAGCAATAGTATGGAGCTTGTTCATATACTCATGATTTTGTACCCTTAATGCCTCGACATATGATTTAACACCAGTTAATTCTTCCGCCAGTGCATTAACCTCGGTCTTATCTTTGAAAGTTGCCACTGCCCCCACAATCACACCGTTAACCTTTACGGGAACACGGTTGCTTATTATAGCAGTATTATTAATTGCTTTAACTTGATTATGTTGTGATTTTCCTGTTTTAATCACCGCGGGCAAGCTTGTATTAGCTATTACTTTAAATATGCTCTTTCCAATAACATCTTCTGAAACTCCAAGTAACCGTCTTGCCTCATCATTCAGCACCGTTATGCAGTAGTTGGTGTCAATAGCAACCACCCCCTCACCCATAGCTTGAAATATTGCAACTCTTTCCTGCAGCATCCTGGCGATTTCCCCAGGTTCCATACTAAACGTTGCTTTTTTAATGTTCCAAGCCATAAAAAAAGACCCTATAATTCCAATGATCAAGCCCACAGCCAAAAATGAATAAATCTGTACATGGACGCTGCGTAATATCTGGACCAGGGTTGGAGTTAGCACTCCAACGACAACAACTCCTACCTGAAGTGTCCCTTCTTCTACTTTAATTGGCACAAAGGCCCTGACGGACGGTCCTAAAACTCCCTCAGCCCTTGATACATATTCATGATCGGCCAAAGCTGCTCCAATATCACTATCGGTAAACTTTTTACCTATCCGGTCACTGACAGGGTGAGAATACCGTATTTTATCCATGTCAAGAACCACAATATAGGCCACCCCGGTTGCCAGCCTGGTTTTCTCAGCAATAGGCTGAATAACCTCCCACCCCCGGCTGCTGCCGACATTATTTTTAATTTCATCCATTTGAGCCAAAGTTCTGGCAATGGCAATAGCGCGCAGTCCCATTTCCTCTTCAAACATCACGTTAAATCTGTTAATAAATAAGAATCCTCCGACTAAAACAGCTGCAAAGACCAGCAAAAAAGCAAAGATAGCCATTTTTAACCTAATTGTAAAAGGCTTAATCTGTAAAGGCATATTTTTATCCCCATCTAATATATTGCTTAATATAATTTATTCTGCTATAAGAACAAAAAAGCCTTGCGCAAAAGCATGGCTTTTTTTAGAATCTCGTCACTACAGCGGTCAGGCCCCCGCGGGCGGACAGGGGCGCCCGCCCCTACGACTCTAGACTGAATAGTTACCTATATTCTTTAACAGTAATTCCTGGAAGGCATCTGTGGCATAGTTTATTATTTCAGGTGAATACCGAACAAGAAAAAAACTCCTGTTCATGTCAACACCCAAAAGCTTGATCTCTTGAACTCTCCCCGCATCCAATACATCAGCAGCAGCAAAGCGGGAAACAAAGCCAATACCAATACCGGATTGAACCGCGCTTATTACCGCTCTGGTACTGCCCAGTTCCATTTCAGCCTTAATTTGCTGACAATCAACCCCGTGTTTATCTAAAATTTCCCACATGGATTGGCGAGTCCCTGAACCTTCCTCACGGAGAATTAGTTTTTCAGTCAACAGCTCTTGTGCAGCAATAACTTTTCCTGACCAACGATGACCCGGGGGAGTAATTACAACCAGCTCATCATCAACCCATTTTGTGAAATTTAGATTCTCTTTTTTAACTATTTTTCCTACTACACCAATATCTATATCCCGATCCTGCACCCAGGAGATTACTTCTCCGCTACCGGCAACCCGTAGACTGATATTAATCCCCGAATATTTACGCCTGAATTTGCCAATATATCCGGGTAACAGATACTCCCCCGGAATAGTGCTGGCACCAATGGACAAACGTCCGGCCTTAAGTCCCCGAATTGCATCCAGACCCGCTTTTATCTTATGATAATGCCCAAGCATTGTTTTTGCTTCCGGATAAAGCAGCTGACCGGCTTCCGTAAGGGTGACTTTCTTTTCATTACGCTGAAACAAAGTAACTTTTAAATCTTCCTCCAGGGCTTTGATTTGAAAACTAATAGCCGGCTGGCTCATATAAAGCTGTTTAGCTGCGCGCGTAAAGCTTTGTAACTCGGTCACCCGAACAAAAGCCTCAAGCTGTTTAAAATTCATGGTTTATCACCACCGTAAAACTTCTCTGGCAGCTTCAATTAGGCCAATTTTAGTATAAGCATGCGAAAGGCCTCCTTGAAAGTAAACAGTATATGGTTCTCGCACCGGGGCATCTGCTGTAAATTCAAGAGAAGCTCCTTGGACGAAAGTACCCGCCGCCATTATTACCTGATGCTCGTATCCCGGCAGGGGTGAAGGAACAGGCGTGACATGGTTGTCCACGGGAGACGCCCCCTGTATACCACGACAAAAAGCCTCCATACGTTCAGGTGTTTTTAAAATTACCGCCTGAACAATATCAGTCCGCATATCATTGGGCAACGGAAAGACCTCAAATCCTAATTCCTCAAAAAACATAGCCGCCCAGATAGCTCCGCGCAAAGCCTCCATCACCAGATGCGGAGCCAAATAAAAACCCTGGAAAAAAAGACGCTGCCAGCCCAAAGTGGGTCCTACCTCAGCACCAATGCCCGGAGCAGTCAACCTGTTTGCCGCCATCTCAACTAATTTCTTCTTCCCGGCAACATATCCTCCCGTAGGAGCCAGTCCTCCTCCAGGATTTTTAATTAAGGAACCTGCTATAATGTCAGCTCCGTTTTCCGGTGGTTCCGATTCCTCGACAAATTCGCCATAGCAATTATCCACAAATATTATGGTATCAGATTGTCTGGCTTTGATAAAGCTGCATAGTTTACTTAACTCCGCCATATTTAGAGACGGCCTTAAACTATAACCACAAGAACGCTGAATTAAAACCATTTTTACAGGCTGCCTTAATTCCCGGTCGATCCTTTCCCAGTCCAAAGTACCATCATCAAGCAGGTCAATTTGACGGCAACGCACCCCCATGCTTGCCAAAGATCCTTCATTACTAGAACGATAGCCAATAATTTTTTCCAGAGTATCGTAAGGCTTTCCCTGTACCGTCAATAGCAGATCGCCGTTTTTTAAGATACCGTACAAGCACAGGGCAATAGCATGCGTACCGCTGACTATTTGCCCTCTAACAAGTGCATCTTCCGTTTGAAAAACTCTACTAAAAACCTCTTCCAGTTTTTCCCGACCGGCGTCGTCATAGCCATATCCGGTTGATCCTCCCAGATGAAATGCACTAACCTTGGATTCTCTAAAAGCGTTAATGACTTTTTTATGATTTGATAATTCAATAGGTTCTATAGAACGATATATCTCAACAACTTTCCTGTTTACATCTTCTGTGACCAGCGCTAAGTCTTTCAAGTTCCGCACTCCTTGTATGTCAATTATCAATTGATTCTCTGGCAGCCAACATGTCCTGCCTGTTAATTATCATCAGGTCCTCCCTGGTGATATCATTCATTTTAACCAGCCTAACCGCTTGAATCCTCATCGCCCTTTCGATCAGATTCCTGACCAGCCTGGCATTACCATTATGCTCATGTAATCTTTTGATTGACTCTAAAATCATAATCAGTTCTTCCCTGGCGCCGCCGGATAGGGTATACTGTCTTTGCTGCAGCATCAAATCCGCGATATCCGTCAGCTCGCCTGTTGAATAGTCGGGAAATGTAATGTGGATTGGAAAACGTGACCTCAGGCCAGGGTTTGTCTCCATAAACTTTTCCATCTCATACTTATACCCGGCCAAAATGATAATCAAATTATCTTTATTATCTTCCATGCCCTTAACGATAGTGTCTATAGCTTCTTTGCCAAAATCCTTCTCTCCACCCCTGGCTAATGAATAAGCCTCGTCGATGAACAGAATTCCACCTAATGACTTCTTGATCTGTTCCCTTGTTTTTTGAGCAGTATGTCCTATGTACTCTCCCACCAGGTCCGCTCTTTCCACTTCTTGCAGGTGACCTTTGGGCAAAATACCTGCTTCCCTAAATAATTTACCAAGTATTCTGGCCACAGTTGTCTTCCCCGTTCCGGGGTTGCCCTTGAATACCATATGTAAGGCCTGAGCTTCTGTATGCAGCTTCTCCTTTGACCGTCTCTTTTGTATTTCAGCAAAAGCATATATTTCATCGATATGTTTTTTCACATTATTTAACCCAACCAGGGCTTCCAATTCCAGTTTTATTGCCGCTATTTTATCCTCGGGTTCATTTGAGTGATTAGACTTTGTCCTATCTTTTGCGGACAATGCCCGATTTATTGGTTGCTGCGCGGTTGAATTTTTAACTTCGGAAGATTGCCACATTCGGACTTTTACCAACTAAAGATCACCTCACCGGGCATTTATACTTAAATGTTTATGCACCCGGCCTGGTTAAACTGCCTTAAAAATGAAAGTCTCTCTAAAGAGAGACCTTCATTTTGATAGACCGTGAGTTGTATGAAAAGGCTTAACCTATTTTAGGTTCAGAAAAAGAAGTATTTACCGGCTTCATAGGACTGACTGTGGAAATAGCATGTTTATAAACCATCATTTGCTTGCCATCGCTTTCCATGATTACCGTAAAATTATCAAATCCTTTAACCATTCCCTTTAACTGAAAGCCATTAACCAAAAAAATAGTAACAGGAATATTATCCTTCCTTACCTGGTTTAAAAAAGCGTCCTGTAAATTTATTTGGGTCTTTGACATATGTTTCCCTCCGTTGGCATTTTTTCTTTTTTCTGTATTTCTGCCCCAACCGTACTACCCCAAAAAAGTTTAACTATATCATCCGCCGTCTGGTCTATTGTATCATAATTCTCCATATCTATCCAATTGATATTACTATATCGTTTAAACCAAGTCAACTGTCGCTTAGCAAATCGCCGCGTGTTTCTTTTTAAAATCTTAACCGCTTCCTCCAGCGAATACTCGTTTAGTAAAAAACCTATAATCTCTTTATAGCCCAAACCCTGCATAGACGTTAGTTCTTTTGGATAACCGGCCTTTAAAAGGTTCGAAACCTCCGCTAAAAGGCCCTGGGCTATCATTTCATCCACACGCATTTCTATTCTTTTGTATAATTTATCACGGTCGTAATATAAACCAGTTAGTAACATATCATATGATTCATATTCATTTTTATATTCACTTCTGGCTACGGAACCGGTTCTACCTGCTTGATGAACAATTTCCAAAGCTCTGATTACCCGTTTCAAATTATTGGGGTGAATACGCTCCGAGGCCTCGGGGTCAGCCTGTTTAAGCATATTATGCACTGTTTCTTTACCTTTTTCTTCTGCTATCTGATGCAGGTAATTTCTGTACTCATGGTCGATTTCAGCAAATCCAAAGTCATAATTATATATCACCGAGTCAATGTAAAAACCGGTCCCGCCTGTTAAGATCGGAATTTTCCCCCTGCCATGTATATGCTTGATTGCCTCCCTGGCAAGTCTTTGAAAGATTTGTACCGAAAACTTATCATCCGGGTCGATAATATCAATTAAATAATGAGGTACTCCCCCCATTTCTTCAGGGGTTGGCTTTGCGGTCCCAATATTCATGTAACGATAAATCAGCATAGAATCAGCTGAAATAATTTCACCGTTTAGCTTTTTGGCAACTTTTACTGCTACCGATGTTTTGCCGGAGGCAGTTGGGCCAGTTATGATCAAAAGAGGTATTTTAGAGTTTTGTTCCATCCGAGTTAACTCAACCATCCTTAATCTTAATTCCGTATCTCACCGAGCTGTTTGCGCCCCCTTGAATCAAATCAAAACCCAGTTTTTTTAATTCATAGCCCCACCTGTTTTCCTTTACAACAACCCTTTTTTTTGCGATTCTCAGAGCTGCAGCAAGCACTTCTTGCGTAATTGGCCTGTGGTCCGCAAGTGGTCTTAAGGCATTAATACCACTCGATTTAGATCTTGGCACTCTAAACATCGGGTCGAAATAAACCACTTCAAAGCTATTATCCGGCAGGTCCTGCAAAATAACCCTGTGGTCACCCCGCAAAACCGTAATCCGGTTCATTGCTCTTAATACAGCATGACCTGTCTTTTTGTATCTTTTTTGAAGTCCGACCCGTACAATGGAAGCCACCAAGGGCGAATTTTCAATCCCCAAAACAAAACCTTCCGGTCCCACAATATAACTTGCAACTATTGCATCAGTTGCCAAACCCAAAGTGCAGTCCAGCAAGCACTGCCCCTGACACAAATCCATTGCTTTAATCATCTGATCATTTTTTCCAGATTTTATTTCCTTTATGCGAATAACAGCCATTGCCGGGTGAAAAAAAAATTCACTTTCCCCGATGATACATACTATCCTAAGGGGTTCCACCACAACAATGCCGTCAGGCTGCCAATTTTCTTTAAGCTCACCAATCGTTTTGGTATCCCTGGCAATATAAGGTATGCCTGTTTCAACGCTTATACGGGCCGCCAATTCATGTTGATTTGATCGTGCACCTAAAGACGTAGTAATAATAAAATTTCTTTCGGAATTAACCATATGTGCTTTTCAAGCATCCTTCCGCTAAGTACGTTTAAACATTGTATCCAGTTCTTGCCGGGAAAAGGAAACTACGGTCGGTCTGCCATGAGGGCAAGTATACGGTTCTTTTGACTTGGCTAACAGATCAATTAGCACCTGCATGGATTGAATAGATAAACTGTCCCCGCCTTTGATAGCCGCCTTACACGCCAATAAAGACGCGATTTTATAGTTTAATTCAGCAGTTCCCAGTTTTCCGGTTTCAACCAATACATCTATCATATCCATAATAATTTGCTGGGCCTCAGCTGCGGAACAATCTGCCGGGATGCCGCGCAGCAGCACGGCATCTCTGCCAAACTCTTCCAAAACAAAGCCCAGTGCTTTAAGTGTCCGGCTGTGCTGCGATAATAATTCCAACTCGTAGTATTTTAAATTAATATTAACGGGAGCCAGCAAATATTGAACTTCAGCATTCCCTTCCTGTAAATTGCTAAAATATTTCTCAAATAAAACCCGTTCATGGGCAGCATGCTGATCAATAATGTACAATGTTGCATCACTGCCGGCAATAATATACATGTTAATAACTTGACCCACTACACGCAATTCGGGAAAGTTGCTGCTTTGGTAATTTAGAACTGCTTCAGCTACTTGCTGTTCCCCGTTATCCTGTTGTGCCGGCTGCACAGGTTTTTCCACAACTTTTATACTATCCTGTTTATAATCGGAGCGATTTTTTAACTCTTCAGCTTTACTGAGATTACCTGATCCGCTGGAAGCGATTAAATGAGATATTGGCTTTGTCTCCGGCTTTGCTTTGATAACAGGGCTTAAATCTAAATGATAGGGTTCTTCCGACGGCGGCAGGCTAACCTTTCCAGGCACAACCCGGCTAAATCCGGGTATCAGATTAACCTCTCCCAGTGCTTTGCGAACTGTGGAAGTAATAATCGATAAAACCTTTTCTTCAGTTTCAATTTTTATTTCCATCTTTGCGGGGTGCACATTAACATCCAGCATACCTGGCGGCATTTTCAGCAAAAGCACCGCTACCGGGTACCGCCCCACGGTCAAAAGCCCGCGATAGCCCTCTTCTATTGCGGCATGTATAGCTAAGTTCCTAACTATCCGCCCGTTAACTGCAGTTGTTATTTGCTGCTTTGAGCTTCGGCTTAATTCCGGTTTACCAATATAGCCTTCTATTTTAATCTCGTTGTCTTCATATTCCAGCGGTATCATTACAGAGGCAACATTAACCCCATAAACTGCGGCAACTGTTTCCAAAAGCTTGGCTGAACCAGGTGACTGAAATACCTGACGCCCGTTATGGGTCAAAAGAAAACCAACACCAGGGTTGATTAATGCCATTTTATAAAGTAGTTCATTAACCAAGCCAATTTCAGTTGCTTTAGATTTTAAGTGTTTTAGCCGGGCTGGCGTATTAAAGAATAATTCTCTAACTGTAACCATCGTTCCTATCCGGCATCCAACAGGACCTTCTTCAATTAACTTACCACCACGTATATTTAGGCAATAACCCTCATTGTTTTCCCGTATTCTTGTTTTTATTAATAAATCTGAAACAGCGGCAATACTTGGAAGTGCCTCCCCCCTAAATCCTAATGTTCCAATTTGGTATAAGTCCCCTGCCGTCTTTATTTTACTGGTGGCATGACGCTGAAAAGCCAGGGGGGCATCCTCCTGGCTAATACCATAACCGTTATCGACCACTGTAATGGATTCTAACCCCCCGCCGGCGATAGCAACAGTAATGTTGCCGGCATCTGCATCCAATGAATTTTCCACCAGTTCTTTGACCACTGATACAGGTCTTTCAACAACTTCACCGGCGGCAATTCTGCAGGCGGTGTTTTCATCCAAAACAATAATTCTTGGCATTACTTTTCTATCCTTCCGTTACCCACTCTTGACCCTTTTTCTTATCGAAAGAGATGCATGTGTCAGTAGATTTATCCTGCATATAGATATAATCAAAATCTTTTTTGCTTTTTGCCTCTTCATATACTTCATAGGCTTCATTTTGGCATGCATTACAAGCTTGGAAAGGTACTGAAACCGCAAAAATTCTAACCGGTTGTTTATAGCCCCTGTCGCCCCGTGACTCAATAATAATATACCCCGGGCAATCCGGACAAACACGAACTTTTTCAAACTGTTCCTCTTCTATATAATCGGTGTCGTAATAGATAAATTTTTTCTTTTGATAGTATTTTCCATTGCCAAATATCTTTTGAATATCTGCTTTATTTTTGTTTTCCCAGGTTTCCAAAAGTTTGTCAACCATTTTTTTAACCTGCGCCATTCTATCCTGATTTTCCTTAAACCTGCCCGGCCAGTAGTCAGGCTCCATTACGTATGAATAATCTTCGCCTGCCAGAGCTAATATGATGGCCAAATTGACGTAAGGTAACGCTGATTCAATGGCGTAACCACCTTCCAGAACAGCAAGATCCGGCTTTAACTTACTGGTAAAATCAGCATAAGCTCTGGCTGTAAAACGCATACTGCCCAGCGGATCGGTATAGTGGTTGTCCTGACCTGCTGAGTTGATAATTATATCCGGTTTAAAATCATTTAGAACCGGTAAGATTAAATTATCTACAACGTATAAAAAAGTCTCATCTGATGTGCCAGGCGGCAGCGGCACATTCAATGTCCTGGCGTAAGCCCCTGGACCACCTAATTCATGAATAAAACCGGTTCCGGGGAAAATAGTTCTGCCATCCTGGTGGAATGATATAAATAACACATCCGGGTCATGGTAAAAAATATCCTGAGTTCCATCGCCATGATGGGCATCCGAATCTACAATGGCAACTCTCTTGATCCCGTGGCGCCGCCGCAGGTATTCTACTAAAATGGCTTCATTATTGATACTGCAGAAACCCCGGTTCCCATGAACCACACGCATAGCGTGATGACCGGGAGGACGCACTAAAGCAAACCCATTTTTAATTTCCTTGTTAACTAAACTATCTCCCATTTGCAAAGTGGAACCAGCAGCTATAAGATGGGCCTCGGTTACTTGACTTTGTACCCGCGGCACACAAAAATGTGTCCTGGCAATATCGTGCAAGGTGGCCAGTCGTGGCGCAAACTCTTTGATTTGGGGTAAATCCATTACACCTTCTTCAAATATTTGGTCACGGGTGTACAATAACCTTTCTTCCCTTTCAGGGTGGGTTGGTGATATGGCCCAGTCAAACGCAGGGAAAAATATTAGCCCGGTTTTTTCCATTAAAATTCACCCCTTGACCCAATATGTCCCATTATGCCCCTTGGAGTCTGCACGCAAATGTCATATATTCTTCCGGTAGTTACCCAGTTACGAACCATAGTAAAAACATCTCTACGAGTTACTTCGGTTTTTTCAATATTCTTTTTAAGCTCATACTTTTCCGCCCGTTTTTTAATCCAGTCATTAGCCAGCGTCAACGCGTCTTCTTCAGTAAAACGCTTTTGGGCAATTTGGCCCTGGAAACCCTCTTCTTCAATGGTATAGTACCCCTGCTCCGTATCTGCTCTTAAACTTACCTGTAAGGTCGGTAAAGCCACAGCCGCCCCAATGGCGTTAGCTACTGGCGCATACGGTGGAATTACGGGATAACAGCCTATTTTTGCCGCTATTTTAGTGATAAAACCCGCTGCACCGCCACCTACTCCAACCACTATACGGGGACGTTCTTTTCTTTTTTGTAATACTTCCCATACTCTATATGCAGGCTCCTGCTCCCATTGCAGGAACATTGCATCAATTTCCTTGATAATTATATCAATAACCAGATTAGTAATGTGATTGGCCACATCGTAACAGCTCATCCCCAGCGGTTTGCCCAAGGATTCCATAACATCCCGCGCCTTATCCTCATTTCCAACGCTGGTCAGGCCAAGCACCCTCAATGCATCCGTAGGAGTAGGCATGGGCCCGCCAAGGCAGTATGGTGCACCCAATCTTTCAGAATAAACAACAATCTCTTTGCCAACCCGTTCAACTATACTGTCACCACCTACGGGCACAGACTTTACCGCCAACGCCCGTACCTGAGTCAGCTGATCGTAAACGGGAGCTCCCTTGGCTGCCAGTAACGGCTGGCCGCTTAAAATAAGAGCTAAATCAGTGGTGGTACCACCGATATCAACAACGACAGATGTTTCCCCGGGAGGAATTAATGCCTGCACACCAAGGGTGCTGGCTGCAGGACCACTAAAGATTGTTTCTATGGGGATACCTGTTTCTTTGCCAAGCGGCATTGTGCCGCCGTCAGCTTTAAGGATAAAAACTGAACCGGTGATACCGCGCCTGACCATTGCTTCCTTGACCGAATCTACAAAATACGAATATTTATCTCTGGTGGCACAAGTCAACATAGTAGAGATGACACGCCGCGGAAAACTCAGCTGTCCCGCTACTTGATGTCCCATCTCAATATGACATTCAGGGCAATACTTTTTAAGTACTTCCACAACTTCAACTTCATGCTTATTATTACGTACTGAAAATTTCCCTACCACTGCTACCTTCTTATAATCCTTGTTAAGCAAATCCACTACAGCGTTTTCTATTTCATCGAATCGTAATGGCATAATCTCCCGTCCCCTGTAATCTATGGCACCGGAAATTATATGAGTATCGGTTTTATACTGATAGTGAACATGGCTCAACCCTGGTCCGGGGATTAAAATAAGGCCTACGGGGTCATATTTTCTCTCTACGATAAGATTAGTAATTAATGTTGTGCTAAAAACCACCCGATCAATTAATTCTGCAGGAACACCTTTCAAAATTTGATCCAGTGCACTTAGCAGAGAAGTAAGTATATCATTGCTGCCAGTAGGCACCTTTGCGGTTGCCCGAACTAATCCATTATCCAGCAATACAGCATCAGTGCAGGTCCCCCCAACATCGATACCGATATACATCAACTCACCCCCAGACCATTTAAACATTCATAAATATTTTAATTCTTCGAGAATATATTAATATCCTTCAATAACTTGTTTTCTATACCATGCTGATTTTCTAATTTTTCCTTCCAGGACGCTATACGATTCAAAGCTTCCATCGGTGTCATTCTAACTGGATCTATCCGGGATAATTCTTCAACAATAGCTTTAGAACTGCAGTTTTTGCAAGATTTTTGATCCTGCCCGGCAGAAATAACTTTTTTATGGCTGTTATGCGTTTTATTTTCTTCAAGCTCTATTAGAAAATTCTTTGCTCTGCTTAAAACTAATTCCGGCAGTCCGGCGAGCTTAGCAACCTGAATGCCATAACTTCTATCAACCTTACCCGGCAGCACTTTGCGCAAAAAAATAATTGTTTCATCTTTTTCCCTAACATCTATGGTGTAGTTGCATATTCCCGGCAGCTCTTCAAGATCTGTCAGTTCGTGGTAATGAGTGGAAAATAGTGTTCTTGCTTTAATTGTATTATGTATGTATTCAACTAGTGCCCTGGCGATGCTTATCCCATCGTAAGTGCTCGTGCCCCTGCCTACTTCATCCATAATTATTAGGCTTTCGGAGGTGGCTTTCTTGACTATCTCAGTACATTCACTCATTTCAACCATAAATGTGCTGCGACCGCCGGCCAAGTCGTCAGCCGCGCCAATGCGGGTAAAAATTTGGTCGACAATGCCGATTTCCGCACTGCTGGCAGGAACAAAACTTCCAATCTGGGCCATTAATGTAATTAAGGCAACCTGACGCATATAGGTGCTCTTACCGGCCATGTTCGGCCCAGTTAATAAAATCAATCTATTTTCCCGGTCCAACCTGGCTTCGTTAGGCACAAATTCACCGGCTCCCATGACCCGTTCTACCACCGGGTGTCGTCCTTCGTTGATAATAATTCTATTGCTGTTATTAACCAGAGGCCGGACATAATTTAAACTTTGCGCAGCTTCTGCCAGAGAAATAAGCACGTCCAACACCGCCAATTTATTTGCCAGCTGCTGGATCATGGGAACTTCTGCACAAACTTTTTGTCTCAACTCGGTAAACAAATCATATTCCAATTGAGTTAAACGATCTTCAGCCCCCATGATTAGTTCTTCATATTCTTTAATTTGAGGTGTAATAAATCTTTCCGCGTTCACAAGGGTTTGCCGCCTGGTATAATATTCCGGTACCAGGTTAAGATTAGATTTAGTCACTTCTATATAATATCCAAAGACCTTATTGTAACCAACTTTCAGGGTTTTAATACCTGTTTTTTCACGTTCTTCCGACTCTATTCTGGCCAACCAGTCTTTACCGCTGCGGCTGGCCTCCCTCAGCCGGTCAACTTCCGGATGGTAGCCACCCCGAATAATGCCCCCATCTCTTACTGAAACTGGAGGTTCATCAGCAATCGCCCGGCTTAAAATATTCATTAAATCTTTCATCTCGTCCAAGGACTGTTCTATTTTAACGATTAACTCAGCTTCACAACTGACAAGAGCCATCTTTATTGATGGAAGTAGATAAAAAGATTTCTTTAAGGCAAGTAGATCCCTTGCATTGGCTGTACCATAAGAAACTTTACTGGCAAGCCGTTCAAGGTCATATACATCCTTTAGGTAGTCCTTAATTCTTTTGCGCAATAAAAGATTTTTGGACAGTTCCTCCACAGCATCAAGGCGCATATTAATCTCATGAACATTTACCAGCGGCTGCTCAACCCAGAGCTTTAATAATCTGCCCCCCATTGCCGTACTGGTATAATCAAGCACCCAAATTAGCGTTCCCCATCTTGTGCCATCCTTAATTGACTTGGTTAATTCGAGGTTGCGACGCGATGAGGAATCAATTTTTAGATATTGATTGGAAAAATACACTTTGGGAGCAGCTAATTGCTGCAAAGTCCTTTTTTGAGTTTCCAGCAAATAATTTAGGATAGCACCTGCAGCACGGACCCCTAGTTTAAGGCTAACAGATTCTTCCTGGACCCAATCAGCTCCAAATTGGTCTTTAATTAGTTTAAGGCAATTCTCATACTTATAATTCTCTTCATCAATTGTTGTAATAACGGCGTTTTTGTTTTGACCCAAATAATTAGTTATAAAACCGGAACTACTGCCTGGAGCTAAAAATTCAGACGGCTGCAGTCTGAAAACTTCATCCATTACTTCAGTCACAGCATTTTCACCGGTGTATTCTGTAAACATAAATAAGCCGGTGGAAACATCAGTATACGCTAACCCAAAACACCCGCTTTCACCTAAGACGGATGCCAAATAGTTGTTTTGTTTATCTTCCAAACACTGGCCTTCTATAACAGTTCCCGGAGTAATAACCCTGATAACCTCTCTTTTAACAAGTCCCTTGACCTCTTTGGGGTCTTCAACTTGCTCACAGACCGCTACCTTGCAACCTTTACTGATCAGTCGGGCAATGTAGGTTTCCGCAGCATGGTGAGGCACACCGCACATGGGTACTTTTTTTCCAGCACCGCCATCTCTTGCCGTAAGGGTGATTTCCAATAATTTAGAGGCATTTACAGCATCCTCAAAAAACATTTCATAAAAATCACCCATACGAAAAAATAAAATACTGTCTTTATACTGCTGTTTAATTTGCAAGTACTGCTGAATCATTGGGGTAAATGACACGAATGCTCCCTCCTGGAGTCATTATAACACAGCGTTAAAAAGAACTAAACCCGACCTTAGGCCGGGTTTTAGTTGCTTAATTACCGCAACCGCTACAACTTGAACAGCAATCGTCGGAACAAGAATGATCATTACCGGAAATTGCCTTGGCTATAATGTTATTAATTTCTTCTAAAATCTTTTCGAAATTCTGCTGGGCGGCGAAAAATTGATAAATTAAGGGGTTGTTCAACATTTTCTTCTCCAGAACTTGTACATCTTCCTTTTGGCTGTCTGTAAGCTGTTCACCTTTCCTCTGAATATCCATATACACTTTTTGCTTTTCGTTGAACTCATTAATAATTTGCTGAGCCTCGTTATCCTGCATCATTGCCATCTCCGCATTTTTCATTTCGGTCAATTCTTTTGATGTTGAAATTTCTTGCCCAAGTTCATAGGCCTTCTCCAAAATAGACATTTTATACCTCCTTTATTTAAAGGGCATTACCCTCACCTTCAAGATGTGTTAAGCTGTAACCAGTAATTTTCAAAGGAAGTATTTTCCCTATTACATCTTTTTCGCCCTTAAAAACTACGATTTTATTCGTTCTGGTTCTGGCACTCAGCAGCTCAGAATTTGTTTTACTGGGACCTTCAACCAGGCATTCCAGCACTTTGCCGACATCTAACTTATTTTTTCCTAAACTAATCTGATTCTGTAACTGTATAATTTCTTGAATGCGTTTACTTTTGACCTCATCAGGTATTTGCTCCTCCATCTTGGCAGCGGGTGTCCCCTCTCTCTTGTTATAAACAAAAGTAAAAGCACTGTCAAATTTTATTTCTTGCATCAACTCAAAAGTATCTCTAAAATCAGCATCGGTTTCACCTGGAAAACCAACCATCACATCTGTGGTCAAAGAGACATCAGGAATCGCTGCCCTTATTCTTGCTACCAGATTAAAATAATCTTCACGGGAGTAACCACGATTCATTTTTTTAAGAATTTTGTTGCTGCCGGCCTGCACTGGTAAATGAATATGTTCACACACTTTGGACAAGCCGGCAATAGTAACTATGAGCTTGTCATTAAAGTCTCTTGGATGTGATGTCATGTAACGAATTCTGTCAACGCTGTCAATTGAGTTGACCCTTGTTAGGAGGTCTGCAAAGTCTATACCTCCTTTTATGTCCTTGCCGAATGAATTAACATTCTGACCAAGCAAAGTAATGTCTTTGTAGCCCTCTTGTCCAAGTTTAGTAATCTCATTAATAATTGTTTCCTGGCTTCTGCTTCTTTCCCGGCCCCTGACGTATGGCACAATACAGTAAGTGCAAAAATTATTGCAGCCCAGCATAATATTTACCCATGCCCTAACACCGGGCACCCTCTTAACTGTAAAATCACATTCTTCCATGCCAGCTTCCTGCCAAACATCAATAACCTGCTGTTTTGTTTCCCGTGCCCTGGTGAGCAAATCTCCCAGTGTATGTAAATTAAAGGTGCCAAAAACAACATCAACATAAGGGAACCTTTGTTTAAGCCGCTTACCTACATGCTCCTGCTGACTCATGCAACCACCAACACCAATAATTAAATCGGGCTTGTTTTTTTTAATTTTCCCCAGCCGGCCCAATAATCCGTATACCTTGTTTTCAGCAGTTTCTCTGACACAGCACGTATTAATAATGATTAAATCTGCCTCGTTAATGTCTTGTACAGGATTATAACCGTTATTCTCCAGGATACCGGCAATTCGTTCAGAATCATGTTCATTCATTTGGCAACCGAAGGTAATAATAAGGTACTTTTTATTCTTAATTTTTTCCGTACTCATGTAAAGTTTCGCTCCATTCAACCCAAAATCTTCTTAATTATAGCGCAAATATATAATAGAAACAAATCTGAGACCCGTTTTAAAAGAAAAACCGGGCAAATGCCCGGTTTTTCTTTATAAGAAACTTTATTGCCCCTTAAATTCGGGTTTCTTTTTGCCCAGAAATGCGCTAATGCCTTCACCCCTGTCATCTGTGGCAAATGAAACGGCAAATAAATCTGCTTCATGAATGAATGCTTTTTCTATATCCATTTCCAATCCTTCGTTGACAGCCTCTTTGGTTAATTGAACCGCTATGGGACCTTTAGCAGCTATCCGCTTGGCCATGCTTTTACAAAAATCAATCAGCTCAGCCGCAGGAACAACGTGGTTGACCAGACCAATGCGCTGCGCGGCTGCTGCATCATAGATATCGGCTGTAAATAAAATTTCTTTGGCCAGGCCGGGATTAACCAGTCTGGTAAGTCTTTGTGTTCCGCCAAAGCCTGCAATAATGCCCAACCCCACCTCGGGCTGTCCCAATTTGGCATTTTCTGATGCAACGCGAATATCACAAGCCATGGAAAGCTCGCAGCCGCCTCCCAAAGCAAAACCATTGACGGCGGCAATAACGGGTTTGTTCAAATTCTCTATTTTACTGAAGACTTTCTGGCCCAGACGGGCAAAGTTTCTGGCTTCAAGCGGCTTCAAAGTCTGCATGAAAGCTATGTCGGCACCGGCAACAAAAGCTTTATCGCCCGCGCCTGTTATAATGACAACTCTTACTTCGCCATCTGCACTTAGCTGTTCCATAGCCGCATCAATTTCTTTTAAAGTGTCGCCATTCAATGCGTTGAGTACCTTGGGCCTGTTTATGGTCAAGATAGCGATATTACCGTCTTTTTCTAGCAAAATATTTTCAAAAGACATGATATCCCTCCTAATTCTGCTACTAGAACTAATAAACGTAAAAGCCTCTACCGGACTTTCTGCCATACCAGCCGGCGGCAACATATTTGCGAAGCAGCGGGCACGGGCGATATTTACTGTCACCAAAGCCCTCATAAAGCACTTCCATGATATAAAGGCAGGTATCAAGACCAATTAAGTCGGCCAAAGCCAGGGGCCCCATTGGATGGTTCATACCCAATTTCATTACCTGGTCAACTGCCTCAGGTGTCGCAATGCCCTCATAAACGCAATAAATCGCCTCATTAATCATTGGGATCAGCACACGGTTACTGACAAACCCGGGGGCGTCGTTAACTTCTACCGGTACCTTGCTCATTTGTTCGCTCAGTTCCTTGACAGTGTTATACGTTTCGTCATTTGTAGCCAGACCCCTGATAATTTCCACCAGCTTCATTACCGGAACCGGATTCATAAAATGCATGCCGATAACTTTTCCCGGACGTTTGGTCACTGCGGCAATTTCAGTAATCGGCAGTGATGATGTATTAGTCGCCAAAATAGCGTGCTCAGGGCAAATATTATCTAAATCTTTAAATATTCTGCCTTTAATTTCCATATTTTCAATTGCTGCTTCTACTACGAGATCCACATCCCCTGCGTCCTGCAAACTGGTTGAGGGAGTGATTAATTTCAAAATGCTATCCTTTTTAACCTCATCAATACGCCCTTTGCTGACATCACGGCTTAAGTTTTTTTCAATAATACCCAGGCCACGGCTTACAAACTCGTCTTTAATATCATTCAGTACTACCTGAATACCGGCCACTGCCGCCACCTGAGCAATACCGGAGCCCATTTGACCGGCCCCAATAACCATAATTTTTTTAACTTCCACCTGTTACCCCTCCATCTCTATTTATATATTTTCAACTACTAAGGCCGTACCCTGTCCTCCACCGATGCAAAGGGTGGCCAGACCATATTTGCTGTTGCGACGTTTCATCTCGTGCAACAACGTCACAAGTATCCTGGTGCCGCTGCAGCCAATCGGGTGACCAATTGCAATTGCTCCACCATTGACATTGGTTATCTCTGTCGGAAGTTCCAGTTGTTTCACTACCGCCAGGGCCTGGGCTGCAAATGCCTCATTAGCCTCAATCAGGTTTAAATCCGCCACGGTAAGTCCTGCCTTGGCCAGCGCCTTTTTAGTGGCAGGGATGGGGCCTAATCCCATATAAGCAGGATCGACACCTGCTGACGCAGCAGCCCTGATTGTGAATAAAGGTTTTAACCCCAGTTCCTTGGCTTTATCAGCCGACATTACAACTACGGCAGCCGCAGCGTCATTAATGCCGGAAGCATTACCTGCAGTAACCGTACCGTCTTTTTTAAAGGCAGGCTTCAATTTGGCCAGCGCCTCAACAGTTGTCCCGCGACGGGGAAACTCATCCGTATCAAAGTATACCGGCTCGCCTTTTTTGGACGGCAATTCGATGGGCAATATCTCTTCCTTAAAACGACCTTCATCAATTGCCGCGACGGCCTTTTGCTGGCTGCCGGCCGCAAAAATGTCCTGCTCTTCACGGGTAATACCATATTTCTCTGCTATATTTTCAGCGGTTATTCCCATATGTACATCATTAAATGCACACCATAAGCCGTCCTTAATCATAGCATCTACAAGTTTGGAATCACCCATTCTGTAGCCCCAGCGACCTTTTTCAATTACGTAAGGCGCTGCCGACATGTTTTCAAAGCCTCCGGCAACAATAACATCAGCTTCACCCGCGGCTACCAGTTGAGCTGCTAAACCAACTGTCTTCAGCCCTGATCCACAAACCTTATTTAAAGTCCAGGCCGGAACTTCATGGGGAAGGCCGGCCATGATAGATGCCTGGCGTGCAGGGTTCTGCCCCAATCCCGCTTGTAAAACGTTACCCATGATAACTTCTTCAACCTGACCTGGTTCTACAGCGGCCCTGCTTAGAGCTTCGGCAATAACCTTTGCTCCCAATTGAGCGGCAGGAATGGCTGTCAATGAGCCGCCGTATTTACCCACTGCAGTACGTACCGAGCTGACAATAACGGCTTCACGCATAAAAATTCCTCCTTAATTAATAAATGGCAAAAGCAGGCAATACTTTCCCTCCAAGCACCACCCGTTTTAAAGTTAATATCAAAACCGGCGCTTATACCGATCTTAACGCTTTTCTTATATCTAAATAGCTAATTAATATGATTGGAGTGCGGCAACCACCGCACTCCACAGGTAATATTTAGTTTTAGTTAAGCCATAACTTTCTTTAGTTCTTCAGTTAAAATGGGAACCACTTCAAACAAATCACCGACGATACCATAATCGGCAACTTTAAAGATATTAGCCTCTTCATCTTTATTAATGGCAACAATGCACTTGGCAGAGCTCATACCGGCAAGGTGTTGGATGGCGCCTGAAATACCGCAGGCAATGTAAAGCACAGGTGAAACTGTTTTACCGGTCTGGCCAACCTGGAAGCTGTGGGAAACCCAACCGGCGTCAACTGCCGCCCTGGAAGCACCAACGGCAGCGCCAACTACATCGGCTAAATCTTCGAGAAGCTTAAAGTTTTCCGGCCCTTTCATACCCCGGCCACCACTGACAATTATGTCGGCCTCGGTAAGTTCAGGACGCTCGGATACCTGGCGAATGATATCCTTAATTACCTGGCGAATATCACCAGCACCTGACTCAACACTAATAACTTCAGCCTGTTTGGCATTTTCCACTGCAGCAAAGGTGTTCGGGCGGATAGTTGCCATCGTGGGGCGCGCTTCAGGGCAGGCAGCCTTGACAATAGTTTTACCGGCATAAATAGGACGGGTGAAAACCAATTGTCCATCTGCAACTTCCATTCCCGTGCAATCCGTCATTAGGCCGGTTTCTAACCGCTGGGCAACCTGTGCCGACAAATCACGGCCAGTAACTGTGCAACCCAACAATAACGCACTGGGTTCATATTTTTTAACCAGATCGGAAACCGCATTAGTATACCCGTCTGTGGTATAGTTTTCAAGCGCATCGTTATCAACAACATAAATCTTATCAGGGCCGTACGCGCTGATAGCTTCAGTTAAACCGGACACATTTTTCCCAACTAAAACCGCACATAATTCTTCACCTAGTTGATCAGCGACTTTACGTCCCTCACTAAGCAATTCAAAAGAAACTTTTTTAACTTGTCCTTCACGCTGTTCGGCAAATACCCAAATGCCTTTAGCCATAATTATCTATTCCCTCCTTCAATATGAGTACTGTTTTTGCTTAGATGACTTTTGCCTCTTCACGCAAGAGCCTGGCAAGTTCTTTGGCAGCTTCTGCAGCTTCACCGGGAATAACCTTGCCCGCCTGACGCGCTTCCGGCAGCGAGAAGGAAAGTGCCTTCACTTTAGCAGCAATTTGGCTTTCATCCAAACCAACATCAGCCAGCGTCTTTTTATCCATGGGCTTTTTCTTGGCTTTCATAATCCCTTTCATAGAAGGATAACGTGGTTCATTAAGGCCTTTTTGGGCTGTAAAAGCAGCCGGCAGTGCAACCTCAATTACCTCGCTACCACCTTCAACTTCCCGGGTGGCAAGAGCATTTCCGCCCTCAATTTCCAACTTGGTAATAACATTAACCACCGGAATGTTTAATAATTCGGCAACCCTGCCGACTACCTGAGCGGAACCGTCGTCAACAGCCCTAAAACCACCTAAAATAATATCATACTCCATGCCGCCGATAGCCTTAGCAAGTACGGTTGCAGTTGAATACTCATCCATTTCACCTGCACCGGGATCAACCAATACTGCTTTATCGGCGCCCATCGCCAGCGCTTGTCTTAGCGCATCCTGGGTTTGCTGCCCCCCTACGCTAACTACAGTTACTTCGCCTTCTCCTTTTTCCTTAATCCGTAAAGCTTCTTCAACAGCAAATTCATCATAGGGGTTCATAATCATACTAACCCCTTTACTTTCGATTTTACCGTTGCTGTCCAGTGTAATCTTAGCTTCCGTGTCAAACGTTTGTTTTAGGCAAACTAGGATTTTCATACGCTTCCTCCTTTGCTGTAATTATATTAGATTTAATTTACGGGCTTCTTTGGTAATTCAGCCCGGAAATCTGGGTGGACAATGGCGATTAGAGCTTTTCCCCTTTGTTTAACTGTTTTTCTTCACAAATTCGGCATAACATATCGCTTCTGCAGGAGCCAAGCCGCCATACCGTCTGTAACATTTCTTTATTGATGCCTAAATCCCTTTTATCCAATATGCACCTGACATGACTTTGGTTTTATTGTTATTTTAAAACATTTGCCGCTATAACAATGCGCTGCACTTCACTGGTACCTTCATAAATCTCCGTTATTTTTGCGTCGCGCATCATACGTTCCACCGGGTATTCCCTGGTATAACCATAACCACCAAATATCTGCACAGCCTTGGTTGTTACCCACATCGCACATTCTGAGGCATATAATTTAGCCATCGCCGATTCTTTACTGTAAGGCTGGCCGTTATCTTTCAAATAAGCTGCGCGATAAACAAGAAGTCTGGCAGCATCAATACGGGTAGCCATATCAGCCAACATCCATTGTATACCCTGAAAGGAACTAATTGATTTACCAAACTGCTCCCTGATTTTGCTGTATTTAACCGCTTCGTCAAAGGCTCCTTGCGCAATTCCCAACGCCTGGGAGGCAATCCCTATTCTTCCGCCATCCAGTGTCATTAAAGCAATTTTAAAACCTTTGCCGTCTTCCCCAAGCATGTTTTCCTTAGGCACCCGGCAGTTTTCAAATACCAGCTCATAAGTTGAAGAAGCCCTGATTCCCATTTTGTGTTCTTTTTTACCAAAGGTAAATCCAGGAGTCCCCTTTTCTACGATAAATGCAGAAGTTCCTTTACTGCCTTTGGTCTTATCAGTACAAGCGATAACCACATATATGTCAGCCTTTTCCCCATTGGTAATAAAGATTTTACTTCCGTTTAAAATATATTCATCACCGTCGGGCACAGCGGTTGTTTTTACAGAGCCGGCATCAGATCCAGCTGCGGGTTCAGTTAAACCAAGTGCTCCAATTTTTTCACCATTGGCAAGAGGCTCAATATATTTATGCTTTTGCTCCTCTGTACCAAAATAATAAATCGGCCAGGAACACAAAGAGGTATGGGCTGAAATCAACACGCCTGTAGATGCACATACCCTGGATAATTCTTCAACAGCTATAGCATAAGAAAGATTGTCCATCCCGGCTCCGCCGTATTCCTCTGGAAATGGAATACCGGTAAGACCCATTTCGGCCATCTGATCCCATAAAGAATAATCAAATTCCTCGGCTTCATCCATCGGCCCAGCTTTGGGAGCAACTTCCTTTTCCGCAAAATCCCGTACTGTTTTGCGAATCATTTCCTGTTCTTCTGATAATTTAAAAATCAAAACTTACTCCTCCTTTTAGTTGGCTGGGGTTTGTATTATCTTAAAAACAAGTGAAACATCCCCATCAATTTTATCACATGATTTTGCAAAAAACATACCAACCTGCAACTAATTCTGTAAACAGCGGAATAAGTTTTTTAACAAGCTTTAAGACCGGGCCTTTTAATACGGGAACCCATCCCGCTACTTTTATATGTCTACAATAATGGACAAGTGTACGGGGGCATCACCCCTTCGTTCTTTTCTTCGACATTCGCCACCCCAAAACTGATTGAACGTTCAGTCAGTTTATATTATTAAGTTATTTCAACTTTGGATTATCGTCAATACTTTTTGCTTAAAAATTTTCATTTGCTAAAAATTTCAGTGCTCCCACTTATCCCTTGGCTGCTGGTTGTCTCTCCTGAAAATTTTAACGTTACAAGACAGAACTTCTTTCAACCCATCGGCCCGGCAAACATGCCTGCATACATAGAAAAAGGCTGCTGTTTTATTAAACAGCAGCCTTTAATATGACGACGTTTATTTCTTAGCCCATTCTTTTTCGCGCAACTCAATGCGGCGGATCTTACCACTGATTGTTTTAGGGAGAGCTTCAACAAATTCAATTTTACGCGGGTACTTATATGGTGCAGTAACTTTCTTAACATAATCCTGCAGTTCTTTAACTAACTCATCCGAGCCCTGGTAACCCGGTGCCAGAATTACAAATGCCTTAACCACTTCACCACGAACTTCATCCGGGCTGGATACAACGGCTGACTCAGCAACAGCCGGGTGTTCAATCAATGCGCTTTCAACTTCAAAAGGCCCGATACGATAGCCGGACGCGAGAATTACATCGTCAGCGCGGCCAACGAACCACATATAGCCATCCTCATCTTTAACGGCACGGTCACCGGTTATATACCAGTTACCTCTGTAAGATGAAGCTGTTTTATCGGGATTTTTCCAATATTCCTTAAACAAACCAACAGGCCTTTCAGGTACTACTTTAATAGCGATATCGCCTTCCTGACCTCTGGGCAGAATGTTACCTTCATCGTCAACAACTTCAATTATAAAGCCGGGAGACGGTTTGCCCATCGAACCGGCTCTTACTTCCAAGCACGGGAACGTACCACATAGACATACAGTTTCGGTTTGTCCATAGCCATCCCTGATTTTTAAACCAGTAAACTTTTCCCAGGTATCAATGATTTCAGGATTTAGCGGTTCCCCGGCGGCTACAACATGGCGCAATGCTTTAAATTGATACTTGGACAAATCTTCCAGGACAAACATACGGTATGCCGTAGGAGGACCACAAAGTGTTGTTACTGGGTATTTCTCTAAATTTGTAAGAGTTTTCTTAATATCGAACCGCGGAGTGTGATGAACAAATAACGCAGCACCACAATTAAAAGGTCCGAAAACGCTACTCCAGGCAGCTTTAGCCCAACCGGTATCGGAAAGATTCCAGTGCAAATCATCCGGAGTTAAATCAAGCCAGTATTTACCGGTAATCTGGTGCCCAATCCCGTAGCTGGCCTGGGTGTGTACAGTCATTTTGGGATACCCTGTAGTCCCGGAAGTAAAATATAAAATAGCGTTATCGTCTGAGCGCGTATTCGCAGCTTCAAACTGATCTGAAGCACCACTAATAAGATCTTCGTAATTACTCCAGCCTTCCCTGTTGGAACCAACCAAAATAAAGCTTTTCACACTAGGGCATTCATTGCGTACCTCGTCCACTTTGGGGGCGATATCCTCGTCGGTTATTACACAAACCGCCTCAGAAGATTCAAACCGGTACTTTAAGTCTTTAGCCGTTAATTGAGTGGTCCCGGGGCTAATTACGGCACCCATCCGCAGGCAAGCGGCATTAATTTCCCACCATTCAAGCAACCTGGGCATTACTACTACAACAACATCACCCTTTTTAACCCCTTGTTCAGCCAGAACGTTACATAATTGGCGGGACCTTTGACATAGGCCGGCGTATGTCTGCTTAACTTCATTATCATTATCATCAACCCACCAGATAGCAAGCTTATCGGAGTCTTGTGCCCACTTGTCCAGGACATCTCTGGAGAAATTGAAATATTCGGGTACATCCCACTTAAATTCCGCGTAAGTCTTATCATAATCCAGCATATTTCCCATGATTATCCTCCTTTTAATAGTAGATTTAATACTGAGAACATAGTTTTTATATTCCCTCTTTTCGCTATTGTCTCTATTGCAAAAAATTAGCCACTATTCAGAAAACTACAAAAGTCAGCAATTACCGCATACATGGAGCCTCGCCAAAGCCATTTTATATTGTTATACAAAGCTAATGTTTACGAAAAATACATTTAGTTTATAAATAATTAAGCAATAATCAAAAACGCAAAAAGTGTAAACAATTGTTTATATGTTGACATAAAAACCATTAAGCTGTTTCAATTTCTGCGTCTTCTTCCCGGCCAAGTTCCTTAATCGCTATATCGCGCAGTTTATATTTCTGAATTTTACCACTGGCTGTAGTAGGGTACTCATTAATAAACATTATAAACGCAGGAATTTTATGTCTGGCAATTTTACCCTTGCAAAACTCTTTAATATCATCTTCACTGATTGTTTCGCCAGGTTTAATTTGGATAAAAGCCATTACTTCCTCACCATATTTCCTGCTTGGAACACCGACCACCTGCACATCTTTTATCTGTGGATGGGTATATAAAAATTCTTCAACCTCGCGCGGATAGATGTTTTCACCGCCACGAATAATCATGTCCTTTAACCTGCCGGTTATCTTACAGTAACCGTTTTCATCCATAACAGCCAGGTCCCCCGTATGCAGCCATTGATCGTTGTCAATCGCCTGGGCAGTGGCTTCCGGCATATTGTAATATCCTTTCATAACGTGGTATCCCCGGGTGCACAACTCTCCCTGAACACCAAACGGCAGATCTTCTCCTGTTTCCGGGTTAACAATTTTAACTTCAACATTGGATAATGCCCTGCCTACAGTACTAACCCTCAATTCAATGGGATCGGAGGACCTGGTCATGGTAATACCCGGAGAAGCTTCCGTTTGGCCGTAAGTAATGCAAATCTCGCTTGCCCCCATTTTGTTTACAACTGCCTTCATAATTTCAATGGGGCAAGGGGCGCCGGCCATAACCCCCGTACGCAAAGTAGAGGTATCATAAGTATTTTTTTCCATTTCCTCCAATTCAGCTATAAACATGGTGGGCACTCCATGAACAGCCGTACACTTACACTCCTGTATCGTATTTAACACTGCTTTAGCGTTAAATGATTCCACTGGTGCCATAGTTGCACCTGAAACAAGGCAAACCAACGTGCCTATTACGCAGCCAAAACAATGGAAAAATGGTACCGGAATGCAAAGGCAGTCATTTGGGGTGAAATTTTGACATTCCGCCATGCTTTGCGCGTTGCCAATAATATTGGTATGAGTAAGCATGACACCCTTGGGAAAACCCGTAGTGCCGGATGTATACTGCATATTAATAACATCATCGGGGTGTAAAGACGATTCCCTGCCAAATAATTTTTCATCCTTGGTTGCCTTGCTCAACTCCGCCAAATCATCCCAGTTGTACATTCCGGGCAGCTTCTCACTGCCAATGTAAATAACATTTTTTAACTTGGGCAGTTTTGCTGAATTTAATTTACCTGGTTCACAGTTGTTTAATTCCGGACATAGTTCGTACATTATATCAACATACTCATTTGGTTGTTTGATACCATTAACCAGAATAATTGTGGTTGAATCTGATTGTTTTAATAAATATTCAAGCTCAAAAGAGCGATAATTTGTATTAACCGTAACCAGCACAGCACCCATTTTAGCGCTGCCGAATTGGGCATAAATCCATTCCGGAACATTGTTGGCCCAGATCGAAATATTTTCACCTTTTTGGATACCCAAAGCCATTAATCCCTTGGCAACCTGGTTGCAAACATCTTTAAATTGTTTGTAATTCAAGTTGATCTCTTTTTGAGGATACATAACCGCCGGCATGTCTCCAAGATTATCTGCCATTAAATTTACAAGCTGCCCAATAGTAACTTTCCCTATTTCATAATCTGGCGCTTTCACTAAGTGACCTCCTTTATTTATTTGATTTAGAATAATCTGTCTGTTTATAATATTCTGAAATATTTTTGAAAAACCTTTTTTTTGTCCAATTCTTTCTTTAATTTTTAAGCACATCACCCCTACCTTAGAAGCTTAAAACCTTGCTCTTCTTTGCAAACCCTGCCTCTTTTTTCCATTTCATTTACTATTCCGGCAACAACCTCCAAAGGCATACCAAAATGTTCAGCAATGCCGGCCAAAGTATGCATACGTTTTGATAGCAACCACACAATTGCCTCTTGGGCTAAATTTTTTTGACTCCGGCTGAGAATCCCCGTTAAAGGTATGTAGTTTTCCTTATGTTTGCGGATTCCACCCATTTTATCACCTGCCGTATGTCGGGTTGGGCGGCACTGGTTATGAGTTCCGGTGCCGCAACTACCCTGAAAATTGTGCTTCGAGGGCCGGTGTTCCATAAATTTCAACAGTACGTGTTAACAGCCTAATTGCCTGGCTATAACCAATCTTTGAACTTCAGAGGTTCCCTCTCCAATTTCCAGTAGTTTGGCGTCCCGCATATACCTTTCCACTGGAAACTCCCTCATATAACCATATCCGCCGTGTATCTGAATCGCTTCTAACGCCGCCCTGGTAGCCATTTCAGATGCAAATAGCTTAGCCATTGCTGCTTCTTTACTGTAAGGCTGATCATGATCCTTTAGCCATGCCGCTTTTAAGTAGATTAATCTCGCTAATTCTATATTAGTTGCCATATCGGCAAGCTTAAACTGGATAGCTTGAAATTTTGAAATACTTCTCCCAAACTGCACCCGTTCCTGTGCATATTTCACAGAAGCATCAAGGCTTGCCTGCGCCAATCCGACTGCCATCGCGGCTATGGCAATCCTTCCTCCATCAAGCACCTTCAAGAATTGTTTAAAACCCTCGTTGATTTTTCCAACTAAATTGTTTTTAGGTACACGAACATTATCAAAGAAAAGCTCCGTTGTATTTGAGCCATGTAAACCCATTTTTTCGTAGCCTGCTCTAATTGTAAAACCGGCAGTATCTGTAGGAACAATTACGGCCGTGATCCCTTTTTTACCTTTTGTTTTATCAGTTAATGCTGTTATAGTGACATACTTGGCGTAGCTTGCATTAGTAATAAAACACTTGCTGCCATTAATTACCCATTCATCTCCATCCAGCTCTGCGGTCGTTTTTGTACCTCCTGCATCTGACCCGGCCTCCGGTTCTGTAAGTCCAAAAGAACCAAGACATTCTCCCCGGCACAGTGGAGCTAAATACTCTTTCTTTTGCTCCTCCGTACCGAAAAGAAAAATTGGCATGCAGCCCAGGGATATATGAGCTTCATATGTTAGTCCGGTTGAACCGCATCCGCGAGTGATTTCTTCCACTGCCAAACAGTAACTTGTATAATCAGCACCTGCTCCCCCGTACTCCTCCGGAAAAGGCAACCCCATAAGATCCATCTCTGCCATTTTATTTACAATATCTAAAGGGAATTGTCCTGATTTATCAATTTCTGAAGCCCGCGGGACAATTTCTTGTTCTGCAAAATCCCTTACAACATCTCTGATCATTTTTTGGTCTTTAGTTAAGTAAAAGTCCACGTCTTCCCCCTCCTTTTGGCCGAATATTCTTATTGTTTAATCAATTTTGGTTGCAATTAGCAGGCAAACGCTCAATTCAACCCCCCGAGCGGTAAAATATCCGATCCGAAATGCCGTATACGGGTTTAAACGGGTTAACTTAACTTCTGAATTTCTTTTCGTTTTCTTAAAGCGTTAACTTGTTTTTACAATTTGCTGCTTTTAATTGTTAAAAAAAGAAAAAAGCTTACACTAAGCGTGTAAGCTTTTTGAATTATTTTTGTTTATGCCAGATTATATTTAACCAGTTTTTTATAGAGACCAGGCCTCGAAATACCAAGCATCTGAGAAGCTTTGGCCTTGTTTCCCTTACTGTTTTTTAAAGCCTGGATAATAATTAGTTTTTCAGTTCGGTTCATGATTTCCTCAAGCGTTTGCCCTTCGGAAAAAGTTATTCCCAAATCATTTTCCTGCTGAAAAACAGATTTTCCTGTCCCCTGGTTATCACTTTCCAATAAAGTAATCAAATGTGACGGTAAATGTTGCTTTTCTATAACGTTACCTTCGATTACATTAAATGCACGCTCGATAACATTTTCTAATTCACGAACATTTCCCGGCCAGGAATATTTTAAAAACACTGCCTCAACTTCTTCCGAAATAGCTGTAACCTGAAACCCAAACAAGCGGTTGAATTTTTCAAGAAAGCACTCTACAAGTTCAAATATTTCCTCTTTCCTTTCCCTAAGCGGCGGAATGGAGAAATTAACAACGTTCAGCCGGTAATATAAATCTTCGCGGAATTTTTTATATTTTACCATTTGTTCTAAATTGACATTTGTAGCCACAACAACCCGTACATCTGATATCTTTGCATCACCGGCACCAAGTTTTTGAATTTCTTTTTCCTGTATAAATCTAAGCAGTTTTGCTTGCAAGGCAAAGGACAAATCTCCTATCTCGTCCAAGAAAACAGTTCCGCTGTTGGCCAGCTCCAGTTTACCGACCTGCCCGCCTTTTTTACCACCGGTGAAAGCACCTTCTTCATAACCAAAAAATTCCGATTCCAATAGTGTGTCTGGTATAGCGGCACAATTTATTTTTATAAAAGGTCCGGACCGCCTCAAACTGGCAGTATGAACGGCCTGGGCAAATAGTTCCTTTCCGGTGCCGCTTTCACCCGTAATTAAAATGTTTGAATTACGTGGCGCAACCTTTAGTAAAGTTTCCTTTAGATCCATTAACTGAGGGCTGCTGCCTATGATCTGGTCAACAGAATAAAAAACTGCAGCTTGCTTTTTTGTGGCTTTGGCTTTGGTGGTATGTTCATCTAGATCCTGATTCTCGTTACGCTCGGGGTTTAAAAATTTAATTTTAGCCAGTGCTCCCTGAATATGCTGATTATTCCTTATAGGTAAGTAATCAGCTAAAAAACTTCGGCCGTCGATACTATCTATTTTTCCAAGCTCAGGAACACCATTTTTAATAATCTTAATCAATTTTCGTAAACCACTATGCTTACATACGTCTGTCAGTGGTTTACCAATCATTTTATCCGGAGAAGATTTTAATGTTAAAGCAAGTGAATCATTAATTTGCAATACTTTACCATTTTCACCTATAACTAAAAGCCCCTCATTACTATTCTCAAAAATTGTTTTTAAAATTTTTTCAGGCGAATAATTACCTTCTGGCATGTCCTCCGGATAAAACACCCACATCACCTCAAAATTTTTAGACTTGTAAAAATATTTTAACAAGTCTAAAACAAGCTGTACAGCCCTGAATTTGTTTAAAAATATAAATGAAGTCACAGATAGTCTTAATTAATTCATTTTTTACATTAATGTCACATTCGGATACACTTTTGTTGCAAACGTAAAAATCTTTACCGGTTTAAGATTTAGTTTTCTTGTAAGAAAAAGGAGGAAAATTAGTCCCTCATATCGAAATAAGTATGCAGATTTTGGAAAAGGGGTAGTTCTTTTGGCGAAAGAAGCAATCAATATCAAGGGGACAAGACAGGGTCTGGCCATTTTACTTGACCCTAATAAAAATTTTGATGAAATGAAATCCGAATTAATTTTTAAGATGGAAAAAGCCAGTGGTTTTTTCTCTGGTGCCAAGTTTACCCTGCATGGTGTTAAGAACCTTTATCCAGAAGAAAAAAGCCAACTAGAGGCAATTTGTCAGGGCTACGGCCTGATCCCTTCCGCCGATGTGCCATCGCCCAGGGAACGATATAACACAAAAACGCCAGAATCCCCCATAAAATCTACCAACATGCCTGTGGCAGGAGAACTGGCGTTACTTGTTAAACGAACCTTGCGTTCGGGACAAAGAGTTGCTTATGAAGGGCATATCACTATTCTCGGGGATGTTAATCCCGGAGCGGAAGTCGTGGCCGGTGGCAACATAATTATTATGGGTAATTGTTCAGGTTTTATCCATGCGGGAGTAAATAACAACCGCAAATCTTATATAATTACCCTGGGTTTACATAACGCCCAAATCAGGATCGACGACAAAGTGCTGTTCAAAACTCCTGAACATCTGCACAACGGGCCTTATGTAGCCCGCATTGAAGACAATAAAATCATTTATTACAAACTTGACCGGCCTGGTTAGATAAAAATAAAATACCTATAATTGTCTTAGCATCTTTAATGCTACCATTTCTTATCATTTCCAAAGCATCATTTACGTTAACCGTTTCAATCTCAATAAACTCATCTTGATCAAATTTAGTCTCATGCATTGAAAGTTCACCGGCTAAATATAAATATATTTTTTCCGTGCAAAAACCGGGAGAAGTAAAGAAATAGCATAATTCCTTCCAAACTGCAGCACGGCAGCCGGTTTCCTCCTCCAGTTCCCGCTTGGCGCAATCCAAAGGTTGTTCACCCTTTTCTACCTTGCCGGCCGGAATCTCCAACAGATTCTCTCCGGTAGGGTAACGGAACTGCCTTACCATCAGCACCTCATTGTTATCGTTAAGCGCCAAGACCGCCACCGCATCACTTAACTCAACAATTTCTCTAAACCCTTGACGCCCGTCCGGCAGCATTACCTGATCTTTTTTAACCGTCATAATTTTGCCGGCATAAATATTTTCAGATGAAAGTTTTTTTTCTTGCATTTATGGCACCTCACATTTTAACTAACTTCTTCATTTCCCATAAGGCCAACCCAGGCAATAAAGCATAATCCTCTGTATGAAGATGACTGGAAGCTGAAGCATCAAATAAAACATTGCCCGAAGGTGGAAATTCATCATCACCTTCCCATAATACAAAAGTAATTGGAATTTTGGGCAATACCGGCACCGTAACAGCAACGTCACCAAGATCTTCTTTCCAGCCGCCCAATAATTTAGCAGCTTCTACTATCTTCTCTTGATTTTCACCAAATATTGCAACCAACGGCCTTACAGACCTATTGGTAAATGGGCCAATATAAATCGAACCACTGGTCAGCTCCTGAAATGCAATTTTTGATCCTTCCAGCACCCTGTTGCTGCAATGAGTCAAGTAATGCAGCAAAACAATCTGGTCTGTAACCTGCACTTCCCCTCCGTTCTCACATACTACTTGTCCTTCAGGATGATATACTTTATACTTTTTCCCCAAATAAGGTACTTTAAAAAATAATTCAACAGCATCAAATTCCACCAGCGCTTTTTCGGCAACGGCTTCCGGAACAATATTGTAAAATTCCTTTAAAGCTGTTTGATGAGCAGGCTTCAGATTCATAAAAGCCACGTTATAACCTCCTTAGCCAAATATATCTTAAAATAAATCATACCACAGCAAAATGCAACGCCCTGCGTAGTTTGAATATTCACAAAAGGATTTTTTTCATGGAAAAAGAATATAGAAAATGAATATATTAAAAATAACACCTATCCTTTCATAATTTATAAATTTGGAGAGATATTAATTGATTCGCGTTGGTATACCTAATGCCCTTTTTTATTATGTTTACTTCCCCATGTGGAAGGTTTTTTTCGAAGAACTGGGTTTACAGGTTGTAACTTCAGGCAAAACAACAAAAAAACTATTGGACGGCGGTGTGCGGGAAGCATTGGCGGATGCATGCGTTCCCGTTAAGGTCTTTTTTGGTCATGCCTTGTCATTAAAAGACAAAGTGGATTTTTTGTTTATCCCCCGTATTGTTTGTTTAAACAAAAAAACCGTATTTTGTCCCAAATTTTTGGGTCTTCCGGATATGATCCGTTTTGGCATGGAAAACATGCCCACTGTCATTGACGTTCGTATTGATACCAGAAAAAAATTACATGCAATATTTTCAGCTTATTACTCTGTGGGCCAACTGTTTAATAAAAAACCGGGACAGATAATAAAAGCATATTTTAAGGCCAAGCGTATTCAAAAGATATATCAAGAATATTTACGCAAAGGACTACAGCCACCGGAAGCTATTGATTTGATTTTTAATAATAAGAAGCCCATGCTTGTATCGCAGCCCGGACAACTTAATTTTGCCATTGTAGGATATCCATATATAATTCATGACCTCTATATCAGTGTTGATATCGTAAATAAATTAAGGCGTATGGGAGTTAATGTAGTTACTTCGGACAATCTTTCATCCCTCACTCTAAAACTTCAGCGCTGCAATACAGGCAAGAGATTGTTCTGGACTTTTAGTGAAAGGACGCTGCGAGCTGCCCGTTATTTTTCCAAACAGAAAAATAAATTGGATGGTATTATCCACTTAACAGCTTTTGGCTGCGGACCGGACTCCATTGTAGATAAATTTATCCAATTTGACAACGGTACCAACGGTATTCCCTTTATGAGCCTCTCCATAGACGAACACAGCGGCGAAGCAGGCATGGGAACAAGGCTTGAAGCTTTTGTTGATATGGTCAGGCGCAAAAAAAGGAGTGAACGATAAATGCGTCGCGTCACTTTTCCTCACATGGGAGAATCATATCGCACTTTTAAAATGCTGTTAAACGACTTGGGCAATGAGGTAATACTGCCTCCCCGCCCCAGCAGAAAAACCTTAAACCTGGGGGTTCAGCACACCCCTGAGTTTGCTTGTTTCCCACTAAAAATTCTTATGGGTACTTATTTGGAAACCATTGAAATGGGTGCCAATATGATCGTCACTTCAGGTGGCGTAGGACCGTGCAGAGCCGGCCTTTATGCAGAGCTGCACAAAAAAATTCTTCATGATCTTGGTTATAATATTGAAATGATCGTTTTTGAACCGCCCAGATTATATCCTTTTAATTTCATCCGTAACGTTTATAAACTTAATCCTGCCAGGCTGTCTATCAAGGCAATAATTGAATGCATTAAAAGAGCGTGGCGCAAGCTGCAAGCTCTGGATAATCTGGAAAAGGCCACACATATTATCCGCCCCCGGGAAACTCATTTTGGGGCCACGACTAAAACCTATAAAAAGGTTCTGGAATGGGTTGATGAAGCTTATACAACCAATCAAATAGTTGAAGCTGAAAAAGCCGCGTTAGATGATTTAAGTAAAGTACCGCAAAATCCGGAGCGTATTGTTTTAAAAGTCGGGATAGTGGGCGAAATTTATGTTTTGCTTGAACCGGCCAGCAATCTTGAAATTGAGGAAACACTGGGCAATTTGGGAGTAGAAGTTGAAAGATCCATGTTTTTAACCGGGTGGACCAGGGACAATACCTGGAAGGAAACGGTCGAAGGAATGACCGTAAAAGAAGCTGCGGAACCTTACCTGCCCGAACTGGTCGGGGGACATGGCAGGGATTCGATTGGCAATACTATTCTTTATGCCAAAAGAAATTTTGACGGAGTAATTCAAATGGCCCCGTTTACCTGTATTCCTGAAATAGTAGCCCGGACCATATTAACATCTGTTAGTAAAGAATATAACATCCCTGTATTAACTTTTTTCCTGGACGAGCAAACAGGAAAAGCAGGAATGGTTACCCGCCTTGAAGCATTTGTAGATTTAATGAAAAGAAAAAAATTGCTCTTGGCGAGCAGCTCATGACCAATGATCATCTGAAAGCCTACAAGGAAGTGACGTTATGAAAGCCTATCTTGGAATTGACGTTGGTTCTGTTAGCACTAATGTCGTCGTACAGGATGAAAATGGAGATGTACTGGCCAACTTATATTTACGCACCAAAGGTCGGCCTGTTCAGACCATACAATACGGACTTAAAGAAATCACCAAAAGTCTTACTGATAATGTAGAAATTTGCGGTGTCGGAACCACAGGCAGTGGCCGCTATCTTGCGGGAGTAATGGTAGGGGCGGATGTAATTAAAAATGAAATTACAGCCCATGCCGTTGCTGCATCTTTTTTTGTGCCCGGAGTTCAAACCGTTTTTGAAATCGGTGGGCAAGATTCCAAAATAATTATCCTTCGCAACGGTATAGTCGTTGATTTTGCCATGAATACCGTTTGCGCTGCCGGAACCGGTTCATTTCTGGATCAACAGGCTTCCCGTCTGGGCATACCTATTGCTGAATTCGGATCACTCGCCCTGCGTTCCACCAATCCAGTGCGAATTGCCGGGCGCTGTACTGTTTTCGCGGAATCGGACATGATCCATAAGCAACAAATGGGACACCCGCTGCAGGATATAATTAACGGCTTATGTGAAGCACTGGTGCGCAATTATTTAAACAATGTGGGGAAAGGTAAAGATATACTGTCTCCGGTTATTTTTCAGGGCGGTGTTGCCGCCAACGCAGGCATTAAGGCCGCTTTTGAAAGGGCCTTGGGCATGAAGGTTATGGTGCCGCCCCATTACGATGTAATGGGGGCTATAGGAGCAGCCATGTTGGCTAGTGAAGAAATCCAATCCACCAATAAAAAAACAATGTTTAAAGGCTTTTTAATCTCAGACCTTAATTACCGCACCGGTAGCTTTGAATGCAACGGATGCCCCAATGCATGCGAAATTGCTGAAATTTACGAGGAAGAAAAGGTCATCGGCCGCTGGGGAGCGAGATGCCCCAGGTGGGATATTATTCAGGAGGAAAAGCATTGACGGAGCACGATTTAAAAATTCTGGCTGTTTTTTTTAATGGAGTGATAATTATTGCCATGGTTGTATCAGGTATCTGGGTGGGACTTGACGCATACAGGAATGGTCGAAATAAAGCTGAAGCATTAATGTGGGGCTTCTTTGCTGGCTGGTTCCTGGTAGTTGGTCCTATCTTTTATGTATTTTTCAAAAAAAGGTTTTACAAATCCTAACGGTTAGAAGAATTATATACTCATACGCTATTTGTTTTCCGGTGGTCTGGATATACTGAATGATGACACCTGTCAACGATCACTTACAAGATATATACCTGTAATATTTGTGGTTTAAGGCCTGGGGGCTCCGTAAATGTCATTGCGAGGAACGAAGCGACGTGGCAATCCCGGACCCTAAACTCTTAAAGGACATACCTGAATTCAAAACCCTTTTTATCTTCATTAAGGGTTTTTTATTATTTATAATACTCTTTTTTTAAGGCATGTTTTTTGCTTATTCTATAAATATATTTTTTAAAGTAGCATGGAGGGAGGTGTTCGGCGTGTCCCGACCCCGGTTAAATAAGGGTTTGGTTCAAGTTTACACTGGTAACGGCAAAGGCAAAACGACCGCTTCACTCGGCCAGGCTGTACGGGCTATTGGTCATGGATATAAAGTCTTTATGCTTCAATTTATGAAAGGCAGTAAGGATTATGGAGAAATACAGACTGCGGAAAAATATTTACCCAACCTGATCATTATACAAAGCGGCCTTGAGACGTTTGTCAGCAAAGAGAACCCATCACAGGCCGACATAGATCTGGCCAAACAGGGTTTGGCTACTGCGCGAAAAGTTATAGAGGAAGGCCATTATGATCTGGTGATTCTGGATGAAATCAACGTAGCCCTTGATTTTAATCTTATTGATCTGGATGATGTATTAGAAATGATTAAGACCAAGCCGGACCATGTTGAGTTGATATTAACCGGCAGATATGTTCCTAAAAAAATACTCGATCATGCCGACCTAGTAAGTGAGGTTTCCCTTATTAAGCATCCTTATTACCAAGGGGTTGCCGCCAGGAAAGGCATTGAATATTAAAGCGGGTGAAAAATATGTTGGAGGTCAGTAAACTAATTCAGGGGAATAAGCGTACAGCAGCAAAAATGATTTCTCTGATTGAAAATGAAGGAGAAGGTAAGCGTGAACTTTTAAGCAAGATTTACCCGCACACAGGCAACGCACACGTCATCGGCATCACCGGTTCGCCGGGAGCGGGCAAAAGTTCACTGACCGATGTATTAATTAAGCAGGCACGAAATAACGAATTAAAGGTTGGTGTTATCGCCGTAGATCCAACTTCCCCGATATCCGGCGGGGCACTGCTTGGTGACCGAATCCGCATGCAGGAGCATGCTTTGGACAAAAACGTTTTTATCCGCAGCATGGGCACAAGAGGCTGCCTGGGCGGCCTGGCCCGCGCCTCTAAAGATGTGGTTAAGGTTCTTGATGCTTACGGGTGTGACATTATCATCATTGAAACTGTAGGTGTTGGGCAAAGCGAACTGGACATTATGCATTACGCCGACACAACACTGGTTGTTCTTACTCCCGGGGCAGGCGATCACATCCAGACGATTAAAGCAGGTATTATGGAGATTGCGGATATTTTTGTTATCAATAAGTCAGACCTGGGCAATACCAAAAAAATTGTTACTGATATTGAGCAAATGCTGGATATGAGTCCGCGCTACCATGGCAAATGGCGCCCGCCGGTAGTGGAAACAAGTACGCTTGCCGGCCTGGGTATAGAAGAGCTATGGTCCTTGATTCAGCAACATCTGGAAGCTTCCCGGGCCAGCGGTGAACTGCGGGTTAATGTTCGCGAGCGCCTAAAAGCTGAAGTAATGGAAATGATCGAAGAAAATCTAAGCAACTACTTATGGGATTCATTAACTCAAAACGGCGGTATAGAGCAAATGCTGGATGATTTGGTCGACCGGAAGATCGATCCATATACGGAGGCCAACCGGATTTTTCAAAAATTTTTGACAGAAAGGAGCAATGTTAATGTCTGAAAAGTATATTAACGAAATAGGAGCCGCTAAAGAAAAATGGCAGGCTGCCAGATCTAAACGCAAAGACCGGGACGTAAAATTTGAAACAGTTTCCGGTATGGAGCTAAATGATATTTACACCCCGGAAGACATTAAAGACTTTGATTATTTTAATGACCTGGGTTTCCCGGGAGAATATCCCTTTACCAGGGGTGTCCAGCCTAATATGTACCGGGGACGTTTGTGGACCATGCGCCAGTTCGCCGGGTTTGCCACAGCGGAGGAATCCAATCAACGCTATAGGTTTCTTTTGGAAAAAGGGCAAACAGGTTTAAGCGTAGCCTTTGATATGCCGACAATTATGGGCTATGACAGTGACCACCCGCGCTCCTTTGGTGAAGTGGGAAGGGTTGGCGTAGCCATTGACAGTCTTGCCGACATGGAAACATTATTTAACGGTATTCCACTTGACAAAGTAAGCACTTCTATGACCACCAACGCCCCGGCCTCAATTTTATGGTGTCTGTATATCGCCACCGGCGAAAAACAAGGCGTGCCATCGGAAAAATTAACCGGGACAATACAAAATGATATTTTAAAGGAATATATCGCCCAAAAATCATGGATCTTCCCTCCTGAACCATCAATGAGACTAATTACCAATATTTTTGAATATGCCTCAAAAAAAGTCCCCAAGTGGAACACTGTCAGCATTAGTGGCTACCATATTAGGGAAGCCGGATCAACAGCGGTTCAGGAGCTCGCTTTCACCCTGGCCGACGGTTTTGCTTACGTTGAAGCAGGTATAGAGGCAGGCCTCGATGTCGATGATTTTGCCCCCAGGCTATCTTACTTCTTCAACTCACATATTGACTTCTTCGAGGAAATAGCCAAATACCGGGCGGCCAGGCGCATCTGGGCCCGGAGGATGAAAGAAAAATACGGAGCCAAGAACCCCAAATCATGGCTTTTACGCTTCCACACCCAAACAGCCGGGTGCAGTTTAACCGCTCAGCAACCGGAAAACAATATCGTCCGCACGGCCTATGAGGCTTTAGCTGCAGTTTTGGGCGGAACTCAATCTTTGCACACCAACTCAATGGATGAGGTTCTTGCTCTGCCAACGGAAAAAGCAGTTCATATTGCTTTAAGAACCCAGCAGATCATAGCCTATGAGACAGGGGTCGCCAATGTGATGGACCCTCTGGCGGGATCGTATTTTGTTGAGGCGTTAACCAATAAAATGGAAGAGGAAGCAGAAAATTATTTCGAGGAAATTGACCGCCGTGGCGGTGTTCTGGCTGCCATTGATCAAAACTTCTTCCAGCAGGAAATTGCTGATGCAGCTTATCAATATCAACGGGCAATTGATAAAAAACAGCGCATTCAAGTTGGAGTAAATGAATTTATAGATCCGGATGAAAATCTGGAAGATTTTGAAATCCTGACCATTGACCCGGAAATAGAGCGCAAGCAAATTGAAAATGTGCAGAAATTACGCCGTGAACGCAATAACCTGACGGTTCAGGATAACCTTGACGCACTGAAAAAGGCGGCCCAGGGAACTGAAAACCTAATTCCATATATTCTTGAAAGTGTAAGATCTTACGCAACGGAAGGCGAGATAGTACAAACATTGCGGGAAGTATTTGGCGAATATAAAGAAAAACCGACTTTCTAGTGAGGTGAATTTAAGATGGCAAGAAGAATAAGGGTTTTAGTGGCAAAACCAGGTTTGGACGGTCATGACCGCGGGGCCAGAGTAATTGCCAGGGCACTCCGGGATGCCGGTATGGAGGTTGTCTACACGGGACTGCATCAAACCCCGGAGCAAATCGTGGAAGCGGCAATTCAAGAAGATGTTGATGTTGTAGGTCTTTCAATTCTTAGCGGTGCCCATATGACTTTGTTCCCCAGAATCTGTGAATTACTGAAGGAAAATGGCGCCGAAGATATTATGGTCATGGGCGGCGGAACAATTCCCGAAGCTGACGTCAAGGCGTTAAAGCAAGGCGGTTGGGCAGCTGAGCTGTTCACCCCGGGAACAACTATCGAAACCATAGTTGACTGGATCAACGCCAACGTTAAAGTAGATTGAGTACGTTGGGGACACTCCCCGAAGGGGGGGTGTCCCCTGACCTTTTTTTAACAGCTGCAGCCTGCCCCCTTAAATTCCGACAGGTCCCTTTCTTTTAAATCGCTCAGGCACTTGAGCGCATAATCTACTTCTTCAATTTTATTAAAATATGAAAAGCTAAATCTAACCAGCTTGGTTTCAAATGTACCTATCGTCCTGTGGGCGTCGGGCGCGCAGTGCAAACCTGCCCGGCAGGCAATATCATGCCACTTGTCCAATGCACCGCCTAGAGCGGCGGTGTCTTTGCCCTCGATTAAAAAAGAAACCACCGGCGCCTTGACCTCATCTTTTGAGGTCCCATACATTTTCCAGCCCTGAATTTTAGAAGCCCCTTCGATAAATGCCTTCGTCAGCCGGTTTTCATGCTCCCTTATCCGCTGCAGGCCGGTTTTTTTGATAAAATCGACGCCGGCACCCAGTCCGGCAATACCAACGGCATTTAAGGTGCCGCTCTCATATTTTTCCGGCAAAATATCAGGCTGGCCGGCCACCGCTGATTTACTCCCGGTCCCCCCCATGCGGAACGGTTTTAAAAATGCCGCCCGCTCGCCAACGTAAAGCACGCCGGTACCTGTAGGCCCCATCAACCCTTTATGGCCGGGCATAGCTAATAAATCAATTTTCATTCCCTCAACGTCAATATCCAAAATCCCTGCTGTTTGAGCAGCATCAACAATCAAAATTTTACCCGCTTCCCGCACCAATTCTCCGATTAGTTTAATGGGCATGATCGTACCGGTAACGTTAGAGGCATGAGTTATGACTATCGCTTTGGTATTAGAGCGTATCGCCCTGGACAGTTCCTCCATGTTAATTAATCCCTGTTGGTTACATGGTATTTTGGTAACTTCAATATTATTTCCAAGGCAGTGCAAGGGCCGGGTTACTGAATTATGCTCCATAGAACTGGTAATAATATGGTCCCCAGCCTCAGTTATTCCCTGTATCGCCATGTTTAGTGAGTCTGTGGCGTTAAGGGTAAAGATAACCCTGTCCGGATCAGAAATATTAAATAAATCGGCAATGGCCTGTCTTGTACGATCAACCAGTTTTCCAGCAACCAGTGACAGCTTATGACCCGACCGGCCAGGGTTGGCTCCGGCTTCTTCAAGACAATAGCGCATGGCGTCCAGTACTTCCGGAGGCTTAGGCCAGGTGGTGGCAGCATTGTCAAAATATATCACATAAACCCCTCCCAATGAATCTGTTTCACATATACTTAAGCATGTATGAAACCGGTATTAATATACCTCGTATATAAGAAAACTGTTCAAAAGGATTTTGGCTCTATTATTGCAGAAACATGGCTATTCAAAGCTCTAATTTATGTTTTATCCATGTGGAAAAGTGCATTTTTGGGCAATATCAAGTATAATCAATAGAAAAATGTGTTTGAAAATCTAATTATCTACATTTCAACGATTAAACTAATTGCATATAAGGTTTAGCTTTCGAGCTTTTAACAAAGAACGGATAGCTCAGGTTAATTAGTTTTTTAACGATTTAAAGTTTTTCAGTATAGTTAGTTAAAATGGCGGTATTCCATACATAAGATGTTTATGTTTTAGGTAGTCTTGCCAAGTATCAAGGTCAGTGAATATTCCTGTATCATCAACTTCGACCATGTAAGTAGCGTCACTATATTCTTTTAATATTTTTTTAGCCCCTATATCCCCCGTAAGTTTTAGCAACCGATCAAATAAAGCCTTATCAAAAAGGACTGGGTGCCCGCTTTGCCCCTCGCAGGACGGCGCGATTATTAGGCCATTTGAGCTACTATACTTAGCTATAATTTGATTAATTGTTGAAACTTTAATAAAAGGCATATCCCCCAGAAAGATAGCCGCAGCTCTGGTTTCAGGGTAAAGAAAGAGCAAGTGAGCAATCCCTTTTTTTAGGGAGGAACTGATTCCCATGGTATAATCCGGATTATAAACAGTTTTTACATTGTAATTAGCTAGGGTATCTATTATCATTTCTTTTTGGTTTCCTAGGACAACGATTATCCCCGCTATATTAGAAGCCATAATTGATTCAAGGGTGCGCTGTAGTACGGTGCGGCCTGATAAGTCCAGCATCAACTTATTTTGGCTAATTCTGCTCGATAAGCCTGCCGCCAATACAATGGCATCTATTCTAAGCATTTATCTAACACCCTCTTCGATGATGTATAATAAATTTTTGGAGGTTTTTTACCTGCGGCCCCGATAATAACATTGTTAACACCTTGTGCTTCCAATTTAGCTGCTAGGCTGAACGACTTATTTAAGTCTTTCTGATTCTCTACTTTGTTAATAAAGACTGTCCACCGGGCACTGTCAGGTACATTTTTTTTATAACCTAAGCTATGCAGCATAATCCTCAGAATAGTTCTCTCTGTAACAACTTCTCCCATATCTAAACCTGTCAATAATTTTATTTGTTCCAAAGCGTGAAAATATTTTTCAGACAGCGGTTGATCAATGCATTCAGCACCAATAACAACCAAAACTAAGGTTGAGAATTCAGGAACCACAGGTTCATGGCAACGCGGTGCTTTGAAGGGCTTTCCTTTAGACCCGTCGCCTTCAATAAGCAGATAATCCAACTTTGTTATTGACCTGATCTGTGCCAATTCATTTTCAGTCAGAGCAGTTAGTTTTCCTTCTTTATTAACTTCTCCACCAACGACCACACAATTAAACAAACCAAGTTGTGATTCAACAGCCACCTTTAAATCAGTTTCTTCCCCCGACAGAACAACCATCAGTGATTCAGGGAGGTACATTTTAACCGTTGTTGTAATTGCAACTTTGTAACCCACCCCGGCCAACTCTTCTGCGAGTTTGATAATAATAGTTGTTTTCCCGCCCCCACCAACGGCGGTAACCGTATCTCCTTTATGTAGATCAAGAGCTTCACTAATCTTCAATTATATCAACTCCCAAAAGATAGAACGTTATAAACAAAACAAGTCTACAGCGAAAACCTAGTTTCATATCTCAAGTGTAACCAGCAAACGCTATAGACAATGCTTTGAATTAATTGTTTAGAAATGTAAGCCATGTTAACAATTCTCTACATTTAATCATTAATACAACTAATATTTTTATTAAAAAATAAATACTTTAAACTAAGCATAGCCTATTTTAGAAGTTTCCATAAGGTTGTTTCATCGTGCCTTTGTTTATTAATGTTGCCGCATGCAGTATTGATAAGTAATATAAGCAATAAGGTAATGCTAATAGTTAATTTTTTCATACTTATATACTCCTACAAAGCTTTTAACCAAAATGCTTGTTAAACAAATTATTTAATATTTCATCAGCTTCTCCTATAAAATTTCCATATTTCAACATCAGGTCCTTAGCTTCCGGGGTCAAATAAGAACCTCCCCCTGAATTACCTCCAGTTTTACGTCTAATCAGTTTGATGTTTAATCGCTTTTCCATAGTATTTATTAGGTTCCACGCCTGACTATAAGACATATGTATTTCAGCAGCTGCTTTATTCAAAGATTTTAACCTATTGATCCTTTTAAGGATATCGTAAGGTCCTTCACCAAAAGCTTTACCGTTATTATAAAGCCATATTTTACATTTGAAGTTCATAAAATGTCCTCAACTCTATTCATAATAATATTATTTCAAAAACAGGTACATAATTCAACAATTCAATTTACCTGTATGAATATCAACCTGACTTACAGCAGCACTTGATGCTGAATAATGGGTTGTATATAAACCTACCCTACCACATTCATCAGGGGACCAGTAAGCACTTGGGCTAGTCCAGTAATGGGTAACTTCAATTCTATTTATCAAATAAGATAATATTTACTGTCTAAATAAGGAAATACCCCTACAATCTGAAAAGTTTAATTAAATATAATTAATTATCCCTTTCCAAATCCGCAATTCGGGTAAAAGCATATTTCACAGTTTTGGCATAGGCCTCCTACACCCAATTGGATTATATCTTCTCTATTAATTAATTCACCAGCAAGTATACGTGGTAGCACAATGTCTAGTATAGTTGACGGTGAGTATATAACACAGGCTGGAAGTCCCAGAATTATAGTTCCCTCCAGTTCTGCAGCCATAAACATAGCACCAGGCAGTACAGGAGAACCGTAAGTTATTATGCTTGCACCTGTGTTTTTAATTGCACCCGGAGTTCTATCGTCTGGATCAACTGACATACCACCAGCAACTAAAATTAATTCTTTTCCATTTTCCTTTAATTGTAAAATTGTATCAGTAATTCTATTTATATCGTCCGGCATATATATTTGTTCCTCTATACTATATCCAAAGGAATCCAGTTTTTTCTTTAAAGCCGGCCCAAATGCGTCTTCAATACGTTTGTAATAAACCTCATTGCCCGTTATTACAGCCCCAATTTTTAACGGCTTAAACTTTGTTACCTTAATAATCCACTCATATTCCCTGGCTAAAGATTCTACCTCGATAACCGCTTTTTCTTCTATTGTCAAAGGTATTACTCTGGTTGCAGCTACTGTTTTTCCCTGATTGACCGGAAAGTTATTGTGTAAGGTGCTAAAACACATATTTAATATTGAATTTATTCGGTTAATGGCATTTTTATTTACTTTGAATAACCCATCGTAATCTGCTTTAAAACTGATTTTGCCTTCATGTGGCTCTGTATGGACAATGCCGTTTCCGATTACTGTTTTTGCTATTCTATAAGCGGCATCATTTTCATGGATATGACCTTCGGGAGGTTCCCAAATATATATATGGTCTTTACCCATAGACAACAATACGGGGATATCTTCTGGTTGAATCACATGACCTTTTTTAAATGCCGGCCCTTTAAATTTTCCCGAAACTATTTTAGTTAAATCGTGACTTAAAACCATGCCAACGCTATCTGCTACAGGTATTGCTTTCATTTTAAATCCCTCTCTACTAAATTTTTAAAGCCTACCTATAAATTCGATGTAGATTACTCCGTTACCACCGCAAATCATGCCCTCATCCACTAAATCACGTTCAAAAAGTATTGGCTTTTTTTTATCTATAACTTCTCTTGCCTTTTGAACAGCCAGATATTCTAATTGTCCACCTCCGATGGTGCCAATTGTTTTACCATTTGGAAACACCAGCATTTTGGCACCTGCCTTACGAGGGGTTGAACCGCTCGTTTGGCACAGTGTTATTAGCGCTGCTTTCTTATTATTTTTCAGAATATTAACGATGTTCTCCAGGATTTTCTTGTTCATGCCGGCATCCCTGCCTTTATTTCTTTTAAAGGCCTGCAACTACCGTTGTTTACTTTAGCAACTATCTCGGCCATAATACTCAAGGCAATTTCAGCAGGCTTTTGCCCTCCAAGATCCAGGCCAATAGGTGCAGACACCTTTTCTAATTCTTTTTTTTCAATACCCTGATTTAAAAGCTGCTGAAAGGTAAGCCTTACCTTACTGGAACTACCAATCATGCCAATATAAAAAGCCCCGCTGTCAAGCACTGCTGATAAACATGACTGATCATACTTATGACCCCGTGTAATAATTATAATGCAGGTTGAGGAATCAATTTCATCAAGAGGTAGCCTTTCCCGGTAATCTATGCAGATTAATCCACTGGCTCCAGGAAATCGCTTTGGGTCGACAAACTCCGGCCTATCATCAACCACTATAATTTTAAATCCCAGTATAGAGGCGATTTCTACGAGAGGTTGGGCTACATGCCCAGCACCAAACACAAGTAATTTTTTCTGTGGCAAGAAAGGATCTTCTAAAATCTTTATGCAATGGTGACCGGTTTGCTTCTGAAGGTTAATTTGTATAATACCAGTATTGGGTAGGGCCCCGTTAAAAATATTTGAAACTCTGGACTCCACATATTCATCCAGCTCAGCTAATCCCAGTGAGCCATAATGCCCTTCACCCATGACTATAAGTAAACGAGACTCCTCTTCTAATCCGGGATATTCTCCTATATCAATCAGTGTGTAAAGGATAGCCGGGATACCTTTTTCCATAGCATTGAATAATTTATCAAATATTTCATTCTTTCGAATCAATTTTAACCTCGCTCCCTTTTTCTATTAAATGCTGTTCAAGCTATAGTCTGTTCCTTTAGTATCTGCAGTGCACTTAGCACCCCTTTACCAACGGCTAATGCTTTATCTGTTATGACATAACAAACATTTTTATTTTTTTCAGGATGAATATCCCCAACCTTCATGTTCTTGTACACCGGCAGCCCACTTTTTATTAAACCCCGAACAACTCCCCCAATTAGAGCTTTAACCGGTAAACCATTTACAGTTGCTACAGTATCACCTTTTTCCACATAATCACCAATTTCAAGTTTAGGTTTAAAAGTTCCCTCAACAGGTGAACGAAGAAGTCGTTCAATCTTGTACCCCAATACGCTACCGGGGATACCGGTATTAGGCGTAGCCGTTCCACTAAATATGGGGGTTCCAGGATTTGCATCCCTATGCGTTTCTATTACTGCATGAGCATCTATTCCAGCCTCAAAACCCGGTCCAAGTGCTATTACTATATTTGCTTCACTCCTTTTAGTGCCTAGATTCACTTTAGCCATTGTTGCGTCGATAAGGATTGATGGGCTTAAATCTTTTCTTACTTCAAAACAGGGATCAACAATTACTGCAATATCTCCTTTCAATAAAATTTCACTTACTTCTTCAACATTTTTAGCTAATTTACCACATATTCCCTGTACATAAATTTTACCTTCATATACGGCTTCTGCAAAAGAAACTTTTCTTCGTACACAAGTTGGTTTTTCAATTTCGGTCATAATTACGTTGTATCCTTCTGATTTTAAAACATAAGCAACACCGCTAGCCAAATCCCCGGCTCCTTTAATAATTACAAATTCAGGCTCATTCATATTGTAATCGCTCCTTTTTATGCGTTATACATTACCATATATAACGAAATGTAATAAAAAAAGTTTTCAAGTCAAATGTTCAACCGACTTTTAAATGCCTGTATTTCAACACAAACCATCGCTTATCATAACAATAGACATCTCCTGCATCAATCTCTACCAAATCATGTACCAAAATAAGTTTCCCTAATGAATTCGATTTGTCTTTTTAACCGTTCATATTTCATCCCTGACATATTCCCCCTGATATCTTATTTGATTAATATTTAACAATTTTAATACTATTTCCTTTGTACTAATAAAACAAAGTTTTTGGCAAAATTCTGTACTCATCACCTACCAAGGGATATTTTTAAAAATAAATGAATAAATGGCCATTTTATTAAAAAACAGCCATTTATCCTGGGCAAATTAATAATTTCTTTTCGTTTAAATCATAAATCCCCACCCATCGCCAGATTACTCCGGCATTAAATTGTCGGCCCATAGACCATCCGAGGGATAAACAAACTTATATCCGGCAAATAAGTTATTAGGATTAATGCAAGTAAGCTAATAATTACAAATGGAACAACACCTCTGACAATGCTTGTCATATTTTCACCGGTAGCCGGTTGGGCTACAAAAAGGTTTAGTCCGAACGGAGGAGTGAACATACCAATTGACGCATTGGCTACCATAATTATTCCTAAATGAATAGGATTGATACCCAGCTGCATAGCAATAGGGTATACCAATGGTGCAATAATAATGATGGCTGAGGACCCATCGATAAACATGCCGGCAATGACTAAGATCACATTTATCATCAGCAGGAAAGCGACCGGCCCAAAATGAGCATCGACAATAAAATTAGCAAGATTTTGGGGAACCTGACCAACAGTGAGTATCCATGCAAAAACGGAGGCTGCTGCCAATAAAATCATAACTTGAGCAGTAGATTCGGCAGAGACAACACAGGTTTTAAACAAAGATTTTAAGTCCATTTCTTTATAAATGAACATACTCACAAAAATAGCGTAAACTGCGGCAATTCCGGATGCTTCCGTAGGAGTAAATACTCCCAGGTAAATTCCGCCCATGATGATTGCCGGTATGCCTAAAGCCCAGCTGGCTTCTTTAGTTGCTTTCATTTTATCGGAAAAAGTAGCTTTCTTATCGACAGGAACACCGGCTTTACGTGCATACCAGTAACAATAGACAAGGTAAACCAAACCATATAAAATACCGGCACCTAAGCCTGCCATAAAAAGGGCACCCACAGAAACACCGGTGACAGCACCATAAATAATGGCACTAATGCTGGGGGGAATCAACAGGGCTACAGAGCCGCTGGCTGTTATTAAACCAACAGAAAAACCTCCGTCATACTGTTTTTCTTTTAACGCCGGATGCATTAACCCGCCTATAGCCACGACGGTTGCCGGTGAAGATCCTGAGACTGCTCCGAAAAACATGCACGCCACTTCTGTAGTTAGGGCCAGACCACCTTTAAAACCTCCTACTAACGTATGTGCCCAATCAAGAATTCTCTTGGCTATTCCCCCAAATTTCATGACATTAGCTCCCAAAATAAAGAAAGGAATTGACATTAGGGCAAATTTGTCAATACCGCCGAACATTCTTTGTGCAACAACCATTAAAGGCATATCAGTATATAATAGAAAGGCCAACAGCGCGGATAAGCTTAAAGCAGTAAAAACCGGAGAGCTCAAAAACAAGAGGGCAAAAAGTAGTATAAATAATAATGTGATCATCAGTGTCACCTCCTACAGTCTGGAAATATCTACAGAACCATTTTTTTCAACCATCTCAACTCCAAATGTCTTATCTTTTAAAATTGCATATGCAGCTGCTAAAAACCTAATCGTCATTAATGCACTACCCAGGGGCATGGCGATATATACAATCCAGATCGGCATCATCATAGCAGGGCTTTTCTGGGCACTTTCAATAACCAGATGAGTAGATACCCACCCAAAGTAGGTAATCATTGCTGTAAAAAAGGCAGCGCTAAGCTGCGCCAGTATCATCAAGATTTTTCTAATTAGCGGTGGAGCCATTTGAACAAAAATATCAATACCCACATGCATTTTATTACGTGCACACATACTGCCTCCAAAAAACGTGACCCATACAATGGAATAACGAATTGCTTCTTCTGCCCAGGTTGTTGAGTTATGAAATACATAGCGTAGTATAACATTCACAAAGAGCACGGCGGTTGCAAGTAGCAAAAGAGAACCGTTGATTGTCTCTTCAACAGACGTCATCACTTTATCCAAATTCCCCATTAATATTTTCCTCCTGCCCCAAAAGTAGAGGGGAGTAAGAGTATATCTTACTCCCCTTAATAATACTACTCATTCTCTTCAATAAATTTAACAGTCTTATCTATTAGTTCTCCTCCAATGGCGTCTCTGAATTCTGTATATACCGGCTCACTTGCTTTTCTAAATAATTCTTTTTCTTCCGGAGTCAGCGAATAAACTTCAGTCCCAAAATCTTTAATATTCTTTAGATAAGTGTCATTGGCATCTTTCATTAATTGCTTGTGATTCTGTGCAACTTCAATCGCAGTTTCAGAAATTATACTTTGCAGATCTTCCGGCAGCCCGTCAAACCACTTTTTACTTACAGTCATAATATACGAAAGATAAGCGTGATCACTCATAATCATATATTTTTGGACTTCATAAAACTTCATATCATGAATACTGAGCAAAGGATTTTCTTGTCCATCAACAACATTCTGTTGAAGAGAATTATAAACCTCAGCGAAATCAATTGGTACCGGATTCGCTCCCCAGGCTTTAAATTGACCCATAATTACCGGGGCTTCCATGGTACGAATTTTCATCCCTTTGAGATCATCAGGTTTGTGAATAGGTTTGTTCGCAGTTAAAGCTTTAAACCCTTCTGCATAGAAGGCAAGCCCTTTTATCCCAATCGGGTCCAAACCACTCATAATCTCTTTTCCAATATCCCCGTCTAAGACTTTCCAAAGAACATCTTCATTTGGAAATAGAAACGGCAGGTCAACAAGAGTTAATCTTTCGTCAAAACCGCCAAATTTTGCTGTGGGCAACAAGGTCATTTCCACTGTCCCCATCTGCATACCTTCAATCATTTCTCTGGAACTGCCAAGTTGCTGGGCAGGGTAAATTTGTACTTCTATTCTTCCATTTGATCTTTCTTCCACTAACTCTTTAAATTTCTCTGCCGACTTTTGGAACGGAGAACTTACCATATGATCATGCCCCAATTTTAGCACAATCTTCTTCTCTGAATTCACTGCCGTATCAGTGCCCTCCTGGTTTTCACCTGGAGCCGGGGCATTGGAATTTCCACAACCGGCAAAGACACCTAAAACAAAAATGCACATTATTACCATACAAACTTTTTTAAACCAACCTATTTTCATCCTTAAAGCCCCCCCTTTTTTTCTAAAAATAGATAAGAAACTAAACTTTTCCAGAAACTCCCCCTTTGCTAATTAATAAATTACTTCATTAGGTTTATGATATAGTTTGTTTTTTTAATTCTGCCAGAATCTTTTCCGGCGTAATAGGCAAACTAGTGATTCTAACCCCAATAGCATCATAAACAGCATTCACAATAGCAGGTGCAGTAGGAATAATGGGCCCTTCGCCAAGCCCCTTGGCCCCAAATGGCCCTCTAGGATCGCGATCTTCAACAATGTAAGTTACTATTTCAGGCGCGTCCTGGAATGTGGGTATGAGAAACTTGGAAAAAGAAGGATTAAGAGTTTTACCTTCTTTCAGGATCATTTCTTCCATAATGGCATAACCCATCCCTTGCACAACCCCACCTTCAATCTGCTGCTCAACATTCTTGGGATTAATTGCCTTTCCGCAGTCATGAGCAGCTCCAATCCTAAGTACTGTTACTTCGCCGGTATCAGTATCTACTTCCACATCTGCAACTTGGGTACCGTAAATATAGTGAGAATAAGCATCCCCTTGGTTTGTGTCCGGGTCAACATCTGCAGTGGTATTGTCATAAAAGGCAAATCCAATAGATTGTTTTCCCCGTTGGTGCATTTGTCGCGCCAGATCAGAGAATTTTAGTGTTTTACTTTCATCCGTTTTACAGTTTACTACACCGTTCATAATTACCATATCCGCCCGCTCACATCTGAGTATCTCCGCAGCTAAATCAAGAAAGTGCTCTTTAACATCTGCAGCTGCTCTTTTGACCGCATTTCCCGAAACATATGTTTGACGGCTGGCTGTACTAGCCAGTGCATCAGGGGTTACCGCCGTGTCACCGCTAATGATCCGAACATCTTTGTAACTGATCCCCAGTTCTTCCGCAGCAATCTGGCAGAGTACCGTATCAGATCCTTGCCCCAAGTCACACGCTCCGCTTAAGACAGTAACTGTTCCGTCATCAGCAACTTCAACATAGGCAGCAGAGTGGTCCGGACGGTTAAAACCATAACCTACTCCATAAAGGTAGCTTCCTATCCCTCGGCCTCTTTTTTTCACCTACCTGACACCTCCTCTAAGTCATAAGCCTCCATATGTTCTTTTGCTTTTAAAAGGGTGTCATAAAAACCTACTCCATGCTCAAATGATTGACCGGTTGCATTAGTTAATCCATGTTTCAAAGCATTTTTCATCCGAATCTCCAAAGGACTGATACCCAACTTTTCTGCCAAGATGTCCATCTGAGACTCATGAGCGAAAGATGCCTGCAGAATACCAAAACCCCGGTAAGGTCCACATATGGTGTTATTGGTATAAACTGCATAGGTATCAACAGCTACATTAGGTACGTAGTAAGGTCCGGCCAAATGCAAACCCGTTTTCTTGGTGATAAAATGTCCGATAGAACAATAGGCTCCTTTATCACTATATACTGTTCCTTCCATGGCCATTAACATACCGTCTTTTGTAGCTCCGGTTTTAATCAACATCCTCATGGGATGTCTTTTTGTGGAACAGATCATGGACTCGCGTCTTGACCACACAACTTTTACAGGTCTGCCGGTTTTAATGGCCAGCAATGCTGCTTGGATCTCGGTGGTTATATCGTCTTTACCTCCGAAAGCACCACCAGTAGCCATTTGAATTACCCTTACTTTATTCACCGGCATATTAACTACAGGCGCTATCTGGCGTCTATCCCGGAAAACATACTGGGTGGAAGTCCAAACATTTAATATTCCATCATAGCCCAGATAGGCCACTGATGTTTCCGGTTCGATATAGGCATGTTCTACTCTTTGCGTCTCATAGACATTTTCCACAACTAAATCACTTTTAGCAAAACCTTCCTCTATATTTCCTTTTCTCAACCGGGTATGCTGCAAAAGGTTTCCTTTCTCGTGAACTTTTGGCGCCTCTTCTCGTAGGGCATCTTCAATTGTAAAAACACCCGGTAATTCTTCATACTCCACCTTAATTTTCCCTAGTGCCTCTTCTGCTAAATCATCTGAATCAGCAGCAACAAGGGCTACCGCATCTCCCATCATCCTTACCTTATCTTGGGCTAAAACCGGCTGATCCTGAATTGCCAGACCAAAGATATTAATCCCGGGAATGTCTTTGGCTGTTAATACTGCATGAACACCCGGCATTGCTTGGGCGGCGGCAGTATCTATGCTAATAATCCTGGCATGGGGATAAGCACTACGCAGAGCTTTGCCGTGAAGCAAACCTGGGAACTTCATATCCCCGGTATATACTGCTTCCCCCATAGCTTTTGCCTCTGTATCCTTTCTTTGCAGTTCTTGACCCACTACAGGAAATTCATTCATGACTTATCACCCCCAGAGCAAGCAAGTTGAACCGCCTCTATTATCTTTTTGTAGCCTGTACAGCGACATAAGTTACCCGACATACCACGACGAATTTCCTTTGCGCTAGGATTAGGGTTACTGTCTAATAAAGCTTTTGCCGACAAAACCATGCCCGGAGTACAATAACCGCATTGAATAGCACCTGCCTCAATAAAAGCTTTTTGTAAAGGGTGCGGTTCCTGTCCCTTGCTTAAGCCTTCAATAGTGGTAATTGTCTTGCCTTGTACCTGCCCTGCCAAAACTAAGCAAGAATTAACCGGTTTACCATCCACGAGAACTGTACAAGCACCGCATTCCCCTTCACTGCAGCCTTCTTTTGTTCCGGTTAAACCCAATACATCACGAATTACATCCAGTAGACGCATGGTGGGAGAAACTTCAACCTCTTGTGCTATCCCATTTATAGTAAAACTAATTCTCTGCATTTTAATCCCCCTCCAATTCCGCTTTAACATTCTCCAAAGCTTTAGACAATGCTGCTTTGGCAACTGCCATCTTGTAAGATGCCGTAGATCTTGTCCCCAGCTTCTCCGATACTACTTCCGATATTAAGTTGCACGCAGCAGTTATGGTATCTTCATTTATGGCTTTCCCCATCAATAGTTCCTCAACCTGGGGCACGCGGTAAGCAGTTACTCCTACTGCCCCAAGTGCTAGGCTAGCTTTTTTGGTTTTTCTCCCCATATCCATGCTTAAGGTCAAACCCAGATTCAGCCGGGCAATGGCTAAAGCCTTTCGCCTTCCTATCTTGATAAAAGTCATGGCAGTATTAGCTTGGGGAATTGGGATAATAATTTTCGTCAATATTTCATCAGGCGCAATACATGTCTTGTTAGCGCCAACTAAAATATCTTCAATAGCTACATCCTTCTGGGCATTAATTTTTTGCAGCCTCACTTTGGCCTCCAAAGCGAGAAGAGCCGGTAAACTATCTGCGGCTACAGCAGCATTGGCTATATTGCCCCCAATAGTGGCGGTATTTCTGATTTGGGGCGACCCTACAGTTCCGGCCGCTTTAGCTAACAACGGAATATACTTGTTAATCAAGTGATTATGCTCTATTTCGCTGAATGTTACCATACTGCCAATAACCAGATTATCACCATCCTGCACAATCCCCTTTAGTTCAAGGATATTTGCCAAATCAACGATGTAATCTGCTTCAACAGACCTTTCTTTCATTTGAATGATCAGATCCGTCCCTCCGGCTAAAAGTTTAGTTGTGCCAGGAGATTTCTGCAAGCAACTAAACGCAGCTTCTAATGCCAAAGGTTGAAAATAGTCCAATACTCGCAATAACAACACCTCCTTACTATTTTTACCTTCCTCTAATTGGATTGCTCCTGTAGGGCACCATTGATTAGCTTTACCGGCTAATCCGGCCTTTTTCAATCCTTCTCCGTCCTAACCTGGTGTTGCAGACGCTAAAACCAACGGGTTTATAAATTCTACTCCTGCAAAGTTCACCCTTAACTTAAATTTGCCATAGTTAATCACCTCTCTGAATTTTGCCACTTCTTTTAAAACCCTAATTTAATAAGCTTGGATTAATTGGATCATGAAAAGAGCATCGACTGCCGGTATTATTATCTTGTTTACCTATCTCTTGAGACTTACATTCTCCGCTTCCAATATAATGTCCCTTAGACTGAAATTACAAAAATTTCTAAAATATTTTGTATTCTAAAATACTATGGCAGTTTAATATACTGTTTTTTAACCTAAAGTTCTAATCGAGTAAATATTGGAGTTTCACACATAACTGTAAATTAAACCTATCCTCAGGATTACTTAATTTTAGCCCGGTAATTTCTTCTACTTTGCGAATTCTGTAAATTACTGAGTTTTTATGAATGAACATCTCTTCTGCAGTGTGTTTAAGACTGCAATCATTTTTAAAATAGCTGCTTAAAGTATTTATTAAGATAGCATTATTTTGTATATCGTATTGCTTTAATTTCCCTAGAATTTCTCCGTAAAAGGCCTCCATGGATTCTGATCCTTTTAGCTCATAGAGAAAACGGTAGGGGCCTAATTCCTGGAAAGATACTACCTTATCTCCACCATTCATATACCGATTAACTCTCAAAGATATTTCTGCTTCTTCATAAGATTTCTTTACATTACGCACTCCTTTATAGAACTTGCCCATACTCACAGAAATATTTATTTTGGGAAATCTTTTTTTAATTTTGGAACAAATTTCTTGAAACTTTTCTCTAAGTTTTTTTTCATTAATATCGCCGTCCATTCCAATTAGTCCGATAATACTATTACTTTTAATATGCATCATCACACCGCCGGGATGACTTAAAAATGCATGATGAGTGTTTTCGAAAGTTTGGTTTTTTATCTCTTGGATATGATTCTCACGATGATTTGCCTGATAAATAACATAATTTTCAAAATGATCAAGATTAATAATAAAAACAGCCAGTTTGGCGTTCAAATTAAAATTCAAATAACTTGCCCTTCGAATTACTGTTTCTTCCACGGAAAAATTCCCCGAAATCAAATCTTCCAATAATTCGCCTCTAACTTTTCTCTCTGTTTCATATACCGCTTTTTCTTTAGTGAATTCCAACGTGGAAATTGTCCCTGCATATTCAATTGCCAGCAAATCTTGCTCGTCTAAACTTTTTCCGGTTTCTTGCACCAGCAAATATCCGGCAACATGATTATCTATTTGAATCGGCACCAGTTGAATATCTTGATTTTTTTCATTCAATGTTAACGTCATCCGGTTCACCCGGTTAGAATTACAAAGCAATAAACTGTTCTGCAACTGGTGCCAAGCTTCTGTTAATTCTTCAGAAGAAAAGCATTGTTTAGACTTTACCCCTAAAACACAATTTATAATATTTCCTGCTTGGTCTAGCATATAAATTGGCTTTCCTAATAAATTGTATAATGCCTGACAGATACTTAAGAAACCGCCGCCTGACAAAAGTGCCTCTAACATGCAGTTGTGGATCTGTTCATGACGTTTCAACTGGCAAAGTTGATCATTAATTAAAATTTCAAAAATTGGCAGCATAAACTCCATATATGGTACATCTGTCGGCAGTTGAAGCAATGGCAAACCTACATCATCGGCATATTTAATCATATCTTTAGGGACTTTAGAAAAATATTGCCCCGGTTTAATGCCAAAAGCTGCCACCTTCTTTTTAGCTAAGTCATAAATCAATCTTTTTCTTAAATCCAGATTATTTTTAAATGCAAACCCTGCCGAAACCAGCAGTTCTCCACCTTTCATCCACTTAGTGACCTCCGGGACCTCCATAATGTTTACAAAGAATATCTGATTGTCTAAACCCTGGCACCCAGCCACTACTACTGCCTCTTGCAGTTTCCCGATTTCTAATGCTTGTCGAACTGTTAGTCCCATATTCTATCTCCTTATTAAATTTGATACTTAACCAATAAGATCTATTAATGAGTTTAACTAATTTTACATATATTTAATTTTACATCTATTTAATTTTACATCTATTTAATTTTACATTCATTATTAACCCATTTAACATATTTGGTAATAATCCTTTGTTACTTTGTTACATAATATTTTAATTTTATTTGTATTCAGTGAACAAATAATACATGGTTTAACTCCTATTTTTGCACAACAAAAAACCGCTGTAACTCAGCGGTGATTTTTTTCATCCATATTATTCTACATCATATTAAGGGGTTCTACGTCTACAGCAACAATTATATTTTTATGAGGATAACCCTCTTTGTGTGCGAAATCCAACCCTCGTACCAAGATTTCTTTTACCGCTCTCACGGAGGTTTATAAATATTATTGTCTTTTCTTAGAATTTTCCTCGATTTAATCCGCTTGACACCATTCAAGAATGGTATGTGCCAAAATCTTTGTACTTTGAATCAGGTCTTCTATGTTGACCCATTCGTTATTGGCATGCATCTGCTCGGTCAGACCCGGACCAAAAATAACTGTCGGCGTATTGCCGTACTTATTCATAAAACGAATATCGGCGGCCCCTTCACGACCGGTGATAACCGGTTCTTTGCCCATAACCTTAATAAAATTCCGGTTGAGAGTCCGGACTATAGCACTGTCCACAGGGATTTCCGATGGTTCGGCGAAGTACCCGGTAAAGATAACTTCAGGAGGATGCTCCTTAAGCCAGGGGTCGCCGGCAACCTTTTCGCGAATAAACTCAACAAACTCCGCCTTGACCGCGCTTGAATCCTCTCCGGGAACTGTAGCCATAGATCCCTTTAGTAAACAGCTATCCGGAAAGGCACTGTGATAAGAGCCGCTCTCAAATACTCCCACCATGCAAGGGATGGCACCGAGAATGTCCGGATACAAGGGATGACTCAACCGCTTAACCCGGATACGTTCGAAGTCGGCTACAGCCTGGGTAACCAGGTAGCCCTTCTCAATAGCGTTGACTCCCTCCCACCGGCGCTGAATACCGGCTGCCATACCTTGGACCTTAATCTCAAACCAAATGCGTCCGATGGAGCCGGGTTGCACCCGCATACTGGAAGTTTCACAGCAAATTCCTCCATCAGCCTGATATCCTTTTATCACACAAGCCAAAGTCCCGTTACCGGAAAGTTCCTCATCAACTGTGTATTCTAAGATTATATCCCCTTTTAACCGGATACCGGATTCTAAAATTGCCTTCACTGCCATCGTCATAGCCGCAAGTCCCGATTTCATATCGGATGCCCCTCGTCCATAAAGACGTCCCTCCGCAATATCGCCGGACCAACTGCCATGCTGCCAGCTTTCCGTTGCGCCTGCCGGAATTACATCTACGTGTCCGTTGAAAAGTAACGATTTTCCCCCTCCCGTGCCTTTTAGAATTCCCACAACATTAGGCCGCCCCTCAAAGCCACGTGATACTTCCACAAAAGCAGGGTGTTTCCGTAATGTATCCAAGGATGGCTCAAAAACATCAACTTCCAAACCCATTTCCTGCAGTTGACCGGCAATAAATTGCTGTATTGGTCCTTCCTCTCCAGTAACGCTGGGAACTCGGATTAGATCCTGGAGAAAGCTAATGATGGTTGTTTGGTTTTGTTCAATCCATCTATTTATGCGCTGACTATAATCCATTAACCAGTCTCCCCTTTCAATATCTCCACATCCCTCTGACATCTTAACTGTTTAAAGTAAACCCGATACGGTTCAAAGCTCTCCCAATAATCTATAGCAAGCCTGTTCTTTCGTTAAATTCATTAATTAATTGGTCTATCGTATCTGTTTGTTTACGGATGCTGCCCCAGTAATTATCGTAATCGTACCACTGGGCATTTAACTCGTCCAGCTCTTTACCCTGTTGCTCAATCCAAGTATAATACTTAAGGTTATGAATTCTTCTCCTATCGGTATAGGTTAGTTCCTGCATATTGTCTGTTGTCAAGGAAATCAAATGACGGTAATAATCTACCGCTGCATTTATTTCTTTGTATTCTCCATTTTTCTCTCTTAGTTCTTCCATTCTCGAATGATAAAGCTCCATTGAATCCGTAAGTACAGTTACCACGATATCCCTTTCCGTCAGTTCATAATATTTGGCAAACTTAATGGCACCCAACACATTAGCAATACTCGATATACCCAGGTATGATAATTTTTCGACCAGTTCCTTAGACACTCTCTGTTCTTCCACCAAGTATTTTTTACCTGCCGGTTCATTAAACAACCTTATTAAGCCAATGCTGTCCTCATCATCAACAGCTACTGCCAGATCAGTATTTTTTACATTATGGATCCAGGGCACATGCTTATCTCCGATCCCTTCAATTCTATGCCCACCGAATCCATTCTCCAGAAGGGTGGGGCACTGCAGAGCTTCTCCCACTGCTAATTTGCTTAACGGATACTTTTCTTTTAAATAATCACCACATGCCATGGTACCGGCAGATCCGGAGGTAAATATCGCCCCGGCAAACCTGTCTTCCGTACCCATAATCCCATTCAGTACTTCTTCGATAGCATGACCCGTTACTTCATAATGCCACAAATAATTTCCCAATTCCTCAAACTGGTTAAAAATCACCACATTGTCCCGGCTATTTCTTAATTCCCAGGTTTTATCAAAAATCTCTTTCACATTGCTTTCACAACCTGGAGTAGCAATTACCTCTCCTGCTACTTGAGATAGCCAGGAAAACCTTTCTTGACTCATTTCTTTTGGTAAAATAGCAATAGACTGGCAGGACAAAAGTTCCGCATTATATGCCCCTCCCCGGCAAAAGTTTCCCGTCGAAGGCCAAACCGCCTTATGAAAGGTGGGATCAAATTGGCCGGTTACCAGCCTAGGCACCAAACACCCAAAAGTAGCTCCTACTTTGTGGCAGCCGGTGGGAAACCACTTGCCCACCAGGGCAATAATCCTGGCATTTGTTCCTGTCAGTTCTTTGGGTAATTCCAAATAATTAACTGCCCCAAAAACCCCTCCTTCTTTAACAGGTTGGTTTTTCCAGGTAATGCGGAATAAGTTGTATGAATTAATATCCCAAAGTCCGATATTCTTTAACTTTTCCTTAATTTTTTCTGGAATTAGTTCCGGGTTTTTCATCTCTTTAAAAGTTGGCACGATAATGTTTCTTTTTCTTGCTCTTTCTATTGTTCTTTGCAATTGTTTTTCGTTAACGGTTAAATCAATCATAATTTCTTCTCTCCTATTTTTCAAAAAATTATTGATATGTGAAAGTATTTAATCTTTAAAAGGAAACATGCTGCAGAGTTCTCTCACTTCACCACCGATCTTTTTCATTCTATTACTATCATTCCGATTTTTGATTGTACGGAAAATTAAATCTGCAATGGTTTTCATCTCCACTTCCTTCATGCCTCTAGTAGTCATGGCAGGTGTACCAATTCTAATCCCGCTGGTGATCATGGGGCTTAGCTCCTCAAAAGGTACCGTATTCTTATTCACTGTAATACCCACTTCATCTAATGCTGTTTCCGCTTCTTTCCCGGTAACTCCCATATTGGAAAGGTTTATTAGCATCATGTGATTGTCAGTGCCTGCGGATACCAAATGAAATCCAAAATTAGCCAATGAGTCAGCCAAGATCTTGGCATTTTTCACCACCTGCTGTTGGTATTCCTTAAACTCCGGCAATAATGCTTCTTGAAACGCCATGGCTTTTGCCGCAATAATATGCATTAACGGCCCCCCTTGGATTCCGGGGAAAATTGCCTTATCTATGTCTCGGGAATACTTTTCCCGGCAAAGAATTAATCCGCCACGCGGCCCTCGCAAAGTCTTATGAGTAGTAGATGTGACAAATTCCGCAAACGGCACGGGACTTGGATGAATACCGGCTGCTACTAAGCCGGCAATATGAGCCATATCTACAAAAAACAAGGCATCTACTTCATCACAAATCTCCCGGAATTTATTAAAATCAATAATACGAGGGTAAGAACTTGCTCCTGCCACAATTAACTTTGGTCGATGTTTATGGGCTAACGTTCTGACCTGGTCAAAATCTATCCTTTCGCTTTCCTTATTAACCCCATAATGAACAAAATTAAAATACTTACCGGAAATACTTACCGGACTACCATGGGTTAAATGTCCTCCATGGGAAAGGTCAAAGCCTAAAATTGTGGCTCCCACCGGAACTGCGGCAAAATATACACCCAAGTTGGCAGATGAGCCGGAGTGGGGCTGCACATTGGCGTGGTCCGCTCCATATATTTTTTTCACCAAATCTCTAGCTAAATCTTCTACAACATCAACACACTCACAACCGCCGTAATACCTTTTTCCGGGATATCCTTCCGCATATTTATTGGTTAATACTGAGCCGGCTGCCTCCAACACTGCCGGGCTGACAATGTTTTCAGAAGCAATCAGCTCGATTTTATTTGTTTGACGGACCTTTTCCGCTTCTATTGCTTGATAAAGTTCCGGGAATGTTTCTTTAATCCTACTACTCATACTTTTACTTTTCCTCCTTCAATAAAGATTTAATAAGCTACCTGCTTTTCAGTGCAAATCTTTTTGGGGCACCACTAAATTAGGAATCTACAATCAACTTCAATAAGTTCTGCATAATTTGCATACTCAGACAGCCAAATGGCCATAATAGCTACATATTTCCTTCTCCTGAAAGCCCCCTTATTATTTCAATTGGCTTTAGCTCCTGATATAATGACACGATAAAAGAAATATTACCGGAAACTTTATTTGATTAATAATATATAACACTTTTAAATAGCTTCCTTTGTACTAATAAAACAAAAATTTGGCCATAATTCTATATCCAGAAACCTTACTAAGTCATGATGAAGATTTTTGGGCTTTACATTCTGCTTCTTTTCCGATACCATTTTCATAGGTGAAAGCCGGATAGGAAAAAGGAAGACGGGGTGGCAGCCCTTAACGTCTTCCTTTTTATTTTTCCGGTCTCGCTGCTCCTGAGATAATGATTGTCAGTGCAGCCTTTAGTTGCACACGTCAATTATTGTCTCAGATTACCGCCTTCCTTGGCAAGAAAAAACCACTCATTTCCCGACATGGAAACTGAGCAGCAACACCATATCAAATTGTACCTCGGCGGATACAACCTTCCCTGCCTTAGCAGACAGCATATGTTTCCTTTCTCCTTTACATATTGGTGCAAGAACTGCCAAGCTTCGCTTGGCGCGCTCACCTTACCACCTCCCGCTCTCTGTACCGATCTGGGCCAAGGCCCGGTTAAGAGCGGCTTTGGCAATTGCGCGCTTGTAGTTGGCCGTAGGCCTGGCGCCCAATTTCTCAGCAACTACTTGACTGATTATCTCGCCGGCAGCAGCAAACACTTCCGGCTGAGGTTGCTTCCCGGTGAGAAACTCTTCAACTTGGCGGACACGGTAGGCTGTAGTTCCGACAGCCCCCAGAGCCAAAACAACCTTGCCAATTTCGCCGTTGTCCTCCAGGCTGACCACCAGACCTAAGTTTAACCGGGCAATGGCCAGGGCTTTACGTCTTCCCAGTTTGACAAAAGTACTATAGGTAGATGGGGTAGGGATTGGCAGCACCATGTAGCTAACGATTTCATCGCTGGCAACATGCGTTTTGTTGATGCCGGCCAACAGGTCGACCACAGCCACTTCCCGGTCTCCCCGGCTGCTGGTCAAAACTGCTTGGGCATCAAGGGCCAACAAGGCGATGACCGTATCAGCGGCCGGTGCAGCGTTAACCAAATTTCCCCCAAGCGTTCCCGTATTACGGATTTGCGGGGAACCCACTGAACTTGCTGCCTGAGCTAATACGGGCAAGTACTTTCGGATTAACGGATTCTGTTCAATCTGCGTAAAAGTAGTCATACTGCCGATGACTAGGCGATCATCATCCTCGGTAATCCCCCGCAGCTCTGGGATATAGCCTAAGTCCAGGATATAGTCCGGTTTTATGGCACCCTCCCTTAGTTGAATAATCAGATCCGTGCCACCGGCCAGGATCTTGGTTGTATGTGGAGCTTGACTCAAATATCCGGCAGCCTCAGCCACAATCGCCGGCTGATAGTAATCCATTACCCGCATGATGCTCCCTCCTTATCCCTCCAATCAGCATATCATTTCACCCTCCTAAAACATTTAATCGAAGGATCACATGTATTGTTGGGGACCTAGGCTAATGCCGCCGAACCACTCGGGCACCACTGCACACATGCGCCGCAGCCGTCACAATCCGACTTGCTTACCCGGCAAACGTTTCCATTACTGGAAATAGCACGGTACATGCAGACCTTTTGACAAATGCCGCAGTTGGTGCATTTATCTTCATCAATATTGGCAAACATCGGCGGTAACTTGGCCAATTCTTCCGTCGTTGTGATATATGGCAAAGCGATACCCCGGATTTCGTCGAGTGATTGATAACCTTTCAGATCCATCCATTCTTCAAGGTCCTTCAGCCATTTACCGATTATGCCATAGCCGTTCCACATGATCGCAGTTGCGGTTTGCACCGTGGTGGCGCCAAGCATAATGTATTCCACAATTTCCTTAAAACTCATCACTCCGCCGATAGCCGAGATGGGGAGATCGACCTTACGGGCTACTTCCGATAGATGCCGCATAACAATCGGTTTGATGGCCGGACCGGAATAACCACCGTACGCGCGTAAGAGAGGTTTACCAGTCTCAATGTCGACGCCCGCGAAAGAACGAATCGAATTGCTGATGGTTACCCCCTCGGCACCTGCTTCTTTAACGGCCATCGCTACTTCAACCATGTCAAAGACGGTGGGAGTTAGTTTAACCGTCAACGGAATCTTGGCGGCACTTTTGGCTGCTTTAGCTTGTTTAAATGTCAATTCCGGGCTCTTGCCGATATGCATGCCGACGCCTTGCGCCGGCATGGGGCATGAAACATTGAGTTCCAAGACGTCAACCATGCCGGTAGCTTGAATCTCATCTACCAATACAGCGGTGTCGTCTGGATTGGGCATAGCGAGGATACTGGCCTGAATGACAGCTCCCCCTTCTTTGGCTACCGCCAGGTCTTCTTTAATCCAGGCTTCTCTGGTTTTGGTTGTGAACAACTCTAAATTAACCATACCAATGGGTTTACCACCATGCCGGATAATCTGAAAACGTCCGTTACGCGGATGTGCCGCCCAATCTTGAATCGGTCCGATCGTTTTAGGAACTACACCGCCGATTCCCGCCAAGCCGGCAATCCTCATTCCTTCGCCATCCCAACTCGGTGCGGCAGAAGCCAAAACCAGCGGGTTTTTAAATTCCACGCCTGCAAAATTCACTTTTAAGTTAGCCATAATTTTCCACCTTTCAACTGTTATTATCGCGTGATTTTTGGGTTCTCTTGTAGTTCCCACACGCCATCCGGTTCTTACGACGCCATGCAACCAGAATTTCTAATGTCGACTAATTCTCTCTTTCCGGCACATCATCCTTTGGACCAACAACCTAAACCGCAGTCTAATTTTCTGTTGCAATTATACAAGATCAGACTCCAAAATTGCCTTTACAGCCATGGTCATGGCCGCAAGCCCCGACTTCATGTCCGAAGCTCCACGACCATAGAGACGGCCATCCGCAAGATCACCGGACCAACTGCCGTGCCGCCCGCTTTCCTGCGCACCCGCCGGGATTACGTCCACATGGCCGTTCAAGAGCAGAGACTTTCCTCCCCCCCACGCCTTGAAGGATTCCCACTACATTAGGGCGCCCCTCGTACCCGCGGGAGACTTCTACGAAAGCGGGATGTTTCCACAAGGCGTCCAGGGAGGGCTCAAAAACGTCAACGGTTAGACCCGTTTCCTTTAAGCTGCCGGCAATCAACTGCTGGTTGGCCCCTCCTCTCCAGTTACGCTCGGAACCCGAATCAGATCCTGGAGAAAGCCAACGATGGTTGTCTGATTTCGTTCGATCCATTATTGGTTCATCAGCTGACTGTGGTCCATAGGTTCCCCCTCCTCATTGAACCGACTGCCCTCTAACATTTCGCGTTGGCCGACATATAACCTTTGGATTATAAACACAAAGTACTTTTGTTATTTTTGTACCAATAGCTTACGTTCCACAATAACAAAATAGCAGTTGCACCAAACATCACATCGTGAATACGTCAAAAGGCTCTCACCTTTATCGCGAAAGCCTTTTGCAATTCATGATTAAGTCGATATCTGCACTGAGCCATGAATGAGTACCTGCATTGTGTATAATACCTTGTCGCGAAGGTTCGGATTTGGGGGAATCCGGTTGTTACAATGCGCAGTACTTCTTTGACTCCTTTTCTTTTGTCGTCTTTGTCTGGTGATAGGCTAATGCCGGGGATAAGTTGGCGCAGGCCTACTTTAATTCGGTTTAGGTTATTTAAAAACCGTCTGACATAGAATTGCAGATGGGATGGTGCCCAGCCCAGGTATTTTAAGAGCTCTAAGCAAGCTCGGAGGGAGTTATTAGAGCAAAGGTAAAAGGCTTTAGCAGTACAAGCATTTCCGACCTCGATGTTCAGCTTTAGCTGAACGAGTTCACTTAAGCCTCAGGTCTTGGGCCAGTTTAGTAAATGCAGGTAAAGAATTCATCACAGTATCCAACGATACACTGAAGGAAAGCCTAAAATAACCGGGCATATCAAAATCTATACCTGGCACCACCACTATGTTATATTTGAGAGCAAATTTAATAAATTCAATATCGTCGGGCATAGGTGAACGCGGGAAAAGATAAAATGTGCCTGCCGGTTTAACAACATCAAAACCTAAACTGGTTAAATGGTTATATAACATATTTCTTTTTTCTAAATACCCTTCTATATCCGCTTCTTCCCTCTGCAAATTTGTAACAAGCCTTTGCATTAATGCCGGTGCATTTACAAACCCCAGCGCCCTGTTACAAAAATTTAAACCCTTAAATATTAAATCCGCATCCTTGATCTCAGGATGCATCGCAACATAACCTATTCGCTCACCAGGCAGGGCCAAGTCCTTACTATGAGAAGTTACTACAAAACTGTTGCGCACATGTTTAAAAATACTTGGTACAGTTAATCCATCAAAAACCAGCTTGGAATAAGGTTCGTCGGAAATAAGATAAATGGTATTATTAAATTCTTCCTCTTTAGCCCGCAGCAGTTGTCCCAATTCTTTAATACTTTTTTCGGGATAAATAACACCCGTAGGGTTATTGGGTGAATTTATAATAATGGCCTTGGTTTTAGCGGTAATATTTTCAGCCAATAATTCTAGATTTAACTGGAAATCAGCATTTGTTTTAACTTTCTTGATTACACCACCGTAGTTATCGATATAGGCCCTGTATAAAGGAAAATAGGGAACCAAAACTATTACCTCTTCGCCGGGGTTGAGGATAGTTTTCAACAGAATATTTAACCCGCCGCCTGCACCACATGACATTACGATATGGTTGGGACTGAAATCCAAACCGCAGTTTTCTTGCAATACTTGTGCTATAGCCTCCCTTGTTTCTAAATAGCCGGCGTTGCTCATATAACGGTGCATGCCCGGTGTAGGGTTTAAAGCTATTCTTTTTAATTCTTCGTGAAAAGCGGCAGGAGGTTCAACTCCCGGGTTACCAATAGTAAAATTATAAACTTTGTCTTCCCCATAGATACTTTTTAGACGCTCCCCTTCTTCAAACAATTTTCTTAACCATGAAGGTTTAGAAAGATCTTCAGTTATTTTTTGGCTTATAGACATCATTTTTTCACCTTTCTTTTCAACATAATTAAATTGTTCATACCTTGGTCGTACCAGTATATTATTAATTACGTTTAATAGTCTATTTTTCCTTCCCATATTATTAGAAAATAGCTAAAATCTTTATGCCTTAGCAGGGACTGTATCCTCTTGGGGGATAATTTAAAGTTACAATTAGACGTTCATGCCGCTAGTGCGGCACCATCAGAGGATGAAAAATAGATACCGTAGGCAAGGTGATCCGTTGGTTCCCGGAGTAAGCGTAGCACTGGACGCGATCTATAGCTCGTCAAATCCCCAAAGTTTGACCCCGTAAGGGCGTAAAGTTTCACCGGGCTGTCTGATGTAAGCGTTAGCTATAGGTAACTATAAAAGATACAAGGAAAATTGCGCAGCGCACGGAGGGAACCACCGGAGCGCCAGATACAAGTAACTAAAAACTTTTTCGGAATAGAAAAGCCCCGGATATGTGCACTCCCATGTACCCGGGGTTCTGTTTCTAATCCACCAGAAGGCCTCTCGCAAGCATTTTCTTTTTAACCGTGGGGTAATAGTCTAAATTAGTATGGGGTAGAAATCTGCTCCCAACAAATTTATTCATAAAAACCTCACTGGCGTTTAGTTCAAAATAAGTTATGGAGCGTGATATTTCCTCGGCTTCACGCAGGCAATCTTCCGATATCAGCGCCAGTCTTGCACCTTCCCCGGAACTGTTGCCCAACCTGATCATCCGGTCGCGCTGGAGATCCGGGTATAACCCAATGGTTACGGCAGATTCCAGGTCCAGGTATTGCCCAAAGGCCCCGGCGGCGTAAAAGGTCTCAATCTCTTCAAATCTGCAGCCCACACTTTCCAGTAAATATTCCAGGGCGGCGTTGACCGCACCTTTGGTGCGCATGATATTGTCAATGTCCGTTTGAGTAAAGGTTATGGCAGTGTTGTTTTCTGCTTCCGAAGCCGGAACAACAGTAAACTCTTTATTACTGTCTTTAAATTTTCCCGCTCTGTTGATAACTCCCGCTAGTAATAATTCGGCCAGGCAGTCAACCAATCCGGAGCCGCAGATACCGCAAGGCTTTTGAGAGGCAACGGTTTTGTAATGCACTGCACCCGTTTGTTCATCTATGCGCACCTCATACACCGCTCCCGGCTCGGCCCGCATGCCATGCCGGGCCACACCACCTTCCAGGGCGGGACCGGCAGCTCCGGCGCAGGCGGTCAGCCATTCGGAATTGCCCAAAACCATTTCCCCATTGGTCCCTATATCTACAAATAAAGCCAGGTCAGTTTTCTTATGCATGCCGCTGGCCAAAATACCACTGATTATATCTCCCCCCACGTAACTCCCCACACCGGGCAAACAGTAAAGAGACGCCAGTGGGTTAATATCCAGTCCCAGGCTGGCAGCGTTGATAAACCCGGGGTGATTCACTACCGGAATATAAGGCAACATACAAATTCTGGAGGGATCAAGCCCAAGCAATAAATGCACCATGGTGGTATTGGCGCCTACCGTGACAGCGCTGATCTCATGCTTGGAAATTTTAAATTCATTTATCAGGCGTGAAATTAAGCTGTTTAACGTTTGAACAATTGCCTGTTGAAATTTTTTTCTTCCGCCCTCATCAGCGGCCAAATATATTCTGGTTAAAATATCTTCTCCGTATTGAACCTGTCCATTGTAATCGGCGGCAGAACCAAGCGTTTTGCCGGTAGTTAAGTCCACCAGATAGCCCACCACTGTTGTGGTTCCGATATCAACCGCAATTCCGTAATGGCGGGAACTGGTGTCCCCGGGTTCAACGTCAATGACCTGCCAGATACCGTTAAATTGGGCTAATGTGACGGTTACCTGCCAATTAGCACCCCAAAGCACTTCACTGACTTTATTTAGAATAGGTAATGGCATATACGCGTTGTGGAAACCTTCAGGCAGTTTATCCTTCAACCTGTCAACATCGGCAAGGTTGTTTAACAGGCTGGGTGGTTCAAGCTGAAGATGGAATTTTCGCGTAATAGGCTTTATATCTACATCCACCAGAACACGGTTTTGTAAAATTGTATTATTAGTGCCGGTTACAGACAAAAATGCACACCTCTTTTTAATCTATTCAATATTTTTAATATATCACAGTAAGTTGATTTACGAAACATTAAAAACCGGCCGTTTAATTAGTTTCCTAAGCGCGCGTGCAGTAAAAAAGAGATACCTTGCGGTATCTCTATATTACCTGTTGGGGGGTCTTTTTAAATCTGCAAAACAGTTTGGCCACAAACCTTACCAATGGGTGCGCCATTGTTTTTTCCAACAATTTGTATTCATTTTTAATTTTGGCCATTTCCTGCTGGGACAAACGCAGAGACTTGTTCAGCCTTTCCCCTTCAGACATGGCATGCTTTAGATCTGTGCTTAAAGTATTTATTTCTTCTCGCCAAATCTTTTCTTCGTGCTCCCTGGTCTCATTTAGTCTTTCTATTCTTTGCTTCAAATTAACAATTTCCGTCTGTAATTCAGCAACCCGTTCAGCGTGTAATTCCTTAATTTCCAGTAATTTCGTTTTGTTCTCCCGGTCACGCTCTTTATATTGCTGCAATTTACTGAACATGGTTTCCAACCCAGATTGATTCTTATTCAGAGCCTCTCTTATCTGCTGGTTTTCAAGCTCATGATCTCTAGCCCTTTTTACCCAAAGGCGGCATTGATACAAGATACTGTTGGCCTTGGATTCCAACTTCTGAAGGTGCTCTTTATAGCGGTAAATCTCTTTTTTCCTTAATGCCAGGAGCAAATCCTTCTCTGCCATTTGGGTGTTTAGTTGTTCAAACCTGTTTAGATCATTCTGACGCAGTGCTAAAGCTGCAGCAGCTTCCTTATGTGCCGATTCAACCTCAGCAAGCTGCTTTTGCAAGCTTGTTGCACGCTCTGTCCATCTTTCCCGGTCTATAATCCACCGATCTCGTTGACGCTTTAGCGCCAGCAGATATCTTTTTAAAATTTTATCGTAAATAACCCTGGCTTCCTGGTTATAGCACCATACTCCTTTGCCTATTTCCTCAAAATAAGGAAACTTCCTCAAAACCCCCTCAATTTCATTTTTATCAGTAGCTCTCCATGTTCCTACCACTTCATTTAGCTGCGCCAGCGACAAACCGGTTGGGTTCATTATCAGCGCTTTGGTAACCAGTTGCTTAAGTGAGTATTGACCTGTTTCTACTTCCCATTCCGTCAAACCCCAGTAACCGTTTGCCAGTTGTATAAACCTGCCGTCGTTGATCAATCCAACTTGTTCAGAAACAGACTTGCCTTTTTTCTTTTTATTACTTTTAGTCATATCTGCAAAGCTGAGTGGTTTTTGCTTTTTTAGTAAAATAGTATAAAACTGATCGTTATCTTTTTGTCCTTCTAAATTCAAAGTCCAGGAATGCTTTTGATCATTGGTAAAGCAAGTGTGTTGTTCCAGACACAAACGAACTTTTTCTTCCACTTGTTCCGAAGCATAATCCTTCAACATTTGTCTATGGACATAATTAGTCAATTCGGCAACTGACAAGGATTCAAAGAAAAACAATGTTTTTTTGAGCACATCTGTAAGTGAATTTAATTTGCCGCCCAAAATTCCCACCTCTTTACATTTTCCATATTTTGTATTTATATATTTCCCTATTCAAACCCAATATCCTTCCTGTAATTGGTAATTTTTTATTTTTTATCTTTTTTATTAAAAAAAATTATTTCTGATTATTATCTTGTTTAATACCGTTTTACTACCATATAATTAAAATAAGATCTGATAATGTTCTGAATAAGATTAAGTTATTTAAGAGGTGAACGAATGAATAGTTCAGAATTTTTGATAGAAGGGCCTGTTGAACCGTCATATATATTGAATCTGGAAATGTCTCAGGATTTATGCATTTTCAGAGAACCGCCCAAGCAGCAGAAAGCATTGGCTGAAATTGCCGGCTCAGATGACGGTATGGTTTATTTAATCAGAGATAATAATACAATAATTGGTTATGTAACGTTTCATAATCCGGACAAGTATAGCCGCTGGTCTAATCATCCTGGTATTATGGAACTTGGCGCAATTGAAGTAAGCCCCAATTATCGCGGGCATAAACTGGGCAGCCGCTTATTGGAATATGCTTTTGCAAATCCGATTATGGAAGAAAAGATTGTAATCACCATAGAGTTTTGCTGGCATTGGGATCTTGACAATACCGGACTGGATATATGGAAATACCAAAAAATGCTGAGCAAGCTTTTTGGAAGTGTCGGTTTAGTTCGCATTCCAACGGACGACCCGGAAATACTGGAACATATCGCCAACGTTCTAATGGCACGATTCGGGTCAAATGTCTCTGAAGAAGATCTTAAAAAATTTGAAGAGATGCAATTCTGCGGTGGAAGTATATTTAACTATAAATAATTTCGTAAAAAAAAGCCGGTTACCCGGCTTTATAGATTATTTAGCGCAAGCTGTAGTTGGGAGCTTCTTTGGTAATCACCACATCATGAGAGTGACTTTCTCTCAATCCGGCAGGGGAAATGCGAATAAAACTGGTCTTCTCCTTTAATTCCTGAATTGAAGCAGTGCCGCAGAGACCCATGCCAGCCCTTAAACCTCCGATCAACTGATAAACAGTATCAGCCAGAGTACCTCTGTAGGGCACCCTTCCTTCTACACCTTCCGGAACCAGTTTTTTCTGGTCTTCCTGGAAGTACCTGTCTTTGCTGCCTTCTTTCATGGCTCCTAGGGAGCCCATACCACGGTATACCTTATAACTGCGCCCCTGGTATATCTCCAGGTCGCCAGGGCTTTCTTCCGTGCCGGCCAGTAAGCTGCCCAGCATAACTACATCTGCCCCGGCTGCCAAAGCCTTGGTTATATCACCGGAGTATTTGATACCGCCATCGGCTATAATTGGGATATCGTATTTGGCAGCTTCTTGTGCACAATCGTAAACCGCTGTAATTTGAGGAACTCCAGCTCCGGCAACCACTCTGGTAGTGCAAATGGAACCCGGACCTATACCGACTTTAACCGCGTCGGCACCTGCATTGATCAAATCTTTAGTCCCTTCAGCAGTTGCCACATTTCCTGCAATAACCTGTAATTCCGGATATTTGCTTTTAATTTTATTAACAGTATCTAAAACTCCACGGGAATGCCCGTGCGAAGAATCAATAACAACAGCATCAGCCTTAGCTTCAATTAGCGCCTCCAACCTGTCCATGGTATCGGCACTGACTCCCACTGCTGCGGCAACCAGCAGCCTACCGCCGGCATCCTTGGCGGACATGGGATACTGGCGGGCTTTTTCAATATCCTTAATGGTAATTAAACCCCTAAGGTTAAAATCATCATCCACGATGGGTAACTTTTCAACCTTATACTGCTGTAGAATTTCCTTGGCTTCTTCTAATGTTGTCCCAACGCGAGTAGTAATAAGGTTGTTTTTAGTCATAACACTGCCGACTTGCTGGTTAAAGTTTTTTTCAAAACGCAAATCACGATTAGTTAAGATACCCACCAGTTTGCCATTTTCAGTAACCGGAACGCCGGAAATGCGGTATCGTTCCATTAGTACCAAAGCCTCACTGACAGGACTATCAGGTGATAAGAAAATGGGGTCAGAAATGACACCATGCTCCGAACGCTTAACCCGGTCAACTTCCATTGCCTGGCGTTCAATTGACATATTTTTGTGAATAACCCCAATACCGCCCTCACGGGCCATAGCTATTGCCATCCTGGACTCCGTCACCGTATCCATACCGGCGCTGGTCAGGGGAATATTCAGGATAATTTTTTTTGTAAGCTTGGTTTTTGTGTTTACATCGCGGGGTAAAATTTCAGATGCTGCTGGCATCAATAATACATCATCAAAAGTCAGGCCAAATTTTTTAAATTTGTCAGGAAAGATATCCCCCACCCCTTTCATTCTTTATAGTGAATATATTTTAATATTTTAACATACTTATAGCGCAGGGGGACATCTTTTTTACCCTTTAATTTTAATCTTGCCCCATTACTGAACCCAATCCATGCCGCATAAAATGATCACGCAGATGATGAATCAATTTTTCTGTTACATCGAATTCTTCCGCCATCTCAAAATCTGATTTTCCTTCCTTGACTCCCTCAACAAAATCATCAAAATCTATACCTACTTCCTCTGTCTTAAATTTCAGACTTGTCTCCGTACTCCAAGGTACCCTTGAACGAAGATACTCTTCCACAGCTGGACACTCCTTTTTAGTTTATTTTGCCCAGCTTTTATTTCTTTATCAGGATGGATTTTTTATAGGGATAACTTCCAGGTACACTAAAACGTTTTCTGCAATAACAACCATAGTAATCTTAACTCGAATTTTATTCCCTTCGACTTCAATCTCCCGATTGTCTATTATTCCAGGAACCAGCTGATAATTAACACTTTCCACCTCTTGTCCCGTTATTACCTTTAGCCATTCCCTGACCTTTTTATCCACAGTCAACTCAATAGTGCTTTTTTCGTAATCGGTATATTTACATTTGTCGTCAAAGGATACTTTTGTACTAACCTTGGTGATGATTCTTCTGTAACTGGCGTTGTTTTCTTTTAATTCCTTAATTTCTTTTTCATTAACGGATATTTTTTCCCTTAATGAGCGATTCTCTATGTAAAGCGCGTCAATTTGTATTCCAACCAGCACACCGGATAAAGTGGCTCCCAATAAAATGCCCAGAGAGAATACAGCGGTAAAGAAAAGAACCCGTTTCATTGGTTATCACCGGATAGCATCAGCAAAATATAGTAGCCCGCCTGGGTACCGGCCAGAGCGCTGATTATAAAGATTAACTGTTTGACTACGGCGCGGACTTCTCCCTGGAACAACCCGGACTCTAGAATTTCAATTGTTGAAAAGGTGCCCCCAATGGCGGCTACAATTGCCCATACCTTTATTTCCCTGGCCAGTTTCAACATGGTACCCACAGGTGGTTCCCTGAACAGTACAGCGGCAAAGGAGCCGATTAAAGCCGCACCAATAATAATACCTAAAGCAGTGAAAAATATTAATACCATTTTGTTCGGAAAAGCATCCATCAAAAATTCCCCCGTGTAATTGTTTCTTGTCCAAGTATATGTTTCAATCTATTAAGAAATTAACAAAACAACGGGGATATCTTGAGCTTATTCCGCCTGGTTCAAAGCATTTTGCCAACAATAAAAGAAGCGGGGAAATACCCCGGATTTCAGCTGCATTTATTAAATATTAATTTGTCTTGATACTTTGATTAAGTTATAGACATCTAAAGGTTCGTTGGTGCTTTCGCTAAAAATTTGTCCCGCAGCAACATGATCAATATATAAGATCCCATCTAAATGTTCTAGCTCATGTTGCAGACAGCGGGCTATAAAACCATCGCCTTCAATTAAAAATTCCTCACCGGCCCTGCTTATAGCCTTTACTTTAACGTATTGGGCCCTCGTTACTTCGCCCCAAACGCCGGGCAATGATAAGCACCCCTCCGGTCCGGTTTGCTCGCCTGATTTTTCAATTATTTGAGGGTTAATTAATTCTATAAAGCCGTCCCCACCATCTATTACAACGATTCTTTTTAAAATCCCTACTTGCGGAGCTGCCAATGCCGCGCCATTAGAGGACGCTTTAAGAGTATCAGCCATATCATCAAGCAACTGCAAAATAGATTGAGTTATTTCGGCAACATGTTTGCATTTCTTTCGCAGGATTGGGTCCCCAAGCTTTCCAATCACACGCTCTGCCATTTGAGTTCTCCCCCTTTAAAACAAGTGATATCCTGAATATCATATGCAGTTCCATAATTTTAAATCGTTTCCAAATGGCTGCAATCGTTGTACAATTCCAGAATACTTTTATCCCAAGCATGAAAATAAACAATGGACAGTGAGGCATTATCCTGCCTCAATTTCCAGTATTGATTGAGGTCAATACCCAATACGGTACCAACAATGCTCCGGATCGTCCCTCCATGCGCCACTACAGCCACCGTTTGATCACTGTGTTTTAAAACGATGTCTTTAATGGCCTGGTTTGAACGTTCTGCCAGTTCATTCAGAGTCTCTCCGCCAGGGATTCTTGTTTCCAGGGGGTTCGACCACCATGTTTGCGACAGATCACTATAATTTTGCTGAATCTCTTTAAAAGTTAGCCCTTCCCAGTCGCCAAAGTTTAATTCCTGCAAACCTGGCAGCATTATAACCTGCCTGTGGTGTGGTTCTGCGACAATGCTAGCCGTTTTTATGGCCCGGGTTAGGTTGCTGGCATAAAAGGCTTCAATTTTCCGGCCGGACAGCCGTTTACTTAAAGCCACAGCCTGTTGTACACCCTGATCGCTAAGGGGAATATCGGTTTGCCCTTGTAATTTTGCGTTTTTATTCCAAACAGTTTCACCATGCCTGATCAGCAACATCCTACAGCCCATGCTAATCTCCTTTCATGGCCTCTGTAAGCGCCCCAATCAAGATTACATTCTCTTTGCGCGTCCTGACTGCAACCCTGATAAAACAATTGTTTAACCCGCTGAAATTGGAGCAATCACGGACAAGAACACCCTTTCGGGCCGAGAATGTCACCAATTGTGTAGAGGTCATGCCTTCCTTTAAAATTTTAACCAGCAGGTAATTGGCATTCCCCGGATAAGCCTTCAACCCGGGAATTCGCGATATAGACCGGTAGAGAAATTCCCGTTCCCGGTGAACAAGTTCTATCGTCTCATCCATATAGTCAAAATCTGTCAGTGCAGCTTTACCTGCAATTTGAGCAAGTATGTTAACATTCCACGGATCTTTTCCAGCCTCCAGTTGGCGCACAATTTCAGCAGGGCCAAGCAACGCTCCAAGGCGTAAACCCGGGATGCCGAAAAATTTGGTCAGGGAATAGAGCACCAGTAACCTGGGATATTTGTTTAACAGGGGCATTACTGAAAGCTGTTTGCCGGACTCGGTAAAGTCAATAAAGGCTTCGTCCACCACTGTATAAACGCCGTTGTTGTTTGCATGCTCGATAATTGATTTAATAATTGACCTGTTTTCCACCCTGCCGGTTGGATTATTGGGGTTGCAAATGAATATAACGTCACTACCGGGTAAAGCTTTGATTACCCGGGCCGCCGGCAGCGCAAAATCATTTTGTTCCTGCAACATAATTTCTTTGACTTCTCCCCCGGCACAGTTGATCGCTTCCCCGTATTCAATAAAGGTTGGTGCTGCAACCAGCGCAGTCTTGAATTTTAGTGCATGGGCAATTAGATAAATTAATTCCGACGCCCCGTTGCCAAAAATCATATTTTCAGGCGAGACTTCCAGGTAGCCAGAAAGTGCGCTGCGCAATTCACTGCAACTCGGATCCGGGTAATGCCTGATTAAATCCAAATTATCTTGTATAGCTTTTATAGCCGCGGGGGACGGTCCCAACGGGTTGATATTGGCACTAAAATCATAAATTTGTTGAACCGGGCAGCTTGCTTTTCGGGAATATCCGAAAACATCGCCACCATGTTTATACTCCAAAATAAATACCTCCTACCAAAAACGAACCGGGGCGCTGAATAATTGCGGCAATATATTGTATGCCGGAAAAGCTGCCAGGTAAACAATTAATTCACTGCCTTCACAGGTTGCACCATAAATATCACCTGTAAGGCCGCCCAATTCCGCTTTTACTTTTTGTGCCACAAAATGAACCACTATAAAAAGGGTCAACCAGATTAAAAGGCCCGCCACCCCGGCGGTTAAAATTGTTATTAGTGCTGCTCCCAAAGTGGCCAGAGCAAATTCACGCTTTCCTGCATACAAGGAATAAAGCGTGCCCAGCCCTTCATTGCGCGCGTAAGGGAAAAAGACAATTAAATAGACCATTGCCCACCTGCTCAAAACAGTGGCAAGAATGATTAAGGAAGTTAAAATCTCCACCGGTAGAGCTGTAAACGCCGAATATTTTAAGAGAAACAGACACGCGAGGCCAAGGACGCCAAAGGCGCCAACCCTGCTATCCCTCATAATTTCCATTTTTCTTTCTTTTGAACGGCCGCTGAACATCCCGTCAAAAGTGTCCATAAATCCATCAAGATGGATGCCGCCTGTTAGTGCCGCCATAGTAACAATTAATAGAGCTGCTACAACCGGCACAGGAAATACCAGGATAAATATTTGCCTGGCGAGCAGCAGGGCGATACCCAAAATCAAACCTACCGCCGGAAAATAAACAGGTGATTTTCCAAAGGCAATTTCATTAAATTCGCCGTTATAAAGTCTAATCCTGGACAGGTGCTGAAGAGCAAAAAAGAAACTTTTCAATGCTTAAATCCTCCTGTAACGCCTGTAAGCCGCACAGGAGCGCAAAAGTCCGAGTGCTGCAGCAGTTGATCCGGCGAAATGGATGTGCAAGTAGGTGGCCAGGATATTGCTGTCGGCGTGTCCATCCCGGTGACTACTGCCATCACCGGGCTTTTGCAGCAGATAAGCACTATTTAGCTTATCTGCGTTTATGCTGGAATAGTGAAATTCATGCCCCTTTAGTTTGGAGCCCTTATCCACCAGAATGTTTGAACTGATAGCGGTAGCGGACACATACCCCAGTGCCGCCCGCTTATGCCCCATTTGGCAGCTGGCGGGTATAATTCCTGCGCCTTTGTATTCACACCCGGAAAAATCTTTGATTGAAGTGCATAGATACATTAATCCTCCGCATTCAGCGTATACCGGCATACCTCCGGCGGCGCTCTGCTGCAAATCCCGGATAAACATATGATTATCCGCCAGCTGTTCAATAAAAACTTCCGGAAAACCGCCGCCTATATACAGCCCGTCCAGATCTTCAGGTAATTTGGCATCATTAAGCGCACTGCAGGTATAGATTTCTGCCCCCAGACACTCCAACAGATCCAGTCCATCCTGGTAGTAAAAATTGAAAGCCTTGTCTCTTACGACACCAAGATTAATTTTTACTTGTTTATGCACCGCAAAAATATTTTCCAACCTGCTTAAAGCAGGGGCACGCCCGGCCAGACTCAAAATTCTGTCTACTGGTATAGCCTCCATGATCCTGTGCGCCATTTTGTCAATCACACTGACGATTTTTTCGTTTTCCAAAGATGGAACCAGGCCCAGGTGTCTTTCCGGCAGGTGCAGGTCCTGCTCCCGCAAAATTCCACCCAAAACCGGGACACCTGTTTTCGCTTCTATTGCTTCTTTTAGTATCTTAAAATGACGCGGACTGCCCGCGCGATTAATAATTACACCCGCCAGGGGTACACCGCCCGGAAAGTTGGAAAAACCCCAAACCAGTGCTGCAGCGCTGTGAGCCATAGAGCGGGCATCCAAAACAAGAATTACCGGGCATTTTAATATTTGCGCCACCCGCGCTGAACTGCCGTCATCTCCCGCTCCGATTCCATCATATAATCCCATGACACCCTCGATTACACTGATGTCCGCGCTGCGCGCCGAACGGGTAAAAACCTCCTGAACACCTTCCGGACCGAGGAAAAAAGTATCCAGGTTTCTTGATATGCGCCCGGTGGCAATTTGATGAAAACCCGGATCAATATAATCCGGGCCTACTTTAAATGGCTGAACGCGTAAGCCGTATTTGTCAAGCATAGCCATAACCGCCAGGGCCACAGTTGTTTTACCAACACCGCTATGCGTACCGGCTATCATTATGCGCGGCAAATTCAACACTAATTTTCATTCCCTTCCGGTTATCCGAAAAAGTTTTTACGTTACTTGTATCTGGCGATAGATGCTAAAACTAAACAGTTACCAATAACCTTACAACACAACAGCACATTACACTGATCAAAGAACCTGCGTATAGCATTTCAATAGCACGGGCAATATGGTCAGGCCTTAAGGCTTCACAGCTATCACCCATGTAATGGCGAAAAGAAACCACGCCGCCGTAAGAATTTCTTCCGCCCAACCGTATCCCCAGGGCACCGGCCATAACGGATTCAGGCACTCCACTGTTGGGACTGGGATGCATTTTGGCATCCCTGCGCCAGGCTGCCAGAGCCGCTCTGTTATCCCTGTTGGTTATCCAGGCGGCAATCAATAAAGCGATGCCGGCCAACCTTGCCGGTAGGTAACCAGCAATATCATCAAGCCTGGCGGAAGCCCAGCCGAAGTCTATGTATTTTTCGTTTTTATAGCCCAGCATGGAATCTAATGTATTTACAGCGCGATAGGCCATAGCTAGCGCAGGTCCGCCAATAATAGCGTAAAAAATTGGAGCAACAACGGCATCCACCAGATTTTCCGCTACAGTTTCCACTGTGGCGCGCGTTACATCACCCGATTCCATTTCACTCGTATCCCTGCCGACAATCCAACTTACCTTTACCCTGGCCAGACCTAAGTTGCCTGACACGAGTATGGCTTTGATTTCTTTAGCTGCGCCGGCCAGCCCCCGGGTTGCGATTGTAGTGGAAATAAGCCACGAAGCAATCAGCATATAAATAAAAAAGCTAACCTTTAACGCAGCTATTAAAATCAAGCTTGCTACGATATAACTGCCTGCTGTTATCAAAATGGCTACAGCCATACCGGCTATTCTTAAACCTGTGGGAGAAAAAACACGTTTCCTGAACAGTTTTTCCAATCTGGCAATCCAGTTGCCTATAATCACTACCGGATGTGGAATCATAGACGGGTCACCGATAGCCAGGTCCAGAACATAGCCCAGCAATACCTGTATTACGATAATATCCATAACTAAATTCCCAGTATTGAATAAACTAATTTCATATTTAAATTTGAGCGCACATGATCAGCCAGGCGGTCGTAATCTCTTTGTCTTCTTTCGAGAGTACTGATTACTTGGCTGGATTGTTCTTCAATAATTCCTTTTTTCTGCTTTAGAACTTGGATCAAGTGCCTCCTAAACCCGTCGTTGTCAAAAATACCGTGCATATAAGTTCCCCAGACATTCCCATTTTGGGACACTGCCCCGTCCTTTACAGCGACTTGCAGGCCTGACCTTGTTTGGATGTTAAAGGCATGCCCCAGAGTTTCTCCTAGTTCCGTCCGGCCCATATGTATTTCATACCCGGTTAATTCGCCTGCATAACCGTTCAGGTACTCGCCTCCACCGTTAATTACCGCTGTAACCTGACTGGTTACTTTATCTTTGGCAAAAACCGTTTTCATTTCAAGTAAGCCCAAACCTGACAGTTGTGCAATATTTGATTCTGTCTTCTCGGGATCCAGCAGCTCGCTGCCCAGCATTTGAAAGCCGCCGCATATTCCAACCACAGGCGTGCCGCTTTTAGCCGCCCTGACAATTTCACCGGCAAGACCTGTTTCTTTAAGGTACAATAGATCCTCAATGGTGTTCTTACTTCCCGGAATGATAACCAAATCCGGACGGCCCAGCTCATTAACCCTGCGCACATAGCGCAACTCAACATCAACATCGGTCTCAAAAGGATCAAAATCCGTGAAATTAGACAGCCGGGGAAGCCGGATTACACAAATTTGAATTTTATTATCATCGCCACCCGCACGGTATTTTTTTTCTTCCATTACCACGGAGTCTTCATCCTGTATGCGTAAATCAGTAAAAAACGGAATTACACCCAGAACGGGAATTCCGGTTTTTTGTTCCAGAAAATCAATAGCAGGCTGAAAAATACCAACATCTCCTCTAAATTTATTGATAATTATTCCTTTTACCCGTTCCCGGTCATCAGTACGTAGTAATTCAAGCGTCCCGACGACCGCCGCCAGAGCGCCACCCCGGTCTATATCTGCCACCAGAAGTACTGGAGCGTCAGCCTCACGGGCAACCCGCATATTTACAATTTCAGTATCATCAAGGTTGACCTCAGCCGGACTGCCTGCTCCCTCAATGACAACCACGTTGTATTCACGGCGCAGTTGGGCCAATGCTTTAGTTACAACTTCCCATAAACCCGACGCAACCTTACTATGATAACTTTGAGCAGAATAATTATCCAGCGGCCTTCCCAACACTATTACCTGAGATGAGGAATTGCCGGTGGGCTTTAGCAATATCGGGTTCATATTTACCTCCGGCGCAATTCCCGCAGCTTCAGCCTGAACCACCTGAGCCCGCCCCATTTCACCACCATGGGCGGTTACATAAGAATTAAGGGCCATATTTTGTGATTTAAAGGGTGCAACTTTAAAACCATCCTGATAAAATATCCTACACAGTGCCGCAACCAAAATGCTTTTGCCGGCATGAGACGCCGTTCCTTGCACCATTATTGTATGAGCCAGCATTAAATTCCCTCCTGAAAAGCATTATGTAGGGCCAGCGACTTAATTTCCAAAGGAATCCCGGATATAACCAAAAAAACCTTGTCTGCCACAGCAGCCACATACTGGTTGACTCTTCCCGAGATGTCACGGAAGAGCCTCCCAAGCTCATTGTCTGGAACCAAACCGTAGCCAACCTCATTGCTGACCATAATAAGTTTCAGCTTGTTGTCTTGGGCAGCTTGGATAAAATTAGCAGCTTCTTGCATAATCCGCGTTTCCTTTGCCTCGGCTGATAATTCCTCCACAGTTTGATCAAGCAGCCAATTTGTGATCCAAATGGTCAAACAATCTACTAAGACAACTGAACCTGGCTGCAGCTTAGTTAAAGCAGCGCCCAAACATTGTTTTTCCTCAACCGTCGACCAGTTTTCCGGCCTTCTTTCCCGGTGCAGTTTAACCCTTCTGGCCATTTCCTCATCCTGTACCCCGGCCGTAGCTATATAAACGACTTTGTTGGCCAAGTTTGAAGCATAACTTTCAGCAACAGCGCTTTTACCGCTCCTGGCGCCGCCGATTACCAATACTATCTCACATCCGGCCAATAATTATCTCCCCCGATACTTGTTTATCTTCGCACAGCCTGGAAAACCCCGCCCTCGCATAAGGAAAGGGGACACACCTGCTGAAGTTTGGGTATTTCTCTGGAGACAGGAATGTCCCCAACTTATGGGGATTAACAGGCTGTAAGCTCGAAATAAATGCGACTAAGGTTTAGCGGTCAGGGGACACACCTCTGCTTATGGGTCCAAACTTTTGGGTCGAGGTATGTCCCCAACGTATGGGTCAAAAACCCCACCTGAACCAAGTCTTCTTTATGGGAGGCCTAAAACTTCCTTTACTTTTTTTACCAGATCTTCTATTAAATGAGGCAAGGGTTCGGATTTTAAACCAATTATGTTAACTCCTGAACGGGTAAGAGGAAGCAGCACCTTCGGTGCCGGACTGGCTGCAACAGCCTCGGCCATAGCAGGTGAAAGCTCGCCGGACATGGCGTTGGGAAACATGATGCTTATGGGCCCGGTAATTAAATCCACCCGGGATACATTGTAAATGACAGCGTTCTCCCCTGTAGCACCTTCATTTGCCCCTGCACGCAGCATAACTGATGTAGCCAGGGCATTTGTCCCCAGAGCCAAAAATTCAAATCCATCCGGCAGCTCGCGCCTGAGCCTGTCCATTATATGCTTGCCAATCCCCCCGCCCTGTCCGTCAATGACGGCAATTTTCATTTGATCAACACCTCAAAAGCATTATACCACATTTCGTAAAAAACGCGCGCTTAATCAGTTTCACAAAAAAAGACCCCACAAAAGGGTCTTAGAATTAATTTGAACCGGACTGTCTATCCAGTCTGGTCTGCAATTCAACTATTTGTTTATTTTTCTTCAGCAGCCATCTGGCATACTTGTAATTGTCCTTGTGCAATTTGCGGTTTTCCTTTTCCAGCTTGGTTAGAAAAAATGTTTTTTCTCTCTCAACCTTTTCTACCAGATTCATTAAAACTCTCCGGCTGAGCCGGAGCTGATCTACTTTTTCTTCAAGCTCCTGAATCCTACGCTGGAAGTATTCCATATCCGAAGAATCCGCCATCGCACCACCACCCTGACTGATTTTTTTTATTATATGTCCGGTGGCGCGTAAATAGACATTTTCAATTGCCAGGGGTGTCTCCATTCCTTAGAGAAAACGGCCGATTCGGTTAACCGCCTCCTGCAGTACATGGTCCTTCTGAACCAATGCTATCCGCACATAGCCTTCCCCCTGGGCACCGAATGCTGTTCCGGGTATCACCATCACACCCGTACGGTGCAGCAGTTCCATGGCAAATTCCCGGGAGGAAGCGTACCCTTGGGGTATGGGCGCCCAAACAAACATGGAAGCTTTGGGTTTGGGCATATCCCAGCCCAGCGCGACAAGCCCGTCAACCAGAATATCCCTCCGTCTGCTATAGTTTTGGGCGTTTTTCTTTACATTTTCCTGCGGCCCTTCCAGTGCTGCTATTCCCGCCTCTTGCACAACATTAAACACACCGTAATCAATATTTGATTTAATGCGGGCTAGGGCTTCCAACACGGTGGCATTGCCCAGGGCAAAACCAATCCTGCAACCTGCCATATTATACGTTTTAGAAAGTGAGTAAAACTCTATGCCCACATCCCGGGCCCCCGGAGTTTCTAAAAAACTAACTGGTTTATAGCCGTCAAAAGCAAGTTCACAATAGGCGATGTCATGGCAAACCAGGATATCATATTCTTTGGCGAATTGCACCAGACGGCTGAAAAACTCTCTATCTGCCGACGCTGCAACCGGGTTATTGGGGTAATTAACCCACATTAGCTTGGCCTTCCGGGCTACATCAGCAGGTATTGCACCCAAGTCAGGCAAATAATTATGCCCCTCCAACAGAGGCATGGGATAAATAACGCCTTCAGCAAGTAAGATACTGCAGGCATAAATAGGATATCCCGGGTCAGGGATAAGCGCCGTATCACCGGGATTAATATAGGCCAGCGCTATATGGGCCAAACCATCCTGGGAACCCATTAAGACCAGCACCTCTGTAACCGGATCAAGCTCGACCCCAAACCTTTTTTGGTACCACGCTGCCATAGCCCGGCGAAGTTCAATCTTGCCCTCCAATGGATAACGGTAGTTGCCCGGGTTGTCAAGGGCCCTGTGCATAGCTTCTATGATATGCGGTGCGGGAGGTTGATCGGGACTTCCAACACCCAAATTAATTACCTCAATTCCTTTTTGCTCCACTTGGCGCTTGATTACTTCCAGTTCATTAAAAATAGCCGAATCCAATCCTCTGATTCGATTAGACACATACAATACTATCACTCCCACTAATAAATCTTACAATAGTATTCAGAATTCAGGAGTTAAAACACAAGGAAACGGCACTTCTTTATTTTTTCTTCTGACTCCTGAATTCTGTCTCCTGACTCCTTTATATTAATTCCGCCTGATTTTTAGATGCTGTATATCTTATTTCATTGACCGTTTCATAGGGTACAACGGATTCTCCCAGCTTACCATGGTTTGTCACGCCCAGGCCATGAAAATCCGACCCTCCGGAAACAATCAGGTTATGTTCACGGCAAATTTTTAGATACATTTTTTCCATATCCCTGTTATGCTGAGGATGGTATACCTCAATACCCTGCAACCCACCCTCGATCAAGCACCTGACCAATTTTTCATCACAGGAAATACCCGGGTGTGCCAGTACCGGTACTCCCCCCGCTTCTTTAATTAAACTAATCATTTCCAAGGGGTGGTATTTCATTCTTGGCTCATAGGCCGGCCTTCCTATGCCAATATATTTTTCAAATGCCTCTGCAACACTGTTGACTTTTCCCTCTGCCAGCAACACCTTGGCAATATGAGGCCTGCCAATTGATCCGGCGCCAGCAAGCTCCATAACCTGATTTATTTCAATATTGATATCCAGATGCCGCAACTTGCTGATAATTTTGCGGGCACGGCTGAGCCTGGCATTTTGAAAAGCAATAAGGTGCTTTTTAAAGTTTGAATTTTCCTGATTAATGCAATAGCCCAGGATGTGAACTTCCATACCGTCACATTCAGTGCTCAACTCAACTCCACTCAACAAATCCACGCCATTAAGTTCTGCTTCCACCCTGGCTGTATCCACGCCGTCCATCGTATCGTGATCCGTAATTGCAATACAACGAAGGTTAATCCGTGCCGCATATTGAACTACTTCCACGGGGGAACTGGCACCGTCTGATACATTTGTATGAACATGCAAATCCGCAAACATGTAATCACCTGCCCCCATCAAACCCTAGCTTAATTATAAATACTATTTTATCAAAAATTCTTCCATCCTGTTGGCTCTAAAAAATTATTTAATAACTTGTTTCAGCAGCCGTATCCAGTTGCCTCCCATTATATCAGAAATATCATCATTGCTGTAACCTCGTTTTAAAAGCGCTTCAGCTATAACCGGTATACAAGTTACATCTTCAAGACCCGGCGCCGGTATCTCCATACCGTCAAAATCACTGCCCAAACCAATACACTTAGTCCCGGCAATTGATGCTATGTGATCCACGTGGCGCAGAAAAGTATCAAGTCCCGGCTGTTTATCGTCTATAAATTCAGGCACCAAGGTCAGTCCCATTAAACCACCCGTTTTAGCCAAATATTTGATTTGTTTGTCGTCAAGATTTCTGGGGTGATCGCAAATGAAGCGGCAATTGGCATGTGTAGCAGCAAAAGGTTGATCCGACGTCTCAGCCACATGCCAAAAACCATTTTGGGATAAATGTGCCACGTCAATCAACATACCAAGGTTATTCATTTCCCGCACTACCGAACGTCCGAACTTACTTAACCCGCCACCCGCATCTCCTTCCCCAACACCGTCTCCCAGCTCATTACGCGCATTCCAGGTTAAAGTCAAAGAACGGACGCCCAACCGGTATAGCATACGTAAAACTGCCAGGTCACCGGATACACATTCACCGCCTTCAATTGAAAGAACTGCGGCAATTTTACCGTCACCGGTGATACGAAGAATGTCCTCCCCGCTTAACGCATGCTCAATAATTTCACAGTTTTGATTTAACTCACCGTAAAACTTATCAATATAATAGAGGCACTTTTTTAAAGCCATCTCTCTATCTTTAGGATTGATAAATATTGCGAATAGCTGAACGTTTATACCGGTTGAACGCATCCGGGGCAAATCCAATTGGCCGGCCTGTGCATATTCTCCAAGAATACGATTCTGAGACTCTAAAGCTGTCAGAGTGTCGCAATGGCCATCAACCACCAGGCTATACCTCATGATATCCACCTCCAAAATTAAAAAACCCGCTTATCCACGTTGGAATAAACAGGCTTCTATACTAATCAATTAAAAAAGACTTATCGGGGTTCGACTATCAACTTGATTGCTGTTCTCTCTTCTCCATCGATAATTATGTCTGTAAAAGCTGGAATACAAATTAGATCTACTCCACTGGGCGCAACAAATCCCCTGGCGATAGCAACTGCTTTAATTGCCTGGTTTAAAGCCCCTGCACCAATGGCTTGAAGTTCGGCACAGCCTCTTTCCCTCAGTACTCCAGCAAGGGCGCCGGCTACAGAATTTGGATTGGATTTTGCTGAAACTTTTAACACTTCCATTCATCGAACCTCCTTCTTATCTGGAAAGACTGCTCCATATATCCCTTAAATAGATATATTCTCCAATTCATTTAAGATTCCTTTTAATTAAAAAATTTTATTCAAAATTTTGTATTCTGGTTATATTTTCAGCAATGCCCGTTTCTTCATCAATATCAATTCTAACCGCGTTAAACTGGTATAAACCGGCAGCAACCTCAAACTTTCTGGGCATCTGAGTTAAAAACTTTTCAATAACCAATTCTTTTTTTACTCCAATAACAGATTCATAAGGCCCCGTCATGCCTACATCAGTGATGTAGGCCGTGCCGCCGGGCAAAATGCGTTCATCAGCAGTTTGCACATGAGTATGTGTACCGCAAAAAGCTGATATAGCATTATCAAGATAGTAAGCCAGAGCTATTTTCTCAGAGGTTGCCTCAGCATGAAAATCAAGCAGTATTATATTGCATTTTTCTTTTAGTAATGGCAGTATTGCGCCGGCACTTTGGAATGGACAATCAAGTTCAGGCATAAAAATCCTGCCTGACAAATTAAATACGCCAATTCTAACATTATTATTAACATTATAAATACCATACCCTTTGCCGGGTGTACCGGGCGGGTAGTTGGCAGGCCTAATCAACCGGATTTCGTTATCTATAAAATTAATTATTTCTTTTTTATTCCAAACATGGTTACCCATTGTTATAACATTAATTCCACAAGCAAAAAGCTCCCTGGCAATTTCTCTGGTTATGCCATTGCCTCCGGCCGCATTTTCCCCGTTGGCAATAACAAAATCAATGCTTTGCTCCTGCACCAGTCCCGGCAGATTATCTTTGACAGCGCGTCGCCCTGGACGTCCTACAATATCTCCGATCATTAATAAACGTATCAAAGCCAAAACCACCTATTTATTAAAAACAAGTACCTTTCCCTCTTCCCTGAAAGCATAAAGATATTTGTCGTTTTCAGAGCCTTTGACACTCTCCAGCATATGGTCGATTATCTCTTCCTGCATCAACATTTCTTCTTCTATTAACGCATCATTCAAGTCAAGCACTAAATTCCTTTGCCAATATTGGTAAAATACTTGAACCACCAGCGCAATCTCTTCCTGAACCAGGGTACTGACATCTCTTTTGATTTCAAACAATGTTAAATTGTCGCAGACCTCATATGAAATATCAATGATACTGGCATCCTTGCCCTCAAGATAATTGAAGGACTGAATGCAATCCATAAGATAGATATTAAATTCATTGAGTTCTTTTTCTTCAGCTACGCGAGAGCAAATAAAACTAAACCGGATCATCTGTTCCCACGGGTCGAAATTTACGGCGGATACTTCGGGGTAGCGGACAAGTATGGATATTAAAAGTCCCATACTGTCGGTTACGTCATCTCCACCCTTATATTTGCCCCGCAAACGAATCCACCTACCTTTCGGCTCCTTCGATTATGTAATCTAATAAGTCTTCTTGATTATCGTTTATATTCCTGCATTGACCTTATTCAATTTCTCATAAAAATTATTCCAAATTAAAAAACGATCTCCTGAATCAACACCTTTTAGGCGGCAGCCAAAACCGGTGTTTATCCAAAGAGATCGCCTGTTTTTCCTATTTTGCGTAATCAACAACCCTTGTTTCTCTAATAATAATTACTTTTATCTGTCCGGGGTAATCCAGTTCATTTTCAATCTTTTTAACGATTTCATGTACTAATTTAATAGCACCGAGGTCATCAACTTTGTCGGGTTTAACCATAATTCTTATCTCTCGACCCGCTTGGATAGCGTAAGATTTTTCTACTCCCTCAAAAGTACTTGCAATTTCCTCGAGCTTTTGCAAACGTTTGATGTAAGCTTCCAGTGTTTCACGTCTAGCTCCCGGTCTGGCAGCAGAAACCGCATCTGCCGCTTGAACCAGCCCCGCAACTATTGTTCTCGGTTCTTCATCACCATGATGCGCGGCTATGGCATGTATAACATCTTTGTTTTCCCTGTATTTTTGAGCTAATTCAACCCCGATAGTAACGTGTGGACCCTCAACTTCATGGTCCACCGCCTTACCTATATCATGCAGTAAACCCGCCCTTTTGGCCAACTGGATGTCCACACCCAATTCGGCAGCCATCAAGCCAGCCAGATGCGCAACCTCAATCGAGTGTTTTAGTACATTTTGGCCATAACTTGTACGGTATTTAAGCCGGCCTAATAAATTAATCAATTCCGGGTGCAAGCCATGTATGCCTGTTTCAAAAATAGCCTGCTCGCCGGCCTCGCGAATTTGCTGCTCAACTTCTTTACGGGCTTTATCAACCATTTCTTCAATCCTGGCCGGGTGTATCCGGCCATCCACAATCAGCTTCTCCAAAGATATGCGGGCAACTTCCCTGCGGATGGGATCAAAACCTGAAAGGATAACCGCCTCGGGAGTATCATCAATAATTAAATCAATTCCGGTAGCGGTTTCAAATGCCCTGATATTTCTGCCTTCCCTACCGATAATGCGTCCCTTCATCTCATCATTTGGCAATGGAATCACTGCCACAGTGGTTTCAGCAACATGATCGGCAGCACACCTTTGAATAGCAGAAGTTATTATTTCCCTGGCCCGTTTTTCTCCTTCTTCTTTGGCCTTGTTTTCAATTTCTTTGATCATTACAGCGGCTTCATGTTGAATTTCTTTTTCAATGTCTGCCAGTAATATTTGGCGCGCTTCTTCTGATGTAAGTCCGGATATTCTTTCCAACTCGACAACTTGCTTGCCATACATGGTGGAAAGATCCTTTTTCAGTGCCTCAACTTCCGATTCCTTGCGGGTCAATGCCTCTTCCTTTTTTTCAACGCCTTCAACTTTACGTTCAAGCAATTCTTCCTTTTGCATCAACCTGCGATCCAGTCTTTGAAGCTCTGACCGGCGCTCCTTATTTTCACGCTCCATTTCATTTTTTTGCCTAAGTATTTCCTCTTTTGCTTCTAATATTGCTTCTCTCTTTTTAGCTTCAGCATCTTTCTGAGCTTCTTCTGAAATTTTCCTGGCCAATGCCTCGGCAGAAGCAATTTTTGATTCTGCAATTAATTTCCTTACCAGATATCCGGCCCCAAAGGCAATAATTACTGCAATAATTATAATGATTGCCAGGCTTGTATTCAATGTATCGTGTCACCTCCTAACCTGATTTAGATATAATATTATAAACCTGCTCAGTTCAACAAAAAAAACACCGAGCATTACTCGGTAAGAAAAAGAATCGGATTTATAAGACCTTGTCCGGCAACGGTGAAAAGAAACATATGCAACGGCGCCGTTAAACAGACACCGTGGATATATTTATAAAAATTATATAATTTGAAAAAATATATATAAACCCGATACCCGGATGATTTCCAATTCTACTTTCTCCCAAATTTAATTTTACTTTTTATATAATACAATGTCAAGATATATCCAGGCTTCCGCCTGCCAGCATAGAGCCAACTTTTCTAATCACATCGCTTGAAAAACCCCTCCTGGCAAGAAAACCTGCCAATTTGCGCCATGTTTGGCAGTCATGCTGATGAGCCTTTTTCCGGGCAGCAAGCATTGCCATTTCCAGTTCCCTATCATCATTATAACCGGATAAGGATTTTTCTATAATTTTCCTGTCGACTCCCTTATATTTAAGCTCGGACCTTAAAAAATCTTTTCCCACGGGTTTGGCAGCAAGCCGCCAGCTCACCCAATTTGCAGCAAAGTATTCATCGTCAATCAGTTTTTGATCCTTCAGCTGGGCGATAATTGCATTGATTACCTCTTCACTGATGTCCGTATTTATTAAAGCTTGCCTTAGTTCGTACTCCGTCCGCGGTCTCAGAGCCAAAAGACGATAGCACTTATTCTTAGCTTTTTTTAAATCATACATGGAATTTTATTTAACCTTCGCAGCAGGGGCAGTGGAATTCTGCTCTTGCTGATCCTGTTTGTCCACCGGTTTAGCCAATCCTACCCGGCACCGCACTTCATATTCAAATTCCCCGGCTAATTCCGGTCTTTCTTTTAGCAATTCCTTTACATTCTCCCGACCCTGGCCCAACCTTTCATCCCGGTACGAATACCAGGCACCACTCTTATTAACAATCCCAAGGTCCACCGCCAAATCAAGAATAGATCCTTCAATCGAAATACCCATGCCATACATAATATCAAAATCAGCCTGTTTAAAAGGAGGCGCAACCTTATTCTTAACGACTTTAACTCTGGTGCGGTTACCTACTACATCGGTACCCTGCTTAATACTTTCAATTCTGCGCACGTCAAGCCTGACCGAAGCGTAAAATTTCAGGGCCCGGCCGCCAGGCGTAGTCTCCGGGTTTCCGAACATGACCCCGACTTTTTCCCTTAACTGATTAATAAAGATGGACGTGCAGCGTGATTTGCTAATTACCCCGGTCAGTTTACGAAGAGCCTGGGACATCAAACGAGCCTGCAGCCCCACATGTGAATCGCCCATTTCACCTTCTATTTCAGCCCGCGGCACAAGAGCGGCCACACTGTCAATTACCACCACGTCAATGGCCCCGCTGCGCACCAAATGCTCAGCAATTTCCAGCGCTTGCTCCCCTGTATCCGGCTGTGATACGTAAAGATTCTCAATATCCACACCGATCCTGGATGCATAACTGGCATCCAAAGCATGTTCTGCGTCAATAAATGCAGCAGTGCCCCCTGCTTTTTGAGCCTGGGCAATGATGTGTAGCGCCACTGTCGTTTTGCCCGAGGATTCAGGGCCGAAAATTTCAATTACCCGGCCTCTTGGTACACCGCCAACCCCCAGGGCAACGTCCAGAGCAATACATCCTGTAGAAATGGTCTCAACAGTGATTTTCGCCGACGATTCCCCCAGTTTCATGATTGAGCCTTTGCCAAATTGCTTCTCAATTTGTAAAAGAGCATTTTCCAGAGCTTTTTGTCTTTCGCTCAAAAGGACCCCTCCTAAAACACATGTTCGATTATATAGTAATTCTATATATTATTACCGGTTACTGTCAATATAAAATTTTTTCACAGTCCCAGCATATATTGTCGAATCATATTTAATGCAGCATCAGCTGCTTCCAAACGAACTCTGTTGCGATCTCCCGTAAAATTAAATTTTTCACATCTAACCTGATTGGCAGCTGCGAGGGCAATATAAACCAGCCCAACCGGTTTTTGGGGTGTCCCCCCACCCGGCCCTGCTATGCCCGTAATTCCAACTCCAATTGAGGAATCGGTCAATTTTTTAATCCCACTGGCCATAGACCTGGCGGTTTGCTCGCTAACCGCACCAAATTCCGCAATTATTTCTTTGGCAACACCCAGTAGGTCTATTTTAATTTCATTGCTGTATGAAACAATACCACCCAGGAAGTATTCCGAACTGCCCGGGATATCGGACAATCGCTTCATCACCAATCCTCCGGTGCATGATTCCGCCAAAGTAACGGTCATCCCTTTAGCCAGCAACAGTTTCCCTACCATGTCTTCCAGCACCTCGCCGTCCTCGTCCCTACCGGTTATATCATTCGAACAGTAAGCCATTTTTTCTCTCACCACCTCACCTACCCCTATATTCGAGTCATATCAAAATATTCCCTGCCTGATAACCGCTCATTCAATAATAGAGTCTAACCAACCTTAATTATTGTATTATCTGGATGAAAACCCTTGCTTGCATGAAATTAGTATGGCCAAAATACGCGGCATCAGAGGGATGCCCAAACAGTGCTCTGATGGTTATATGTGTTATTTTAGGTAGGTTTGAAAAAAATAGCCAGAAGTCAGTAGTCGGAATTCAGAGCACTTCGAGATGATAAACCGTTCTCTTATTCCAACTACTGGCTACTGGCTCCTGTAAACAATCACTTATGCAGTTAAATCTGTAGCCTCGATATTAAACCTATTAATCAGCTTCCTAAAGCTATCACCGTTTATTTTTTCCTCGGTCAGCAAAACATTTACCACCTGTTTGATAGCGCCTTTTAAGGAACCGAGAAAATCTTTAACCATTTTTTCCTGTTCCTTGATGATCGAGCTAATAACCTTATACCTGAGATCAGCCGGCAGAATATCCGGATCTACAACGCCCAATTCGGACATGCCTGACTTAATGATTTGCCCGGCAGTTTTTATTGCTTGCTCAAAATCATTACCTGCGCCTGTGCTTCGGTTGCCCAGTACGATCTCTTCGGCTATGGAACCCGCTAATAACACCTGAATCTGGTTTTCCAGGTATTCCCTTGTGTATAGATAGCTGTCATTTTCAGGTGTCTGTCTCATGTAGCCCAGTGCTTGCCCGCGGGGTGCAATTGTCAGCATGGAAACTGAGCCCGGGCGAACTTTTTCGCCAACCAGAGCGTGTCCCACTTCGTGCACGGCAACCCGCTCAAGTTCTTCTCTAGGCGGCCTTTTTTCCAATTTTTCTCCCATCATAACTTTATCAATGGCTTCGAGGAAGTGATGCTGCTTTATTTCAGTACACTCCTCCCGCATGGCCAAAATAGCCGCTTCATTGGCCAAACTTTCCAGATGGGCTCCGCTAAAACCAAAAGTTTGCTTCGCTATTTCATCGAGGCTGACGTCATCCGACAAAGGTTTATTTCTGCAATGAAGCTTTAAAATTTCCAGTCGCCCTGATTTATCCGCCAAATCAACTTTTACCTGACGGTCAAAACGGCCCGGGCGCAAAAGCGCCGGGTCCAGCATATCCACCCTGTTGGTTGCCGCCATAACCAGTATTCTTACCTTATCATTCACTTTTAACCCGTCCATTTCAACCAGCATTTGGTTTAATGTCTGGTCATATTCATGGTGACTGGTATTCTGTCCCCTCTTCCCGCCAAGGATATCTATTTCGTCAATAAAAATTATGGCGCTATCCTTTTTTAGCTTAGCGGCAGTGTCCCTGGCAGTTTGAAAAAGCTGCCTGACACGTTGTGCTCCAACCCCTGCATACATTTCAATAAATTCCGATCCGCTGCAAGCAACAAAAACCGATTCAGTGTACCCTGCAGCAGCTTTAGCCATTAGCGTTTTTCCGGTACCGGGTGGTCCGGTCAGTAAAATACCTTTCAGGGGCCTAATTCCCAAATTAATTATTTTTTCCTGGTTGATAATAAAATCCAAGGCCTCTTTTAGTTCATTAATAGCCGTAGCCTGTCCGCCAATATCCTCAAAATTAACCTTGGAGACATTGGCGGCAGGTGTCGCGTTAAAGGACTTAGTCAGCATTCCACGGGAGCGGGCAACATAAAATAGAATACCCGCGGCCATAAACAGAAACAATATGGGAACTATGTCGTAACCGGAAATGGCCAGAAAAATTACACCAGCAAGGCCGATTCCTAAGCTTATTTCCTTGATCACGCTTTACCTCCCTCCTGTCTCAGCCGAAGCAAAAATGCTTTCAGTATTGCCCCTGGGGATAACACTATATAAATAGTGCTGGTCATCCTTCATTTGCCAATAAATGTTATGGTCATCGATATCCACCTTGGATTCAATTCCGGCTTCACTGGCGTAAAGGTTTAAATTACTGGCCATTTGCACGAAATCGCCATTTTGCAGCGCCTCATAGATGGCAAATTTCCCTTTGCCATACACATTGTCCAATTGATTATTCCGCCGGTCTGTCAGCTCAATTGTAAAAGGGCGCTTACCCATAACCTGTTTAACATCATGAAAAATCTGCTGGTATGAATTCATTAGATCCACGCTTTCACTTAGTGCCAGGTTAATTTTATAAATATCCGCCGAATCATCAATTTTATATGAAATTACCACAGGGTTATTTTCCAGTTTGGCTATCAGCGGTTTTTGAAAGTTAAGTCCTTTATACAACCACTGCGCGCCTAAGAAGGCAGCCAGCCCAGCAACCAGCGCGATTATTACCACATGGATCTTAATGCCTTTAATGTGCATTCTTACCATCCTCTCTAAGGCTACGAACCGGGCTTGCATTTTTCTTTCACAATGAGTTATTATAACATACTCAATAAGCACTTTAGACAGGGAATTGTCCCCAAACCAAAAAAGCGCGCTTATATCAGTTCCTTTAGCGCGCTTTTAAATACTTTAATTTTCTTTTTATCCATTGTTTTTGGATTTCAGCAAAAAACCAGCTTGTTGAAAATAATCCATACCCGACCAGATAGTAAATATAACTGCAACAGACATCGCTATATTGCCAAATGGTACATTAATCAAATTAAATGGGAAATCCCTTAAAAACATAGCCACAATGGCAACTATTTGGGTGATTGTTTTAATTTTCCCCAACCTGCTGGCCGAAATAATTACCCCTTCGGCAGCGGCCAGGGAGCGTAATCCCGTAACTGCAAACTCACGTCCAATAATAATAACCGCAACCCACCCGGACAGGCGATCCATTTCCACTAACGCAATCAGCGCAGATGAAACCAACAATTTGTCCGCCAGAGGATCAAGCAGCTTACCCAGCGCTGTAATCATTTTCTTCTTTCGGGCTATATAACCGTCAAGCCCGTCGGTACATGCTGCAAGCACAAACACACCTGCGGCGATATAATCTCCAAGTGGAAGGCGCAAAGAAAGTATTGCCAAGAAGACAGGCACCATTAAAATTCTCAGCAGCGTAAGCCTGTTTGGTAGATTCATTTCGTACGTACTCCTGACAGATCATATTCAGTTGAATCGAGAATTTTAACTTTAACAAAATCCCCGGCCCGCACCAATTCCTCCGAAGCAAAAAAAACTTTTCCGTCAATCTCCGGGGCGTCACCTTCTGACCGCCCCCAGTACATGTTGGCATCATTGTCCCAACCTTCGGCCAGGACAGTTTTTTCCGCGTCGATAAATTTTCTATTGTTTTGAGCTGAAATATCCTGCTGCAGTTCCATGGCTGCTTCAACTCTGGCAGCAATTTCCGGATCACTGATTCGACCAGGCAACTTTTCCGCCGCAGTGCCTTCTTCCGGGGAATACCCGAATATACCGGCCCGGTCAAACCTTGTTTGTTCGATAAAACTAAGCAATTCATTAAACTCTGCTTCAGTTTCTCCGGGAAAGCCCACTATAAACGTAGTTCTTAAGGTAATTCCCGGCATCATGCGCCTCAGCTTACTAATCAGGTAGGTAATGTGCTCTTTGCTTCCACGCCTGTTCATCATTTTTAAAATGCGATTATTAATATGCTGCAACGGCAAATCAATGTACCGGCAAATTTTTGGTGAAGATTTTATTAGTTCAAGCAGCTCCCCGGTTATCGTAGTGGGATAGCAGTACATCAACCTGATCCAGCGGCAGTTTTCTATTCTTTCCAGCCCTTGCAGCAAATTCGCAAGCTGATAACCGCCATATAAATCTATTCCATAGCGAGTGGTTTCCTGGGCAACCACAATTAATTCCTTCGTGCCCCGCAAGCAGAGTTCCTTGGCCTCTTCGATAATTTCTTCCATAGGCCTGCTGCGATACGGCCCCCTGATCGTTGGAATAGCACAATATGAACAGCGGTTTTCACAGCCTTCAGCAATTTTTAAATAAGCGGTGTGCCGGGGGGTGGTTAGTATCCGCGGCTCTTTACCGTGGTGAATATACCCTGGCGTACCCACCAAAACAGGTCTTTCCCCCGTTAAGACTTTATTAACAGTGGAAACTATTTCCGGTACTGACCCGGTGCCCATGATGCCGTCTATTTCAGGCACCTCTTCCAGCAACTCGGTGGCATATCTTTGCGCCAAGCATCCGGTTACCACTATGCGGGCACACCTGCCTGTTTCCTTAAGCCTTACCGCATCAAAAATAGCGTTAATGGATTCTTCCTTGGCTGCAGTAATGAACCCGCAAGTATTAATAATAATAACTTCGGCTTCCTCAGCCTCACCGGTTAATTGATAACCGGCCTTTTGTAAATGACCCAGCATAATTTCTGTGTCAACCCTGTTCTTGGCACAACCAAGACTAATCATTCCTATTTTCTTATCCATTTATAATCCCCAGCATATATACTTGTCCTGCGGCAGTAGTTATCCAGTGCTCCCAACTTGAAATGCCCGCGTTATTACCTGTCCGTTGGCACCCAAAAAACCATAATCCCTACCGTTGACCATAACCTTAACCGCCCCGGCATTACCTAGTTTAAGCTGGACGCTTTCCTCTCCTTTAAAGGTTTTTACGCTCCCGGGCCCAACCATGCCCTCAAAGGCATTTTGATCGTCTACGATAATCCTCATCCAGCACTCCGCATCAGTTACCTGCAACACTACGTCCATACCCGTTACCTGCACTTCATTAGAAGCATTGTCCTCCGGTGTCGGCAAACCTTTATCTTCCGGTGCAGCCCCATCATACGGCCGATTCTCAGTTGATTTTGGACTTTCACCACCGTCCGATAATTTATTCTGTAAGCCGGCATTAGAGGAACCCAACACATATATAAAACCAGCCAGCACAACCACGGCAACGGCTGCAAAATATTTTCCATTCCGTTTTCCTGTCTTCTTGGGTATGGAAACTACAGTCTCTTGCGGAGGATCATTATTTTCCATCTGATAATCGTTCATTTCGTTGTATTCCTGAACAAGTTTTTCCCCGTCCACATCTAAGAAGCGGGCGTAACTGCGCAAAAAACCCCTTACATAAACATCACCGGGGATAATTTCAAATTTATTATCCTCCAGGGCTTGAATATACTTTCTGCGAATCTTTGTGGATTCTTCAACATCTTCCATGGATAATCCCATTTTTTCCCTTGCTTCGCGCAAGGTATCACCGATAGCCAATGCGGATCACCTCCCCGTATTATAGGGACAATTCTTCTATAAAGCAGGCAATTTCTTTAACTGCCATACCCAAATTTTCGGTATTTACTGATAAAAAATAATCATCACTTGGTCCGCTAGGATATTTATATAACGGATCATAATAGTTAAGCAATAAAAATTCAATTACGCTGCTTATTTTACCGCTGCCCAATAAATCTGTCAGCTCCGTGACTTTACGATTACCAATGTATTTGGCCAAACGTTCTATAGCTGCTTTAAGGGCAGTCAAATTACCATCCTTTCCGGTCAAATAATCTCTTTTAATTCGCTCGGTCCTGGACTTAACATTTGCATATAATAATATATTAATTCCTTTGCCCATAGTGTTGAAAACTGCTGAGGGTATAATTAATTTACCTATTCTCTTACTTTCACATTCTACCAAAAAATAGCTATTAATTTGAACCAACCTGAATTCACTTTCAATCAAAGATTCAAACATTTTTTGACCGGGTGACGGAAGTTGTCCTATTTTACCAAAAACCGACCCCCTGTGCCTGGCTAATCCCTCCAAATCAAGCACATTAAACCCCCAGCTCTTTAATTCCAAAAGCACATCGGTTTTGCCAACCCCTGTTAAGCCGTGCAAAGCCACCGCCCGGTACGGCAGTATCTCCCTGTCAAAGAATTGTAATACATGTTTTCGGTAGGCTTTAAAACCGCCGGTAATCCGAAAAACCTTAAAACCCATTAAGTCAAGTATGCTAGCGGCAAAATGACTGCGCTCACCACCGCGCCAGCAAAAAATAACAATTTTTTTTTCAAGAGCAACTTCTTTAAAAGAATAAACAAAGGCCGGCAATTTGGGAGATAATAGCTCCATAGCCATATATCTAGCTTTTTCCGGTCCTTCGTGCTTATAAACAGTGCCGACAATTGCCCTTTCAACGTTATCCAATAGCGGTATATTAAGCGCTCCTGGAATTGTCGCTTCCCGGAATTCACCCGGCGAGCGCAGATCAACAACCGGTAATTCTGCCATTTTATTCAATGCGTCTTCTATACTGATATCCTGGTACATAGTATCCTCCGATAAAAGCGACAAAATAATTAAATTTAAAATTCCCTTCGACACATCCCTTTATTTATCCTTTTTTTAATTATCATTTCCTGCTCTTGTTTCAGATTGATCGTTAAAGCGGTCGTATTCTTCCTTCGTAATTAAAACAGCTCTGGGCCGGCTTCCTTCGTAACCGCCCACGTAACCTTTTTTCTCCATTATATCAATTAGCCTGGCTGCTCTGGCATAGCCAATATGCAAACGCCTTTGCAATAATGAAATTGATGCATGGCCAGTCTCCAAAAAGATTTTAACAGCTTGAGCGAGTAAGTCATCCTCAGCATCGGCCGGCTCGCTGATCTGCTTTACCTGATGGTCCAAGCCTTCGTCGTATTTAGGTCCAGCCTGTTTTTTCCAGTGTTGAACCAGCAATTCAACCTCCCGGTCTGAAAGATATGCCCCCTGAACCCTGATAGGCTTTGTCGCTCCCACAGGATAAAACAGCATATCACCACGCCCCAATAATTTTTCCGCCCCCCCCATGTCTAGTATGGTTCGGGAATCAATTTGTGATGATACTGCAAAGCTTACCCTGGAAGGAATATTAGCTTTAATCAGGCCGGTTATAATATCTACCGAAGGTCTTTGTGTGGCCACCACCAGGTGAATTCCCGCAGCCCTGGCCATTTGGGCAAGCCTGCAGATAGCATCTTCCACATCCGCCGGAGCGACCATCATCAGATCGGCCAACTCGTCGATCACAACAACTAAAAGCGGCAGAGCATCTTTTCCTTGTTCACGTATATATTTGTTGTATCTCACAATATCGCGCACTCCGGCAGCTGCAAACAATTCATAGCGATATTCCATTTCTTTAACAGCCCATCGCAATGACGTCGCTGCTTTTTTAGGGTTGGTCACAACGGGTGAAACTAAATGCGGAATACCATTAAATACAGATAACTCAACCATTTTGGGATCAATAATTAAAAATTTTGTTTGCATGGGAGTAGACTTAAATAGAATTCCAGCCAGCAGCGTATTCAAACATACACTTTTTCCCGCTCCGGTAGCGCCCGCAATAAGCAGATGCGGCATCCTGGTCAAATCGTCAACCACCGGCACGCCAGCTATATCTTTACCCAAAGCAACTGTCAAATGAGATGGCACATTTTGAAACTCATCCGTCTCCACCAGTTCACGCAGATATACAGTGGCAATCTCCTTATTAGGAACCTCAATTCCTACAACAGCTTTACCGGGGATGGGGGCTTCAATTCGAACATCCGGCGAAGCCATGCTTAACGCAATGTCATCGGCCAACCCGACAATGCGGCTGACTTTAACTCCCGGCGGCGGCTGTACTTCATACCTGGTTATAGCCGGGCCTCTGGAAACCCGTGTAACCTTTGCCCGAATACCAAAACTACCCAGGGTTTCTTCTAACTTTTTGACATTTTCAGTGATATCCTTATTGTTTTTGTTGACCTTGCTTCTAACTGGTCTGGTCAAAAGGGATAACGGCGGGAGAACATACGAATCTTTAGATAATTCTTCAGCCTTAGCCGGCTCAACTGAGGTTTCGACATCACATTGACTGTCCTGGGTGCTTTCTTTCCCGCCGGGGTGTGATTGAGAGTGAGGTGGCCTGTAATAAACAACATTACTCTTCTTTTCCACAGGCACAGGTTCATCATCATTGATCTCTTCAATTACAAGACTACCGCTGCCGGCTATGTCGCCATCCTTGCTGTCAATGATTATTGGTGTCTCCTGCTCCTCTTCCGCGTCAGTAAAGAGAAAATTATCTATTAAAATAATTGTTTTTTTTAATATTTCAGCAATCTTTTGAACAATCTTTTTACCAATCTCCGCTATTGATTGATTTGTCAGCAATAATAATCCAACCAAAAACAGTGTTAGCAATACAATATACATGCCGAAAACGCCAAACGCCTTTAACAGCAAAAAGTAAACCGCAGCACCGATAACTCCACCGCCGTCACCCGTTAATCCGGCTTTTAGGATATATTCCCTTGGCACAGAAAAATGCAATAATGTAAGTATCACCAACGCAATAATTAAAGCCCCGCGCAAATCAACTTGCACCTTGACTTTTTCTTTCCGTAGCAATAATCTGAACCCAAAAGTCGCTAATAAAACAGGAATTAAATACCTGCCTTCCCCGGCAAGCTTCATCAACAAGCTGTTTAAATATTTGGCGACTAAACCTGAAGCGGGACTTAAAACGCTAAGCAGAGTTAATATTGCTACCGACAGTAAAACAATACCGCTTATCTCAAATTTAACTTCATCTTTTGAGTTAATTGTTGGCACAGAAGCACCCCCTCTTCAGTATACATATTCCATTGTTTACATATAATTCCTGCACCGATAATAAAAAAAAGCCCTTTGCCCATAAAAAGGCGCGCTCAATCATTCCCATAGCGCGCGCTTTTTATACATAATCCTTTGATTTGGCCGAAAATATGGCCGGTCATGCTTTCCTAAAGTGAAAGAAAACGCGTAGGTCCAGCCTACGCTGTATTATTAGATAGTCTTAAATTTAATTCACACAATCCGGAATGATTTGCGTTCCCGGCGATAGGTCTTTGCGCAAATAATCATTAGGGTCTGTACTAAGCAGCTGCACAATTTCTTCTTTCCCGGCACTGTTTTTGCGCACTATAGCGGGAACACCTTCAATTGTCACTTTCCGATCTGATGAATGATCCATTTGATCAAGCCCGGCTAATACAAGTTCTAATTGCATAGGCGTGTAGAGAATCATTGCAGCGGTCCCTCATTTCGATGCTTTCTTTCATCCATCATGCTGTTTAGTTTTGCCAGTGCCTTACTAATGCCTCCGGCCTCATCGATTAGCCCGCAATCCACTGCATCCTGGCCAATAAGTACGGTGCCGATATCTCTGGCGAGTTCACCGGTACGAAACATTAAATCCCTGAATTTATCCTGGCTAATCTTAGAATGTTGAGTAACAAATCTTACCACACGGTCTTGCATTTTATCAAGATATTCATAAGTTTGCGGTACCCCGATAACCAGACCGTTAAGCCTGATGGGGTGAATAGTCATACTGGCCGTTTCTGCAATAAACGAATAATCCGTAGCCACTGAAATAGGCACGCCGATGCTGTGGCCACCACCGAGCACTACTGATACTGTGGGCTTGGACAAGCTTGTTATCATTTCGGCGATGGCCAGGCCGGCCTCGACATCCCCGCCAACCGTATTTAAAATTATCAATACACCTTCAATTTCAGGACTTTGTTCAATGGCCACCAACTGGGGAATTAAATGCTCATACTTGGTTGTTTTATTCTGGGGCGGCAACACGAGATGACCTTCTATTTGCCCGACTATAGTTAAACAGTGGATATTACTTTTTACCTCGGGCACCTGAGTAGCCCCGATTTCTTTTACTGTATCCAGCGTATTTTTAGATTTACCGGTTATTCTTGTTCTTTCGGTATTAGGGTCCTGATTGGGTTGTTCGTGATGCTCCGGATTTGTTCCCGGACCGGGTTGAGCAGGTGGTTGATACGGGAATATACCCGGCACCTGGTCAAATGATTTGTAGTAAGACATTTCTATCCTCTCCGTTTCTTTTCATATTGCCTAATGACTTTTAGTATTGTATCTAAATAATAAAAAAATACACGGTTCATAATCCGTGTATTTTTTGTGAGTAATTCTTGATAATTATATTTCCATGATGATTGGTAGAATCATTGGCCTTCTTCTGGTTTTCTCGTAAAGGAACCTACTTAAATCGTCTCTGACCATAGACTTAATTGAAGCCCACTCGGACATTTTTTTTGCTGAACATTTATCAAGCGCTAATTTGACCTTCTCTTTGGCATCTTCCATCAATTCTTCTGATTCTCTAACGTACACAAAACCACGTGATACAATGTCCGGTCCAGATATTATCTGCCCGCTTTCCTTGCTGATAGTCACCACAACGATCAATATCCCGTCCTGAGACAACTGACGCCTGTCACGCAGCACAATATTGCCGACATCTCCTACGCCGAGGCCGTCTACGAGTACCCGTCCCGCGGTAACCCTACCCGCAAAACGTCCACTGCGCCTGCTAATCTCCAAAACCTGACCGTTTTCCGCCACAAATATATTATTTGGGGGAATACCCATTTCCCGCGCCAAATTGGCATGCTTAATCAGCATCCGGTATTCACCGTGCACCGGGATAAAAAACTTGGGTTTGACCAAATTAAACATCAACTTAAGTTCTTCCTGGCTGGGATGCCCGCTGACGTGAATGCCGGATACCGACTCATAAATAACATTTGCACCCTGCTTAAAGAGTTGATCAATAACCCGGGCCACCAATTTTTCATTACCCGGTATGGGCGTGGCGGATATTATTATTGTATCCCCTGGCATAATTTCCACTTGCCGGTGGTCTCTGTTGGCCATTCGTGTCAGCGCGCTCATTGGTTCACCCTGGCTCCCGGTTGTTAGATAAACCACCCGGTTCCTGGGCAATCTGCCCGCTTCGTCCAGCTCAACCAAAACATCTTCAGGCACCCTTAAGTAACCAAGTTCCCGGGCAATATTTACAACATTAACCATGCTTCGCCCAACCACTGCCACTTTTCTCTTATATCGATGCGCAGTGGTTATTGCTTGCTGCAATCTATGGACGTTAGATGCAAAAGTCGCCACGATAATTCTCTCACTTGCTTGCCTGAAGCTATCGTCAAAAGTCTGCCCTACAACCTTTTCCGACAGGGTATATCCGGGTCTCTCCACATTTGTACTGTCACTCAGCAGCACCAGTACACCCTTTTCACCCAGCTGAGCCAGCCGGTTAAAATCCGTAACTTCTCCGTCAACGGGTGTCTGATCCAATTTAAAGTCCCCCGTATGCACAACAACCCCCACAGGAGTCTCAATTGCCAGTGACACGGCGTCGGGTATGCTGTGAGAAACACGAATAAACTCAATTTTAAACGGCCCTACGGAAATTATATCCCGGGGTTTCGCGCAGTGAAGCTTAACTTCATCGGCCATTTGCCGTTCGCGTAATTTTTCCTTTAAAATGCCAAGAGTCAGCCTGGTTCCATAAACCGGCACATTTAACTCCCTCAACACATAAGGCAGTGCTCCAATATGGTCTTCATGACCATGCGTCAGCACTATTCCCCTGACAATATTTTTATTCTCTAAAAGATAGGTGATATCAGGAATCACCATATCTATTCCCAGTAGATCCTCTTCCGGAAACATCAGCCCAGAATCAATTACCAGAATATTTTCCCCGTATCTCACCACCATCATGTTTTTCCCGATCTCACCAAGTCCCCCAAGGGGGATTAGATAAAGCTTGGGTTCTCTTGCCATATTACACCTCCCTCAATTCGCCTGTAAAAGATTAGTATTATTTAAAATCGGTGAGAAGCAGAAGAAGGCGGGAAAATATTCATTTAAAAGCAATCCGCTCTAAAACTTGCTAGTACATTATACTGTATCTTATTCTTTTGAACAAGAAGCATGGAAAATTACTTTATTTTAGGAAAACAAAAGGAGCCTTTATTGGCTCCATAAATCCATCCTCATTAAATATATTTACCTGTTCTAAAAAAATAATGCTATACAAGTTTAGCTTCGGAAAGAGTTTTCTTAATCATCTCTTTTTCAGCCTGAGTTGCCTCAACCAGTGGTAACCTCGGACCGCCTACCTGCCAGCCAAGCATATTAAGAGCAGCTTTAAGCGGCACAGGATTGGAAGTGATAAAAAGGGTTTTAAAAACCGGGAACAAACTGCAATGAATTTTTGTAGCAATTGTTACATTCCCGGAATTAAAAGCGTTAATCATCTCCTGCAACTGGGGGCCGATAATATGCGATGCCACGCTGACAATACCTTTACCGCCCAGCGCAAGAATCGGTAAAGTTAAAGAATCGTCGCCGCTATAAATGGCAAAATGATCCGGTAGATTACGCCGCAGCTCGCTAACCTGATCAAGACTTCCCGATGCCTCTTTAATAGCAACAATATTCTCTATCGCGGAAAGCCTTACGACCATTTGGGGCAGCAGATTAGCTGCTGTCCTTCCCGGCACATTATAAAGCATAACCGGTAAATTGGTACTTTCCGCAATGGCTTTAAAATGCTGGTATAAACCTTCTTGTGATGGCTTATTGTAATACGGGCAAACCAGCATTATACCATCGGCGCCAAGCTTTTCCGCGGCCTGGGTCAGCGCTATGCTGTCTGCGGTGTTATTACTGCCGGTTCCGGCGATCACTACAGCGTCACCGCCTACTTCTTCAACCACCACGCGAAAAAGTTCAATTTTTTCTTCTTTGCTTAATGTGGGTGACTCGCCGGTGGTGCCGGCTACTACCAGACCGTCGGTACCAGATTGCACAAGATGGTGGGCCAATTTTTTAACCTGGTCAAAATCTACGGTCATGTCATTTTTAAAGGGGGTTATCATGGCGGTTAAAACTCGCCCAAAATCAATTGCCAATACTTTCACCTTCCTTTTTAATCAAACAGTATCCGCCTACTGGCCTAATTTAAATTGCCTGTGCAAAGCTATAACGGCCTTTTCCATATCCTCACGCCTGACCAGCACCCAAACCGTAGTGTGCGAATCATTACATTGCAGTATTTGTATATCTTCCTTGGTTAATGCTTCTACAATATCTGCAATAACTCCCGGCACACCGGACATTCCCGCTCCAACTGCGGAAACCTTGGCACACCCGGTTATCATTTCCGGCACATAGCCTGTATTTTCCAGAACTTTAACGGTTTTATCCGCTACGTTATCCAGCACTGTAAACAATACAAACTCAGGAAGCAGGTTAATAAAGTCAATACTTATTCCCGCCAGGGCCAATGCCCTGAACACACGCCGCTGTTGCTTTAAACCCTCAATGCCGGTTCCAATGCCTACTTTAAATTGGGCAATACCTGATATATAGGTTATACCGGTTATAATCCTGTCCCTGGTAATATCAATTGTACCTTTATAAGCCTCACCGGACGTGGTTACAAGAGTGCCGGGCGAATCGGTAAACGTTGAACGAACGCGTAATGGGATTCCCTTTTGCATAGCGATTTCAACCGCTCGCGGATGGACTACCTTGGCACCCTCGTGAGCCAAATGACAAATCTCATCATAAGTAATTACATCAAGAGCCTTTGCTTCTTTGACAATGCGAGGATCAGCGGTCATAATACCTTCCACATCGGTATATATATCAACACAAACAGCATTTAAAGCAACGCCAAGTGCCGCAGCCGTTGTATCACTTCCACCACGGCCGAGCGTGGTGATATCACCATCCTCGGTTACCCCCTGAAAGCCCGCTACAACTACTATATACCCTTCTTGCGCAAATTTGGTTACTTTTTGTGGTTGAACTTTCAAGATTCGAGCCTCGGAATATTTATTGTCCGTTATAATGCCGGCCTGAGCGCCTGTTAAAAGAACCGCCGGATGTCCCATGCTCTGCAAAGCAGCCACCATGATGATGCCCGATATAATCTCACCGCAGGACATCAGCAAATCCATTTCACGATTTGGCAGCTCACGATAGGACTGGCTGACCAGATTTATCAACGTATCCGTGGCATAGGGGTCGCCTTTTCGGCCTATGGCCGAAACGACCACAACGGGCATATGACCTTCTTCTTTGGCCGCGATTATTTTATTTGCAGCTTTCTCCCTAAGATCGACATCAACCAGTGAAGTCCCGCCGAACTTAAGCACCACAAATTTCATTGTAACTACCTCTTTCCAAGGCAACCATATTTGATTACCAGCTCAGCAATTTGAACCGCGTTGGTAGCCGCCCCTTTGCGCAACTGGTCGGCAGCTACCCACATATTCAATGCATGATCCAGGGAATTGTCTTCCCTGATTCTACCCACGAACACCTCATCGTGGTTGGAAGAGAAAAGCGGCATCGGATATTTTTTGTTGGAGGGATCGTCCTCCAGAATAATTCCGGGAAACTTTGCCAATACTTCCCTGGCCTCGGCCGCCGTCATCTTCCGCTTAGTTTCCACGTTAATCGATTCCGAATGGCTTCTGTAAACCGGCACCCTGACCGTGGTTGCTGTTATGCCAATGGTATCGTCATGCATTATTTTACAAGTTTCTTTAACCATTTTCCATTCCTCTTTAGTGTAATCCATTTCCTGGAATACATCAATATGAGGTATCAGGTTAAAGGCTATCTGGTATTGAAACTTGGCTGGAACAACCTCATCACCGGCCAGCACCGCCTTGGTATGCTCCGTTAATTCGGAAATACCTTCTGCTCCGGCGCCGCTGACAGCCTGGTACGTTGAAACAACAACACGTTTAATCCCCGCCGCATCATAAATGGCTTTCAGTGGTACAACCATAATTATTGTAGAACAATTGGGATTGGCTATAATACCTTTATGCCATTTGACATCCTCCGGATTTACTTCAGGCACAACCAGAGGAACTTCCGGGTCTAAGCGAAAATGACTGCTGTTATCAATGACCACAACACCTTTTTCGGCGGCAAGCGGCCCAAATTCTTTACTGGCCGCACCACCTGCAAACAAGGCTATATCCATCCCGTCAAATGAAGACGGGGTAGTTTCTTCCACTTTATACGTATTGCCCTTGAAAAGCATTTCCTTGCCGGCGGAACGGGAAGTGGCGCAGAGTTTTAGATCTCCTACAGGAAATTTTTTTTCTTCCAGCACTTGTAATATTTCCTGTCCTACTGCACCGGACGCGCCAACAACAATTACTTTATACTGAGCCATTTCTTATCCCTCCATTATATTTATTAAAGCCCCCGCCGGCTACCTGCTTCATTAATAACTGATCAAGATGGGTTGCATTTGTTTGCCTTGCAATGCATATTCAATGGTTTCCACTAAATAATCAATCTTGGCCTTCAATGAATTTGGCTTGCCGGCCGGACTATCCTGACCAAACGGAACCATGTAAATATTCTTTGAATTTAGCAATAACCCAATATTTTTGGCGTTCATGCTAAGTCCGTCGTTAGTGGATATCGCCAGCACCACCGGACGCTGGTTGCGCAAATGCGCTTTTACTGCCATTAATACCGGCCCATCGGTTATGCCGTTGGCTAATTTAGCCAGGGTATTGCCGGTACAGGGGGCGACAACCAAAATATCCAGTAATTTTTCCGGACCAATGGGTTCCGCCCCTACGATACTTTTAATTATTTTTTCTTCTGTTACTTCCTTAATACGTTCTTTCCAAGAATCAGTTGTTCCGAATCGAGTATCGGTTTCATTTACGGAACAACTAATAATAGGATACAGGATGGCTCCCTCATCGGCAACCTTTTTCATCTCCACAAGAGCCTCTTCAAGTGTACAATGTGAACCCGTAAAAGCAAACCCAACTTTTTTACCTTTTAACCGCATAATACAAGCACCTCCCAGGAAAACCGAACTACTTCATAACCCTCTGCACTAATTCCCTCGGCACTACCCGGGCCAAAATCATACCCGCCGTTTTGGGAGCAACTTTACCGGGTAACCCGGGAGCCAATACAGCCTCAATTCCCAATTCCCGGGCTTTGTCAAAATCAGTGCCGCCAGGAGCAGACGCAAGGTCGATAATCAGGGTTTTCGCCGGTAGCCTTGAAAGAATGTTTTGATCAATTACCAAGGCGGGAACAGTGTTAAAAACTACATCAACGTTTTTTGAGCAATTAACCAGTTCTGCAAAATCAGCGGTTAATGCTCCCATTGCTATTGCTCTGGCCTGCTGTGCAGGGTTTCTGGCAATTACCGTTGTTTTTGCATTCATAGCCAAAAGCAATTGCGCCAGCGTTTGGCCAGTTCGCCCAAAACCTACTACCAATGCGTTACATCCGTGAATAGTAATGGGCATTTTTTCCATAGCCATCTGCAATGCCCCTTCAGCTGACGGAATTGCGTTTAGAATAGCTACCTCATCAAGCCTCATTAATTCCACTAATTCCAGCCCAATTTCACTGGCTAATTCACGCAATGGTTTTCTGGCCAAACCAACAAATACTGGTGTCCCGCGCGGCAATAATTCCATTAGGTCTCTGGTAATGATTAAAGGTTGTTCCAGGTAGGCAGCATGTAACCGCATTTGCTCATTTACACCTGGAACCGGTAGAATCAAGGCGTCTACTCCTAAAATACATTCCCGGGGATCCCGGTATGGAACAATGTTTTTACCTTGAGCAGGTAAACCGAAGGTATTAACAATTGCACCAGCATTGGATAAGTATTCTGCCAACACAATTTCCCTTGCATCCCCGCCCATAATTGCTACAGATAAATTATTCAGATCCAGCAAGGACGGCCAACCCCTTCCTCAAACCTCTTGTACTTACACCAATATATGAAGAGTTGGATTTTAAGGTGCTTGTATGTAATTGGTGGGAATTTTATTCAAAAATCAGGTTTTCTAAACCATAAACCACTCCTTCCAGGCGCATAACTGCGCGAATCGCAGTAATTACACCAGGCATAAAAGATTCTCTGGAAATGGAATCATGTTTAATTGTAAGCGTCTGGCCCGCCCCGCCAAAAATAACCTCCTGTTGGGCGACAAAACCGGGCAATCTAACACTGTGTATACGTATCCCACCCGGCATTTTTCCCCCCCTGGAGCACGGAATTTTTTCCTCTTCCAGGGCAAGCCCCTGCTCATAATCACCACGATGCTCAATAACAGCTTCAGCAGTTTTGATCGCTGTTCCCGAAGGCGCGTCCAGCTTTTGATCGTGATGTTTTTCAATTATTTCAACGTTAGGGAAATATTTAGCGGCCTCACTGGCAAATTTTATCATTAACAGCGCGCCAATAGCAAAGTTGGGCGCAATAATACATCCAACTCGCTTTTGGCCCGCCAGAGCAGCTATTGCCTCTATATCTTCCCTTGATAAACCAGTTGTCCCAACTACGGGGCGTGCGCCAACTTCCAAAGCAGTTTTAACGTTATTGAGCACAGAACGAGGTCCGGTAAAATCCACTAAAACTTCAGCGCCTGAAATAGTGAGGGCTTCTTTTAAATTAGTGGCAATATTAATGCCCACCTGCTCACTGCCAATGAGCAGCCCTGCATCCTGGCCTGCGCCTTGGATATCTACCGCAGCGCAAAGCTCTGTATCTTCTGTTTGCAGCACTGTTTTCAGCACTTCTCTTCCCATTCGTCCGGAAACTCCAGAAATAGCAACCTTAATCAAACCTGTTTACCGGCAATTAGATTACGGAAATAACTCCTTATCTCAAAATAACCGGCTTTCCCTCCTCTCTAATACCATTAACTCATTATTTGCTAATAGTGATAATTAAAATTAATTTTCTTATATCCAGTAACGTATGTCAAGAATAAAACCTTTACTAGTTATATTTCAGGCTTCAAATCGGCGGAACTATCCATTTTGTGTGGCACTATTAAACCACCGGCGGACTTTTTTGACCTAATATAAAAATCAGCTGAAGGCATACCTGAGTTTTCACTGAATACATAATATTTCCTGCCAACGGTGCTGAAATTTATTTTCCAATCTGTTTTATTATCATTAGACCTTTCCATCTTGCTACTCACCTCTGTTTCCGGCTAAAGCAAATTTGCAGGACAATTTGAAGAGCACCAACCCTGTTTATTAATATTTACGTTGATCTGGCCCGAATCAGGATAGTCTTTTCTTTCAACTGTTCCCGAGAAAACGAAATAGTCAATACCTCTCTCAGACTCAACAAGACCGCTGGCAACTTTAAAATCCGTACGGCTACCGTGCAATATATCACTCGGGTTAAAGGGCTCGGATAATTTGAGATCAGCCTCAATATCTTCATAAAGAGCCCACATTAGCCCGTTTAATTCATCATCAGCGTAAATAACCGGCAGGCCAATTTCCTCAACCGCCTCTCTCCTTACAATCATGTGATTATGTGCATAAAGCTTTTCAGTAAGATGGTCCACAATATTCTGTTTCATCTCTTCACCCAGGGGCTCCTGACGCAAACCCAGCATTTTTTTAGCCAGGGATCTTATTAACATCCAATTTCTATGCACGTTGCCCAGCGCCAGCGGGTGAATTTTTTCAGCAAGCATTAAAAATGCCCGTGACTCAGTATCATCCCTGCAAATATCATTATTTTGCGCTATCAGGGCCATATACGAATATACATCCTCAATATTAACCGGCAGCCTGGCGGAAGGGTTGGCCGGGTCCTGGGGGTTAAAGGCGTTAACAACGCTGGGATCTATAGGACCCAATTCACCCATTTTGCCCATGATAATTTCATCTGCGCCCAAGCACAATAAGGTGCCGGCACTATAGGACCGGAACGGTATCAAAACGGAAAACTGCCCGGTATATTCACGAATAAGATTTACCAGCCTCCAGGGAGTTAATACATCCCCTCCCCTGGTATACAAAAATAAATCTATCGCCGGTCGGTGCCCGATCATTTCCAGGTGCCTGTAGATTACCCGGACCACGTCCGGTGCTATTCTGGTGCTAACATTTTCACGGTCGCCCGTGATATACGTTAAAACAACGGAACCTCTTTTTCTGCTTATTTTTTGCATTATGTCAATTCTCTGTGGCCGGGCCATTGCTGCCTCCTTGCAATATTACATTTTATGGCAAATCGTCTCTGAAAACCTGCGCTTTAGCAGGCGCTATTCCTATGACAGGAGAAACCTCTGTGGGAAAGTCTCCGGGCTGTCCCGGAGGAGGTTTACAAAAGTATTATGGCCCATACACTATAACATTATCTATATTACAGTCAATAAAAACACATTCTAAAATCAGTTTTATCAGTGCGCTTGATATGTATTTTACCCTTAAGTGTCTCTTCCCTATATTTGATAGCTACTTGTCTGGTAGATAAAAAAATCCGTACTAGGACGGATTTCAAACTAAATATTTTCCGAACTTCGGCGTTGCCTGATCCAACTCTACTAAAATAACTTCCATACCTATTTTTTTTACTGATTCCCAGGGTATTACAAGCTCATGCCTTTCTGCCCAGAGATTTAAAAGATTGCCCTTGCGTGGCAAAATTATTGATATAATCGCTCCGGTTGTAGCATCAACATTTAAATCAGTGTCACCAACTACCCCCAAACGTGCACCGTCACTAACGTTAATTATTTCTTTACCCGCCAGCTCACCCAATCTCATCAGCCTTTTCTCCCTCCCCCCTTATTCAGTTTATCTTTTCTTAAGCCAAAAACGGGCGATAAAAGGCTGGATGATAGCCAGCGCGATGGCAATAGACGCCAGTGGTTCCAGGTCCATGCCGGCTAAAGCAATAGAACGGGGCATGTTGACTTCTAAAAATGTTTGCAGCAATACAAGGGAGAGATATATTCCACCCGCAGTACCTACCAGATTAACAATAGCCTGAGACAACGGTGAAGTTTTGGCCTCCCCAATAGCATCCCAGTTCTTATCCCGCATTGTGCGCCATCTAACTCGTTCCCTAATTGATAAAACAACCAGCAACAATACAATTAAACCGAAAAGCAACAGGGTTATACTCATCATTAATCACCTCCGTTACAAATTTATATTTTTTTATTTGCAAAATATTCCTTACTAGAACATATTTTGTCCCATAAATACTTTCGCTGAACGCGGTACTAGCAGAGGATGAAAAATAGATACCGTAGGCAAGGTGATCCGGTGGTTCCCGGATTAAGCATAGAGCTGGATGCGGAAAATAGCCCGTCATAGCCCCAGAGCTTGACCCATAAGGGCGTAAACTTTCTCTGGGCTGTCTGGTGTAAGCGTTAGCTATAGGTAACCAAAAGATACAAGGAAAATTGCGCAGCGCACGGAGGGAACCACCGGAGCGCCAGATATAAGTAACTTAAAAACTTTTTTCAGGTTAGGCCTTCAGCTGCTCCGGTAGTACCTAACAATAACAAAAAAAGAACACGCCTTAAATCCTGGTGTGCTCTTTTTTTGTTAACTGATTGGCTGAGTAATTAAGTTTTATTGATTCTACCTGCCCGTCGATCCGAAGCCTCCTTTGCCCCGCTCTGATTCAGACAATTCTTCTGTAAATTCTATTTGGGCCTTCAGGACCGGCATGAAAAGAAGCTGAGCTATTCTATCACCTGGTTTAATTTGATATGGTTGCTCTCCATTGTTTTGAACCGGACATAAAATTTCTCCTTTATAATCACTGTCAATCACACCTACTGCGTTGGCAAGGGCAAGACCATGCCTGGCAGCCAACCCGCTCCTGGGGAAAACCAGCCCAACAATTTCAGTGGTAGGTATGTCTACTGCCAATCCTGTCGGGATCATCACACGTTCTCCCGGTTCAACGGTTACCGGTTCAACAATGGCAGCGGCCAAATCTATACCCGCTGCCCCCGTGGTGACATATGAAGGAGAAGGAATTGTATCTCCGATCGTAGGATTTATTTTTTTAAATTTAATTATCATATTAATACATCCCGTGGTTAATCTATTTAGCAATTAATTCCAGTAACATGTTCTCATCTTCCCAGGGCCCAATACTGGCAACACAAAAATTTTCAGGTTTAAATATATTCTTGGTTAAATCCTTAATGTCTTCCACTGTCACGGCCATGACCTTTTTAACGAGTTCATCAGGTGGAATCACTTTTCCAAGATACAATTGGGATTTACCCAACCTGCTCATGCGAGAATTAACATTTTCCAGGCTGAGCAGCAAGTTACCCTTAAGCTGTTCTTTAACACGGGCTAATTCAGCCGGAGTTACACCGTTTTTCTCTATGTCACGAATTTCTTTTACTATTAATTCCAGGGCAGCCCTCACATTTTTCTTGCTTAACCCTGCATACACACAAAAAAGGCCGGAATCATGGTAAGAGCTGTGGTAAGAATATACGGAATAAACCAGTCCCCTTTGTTCCCTAATTTCCTGGAACAGGCGCGAGCTTAATCCTCCACCCAAAATAGTATTAACAATCTGAAAAACATAAATATTATCATGATCAATAGGCAGACCGGGTGTACCCAAGCAAATGTGAACCTGCTCGGTATCTTTGGTCCGGCACACCACTTGGTGATTAGGTTTAGGCACAGTATAAAGGCCATCTTTCTTATCGCCGCTTAATTTGCCAAACATGGCTGTAAGGCCTTCCATTACCTGCTGTTGATCCAAATTTCCGGCAACTGCTATGACAATATTTCTTGAACTATAATATTTTTTATAAAAAGCAAGCAGAGTATCCTTTGAGAGCCCCCCTACCGTTTGCTCGCTTCCGATAATAGGCCTCCCCAATGAGTGCTCGCTCCAAATGATCCTGGCCAAAATGTCATGAACCAATTCGTCGGGGGTGTCTTCGTACATTTTTATTTCTTCAATTATTACATTTCTCTCTCTGTCTATATCAGACTGGTCAAAGCGCGAATTTAAAAGCATATCGCTCAATAAATCAACGGCCAGCGGAAAGTGTTCATCAAGAACCCTTGCGTAATAGCAAGTATATTCCTTGGTTGTAAATGCATTGAGCTGCCCGCCCACAGCATCCAGTTCTTCAGCGATGTCCTTAGCGCTGCGCCGGGCAGTTCCCTTAAACATCAGATGTTCAATAAAATGCGAAATACCAGCCTGTTGGTCACCCTCATCTCTGGACCCAACATCAACCCAAACTCCTACTGCAACTGATCGCACATGGGGGATATGCTCAGTTAATATTTTGATACCATTAGCCATCTCGGCTATTTTGATCACACGGTTACCTCCCAATCCTACAGTTTCCTGGTTAACATTCTTGTTTATCAGATTAAATTCCTTGTTTATTAGATTAAATTCCAGTACAAAATGGTTTTTTTCTTAATCTTTTGGATAACACTTGCTTCTTGCACAGATGAAGCTGCAATGATTTCAGCTGAACCAACTTCATGCCCCCCCAAATAATACTCAATATTACCCAAACGCTCGCCCTCCTGCACCGGCGCATTAACCAGGCGCGGAATTTGCACCTTCTGCTCCAAATGTTCCAAATCCAAATCTCTTAAATTTATTGTTATATTATTGGCAACCATAACCGGAACTTCTTTGCTTGCTCCATTTACCACCGGCACTCTAGTATATATTTCTCCCTGATAGAGCTTCCTAACCAGGTTAAATTCATTAAAACCATAATTAAACAGTGTTTCAGCATCAGCAAACCTGTTATTATCTTTTAACACTACCGCCAGCAACCGGCGTTCCCCCTTGTTGGCAGATGCAATCAGGCATTGTCCGGCTTCCAGTGTTGTACCGGTTTTAACCCCGTCAGCCCAGGGATAACTCCAAAGCAGCTTGTTGGTATTTTTAAGATAATGATCTAAAGAATCCGGTCCTTTTACAACTTTAAACTTTGTTTTGACAACATCGCAAAAAACGGGATTATGCAGCGCATACCTGGTTATTAGTGCTAAATCAAGTGCAGTGGAATAATGCCCTTTTTCCGGCAAACCGTTGGTATTTTTAAAACAAGAATCAACAGCCCCGATTAGTGCAGCTTTTTCGTTCATCAATAAAACAAAAAAACCTTCCGAACCGGCCACGTGTTCGGCTATTGCTACACAGGCATCATTACCGGAAGGCATCAATGCTCCGTATAATAATTGTTCCAGAGTTAAGATTTCCCCTTCCTCCAAATGCATGGAGGATTCGCCGACTTGATCAGCATTTTTGCTTACCCTGCTATTGCTATGTAAATCCGAACCGCCCAGGGCCACTACAGCGGTCATAACCTTGGTCGTGCTGGCCATCGGCCTTTTTTGCAAGGCATCTTTTTCATAAAGCACCTGGCCGTTATATACATCAATTAAAACCGCTGATTTAGCACCAATTTTAGGTTCGTTGGCAATGGCCGCTTGCGGGGAGAAGCATGAATGAAAAACCAACAGCAACGTTAGAATGATCATGCTACAAATATTTTTCCGACTCATTCAATATCTCCTTTTCATTTTGGTTTTAGGGGTTTTTTAACATTTCACCTACTGTTATAATTTGATATCCCCTTTCCTTGAGGGTATCAATTATTCGCGGCAGAGCTTTAATGGTAGGAGCGGTAGGGTGCATCAGCACAATTCCTCCATTATGAGCTTTACCAATGACCCTTTCCTCAATAACCCCGGGATCAGGAAGCTGCCAGTCAACAGTATCTATACTCCACAAAACAGTACGGTAACCCATATCACCAGCCGCCTGCAGCACAGTCGCCCCCCTTTCCCCATAAGGCGGAGCATATAGTTTCGGCTTTTCTCCGGTTATCCCCTGGATAATTTTTTCAGCCCGTGCTATATCATTTTTATTTCCATCTACTGACAACTGATCCGGGTGTGGGTGGGAATAGCCATGACTGCCAATTTCATGACCTTTTTCTTTTATTTTTTTAATAAGACCGGGGAATTTTTCCGCCCAAGTTCCACCAATATAAAAAGTAACCTTAACATCCTTCTCCTCTAAAATTTCCAACATCCGCCCTATGTATTCTTCTCCCCAGAAAACATTACAAGTAAGCGCCATTGATTTAGAATCTTCATTTCCCTGGTAAATGGGCTCTGCGGCAACTGTGGAAGTTTTTCCTTCCATTGAGAGAATAAAAGCCCCCAGCGTTAACACAAATATCAACATTAAAGTCCCTAATAAAATACGCTTACGCCTGAATACAACAATTATCTCAGCCACCCCCTATTAAAAGCGTTCTAATCGCCAACTGTTTTAAATATATTCCCTGTTCCGTACCCCAATGACAAGAAAAGCGTGCTTTAATCAGTTCCCTAAATGCGCGCTTTTTTATACCTTAATCTTTAGCTCTCGCCATAAATATGGCCAGGTATGCTTTCCTAATGTTATGAAATTGTTATATAATTAACAATAAGCAATAGTTATTGGAGAGCGGGGTTATATTTGATATTAATAAGATTTTTTGAAAAACAGTAATCTTCACTTCAATAGTACCCGTTTTTTACTCATTGCTTTATTGGCTTTTAATCTGGATTGCTCCTGGATCTTTTATCGGCCTGGCCCCCCAAAGCCATTTTTTTGATTACTTTTATTTCAGCTACATCACTTTTACTACGACTGGTTACGAGGATGTTTACCCCATCACGGCTTTTGCCAAAGCCTTAGTAACCAGTGAAATTATTATAGGGATTTATATTAATTGCCACAATTGTTTACCTGAACTTCAAGCGGATAACCAACCGCAAGAAAAGCGCATAAAAAAAATAACCCGTTGAAAAAGCGGGTTATCCTTGTACTAAAGCATTTCGAAAAATTACCACTTTGGAATGTCTCCACCAAAGTTCAGGTCTTTCAAAGTCAACCCCATGATCCAACCTGCACAGAGACCACTTATTTGATCCTTTCAGCACCTCGCTTGGCCAGCCAGCGAAGTCGGTATCAGTTCTCTTATTATCCTCACCGATTAATATGCAGGCTTTCACCGAACCGGAAAGCGTAAAATCCTTGATCCAATCTGATTCTTCCGCCATCCAGCTACAAATAATTAATTCCGGCTTGAATTTATCAATGGCTGACCGGTAATTCGTCTGAAGAGGTTGTTCTCTGCTCCTGGTAAGATTCCGGGGCAGCGATTCAGAGGAATTGTCAACTGCATAAATATCGATACCTCTTTTTTCCAAAACAGCGGCAAGCTCCCCGCATCCGGCACCAACTGCTAAAACGGGACTTAATCCGGTTTCTATTATTTCCGCTGCCAGTGCGTCATTAAACTCTTGGTTAAGAATTTGATAAATACCAAAATAATTGCAGTACGGCAGCAAAACTGAAAGCCGGCAAACAACTGCGTTTTCCCGCCAGGAAGCTTCCGGGTCGTAATGAATCGGGCAATCTGAAAAATTGTTTTTAACCCATTGCTTTTCCCGGTCAACTTTTTCCTTAACGCTCTTGTAGCCAAATAACTCCAGAGACATATGGCCCCTCCCCCATGATACAAAAAATAAACCCCATGTTTAAAAGGGGTATTTAAATATTAGCTTGATCTATTGCTATTTGGCCTACGGTTATTGGGGTTTCTGGGGCGGCGACCGGTATCTCTATCCCTGTCCCTATCCCTTGGCTTTTCCTTTTCGAAACCTTCGGGTACCGGTATGACATCTTTCCTTGATAGCTTAAGCCTGCCCTGGTTGTCATAACCAATAACCTTAACCTCTATAATATCTCCTTCTCTAACCACGTCCTCAACCTTGTCCACCCTTTCATGGGCAAGTTGAGAAATATGCACTAAACCGTCTTTACCCGGCAGACCCAAAACTCCGGGAACTACCTCCACAAAACAGCCGAAATCGGTCACCCTGACAACTTTGCCGCGATAAATTTCGCCGCTTTGCACTTCTTTGGTCAGTGTTTGAATTATACTTAAAGCATTCTTTCCGGCATCGGGATTAACCGCAGCAATAAAAACTCTTCCATCATCTTCAATATCAATGTCAACGCCGGTTTCTTCAATGATTTTCTTGATAATTTTTCCGCCCGGTCCAATAACATCTCTAATTTTATCCGGGTCAATTACTGTGTGAATAATTCTTGGTGCATAAGGAGAGAGATCCTCTCTAGGCTGCGCGAGCACTTTGGTCATTTCACCAAGGATATGCATTCTACCCTCTGTGGCTTGTCTTAATGCCTGCTGTAGAATATCCCTGTCAATGCCCGCAATTTTTATATCCATTTGCAAAGCGGTTACACCCTTGGTTGTACCGGCAACTTTAAAGTCCATATCACCAAGGTGGTCTTCCAAACCTTGTATATCCGTTAATATGGCAAATTCATTATCTTCCTTGATTAAGCCCATGGCAACACCTGCAACAGGTGCCTTAATAGGAACACCGGAATCCATCAGCGCCAGGCAACTGCCACAAACACTGCCCATTGATGTCGAGCCGTTACTTTCCAAAACTTCGGAAACCAGCCTAATTGTGTACGGAAACTTTTCTTCCGGCGGAATAACCGGTTCCAGTGCGCGTTCAGCCAGCGCCCCGTGCCCGATTTCCCTTCTGCCCGGTGATCTCATAGGCTTGGTTTCACCAGTGCTAAAAGGCGGGAAATTATAATGATGCATAAAGCGTTTGGTTTCCTCAACACCAAGACCGTCAAGAATCTGCTCTTCAGAGATGGCTCCCAGGGTTGCAATGGAAAGAACCTGCGTTTGTCCCCTGGTGAACAAACCTGAACCGTGCGTGCGTGGTAAAACTCCAACTTCTACAGATATTGGTCTTACTTCGTTTAGTGCCCTGCCGTCTATTCTGACGCGGTCAAAAAGAATATACCTGCGTACCACTTTCTTTTCCACAACTTCAAGTATGTTGACTATGGATTGTTCCTGCTCGGGATAGGTTTCAGCAAACTCCAGCAATAGGTTTTCCTTAACCTGGTCAAGCAGTGCTTCCCGGTCCTTTTTAGACAGCTGCTTGGCTATACATTCCTGAACAGCGTTCTTAACTTCTTCCAAAGCCTTGGGGGTTATTGCCGCTTCCAAGTCTTCTTCAATTCCAGCCAATGCAGGAATATACTTTTCTTTAGCCAAGCCCAGCTCCAGTGCTTCACGCCTAAAATCTTCAATAAACTCTACAATCTTCCGAATCTGTTCATGACCAAACATGATAGCATCAAGCATGGTTTCTTCAGGTACTTCACGGGCCCCTGCCTCAACCATCATAACTGCATCATGCGTTCCGGCAACGACAAGATGCATATCACTTTTTTCAGCATTTGTTACATCCGGGTTAATTATAAATTTATTATCTACCCTCCCAACAATTACGCCACCAATAGGTCCGTTAAAGGGAATATTGGAAATATGCAGGGCAGCCGAAGCCCCTACCATAGCTGCCATTTCCGGTGGATTATCCTGATCAACCGACATAACCACCGCAATAACCTGCACTTCGTTACGCATTCCTTTGGGAAACAGCGGGCGAATAGGCCTATCTATCAAACGCGAGGTTAATATGGCTTTTTCACTGGGACGCCCTTCTCTCTTAATAAAACCACCCGGTATTTTACCTACCGCATAAAGACGCTCCTCGTAATCACAGGTGAGCGGGAAAAAGTCTAAACCTTCTCTAGCCTTTTTGGCCATAGTGGCATTAACCAGAACAACTGTATCTCCATACCGGACTAATACGGCACCCCCTGCCTGCTTGGCCACCCTTCCTGTTTCTAACTGCATTATTCTGCCGCCAATTTCAAGTTCTTTGATCAATTTGTTTTGCTGTTGCATACGGGTTTTCCATCCGGTCTCAAAATTTCGGTAATCTCTGGATTGCCCGAATTAAGAACGGGTGTACCTCCTTTCTTTAATTAAGGTACGGGGACATACCTCCTCTTTAGGGTTAAGCTTCCAGGTCGGAGGTATGTCCCCAACTAAAGTCAAGCTTTGGCTAAGGCAAAAAAATATAGCCAGCACCAAAATTATGACATTCTACATATTTAGTATTATATCCTTCCTAAAAGATAAAAAATACATGGACTTTTATTCTGATAACAAAAAATGTAAAAAGCGGGGTATTCCCCGCTTTTTTATTTACGCAATCCTAGTTTTTCAATCAGAGTACGATAACGATTAAAATCATTATTTTTGAGATAATTTAACATAGCTCTGCGCTGTCCAACCATTTTCAGCAAACCGCGCCTCGAATGATGGTCTTTTTTGTGAATCTTAAGATGTTCCGTCAAGTGATTAATCCGGTTGGTCAAAATCGCCACTTGCACCTCGGGCGAACCGGTATCATTTTCGTGCAGCTTAAAACTCTCAATAATGGAATGTTTATCATTGATTGACAATGCCACGGTGCTCACCTCCTTGTGTTTTATAATCGCTGCTAGCCAAGTTAATCGTCGGAGATAAACGCATTCCCTAGCTAACAGTTCATAACTCTATTATTTACCAATTATGGTAATAACCAATCTTCCTGAAGGAATATCTTTGGCCACAATATCAAACATTCGCCCGGACTTGGCAAAAAAACCTCTAAACCTTGTCGCCGTGGGGATACGCCCTGGTATACTGCTGGCAGCTAACATTATATCAGTCGTTGTAATCTTATCCTGACGAAAGTCCTTAAGGCGTTTGCGTGCATGTTCCGTAACTATAACTTTACTATCCATAATGCTTAATTAGTCCCGGTCCTGAATGAAAGTTCATCCTCTTCCTGCGCTAAAAAAGCATATAATGCATCTTGAAAGGCAACGATTTGTACATTTTCAACATTTGATTGCAAATATAGTTTTTCTAATTCTTTTTTGAGCTTTTGAAAGTCCTCACTCAAACATATCAGGGCGATTTGATTCAGCCACTTTTTAATTTCTTCTTCAGGTGAATTGAATTTTGGTACCCCCATTAATTAAACGTCTCCCTTCAACGGTTTTCGGGACGTTTACTGATAAGGTACTAGGTAATTGTAGCATAATCTGCCTTACAAGTAAACTTAATAAGATGTATATTAGGCCATAGATATTTTTATACTTGCCCGGAAGCATCCCGCCGGGCTTCACTAATATCTTTTTGAATCTGAGCGATTAATTCCCCGGCAGAATTAAATCTCTTTTCTGCTCTCATCCGCCGGATAAAATAGACCATAATTCTGCGTCCGTACAGGTTTCCGTTATAATCAAGCAGGTGAACTTCTATAGTTCGATTGATCGAGTTATTATGAAACGTGGGCTTTACCCCGATATTGGCCACTCCAAGGAATAAATCGTTATTAACTTTAACTTTCACTGAATAGACACCGTTGGGAGGCACAATATAATCTGAACCAGGCTGCAGGTTAGCAGTTGGGAAACCAAGGGTATTCCCCCTCTGCTCACCATAAACGACCACTCCATCAATAATCGGGCAATAGCCGAGCAACTCCCTCGCCCCGGCAATGTCCCCCTCAGCGATTAAAGCTCTAATTAATGTGCTGCTAACCGGTTTATTTTTATATACCACCGGGCTTATTACCTCAACTTCAAAGCCCAATTTTTCACCATACTCTTTTAATAGCTCGGGGGTGCCCATACCCCTGTAGCCAAAAGTGTAGTTATAACCTACAAAAACAGAATGGACCCCCAGGTGCTGGTGCAAAACCATAGTTATAAAGTCTTCCGGGCCCATTCTGGAAAATTCAATGTTAAATGGAATCATGATCAGCACTTCCACACCTAAATCAGCAATCATCTTCTGTTTAATTTCCGGTGATAGTATCAACGGAGGAGCTTCCTCGGGCCTTAAAACGGCCATGGGGTGAGGAACAAAGGTAAATACCGCGGGAGTGCCTCCAATTGTCCGGGCCTTTTGCACCAAGCTGCTGATCAGTTTCTGGTGGCCAAGATGCAAGCCGTCAAAATTTCCCAGCCCTAATACCAATTTATCGTATCTGTCCTTTAACTCCAACCAGCTGTTATAAACTTGCACTGTTTCAAACCTCCACTAGTATGCTATACCAAAACCTTAACAGGTTGTAAAAGATAATGTTCCGGGGAATCCGTCGGAACTGATATGGCACCTATAGCCAGCAACCCTGCGTTAGATTCGATGCGCACCCGCAGGTCAGCGGTCGGCTTACAATTAAAAGAATTAACCGGCAATCTTAACCGGTTTCCACAGCTAACCAGCTTAATATCGCTGTTTTGTACAACAGCAACCGGTAGATGTGATAAAGCGCTGCTCATTGAAACCAGTACGCTTTCCAATCTGCCATTATCCTTTAGTTCAACTAACTCTTCCAGAGTTAGCGTTTCATTTATACTGAATACTCCTGCCCTGGTGCGCAGCAGATAAGACATAAAAGCACCGCAGCCCAGCTTTTCTCCTAAATCATTACATAATGTCCTAATATAAGTTCCTGCCGAACAACCAACATCGAAAATTATCCTGGGTGGGCAATTAATTTTCCCGGGGTAATAATGAACAATTTTTATTTTATCTATGTAAACCGTACGGGGCTCTCTTTCTACATCAATACCTGCCCTGGCAAGCTCGTAGAGTTTTTTTCCCTGATGCTTGATAGCAGATGTCATTGGAGGTATTTGTTCAATTTTACCGGTAAAAGAACTTAAACATCCTTGTATGTACGTTAAGTCTATATTATCCCAGGAAGATCTGTGGATTACCTTACCAAATGCATCCTGGGTTGTGGTCGAAATTCCCAAAGTGGCCTCGGCCCTGTATGATTTGTTATCGTACAGGTACTCTATTATTCTGGTAGCCTTACCAAGGCATACAGGCAGCACACCGGCAGCGCCTGGATCGAGAGTCCCTGTATGACCTGCCTTTTTCTGCCCGGTTAATCTCCGAATAAAATTTACCACATCATGGCTGGTCATACCTGCTGGTTTTAAAACATTTAAAATGCCGTTCACCTTTCCGCATCCTCCAGCACCTGTAAGGCAGCCTCCAGGATTTTCTTTTGAATAGATTCAAAATCACCCTCAATAATGCAGCCGGCTGCGCGGGAATGCCCGCCACCTCCAAACAAAGCCGCTAATTTATTGACATCAAGGTTATACTTGGACCTGAAGCTGATCTTAAACCTGTCCTGGCCCATCTCGCGATAAAACAGGGCTAATTCAACGCCCTTGATCATTCTGGGGTAATTAATAATTCCATCCACATGTTCATCATGCGCACCTAATTTTTGCAGAACCTCTCTTTTTACGCACATCCAGGCAATTCTGCCACACCCGCTCAGTGTTAATGTATCAAGCGCCTCTTTTAATATTTTTAAACCAACCAGGGGCTTTTCTTCATATAACTGCTTATTAATGCGCGCGGCAGGAATACCGACCCTCAGTAATTCAGCAACCCTAAGGTGCGTTTCAGGGCCGGTATTATCATAGCGAAACGAGCCGGTATCGGTAACAATAGCCACATATAAACACTGGGCTATGTCGCTGTCAATATTCACAGGAAGAACTTTTAAAATGTCATAAATAATTTCTCCCGCCGCTGCAGCTTCGGGATCATTAAGATACAAATCACCGAATACCGTAGAACCGGCATGATGGTCTATTATAACAACCTGTTCTGATAGCTGTATCAGTTTGATAAAATCTCCAAGCCTGTCCGGAACTGAACAGTCAACGGAAATAAACATGTCAAACTTTTGGTTATTATCTTCAAGCTGGTGCTTTACCTCCGAAGCCATCGGTAAAAAAGTGTATGCCTCCGGTACGGGGTCGGGACTAAACAGCAGGACTTCCTTGCCCATTTTACGCAGTGCTATACCTAGGGCCAATTCCGATCCCAGGCTATCACCGTCAGGCATTACATGCCCGCATATTGCAATTGTTTTCACCCTAGCAATTGCTTGTGCAATCTGGTCGATTTTAATTTCCTTGCTATTCATTGTCCCTGATTACCCCGTCCAGCAGCTTAATTACCTTGGAGCCGTGTTCAATTGAGTCATCAAGCTTAAAAGAAACCTCCGGAACATGCCTTAGCCTGATACGCCGCCCAAGCTCAGTTCGAACATACCCTTGCGCTTTTTTCAAAGCAGCCATAGTGGCTTTCTGTTCTTCTTTGTTCCCATATACACTGACAAATATTTTAGCGTATTTAAGATCATTAGAAACTTCCACCCAGGTTAATGTGGCAAAACCTATACGGGGATCCTTTAATTCTTCCCGTAAAAGGTCAGACACTTCTTTTTTAATTGCCTCGGCTAATCTTTCCGGCCGGTGGGACATCATTTATCCCCCCTTGTAGTTTATGCTAATTCACGTTTTACAGCTTCCATGGTAAAGGCTTCCAGTTGGTCTCCCTCTCTCAGGTCGTTAAATTTTTCTATGGTCATGCCGCACTCATAACCCTGGTTAACTTCACGCGCATCGTCCTTAAACCTCTTCAATGACTCCAGAGTTCCTTCGTGGATAACTATACCGTCGCGAATAACCCTGATCCCGGAATCCCTGGTAATTTTACCCTCGGTAACATAACAGCCGGCGATTGTTCCGACTTTGGAAACCTTAAATGTTTTACGTACTTCCACACGGCCCAGTATTACTTCCTTATATTCCGGTTCCAGCAGGCCGCTCATAGCTGCCTTGATGTCCTCAATAGCATCGTAAATAACGCGATAAAGCCGTATATCCACTTTTTCAGCCTCGAGGGCCTTTCTGGCATTGACATCCGGACGGACATTAAATCCAATGATTATTGCATTAGATGCGGAAGCCAGCATAATATCCGTTTCAGTAACAGCTCCCACACCGCCGTGGATCGCGTTTACGCGCACTTCTTCAGTACTGATTTGCTGAAGTGCCTGTTTAACGGCTTCAACAGAGCCCTGAACGTCTGCCTTGATGATAATATTAAGCTCTTTAACCTGCCCTTCCTGGATTTGATTAAATAAATCATCCAGGGATACTTTAGGCGCAGTTACCTTAAGATCTTCCTCACGTTTTTTGACCTGGCGTTCTCCGATCACCTGTTTGCCAAGTTTCTCATCTTCCACCGCATAAAAGAGTTCCCCCGCAGGCGGTACTTCCGAAAAACCCAGCACTTCAACGGGCATTGAAGGTCCGGCTTTCTTAACCCTGCGTCCGGTGTGATCCATCATAGCCCGCACTTTACCGTAAGCAACACCGGCAATAATAAAATCACCGACCTTTAAGGTTCCGTTTTGCACCAGAACTGTAGCCACCGGCCCTCTGCCCTTATCCAGTTCCGCCTCAATGACAGTTCCCCTGGCAGCGCGGTTTGGATTAGCTTTATATTCGCCAATTTCGGCTACCAGCAATATCATTTCCAACAGTTCATTTAGATTCTGCTTTTCCCTGGCAGATACCTCAACAAATATCGTCTCCCCGCCCCACTCTTCGGCGACGAGATTGTACTCTGTCAGCTGGCGTTTAACTTTTTCCGGTTGGGCATCTTCTTTATCAATTTTATTGACAGCCACAATGATCGGAACTTCTGCTGCCCGGGCGTGGTTAATTGCCTCAATGGTCTGAGGCATAACCCCGTCATCTGCGGCCACAACCAGAATTGCTATATCGGTAATTTTTGCTCCTCTGGCCCGCATTGCGGTAAATGCCTCGTGCCCCGGCGTATCAACAAAGGTAATTTTTTTACCTTTATGTTCAACCTGATATGCGCCTATATGCTGGGTAATGCCTCCCGCCTCGGTAGCTATAACATTACTTTTTCGAATGGCATCCAATAGTGATGTTTTACCGTGGTCAACGTGTCCCATGATCGTAACCACACATGGCCTTGCTAACAGTGTATCCGGGGCGTCTTCCTGCTCTTGAACCAACATTGTTTCTTTATCAACTTCGATTTTGATATCCACCTGAAAACCTAAATCATTAGCTACTAGTGTTGCGGTATCAGCATCGATTTCCTGGTTGATGGTGGCAAGAATCCCCAACTCCATCAGTTTCTTAATTACTTCCCCGGCGCTGATAGACATTTTTTCCGCCAGTGATTTGACGATAATGCTTTCGCCGATAACAATAGGTTTTTTCTCCTTGACCGGAGTTTTAACAGGAGCCTGCTTTTGTTGGGCAAAATTTTTCCTTCTGGGCCCCTTGCCACCCGCTTTTCGGTTGTCAAATTTATCAAAACGGTTACCTTTGTCAAACTTGCCTTTAACTTCTTTCTCTTTGAAAGCTTGCTTTTCAACTTGTTTAATGCGCTCTTGCGCTTTAGTTTTCTCCAGAGCTTTTATTTTATCCGGTTTTCCCTTTTCAGCAGCTTTTATTTTGGGACCGGTCGCCGGCGCACCCTGCTGGCCAAAGCTCTTCTGGAAGCGCTGGGGCTTATCGCTGAAGCCTTTATCCCTGGCAGGCTGATTGCGGTCATTTCTCCTAGCTTGCTCAGCAGGTCTGGGCTGTCTTGGTTGTCCGGGCCTCTGCTGTTCCTGTCTTGGCTGCTGCTCCTGTTGTTTTCTCACAAAAGGCCTGGGCTGCTGCTCGTGGGCAGCGTTACCTGTACGCTTTGGAGGGCCTTGATTTGGCTGAGTTTGCTGATTTTGCTGAGGAGGCGCATTATTAGCCTGCTTTACCGGCCTGGAGTACTCTTCTCTCCGCTTGGGCTTGGCGACATTATTTGCGGCACCGCCTCCGGGGCCATTGGCACGAGCCGGTTTTTCCGTAAATCTACGGTCGGGGGGTCTTGAAGGTACACGATCTACTAAGCCGGGACCTCTGTCCGCCCTATTCCTTCTGTTCTGATTACCGCTATGCCTGGAGGAGGTATCCCTTTCCCTGGTAGCGTTGTTCCTTTGTTGAACCTTAACTGTATCCACTCTTTTTTCCTGACTTTTAAAATGGTTTAAGACTTGTTCTGCCTCGTTATCTTCCAGGGTACTCATGTGTGATTTCACCTTAACCCCCATTTTACTTAGTTGTTGAATAACTTCCTTACTTTCTATGTTAAGCTCCTTTGCAACTTCATGGACCCTTTTTTTAACCATACACATCACCTCCGAATTATTGTGGCATACATATTCCGTTATCTCCCCTTTCCATCGCTCCGGCTACACCCCGGGCCAATTGTTCATCAGTAATCGCTACCACGGTACGCGGCGCTTTCCCCAACAAAATACCCAACTCATTCTTTGAAGCGTAGCAGAAAGCAGGAATATTATTTTCTTTTGCTAAAAGCAAATAATTATCCTTACTTTTAATGGCTGCATCATTGGCAATTATTATCAGTCTGACTTCATTCTTCAACAATCCGTTGCGCACCGCCGTATCACCGCTAATAACCTTGCCGGCGCGTCTGCATAAACCAAGCATATCCGCCAACTTGCAGGTCATGGGCGGTTCATCCTTTCAAAGAGACTTTCTTTAATCTCCTTTGAAATTGGCTGTTTTAATGCTTTCTCCAATCTTTTTCCTTTTATTGCCTTTTCCAGACATTCATTATTTGGACAGACATAAGCCCCTCTTCCTGAACGCTTACCGGTTGGATCGATTTCCACGGTTTCTTCCGGTGTCCGGACTACCCTGATTAACTCCCTTTTGGATTTCATCTCCTGGCAGCCGAGGCACATTCTCTGGGGTATTTTTTTAATCTTGGGCAATAGCAACACCCCCTATTCCATAAATTCCTCGGCAAACAGATCTTCATATTCCGGATATAATTCCGCCATTTGGCTTTCACTCTTAATATCTATTTTCCAACCTGTTAATTTAGCTGCTAAACGGGCGTTTTGTCCCTCCTTGCCAATGGCGAGCGAAAGTTGATAATCAGGCACGATAACCCTGGCAATTTTCTCGTCTTCCCAAACTTCTACAGCAACAACTTTGGCCGGGCTTAACGAACTGGCAATAAACTTGGAAGGATCATTATCCCACTTAATAATATCTATTTTCTCGCCGTTTAATTCGTTCACTATGGTTTGCACACGCATACCCTTGGGGCCAACGCAAGCACCCACCGGATCGACATTTTCATCCCTTGAATATACAGCTATTTTTGACCGGTGCCCGGCCTCCCTGGCCACAGACTTTAGCTCCACCACACCCTCTTGCAGTTCAGGCACTTCAAGTTCAAAAAGTCTTTTGAGCAAACCGGGATGAGTTCGGGAAACAAAAATTTGGGGTCCCTTGGTTGTTTTCCTGACTTCAACAATGTAGGCTTTAATCCTGGTGCCCTGGTTATAGCTTTCACCGGGCATCTGCTCAGTAGGAGTCAGTATTGCTTCTGTCTTCCCAAGCTCTATGAATACATTTTTTTGTTCAATCCGCTGCACAATACCATTAATAATATCTCCATCGCGATTGGCAAATTCCTCATAGATAATGTTTCGTTCTGCCTCGCGAATACGCTGAACCACCACCTGTTTTGCCGTTTGCGCCGCTATTCTGCCGAAGTTTTTGGGCGTGACTTCGGTTTCAACCATGTCTTCAATTTCATACCTGGGATCTATTGTTTTGGCTTCTTCAACAGCTATTTCCAATCTGGGGTCTTCAACATGTTCTACTACGGTACGCTGAGCAAAAACTTTGCACTCACCTGTCTCCCGGTCAATGTATACTTTAGCGTTTTGCAAAGAACCAAAATTTCTTTTATAAGCGGAAAGTAATGCCGCTTCGATTGCTTCAAGCAAAACTTCAACTGTAATACCTTTTTCTTTTACCAGGTCTTTGAGCGCATCTAAAAACTCGGTGCTCATTTTTAACGTTTCCCTCCAAAGCCGCAAGCTTTATTAGCAAAGCGGCTTAATAATTATCGATTGTTTTTTGGACAATCGCTTCCCTTCAGCTGGGCAGTTGCCCTCAGTTTCTTTTAGACTGCCCCCATAAAGAAGACTTGGTTCAGGTGGGGTTTTGACCCCACCTGAACCTTAGTCGCACTTATTTCGAGTTTATCGCCGCTTAACTCCCGCCTGTAGAGGCGGGAGTCTTAGCGGCGGTTAACGAGATCAGGCGCGCCGAAGCTAGAGAATCCATAGGAATGACCACATTTAGGCCCTCTGATTCCAGGGTAACCGAATGGTTGCTTGCATGCACAAGCTTACCCGTAAACTTTCGTTTCCCCTCAACAGGCACAAACGTGGTCAATTTAATCCCTTCTCCGGTAAAACGTTCAAAATCAGCCAATTTTTTTAGCGGCCGATCAAGACCCGGAGAAGATACTTCCAGCAAATAGGATTGCGGGATGGGGTCCTTTTCATCCAGCAAAGGGTCTATTCTTTCAGATACCAATTGACAATCTGCCAGCCCAATGCCACCCGGCTTATCTATAAAAATCCTAAGGTACCAATTGCCACCTTCTTTTACATACTGAACATCCACAAGTTCAAAGCCAACATCAGAAATTACCGGAGCAACAATTTCCTCTATAGTTTTTACAACGTTGCCCTTACTCAATTAAGAACCTCCTCGCAAAATATTTAGTAATCCAATAAAGAAGACTTGGTTCAGGTGGGGTTTTTGACCCCATCTGAACCTTAGTCGCACTTATTTCGAGCTTACAGCCTGTTAATCCTCGACCTAAGAGGGCGGGATCTTACAGGCTGTGCGAAGATATAATCACTTCAGAATCGGGGGACATTCCCCGAAGGGGTGTGTCCCCTTTCCTTATTATAAGACGAAAGAGTGGGTAATACCCACTCCTTAAAAAATACTCTCTGGTGAAAATAGATACCGGATCACTAAACAAAAACAATTATATCATAATAGAAAAAACTTGGCAAGGTAATGATATTCGGGCATTACCTGAACGGTTTGGCAGTTGTTAACCTTCCGCTTGCAACCAGGACCTAACAGTTTCCACAATATTGTTCAGTGGTACCATTGCTACTTCTCCCTTACAGCGTGAATAAAATTCCACCTTGCCTTCGGCCAGGCCTTTAGACCCCACAGTGATGCGAAAGGGATAGCCCACCAGGTCGGCATCCTTAAATTTCACCCCGGCCCTGTCAGGTCTATCATCCAATACCGTTTCAATTCCGGCCGCGACAAGATCTTGATATAGCTTTTCCGCCGTCTGCACCTGTTCCTGATCTTTGTTGCTGATGGGCACCACAATAACATGATAAGGAGCGATTTGCACAGGCCAGATGATGCCTTTATCATCGTGATTCTGTTCAACTGCGGCCGCCATGGTCCTGGTTACGCCAATGCCGTAACAGCCCATGACGAAAGGTTTGGCTTTACCGTTTTCATCAAGAAAAGTTGCGCCCAACACTTTACTGTATTTATCACGAAGTTTAAAAATTTGGCCCACTTCGATACCCCTGGCTTCCAACAAAGCCTCCCCGCAATTAGGGCATGGCTCTCCTGCTTTAACCAGTCGGATATCTTTAACCATATGGGGCTTAAAATCCCGATCCGGATTTACATTGGCCAGGTGATGGTCATCTTCATTGGCGCCGGCTATGCCGTTAACCATCAGCATAACTTCATTATCCGCCACCAGCTTGATTCCATTCAGGCCAACCGGCCCCATGTAGCCGGTTTGAGCACCGGTAGCGTCCCTGACTATTTTTTCATCCGCCATCTCCAACCGGACGCAGCCTAAGGCGTTATACAGCTTAATTTCATTAACTTCCCGGTCGCCCCTGACCATGGCCGCAACGGTTTCTTTTTCAGTCTGATATAAGATAGTTTTGATCATTTTTTGCGGCGTCAACTTCAGATACAGACAGATTTCTTCAATTGTCCGGCAGCCTGGTGTCTGGATTTTTTTCAACTCCAGCAGCGGCTCCTTTTCACCCGCTGCCGGTGGAACAGCTTCTGCTCTCTCTTCATTGGCAGCATAACCGCATTCTTCATCTGAACAATATAATATGTTAACCTCGCCTGAATCCGCCAGCACCGCAAATTCATGTGACCCGCTTCCGCCTATGGCACCTGAATCAGCCACAACGGGACGAAAATTTAAACCACAGCGGTTAAAAACATTGGTGTAGGCTTCATACATTTTATTATAACTGACGTCCAGCCCGGCTTCATCCCGGTCAAAGGAATAAAGGTCCTTCATAATAAATTCCCTGCCCCTTAACAGGCCAAACCTGGGGCGGCGCTCATCCCTGTATTTATTTTGCATTTGGTACAGTAACAGCGGCAATTGTTTATAGGAATTTATCTCACCCCTAATTAGAGCGGTGATTATTTCTTCGTGAGTGGGGCCAAGGCAAAAATCTCTGCCGTGCCTGTCTTTGAGCCGGAATAATTCAGGTCCGTAAACATCCCAGCGCCCCGATTCCTGCCATAGTTCCGCAGGCTGAATAATGGGCATCATAATTTCCTGACCACCCTGCCGGTCCATTTCCTCCCTGACTATTTGCTCAATTTTACGGACTACACGCCAGGCCAGCGGTAAAAGAGTATATACACCTGCAGCGGCCTTTCGAATAAACCCGGCCCTGAGCAACAGCTGGTGGCTGATTACTTCTGCTTCGGCCGGCACCTCCCGTAGGGTCGGCATTAATAACTGCGATACCCTCATTAAAGATTCCTCCCGCCTATAATCTGATCTATTTCCTTAATAAGTTCTTCTACAAGAAACTCTTCCTTAACCTTTCGGATAACCTTACCCTTGCGGAATATTAGTCCTTCCCCTTTGCCCCCTGCTATCCCCACATCAGCATGCTTTGCCTCGCCCGGGCCATTTACCACGCACCCCATAACAGCAACCTTCAGGGGCTTGTCCAGCGCCGCCAAGCGCTCCTCCACCTCACCAGCAATGGTAATTAAATCTATTTGCGTCCTTCCGCAGGTGGGGCATGATATAATTTCAACGCCACGCTGTCTGAGCCCCAAAGACTTTAAAATTTCATAGGCAGCCCTGACTTCGTGGACAGGATCGCCGGTAAGGGAGACTCTGACGGTATCCCCAATACCTTCCCATAACAAAATACCAATTCCCACCGCTGACTTGATGCTGCCCCGGAATAATGTTCCCGCTTCTGTAACCCCAATATGTAAAGGGTAATCGACCCTGCCTGCCAGCAGCCGGTATGCTTCCAACATCAGGGGTACGTCGGATGCTTTTAAAGATACTTTAATATCATAAAAGTCCATCTTTTCCAGCATGGCTATATGCCTTACGGCACTTTGGACCATGGCTTCAGGTGTAACTGCACCACCGGTTGCCAAATCCTTTTCCAGCGAACCGGCATTAACGCCGATTCTGATCGGGGTGTTTCTTCGTTTTGCTTCCTTGACCACCGCCGCTACTTTATCTGCGCCCCCGATGTTGCCGGGATTAATGCGCAGGCCTTCTACCCCGGCCTCCAGGGAGGCCAGCGCCAGGCGGTAATCAAAATGGATATCTGCTACCAGAGGAATATCCAGGCCTTTTTTAATTTGCGGCAATGCCCTCGCCGCTTCCAGGTCGGGCACTGCAACCCTGATTATTTCACAGCCGGCTTGCACCAGTTTGTTAATCTGGTTCCTTGTCTCTAGAGCATTGCGGGTATCTGTATTGGTCATGGACTGTACGGTAACCGGTGCGTCGCCGCCTATCGTAACATTACCCATTTTTACCGGCCTGCTTTTCCTGCGTATCACTAAAAATTCCTCCTTACGGGGCCTGCGGGTTTTGAATAAAAAGCTGCAGTATATCGTTATATGTGATAAAAACTATCAACAGCAGTAAAAAGCCAAATCCAACAAGGTGGATAAAATTTTCTTTGGCAGGATCAACCGGGCGTCCTCTCAAACCTTCGAACCCCAGAAACATAATTCTGCTGCCGTCCAACGCAGGAATCGGAAGCAGGTTAAACAATCCCAGGTTGATGCTTAAAAATGCAGCCAACTGCAGCAAATAAAATATACCAGTTTGCACAGCCTGATCTATTTCCCAGATTACCCTTACCGGGCCGCCTAAATCGGCCGGAGCCTGGCCCGTGATCATTTTACCAATAAAACTGAGGATTAACACTGTAACTTTAACAGTAAAGCTAAAACCAGTGGCAATTGCCGCCAGGGGGTTTAATCGTTTCATTTCCTGTTCGGGCATAATGCCGATAAGCCCGCGGCCACCTTCACCTGCCTCAGGCACAACTGTTATTTCGACAGGTTTTTGCTCCCTGATCACTAATACGCTTATTTTTTCTCCAGCATGACTGTTAATGGACGCAGTAATATCATCCCAGGTGTTCATTTTTTTGTCGTTGATCATGTCTATTCTGTCACCGGCTTTAATGCCGGCAATTTCAGCCGGTTGGCCGGGGAGTATGCTTTTTATTGTTGTATTTGGCGCCGGATAGCCCTGAAACATAAAAATCAACGCCAGCAATAGAATCGCCAGGAAAAAGTTCATAATCGGCCCGGCCACAATTACCGAAACCCGCTGTAAAACAGTCTTATCCCCAAAACCTGTTCCTTTTTCCACTTCCTCTTCCTCAGGGTCCATTCCGGCCATCCGGACAAACCCGCCAAGAGGAAAAAGACGCAAGTTGTAATTAGTTTCACCCCGGGCTACTCCTACAAGTTTAGGCCCGAAACCCAAACTGAACTCGTGAACCTTTATTCCCACGGCTTTAGCCACGGCAAAGTGTCCCAGCTCGTGAAAAAAAATCAGTATCCCGAAAACAAAAATAGACGCCCAAAAAGTAGCCATATATCTTCATCCTTTGCGGTAAAAATCTAAATTAAATATCGATGCAAGGATCCTTCAGCCGCAGAACGGGCCCAAGAATCTATCGCCAAAACTTCTTCCACGGAGTTATAAGTCAGAGAATCGTGTTTACTCATTACTTCTTCCACAAGCCTGGGGATGGAAGTAAAGCTAATCTTATTGGCAAGGAATGCAGCCACCGCAATTTCATTAGCGGCATTCATTACAGCAGGCATTGTCCCCCCTGTTCTGCCTGCCTGGTAAGCCAGGGCCAGTGCCGGGAAACGTTTGTAGTCGGGCTCCTCAAAGGTCAGGTTGCGAACCGGCCAGTGCAATCTGGTTACATCTCCAGCCTGCCGTTTGGGATAAAACAGCGCGTATTGAATGGGCAGTTTCATGTCCGGCACACCCATTTGCGCGATAACCGAACCGTCTACAAATTCCACCATAGAATGGATAATGCTTTCCGGGTGTATCACAACATTTATATTATCATACTGTACATTAAACAACCACCTGGCTTCTATAACTTCCAGACCCTTATTCATTAAGGTGGCCGAATCAACCGTTATTTTCGGACCCATCTGCCAGTTGGGGTGACTCAGCGCCATTGCAGGTGTTATATCTGCCATCAGAGCTGCATCCGTTTTACGAAACGGACCACCGGAAGCCGTAAGCAATATCGTTGCGAGAGCGGAAGAATCTTCTCCGTTTAAACACTGCCAAACAGCAGAGTGTTCACTGTCCACCGGCAAAATCTTTACCCCACGCTGCCGGGCAATTTCCATGACCAACTGTCCGGCAGCTACAAGGGTTTCTTTATTGGCCAGGGCTATATTTTTACCATTTTCAATGGCTGCCACTGTAGGCTCCAGGCCGACGGCACCAGATATGGCGGTTAATACAGTGTCTGCACCCTGCAAGGAGGCCGCAGCCATAAGCCCCTCCCGGCCAAAAAGAATATCAATGCCCTTTGTATCCGGTATTTTGTCCCTGAGCCAGCACGCGTCTTCTTTACTATACAAAGAGACTAGTCGGGGTTTATACTTTAACACCTGCCGTAACAGCAAATCTCGATTTTTACCGGCGGCCAATGCTACCGGCCTGATCTCCTCAGCAAATTGATCCACCACCTGCAGCGCCTGCCGGCCAATTGAGCCCGTGCTACCCAAAATGACAATCTGTTTCATAATTCTCCCCATTAAGAAATTTAATATTAATCAGTAGTCAGAATTCAGGAGTCAGTAGTCAGAATTTGAATACTTATTCTCTCATTCTGACTACTGATTACTGACTCCTCAGCAATTATTTTTCAGCCGATAGCGCAGTAATGGTGGCCTGAACCCCGATAACTATCAGCGGACCCAATACAAGCCCCATTACCCCGATCATTTTTAATCCTATATACATGGCCAGAAGCACCACCAGTGGATGCAAGCCCAGATTGGCAGCTACAACTTTGGCCTCCATGACCGCCCGCACCACCATTACCAATAGATACAAAGCAGTAAGTTTTAAACCTAAAACGACATTACCGGTCACGAACGCCCAAATCGCCCACGGTATATAAATAGTGCCCGGCCCCAATACCGGGATCATGTCAAATATTCCAACCAATAAACCTAAAGTAAGTGCGTATTCAGTACCTATTAAATATAATCCCACAATGCTTATAACAGTGGTTATCGAAATGAGAATAAACTGTGCCCGAACGTAAGCCTGGAAAGCCCCGGCCACCTGCCGGCTAATTTGCAATGTCCTTTCTCCCCAAGGGTGAGGAATTATTCTTAACCAAAATTCCACAATTTTGTCCCGGTCTTTGCTGAAAAAATAAGTTGCAATTATGCTGATCAGCAGTACCATGATAGCACCAGGGACAACACTGATTAAATGAATTAATACAGCAATGAGATCGCTTATCCATTGTTGCAAGGAATTGGTCAATTTTTCTATAGTATCACGCATATTGCTGGTTACGCTTTTGGGCAAAGTGCCGTAAAACAGCACACCTTTTTTAAACCACAAATCTGTAAAATTTTCAATGGTTTCTAATTTATCCGGCAGCACCAGCGACAGGTCATTAAGCTCTTGAACCAGTCTTAAAACAAAAAATGTAAGCACCGTGCCAATGCCTCCGAAAAAAAGCAGCATGGCAATTGGGACAGACAGCAGGCGAGGAATCCTGCCCCCTCTGCTCACGATTTCAACCAACGGCTCCATGAGCATGCTGAAAATTGCCGCAAGTAAAAAGGGAAACAAAACCAAAATGATAAATTTTAACCAGGTTAATGCTTCAGGCAGTACATATTTAATAACGCAATATCCTGCTAAAATCGTTACTGCAGCTGCCAGTACGTAGAGTATATTTTTTATCGTTCGTGGCACGAAAGATTCACCTCAGTTTAAAATCACCTTGCCTACATAATAAAAAACAAAGGGGGCCGTAAAAAGCATGCTGTCAAAGCGGTCCAATATTCCCCCGTGTCCGGGAATAAGGTTTCCTGAATCCTTGATGCCGGCCTGACGCTTGATTGCTGATTCCACCAAATCGCCGGCCTGGGCGGTAATACCTATAATAAATCCTATTAACAGCACGGGCAGAAAAGGTAAATCCCTTGTAAAAACGGTAACAGCAAATGCCGTAATAATCCCCCCCAAAATCCCCCCCACGGACCCTTCCAGTGTTTTACCAGGGCTTAATGCGGGCGCCAGAGGATGTTTGCCCCATTTGCGTCCGATTAAATAAGCAAACGTATCGCTGGCCCACGTACATACCAACAATATAAGCAACCATATAAATCCATTATCATATGTACTGATTAAAAATAAATAAATTATAAGTCCAACATAGAAAATACTAAGCAAAGTCACAGCTGCATCAATAGGTGTAAAACGGGGGTATTGCATTACCATTGCAAGAAAAACAGCTATTATTATCGCAACGACCGCCACGCCGGAATAGCCCTCTTGATAATGATATGCCAAAACTAGCAGAAAAAGACAACTAGACATTGCCAATAAACAAGGTACCTTTAAATCAATTCGCGCAAAGATCCTACTAATTTCCCAGATCCCCAATAACATTAATGCTGCGGTTAAAACCAGCAGGGGTAATCCTCCGTACCAAACCGCAGCCAGAAACAATGGTATACCTATAAAAGCACTAATAATCCTATGCCAGAGCACCAAATCACCAACCAGGTTTTTATTTATGCAACAAACCGCCGTAACGTCTTTCCCGTCTTTGATAATCCAACAGCGCCTTAAAAAACTCTGTTTTGTTAAAATCAGGCCACATTGTATCAGTTAACCAAAACTCGGTATAAGCCAGCTGCCAAAGTAAAAAGTTACTTACTCTGTAATCACCGGATGGCCTGATTAACAAGTCTGGATCTGGTTGGCCTGCGGTAAACAGATGATTGGCAATCGCTTGTTCATCGATTTTTGCAAATTCCAATTCGCCATTTAGTAGTTTTTGACCGATTTCCTTAACCGCCATCAATAATTCCGTCCTACCACCGTAATTTAAGGCGATATTGAAACATAATCCTGTGTTATTCTTGCTTCTTTCAATGGCCATAGCAACAGCGTCGCGAGCGTGCTGGGGCAGTTCAGAGATAATCCCCATCGGATTAATTTTGACATTATTTTCACAAAGTGACTCGATCTCCTTATGAAGGTATTCAACCAATAAATTCATAAGTATATTTACTTCTTCCCGGGGTCTTTTCCAGTTTTCCGTTGAAAATGCATAAACAGTTAAATGTTTCAGCTTTAATTCCACGCTGGCTTCAACGATTTGACGCAAAGCTTTGACACCGGCTCTATGTCCAAACGATCGTGGCATTCCTCTTTTTATTGCCCATCGTCCATTGCCGTCCATGATTATAGCCACATGGGCGGGAAGCCTTGCAATATCTAATTTTTCCAAATAATCCTCTGAATTATCTATGCCATCTTTAACGTTTCCTTTGCGGAGGATGCCTCGCAACCGTTTAAACAATTTACCCCGCTCCTCCTTTTATAAAACAACCCCCTCCGGAAAACGAGGGGGTTTATTCGCTTATTCCTCAATAATTGCTCCGGTAGGACACTCTTCTATACATGTTCCGCAGTTCTCACATTTGTCCGGGTCGATTGAATAAGTATCTCCTTCAACAATAGCCTCGTTGGGACAGGATTCTAAACAGGTACCGCAGGCCAAGCACTCATCTGTAATTTTATAGGCCACTACTAACCACACCTCCTTTCATTGCAATTTCCCTGGCTGCTATCAAGAATACCTTTTCGGCAGTCATTTTACAACGCACAACTCTATAATGTCCCCCCGGTTCACCTCTAGGAGGGGTTGTATATGCTATATTTACATTCATACCGGCTGAACGACATAAGTCTACCGCTTGATTAAGCTCCAATGCCAGGAGTCCCTCACATTTCATGCTATACGGTCATTATTTCTTTTTCTTTTGCTGCAAGCAGGCCATCGATTTCTTTTATGTATTTATCCGTAAGCTTTTGAACTTCATCTTGCAGCCGGCGCTGTTCGTCCTCTGAAATCTCCCCGTTTTTTTGCTGGCTTTTTAAGGTGTCGTTGGCATCTCTGCGAATATTGCGCACAGCCACGCGACCTTCTTCAGCCTTCTTCTTAATTACCTTAACCAGTTCAGTTCTTCTTTCCTGGGTAAGCTGTGGTATGGCCAATCTAATAACGTTTCCGTCGCTGGCCGGAGTTATACCCAAATCCGATTTTAATATAGCCTTTTCCAGATCCGGCAGAACAGTTTTATCCCAGGGCTGCACCACCAGCAATCTGGCTTCCGGGGCACTGATATTGGCCAGCTGGTTTATTGGAGTAGGGGTTCCGTAATACTGAACCATTATCTTTTCCAGCAAAGACGGTGTGGCTCTACCTGCCCGCATTGTGGCGAATTCTTTGGTAAGCACTTCAACCGTTTTCATCATATTTTTCTCTGCATCGGAAATCGCGTTATTCGCCAATTGTACCACCTCCAACATAAGTTCCGACATTTTGTCCCAAGACAGCCTTTTTGATATTCCCATTTTCATTTAAATTGAAGACTATAAGTGGAATTTTATTGTCCATACATAGGGAGGTAGCGGTAGAATCCATTACACCAAGCCCTTTATTCAAAACGTCAATATAACTAAGATTGCCAAATTTCTTGGCATTGACGTTTTTAAGCGGGTCAGAATCATAAACCCCATCCACCCGCTTGGCCATTAATATTACTTCAGCTTCTACTTCAGCCGCCCGGAGCGCTGCAGTGGTATCGGTTGAAAAATAAGGGTTACCGGTACCCGCAGCAAATATAACTACCCGTCCCTTTTCCAGATGCCGGATTGCTCGCCTGCGAATGTACGGCTCGGCCACTTCGCGCATTTCAATGGCTGTTTGCACCCTGGTATCAACTTCGTGCTTACTTAATGCATCCTGTAAAGCCAGGGAATTAATTACCGTGGCCAGCATTCCCATGTAATCCGCGGTAGCCCTGTCCATACCTTTGGTGCTGCCTGCAACTCCCCGCCAAATATTTCCGCCGCCAACTACTATGGCAACTTCAACACCTAGTTGAACTACTTCTTTAATTTGAACGGCTATAGAGTAAACCACTTCCGGGTCAATACCATAACCCATGGTACCAGCCAATGCTTCACCGCTGAGTTTTAATATGACCCTTTTATAGCTGGGAACCTGTTCGGGCACATCCATAGGGATAAAAACCTCCCGTTCCACCTTTATTCAACAAGAAAATTTTAAATCCTTTTCCACTTAATTTATTTTTGAGCCTGAGCCATAACTTCTGCTGCAAAATCATCTTTCCTTTTCTCCAGGCCTTCTCCAAGCTCGTAGCGAACAAACCTGCGCACAGAAATATTTTCTCCGATAGTGGCGATTTTTTCTGTGATCAATTGTTTCACAGTCTTATCGGAATCTTTAATGAATGGCTGCTCCAATAAACAGATTTCCTTATAAAATTTTTCAATACGCCCCTCAACCATCTTTTGAATGATTTTTTCCGGTTTCCCCTCATTTGCCGCTTGAGCGGCTAAGATTTCTTTTTCCTTGGCCACAACCGGCTCGGGGACCTCTTCCTTGTTTACGTATTCCGGACGGGCAGCAGCTATTTGCATGGCAATATCTCTGACCAGTGTCTTAAATTCATCGGTTTTGGCCACAAAATCGGTTTCACAGTTGACTTCAAGAAGAACGCCAATTTTGCCGCCGGCATGGATGTAGGATTCAACCAAACCTTCGGCTGTTATTCTTCCTGATTTTTTCGCGGCCGCAGAAAGACCTTTTTCACGTAAGAAATCAACGGCTTTATCCATATCGCCACCGGTGGCTACCAGCGCTTTTTTGCAGTCCATCATACCAGCACCGGTTTTTTCCCGTAAATCTTTAACCATAGCAGCAGTTATTTCTGCCACAGAACATCTCCTCCTTTAGCCATTTATTTCCTGATAATCTAATATTATAACCTATTTTACCTGGTTAAAAACACAGAAAAAAGGCAGGGGTTACCCTAACGGGCATATCCCCCACCATTATTATTCAGCCATTTGTTCTCCCTGTTTTCCCTCGAGAACCGCTTCTGCCATCTTGCTGGTTAAGAGTTTAACCGCCCGGATGGCATCATCGTTGCCGGGAATGATATAATCAACTTCATCGGGATCACAATTTGTATCTACTATCGCAATAATGGGGATACCCAATTTACGACCTTCTGCCACGGCAATTCTTTCTTTACGCGGGTCAATGATGAAAATTGCCTGGGGCAGCTTGCGCATATCCTTGATGCCGCCTAAGAACTTGTTTAGTCTCTCCTTCTCATGCAGGAGCTCAGCAACTTCTTTTTTAGGCAGTTTTTCCATGGTCCCATTTTGTTCCATTTTTTCGAGCTCTTGCAGCCTGTCTATCCGCCTGCGAATGGTTTGGAAGTTTGTAAGCATACCTCCCAACCAGCGCTGATTAACGTAATACATACCGCACCGTTCAGCTTCATCCTTAACGGATTCTTGGGCCTGTTTCTTGGTGCCGACAAAAAGAATGCTGCCGCCGTCCTGAACGACGGATTTAACAAAATTATAAGCTTCCTCAACCATTTTGACAGTCTTTTGCAAGTCAATGATATAAATGCCATTGCGGTCTGTAAAAATGTAAGGAGCCATTTTGGGATTCCATCTACGAGTCTGGTGACCAAAATGAACCCCGGCCTCCAATAATTGTTTCATTGAAATAACAGCCATTACTACACCTCCTCCCCCACCGGTTTTTCCTCCGCCACCGTCATTTTTTCACAGGACCCCAAGCAGGGGACCACCTGTTGAAATCAGGTAACGTGTGTATTTAACACCAGCAAGTATTTTAACACATACTTGGCGCAAAGGCAAGAAGCTAGGATAATTCTTACGTTACTTATATCTGGCGCTCCGGTGGATCCCTCCGTGCGCTACGCATTTTCCTTATAGTTCGTGAAGCTACTTGTGTATAACGCTTACAACAAACAGCCCGGAGTAGCTTTACGCCCTTCCGGGGTCAAGCTTTCTGGATTTGACGGGCTATGGAACGCATCCAGTGCTTCATTTACTCCGGGAAGCCGCCGGATCGCCTTGCCAACGGTATCGATTCTTCATCCTATGTCATCAGAGTTTCAAACATAAAAAAGAACAGCCCTAAAGCTGTTCTTTCATTGTTTGTTGTTTTTAATGTTGTTGCAATCTTTCCAATTCTTCCAGCAGGCGATCGTTTAAAACTTTGATATAGGTGCCTTTCATCCCCAGTGACTTGGATTCAATAACACCGGCGCTTTCAAATTTGCGCAGTGCATTTACGATTACGGATCTGGTAATACCAACCCGGTCAGCAATTTTACTTGCCACCAGCAGGCCTTCATCACCTTCTAATTGCTTAAAAATGTGACGTACGGCATCTAGTTCGGAATAGGAAAGAGTTCCCAGAGCAATCTGGACAGCGGCACGTTTCCGCGCCTCTTCTTCCATCCGGTCTTGACGGGCCTTCAGTATCTCCATGCCCACAACTGTTGCACCTAATTCCGCCAGGATAAGGTCCTCGTCAGTGAAGTTATCGGTATACTTGGCCAATACCAGTGTGCCGAGTCTGCTGCCGGCACCGACAATGGGTACTACTGTGGTTATCTTGTTGTATTCGCAACGTTTGTCATGATTAAATGCGCAAGCATTTAATGTTTGACAGATATTGGCATGGGTTTCATTGATAGTCAATAAATTTTGATTGTAATCAACCGGGAAACCTGCCGGTGACTCAACGATGTCTTCCATGGTTTCACAGACAAAGCCTTTTAGATAGGTAAAGCCTAATACTTTACCGCGGCGGTCTAAAATGTAAACACTACACACAATATTTTCGCTCAAAATTGCTGCAATTTCTTTAAAATCTACAGGGTAACCAGCTGATTTTTGCAAAACCTTATTAATTGAACGAGTTTTTTCCAATAATCCACGCAACTACATCGCCTCTTTCTTACACTATAACATCGTTATAACATCGTATTGTAATAAGACTTTTGTTGGCTGTCAAAACCAAAATAAAAAATAAAAAGCACAAAGCACTTTTTACATCTTACAAAATATACCTGCTTAAATCCCTGTCTTTTACCACCATATCAAGTTTATTTGTGACATATTGCTCATCTATGGTAAATTCACTGCCTTTCATATCAGGAGCATTAAAAGATATTTCTTCAAAAAGCTTCTCCATAATAGTATGAAGCCTCCTGGCACCGATATTCTCCGTATGCTCATTAACAGTATAAGCTATTTCCGCAATTTTCTCAAGTGAGTTTTGTGAAAAATTGACCTCAAGGCCTTCTGTTCGCAATAATTCGATATATTGCCTAATTAAGGAATTTTTCGGTTCGACTAAAATTTGCAAGAAATCTTCTCTGGTCAGATTTGACAGTTCCACCCTGATCGGAAAACGGCCTTGCAGTTCGGGAATCAAATCAGAGGGTTTTGACATGTGAAAGGCACCCGCGGCAATAAACAAAATATGATCAGTTCTAACAGGCCCGTATTTTGTCATAACCGTGGAACCTTCGACAATAGGTAAAATGTCTCTTTGAACGCCGCCCCGGGAAACATCCGGTCCGCCGCCCCCTTCCCGTACAGCAATTTTATCAATTTCATCCAAAAAAATTATACCGTTATTTTCAGCCTGGTAAACTGCGCTGGTTATGACTTCTTCCATATCAATCAGTTTTTGGGCTTCCTGCTGAGTTAATATTCTGCGCGCTTCACTGACGGTAACTCTTCTGCGGTGTTTCTTTTTAGGAAATAAGTTTCCCATCATGTCACCAATATTAATACCCATTTCCTCTACGCCGGATCCAGTAAAAACTTCCATAATGGGGGGTTTATTATCTTCAACTTCAATTTCAACAGTTTCTTTTTCCAATTCTCCTTTGGCCAATTTTTCACGCAGTGTTTCCCTTTCAAACCTGATTCTGCTGGCCATCTGATCATATTGTTTTTCCTCAGTTTGTTCAGGCTGGCGCGCGCCACCAAACAGCATTTCCAAAGGGTTGCGCATAGTTTTATCCTGACTGGGCAGAGGTGCGAGCAATTCAATAATCCGCTCTTCGGCCATCTTCCCGGCCTTTTCTTCCACCTGGGTCATTTTTTCCTGGCGCACCATCCGAATTGACGTTTCTAATAAATCTCTTACCATGGACTCAACGTCTCTGCCCACATAACCAACTTCAGTAAATTTTGTCGCTTCAATTTTAATAAAAGGTGCATTAACCAGTTTGGCCAACCGGCGGGCTATTTCTGTTTTACCAACACCGGTCGGCCCTATCATTAATATGTTCTTAGGTAAAACTTCATCAATTAAATCTTCAGGCAGCAAACTTCTTCTATATCTGTTGCGCAGGGCAATTGCAACCGCCCTCTTGGCATCATGCTGGCCAACAATGTATTTATCGAGCTCATTTACAATTTCTTTTGGAGTTAATGAAACCATCTACGCGCCCTCCCCGCTATAATTTTTCCACAGTTATTCTGTCGTTAGTATATACACAAATATCTGCCGCTATGGCCAGCGCCTCTTGTACTATAGCATCTGCAGCCAAATCCGTCTTCTTGATCAGCGCCCTTGCTGCCGCCAGCGCATAAGGCCCGCCCGACCCTATAGCCACTACACCATCGTCAGGTTCTATTACCTCACCATTGCCACTGACCACCAGCAGGCATTCCTTATCTGCCACAACAAGCAGTGCTTCAAGTCGCCGTAAAAATTTATCGGTGCGCCATTCCTTGGCTAATTCCACTGCAGCGCGCTTAAGATTACCCTGAAATGATTCAAGCTTGCCCTCAAATTTTTCAAACAGTGTAATAGCGTCAGCCACCGAACCGGCAAATCCAGCCAGCACCTTGCCTCCGTGCAGGCGCCGCAGTTTTCTGGCGTTATGCTTTAATATCGTATTTTGCCCAAAAGTAACCTGACCGTCACCGGCCATTGCCACCTCTTGCCGCCTTTTTACAGCCACTATGGTTGTCGCGTGAAACATTCTCTCATATCCTTCCTAAGATTCATTATAATAGTATTCAGAATTCAGAATACTACCAAAGAATAAGTTGTTTTCTATGCTTACACCTCGTTTTGGACGTATCCTGACTCCTAACTTCTGCCTACTACCTACTGACTCCTGAGTTATGCCCGTGGATGACTTTTTTCATAAATTCGTCTAATCCGTTCTTTGCTTAAATGAGTATATATCTGCGTAGTGGATAGGCGTGCATGCCCGAGTAAGTCTTGGACCGCCCGCAAATCAGCCCCGTTATCCAACATGTGCGTTGCATATGAATGTCTAAATGCGTGGGGGTTTGTTTTTTTATTAAATTCCATACGTAATGAATAACGTTTCAGCAACCAGCGGACTCCACGATCGGTCAGGCGGCCGCCTTTATTGTTTAAAAACAAGGCGTCCGGACAAGCCGCGCTTTTGTTTAACAGAACAGGACGCGCCAGCTGAAGATATGCGTTTAAAGCATCAACAGCATAAGTGCCCAGCGGAACGATCCTTTCCCTGTTGCCTTTGCCTGTAACCCTTAATAACGCCTTTTTTACATCTACATCCCCGGTATTGGATCCAACCAGTTCACCAACCCGTATACCGGTACCGTATAGAGTTTCGAGCACAGCTAAATCCCGACATCCCAAAATTTGTTCTGTATTGGGAGATTCCACTAGTTTTTTTACTTCGTTTTCAGTTAAAAAACTGGGCAATTTTCTGTCCCGCTTTGGTATGCTGATTCTATGCAGCGGGTTGTCTTCAATAACACCTTCACGGCAGAGATACTTAAAAAAAGAGCGCCAGGCTGACATCCTTCTGGCTATGGTGGCAGCAGACATTTGTTTCTGCCGCATCAAGGCCAGGTAACTGCGAAACAGTATTGTATTTACGTCACCAGGCTGGATGGTATAATCATCCTTTTTTAGTGTACCCGAAAAAAAAGATAATCCTTCAAATAAATCATTTTGGTAGCTTTTTATGGTATGCCGGGAGGCATTTTTTTCAGTTTGGAGGTAAATCAAAAAACCATCTATATAACTATACATAACAACCTACCCTTAATTAAAGCATTCCGAAGCTGCTTTCCATTGTTCAAGTTTCTCCAGCGCCCTGGCGGCGTAGGCAGCATAACGATTTTTTTTATCCTTAATCCTGACATCCATGGGTGGAAATAAACCAAACGTTACATTCATAGGTTGAAAATTGCCCGGATCTGCTGAAGTTATGTAATGAGCCAGCGCTCCGTGAGCGGTTTCGAGTGGCAGTGTCTCCGTCTTCATGCCATTGGTCATCAAGTATGCGTTTAGTCCGGCTGTAAGGCCTGAAGCCGCTGATTCAACGTAACCCTCGACACCGGTAATCTGCCCCGCAAAAAATAATTGTAAATTTTCCCTGGTTTGATAGGTAGGGAATAATAATTTTGGTGAATTAACATATGTATTACGGTGCATAACTCCGTAACGAACGAATTCAGCCTGTTCCAGGCCAGATATCATCCTGAATACTCTTTTTTGCTCGCTCCATTTCAAGTGGGTTTGAAATCCCACTATATTGAGCAAAGATCCGGCGGCATTGTCTTTGCGAAGCTGGACCACCGCGTGGGGACGTTTTCCTGTACCTGGATCAACCAGTCCAACCGGTTTCATTGGACCATACCTCATGGTGTCTTGCCCGCGCCTGGCTAGAATTTCAATAGGCAAGCATCCTTCAAAATTTTTTTCGTTCTCAAATTCTTTGCGTGGAGCACGTTCAGCTGCCGCCAGCTCTTGCCAGAATTTTTCATACTCTTGTTCATTCATCGGACAATTGAGATAATCTTCTCCACCCTTGCCGTAGCGTGAAGACCAAAAGGCCTTGTCCATATCAATTGACTCCAGAGTAACTATGGGTGCCACCGCATCATAAAAATAGAAATAATCATGCCCGGTAAATTCCCTGATTTTTTTAGACAGCTCCGGTGAAGTAAGCGGTCCGGAGGCCACAATAACAATCCCGCTGTCATAATCTAATTGTAAACATTCTTCTCTCTTAATCTCCACAAGCGGGTGTTCTTCAAGTATTTGTGTAATGCAAGCGGCAAACTGCGCCCTGTCCACAGCCAGGGCGCCACCGGCAGGCACACTGTGTTTATCAGCGCAATGCATGATGATGGAATCAAGCCGGCGCATTTCTTCTTTCAGCAAGCCTACAGCATTTTCCAACGCCTGCGCACGTAGTGAATTACTGCATACAAGTTCAGCAAATAAGCCGGTATGATGGGCTGGAGTGCACTTTTCCGGCCTCATTTCAAAAAGCTTGACCGGAACCCCTCTTCTGGCAACCTGCCAGGCGGCTTCCGCCCCGGCCAGTCCGGCGCCTATTATTGTTACTGGTTTAGACAATAGACACAACTCCTGTTAGTGAACACTAATGCTGGTTTCATTGCTGTTTACGGTTTGCTTCTCCATTTGAACGTCATTTATCTCATTTTTACATTCCTTGTTGCTGCAGCGATATACGATTTTACCTTTGTTTTCTTTCTTTACCATCAGGCTTCCGCAATTAGGACACTTTTCGTTTGTGGGCTGGTCCCAGACAACAAAATCACAATCGGGGTAATTGCTGCACCCGTAAAACTTTCTACCCTTTTTGCTTCTGCGCAATACCAATTCACCAGCACATTTCGGACAGGAAACTCCTGTCGGTTCAAGAAGCGGCTTTGTGTTTCTACATTCCGGAAACCCTGGACAGGCCAGAAATTTACCAAATCTACCCATTTTAATTACCAGGTTGCGCCCGCATTGCTCGCAAATTTCGTCCGTTACCTCGTCTTCCACTTGAATATGCTCAATTTCCTTTTCGGCTATGGTTAAGGTTTCCTTGAATGGATAATAAAAATCTTCAAGCACCTTGGCCCAGTCTATATCCCCCTCTTCCACATCGTCAAGCTTTCTTTCCAGGTCTGCGGTGAATTCCACGTCAATAATGTTTGGAAAATATTGTTTTAATAATTCTACAACTACCTGCCCCAATTCCGTTGGATAAAAGTTTTTCTTCTCTCTAATCACATAACCACGCTTGATAATCGTGTCTACAATGGGAGCGTAAGTGCTGGGACGGCCAATTCCCTTTTCCTCAAGGGTTCTGATTAATGTTGCATCGGTATACCGCGGTGGCGGTTGTGTAAAATGCTGTTTGGGAACCAGAGATACAACCTTAACTTTTTCTCCTTCCTTCAGCTCCGGCAGCAAATTATCATCAAGTGAGGCATTGTCAGGGTTATCATCTCCCTCATCCCGCCCCTCAATATATACCTGCATAAAACCCGGGAATTTAATGATCGAGCCCGTGGCCCTGAAGAGGTAGCTTCCCGCCTCTATGTCAATACTGGTAGTATCAATAAGAGCAGGACTCATCTGGCTGGCAACAAATCTCAGCCAGATCAGTTTGTATAATTTATACTGGTCTCTGGTCAAGAAATCTTTTATGCTGTCCGGTTCCCTGCCAACGGCAGTTGGGCGAATAGCTTCGTGGGCGTCCTGGGCGCGCCCTTTTGGCGCAACTCTTCGAACTACCTCAGGGATGTATTCCTTACCGTATTTTTCCTCTATATATTCCCTGCTTTCTTGTTCAGCTGTCTCCGAAATTCTTGTTGAGTCAGTACGGATATAGGTTACCAAACCCACCGGACCTTCTTTGCCCAGGTCCAAACCTTCATACAGCTGCTGCGCCACCATCATGGTCTTACGTGCTGTAAAATTAAGCTTTCTATATGCTTCCTGCTGCATGCTGCTCGTGGTAAACGGAGGGGCCGGTTGTCTTTTTTTCTCCTTTTTATTAACGCTGGAAACCTGGTAAGCTGCGCCCTGCAGGTCGCTGATGATTTTTTTTACGGTCTTTTCATCCGGAATATGGGCTTTTTCCCCGTTAATCCTATGCAGTTTGGCTTCAAAATGACTCCCCTTGCCTCGGAGCAGCTTTGCCAGCAGTGACCAGTACTCTTCAGAAACAAAGGACTGGATTTCTTCCTCGCGATCAGAAATTAAACGCATGGCCACAGACTGTACCCGGCCCGCGCTTAATCCTTTTTTAACTTTTCGCCATAACAGCGGGCTTAAGTTATAACCCACCAGCCTGTCTAAAATGCGTCTGGCCTGCTGCGCCTCAACTCTTTGCAGGTCTATGGGACGTGGTTGTTTTACAGCTTTTTGCACCGCCTGTTTGGTGATTTCATTAAATTCAATCCGGCATGGTGATTTCTCATCAATAGCCAGTACATTAGCCAAGTGCCAGGCTATAGCTTCTCCTTCCCGGTCAGGGTCGGACGCCAGTAAAATTTTATCTGCTTTTTTAGTAGCAGCTTTTAATTCTTTAATAATGTCGCCCTTGCCACGAATTGTAATGTACTTAGGCTTAAATGATTCCTGAACATCCACGCCGAACTGGCTTTTGGGCAAATCTCTTACGTGTCCCATCGAGGCCTTTACAATAAATCTTCTACCTAGAAACTTTCCCAAACTTTTGGCTTTGGCCGGTGATTCAACTATTACCAGGGTATTAGCCACGCTTTTTCACCTCTACTGTACGGAGCTTGCCGTTTTCTTTTATTTATATGCATGTATGTAACTACTTAGGAGTCAGGAGTCAGCATGAGAGAACCGTCCCTGGACATGCTAATTTTGACTTCCGACTGCTGATACCTGATCATCAACCGGTACGATAATAAAGCTTGCCCGGCATTTGCTTCACACAACCTTTAATTTCTAAAAACATTAAACCCGTCATAACTTCGCCCGGGGGCAAACCCGATTTTTGAACCAGAATCTCCAAAGAAACCGGTTCATATTCAATTAAACTAAAAATTTTTTTCTCGTTTACGGAAAGCGACAAATTTTGTTCACCCCTACCGGCATCAGGAGCAAAGATTAATCCTAATCCCAGTCCCTCCAGAATATCGCTCGTACTGGTAACAGGAACCGCACCCTGCTTAATTAAGTTATTAGGGCCTTGACTTAATTTATTGGTAATATTTCCTGGAACAGCCATAACCTCGCGCCCTTGGTCAAGGGCCACATGGGCGGTGATCAAAGCACCGCTTCTTTCAGCGGCCTCCACAACAACCACGGCTTTGCTAAGACCACTAATTACCCGGTTGCGTACGGGAAAGTGCCATGCTTCCGGTGGCGAGCCCGGCGGAAATTCACTGACCACGGCGCCGCCGTTATCAATTATACCATACATTAATTTTTCATTTTCCCTTGGATAAACAACATCTATACCACAGCCCAGTACGGCTATGGTGACTCCACTCGCGGAAATCGCACCACGGTGGGCCGCTGTATCTACTCCCCTGGCCATACCGCTTATTACTTTAATTTCCGCTTCGGCCAGTTCCCTGGCTAATTTTTCAGCGACGTTCAAGCCGTAACCGGTAGCCTTTCTGGAACCTACCAGAGCGACAGAGACTCCGGTCAGCAGTCTTGCATCTCCACGCATGTATAGAGCTGGCGGGGGATCAAATATATTTTTCAACTGTTCCGGATACCGGCAGTCATTAAACAATAAGACGCTGAATCTATTATCCATCAACCAGGATGCCACTTCCGACAAATCAGTTCGCTGCCGGCGCAGGAGCAGATTTGATACGTCGCGGCGGTGCAACCCCTTTAGGAACAAAAAATCCTTTTCAGCAGCAAACCAGGCTTCCTCAGGGCTTGCAAAATAATTAATTATTTCCCAAAACCGTTGCGACTGGCCGGCTAAAATATAATGCCAGGCAAGCCAAAATACTCTCTCATCCATTTAATTCACCAATCCGGCAAGTTTAGCAATATGGTTTGGTTCAATAAAAATAAATAATTTCCTGCTTGTTCCAACTAAATTGATTTAACTTAGAGGCAAATCGAGATGATACATTTTTGTGTTCCCTGTCGCAGGCGCAGAAGGGCCAAGGTTTAACAACTCATCAATGTTTTGCTTTTCCTGAAAAAATATTTTGGTTAATTCTTCACTTATAACCACCCTTGACCTGGCGTTTAACAAACTAAACCCGCCTGCTGCAATCTTCATCTGCTCCACTTCCTCCCATGAAACAGGCATGGAAACGGGTGCACCGGGCAGCGGTCTTAAACTATAAGGGAAAGCCATTGTTTTTCCTCTGCCGTTTTGCAGGTAATCCAGATAAACCTTACCGGTGCGTTTTGATTTTGCTCTTTCAATAGTAACCCCGTTCGGGTAAGTGTTAACAATAATCTCAGCCAGGCATTTGACAGCTTTGGTAATATCTTCAAAAGTATACCCGCTGCTCAGCGGTATAAAAATGTGCAGTCCCGCAGAACCGGAGGTTTTGGGAAAACCTTTAATCCCAAATGCGTCCAGTGCTTCACGAATAATCCGGGCTACTTTAAGGACATCTCTAAAGGAAGCCCCTTCGGCCGGGTCAAGGTCTATAACTGCAAGATCCGGAGAATCTATGTTTTCCACTCTGCTTAACCAGCCGTGGATTTCCAGGCAGCCCTGGTTGGCCATCCAAATTAACGTAGCGGTATTATTGCAAACAAGATAATTGATTACCTTATGGCTGTGTTTAATGGGAAAAGTTTCCACCCATTCCGGCGCATAGGAAGGGCATTCCTTCTGATAAAAAAAATCCCCTTCGATACCATGTGGATATCTTTTCAGCACCAGTGGACGGTTTCTGATAATCGGCAATATAAACGGCGCCATATCAAAGTAGTATTTGATTAACCGGGCCTTGGTAATTTGTTCGTCCGGCCAGAAAACCTTGTCCAAATTTGATAATTTTAAAACATGGCCATCTATTTCTACCATCTCGCTTATTTCGGTGCCCAATTGGCAACCCTCCTTCTGATCAATTTTTACGTTACTTGTAACTGGCGCTCCGGTGGTGTCCTCCGCGCGCTGCGCAATTTTCCTTATAGCTCATTTCTATTACTTGTGCATAACGCTTGCGTCAGACAGTCCGACGCCACTTTACGCCCTTTAAGGGTCAAGTTTTTGGGATTTGACGGGCTGCTGACCGCATCCAGTGCTCCGCTTACTCCGGGAAGCCACCGGATCACCTTGCCTACGGTATCTATTTCACATTCTGTTATCAGTGGCGTTTTAGCGGCATGATGGTCTATTCGTTTTTTAAAGGTGTGCAATCAGTAGGGTCTTTATCCGTACGCAACCACTTGTAAACAGGATGACGAAGGTATCCTTCTCTGGTCAGGGTCAGATATTCTACCTGGCAGACAAGTTCGGGTCTAGTCCAGTACACGGACCGCGCGGGTATGTCAGCACCTGTCAGCCACGGCCTGTCCGTCTTTAAAGGCTGCATTTTTTCCAGTAAACTACGCTCCTCGACCTTGCTGAAGCCTGTTCCCACCATGCCCTGATAAATAAAGCTTTTTCCGTTCCACGCTCCCAGAACCAGAGCACCCAGGATGCGGCTGCCGTTGCCTGCCCGGCAGCCACAGATAACCAGGTCTGCTTCTAATGTATGACGGATCTTTTTCCATAAGGGTGAGCGGTTCCCCGGCAGGTACCTGCCGTTAATCTGTTTGGCCATTATACCTTCCAGGCCTTGTTGCACACAGGCATGATAAAAATCCACGCCATCTTCCGTAATAGTTTCGGAAACGACAACCTTGCCCGGGGATTTGATTACTGTTTCCAACACCTCCCGGCGCTTATGCAGCGGAAGATCAAGCAGGGACTTGCCTTGATGATATAAAATATCAAAAGTCATAAACAAGGCTGGAAGTTTTAACACAGCTTGGCTAATTTGAAGTCTATCCTTTAATCCTGCCCTGGACTGCAACGCATCAAAAGACGGCTTGCCACCGGCCATCACAATGATTTCTCCGTCCAGCACCAGGGGCAGGTCACTCAGCATAGCGTGCATATCAGCCAAGTCGGGAAATGCACCGGTCAGGTCTTTTTGATTACGTGACAGCAAGCGTGTTATCCCTTTTTCCAGGTAAGCCAGGCATCGATATCCGTCCCACTTAACTTCAAAGATATAGTCCGGGTGGTCAAATGGTTTTGCCCTAACGGCGAGCATAGGCTTTAGCAACGGCAACTGCAACTGCATATCAACACCTGCTTTACTTGGCTACTTTACGTTCACGTTTGGCCTTGGCCGATTTTGCGGTTTTGGGACCGGCACGTTTTTGACCGCGCTGTTCCTTGGCCAGATCGATGCTGGCTTTTAACGCCGTCATTAGATCTACAACGTTTCCGGTTTCTTGAATAACCGGTTTTTCGACCACTGCCTCACCGGCAATTTTAGCTTGAATTCTTTCATGCAGCGCTTCCCGGTAGCCACTGGTGTACTTTTCCGGTTTAAATTCCATGGAAAGGCTGTTAATTAGGTTCACGGCCATTTCAATTTCAGTATCGTGAAGATTTGTTGCGCCGCCGGCACCTTCAATTCGGGTTGGCGGCCGCACTTCATCAGCATAGAACATTGTCTCCATAATTAACGCCTTCTCTGCCGGGCGGATTACCGCCATTGATTCTCTGCTCCTTAATGTGATACGGGCTATAGCCGCTCTTTTGGTTTGCTCCATGGAACGCCGCAGCAATTCGTAAACTTTTTGTCCCCCTTCGCCCGGTCCAAAATAATAGGATCGATCATAATAAACCGGATCGATTTGGCTCAAATCAACAAAATCCAAAATTTCTACATTCCTGTTTTTATCCCCGGTTTTCATATCCAATTCCTCGTCACTCATTGTTATATATCTACCCTTTTCATATTCGTAGCCGCGCACGATATCTTCCATTTGCACCTCGGTTTCGCAATAAGGGCAATAACGTTTGTAGCGAACAGGAGTACTGCACTTCTCATGCAGATAATTAAACTTAATATCTTTTTTTTCGGTAGCTGCAAAAAGCTTTACCGGAACAAATATTAACCCGAACGTTATGGCACCTTTCCAAAGAGGTCTCATAAATTCACCCCCGTACATTGATGTTATTAATTTGTTCGAGCAAATAAAAAAATAACCCCAGGTCAAGGGTTAAATCTGTTAAAATTGATTTAAGTTAAACTTGGAAAGGAGCGTCCAACTTGATTAATGAATTGGTAGTAAAGAATAGAAGTTACCGTCGTTTTTACCAGAATCAACCTATCACACCCGACACTCTAGAAAAACTTGTTAATCTGGCCAGATTATCTGCTTCAGGGGGTAATAAGCAACCATTAAAATATATACTATCCTGTAATCCTGAAAAAAACGCCTTGATCTACGACTGCCTGGCCTGGGCTGCTTACCTAAAAGATTGGAACGGTCCGCCGGAAGGTGAAAGGCCATCTGCATATTTAATTATATTGAATGACACATCCATACCCAGTCCAACGCTTGGTATAGATGTGGGTATTGCCTGCCAGAGTATTCTCCTGGGGGCAGTAGAGACGGGCCTCGGCGGGTGTATCCTGGCCTCTGTAAATAAAAATAAATTAACAGCTGCTATTGAAATACCGCAACGCTATGAGATTATGGTTGTTATTGCATTGGGCGTGCCCAAAGAAAAAGTAGTACTTAAAGAAGTTGTTGGCGACGACATTAAATACTGGCGCGATTCGGAAGGGGTGCATTACGTACCTAAACGCACCTTAAATGAAATTATTTTATAAAATGAATCTAAATCTTACAACTCTATCAATAGACTCAAAAAAAAATCCTACTTTTGTAGGATTTTTTTAAAAGCTTATTTAGTATAGTTGTTATGCAACAGTCCTGCGCCCGTCGGGAACTCCCCTGATAAAGGGAATAGCTGCCACCAGAAGTAAGGACATAGCTCCAAAAATGAAATGAAAACCTACTAACTGGTCATGGAACCTCGAAAGGGTAAGCACAATTAATGAAGTGCCCAATACCCCGCCAGTTTGGCGAAACATACCGCGTAAACCGGATATTTCTGCAATTTTTTCCGGCATTAATTCGATTGCTGCATTATTGGAAGAAGGGCTCGCCATTCCTACCCCCATTCCGGAAACAAAAATCATTACAGCCAGCCACCAGTAATTAGGGATTACCAAACCAAATATAATCGGGTGATGCGGGAACAAAGTCAAAGCCAGAACACTTACTGCTAAAATCAAAAACCCCGCTGCCATTGGAAGTCTGTACCCCAGGCGGCTTAGCAGCACACTGGTTAAAGCCGACATCCCCATCATGCCCAAAGCACGGACGGTAAGCATACTGCCACTGGCTAAATTAGACAAACCATAAGCAACCTGTCCATAGTATGGTATAAAGGCCATCAACCCAAATACACAAGCACCGTATAACAGGTTCAGCCCGTTGATAATTAAAAATGTACGATTCCTTAACAAATCCAGCTCAAGTACCGGAGCAGGCGTAGTAGTCTCCCAGCGCAGAAAAGCCCATAGCAGAGCTATACCCAGCAATAAGAACATCCACGTCAGCCATGAATGTAGTAATACGGGATTTTCACTGACCCGGGTTAAAAAAAGCATCATACATAACATGGTAGCAGCGAGAAAACTAATACCAACGAAATCCAACCGGGTATGGTTCAACCTGGTATCAGGCTCCAAAAGCAGGTAAGACAAAAACAGCACAATTACCCCGAAAGGTACGTTAATTAAAAAAATAACCTGCCAGGATGCGTAATCCAGAATCAAACCGCCAAAAGCCGGTCCGACAATGCCTCCCAGCGGAAATATAGTAGTAAATAGCCCGATTGCCCTGGCCCGGTTTTCTTTAAAATAGTCCCCGACAATCCCCATTGAAGTGGGCATGAAGCCGCTGCCCCCAAGTGCCTGCAAAAAACGGAAAAGAATCAGCCAGTAAATGTTGGCCGAGAAAGCACAAAGCGCTGAACTGACTGTAAATATGATTATACAAACCATAAATACGCGCTTTCTCCCCCACTGGTCGCTAATTCGCCCCATTACAGGAAGCATAATCAAGGTCATTAACTGGTAAGCGGTAATAATCCATGCTGTCCAACTGAGATCGGCTTTTAAGCTGCGTTGAATGGTCGGTAACGCAGTGGCTACAATAGTTGAATTTGCTGAAGAAATTAATAACGCTAATGATGTTATGGTAAAGATAACATATTTTCGATTCCTTTTTAAAAAAGTACTCTTTGACATGATTATTTATACTCCTGATGAAAAAAGTATAAAATATGCAAAAAACGGATTAGATGTTTCTTGCATATTTTACGGAAAAATTATTTTTTTTGTTGGTTTTGGTCAATTTCATGTTAAAATCGCTTTAGCAGTAAAAAATAGGTCAGCCAGTTAATGTGCCTGCGATTATAAATTGCGGCTTTGGTTAATCATAGAGTTATTATATCATATTGGGGTGAGATCATTGAAACAGTTCTTCAATAAAAAATTTTATATTCCGGCTCTGGTTGTTTTAGTTATATTATTCGGTTTAGCGTTAAAAAGCAACCTTGATGTAGTAAAAGAAATAAAGCCGGCTTCAAATGTTGAAGAGGAAAATACTACGGATAAAACCGTATCAATCAATAAAGAACCTTTATCATCTAATGTAAGCTCGCCAGATATTGCCTTCGATAAACCGGTACCCAACAGCGCCATAACCGAACCGGAAACCAAGCCGACAAATACAAATCAGCAAAAAGATTCAATATCTGCGCTTTCAAACAGCAAAGCCGGCTGGGGGTTAAAAACCAACAATGAGCACCAGCAACCTGAAATTCCCACAAGTATTAACAGCCTATTAAAAAAATACAAGGCTTACTGGATCGGAAACCCAGAAGATAAAATAGTTTATTTAACCTTTGATGAGGGCTATGAAAATGGTTATACACCAAAAATTTTAGATATTTTAAAATCAAATGATGTCAAAGCCGCTTTCTTTGTTACCGGACACTATGTAAAGACACAACCGGACCTGGTTAAAAGAATGGTTGATGAAGGGCATATTGTTGGCAATCATACCGACAGTCATCCCAGCATGCCGGATATTTCCGATGAACAGATTAAACAAGAACTTCAGATTGTGGAAAATGAGTATCAAAATATTACCGACATAAAAGGTATGACTTATTTACGCCCGCCCAAAGGAGAGTACAGTGAACGGACCCTGGCGCTAACCAGTGAAATGGGCTATAGCAGCATTTTCTGGAGCATTGCCCTTGTCGATTGGGTGCCTATGCCCAATGGTTCCGATCAAGCCTATCAAGGGGTTATGGATAAGCTGCATAACGGCGCAGTAATTTTATTGCACGCAATATCAAAAGATGATACCGAAGCATTAGACAAAATTATCAAAGATGTAAAAGCACAGGGTTATACTTTTAAAACATTGGATGATTTGGTTAAGGAGTAGGCAATATTAGCTAATAATCAACGGTTTCAAAAATACTATCCACTTTTTTAATTAGATTAAAATCCGCTAACTCATCTAGCAGTGGCTCTGATACCCAAAGATATTCCAAGTGCTTGGTATCCTTGATCCGCGCCACCCTGCAGCCGTCAAGGCCATTGATACGGCAAGCCGTTTCAATGGCTTCGCACTCGGAAGATAAAGTGCATGGAATTTTTACCGAGCTTAAAATACCCGTGGTAATAGCATTGGTATACATGGTCCGCCAATCTATCAGATCAACAAGTTTACGCGTCGTCAGATCGGCGTACCCAATTCCATGGGCGTTGCCTTTCGTTTCAGGCGTTAATTTTAAAACAACAATTACCGCGTTCTTCAGGCCTTACCCCTTCCAGGATCAGGGCATCACCACGAAAATTATCAACAGCCGCTATACCCCCTAACAGCTTAATATTATCCTCTACTATATCAGCCATTTCGGCAATATGCTGCCCCAATCCGGCGCGATGTACCGCTTGTGCCCCTTCGGCTTACCCAACCCAACTGTCAGCATCTTGGTCAGGCCGCTTTCAATCGGCGCTCTGAACGCCGTGTGCGGTTTTACACGGTTGAACAAAAAAACTCCATCTGCTTCCAAGGCGTATTTATCACAGTAAACCGGAACACCCTGGTTCGTCTGCCCTATTTTAACCCCTTTAGCGCAAGACTTTATCGGCACACCTAAAACCTGTTCAGTAATGCCCATTTCTTTTAAAACCTCGATTTGGCCTTGATCAGTCCCCCCACCGTGGCTTCCCATTGCCGGTATAATAAACGGATTTGCACCCCAGGATCTAAATGTTTCTTTTTGCAATACCTGTCAAGATAACAAATTTATCTTCTTATATCTCCTATAGGGTAATGATAAGGTTGACTGGTTGTTTTCAATACCCTATAATAAGATAACAATCTCTTTGAGAGGTGACTTAGCATGTTGATCGAAGAAATCGGTAAAGGACTATCCATAGCTGACGAAATTAAACTATCCGACATTCCTGATATTAATTTGTATATGGAACAGGTTTTAGTTTTTCTTGACAGCAAACTTGGACATTTAAAAAGAGGCGAAGATGACAAGGTTTTTACCAAAACTATGATTAACAACTATACCAAAGCCGGATTACTACACCCGCCCATAAACAAAAAGTATAACAAAGAACACATTATCTTATTAGCGCTTCTTTACAACCTTAAAAACATATTTTCCATTAGCGATATTAAATCCATCTTTACCCCTGTTTTAAATGATATTGCTAACCGGGCCGACGATATTATTCCACTGGAGGATATATACTCAACATATCTTAAACTAAAGGAAGACGAGTTTGAGGAGTTTTATGCAACTTTTAATGAAAAGTACAAATTAATTAAAGAAAAAACCGGTGAAATCAAGGAAAAAAGTCAAAAGGAACTAGCCGAAGTTTTCCTTACTGTTTTAATGCTCACGGCTCAAGCAAATGCCGCTAAACGATTGGCCGAAAAAATTATAGACAATCATTTTAAAGTCTTAACTGGCACATAAAAAAGGGAGGTGGAAGCCTCCCTTTTACTTTAATTATTCTTATTACCTGTTCCAGTTGCCTTTAGAAACGCCGCCTTTTTTACCTTTGAATTGTTTCATCTGGGCCTGTTGTTCAGGGGTCAGTAAAGACCGGCACTGCTGCCTGCTCTGCTGGACAACACCGTGGATTTTAGCTCTCAGGTCGTTGACCTCATTGATTTTAGCTTCTATTTTGGCACTGTCCGGGTTTGGCTGCAGCTGAAGTTGTTTTAATTCATGCATGCTATCCATAAGTTTAATCCGCAGGTCGCGAGTTTGTGAGTAAGTGTCCTGATCAATTTCACGCATTTTTGACTTTTGCTGTTCTGTCAGGTTTAAAGCCTTGTATTTACTAGCCCATTTGTCACTGTTCAACATACGCGGACCACCGTCACCCTGGCCTATCCCAAAAGCCGCAGCCACATGTAAAATGCTAAAAATAAAAACCAGTGTAACAGTTAAAAGCATTACTTTCTTTTTCACAGTTACACCTCCCTTCCCTCTTTATTGCACGAGCATTAAATTACTTTTTCCGTGCTAATCTTATTTTGCCCAATAATTATTATTAAACTGTGCAAAAAGTATGGAAAAAATGTTAGCCCAAAATATAGGCAGCTATATAAACTCAATGGCGTTTTTGAAGATCTAAAAAGGCTGCCTGAAAAAACAGGCAGCCTTTTTAATATTTTCCAATTACCTAGAAGTGACCGTTGGTCTAATTTAGAGATACTTTTTAGACGGTTTTTCTCCGGCAAAAGAAAACAGTACCTTCTTGTTGTCTACCACAGTTTCTAAATGTACTGCCCGGCCCCAAATTTTATATACGTGGGGCAGTGTTCTTTCCAGGAAATAGATATCAAGGTCGGTCCCCTCATGCAGGTGTTTTAAGTAAAGCTCGCCCCGCTTGCCAAAGTCGCCGTCTTCAACCACTATATAAGGTATCCCGCAGTTATAAAGGCTTTTTACCAGCCCATCTCTTACTATTTCCCAATCCTTATCGGTAACCTTCCAATCGTAGCCCACTTTTTTAAACAGGTACAAATCTAAATCTTCAACCAGTTGTTCTGTTAAATAGTTGCGGATGAAAGATATATCATTTTCAGTTTCCCTGACTTCAAATATTTTCCGCCTGCCCTGTCCTTCTACTCGCCCATACTTCTTCTTCTCTTCCTCGGTCGGTTTATCCCATCTTTTTTCAATATCCTCAAAAATCTTTAAGCCAAGGTGATATGGATTAATCCTGTATTTTGAAGTTTGGATTACACCGGCGTGCATTTTCGCAAATTCCAGCGCTTCTTCCTCATCCAATTCCAGTTCCCTGATTATACGCATATGCCAATAAGATGCCCAACCTTCATTCATAATTTTGGTTTGCATTTGGGGCCAAAAATAGAGCATCTCATTCCGGATAATAGATATTATATCCCGCTGCCATTCCTCAAGATCCCTGGCATGGTTCATCATAAACAGCAGCAAATCTTTTTCCGGCTTTTCAGGAAACTTTTTAACACCGCTTTCCTTATCGCTGTCCCCTTCGCCTTTTTTCTTATCCAGATCCCACAGATCATCATAAGGAGTTGCGTTTTGCTGACTTTTGCCGTGGCTGTCGTGAGCGTGATCTTTGTCTTGGCAGTTTCCCCCGCAACAATTGCCGCCGCTGCAGCTATTCCCCCCACCGCATCCGTGTCCCCCGCAGGACGAACCGCATTTGGTGCCGGCAGTCATTGTTACATCACCGGCAATGTCCCGCTGCGGGTCTACATTCTCCTGCAGTGATATAACAGAGTCAATAAATGCTTCTACCTTGTTCCGGCCGTATTTAAATTCGTAACCCCGAATCCTTTGTGCAGCCGTAGACATGCTTTCAACCATTTTCCTGGAGGTCTTTCTGAAATAGTAATTATTCTTAAAAAAGTCACAGTGGCCCAGGACATGCGCAATAACCATTTTGTTTTGCACCAAACTGTTACCTTCCAACAGAAAAGCGTAACAGGGGTCGGAGTTTATTACCATTTCATAGATCCTGCTGAGGTTATAGTCATACTGAGTCTTCATTTTATGATATGCTTTGCCGAAAGTCCAATGCGAGAACCTGGTGGGCATTCCGTATGCGCCAAATGAATAAATTATATCAGCCGGACAAATTTCAAAATACATATCGTAAAAATTAAGATTAAAGCTTTTTGCTAACGCAATAATTTTTTCAATTGATTCCTCAAGTATCTTCTTCTCTTCCATTGGATGCAAACAAGAAACACCCCCCCGTTACAACCCTGTCTGCGGATTAGGATTAAAAAATTTCTTCAAAGCAGGGTAAACATCCACCTTATCCTTAATGCCTACGCAGGTGAACTTGGGATCGTTAATTTTTTTAAAGGCACTCCTTAAAGTGCTGGAGATGTAATATGGACCTTCAATCTCGCCATAGCCTACCAGGTTGCACACTTTGAGCAGTTCACTTACATACTTGATGCACTTATCATTATCTGATGATAAATTATCACCGTCGGAAAAATGAAACGCATAGATATTGTAATCCTGCGGATTATACCTTTGTTCAATAATATCAAGACCAAGTTTGTAGACTGAAGAACAGCGAGTGCCCCCGCTTGCACCTTTGGTGAAAAATTCTTCTTCCGTGGTTTCTTTGGCTTCAACATGGTGAGCCAAAAAAACTATTTTAACATTCTGATATTTGGTTCTTAAAAATCGCACCATCCAGAAGAAAAAGCTTCGGGCGATATATTTTTCATATGGCCCCATAGAACCGGAAGTATCCATCATGGCTAAAACCACTGCACTGCTTTCATACTTGAAGGTAAGGTCCCAGGTTTTAAACCGCAAATCATCCCTGGAAATACTTTCAAAGCCTTTTTTACCCTTTAAAGCATTGCGCTTTATTGCTTCAATAATCGTTCTTTTCCTGTCTATATTGCTGGTTAGGCCCTTTTTCCTGACGTCTTTAAACTCCAACGCTTCTGAAGCGAGTTCGGGCTTTCTCTTTTGCTGCAAATTAGGTAATCCCAGGTCTTCAAAGATGAGTTGGGCAAGTTCTTCAATGGTAACCTCAGCCTCGTAGTAATCCACACCTGGTTCTTCACCGGCGCCCTGGCCCTTACCGGCACCTTTTTTTTGTTCGCTTCCCAGCAGATCTCCTTCTTTGGTTCCGCCTTCTCCCTGGCCGGTGTGTTTATTCTTACCTGTATCAAAACGAAAATGATATTCCTCCAGTGAACGGATAGGCACTTTTACCACCTTACGCCCATCCGATAAAATAATTGACTCCTCGCTGACCACATCGGCCAGATTTTTTTTGATGGCCTCCCTAACTTTTTCCCGGTGGCGCTCCCGGTCGATCTCACCTTTACGGTGCAATGACCAGTCTTCCCGGGAGACCGTGTATTTGCCGGACATTTTAAACCCTCCTACCTATTCAGCAGGCTACCCACATACTTTAGCAGTTCATTGGCACAAATACTGCAGTAACCGTATTCGTCAATTAGTTTGGCACTAACTTCGTTAATACGTTTAAGTTGCTCGGCATCTGGAGTTTTAGTTGAAGTAGTAATTTTAACCACATCTTTTAAATCTGCAAACAGCTTTTTCTCCACCGCTTCCCGCAGCCGCTCATGGGACCTGTAATCAAAGCGTTTATTTTTTCTGGCATAGGATGAAAGCCTGATTAAAATTTCCTCACGGAAGGTTTTTTTGGCGCTTTCAGTCACCCCTATTTGCTCTTCAATGGAACGCATTAGTTTCTCGTCCGGATCCATTTCCTCATCTGTAATCGGATCTTTAATTTTAACGCCGTTGCAGTAAGCTTCAACGTTATCCAAATAGTTGTCGAACAATATTCGCGCAGATTCCTCGTAAGAGTAAACAAACGCTTTCTGCACTTCTTTCTTGGCTAACTCATCGTACTCTTTCCTGGCAACTGAAATAAAGTTAAGCAGACGCTCCCGCTCTTCCTTGGTGATTGATGGGTGCTGTTCAAGCCCGTCTTTAATTCCCCGCAGCACGTCAAGCGGGTTAATGCACCTGGTTGATGTCCTGATTAACGAGGAGCTTAAACGGTTGATTACATAACGGGGGTCAACACCGCTCATGCCCTCGTCAAGATGCTCAGCCTGCAGTTCTGAAAGATCTTTTTGTTTAAACCCTTCCACATCTTCACCATCGTATAATTTCATCTTTTTAACCACGTCCATGCCCTGCTTCTTACTATCCTTCAACCGGCTTAATACCGAAAAGATACTGGCCACCTTTAAGGCATGGGGCGCAATGTGAACATCTTTAAGATCGCTTTGTTTGATTAACTTATCATAAATTTTTATTTCCTCACTTACTTTTAAGTTGTAGGGAATTTTCATCACAATAATCCTGGACTGTAAAGCTTCATTTTTCTTGTTGCTGATAAAAGCTTTATACTCATTTTCGTTTGTATGAGCCACAATCATTTCATCGGCATAAATCAGAGCAAAGCGGCCAGCTTTAAAGTTACCTTCCTGTGATAGACTGAGCAGGTTCCATAAGAATTTTTCATCACATTTCAACATTTCCTGGAATTCCATAACTCCCCGGTTGGAAATGTTTAATTCACCGTCAAATCTATACGCCCGCGGATCTGATTCTGAGCCGAATTCCGCAATTGTGCTGAAATCTATACTGCCGGTTAAGTCGGCGATATCCTGGGACTTGGGATCGGAGGGCGTAAAAGTTCCAATCCCAACCCTTTTATCTTCGGAAAGGATAACCCTTTCTACCTGGACATTTTCTATATTTCCTCCATACTCCTGTTCCAGCATCATCCTGCAAGACGGGCATAACTCTCCTTCTATGTGCACCCCGTATTCAGCTTCAAACTCACTTCTCAATTCTCTTGGTATCAAATGCAAAGGCTCCTCATGCATAGGGCAGTGTTTAATGCCGTAAACGGCGCCCTGCATGGTCTTGCTGTACTGTTCCAAACCTTTTTTAAGCATTGCCACCAGTGTTGATTTTCCTCCGCTGACAGGCCCCATCAACAGCAGTATGCGCTTGCGCACATCCAGTCTCCGGGCAGCCGGATGAAAATATTCTTCTACAAGTGTTTCTAAAGTTTTATCCAAGCCAAATAGTTCATGACTAAAAAACTTATATCTTTTTCCTCCGCTCTCCAGGGTTTCCACTCCTGCGTCTTTGACCATGTTATAAATCCTAGCATGAGCCAATTGGGTTACCCAGGGCCTCTCTTTGACAATTTGCAGGTAATCTATAAATGTACCTTCCCATGCTTGTTGTTTCTCAAGAGAGCGGAATTCTTCCAACCGCTTTACGAAATCCACCTTTTCACACTCCCCTATTGACGTTTATTTTTTACCTCTGCAGCCCGCCTAGAAGTAATAGTATATTTATATGCAAAGATGTAAAAATAAGTATCTTACCAAACCTGACGGAAATACGCCTATCGCATAAAACCGACAGAATAATCAAGAAAAATGGATAATAAACAAGGAAAATAATTTTTAATTAATCCTAAAAAAATTAAAAACGCCGCTTTAAGCGACGTTTCAGATGTCCCAATGGTTGTTATTTATTTAATGCAATTTAACCACGATAAAGTTCTTTTCGGGCTCCCATAGCTCAGCTAACCCTTTTTCGTTAACCAGTTTATAAATAACCTCATTACCTTCAACCCATGATACCAGGTAGGTCACTAAAATCACCTCCCGGGCGCAGTACATTGTATACAAAATCTTTACCAAAGCTTAACAAAAAACGCCCGGGTCTGCAAGTATTTTTTTTATCCCAGCAACCTTTTTACCATTGCTTCATTAGCTCTCTCTTCAAAGTAATCGTCAAGCTCCGTCAGTTCCCCATCATACCCCTTACGTTCAAGGGCCAGCGTAATCAAATAATCCGTTAGCGCCGGATTTTTTGGCAGTAATGGGCCATGCAGGTAAGAACAAAATACATTATTGTGGCGCGCCCCTTCCGTGCCGTCAATGCCATTGTTACCGTTGCCGCTAACCACTTTGCCCAATGGCATTGTTTGGTTAATGAAGGTTTTGCCGCCGTGGTTTTCAAACCCCACCAGCATCGTTTTTTTACCTGCCAGTTCCGCTTCAACGGCAACGTTGCCTATTAGACGGGCAGCTCCTGCAACTGTATATATATCCAGCAGCCCCAGGCCTGGTATCTCTTTGCCTTCAGGTGTGCGGTAGTATTTCCCCAGCAGTTGATAGCCCCCGCAAATGGCCAGCACCACCAGCTTATTTTCTATTGCCTGATTAAGGTTCTCCACACGCTTACTCATATCAGCGGCAATAAGGTTTTGTTCCCGGTCAGATCCTCCACCGATAAACAAAAAATCCATGTCTGCAAAATTAACCGGGTCGCCCAGATTTATCTCCGTCACTTCAACCCGCCACCCGCGCCACCGGCAGCGCTGCACAAAAGCCAACACATTTCCCCGGTCTCCGTAAAGATTTAACAGGTCAGGATACAGATGACATACCTTGATCTTCACTAAATTTCACCCTCTCGGACATTCCGCTCAAGATCTTTTCCACCGGCCACACAGCCGTATATGTAGCCAGCATACTGATTACCGGACATTCCCCGCTTAAAGCTGTCTGAATGGCCTGGTTATAGTCTTTTTCAATGCTAATTCGAGCAACAGAAGCACCGGCGTATTTTAGCCGCACCGCCATGTCTTCCGCCCTTTGACCGGTACAGATAAAACGCCTGAACCTTTCCTGCTGTTCCATCAGTATTTCAAAATCAACGTCCCACAACCAGGATATATCCCTGCCGTCAGCATCGTTATCGTTAATTGCAATCAACAGGTCCTGTTCTTCATCCCCTTCGAGCAATCCGGCCAGGGCCTGGTTAAATCCCGTAGGGTTTTTCACCAGAGCTAAAACTGCTTTTTTATCCTTGTATTTAAAGGTTTCCATCCGTCCTGTCGCCGGTGAATATTGATTTAAACTGGCTATTATTATATCAGGCTTTAACCCGAGCATTGTGGAAGCTGTAAAAGCAGCCAGCCCGTTATACAGATTATAAAGCCCCTGAACAGGCAACTCCAGCCTCCACTTGGAGCTTCCGCTCCTTACGGCCGCGCCCACTGTCCCGGCCTGGTAATGCTGTACAGCAGTTGCCTCAATATCGGGCACCGGGCGGGCAAAGCCGCACTTAAGACATTTATAATCGCCAAGCTGGCTGTAAATATAAATAGCATAAACAAGAGCCTCACCGCAAAAAGGGCAGAACTTGGCTTCCCTGCTGTAAGATACTCTGCCGGATATTTCCGCAGTCGGCCTTATCCCGTAATATGTGGTTTTGTAGCCGGTCTCCGCCGCTATTCTGGCCACCAGGGGATCATCTGAATTAAGTACCAGCTGTGTGCCAGCCGAAAGCTTTTTAAGTGCTTCTACCACCTTGGATATTGTGGTATCAAGCTCTCCGTACCTGTCCAGCTGATCCCGGAAAAAATTTGTAATTATCACTATCCGGGGCTGAATCCATTTTGTTACCACAGGGAAAGCAGCCTCGTCCACTTCCAGGACAGCATAATCACAATTGACCCTGCCGGTGACAGAACTGAATTTGATAAAAGAGGTAACAACCCCGGTTAAAAGGTTTGCCCCTTCCCGGTTGTTTACAATTTTATGTCCGGCGTGTTCAAGGGCACCGGCCAGCATATTGCTGGTAGTGGTCTTGCCGTTGGTGCCGGTGATCATAATTGCCCCACGACCGGTTTGGCTTTTGTAGTGCTGCAAAATATCCGGATATACACGTAAAGCCAGCATTCCGGGCAGTGAAGACCCACGACCTTTCCCGGTAATCTTGCTCATGAACATGGCGATTTTAGCCAACCATATTGCTGTTAAAAAACGAAAGATCATTTTTACCTCGCTTTATGCACGGTAGTAACTTACACCTTTTTCCTTCGAAAAACTGATTCTCCCCTGTTCAACCAGGAAATCGAGGTGCGCCTGTATTTCAGACAAACCCAGGAAAATATCCCACCCGTGAAGGTTTGGATAAACTTCCTTGCTTAATGCATAAGCATTTAGTTCTCTCCCATTTAACTTATTTAGGATGGTGTTAAACTGCGATTCGTGGTGACGTCTGGCTACGTTTACAGCTCCCCTGTAATCATTAAACACCCCGCCGTGCCCCGGGCAAACCATTCCTATATTGAATCGATCAACTTTATCCAGGCCGTTTAAATATTGTTTCAAAGTCGGTAGACGCTGACCCGGTTTTTCAGGATCTGGCTCAATTACCGGATTGGGAGTGATATGTGGCAGTAAAAAATCCCCGGAAAAAAACGTTTTCTGCTCCGGGTCATACAGACATGTATGTCCGGGGCTGTGTCCGGGAAGGTGAAGGACCTGCAGTTCGCCGTCAGCAAATTTAATGTTATCATCATCTTTCAGTTCTTCAACCCGGCAATTATCTACGTTCGGGCGGGGCAGTTTATCCCTTTCACCATACATTTCAGCCATAACGGTTTGGGGGACTCCGGCCTCTATTACATAGGGCAGTCTTTCCTTTATTAAATCAGTAGTTTTGTCCATCCTTTTTAATTCCCAGGGATGCATAAGTACAGTTGCCCCTGATTTATGGGCTATATCCGACGCCAGGCCGCTATGGTCCGGATGGGCATGCGTTATGACAATCCTCTTGATATCCTTGACATTGCTACCAAGAGATGTAAGCATCCCCTCCAGTACTTTTGCCGCCTTGGCATTATTGGGGCCGGCATCTATCAGCGTCAGCGGATCGCTCTTGATTAAATAAACATTTACCGGGCCAACAGCATATGGAGTTGGTACAATAATCTGAAACACAGAAAGCAATTACAACATCTCCTACCTGCTAAATTAGCAATCATAGACCACTCTTGTACGAAGTGGCAAACATAAAGCGGCATACAGCCGCTCTAATTATATTCCTCATCCACCGCCATTGTAGCCGGTTGAAATTAGTTTTCCGTCCCGCACAATGACCGGTACTTTAGTGGCGCCATACTTTTCCCTGACCAATAACTTTGCCGCAACATCCTCACTGGTATTGATTTCTTTAAAACTAATCCCCTTGGCCCTATAATCTGCTAATGCTTTTTGACAATAAGGGCATCCGGTTTTAGTATAAATAATTGTTTCACTCAATGCCATTTCCCCCAAGTAAAAATTTACCTTACACCGGAAATCACCAGTGTGGCAATATTAGCCGTATCACTTTCTGTTTTAGAAACCTGAAACAGCCAATGGCCGCGAGCGTCAAAAGTAAACCTGGCTTTTCCCTGCTCATCGGTAATAAAACGATGCAAAAATCCCTCACCTTCGTACAGGTGATGGGTAGCCTGTACCTGCACTCCCGGCACTGGTTTGCCGTACAGCATTACAGTTAACTCAATTTCATCTCCCTGATGAAAATCGTGGTATTCCCCCGGTACTATTTCCAATCCCCGATTTATTGCCCGTCCCGTGCCATGGACATGATGGCCAACGGGTACTTGCAACTGAGCCCACCGGCAGGTGCGCACCTGTTCGGAATTCATATCGCAATTCTCCGCCTGCACATTATAAATTCCTTCCGGGCCGCTTTCTGCCACCAGTCTGAAATACATATTTTCATTTTCCTGGATAATTTTAGCGGCACTCTCCCGCCCTGCTGGATCAATAACAATAGCCTTTAGATTTTTGGGCCCGCCCGCTTGCATGCTCTTCATTGCGTGGCCCCAGGCTAGCTTTACCTCAATTGAATCACCGTGATGAAAATGAAGATGTATTGGCTCAAGCCAAATTGAAAGTTCACCTGACAGCATATTGGAATTCACGATAACACCCTCTCGTAACTAAGTTATACAGATACAATACGGCACTATTATAATTATTCCTCCATTGATATCCAATAAAGAAGACTTGGTTCAGGTGGGGTTTTGACCCCACCTGAACCTTAGTCGCACTTATTTCGAGTTTATCGCCGCTTAACTCCATTAGTTGGGGACATTCCTGTCCCCAGAGAAATACCCAAGCTTTAGCAGGTGTGTCCCCTTTCCATATGCGAGGCGGGAGTCTTAGCGGCGGTTAACGAGATTAATAGGCGCAACTCTCTCCTGCCCAGTTTTTCCATTATACCAAAAGCATTATTCATTAAAATACGCGCCCTAATTAGTTTCTTAAAGCGCGCGCTATTTCAATTATCATAAAAGTAACAACAAAGACAAAAACCACCGAGTGTGGATTAAATTTCACGGGTGTCGGAAGCTTTATTTTTCTTATTACTATTCTTGTTACTATTCTTATTTTTTTCATCACAATAATTATCTTTACTTCCTCTGCGATAATTATCGTTGGATTTGTATTTGGATTTGTCTTGGAATCTATCTTGGGATTTATCTTGGAATTTGTCTTGGGATTTTCCTTGAGTTGGATTTTTCATTTCTGCGTTTTTTGATTCTTTTTCTTTACCTGTGTCATTATTATTGTCCGGCCAAGAACCTTGTTTATCGGATCTAAGAAACACTTGTTTTCCCTGTTGTTTTGTTTCTGAATCCCTATTAAAAAGTGTTTGCCTTTGGCCCGGTAGAGCAGTCGTTTGGTTAACCTTGCTCCCCTTGCTCGTATCTTTTCCAGGTTTATCTGCATTGTTTTTTGGCAACTCATCGGTACTTTTATTGTTCCGCTGCTGAGAACTGTTTTTCATACCCTGCAGTTTGGCATAAGGTTGGTTACCTTTTCCTAAAACCGCACCGGGGTTGGCATTTTGAATACATTCCGCTGCATTAATATGCTTTGAAGTTTCTAATTCACGAATTTTTCTTTCTCGCAGTTCTTGATCATTTATTTTGATACCTTTTTTAGCAGCTTCCTGTTGAATAATGTATCGGCCGGGGGTAGTGCCTATCTTCTCCGCTTCTTTAAAGACCTTCGGCTCCGTTTCGCTAACAACTAATTCAGTTTCTAATCCACAAGCATTTATCGGCTGGCGCATCGTGTCATAGATTTCATCAACATTAATACTGGCCTTACCTCCCCACGGTTGATTAGCCGGAGTAACCGTGGCCACAATCAGGTTATCCTTTTCGGGGCTCAGATACCGGCTTTGGATAGCCTGATCGATAATTTTTCTCAAACATTCTTCCAAAGGTTGTTTATTCAAGTTAATATTTTGAAGTAATAATTCGCCGTCTTGATTTAGACCCTTGGCGCTTATAACTATGTCCTTTTTATCCACTCCAAGTTCAATACTCGGGTTAATATCAATGGCTACATATGCCGCTGCTACAGGCGTCAACATTTGAAAAACGAACCAGGCCAAGACAGCAACCAACAGTGACGCCACAGCCATTAGCGGTTTAAAACTTGCAAGAGACAAACTGCGCACAGTTACCTCCCGGCCAACGTCAGTCCCCTCCCGCGGCAAAGGGACTTTTAAAAACCTGCCGTCATTAGTTAAAACAATGCAGTGTTTTCCCTTAATTTCCATGACCATCCCACGACCAGGCGCCACTTCAATCACCTCCTTGCGCTTGTTTAATATAAGCTCTTAAATAGATAAACTCTTCGCGATAATACAACAAAGTTGAAACAGCCAATATATATTTTCTTCCCCGTTCAAGAACTTTTCGACTGATTCCGGTTGCTGCCGATACTTCCTTTAACGGCAGCCTATTGCTCCTGAGTAATTCCGGGTATAGATTGGTTTCAACAATAAATTGCGCTGCTGCAATTAATGTTTTTCTTGTATCTTTATGCCTCGGAGAGACGTTGACTAAATCTGTAAAAGAAATGCCCAGTTGACTTAACCTGTTGCTATAAATTAGAATTTCTTCTTTTCTTTCCTGATCAACAATTTCTGAAACATACTGTTCCCAGGAAGCATTTAATTCCGCACTTTTATCTAAAGCACCGGAGGTTTCTTGACTGGCAAGGTCAACTTTATTCCACCTGGATTCCCTGCGCAGGTAATCTGTAACCCTGCTTCTGATAACAAGGCGCGCAAATGCTGTAAAGGGCACTCCCTGGTCGGTTTTAAACCGGTCGATAGCCTCGTTAAAAGCTATTAATCCAACACTTAGTTCATCATCGGAAGCCCAACTTAAACTTCTACCGCATAAACGACCGGTCACCCCAACAATAAACGGCCTGGCTTCGTTAATTAATTTTTCCCTGGATGCCTCATCTCCATCTTTAATTGCCGCTATATGGGACTCAAACTCATCCCCTAGAAGCACAGCATCACACTCCCCCTGTATCAAGCACCGCCTTCCGTATTATAAATTTCTATATTATACAATACGATGCTGACATCCTGTATTGAGGTACTTTTTTAATTCCGCTTTTTGATATTTTCACTGGCGCAGCTTTCGTCACAGCTTTCACACTTAACTTTTCGGTCACCGGTCATGCAATAATGCAATTTAACATTGCAAATTTCACAGTCACCTTTCTTGGGCAGGCATGGTTCAGCATGAATAACAACTTCCACTCCAGGTATTTTTTGTCTGAGATCCTGTTCAATGCTATCGCATAAAGAGTGGGCTGATATAATTTGCTCGCCCCGCGGAACGATTAAAGTAAAATCGATGTGTCTTTGCGGCCCCGCTTTGCGGGTACGGAGCCTTCTATAGTCGACGTAACTGCCGTTATAAGCTTGCAGCACTTCCTTAATTATATCCTCTTCGTGGTCGGGCAAACGTGCATCCAATATGCTGGCCAGGGACTCATGCACCAAATCATAAGCAGCCTTAAGAATTAATATTGTTACGCCAATGGCAATCAACGGGTCGATTAAATAAAAGCCTGTCAGTTTTATAAGTATTATACCCAACAAAACACCTAACGAGGTTAATACGTCCGTTCGCAAATGCCAGGCATCCGCGGCCAGTGCCGGTGAGTCGGTTTTCTTCGCCACCCGCATCAGCCTGCTGGAAACATACATATTAACCAGTGCGGAAATGCCCATAATCCCCGCGCCCACGCCAAGCGATCTAACCTCGGTTGCTCCATGCAGCAATTTGGGGAGGGATTCCTTAATTATTAATCCTGCGGCCACAAGAATTAAAATAGCTTCCGTAATCGCAGCCAGATTTTCAAATTTACCATGACCGTACCGGTGCACGTCGTCAGCCGGCTTGTTGGACTCCCTAACGGAGGCAAAAGCAATAATCGCCGCGATGAGGTCCAAGCCTGAATGAATGGCTTCTGAGAGTACGCTGATTGAGCCCATCATAACCCCGGCTGTAAGCTTACCCACAGTAAGTATTGAATTAGATATAATAGAAAACTTGGCAACCTTAATCTTTTCTTGATTATCCCAACTGAAATTATCCAAACTAAATCCCCCAGATCCCATCAAAATTAAAGCCCGAAGGTCCTCATCCCCGTTAAAGATGAAGTCCCGCGGGCGTAACCGCTACCTAAATGGCCCGGTCTATTGCGACCTGACTGTAATATTAATATACCATATGCAAAAAGCATAAACAATGTTATTTTAAAATGAAGAAATCTATAGTTTTGAATACTGGCCATCTAATCCAACATCAATTTGTTCAGCAGGTGGCGATTCATCATCCATACCTTTTGTGCTTTCGTAAAAAATTCCGTCATCCCCAACAACATAGGGTATGTGATCAACCAGTTCAGTGTAGCCGATAGGCTCTTCGTCCCCATCCCCGCTTCCATAATAAGCTCCTGCACCGGCGTGCGGGGCATGCTCTTGCCATTTCGCCAGATCCTGCCAGGCATCCTCGGCGTCATATTCATTTTTACCGGTTGCATCGTTATAATCGCGGGCAAAAGGTGGTTCCAAAACATCTTCCTCAACCGGGCGGACGTTGATACGTGGCACAGCTTCTTCATTATCTGCCCGGCAGTCGACGCACTGGGTGGTATAGGGAACTGCTTCCAGACGGTCATAAGGAATCGGCTTGCCGCATGACTCGCATATACCATATGTTCCATCTTTTATCCGCTGCATGGCATGTTTAATTGCCTGCAGCTTAAGCAAGGCATCCTCCCGCAGTGCGAAATCTTTGCTGCGCTCAAAAACTTCGGTTGCCACATCGGCAGGATGCTGGTCATAAGTAGAAAGCTCCTCAATGGAATCTGAAAGAGAAGCACCCAAGCCCTCATCAAAGCCGCTTACCATCGTGTTATATCTCTCTTGTTCTTTATTTATTTTTTGTTCAAAATGTTGCAATTGTTTTTTATCCAAGCTTACACCCCCACTTAATGTTTTCCCAGTTGCATCTGAACTATCTTTACCAATTCTGCAATAAAGCCTCCAATCAAAGGCAGGTTTAAAGACACCAGCTTCTGCAATATTATCACCATGATTGCCCCTAAGATAGCGAAACCCACAGCGATGCCCAAACCTCTGGCAATGCCGCTGATAAAATTCACATAAAGCAGTCTAAGCGGGCTTTGCAGCAGATTTACATACTCTGCCAGTTTCATATTTTCCATGTTCAGGCTTAGTTCCCTGATCCTATCCTCAAGTGATTTTAACTGATTTTCCTGTTTTTGCATAAAGACAACCTCCGGAATCTTTTTTTAATTTACCCCGTAAAGGTTAAAAAAATAAACGGGGATTATCCCCGTTTATCAGACTGAATAATAGCTTATTATATGCAAGCTACACCCAAACTATCTTTTTGCCTTTTCCATTAATTTTAAATCAACCCAAACGGGACTGGCATTGAACATTGAAGAATAAGCACCACTGCTAACCCCGATTATCATTGCCAGAACAAATGTTTTAATCGTAATCCCGCCAATGAAGTACAGTGCCAGCAGCACGAACATAACCGTTAATACCGTATTGATGGAACGGGCCAAGGTTTGCCACAGGCTGATATTGGCCAAGTCCTCCAGCGTTTCTCCCTTTTTACGAGTTTTCATATTCTCTCTGATGCGGTCAAAAATAATAATCGTATCATTAATAGAATAACCTATAATCGTTAGAATAGCAGCTACAAAAGCACTGTCTATTTCGATCTGGAACAACGAAAAAACACCGATCACCACCAAAATATCGTGCAACAAGGCTATAATGGCCGCAATACCTTGCTTAAATTCAAAGCGGAAAGTTATATAGATCAGCATTAACACTGACGCAATCAGCAGCGCCATAATGGCCTTCATAGTCAGTTCCTTGCCGATAACGGGGCCGACCCTTTCATTACGCAGCAGTTGAACATCATGCAGCTTTGTCTGAAGATTGGAAACCAGCTTGGCGCTTTCCTCTTCTTCCAGTTCCACGGTTCTAATTAAGTATGTGTCATTGCCGCTCTGCTGAATGCGTGAAGAACCGTAACCCAGTTGATCCACTGTCTCCCGAACTTGCTGGATTGTAACATCAGGGCCCATTTTAAATTCAATTAGGTTTCCACCTGTAAAATCAATGCCTAAATTTAAACCCCGCGTTATAAGGGAGCCGAGACAGGGCAAAATTACCAACAGCGAAATGATATACCAAATTTTCCTGTGTTTGATAAAATGAAACAATTTCTCTAACCCCCTTACGCCCCATAGTTTTTAACAGATTTAAACAGATTTGTACCCGCCACCAGGTGCAGCATCCACCGGGTCATAGTGATGGCGGTAAACATTGAGGCCAAAATACCAATACTCAAAGTAACCGCAAAACCACGAATCAGGCTTGTCCCAAAGTAGTAGAGAACAACAGCAGCGATCAATGTAGTAACGTTTGCGTCAAAAACCGCAACAAATCCACGTTTGAAACCTGCATCAATGGCTGAGCGAATACTCTTGCCGGAACGCAGTTCCTCTTTCACCCGCTCAAAAATAATTACGTTTGCGTCTACCGCTATACCCAGCGATAAAAGGAAACCTGCTATGCCTGGCAAAGTCATGGTGGCGTGAATCCCGATAAATATTGCAAACACGATTAGCGCGTAGATAATCAGGGCCAGATCGGCAACAGCGCCGGGCACCCGGTAATAAACAAGCATAAATACGAGTATGGCTATAATTCCCACTACACCGGCATTAATTGACCTATCCAGTGAGTCCTGGCCAAGCTGCGGCCCCACCGTTCTTTTCTCCATGACGTCAAGTTGAACAGGCAGCGCGCCGGATCTTAAAAGAATGGCAACTTTATGAGCTTCTTCCAGGTCGGCATACCCGGTTATTCTTGCCTGACCATTGGTGATAGGTTCCTGCACCACCGGATTTTGCAGCATCTGTTCATCTAAATAAATACCGATTGGATTGCCTACGTTGGCGGCTGTCGCCTGGGCAAATTTTCGGGTGCCTTCGGTAGTAAAGGTCAGGTTAACTTCCACCTGTCCGGAGGTAGGGTCTCTGCCTTCAATTGCATCCTTTAAATCAGCGCCCGTTACTATCGTTTGGCCGTCCTGAGTCTTAAATTCCAGAAAGGCAGGTTTAATCATATCTATTACAGCTTTTTCAGGGTCCTCGATGCCTGCCAGTTCCACAATAATCCGGCGGTCGCCCTGGCGCTGGATAATAGGTTCAGCCACACCGGTTTGGTTAATCCTGTTTTCCAGTACGGCAACAGCCTTCCTCATGGTGTCCTCAGTAACTTTGGAAGTTGCCGTATCCTTGGCTTCAAGCACAACGTGCACACCGCCTTGCAAATCCAGGCCCAGAACAATATCCTTTCCCCAGGGCAGCCAGGCAACATTTTTAAAGATGGAAAGAGGCGCCGCTGCAGTTAAACCCACGGATATAACAACCAGCACGATGATAACCAGGGTTAATATTTTACTCCATCTCATCCGTTCTCCCCCTTACAACAATTACAGTAGTCTGGCACCGTTAATTACCAGCTCAAACCTACAATTCAAAAAAACCGCAGCCTTTCGGCACAGCATCATTCTGGTTAGAAAGATTTCAAAGTACTCCATCACAGGTACTATTTCAATATTTGTTTCCAATTCCATCGTAATCGTACGTTTTTTTTCATCAACCCACAGAAAGGAATGTTCCACAGCATAATTGACCCTGTCGTGAATATCAAAAGTAGCAAAATCCTGGTTACGAACCCTTGACCGGTGAACATCGGACTTATCGGCCATAATCAAAGCGGCCGCAACAGTGTTCACCGGTTGACCGTACTGCTCTTCATGGTTGGCAATCGCCGATATGACAGTCGCCACTTCATCCGGGTGCATGCCCATTTGCAACAATATGGGACAGCTGATCGTAGCACCGGAAATACCGTGCTCATTGCGGCTGACCACATTGCCGATATCGTGCATATAACCGGCAATGGCCGCTAATTCGGCCTCACGCTGTTTATAGCTAAGTTTGGTCAATATATTTTTAGCTATGCTGGATACCAGGTTGACATGCCGGTAACTGTGTTCCGTAAAGCCCATAACACCAAGGTATTCATTCCCTTTTCTAATAAAGCTGTCAATTACCGGGTTTTTTTTAATATCATCGAGAGTAACCAATCGCAAACCTCCCGTGTTATGGATGAAATTCACAGAAAAAAGAGTAGACAAGGGTGCCTACTCAAAGATTATTCTTTGTCACTTTCCCCATTGCTATCCGGCAAAACTTGCGATACAGCATTTTTTAAGATTGTAATTCTTACGTTATCTGCAATTTTAACAACAAGTGAATCTTCCTTGACCTTCACTATGGTTCCGTAGATGCCGCCAATGGTGACAATTTTGTTATTAACATTTAAACCTCTTACCATTTCGGCATGTTTTTTCTGTCTTTGCTGCTGGGGTCTGATCATTAGAAACCATAATAGGGCAAATAAGCCGACTATATATAGAATTCCCAGCATAGATTCGTTCAAAACACATACCCCCTTCCTATATAGAATCAAAACATATTAATAATTCTGTACCGCCGGGGATTTCCCTTTTTTTATTTATAAAGAAGACTTGGTTCAGGTGGGGTTTTGACCACACCTGAACCTTAGTCGCACTTATTTCGAGTTTATCGCCGCTTAACTCCATTAGTTGGGGACATTCCTGTCCCCAGAGAAATACCCAAGCTTCAGCAGGTGTGTCCCCTTTCCTTATGCGAGGCGGGAGTCTTAGCGGCGGTTAACGAGATCAATTGTAAGTTAATGTAAATACTTGCCATTATTCAGCATTAAAGCGTTGTAAAAACCGGTCTTTATATTCAACGAAATCTCCATTGGCTATGGCGGCACGAATATCCTCCATCAGCCTTAATACAAAACGGAGATTGTGCAAGGTGGTTAATCTAATTCCCAGAACTTCATTGGCTTTGATTAAATGTCTGATATAAGCCCTGGAATAATTTTTACAGGTATAACAATCACAATCGGGGTCCAGCGGCCTGAAGTCCCTGGCATACTCCGCATTGCGCACCACCAGTTTGCCGTCCCGGGTAAATACTGTTCCGTTACGGGCAATCCGCGTCGGCAACACGCAGTCAAACATATCCACCCCGCGGGAAACACCTTCCAACAGGCAATCAGGCGAACCGACACCCATCAGATAGCGGGGTTTATTCCAGGGCATCTCCGGGACCAGGTAATCCAGAACCTCGTACATGACCGGCTTTGGTTCACCTACGCTTAATCCACCGATACCAAACCCGGGAAACCCAAGCGAGGTTATTTCACTTGCGCTTTTTAAACGCAAATCACGGTAAGTCCCTCCCTGAATAATGCCAAACAACGCCTGGTCCTTTCGGTCGTGCCGGTTTAGACAGCGTTCAGCCCACCGGGTGGTGCGCTCCGTGGCAGCTCGTGCCTCGTCATAACTGCAGGGGTATGGTGCGCACTCATCAAAGGCCATAACTACGTCAGCCCCCAGGGCCATCTGTATTTCCATGGCCTTTTCCGGACTGAAAAAATGTTCCGAGCCGTCAATATGGCTGCGAAAAGTCACTCCCTGATCGGTTATTTTCCGCAGCGGCCCCAGGCTAAAGACTTGAAAGCCACCGCTGTCCGTAAGTATCGGGCCGGGCCAGTTCATAAAATTATGCAATCCTCCGGCCTCAGCCACTATTTCATGTCCCGGACGCAAATACAGGTGATAGGTATTGCCGAGGATCATCGTGCCGCCCACTTCCTGCACTTCCTCAGGCGTCATCGTCTTCACACTGGCCTGGGTGCCCACCGGCATAAACACAGGTGTTTTTATCGTCCCGTGCGGCGTGGTTAGTAAACCCAGCCTGGCCCCGCTTCGTGTATCATTACCTGTTACCTCAAAACTTATCGTCATATACTCCTCCGCCGATTATAAAGAAGACTTGGTTCAGGTGGGGTTTTGACCCCACCTGAACCTTAGTCGCACTTATTTCGAGTTTATCGCCGCTTAACTCCCGCCCGCATGTATAGGCGGGAGTCTTAGCGGTGGTTAACGAGATCAAATGATCAACATTGCGTCACCAAAACTAAAAAACCGGTAGCGCATACGAACCGCCTCTTCATACGCGCTCAGCAATCTTTCCCGTCCCACCAGCGCGCTAACCATCATCAGCAGTGTGCTGCGCGGCAAATGAAAATTGGTAATTAAGCCGTCAACAACTTTAAAATCATAGCCCGGGTAAATAAAAATATCCGTCCGGCCTGTGCCCGAGCGCACCTGGCCACCCGGCAATCCTGAAGTTTCCAGGCACCTGGTGGTTGTTGTGCCAACTGCGATTGTCCTACCCCCGGTCTGTTTGTTATTGATAATAGTCTCAGTATCCACTGGAATCTCATAATACTCCGAATGCATTTTATGTTCGGTTATATCCTCTACTTTTACCGGACGGAATGTCCCTAAACCCACATGTAAAATTACAGAAGTTACAGCTGTTCCCCTGTTTTTTATTTGCTCTAAAAGATCAGGAGTAAAATGCAGTCCTGCCGTTGGCGCAGCTGCCGACCCGGGGTAACGGGCATAAACCGTTTGATAGCGCTGCGGGTCCGCTGGCTCCTTTTTAATATAAGGGGGCAGCGGCATTGAACCCAATTTGTCCAAAATTGGCTCAAACTGCCCTTGATAATCAAAACTTATTTTGCGACAGCCACCTGCCAAAACTTCTTGGGCTGTTCCCTTTAGTTCATCCCCGAAAATAATTTTTGTCCCCGGTCGAACACGGCGCCCCGGCCTTACCAGCGTTTCCCAGGTATGATCGTTAATTCGTGTTAACAGCAGCACTTCAATAACTGTACCCGTACCCTCTTTTTTACCCCATAATCTTGCCGGAATCACCTTGGTATTATTAATTACCAGCACGTCCCGGGGATCAATATATTCAACAATATCCTTAAACGTTCTGTGCTCGGGTGCTCCACCGCTTTTGCGCAGTACCATTAGCCGCGATTCGTCTCTTCTGGGGGCGGGGTCCTGTGCAATTAGCTCTTCCGGAAGGTAATAGTCAAAATCGGTAATTTTCATTTAAACATCCTTTAGCTGATCACTTGCCATAATATGTTACCAAGTCAACGCCTGTATAATAGTATTGCAAAATATCCTGGAAACTATAACCTTGACCTGCCAGGCCGGCAGCACCCCACTGGGACATACCTAGTCCGTGTCCCCAACCGTTGCCGGTTATAGTAACAGAACTAAGGTTTCCATCCGGATCATCTGTTTTGGATAAAGTAAACATTGCGCTTTTTAAACTTAGTATTGTTCTAACTCTTTCTGCATTAAACACCATCACCTGCTGCGGGCTGCCGTTGGTGTCCATACCCAGTATTAAGAGCTTTTTCACTCTTCCCCCGGCTGTAGATTCAATTTCCTGCAAGTCTGTTACAGAGCTGTAACTATTCATATCGGGCCAGTATGTTTTTAACTGGCTGTTGACCATTTGGGCCAATTGACTGGCTGAATAGGTAACAGACCAATGATAATATTTGTCATTAGCGTCCGCCGGGTCCGGTTTAGCCTTGATATACCCCAGAGCGTTCGTCCATACATCTTCGCTGTTATCCGTAAAGCCTCCGCTCGATGCGTGGTAAAAGGCAGCTACGGGTTGGCCCCGGTATACCAGCACCAGTCCCCTAGTTTCTTCAACGGCCCTGGTTGATACGGGATTTTCCTGATTAAAGCCCCCGTATATATTATTACTCTGGTTGTCAAGCACGTCGAACCCGTAACTTGCGTAGCTGCCAAGCTGGCTGATTATGTAACTGCGTGCCGTCACCGCCTGCGCTTTTAGCGCCTCTATAGGAAACATAACAGGCATTTCAGCTGGAACAACACCATATAAATACTCTTCAATGGGCAATTCATTTATTGCTGTAATAAGGCTGCCAATCCGCCTGATTTCCAAACTGCCCCGATAAGGCTTTTGTTGATTGTTTTTATTAATACTAACCAAACCTGTGCTTTCAGAAGCGGCAAGCCTGTTGACTTCCCCGCTGCCGTCAACATAATATATGGTCCCCGTATCTTTACCCAGGAAGCGTAAATCCACCTCACTTCCTGATGAAACTGCAAACCCCAATAAATTATCATGTTGAACAAGGCTGCCATCGCCGGTTTCAATTCCAAACCTGACTTTTTTTTCTTCAGCTATTACCGGTCCTACATATTCACCATATAAGCTGCCGTTCCGCATTAAAACAATTCCTGCTCGTCCGGCTTCTGCGGTCCAACTGCTTTCACCCGCATTATCAGCAATAACCTTTCCTGAATTTTCATCCACCAGCCTGTACATACCCGACAAATCAAAGGTTACACTTGGCACGTCCTGCAAAATGCCCACGCGAATCGTCTCCGGGTAAACTTTAACTTCACCGGCGGCAGGTCCCGCCGGGTAGATCAATAGTAATAAAGCGAACATTAGATTAAGCAACCACCTGTTAACCGGCATAAAAAAAGAACCTCCCTTATGCTTCCAATACCGTGGGATAATTCGACAAAAGTTTAAATTTTCCTCTCTTTTTTTGTTGCTCATTACTACCTTTTAAAAAATATATTAAATATCAAAGACAGCATCACACTAACAATGATCATTGTTACCACGGGGAAATAAAAAGTGAAGTTACCTTTTTGAATAAAAATGTCACCCGGCAGCCGGCCAAGGCCGCCGATCTTACCCGCGGCCATCAAGACAGCGCCGGCAACGACTATAAACAGTCCGAAAAAAATAAGCATTTTACCAATAGCGTCAAGGGAATTCATTTTACCCCTCCGTTCTCTTGCGGTAATACCTTTCTTTTTCACTGTAAATACAGCCGCAATACTGCTGCCTATACATACCCAGCCTGCGTGATATATCAGTGGCCTCCCGGTAACCCGGCCTGAAATCCTGATAGTAAAAAGGAATCCCTACCTCCATACTGATAGCATTACCTATATCCTTAATCAGGTCATGTTTCTGATAGGGACTAACCAGAAGGGTTGAGCTGAACGCATCAAATTTTCCATGCTTGGCAATCCGGGCGGCTTTTCTTAATCGCATGCCATAACAGTACATACACCGCATGGATTCCCTATGCACTACTCCTCTAAGGTAACCCTCCAAATCATAGTCATCGTCAACGATCACTTTAAGGTTATTTTCACCGGCATATTGCAGCAGTGTTTCCTTTCTTTGCTGCCACTCCGTAAAAGGATGAATATTGGGGTTGTAAAAGTACCCCTGCACCTGGTGCTTTTCTGCTTGAAGTTTTTGCAGCGGGTAAATAGTACAGGGCCCGCAACAAGTATGCAATAAAATTTTCATTTATAACCGTCCTTATTACCACAAAGTTGGTTGCTTTTCCCCGGGCATCTCAATGCCCAGGTGTTGATACGCCGCAGCCGTAGCCACCCGTCCGCGTGGAGTCCGGGCCAGCATACCCAGTTGAAGCAAGAAAGGCTCACAAACATCTTCAATTGTCCCAGCCTCTTCGCTGATAGAGGCTGCAATTGTTTCCAACCCCACCGGCCCGCCTCCGAAATTCTTGATTATTGCGGTTAAAAGCCTGCGATCCAGTTGGTCTAAGCCCAGAGGGTCCACCTCAAGGAATTCCAGAGCCGTACTTGCCACTTCCCGGGTTATAATACCCTGAGCCCTAACCTGGGCGAAATCACGTACCCGTTTCAACAAGCGATTGGCAATCCTTGGCGTGCCACGGGAACGGCGGGCTATCTCTTCAGCACCATCAGGCTCTATTCCCACTTGCAGTATGCTGGCCGCCCTGGCTGCTATTGTTAAAAGATCCTCTACCCGGTAATAATCCAGCCTGCTGATTACCCCAAACCGGTCGCGCAGCGGAGAAGTCATTAGCCCCGCCCTGGTAGTTGCCCCGATAAGTGTAAACCGGGGCAACTCAATTCTAATGGAGCGGGCCCCGGGGCCCTTGCCGATGACTATATCCAGCGCAAAATCCTCCATAGCCGGGTAAAGAACTTCCTCAACAGTCCTGCTGAGCCGGTGCACTTCATCTATAAAGAGAACGTCACCGTGCTGCAGGCCGGTCAGAATTGAAGCCAGGTCACCGGGGCGCTCAATGGCCGGACCGGATGTAGTCCTTATATTAACTCCCATTTCATTGGAAATAATGTTGGCCAATGTTGTCTTGCCCAACCCTGGCGGCCCGAATAAAAGTACATGATCCAGCGGCTCCCCGCGCTGCAACGCTGCCCGGATAAATATTTCAATAGTTTCTTTAACTTTATTCTGACCAATATATTCACTTAATTTACGCGGTCTAAGATTAACCTCGCCATCCAGGTCTTCCTCCTTTAAAACAGCGGAGATAATCCTATTTTGATCCGAATCCCGCATATAGCCGGAGCCGCCTCCCTTTATTTGTTTCTTTTATTATCCAAGTAACGTAATGACAGCTTAACTGCGTCGGCAACAGCCAGTGTGCTATCAACACATGCTTTATTGGCAGCCTCCCTTGCCTCCACCGCTCCATAACCAAGCATCATTAACGCTTCTGCGGTATCATTAAACAGCCCGGCATTGACTTCGCCCCCAACAGCCTCTTCAGTTTCACCTATAGCGATATTTATTTTTTTGAATTTGTCTTTTAGTTCAAGAATTATTCGTTGGGCAGTTTTTTTGCCTATACCCGGTATGCGCGTAAAAGAGGTCATGTCCTCCAAAGCCAACGCCCTGCCAATACCCTCCGGTTTCATATGCGCCAATATAGACAAAGCCGCCCTGGGACCAATTCCGTTAACACCCAGCAACAGCATAAAAACAGCTATTTCTTCCGGAGTTTGGAAACCGTACAACTGCATGTCATCTTCCCGTACGATCATGTGTGTATGTATTAACACTTCACTATCTTTCCTTTGCAAGCTGGCAGCACAATTTGCCGTAACATTAACCCTGTAGCCAACACCATTAACATCAATTATTACAGTATCTTGTTCCACTGTAAAAACCTTGCCCTTTAGGAATGCAATCACAAAAACGCCCCCAAACCACTGTGGTTATTGGCATGGCAAATAGAAATAGCCAGCGCGTCAGCTACATCATCCGGCCTGGGCACTTCCGGAAGGTTCATAATAACTTTGACCATGTACTGAACCTGCTGTTTTTCCGCCCTTCCGAAGCCTGCCACAGCCTGTTTTACCTGTAGTGGTGTATATTCAAAAACCTCAATGCCAGCCTGGGCAGCCGCCAGTAATAGAACTCCTCTGGCCTCTCCAACAGCTATAGCAGTCCGAACATTACGGTTGAAGAATAGCTCCTCGATAGCTAAACAATCAGGCCGGTAATCTGTTAAAAGATTAGTTAATTGATCATAAATAGACTTTAGTCTCTGATAAAGGGGGTCACCCGTCAAGCTTCGGATACATCCATATATTACGGGGGAAAAAGAATTTCCTCTGTAATCAACTATACCGTAACCTGTAATAGCCAGCCCAGGGTCCACCCCTAATATTCTCATCCTTGTCACTCCCATTAAGATCGTAACATAATCAACACCCAACAGGCAACATCTGTTCGGTTGGAAAGTTAATCTCTTTCCAATTCATCAAAATTTTCCAGCACAGAATAAATTGCCATTTCACTGGGAAATTCAATTGTTTTCTGCAGCTCTTCCTGTTCCGCTGTCGGCAATTCATTATAACGATCAGCCCTAAATATTTTGTCTCTAATGTCCCCAGGCAGTAAATCAAGATCAACGTTTACAACGGATAACACAATATCATCATAGCCAAGCGGTCCCTGAAACACTGCCAGTTTCCCTTCGTACAACCCCAGGTGCCTGTACTCCTTATGCATACCGCAAAACCCATTAACTTTCCTGGTAATATCCAATTCATTATCACGAAAAGTTACCTTCCATCCCTGGCTCTCAGGATATTTAATCTTTAGTCTATTGTAATCCAGTCCTATCAATTCCTGGGGAGCATTTCCTCGATAAAGCAGTTCTACATCACCACAGGAGTATTCATTATATTTAAGCAGCAGTGTGTTTGACCTTACAACCGGGCTGCCATGCTCTCCCGTGAAAGTCTGCAGCACTGTGGACACTGGTTTCATCTGTGGATATGTTACCGAATCCACTATCAGGTAGACACCGACAGCAACAGCGACAACAAAAAGGATTGCTCCAATCAAATTTTTGGCTATCTTCAACATGATCATACCCCTTAATCTTTTAATCTCGTTAACCGCCGCTAAGACTCCCGCCTCTATAGGCGGGAGTTAAGCGGCGATAAACTCGAAATAAGTGCGACTAAGGTTCAGGTGGGGTCAAAACCCCACCTGAACCAAGTCTTCTTTATTAGAGTATTACCACTTAGCAGCCAAAAAATAACAATAGGTTGCTTAAAGCAGCAACCTATTCTTCCCCCAAAGGCTCGTAATTGGTATAAACATTTTGCACATCATCGTGATCTTCCAACATTTCCAGCAATTTTTCCATTTGCTCCTCGTTTTTTCCGTCCAGGGTAACAGTTGTTTTTGACAGCATGGCAATTTCAGCATGACTGATCTTTACCCCTTCAACTTCCAGCACTTCGTTCACTTTATTTAAATCCGATGGCTCCGTAAGAACTTCAAAGCTATCCTCTTCTTCTTTTATATCAACCGCACCCGCATCCAGCACTGTCAACATAAATTCGTCCGCATCCATTGCCAGATTACTTCTTTCTACAATCAGCACCCCCCTGGCATCAAACATCCATGATACGCAGCCTGTTTCACCAAGGTTACCGCCGTATTTTGAAAAGAAGTGTCTTATTTCCCCGGCAGTACGGTTTCGATTATCGGTCATAATTTCAAGCATAACAGCAGTTCCGCCGGGACCATAGCCCTCATAGGTGATTTCTTCGTAATTATCCGCGCCTAGTTCCCCGGAACCTCTTTTAACAGCGCGCTGAATATTATCATTTGGTAGATTTGCCTCTTTAGCCCTGGCAATGGCATTTTTAAGTGCTATATTTGCCTCTGGGTCACCGCCGCCTCTACGCGCGGCTGATATTATCTCTTTGGCCAGTTTGGTGAACACCTTGCCTCTTTGCGCATCAATCTTAGACTTTTTTCTTTTTATAGTTGACCATTTAGAGTGCCCGGACAATTATCGGTCATCTCCTTTCATATCAAATAAATATACAGGTATTCAAAGGTTATAAAGGAGGAGTTGCCGGCAGCTGTCTCTTATGCATACTTTTTCGTGCCAGCTCATCTACTGTTTTTTTAACTCTTTCATCAGCCCGGCCATTTAGAATGTACTCATCAAGCTCTTCATACGTTATTCCCATTTCTTTCTCATCGTTTTGTCCCATCCACAACCCCGCGGAAGGAGGCTTGCTGATAATCGGTTCCGGCACTCCTAAATATTTAGCCAGTTCCTTAACTTCACCTTTTACAAGATTGGCAATGGGAAGTATGTCCACACCGCCGTCGCCGTGTTTTGTAAAATACCCCACGGTTAACTCACAGCGGTTTCCTGTTCCAACCACAAGACTTTGAGTTTCGGCCGCATAATAATAAAGGGTAGTCATTCTTAACCTGGGTTTGATGTTGGCAATTGTCATATCTTTTTTTTCTGGATCATATTCAGAACCGGTAAGCAATTTAACCATTTGTGAAAAAACATTGTCCAAAACAACGGTCTTATATTCTATGCCAATTGTTTTTGCCAGCAACTCAGCATGCTCCGCATCCTGTTTGTTGCTATAGCAAGGCATAATTACACCCAGGGTATTATCGGGACATACGTTTTTGCACATAGTCGCTGTAACCGCAGAGTCTATCCCGCCACTTAACCCTACGACAAACCCCCTGGCACCTCTTTGTTCTTTTTGCGTTAATAACCATTGCTCTATTTTTTTAGCCAGGTTTTCTACCAAGGTACTCTCCCTCCAATCCTAAAACACCATAATAATATTATCATATATTGCTTAGTATAGCCAAATTTAAAGGTTAAATTAAAAGGTATAAACATAATACATAATAGGGTGTTTAAAGGTCGTCGGCAATATAAATAAGCCCCTGGATATAACTCCAAGAGCTCTTTAAAATCAAGTCCGGCAACGACCTACTCTCCCAGGGACAAGCCCAAGTACCATCGGCCCTGAAGAGCTTAACTTCCGTGTTCGGGATGGGAACGGGTGTATCCTCTTCGGTATGGTCACCGGAAAACTTATATATACACTTTTTAAGGTGTTCCTTCAAAAATGCACAGCGATTTTAAAGCATCAGATAGTCTACCTGTCGCCTTTTTTAAGGTCAAGCCCTCGACCTATTAGTACCGGTCCGCTAAACACATTGCTGTGCTTACACGCCCGGCCTATCTACCTGGTAGTCTGCCAGGGGTCTTACTGGATTAACTCCATGGGAAACCTTATCTGGAGGGGGG
>NZ_FOOX01000017.1 GCF_900113335.1 Desulfotruncus arcticus DSM 17038
GAGGCAGCCAGGGATAATACCAGTATTTCAGCAACAACAATAGCAGTATAAGGAATATCTTTCTTCTTAATATAGGCCGGCAGCAGTAGTGTCAGGTAACCAACGATGGTAAGCAGGGCCAGGAAAGCAATTCCTATCAGATTCATAAAGTCGCCGTGATTAATCAGCGTCAGCCAGCCCCAACCGGAAGGCGCCCCGGTGGTTTCCAGCAGTTCGTGGGCACTCATGCCCCAGTACTGCGGCATTTGGGAGGGCGGAATAAATGATCCTGCGATACCGCTAAGGTAAAGAGCAAATGTAATCGCCAGGATGGCAATCCCCGCCCAGGAACAGTAGAGCAGCAGGTTGGCGTATTTGATCTGCTCCGGCGCCACCTCTACTTTAGCCGCCGCTTTTTTCTGTTTTGAAGGTGCTGCCTGTTGTTGTACGGCAGCTGTTTGTTTTTCAACTCTCACTTGACTCATGTTTCTACCCCCATCCCAGTCCTTTAATTAAGGACCTGATTCCGGCAAAGAGCAGCATTATAATCACCATGTTGCGCACTATTTTAGGTTTGGCGCCGGCTAAAAGCCTCACGCCCACCAGTGAGCCCAGCATGATTCCCAGCACTGAGGGCACTGCAATGATCGGCAGTACCGCACCCTGGTTAAGGTATATCCAGGCTGCCGAGGTGTCGGTTATGGACAGAAGAAATTTGCTTGATCCCACGGCAATCTTTAGCGGCGCGCCCATGAGCAGGTTCAGAACCGGTACGTTGGCCCAGCCCGCGCCCAGGCCGAACATGCCGGCCACTGTGCCGATAAATATGAACAGCAGGAACCCTTGCGGTGTGCGCCAAATTGTCCAGTCTACAGGACGACCGGCGGTAGGCTCATAATATGAGCCGTTAATTTTCAGCGCCCGGCTGACTCCGTCCGGCTGGCCCACTTTTGGAAACTCGCTGTTTTTTGAAAAAATAAATAATACCGCAATTAAGGTGATGGTGATGCCAAGGCAGATTTGCAGTATGTTGTCCGGCAGTGCCAATCCTAAAAATGCACCTACGATACTAAATATTGAGGCTATCAGCGCCACCGGCAGCGCCAGCCGCAGGTTGGCCAGGTTGGCTTTTAAAAGACCGGGACCGGCTGCCAGCGCGCCCGCCAGTGCCACAATCAGGCCGGCGCCACGCACAAAGTCCAGGTTAAACGGGAAGAAGCTGCCCACTATCGGGACGAACAGCACTCCGCCGCCCACTCCCGCCATTACGGCCACTATGCCCATGGCAAAGGTGGTTACAAATAGTATTAGTGGCCACGCCCACCAGGGCATCCCCGGCGTTCCCGACGCCTGTGTTACCGCGTGGGCCACCTGGGAGTTGTTGGCCAGCTCTAACAACATGCTCGCTTTGGCCATTATTCCTTCCATCATTTCTATTCCCCCGCTTAATTAAATTTAAATCTCTAATATCTTTTCCAAATCCACCATTAAAAGCTTTAAGTAAATCTTTCACTAATTGTTCAATAACATCTTTTTCAAGCTCCATGCATCCCTCCTCGATTTCATTGTTTACTTGTGATATAATGAATTTGCATGTGAAAAAAATCTTTTTGCTTGTTACTGTACTACGCAATTTCCATACCAGCTTAAAAATACGGCACATACAGTTTAAAAAATTAATCACCATAATTAGATTGTTCAATATCAAACAATCTAAAATGCTTAACCAGCCAATTCGCTTGTGAACTGTATTACTATACCTCGCAAATCATGTTTAAAAACAGACAGCTATCTGTTTGATTTTAAACAACTAATGGTATAATAAAACCAGTTAGGGTGATTTTAATTGAAAAAATTTAATTTTAAGGATAGCACCTTACGGTCGCAATTTTTGATAGTAATCACAGGCTTACTAATAATCCCCGTACTGGTAATGATGTATGACCTTTTTTTTGCGTCACGCAGTGATGAAATGATGATCAAAGACCGCGAAGAAAAGCTTGGCTCCGTTATTGAAACTGTCGTTATGCCTAACATTGAACAACAATTTACCCGGGAACTTGGCAGCAGAGATATCAATTCACTTAGTATTAAAGAACGGACAGTTTATTTAAAGCAGGCATTTGACAACTCAACCAGCAATCTGGTTCCCAGCAACCCCGGGGTTCGTTTTGGCCTGTTTATACCGGAAACCGGACAGATTTTTGTTAATGGTTTTTTACATCAATACAGAGAATTAAGCCCTGACCAGCAATTAGCCCGGGAGCGCAGGGTTTTAAAGGAAGCCAATAGCGGCCTGATAGCCGTTGCCGCCAGCGGCAAACCGCTGGCCAGGCTTACCAGCAGTTTAAATGACGAGACTTTTGAATACCTTTACCCTGTTTTTATTAATAGTAAACTTGTTGCCGTTGCCTGGGCAGACGAGAGATTACACCCTATTTATGCCCAAAGCAGGTTTTTCCGCATGATAACCAGATACTTTACGCTATTAATTTTATTCTTCGGAGGAACCGGCGCCATTTTAATCATTCACAATCTTTCAAGCCTGGTTAGCAGGATAAAAGACGGGCTGAGCAAAATGGAAGAAGACATTCATTACCATATACCAGAATTGTCCGGGGAAGAAGGGCAAATTGCCAGAGCGATAAACAAGATGGCCTCCTCACTGGCGGAAAAAGAAAAGCTGGAGGAGGAATTGAGACGCTCAGAGCGCCTGGCGGCGCTTGGACGTCTGGTCACCGGAGTTGCCCATGAACTGCGCAATCCCATTGGAGTAATTAAAACAACTATGCAGATAATGGAGAATGATTTAAAAACAGTTCCGGGGACTGAAATATTTTTAAACGAACCCACAAAGATAATTTACGAGCAGATTAATCGCCAAAACAGAGTCATCCAGGAGCTGCTGGATTTCGGACGACCAAGCAAACACGCGATACAACGCGCATCGATCAATTCCCTTTTGGAAAAGATTTTAACATTTACCAGTCCTATGCTGAGAGAGCACAACATCAAACTGGTTACCAATTTTGATCAGGAAATACCGCCTGTCATGGTGGATGCTGAACGCATCAAACAAGTCTTTGTCAACCTGCTGCTTAACGGTATTCAGGCAATGCCGGAAAACGGCACCTTGACTATTAGAACCTATGGCGTCGACGATTGGGTGTGTATAGATTTTATTGATACGGGAAAAGGTATCTCGCCAACCGAGATAGGCAGTATTTTCGACCCGTTTTTCACCACGAAGGAATATGGCACCGGGTTGGGTTTATCTATAAGTCACCAAATTATCAAAGCGCACGGCGGTGTAATTAATGTAGAAAGCACAGAAGGCATAGGAACAATTTTTACCGTTAAATTGCATCTTGACGGCGAAATGGGGGACGAAGCGGATGACACCCAAAATATTGATTGTTGATGACGAAGAACATATGTGTTGGGCGCTTGAACGGGCCATGCGTCAAGAGGGTTATCAAACCCTGGTCGCGACTCGCGGCTTAATGGGATTGGACTTAATCAGAGATGAGCAGCCATCCCTGGTTATCCTGGATTTACGCATGCCCGAACTTGATGGAATGGAGGTATTAAAAAGGGCCAAAAAAATAAACCCCAAGCTTCCGGTTATCATGCTCACCGCCCATGGCACCATTGAAACGGCCATAGAAGCAATGAAAATTGGAGCAACGGATTACATTACCAAACCTTTTGACCTGGACGAATTAAAGCTGGTAATTAAACAAAATCTTCTTTTAAGCCAATTGGAAACTGAAGTTACCTTTTTACGTTCCGAATTGACAAGTAAATATGATAATATGGTAGGACAGAGTAAAGTAATCAAGGATATCATTTCCCTTATCGAACGAGTGGCCGGCAGCAACGCCAGCGTTTTAATCACAGGCGAAAGCGGTACCGGCAAAGAAGTCGCTGCAGTGGCGCTTCATCAAAATAGCCCGCGCAGCCACGAGCCCTTTATTCCTGTAAATTGCGCGGCACTTCCCGAGCAATTGCTGGAAAGTGAACTTTTTGGTCATGAGCGCGGTGCGTTTACCGGCGCAACATCCCGCAAACTGGGCCGTTTTGAACTGGCAGATAAAGGAACAATTTTTCTTGACGAAATAGCTGAAATGTCCATGAACATGCAGGCTAAATTATTAAGAGTGCTTCAGGAAAAAACCTTTGAGCGGGTAGGCGGAACTGAAACATTATCGGTGGATGTCAGAGTGATTGCGGCCACCAACCGTCAAATGGACGAGGCAATAAAAAAAGGGCAATTCCGGGAAGACCTATTTTACAGGCTTAATGTTATTCACATTCACCTCCCCCCCTTAAGGGAACGAAAAGAAGATATTCCTTTACTGGCCGGCCATTTTTTGCAAAAATTCGGCCATACTTATCAAGTAAACAAAATATCCCCGGAGGCCATGGATTTATTGTGTAAATATCACTGGCCCGGCAACATCAGGGAACTGCAGAACGTAATTGAACGTTCTACCATCATTTGCCGGGATAATGAAATTCGGCCCGAACACTTGCCAAGGGATATATACACCGCACCTAAATCAACCAGTGATATAATAGTGGAATTCCCGGAACAAGGGCTGTCTTTGGAAGAACTGGAAAAGGAGTTAATTTTAAAAGCATTGGAAAAAAGCGGAGGAAATCAGACAAAAGCAGCACAATTACTGGGAATTACCAGATCAGCTTTACTTTACAGATCACAAAAACATAATATATTTTAATAATAAATTGTTTTAAAAGCAGGATTTAATAATTTTAATTCAGAATATTTCTACTCAGTATATTTAATATCAGTAATTTAAGATAAAAAAACAGATTAATTGGTGGTGGCTATGACTACGCAGTTAACAACCAGCAAAGGGCCAGTAGTGATTGAAGGACCGGTTTCCACAGACTATGTGGAATCATTGGGAATAATAAAATCTTTGAACAATTTTAGAAACGCCAAACGGCAGAAGGAAGCTTTGGGCCATATTGCCGGTCTCCCTGACGGTATGGTTTATATTGCGCGGCACGATAATGAAATAATCGGCTACGTATTATTTCATTACCCAAACCAGTACAGCAGGTGGGTTAAGCATCCCCGCATTCTGGAATTGGGAGCCATTGAAATAAGCAGGGAGTGGCAAAGAAGGGGACTGGCCAAGGCTATTCTGGCAGAAGCCTTTAAAAACCCCGTCCTTGAAGATTATATTATTATTACAACAGAATTCTACTGGCATTGGGATATAAGAAATAGCGGTCTTGATGTTTGGGGATACCAGCGGATGCTTAAAAATGTTTTCGGTTCGGTTGGATTTAAACGCCGCCGCACAGATGACCCTGAAATTCTTGAGCATCAAGCTAATATGCTCATGGTAAGGGTTGGCAATAACGTTAGCCCAAACCATACCAAGATGTTTGACAACCTAACTTATCAGCAGTCAATAATTTTTTAATTTGAGAACAGCAAAAACACCCCCGATTGGGGGTGTTCGTTTTATTATCCTAACCGCTTCATAGAACCTTACCCGCAAGGTAACCCTGGTGCACCGCATCCAACGCCTTGCGTGGCGCAACTGCATCTCCCACCATATATACCTCGGGGAATGACTCCTTAATTCTTTCTGAAAGCTCACTGACAGACTGTGATCCTACTGCGAGCAAAATGGTGTCAGCTTCAATAATTTCTTCTTTTCCAGCCACATCAAGTATGACACCTTTATCGTTAATTTTCTTAGCCTTGGCTCCGGTTAACATCTTAACGCCAAAACGCTGCATTTCCTGCAGGATAACCCAGCGCGAGGAAACACCTATATCAGCCCCAACTGTTTTTTGCATCTCAATAACGGTTATATCCTTAATTCCTCTGGTAGCCAGTTCCTTAAGCGTTTCCCAGCTTTCCGCATTATTTAACGCCAGGAAATGAAAAGTCTCCGCATTTATAACACCTTTGCCCGCAAGCATCAGAGCCGCCTCGCAGCCAACCGCTCCACCCCCGATAATTACCACTCGTCTGCCCGTAGCCGATTTACCGCCCAGCACATCCCACGCCTGACAAACATTGGGACTGCCCACACCATCAATAGGAGGAGTAACGGGTGCTGCACCGGTGGCCATTACCACCGCATCAGGACCAAACGCTTTAATATTGTTCTCATTAGCTTCTTTACCCAGTTCAACTGCAACTCCCAGCCGGTACAGTTCGCTGCTAAGATATTCAACAAACGTAGCGAATTCAGACCGGCCGGGTGGCTCAGCCGCAATATTAAGCTGACCGCCAAGCCGGTTCCCTTTCTCCCACAAAGTAACGCTATGGCCACGTTCGGCAGCCACCCGCGCAGCTTCCATACCGCCGGGCCCACCGCCTACCACCAAAACTTTTTTAATCTGGGCGGCCGGGCGGAAAACATCTTCCAGTTCCCTCCCTGCCCCGGCGTTAACCAGACATCCCACCGGCTTCATGGTAAATACGGCATCCAGGCAGCCCTGGTTGCACCCGATACATTTTCTTATTTCGGCAAACCGTCCTTCCGCTGCTTTGTTAACCAGATCCTGATCAGCTATCATCGCCCTGGCCATGCCAACTAAATCTGCCATATCGTTAGCCAGTATTTCTTCCGCTAGAATGGGGTCGTTAATCCTGTTGCAGGCAATAACCGGCACATTTACAGCCTCCTTGACACCCCTTGCCAGATAAGCAAACGCGCCCCTTGGTGCGGCCATTGTAATTTGCGGCACTGCCGTCTCATGCCAGCCGCCTGTTACATTAAAAGCGTCAACCCCTGCCTCTTCAAGCCGCTTGCAGAAAACAGCAATCTCACGATTTGTGTTCCCGCCGGGCATAAAATCATTCCCCCCCACCCGAAACATAACCGGGTAGTCCGGGCCAACCGCTTCTCTGATATTTTGAGCCACTTCCAGACCGAAACGCATTCTGTTTTCAAAATGGCCGCCATATTCATCCTGCCGCCGGTTTGTAACCGGAGAAAGGAATTGCGAGACGAGATACCCGGCGCTACCAATAACCTCAACAGTATCAAACCCGGCCTTTTTTGCTCTAACAGCCGACCGGCCAAAGCTGTTTACAATATCTTTAACCTCGTCCGTAGTGAGTTCCCTTGGCATCTGCCTGGTTAGTTTAGAAGGAATTGGTGACGGTGCAACCGGTTGAATTCCCATTAAAAATGAATATGAATACCTACCGGGCTGGAAAAGCTGGGCAGCTATTTTACCACCTTCTTCATGCACAGCATTAACCAATTCCGCAAGACCGGGTATGTATTTATCATCGTCTATTTTAATCATGTTGCCATACCCCTGATCGTCAATGGTACAGCCGCCAACAATGATAAGGCCTACTCCTCCCCTTGCCCTGGCCCGGTAAAATTCAATCAGTTTATTGGTTACAAAACCATCCTTGCAATAACCCAAGTGCATTGCCGGCATAACCACGCGGTTTTTCAATTCCATTTGGCCGATTCTAACCGGTGATAAAAGTTTCATTTTAAAAAACCTCCTTATTCTGGCTGACAAGATTATGATTAAGCTTTGCCCACTGTTTTAATGCTGATTGATTTTGATTCTACGAATTTTGATAAAATTCCTTTCAATACCTAAAACCGGGACTATGTTATAATTATTGATTAATAAATCTAAAGGGAGGCACTTATGGTTAAACCTGCGTTAAAAATAATTGCTTTTGATATGGATGGCACCATTACCGAAGAACGCAGTTCCTGGGAATACCTGCACCGCCGGCTTGGCATCTGGGAAAAACAAGCAGATAAATACCAGGATCAGTTTTTGCGCGGGGAAATTAGTTATGAAGAGTTTTGCAGGCTTGATGCCACCATGTGGAGAAACATGCCCCTCGATTGTGTTAAGTCGATACTAAACGAAATCAAGATTCATCCTACGGCGCCGGATTTGGTTCACACGGCTGAATCATTAGACGGTAAAACAGTTTTACTGTCAACAGGACTCAAAATACTGGCGGATATGATCGCACCGATTTTTAATTTTTGGTTTTACCAGGCCAACGAGTTGGTTTACCACAATGGCATCCTAACCGGCGAATGCGAGGTGCATGTTTCAACTGACGCTCCCGGTAAAACCAAAGGGGCCTACCTTGAAAAACTAATGCACCAGTTTGGAGCTGCTCAACAAGAAACCGCAGCCGTCGGTGACAGTGCCGGAGACTTGGAAATGCTGGCCAAGGCCGGCCTGTCCATTGCAGTTAACCCAAGGGAAAAGGATCTGGAAATATTATTAAACGCAATACCAAACCTGATAACTGTCCCCGACCTCAAAGAAATAATTCCTATTTTAAAAAGCACATTTGCCCCAACCGCAAAACTAATTTAATGAAATGCACTGAATAAGCCAAGAATGATTTCAAAGGTGATCAAGAGTACTATGGCTACTTCAAGCCAGGTTGAACGGGCTGTTACAATTTCATCGCTTAGCATGGAATAATTCTGCTGAATAAGTGCCATTTTTCGCTGGACACTGTCCATCCAGGCCTTGGTTCTGAATATAATCAGCGCCGCCGAGTAAATCCTGGCGTAATAAATATCTTCCGTTACCTTTACCGAATTTTGAATTCGCTCTGTGATATCGGTTACCTCGGTAACCACCTGCATCAACCTGCCCATTATACGGCGGTAATGCCTTAGACGGGCAAAACTGCCAACCTGCTCAATACTCTGCAGGTCACTATACATTTTTTCCATTTCGCCGGAAAGAAGCCCGTCGTAATAACGCAATTCCAGAAGTTGTGAATTGGCAAATTCCAATAGCTCAGGAAGCTCGGTGCTGCCCGATGCGTCATAAACCAGCGCCGAATCCCAGGTAATGATAATTAAATCCTCCGGAGTATAAGAATAGGAATGCTGCAGCGTATCTTTCCTGACCCAATCGCTGAAAGGTCCTTCCTCCCCCAGCAACAGCGGCAAAGGATCCCATTGCGCTTGCCAGTCAGTAAAAAAGAACACGGTAAAATCCTCTACGTAATCTCCGATACTGCTGCCCATCAGCGCCGGCAGCAAAGTCTTTTTAAGTTTATTTAATTGCGCCATGAAATATTGCTCATACTCAATTTGCTGTTCCAGGATAACGGCAAATTGTTTAAAATCCTCGTAACCGAAAGCAGACGGGAGGAATATATGCATAATGATACTAATAACACCCAGATCATAAATCCGGGCATAGAATGACACCTCATAGTCCGATCCTCCGAAGGCAATTCTGTCATTTCCCAATTCCACACCCACCGGTGGGTTTTCAATATGTATTGATTTTGGCGGCACACGGGATAGTTTTAGCCTGGATGTAACTTTTTCCATTGAAAGTATTCTTTCAACTAATTCTAGATTTATTTCATCTGCAACATCAAACAGGCGATATAGCAATACTGCAGTTCGCATAGGCTTAATTTTCCTTTCCAGTTTATATGTATTTTATCACACTATCTGTATCCATTGGGACATTCATTCATTGGGGATATGCCGGTCCCCAATAGAATACCCCGGTCTTCAGCAGGTGTTTCCCCCTTTCCTTAAACAACAATACTACCGCCAATTATGCAATTTTTTATTTTTGGAAGCAGGATTTTATTCCAAAATTGACGAATGTAAAAATAAACACATACGGCTTTTGCATATAGTTTGGCAAGGAAAGAGGAGGATTATCATGTCAGAAGTCATTAATTATTTCGATGAAGTTAGAGAAATTGTCCAGGAAATGGGTGGCCAGGATATCACCACTTGTATGCAGTGCGGACTTTGCAGCGGTTCTTGTCCCTGGGGGAGAATGGAAAAAGAAAGCCCTTTTAGTATTCGTCAAATGATTTATATGGGCCGGCTCGGTCTCGAAGGATTTGAAAGCGATGACGTGCTTTACGCCTGTACAACCTGCGGCCAATGTGTAGTTCGCTGCCCCAGGGAAGTTAAAATCATTGATATCGTACGCGCTATGCGCGCTGTTGTTTGTGAAACCGGCGGCATTCCCAAAAATTTAAAAGCGGTGTTAGGGAGCATTAACAGCAACGGCAACCCGTGGTCCCAGGATGCTGAAAAAAGAACTTCCTGGACAGCCGGACTCGACATTCCAACTTATACGGACCAGGAATACCTGCTATTTGTTTGCTGTACATCAGCATTTGACGGGCGCAGCCAAAAGATTGCCCGTGCCATAGCCACTACCCTACAAAAAGCCGGTGTTAGCTTCGGTATTATTGGCAACGAAGAGAAGTGCTGCGGCGAAGCTGTACGCAAAATCGGCGCGGAAGAAGAATTCAGCAGCCTTGCCGAATCTAATATAGAGCTATTTAACAATAAAGGTGTTAAAAAGATTATCACCACATCACCTCACTGCTTTTATACCTTTAAAAATGAATACCCGGAATTCGGTGGGGAATTTGAGGTTATTCACTACACCGAGTTGTTTGCCCAGCTGATTAGCGAAGGAAAAATTAAGCCGTCCAAAGAAATTAATCAAAAGGTTATATATCATGAGCCCTGTTATCTGGGCCGGCACAGCAAGGTTTTTGAAGCTCCCAGGAATCTGCTGAACGCTATTCCTTCACTGCAAACGATGGAATTTGATAAGAGCAAAGATGACAGCATGTGCTGCAGCGGCGGCGGGGCCCGCATCTGGATGGAAACAGAAGCCGGAATGCGTTTCTCGGATGTAAAAGCAAAAGAAGCAATGGCCAAGGAAGCCAATCTGGTTGTAACCGCTTGCCCGTATTGTGTGGTAATGCTGGAGGACAGCCTTAAAAATATTGATAAAGATGAAACAATGGCTGTAAAAGACATCAGTGAATTATTCAGCGAAAGCATTGATTAATACCACTTTTGATCAAAATAATATAAATTTTTATAGCCCGGTCAAAATGACCGGGCTATTTTACTTATTAATCAAGCAAAAATTGTACATACTATCTAATAAGATTATAAGATTGATTAAATAGGAGGGGTGAATTATATGGTATCAACAATCAGCCTGGCTGATTACTTGCGCAAGGCCGGTGAAAGACTGCCTAACGAGGCGGAAAGGGTTCTAAAAACGCTTCTGGAAAACGGCAGCATGAACAAAGAAGACCTATCACTATCCGCCAGGGTAAAAAGAGCTGTTCTTGATCATATCATCATGCAGCTCTACGCACTGGGGTTGGTGGAAATATCCACCGAGGGCAAAAGCAAAATATGCAGCGCAACCAGGTTGGGCGACGAATTTTACGACCTGGTCAAGGCCGGTTAATCCGGCCTTAATTTTTATACAACCAAATGTCTTTTTCAAACCACCAACATATGATATACTTTGGTAATCAGCATACAAATTATGGGGGAACGGAAATTATCAAATGGCGGGAAATCTACAATATTTAAAAAAAATACCGTTGTTCGCTTTCCTTGATGATAATCAACTATCCGAAGTGGAAAAAGTCATTATTGAGCGATCCTATCAGAAAGGCCGTATTCTATTTATGGAAAACGAGCCCGGTGAGGCTGTGTTTTTTGTCAAGACCGGCCGAATTAAAGTTACCAAACAAACAGAGGACGGGCGCGAACACATTTTGCATTTTATTAACCCCGGAGAAGTTTTTGCCGAAGTCGTGATGTTTGAAGGAGGAACATATCCCGCCACCGCCGAGGTTGTAGAAGACTCCACCGTAGGTATGATTAGAAACGTGGATATGGATAGGATAATTAGCGAAAATTCAGGTATTGCCCTGGGTCTTTTAAAAATTATGGCCCGTCGCCTCAGGGTATCGCAGCAGCAATTAATAGAACTGGCCCTACTGGACACAACCCGCCGTGCAGCCAGCATGCTGCTGTTTTTAGCCGGGGAACAAGGAATCCCTACCAATAAAGGTATTGAAATTGACATTTCTCTCACCAATCAGGATCTGGCTAATCTTATAGGCACATCCAGGGAAACCGCCAATAGAATAATCAACGATTTTAAACGGCAGAAAGCCATCGAGGTTAAAAAAGGCCGTGTTACCATATTGGATAAATATAAGTTAAAATCCTGGCTGTAAAATGCAAAACAACCCTGAGATAAATTCTTCAGGGTTGTTTTGCATTTGGACTTACCTTGTTGTACAATGTTTTTACCATTTATGACCCGCTATGCTGCTCAAAATGAAAGCCATTATTACCAGTACGGGATACCAGCGACGCATATTTTTTCCTCCTTTCACCACTTTTTATTATATGAATAGGTTTTATAGTTAAACCTTAAATAATAAACAATAAAGATAACAGCGCCAATTGTAACCACAATATCGCCAATGCTAAATAATTTCGTTAATGGTACCCATTGAGGCATCGGTAAAACATCACCTAAAAAACTAAGCTTGGTATCAGATGAGACTAATACAAAACCAGCAACATGATTTCCCGCTGCCAATTCCGCCAATTCCTTAGCTGAAAAAGTTAATCCGGCGTAATTCTGACTAATTGGCATTTTACCTCCGTTAACCCAAATTACCAGCGCATTTGCCAATAACCCCGTTAGAACGAAAGGCATGCCGTACAATTTAATATTCAAGCCAATAAAAGCAAGTATTAGCAGCATAGAAGTGGTGCGCAGAATAGGTATCAGGTAAGATAATTCATAATTATCCAGGAAACCGGCAATGCTTATAATCTTTAGCATTACAGCCGATAATGCCAACCAGGGGAATTTAAACTTAATGTAAGTTAAGTTTTTTAATTTACCTCCCCCCAATAATACTATCAAAGCAACCAGAACAATAACTATAAGGAAAAACACTAATTATCTCTCCCAGTATTCTTTTCCTTCTTCCAAGCCTTGATAAAAGCTTCCACTACCTGCGGATCAAATTGAGTACCTTGATTATCTATTAATTCCTGAACGGCCTGTTCTTCACTCATTGCCTTTCTGTATAACCTGTCGCTGGTCATAGCGTCAAAACTATCGGCCACGGCCAGAATGCGAGCCCCCAGCGGTATGGCATCATATTTTAAACCGCAGGGATAACCTTTCCCGTCAACTCTTTCGTGGTGATACAATACATTCGCCAGAACCTCTTTATACATTTCCAGCGGCTGCAGTATATAATAACCAATTTCCGTATGTTTTTTCATTTCTTCAAATTCAGAATCTGTTAACGCTCCGGGTTTTAACAAAACACTATCCCTAACCCCAATCTTTCCCAGGTCGTGAACCCTTCCCGCCATTGATAAGTTTTCAACTTGCCCATAAGACAGGCCCATTGCGTAAGCAATTTGCTCTGCGTAAGCAGCAACCCTGGCAGAATGCATGGATGTATAATTATCACGCCTGTCCACAATACCAGCAAGATGCTCAAAAGTTATACGGGTTTGCCTGCTTAGTTTCAGGTAATTCTCAAACCCTACATAGGCTAAAGCCAAAGGCGGCAGGATAAGTATCACGCTATAAGGCTCACTGGTATATAAAACTACCAGCAACAAGCTTAATGGGGCTAACGAAATTAGAAATAACGTCACCATTCCCTCGTCCATTTTTATAACGTCTAATAGAGCTATTTTTAAAGACAGGGAAACAATAACAGCAACTAGGAGGATATTAACAACAACAAATGCCGTAGCTGTAAAAACAAATGGTATGATATGATGACTGATGGAAAAGACCTCATCGGTTACGGGACTAAGCTTTGCATAAATTGTACCTGCAGCCAACAGACTAATTGAATACTGGGAACTGTTGAAAATGACTTTTTGCCAGCCACGCTTTCCGATAATATCGGCCACCGCGCTTCCTATACCTGTAGCAATAATACTGCTCCAGGTGCCGTAAATCATTAATATGGCCAGACTAAACACGATACCAAGGGTGACTAGGCTCTTACCATCCAATGAAAGAGGACGCATTTCCAAAGCTACAAATAATAAAATCCATAATGGGTATAGATATAACAAATTAGAATTAAATTTAAACAAAGCATATATAAATATTAACCCGCCGATTAAAGACACTAAAGAAAAGTAGAGGTTAAACAAGCATTTTTGTTTGTTCAAGGTGCATTGCCTCCCAGTATGACTTAGCCAATAAATTTTAATTGCAACAACATTATTCTGTCAAAAAAACATATCATTACTGGGTGGCGAATTTTTAAAAAAATTACTGTACAAGAACCCTAAAATTTGAAATAATACAAATTTGGGTAATTATACCACCCCTAAAACAATCAAGCAAACCATTTTTTACTAATCGGCGTTTTTATATTGATCAATTCCACACAACTTACCTCTTTTCCTCGTTTTGTTCACCAGTCTATCTGTTTTGCCCCTTATTTTTTCTCTTTTTTATTTTAACAATTTCATAGGATAAAAGATTATTAATGTTGAATTTTTATGTTGAATTTTTTTAAAAATTTTCTATTTATAAATACTGCACCCAGGAGGATAATTCCGGTTTCAGTTTTTAAATCATTCGTTTTTTGTCTGTAATCCCATGAAAGATTTTATTAATCATGCCAGAAGGAGGGTAGAGACTAACTGCTTTTTAAACTTATTATAGAGATAAACAAGGAGGTTGGTGTTTATGAAAAAAATTCTATTGGCTTTAATGATACTAATGGCTTTTGTCCTGACCGGTTGTGGTGGCAATAACGCCAATAACACGGCAGACAACTCAAGTATTACCCAGTTGATTCGCTACAACGTTGATGCGGAACCGAAAACTCTGGATCCGGCCAAATCCACCGGATTGCCTGATGGAACCATAGAATTGCAGATGCTGGACGGCCTGACCCGTTACGATGCCAACCAGGAAATTCAACCCGCTGCAGCTGAAGACTGGGACATTTCAGAGGACGGCCTTACATATACCTTTAAATTGCGGGACGCCAAGTGGAGCAACGGTGATCCCGTCACGGCCCAGGATTTCGTATACAGCTGGCTGAGGGCTCTGGCTCCGGAAACCGCCTCGGAATACGCCTACCAGTTCTTCTATATTAAAGGAGCCGAGGATTACAACAGCGGCGAGGGCAAGAAAGAAGACGTAGCACTTAAAGCCCTGGACGACAAGACCCTGCAGGTGGTATTGAACGCACCGGCACCACAGTTCCTGGGCTTAACCGCCTTCCAGACCTATTTCCCGGTCAACCAGAAGGTGACCGAGGGCAACCCCAACTGGTTCGCCGACCCCAAGACATATGTCTGCAACGGGCCCTTTAAGATGGTGAGTTGGGAGCACAACCAGAAAATCGTGATGGAAAAGAACCCGGACTACTGGGATGCCGAGAATGTAAAGCTGGAAAAACTGGAAATATATCTTATTGAAAACCTTGATACTTCCTTCAACATGTACAACAACGGCCAACTCGATATGATGAATGAGATCAACGCCCAGGAACTACCCTCTTTGCAGGGCAACAATGAACTGAAAATAATGCCTGACGCTTCGGTATACTTCTACCGTTTTAACGTTACCCACAAACCCTTTGACGACGTCAGAGTCAGAAAGGCCCTGGCCCTGGCCATCGACCGCCAGGCCCTGGTGGAAAGCGTGATGAAAGGAGGCCAAAAGCCGGCTTACGCCTTCGTACCCTTCGGTTTCAAAGATAACGACGACAAAGATTACCGTGAAAACGGCGGCGATTATTTCCAGGAAGACCTGACCGAGGCCAAAAAACTGCTGGCCGAGGCCGGCTACCCGGACGGCAATGGCTTCCCCAAGGCTGCCATAATGTTTAATACCCACGAAAACCACCAGAAGGTTGCTGAAGCCATTCAGCAGATGTGGAAGAAGAACCTGGGCATCGACGTGACCATCCAAAATGTTGAATGGCAGGTTTATCTGGACAGACAAAGCAATCTGGATTATGACATCTCACGGGCGGGCTGGAGCCCGGACTACCTTGATCCCATGTCCTTTATTGACATGTTTGTCACCGACGGCGGGAACAACCAGACCGGCTGGAGCAACCAGGAATACGATCAATTGGTGAACCGGGCCAAATCCACCGGCGACAACAACGTCAGGATGGAGTCCATGCACCAGGCGGAAAAGATTCTCTTGGACGAGATGCCTATTGCGCCGTTATTCTTCTATACCCACCCGATTATGATCAAGGAAAACCTGAAAAACGTAATTGTTCCTCCCTTTGCCACTTATGCGGATTTCAAGTGGGCTTATGTGGAGTAAAATCTTCATGAGGTATATGGGCTTATAGCCCATATACCTCATTTAGTCAGCATATATTTATGGTAAATAATGGGGTGTTGTAGTTGGCACAGTACCTGCTAAGAAGGGTAACTACCATGATACTGGCCATGTGGTTAATTGTTACGGTAACTTTTATCATTATGCACTCTATTCCCGGCGGTCCCTTTGCCTCCGTGAAAAAAGTGCCGGCCGCTATCAAGCATAATATGGAAGAACGTTATCATCTCAATGATCCGCTGGGAAAACAATATATTGATTATTTAAACCATCTGGTTCATCTGGATCTGGGTCCCTCCTTTAAATACGAATACAGAACCGTAAACGACATCATCAGAGAAAGCTTTCCCATATCGGCCACCCTGGGCTCACTGGCCATTGCCTTCTCGCTTATTGTGGGTCTGCTGGCCGGCATCATCTCCGCCCTGCGCCAGAATCGCTGGCAGGATTATCTGGCCATGGTGCTGGCCACCCTGAGTTTTTCCGTTCCCAGTTTCATCCTGTCAGGGCTGCTGATGTATTTATTTGCCTATAAACTTAAGCTGTTACCGCCGGCCATGTGGGGGACCTGGCAGCAGGCCGTTCTCCCCACCCTGGCTCTGGCCGCCCTGCCCACCGCATTTATAGCAAGGCTGATGCGTTCCAACATGCTGGAAGTGCTGCAGCAGGATTACATGAAAACCGCCAGGGCCAAAGGCTTGTCCGAAAGAGTCATCGTGCTGCGGCATGGTGTTCGCAATGCCATACTGCCGGTGGTAACCTATCTCGGGTTCCTGGTAACCGAGGTGCTTTTAGGCAGTTTCGTGGTGGAATCGATTTTTGCCATTCCCGGGCTGGGCAGTTGGTTTGTAACCAGCGTTCTAAACAGAGATTACACGGTAATACTGGGGGTCACCATTTTCTTCAGCGCCTTCTTGATGCTGATGAACTTTTTAGTGGACCTGGCCTATGTGGCCATCGACCCGCGTATAAAATTAGTTGACCGTAAGGATGTGTAACCTAAAAGATGGAAATTACTCCGCAAACATTTCAGCCTATCGAAAGAGACCACCAGGCGGCAGAGGAAATAGCCTGTCCGTCGGTGGGCTACTGGCAGGATGTCTGGCTGCGTTTAAAACAAAATAAATTGGCTGTCACCGGAATTATTATTATCGGACTGCTGGCGCTGATAGCTCTGCTGGGGCCGCACCTGTCCGCCCATACCTATGAGGAACAGGATTTGCTGCTAGTGAACCAACCTCCCGGCGGCGACTACTGGTTTGGCACCGATTCCCTGGGCCGGGACCTGTTTACCAGGGTGTGCTACGGCGCCCGGATATCTCTGGCCATCGGGGTGCTGACCAGTGTCATCTGCATGGTCATCGGGGTGCTGTACGGGGGTATTTCCGGTTATCTGGGCGGCCGGGTGGACGAGATAATGATGCGTATTGTGGAAGTGCTTTACAGCATACCATTTTTACTTTACGTTATTTTGCTCATGGTGCTGCTGGGGCCAGGACTCAAGTCCATCTTCATCGCCCTGGGCATGGTTTACTGGCAAAATATGGCCAGGGTTGTCCGGGGTCAGGTGCTGGCCCTGAAAGAGCAGGAGTACATTTATGCCGCCCGCCTGCTGGGCGCGGGCACCTGGCGGATTCTGTTGCGCCACCTGATCCCCAATACCATGGGCCCTATTATCGTCAGCATGACCCTGTTGGTTCCCCAAGCTATTTTCACCGAGGCTTTCTTAAGCTTCCTGGGACTCGGGGTGTCCGCGCCCATGGCCAGTTGGGGCGTGCTGGCCAGTGACGGCATTGAGGGTTTGCGCAATTATCCCTGGCAGCTGTTTTTCCCGGCTCTTTTTATCAGTATTACCATGCTGGCTTTCAACTTTGTCGGAGACGGCCTGCGCGACGCGCTGGATCCCCGTCTGCGCCGCTAAGGGGGGAGCCGGTAATGAAACATTTACTGTCAGTCAACAATTTGCAGGTGCATTTTAAGACCTTTGCCGGCGAAGTGCAGGCGGTCCGGGGCGTCAGTTTTGATCTGACGGCCGGGGAGGCCATAGCCATCGTGGGTGAGTCGGGCTGTGGCAAGAGCGTTACCGCCCAGTCCATCATGAGATTGATCCCTTCTCCGCCGGGCCGTTATGTAGCCGGGGAAATTTTTTTTGACGGTGAAAATTTGCTGCCTAAAACCGAAAAGGAAATGGAAATCATTCGAGGCAAGGACATAGGTATGATCTTCCAGGACCCCATGACTTCGCTTAACCCCACCATGAAGGTGGGCCACCAGATTGTGGAAACGTTAAATAAACATACTGATCTCGCCGGCGAGGCCGGCAAACAAAGAGCCGTGGAAATGCTGGCGCTGGTGGGCCTGCCCAACCCTGAAAAAAGGTATGGCCAGTATCCCCACCAGTTCAGCGGCGGCATGCGCCAGAGGGCGATGATAGCCATGGCCCTGGCCTGCAATCCCCGGCTGCTTATCGCGGACGAGCCTACCACCGCCCTGGACGTTACTATTCAGGCGCAGATACTGGAGCTGATGCAGGAGCTGAAAGACAAACTGGGCACGTCCATCATTCTCATTACCCACGACCTGGGCGTGGTGGCCGGATTCGCCTCCAGGGTTATCGTAATGTATGCGGGCAAAGTGGTGGAAAGCGGTACCACCAGCGAGATATTTTATCAACAGCGGCATCCGTATACCCGGGGACTGCTGGCCTCCGTGCCCCGGCCGGGTCAAGAGATAAGGAAAAAATTAAGCCCTATCGCCGGGCGGCCGCCTGACTTGATCGCCCCGCCCCAGGGCTGCGCCTTCTGGCCGCGCTGTGAACGGGCCATGCTGGTTTGCCGGGAAGTTCAACCGGATCTGGTGCGGTTATCCGACACCCACCTGGTGAGCTGCTGGCTTACCCACGAGTATGCGTCAAAGGGGGCGACTATCCGGTCATGAAAAAGCTGGTCGAAGTTGTTAACTTAAAAAAACATTTCCGGGTGGGCAAAAACCAAATCTTAAAAGCGGTAAATGATGTATCTATCCACATTTACCAGGGGGAAACCCTCGGTGTGGTGGGGGAAAGCGGCTGCGGCAAGACCACCCTGGGCAGGACGGTGGTTCGACTGTACCAGCCCACGGCGGGGAAAGTGCTGTTTAACGGGCTGGATATCCATAAAGCCGCCGGGCAGGAGAAAAAAGGCCTGTTTAGACGGATACAGATGATCTTTCAGGATCCTTACGCTTCGTTGAACCCCCGCATGACTGTGGGCGAAATAATAGGTGAGGCGCTGGACATTCATAAAATTGCCCGGGGCTCCCAACGCCGGGACAGAATTATGGAACTTTTAAAGTTGGTGGGACTCAACGCCGACCATACCAACCGCTTCCCCCATGAATTCAGCGGAGGTCAGCGGCAGCGGATCGGCATAGCCCGGGCTCTGGCTGTTGATCCGGAGTTTATCGTCTGCGACGAACCAATTTCCGCGCTGGATGTTTCCATCCAGGCCCAGGTGGTCAACTTATTGGAGGAACTGCAGGAAAGACTGGGACTGACCTATATGTTCATTGCCCACGATCTGTCCATGGTCAGGCATATCAGCAGCCGGGTGGCGGTGATGTATCTGGGCAGGGTGGTGGAACTAGCCGGCAGCGACGAGCTTTATGACAATCCTCTGCACCCCTACACCCGGGCGCTGCTTTCCTCAATACCGGTAGCCGATCCGGATATCGAGGCCAAGCGTAAGCGCATTATCCTGGCAGGTGATGTACCAAGCCCGGTTAACCCTCCGCCCGGCTGTGCCTTTGTTACCCGCTGCCCGCAAGCGACGAAAGAATGCCATCAGGAAACGCCGGCGTTTAAAGAAATCCATGACAATCACTTGGCAGCCTGCCACAGGTTGGGTTGAATAAGCTAGATTAACCCCTGTATAACGCAGGGGTTAATCTTTTATCATGCTAATAAAATTATGGAGAATAGTTGCCGTCATCCCCCAAATAAAAAACTCTTGGTATTCATAAATATACGTCGGGAAAGACCACCTTTGCTTCCATCCCCCTCTGTATACTTCAGGCACACGGTCTAGTGGAAAATCTTCACTGTATCGGGTAGCCACGTAAGTTTTGCTGACTTGGGGCGGATAATTAAGAAAAAATGACACCGGTACCGTAAAAACCCTTTCCACTTCTTCCCGGTTGGGAACTATACTATCCGGCGCAAGTATCTCGCCTACGAAAGGGTAAACAACCGGTCCCATGGGGGTTACTAAAAAATCCAGCGGTGTTAGCACTTTGATATCTTTTTTAGGTAGACCCAGCTCTTCTGCGGCCTCCCTCACAGCGGCAAGTTCCGGTCGTTTTTTTTCGTTGTTTTCTACCCTGCCACCCGGGAAACATATTTCACCCGGCTGTCTGGCCAGGTCCCTGGACCGCACCTCAAACAGTATCTCAAAATTTCCCTTCCTCTTAACCAGCGGGATAAGAACAGCAGATAAAAAATAATTTTCTCTGCCCATTAAATCGGGTTTGCGTGAATTAAGCTTATCAATGAGCTCTCTCATAAAATATATCACCAGTTATACATATTCTTTAACTGTTTACCCCAAACCTGCTGCTAAAAAATAAAATAAATTAATGGAGCAAATGGGGCTTTATCCACAATATACGGTTTTGACACATAAAATATTATATGTTATGGAGTTGGCTAATGTCAGCACCGGGCGGATGCCAGTCAGACCCGGCGGTAAGAGCTGCCGGTTACGCGTTATCGACACAAGATGTTTATATCCGGCACAAATATAGCCCCATAAAATGATTGAGTTTAACCTCATGATAACTTGTAAAAATGTCCCGCAGCTGGCCGTTAATTTCATTTAAAAACTGCTGATAATAGCTTCCCTCAATTTTTTCAACTGCTGTTACAACCGGGTTCCAGTTGGGGACATAATCCACTACAGCCACAAACCGGTTGGCGAGTCTTTTCATTTCCAGCAGTACTTTTACCCGGTAATCCGGGGGCATTTCATGCAGCACGAAACCGGCCGCAGCTATATCAAAACTGTCATCACCGAACCCGGCCAGCGCCAGGGCACTGCCCTGAAGATAAGTAATTTTAGAGCCATATCGCTTCCTGGCCCGGTTTAACATACCGGAAGAAATATCCACCCCCGTAACCACCGCTCCCCTTTCGGCAAACGCTCCGGCCAGTGTGCCGGTACCTGTACCGATATCAAGCACTCTGGGAGCAGCACCGGCGGCGGCAAACTCTCCAAGGGTAATTTTTACAGCCTTCCGGTAGGAAGTGATAAATATTGGCCTGATAACATCAAAATACGGTGCAATCCGGTCGAAAGAAGCAGCCAGTTTGTTTAAATCATAAATGGGCATTGTTTATATTCCTTTTATTTTGATCATTTATACGTGCTCCCAGGGCTCTGCTTCGGACGTGGCAACAACTATATCAACATTTAAACCGGCTTTTTGCAGCGCCAGTTCCAGTCTTTCCTTCAATCCAGGCAGCACCGGTCTTTCCGTAGCAAAGTGTCCGGCATCGATGAAATTCATACCCGCCTCCTGCATATCTCTTGCCGCATGGTAGCGCACATCACCTGTTACCAGCACTCCGGCGCCTTTTTGCCGGGCCAGCGGCCACAGATCACCACCCGAGCCGCCACATACAGCAACTTTTTGGATTGGCTCGTTTCCGCTGCCACCCATTCTAACGGTTCCAACACCCAAAATACTTTTCACCTTCCGGGCTAAAACTGTTAAGGGCAGCACCTCAGGCAGCAGGCCAATACGGCCCAAACCCTGTGAATTAACTGTGTTTTCCAAAGGATACAGGTCATAGGCAACTTCCTCGTAAGGATGGACCTCAAACATAGCTTTAAGCACTTGCCCCAGGTCAGCTTTTTTTATTACCGTCTCGATACGAATCTCCTCAACCTGTTCCAACCGGCCTTCCGTCCCGATAAACGGCTTAGCTCCTTCCCGTGGTAGAAATGTACCCGTTCCTATCGTGTTGAAGGTGCAATGGCTGTATTGGCCCAGCCAGCCTGCACCAGCCCCGCCCAGGACTTCGCGCACCTTGTCCGCATATTCAACAGGCACAAAAACAACCAGCTTTAACAACCGGTCGAGCTCTACCGGATGCAACACCTCAATTGACCTTAATTCCAATGCCCGGGCCAATATATCATTTACACCGCCCTGCGCACTATCCAGACTGGTATGCGCAGAGTAAACGCCAATTCCGGCATTAATCAATCTGTAGACCAATCCCCCCGCCTGACTGTCGCGCCTGATGGACTTAACGCCTTTCAGAAACATTGGATGGTGGCTTATAATCATTTGTACTCCGGCGTCTTCAGCCTCGTTAATGACCGTTTGAGTAACGTCCAGTGCCAGCATGATCTTATTCACAGCAGCTCCGGGATCTCCAATCTGCCACCCGCAATTGTCCCATTCCTCCGCCAAGTGTGGGGGAGCAATTTGTTCCATTATCCGGGCAATATACCCGGCTGTTATTGACATAATTTCAACACCTCCCGTATTCTATCTTTCTCTTTTATTAACAAGCCGGCACGTAACCGGGCTTCATCACTTTTGGCATCTTTAAGTTTTTGCAGAACCGAACCAATGTTGGCAGAACGTTTCTTTAAGTATTCTACCAGGATGTCATCTTGTTTTTCCAGCAGGCGGGGTCCGACCTCCAATATAAATTCATCATCAATCTTTTCATTTCCCTTTTCAGCAACAATAATCACATAGTAATGCCCGTCTTCATCAACCATATCTTCATCAACCAAGCACCAGTTATTCCGGATCAGCCAGCGACGAACCGCGGGAACGTCCCGCATTGGCTGGATAATTAGACGCCTGATAGATTTAAGCACCACACTGCCGGCCTCTAATATGCTGATGATCGACTTGCCGCCCATCCCCGCCAAAACAGCAACATCTGCTTCACCCGGCTGTAATACCCCCAACCCGTTGCCCATACGCACATCAATTTGCTGTTCAAGCTGGCAGGAGCGAACGGTTTCCTGCGCCGCCCGGTAGGGCCCGGCGGTAACTTCACCAGCCAAAACCTTTTTTGCTCTACCTGTCTGAATTAGATATACCGGCAAATAAGCATGATCTGTTCCGATATCCGCAACCACTGAATCCCTGGGAATATGCCTGACCACCGCGGCAAGGCGTTTGGATAGTTCAACCATTGATAATTCACCTTTCCCCCACTGCTTTTAAATATTGAATTGCTGTTAAACCTGCTCTATGTACTAGTTTCACTAAGTACATAGCAATTCAACGGTCATTTTCCATCCTTTAATTACATTTTGCAGCTTCATATTGTAAGTGAAAATTTCGACATGCCCAATAAACCGGAAACAGTTTAAAAAAGTTAAAACAGCAAAGTTTAATTGAATATTAGAAACTTCGGGTATAACATGATATCAACAACAACCAACAACCAAATATACCCGGAGGCGATTTGAATGAAAAGGATGTTATTGGTAGTAAACGGGGCCGAGTATTCACTGCCAGCTATTAAAAAAGCTGTATGGCTCTCAAAGTGCGAAGATTGTCAACTTGATGTTCTATATGTTAATCCTCCTTGCAACCAAATGTACCCCGATGTACCCGGACTTTGTTTCTGGATGCCCGATTGGGAATATAAAATGGTTGCCGACAGGCTGAGAAGCAAAGTGCTGGATGAAAAAATCGTACCCATCTTTGAAGAATCAGAACTGGAACCTAGAATTATTATATCCAGCCGCGACCAGGATGAAAAAATTAAAGAAATGAGCGAAGAAAACCACTACGACAAAATTTTCATCGCCAGCCCCTCAAAATATTGCCATCATGCAGAAAAAGGCTGGCTGTGGTTTAAGAATAAGCCTGAAACCGTACCCAGCGGGACTGTTTGCCTAATTTAAAAAACCCCTTCATATTGTAGAAGGGGTTTTTTATTTGCTTTTTTATTATTATAACAGATTATAGCACACATTTATGTTCGGCACATGCGACAATGCGTATATTATCGTTTTGGGGGACAATACTGTTAATTGAACTAAACAATTTCATGGAGATGGCAATGTCGCGCAGCAAAAAAAATAAAAATCTAACTGCCATGATACTCGGTGCAGGGCTGGGGACTGCCGGCGCAGTCCTGCTGGGCAGGTCTTTGGCCGGACAAGCAACCAAGTTCATTACTACCCGCTTTATGACCGAACCCTATAAGGAAAACCTTTGGGAAGCTTTTTCGGCAGGGGCAAGGATAAATCCCCAGGTAATTGTGGAAACCAACCTCAGGGCGGAACTGGGCAGAACAATTAGCCGCCCTTTTGGCGGACCAAAAAAATTCCCTGATTTCAGCAGTATCATGTTTAATGTTGCCCAGCTTAACACTTTTCCCACTGTTTTAGAAAAAAAAATCGACAGCTCATTGGTCCTGGGCAAGCGCGCTATACGTCCGGTTAAATTGGATATTCCCATACTGATAGCCGGAATGGCCTATGGTTTGGCGTTAAGTGAAAAAACCAAGGTTGCCCTGGCCAAAGGCGCCTCCATGGCCGGAACTGCAACCAATACAGGCTACGGTCCGTTTCTGCCCAAGGAAAGAGCTGCCGCCAAACATCTGATTTTACAATTTAATCGCGGTAATTGGTCCAAGGAGCCGGAAATATTAAGAAAAGCCGACCTGATTGAGATTCAGTTGGGGCAGGGCGCCACGGCAGGCGCAGGTGAAACATTTTACCCCAAAAACATGGATAAAAAATTAATCAGGCTGATGGGGCTGGCACCTGGCGAAAATGCCGTAGTTCACAGCAGAATGCCTGAAATCAACTCCCCCGGTGAACTTGGCAATTTAGTAAGTATGTTAAGAAAGACCACAAAAGGAGTACCCATTGGGGTTAAAATAGCTGCGGGTAATGATTTGGAGAAAGATCTGGCGTACATCATTGAAGCAGGTGCTGATTTTATTACAGTAGACGGCGCCCAGGGGGGAACCTCAGGGGCGGCTCCAACGCTGGAGGACGATTGCGGCCTGCCAACACTTTTCGCAGTTTGCCGGGCTGCACGTTACCTGGAGCAGCGCCGGGTTAGGGACAAAATCAGCTTAATCATCAGTGGCGGGTTAAAAACTCCGGGGGATTATCTTAAAGCAATGGCTTTGGGTGCAGACGCTGTCGCCATAGGCACAATTGCCGTGTGGGCAATGGCTCATACCCAGGTTTTTAAATCCCTTCCTTATGAGCCGCCGGTCCAGATTGTATATGCGAATGGCAAAGACCGTGCCAAGTTGGATGTAAACAAAGGCGCCCGCAACCTGGCAAGTTATTTACTATCCTCTGTGGCTGAAATGCAGATGGTAACTATGGCGCTGGGCAAAACTTCGCTAAGCCAAGTTGACAGAAATGATATTTTTGCGCTGGACGAGGCCACGGCTAAAATAACAGGCATCAAGCCGGCGTATTAAGGAAAGGGGACACACCTCCTCTATGGGGTCAAGGCTTTAGGTCGGAGGTATGTCCCCTGATTGTAATAGTCAGCTTAGCGACTCCAGTTCCTTTAGTTTGTTGGCAAACCAGGCCGTATGCAGATCTTCGTCAATTAAGTTGTCCCAAAGCACGTTAAATAAATGCTCGTTATCTCCGATCTGAATAATCAGATTCTTATAATCCTGCATAGCTTTTTCTTCCAGGGTGATATCGGTTTTAAGCATTAATTTGGGACCAACTAGCCCCGTCATCATCCCTGCTGTATTGCCAACCAGCGGGGATATAACATCACCCAGCTTAGTCGGCTCCGCCCCCAGTATTTTTATCGCCTTCGCCATATTATCCACATGCTGCTGCTCAATAGCGGCAACTCTGGACAGGGTTTTGGCCAGATAAATGTCGTTTTCGACGGCATTAGCCTGCGCCGTGTAAAGATCCACCTGACTTATTTCCAAGCTGTAAAACCAGTTAAGCCTGGCGATTAATTCCTTTTGATTCATTATCGACATCTCGCTTTAAAAACTACTTGCCGGCAATAAGGCTTTCATTTTTTTATTTATTATAGATAAAATATGTGGCATTTTACCTTGGACTGTCTGCGAGAGCTCAAGCGAAAAAGTTATTTCTTCCGGCTCGACCCCGATGATAATTGTTTTAGGCCTGGCCCCATACCAAGACGCCATTTCCAAAACATCGAGAAAATGCTGTTCATGCCGCATTTGATTGTGTTTTTTAATTTGTAAGTATTCCGGCTTTACTACATAAACACTGCCGGGAGGTCCGTCCCCCAGCAAACTGTCAATGGCAATGACATGCTGACATTGAAGCAACAAGTCCCAATAAACAAAGCAGGAACCACCTGCCTCCATGGCACAAACACCTGCCGGCAGCTTTTCTGCTTTTATAGCCCTGATTACCCGTGGACCAATACCGTCATCTTTAAGCAACGGATTGCCCAGTCCTAAGATTAAAACTTTTAACATAGCATCTCCATTATTTACGTTCCAAATTATTTGGGCGTGAAATAACCGGTAAAAATTGATTTTAATTTACTAAAGCTTTCTGTTAGTGCGAAATACATATGTCCCGCCACCAAACTCATTAACGTCACAGCACTAAGGTAATGAACCTTCCTGGTATTGCCCAGCCCCCCGAAGAGGCGGCTCAGGCTTTGCAGCCTCCCCGTTGAATATAGCGCCGAACCGGTAAGAATTTGTAATGGAAATAATAAGGCAAAAAAAGTAAACAACAGTTTTTGTGCCGGATTATATTTGGGATATTGGGGTTCTTTTTTACGCAGATATAATTCATATAACGAGAATTTAGGCAGGCTGGCAACATCCCTGGCATTGGGAAACAGTTTACGATAACCTCGTGTTTTTATAGCATAATAGCCCCTGGCAAGGTAATATAAGCCAAAAAAATATTGGGCTGTAAAATGTGTTTTGCGGGCATTATTCATGTTATTAAAAAACATATTTCGATAGGGTTTATTGATATATAGCCCGCTGGCCATCAGTGCAAGCGCCGCAGGTGCTAAAACCCAGTGCATCATTCTTAATTGCCAGGCGTGCCTGAATGATTTGACCCCTTTTATTCTAATACCCAGTAAGTTATTTCCAAACTTCATTTATCATCCCCCCGGGTTTTTCTACCTTCCGTACCGACGCTTGATCTTATTTCCACAGGGGTACCCACCTCAACCAGATCAAAAAGCTCTAAAATGTCGGTTTCACCAACTCTAATACACCCTCCTGAAGCGTATTTACCAATGGATTCCGCCTCATCCGTGCCATGAATCCCGTATTTGCTGCCTTCCGGCGCTCGCAGATCCTGCTCCGATCGCAACCGGTTATCTTTTTCCATGGGAACACAAAGACCCATCCAGCGCCGACCAAGCTGAGGCTTTAAAACATCTTCATTGTCCGTAATTTTATTGGCAATTTTAAAATCACCTTCAGGGGTATAATTCGAAACTTTACCTGTTGCAACAGGGTAAGTTTTAAAAAGATCTCCGTTCTTATATAAATAAAGTGTATTTGTGTCTTTATTGATAAATATTTTATCTTTATTACTATGTGGGTGCGGATAAACCGATAAAATTTTAAATTCAGGATTCAGTTCGATAATTAGAATAGTTTTATCATTTTCAAGCCGGATGCCTTCCTGGATGGCTATCCCTGCAAGAGGCGCAGTTCCTACCGGTTTATCTACGATCCTCCGTACTGAGTTGCAGTTTTGAAATGTTTTTTTAACCCCGGTGTTCCTGTTAAAAACAACTGTACCGTTTTCCTGCCGGTAAACCTGCACTCCGGCGTCCTCATATACAGGCTTTGTTGTAGATGATCTTTTTTTATAGGGCTGCGGCCTCTTTTCACTTACAGCGCATCCCCAGCCCAGATTGGCCAGCAATAGTGCCGTTACAACATAAATTACAAGGTCGCTTTTTTTCATCAGTCACCCCCCGGTTTTAATATTATTGCTGACCAGCGCTGATTTTAGTGTTGTAAATTGTACCAGGGGGGTTTTGCATATGTTATGCAGATACAATAAACTCTTTCATTGGCCGGCCCGGAACTATCACATGGGTGGAACAAGAGGCACAGGGGTCAAAGGAGCGAATAACCCTGTTTATTTCAATAGGCTCGCTCTCATCCGCCACGGGCGTGTCAAGCAGTGCCTCTTCCATGGGGCCAGGTTGGCCCTGGGCATCCCGCGGTGACATATTCCAGGCAGTGGGAGTAATGATTTGGTAATGGGCAATCCTGCCTTTTTCAATTCTCAGCCAGTGCCCCAGCGGACCCCGAAAGGCTCCCGTAAGGCCCACTCCCACAGCTTTTTCAGGTATCTGAAATGAATTATAAACCGGTTCGCCGGGGCGCAGCTCTTCCAGCCAGCTATCCATTAAACTGCCGACTATACAAGTTTCCCTAACCCTGGCCATTATCCGGTCCATTGCAGAAATACCCCTGCGGTAGTCACCGGAAACCCAGAGCCTGGCCAAAGGCCCTCCCTCAACCGCCCTGCCGTTATAACGGGGCGCTTTGACCCAGGAATAAGCACCATCTTTATCCCGGTCGGGCTCCGCGCAGTCTACGGCCGGGTCTTGCAGTCTTTTCTTTCCGATGTACCAGGAATTACTAATGTCTTCCTTAATCGCCTCAATTTTAACGTTTCGAATCAGGCCATCCTGGACATAGCCAAAGGGGAAATACCTTTCCAGATCCTGCTCATCTTTGGGAAACATGCCAAAAACCAGCAGATCAGCTTTGCGCCGGCCGATTTCGTAATAATCGGCATAGGCTTCCGCCAATCTTTCAGCGTCCATAACCATATTGTTATTAATAAAATTATTGATTTTTTGCAGCTTATATTTAAATTCCATAACCACATCGGCCGATGGCGCAACCGTGCTCCCCCCGGCCAAAATACTATGGGGAAACGGTGCCTTGGCTCCCAGTAATGCCTCCAGCTCATGGGCCAGCCTGGCTATGTCAAAAGCCTCATAATAATTGTTCAGCATTTCTTGATTAACCCTGTCTGAGAGCCGCATGTCCCGCTGATAGCAGGGAACAAAAGGCGGTAGATCAGGTCCCCGTACAAAATCAGGCAAACCAAGCAGGTAGAAATGCCTGATATGGTTTTGCAGCAAATCGGCACCCAATATCAGATTGCGCAGTACATTACCGTTATGGGGCGGCCTGATGCCGGCAGCATCTTCCAGGGCAAAGGCAGCAGCAGTACCGTGGGCGGCGGAGCAAATGCCGCAGACCCGTTCGGTCAAATAGCTGGCATCCCTGGGATCCCTGCCCTGCAAAATCATCTCGAAACCACGAAAGGTTTCACATTTGCACCTGGCCTCCACCACCCGGCCATTAGCAACTGTAGCTTCAACCACAAAGGGGCTGTTGGCTCTGGTAACAGGATTAATGACTATCTTTTTCATCACATTCATTCCTTAATTTTCTGTGCAAAGGTTTTTCTCAGCCGGGAGAATAATTCCGCGGCAGGGGTGGTTTCTAAAAACATAAGCCCGGTTCCTGATGGATACAGCGCTTTCTTGATTTTTTTTGCCATTCTCCCCTTTAACACCCCGGCCGTAAAATGCCCGCCTATTCCCAAAGTAGTTACAGCTGCGGCAATTGCACCGATACGGTTGGCGTTAACGTTTATCCCGGGCAAATAAACATCCGGCAAATGCTTGAAAAACGGCATATCTTGATCAGGAAACCCCGGGTTAACACAGCCAATACAAGGCGTTCCAGCTTTAACAGGCCAGCTGACATGATCACTGTTCCACTGCCGGTTGGGGCAGTCGGCAAAGGTTACAGGCCCTTTGCAGCCTATCATGTAGGTACACCAGGGTTCTCCCGGCCGGGACGCGAAGATGCCGCTGTCAAAATAATGTCTCCTCTGGCACATGTTATGGATGGTTTCACCGAAAAAGATCAGGGGGCGGCGAAAATCATCAAGCTCAGGCTCACCATACCAGGCTAAGTGTACTAGAGTGCCGGCAATCCAGGCGGGGTGAACCGGACACCCCGGCACATTGATAACCGGCCGGTCCAGCACTTTTGGAACAGATTTGCTTTCGGAGGGGTTGGGATAGGCTGCATACGGTCCGCCAAAAGCAGCGCAGGTGCCTGCCGCCACTACGTAACGTGCGGCCGCACCCAACTCCTGAACCGCTTGCAAAGCTGTCAGAGGCTTTCCGCCACGGGCTCCAATTACGCAATATAAGCCATTGTTTCTGGTTGGAACTGTGCCTTCAACAACCAGGATAAAATTCCCCATGTCATTGGCCAGTGTATTATCCAGTACCCTGGTGGACATGTCCCCCTGGGCAGCCATAACAAAATGCATATAACGGAAATCAAACAATTCGGTTATAATCTCCATAAAGTTGGGGTCCAGAGAATTGAGAAAAGAAATGCTGTCCCCGTCACAGGTATTTGTGCCCAACCAGATTAGGGGGAGACGTTTTTTCTTTTTGGCAGCATCCTTTTCCAATAAGCCCCCGCCCGCTCTAAAGCATCGAAACTGTTTTAAATTACGCATTATAAACACCCAAAAACATCTTTCCCCCGGGCGCAATAAATATGTACACTTTAACAGCTGCCAAACTTAAATACAGCGCATGAAAATATTACATAAATGACCACCATCTGCACACAATAAACTTAGCAGGAGTCAGAAGTCAGGAGTCAGTAGTCAGAATAAGTAAACCGATAATACATTTTGTAAGAGGGTTAGCAGATTATTGATAACGGGCGGACAGGGTCGTCCGCCCCTACAACCTTTTTCATCCTCTTCTGATGCTGCGTTAACAGCATGGTGATATATTCTGAATTCTGACTCCTGACTCCTGAATACTTAATTCCGGGGGCATAACGAATGGCTTTCTTTAAGAGAACAAGACGTCCTGCGCGCACAAGAACTAAAAATCCAAAAGAACAAAACTCCACGGCACAACAAAAAGCTCCAGCACAAACCAGTTCCAATAACCGGTTGCTAAGCAGCAGTATAGAAATTAACCTGGAGATTTTTAGAAATATATTTAAAGATTGCAGCGATGTGGTAATCAGGGAATTCATCTTTGCCCAGAAGGAAGAAATCAAGTTGGCCCTGATTTATACTGAAGGCATGGTCGATAAAAACCAGGTGGGTGAGCAGATAATGAAGGCCCTGGCCCTGGAAGTGCCCATGACATCGGGCAGCAGCGATATAACCAAAGCAAATGCTTTACATTTTATTAAAATGAAAGGGCTTTGTACCCAGCAAGTTAAAGAAAGCAGCGATCTAGACGAAATTTTAAACGCTGTGCTTTACGGTGACACCGTTTTGTTGGTGGATAGCCACGCCGCCGCACTGATCAACAGCAGCAAAGGCTGGCATACTCGCGCCATTGAAGACTCCAAAACTGAAATGGTGGTCAGAGGTCCCCGGGAATCGTTTGTGGAAACGCTCCGGATCAATACCTCGATGATCAGGCGCAAAATAGTATCTCCTGATCTAAAGATTGAATCTATCTTATTGGGAAAAGTAACTAAAACACATATAGCTGTGCTTTATATTAAGGGCATTGTTAACGAAAAACTGGTTCAAGAAGTTAAAAAAAGATTATCCCGAATTAAAATTGACGGGATTTTGGAATCGGGCTATATTGAGGAGCTAATCCGCGATGAACCATTTTCCATTTTTCCCACCATTGCCCATACCGACCGGCCTGACCGGGTAGCTGCCAGCTTACTGGAAGGTCGCGTGGCTATAATTGTGGACGGCACTCCGGTGGTACTAACGATGCCTTTTTATTTTATTGAATCCATTCAGACACCGGACGATTATTACGAAAATTACTTTTTTGCATCCGCGGTCAGGTTTTTGCGCCTGGCCAGCCTGGTGATCGCTTTAACCTTACCTTCATTTTATGTGGCAATAGTTTCCTTTCACCAGGAGATGCTACCCACCCCGCTGCTGCTCAGCATTGCAGCCCAGCGCGAAGCTGTACCGTTTCCCGTTTTTGTAGAAGCGCTATTCATGGAAATCGCTTTTGAAATCATCCGGGAGTCAGGTATTAGGCTGCCGAGGCCCGTGGGCCAGGCGGTAAGCATCGTGGCCGCATTAATTATCGGTCAGGCCGCGGTCGAGGCGGGACTGGTGGCCGGGGCGACCATCATCGTGGTTGCCCTTACCGCCATGGCTTCATTTACAACCTATTACAGCGGCAGCATAACCTTGCGCCTCCTGAGGTTTCCCCTGATGTTTCTTGCTGCAACCCTTGGCTTGTTTGGGTTAATATCCGGGGTCATTTTAATTGTGATACACATGGCAAGCATACGCTCTTTCGGGGTACCGTACCTTGACCCTATTGCCCCAATAGTTACGGAAGACCTGAAGGATTCGCTGGTGCGGGCACCCTGGTGGGCAATGCATAAACGACCTCATCTTATTGCCCAAAACGATACTGTGCGAGAGGCGGCAGGAATGGAGCCGAAACCTCCCAGGACCAAAAACTAATGAAGCGGTGAGTAATGTAAGTTGGAGCAAGGTAAAATCAGCAGCAAGCAGGCATTTTATTTAATAACGACCTTTATTATAGCTACCACGTTTCTAGGTTTTCCCGCCCTGGTCGCAGGCCAGGCGGGAAAAGATGCGTGGTTGTCGTCACTAATTGCAACGTTATTAAGCTACCCAACAGCCTGGCTGACAGTTAAGCTTGGTTCTTTATTTCCCGGCCTAACTTTAATTGAATACATTGAAAAAATAATCGGGATATGGCCGGGAAAAATGTTAGGTTTTTTGTATTTATTTTACTTCTTCCATATTTGTTCCGGAATAATCACGGAATACGGAGGGTTTATTGCCGACGTGTTTATGCCTGAAACACCAACGGTTGTTTTTTTTATAGTGCCATTAATTATTGCTGCTTATATTATCAAATTTGGTTTGGAGGTACTGGCCAGAACCAACCAGATATTTTTCCCCTGGCTGGTTTTATCGCTGCCCCTGATCCTTGTATTTGTAATACCGGAGATGAAAATAGAAAGATTTCTACCGGTTTTTGATTCAAGTCCGCTGCAGATATTTAAAGGAACTTTAGCACCGCTTACCTGGCATGGAGAAATCATAGCCTTCGCTATGATTATCCCTTACCTGTCTAAACCAAAAGAAGCAGCTAAAATCGCTTATATCTCACTAGCACTGATCGGCGTAATTTTTTTACTGCTAATTGCTACCAGCTTGGCTGTCTTCGGCTCCACCGTATCTTCAATGCTATACCCTGTTTTAAATGTAGCCAGGGTGATTAAGATCGATACAGTTATAGACCGGCCGGAACCCGTCTTAATGGCGATCTGGGTAAGCGGAGGCGTAATTAAAATAGCTTGCTTTTACTATATTATAGTTTTAGGCACAGCTCAGCTATTTAAGCTCAAAGATTACCGCCCGTTGGTGCTGCCGGTAGGGTTAATTCTATTGGCGCTGTCAATAAATTTTGCTCCCAACACAATTATGGCGTTTGATTATATCGCTTATTACTGGCCCTTTTATGGCTTAATTTTCGAATTGGGATTAATGCTCACTTTGTTTTTCATAGCACTTATCCGAAGTAAAGAGGGATCATCCGGTGATCAAAAAAATAATTAGCCTTTGCTTGGCTATATGCCTGGCCTTACCCCTGGGGGGATGCTGGAGCCGCAAAGAGCTTGGTCAGCTGGCCATAGTACTGGCGGCCGGCATTGACCGCGCACCCAACGGCAGCATCCTGCTAACCCTACAAATTGCCAGACCCAAGGCTTTCAGCAGCGGATCGCAGAATTCATCCGGCGGTCCAAGCAATAACACCTGGATCGTTTCACGTTCCGGTGAGACAGTTATGGATGCCCAGAGAAACCTGGAAACAAAGGTTTCCCGCAGGCTTTACTGGGGCCACGACGTAATCCTGATTTTGGGGGAACAACTGGCCAGGGAAGGTTTGAGTCAGGCTATAGACTTTTTCAACCGTTCTCCGGCGGTCAGGGAGACCACCTGGGTTTTTATTACCGCAGGGAAGGCGTCGGACATTATCAATAGTCACTCGCAGTTGGAAAACACCTCTGCCCAAAGCGCAGGGGATATGGCCCGGGCAGGTATTGGAATTCCAATAATGATAAAAGATTTAACTATGGCACTGGCCAGTTACGGCACTAACCCGGTCATTCCCCGGCTAGAGCTGACTCCTTCCGGAAATCCACAGGGGTCGGGCATGCTGGAAAATATCCCGGGAGCCGATGGGGAAAACCCGAAAGTCACCAAAGTCCACGCGGAAGTCACCGTCATCGGAACAGGTGTGTTTAAAAACGATAAGCTGGTAGGATGGCTTGACTTGATGGAAACCAGGGGCCTCCTGTGGCTGAGAAATGAAATAAAACAGGGTGAAATAACGGTTAATTCTATAACTGAGCCCCATAAGCATATTTCTGTACGCATTAATCAAGGCAAAACTGAAGTTGAGCCATTTTATGATGGGAAAAATGTTTGGTTCGATGTCAAATTCACCATGGAAGGAGAATTACTGGAGCAGCAATCCAATGAAAAACTAACCGATGCCAAATACTACCAGGCTATTGAAAAAGAAGTAGCCGACCAAATAGACTTAAGGGCCAGAGAAACGTTGGATAAGGCCCAGCACGTGTATGGCGTTGATATCTTTTCCTTCGGACAAGCCTTTCACAGAAAATATAAAAAAGACTGGGCAGTCATAAAAAGCCAGTGGAATGAGATCTTTGCCACAGCCGAAGTTAATATTCAAGCCAAAGCCACCATAAGACGTACAGGTCTCAACACCAACAAGCTCATTAGAAAAGCACACTAAAAACAGTAGCTGCCGGAGTGAGTAGCCATGGTTATTTTAGGTATCTTATTTGTATTTTCAATCATTATCTGGATAGAAGTTCCTGCCCTGGTGCATAAAAAAATGTGGCGGGAACTCATCGTTTTCTCTATTTTGATTCTAATTGGCATGATGCTCAGCATACCTCAAGCGCTCGGTATGCATGTACCAAGCCCTAACGATTTGGTTGCAGCTATTTTTAAACCTTTTGCTGAGTGGATGAAGCAATAGGCGGCAATCTGCCTGATAATGCAGTTATTTTTTGATGACTATTTTTTTTAAATATCCACTAAATATTGTGATATTATGTTATATAGACTATCAGTCAATTAAAGGAGGTACAAAAAATGAAAATACTCGCGATCAACGGAAGCCATCGTAAAGGGAAAAATACAGCGGATCTGCTTAACCTGGTGCTGGAAGAAGCGGCAGCGCTTGGCGCTTCTACTGAGTTGCTGGAATTATCTGATTATAATATTAAATTATGCCGTTCCTGTAACAAATGTCTGGGCAGACCCCAGTGTTCAATCACCGATGATGATATGGGCAGTATAGGTGAGAAGCTGTTGGAAGCAGACGGTATCGTTTTAGGTTCCCCGGTATACTGGTCCAATGTCAGCACGCTAATGAAGAATCTTATGGACCGTTCCCGTTACTTGCACATGGTTCAAAACCTGCTGGCCGGGAAGGTCGGCGGTGCGGTTACCAACGCCGGGCTGCGCAATGGCGGTCAGGAAGCGACTTTGCGCATTATGGAATTTTTCTTGACCGCACAGGGACTTTATTTGGTTGATTCCCGCAACCAGGAAGACCCGATTATGACCTCCGGAGTGGCCGGATCTTTACTGGCCGATATCAAAGACGGGAAAATAATCTGGCGCAAAAGCGCAATGGAAGATGAGGCCGCTGTTTTGGCAGCACGCCAGTTAGGACGGAACATGGTTGCGGCGATAAAAAAACTGAAAAACAACTAATAGCGCTTGAAGGGACAGGCTTTAACCAACAGCCTGTCCCTTTTATATGATTAAATAATGTTACTGGTGTTCAAATTTATAACCGGTACCCCACACCGTTTTAATGTAAACTGGTTTTGATGGTATATCTTCTATTTTTTCCCGCAGCCTGCGAATATGAACATTTACCGTATTTTCGTCTCCTTCGTATGTACTTTCCCAAATTACCTCCAGCAAGTGAGCTTTAGTAAATACCTGATTCGGATGGGAAGCCATCAACCATAATAATTCAAATTCTTTGGGCGTAAGGGTTATCGTTCTTTCCCCGTTTTGCACAATCCGCTTATTGTAATCAATAACTATTTGACTGTATTGCAAAACTTTTTTATCTTTTACATCAGACACAGCGCTTCTTCTTAACACAGCTTTTACGCGTAATGACAGTTCCATTGGACTAAAAGGTTTGACCTGGTAATCATCAACCCCCATGCGAAAACCAACCACCCTGTCAATTTCGTCGCCACGGGCGGACAGTATTATTACCGGTACATCCAAAAATTCTTTAAGCTTGCGCAGTGTTTCAAAACCATCCATGCCCGGCATCATTACATCTAATAAAACCAGATCCGGCTTGTTTTCCCTGGCTGTCTCCAGAGCTTCGAAGCCGTTTGAGGCACAGGATACAAGAAATCCTTCCCGGGTTAAGGTATGATTTAATATCTTTAGCACCTTGGGGTCATCATCTACCGCCAAGATTTTATGTGGCATTATATTTCGCCTCCGTAATTAAGGGTTACAATTTCCCACCAAGGGTTAACCCAAGTTCCTTGGTGAAATGTGGAGGATTAAAATTATAATAATTTATGCTCCTTCTTTATATTTCGCAACAAATAAAAAATAACCCTTTTTTTATCGATCATACCCAGAGAAATTCTCTCGTTGCTTGTATCCGGCCTCCGGTGTGGGTCATTCTACTAAAGCAGCTGCCGCTTTGCCAACCCGGCAAAAACACCTTCTTGATTAATCAGTTCAGTATAAGTACCGCTCTGTACGATTCTTCCCTGGTCCATAACATAGATGCGGTCTGCGTTAATGATGGTGCTGAGCCGGTGGGCGATAACAACACGCGTTGCATTCAGACCCTCCAGGCTCCGGCTGACCACGGCCTGGGTCCGGTTGTCCAAGGCGCTGGTAGCCTCGTCAAAAAAGATAATGCGCGGACGATTGACAATGGCCCGGGCAATTAAAAGTCTCTGCCGCTGCCCCCCCGAGAGGGTGGAAGCTCCCTCTGCTATTACCGTGTGCATGCCCATGGGCATCTGCTGGATATCCTCAGCCAGGCCGGCCATGGCTGCGGCCTCCCAGGCGTCATCCATGGTCAGGGGCAGAGACCCGACGATATTGCTGAAAATACTCCCGGGCAGCAGCCGGCTGTTTTGCAGCACAACGCCCAGCTGGCGGCGGACAGACTGCACGTCCAAAACGGCCAAATCCTCCCCGTTATAATATACGGCGCCTGATTCCGAGGTTTCAAAGCCCAGCAGCAATCGTAAAAGGGTAGACTTGCCGCTTCCCGAAGAGCCGACCACGGCCACAAATTCCCCGGGGCGAATATGCATTGAAACATCCTGCAAAATCACCGGGCCGCCGGCATGGTAGCGGAAAAAGAGCCGGCTGATCTCGATCTCTCCCGTAAGGCTGCCGGGGTCCGCCCTGACTTCATTCACCTCCGGAGGAGTCTCGAGAATCGGCTTAATCCTTTCGTAAAGAGGAATAATCTTTAAAGATGAGATAATTGTCGAAGTTACACCTGCCATGGCGCCTAAAAATCCGGAAAACGCCGTAATGAAGGCCAAAAACCGGCCGGTCGACATCATGCTTTCGCTGGCCAGCCCCATGATGGAGAAAATAACGATTGAAGCCATAAGCGGGTAAGTCGCGTTAAATACCTCAAAATAATTGGCTGTTGTACTGGCTTGATAGGAAAACTTTCTCTGTTCGCTGAAAGATTTGGACCACAGGTAAAAGGCCCGGTTTTCAGCTCCGGCGATCCGGAACTTGGCGATGCCGCCCAGTACCTGCAATATCAACCCGGATATTTTCCCTTCAAGCTCAAGCTGTTTCCGGGCATAACGGACCCCCCAATAGCCCACGGCCAGAAAAAGAGCCAGATACAGAATCACCAGTCCCGCGGCTACCCCGGCCAGCCCGGCATTATAGAAGAACAATAAACCCAGGTTAAAAAATGAAAAAAAGCCGGAAAAAATTATCACCAAACTTGAGCCGGAAAGGGTAAGAATGATAGCGCTGATGCTGTTGGCCCTGGAAGCCAGGTCACCGGCCGAATAACGTTGGAAAAAAGGCACCGGCATATTCAACAGGCGGTCCCAGATAGCGCTCTGCAGACCGGCGTCCAATTTACCTGCCAGCCGCAGCATGGCGATGGATTGAGATGCCTGGAAGCCGGCGCCCGCTACGGCTCCGGCCAGCAGAAAGGCTGATATTTGCAGGAGCTGGCCCCTATCCGCCGACGGAATGACGCTATCGAACAAAATCCCCGTAGTTACAGGGATCAGCATTCCCAATATCCCACCGGCCACCCCCAGGAGCATGATCATGGCTATATCTTTTTTAGACCGGCCTGACAGCCCCAGGGACAGCAAATCTTTTACCGAAACAGTACGATCCGGGAGAGGCCGGTAAAAAACGTAGGCAAAAGGCTTCAGGGACCTGATCAGCGCATCGGTCAGGGACAATTTTGTTTGATGCAAAGGATCATAAACCTCATAGGAGCATTCCCGGACAGGAATCACGGCCACCGGTCGCCCGTCTTCCTCCATGTAGGCCAGAAAAGGGCCGTTGTCATGTCGCCACCAGTCACCTTTTAGGATCACCCGGCGGACACGCATGTGCGACGCCCTGGCGATATCCTCCAGGGGATCTCCTGATCTGCCGTCCCGGCGAGGGGGTGCGGCAACAGCAATGCCCATACTTTCACCCACCCGCCGGCAAGCCCAAAGCAAAGGGGCTTCGCCGGCATCGTCCGGTAATTCTTCCCGCCCGGTTTGCACCACTGAAGTCAGTTGATGCATGGCTTTTTGCACAAATTCCCGGTCTTTTGTTTCTTTATTGACCAGCCGCCGGCGCTCTTCGGCCTCGGTCCTGTCGCGCCGCCAGCGGATCAGTTCCAGGGCCAGGCGATGAAAATGACGCAATGCTGCCCACTGGGCATCCTCTTTCAAAAAGCCGGCGGTATCCGCCACGTACAGCTTGCTGTTCGCCTGCGCCGAAACCCAGACATTGGCCGCAACCGGAAAAAACACTTCTCCTTCCAGCGCCGGCAAATCAGGGTTGGCCAGGAAATGCAAAACACCGGCCCGGGACTTGATCCAGAGCACCTTTTCTTCCGGCTTGAGCAAGCAATCTTCCCAAACCGTAACCGTCTGGCCCGCCCGCAGTATCTCGTACTTCTTCGGCGGTATTTCCCTGCATATTCCTGCGGAAAAACCGGCAACCCAGCTTTCCAGCAAAGCGCCCACCAGCTCCCCGCAGCTTTCCGCAATCTCCTGGAACCGCGACTTTTCCATTCTCATGACAATAGTATCCGGATTGCACGCGGCCAGCAGCCCAAGTTCCGGGCCGTTACCCGGCTTGGCACCAAACAAAGCCTGCCCGGCTTCAATATCAAACAGGTGCAATCTTTGGCCGGCTGCTTCGCCGCCAGCCACCGGAACAGAGAAGATATTCACCCTGCCCTTACAGACCAGCCAGATATGCTCCGGATTGTCCAGCAAGAAAGAAGGGGCGTTTTCAAAATTCAACACTGTCCCCTCACGCATGAATAATTCTTTGATTACTGACATCGGTGTGTCCCCTTTCCTTATTTACCCGATTAAATCGGCATAGGGGCCTTTAACGTTCTTCAGCTGCTCATGCGTTCCCCGCTGCACTACCTTGCCCTTTTCCAGTACGATAATCTCGTCGCAATCCCGGATGGTGCTCAGGCGGTGGGCCACAATCATCAATGTGCCTCCCCGGCGCCGTATATTGTCGTTGATTATTTTTTCAGTTACCGGGTCCAGGGCGCTGGTGGCTTCGTCCAAAATCAGTATGGAGGGTTTGCCCGCCAGGGCACGGGCTATCTCCATCCGCTGCTGCTGTCCTCCGCTGAAATTGCGGCCGCCTTCTTCCACCAAGTGGTCGTAACCGCCGTCTCTGGCCGCGATATCCTGGTGGATGCAGGCATCCCTGGCCGCCTGGATAACATCGGCCTCGGCAATGGTGGAGTCCCAGAGGGTGAGGTTGTCACGCACCGTTCCTTCAAAGAGTATAATATCCTGATCCACCACGGACAGGGAATTGGTGATCAACAGCCTGGGAATAGCACTGCGGGATTTACCGTCAAAAATGATTTCCCCCGACCAGGGCCGGTACAACCCCGCTACCAGTTTGGCTATGGTCGACTTGCCGCTGCCCGACCCGCCCACCAGGGCAACCCTTGAACCCGGCTTCATCTTAAGGTTAAAATTCTCAATTAGCGGGGGCTCCAGCCGGCTATACCCAAATGTAACATTTTTCAACTCCACGTAACCGTTCAACTTCACGGGCCCGGCAGGCAAACCTCCCGGCGAATCCAGGTCGGCCAGACGGCTATCCACCGGATAACGAAGCACATCTTCCACCCTGTTAATATTTCCTTTCATTTCCTGCAGGGTGCTCCCCATGTTTACCAGGCTGCGTACAGGTTCCAGAAAACTGCTCATCAGGCTTTGAAAGGCCACCAGCATGCCGATGGTAAGCTGGCCGTTGATCACGTGGAGCCCGCCGATGGAAAGTATAACCATTAGATTCAGGTTATCCAAAAAAAAGGGGACCACCGCCAGATACCCGTTGGAAACCCCCATTTCCTGTTCGCTGTTTACCAGTTTGGCCTTGTAACCCGCCCACTTGGCAAAAAAATCCGACTCATTGCCGCCGGCTTTTAACGTTTCAATCATCTGCAGCCCGGCCATTGAGGTTCCGTACAGCTTGCCGCGGTCTTGCAGCAGCTTTTGATTCTGGTCGTTTCTTTTACGGGCCACAAACTGTAGATAGAAAATGTTTAAAGAAGCTATAAACAAACCAACCAGCGCCAGCAGTACATCATAACGCAGCATTAATGCAAAATAAAAGATGATCACCATACAATCCAGCACCGTTGGGGCCAGCCTGCCCGCTAAAAACTGCGCCACCTGGTCGTTTATCTGCACACGGGCGCCAATTTCGCCACTGTAACGCTGGGCGAAAAACTGCACGGGCAGGCGGAGCACATGCCAGAAAAATTGGCCGGATGTGCTTAAAGCCAGTTTGGTTTCCATTTGCAGCAGGTAATAGTTTTGCAGCCAGGTCAGACCGAGCCGCAGTACGGCTGTCAGCCCCATCCCGATTAATAGGGGCGGCACCCAGCTTTTCATGTTCTGCAGCAGGATATTGTCCACGAAAATCCGGGTAAAAACCGGGATAACCAGGCCGGGCAGCACCATCAAGAACCCGGCCAGCACGAGGTAAATCAAGTAAAGCTGAAAACCCCTGAGCCGGCTTTTCAGGGCCGGGATGATATTGCTTTTTTCCCCACCCTTTTGGAAATCGGGTCCGGGCTCAAAGGTCAGCACAACACCGGTAAAAGACTGGTCAAACTCCTCCCCGGTCACTCTTCGCGGCCCGGAAGCCGGATCATTTAAGTAAACAAATCCTTTTTTAAAACCTTCCAGAACCAAAAAGTGATTAAAATTCCAGAAAATAATCATTGGTCCCTGAAACTTTTTTACTCTTTCCGGCTCCAATCGATATCCTACGGCGCTCAGCCCGTACCTGCGGGCTGCTTTTAACAGATTGCTGGCCTTGCTGCCATCTCTGGAAACCCCGCATTCCAGCCGCAATTCTTCTAGAGGAACAAACCTGCCGTAATACCCCAGAACCATGGCCAGGGAAGCGGCGCCGCATTCCACCGCCTCCATCTGCAAAACCGTGGGCACCTTGACCCGTTTAATTTTTTGTATTTGGCCGTTTTTTTGTATCCAGTTGCCCGGCAAATTAAACATATGCTCAATTCACTCCCTGAATATGCCTGTCACCGGTCAGGTTAATTTGCCGCACCTATGGGAATGACCAATTCAACCGGTCTGACCTTTTTTAAGATAATCTCCCCCTGGCAAAGGGTGCCGCTGTCAATCTTTACCGACGGGCCTCCCCGGGAAGACCACTTATACCCACTGACCGTGCCGGTGTCGGGGATCAAATCCACACGCACCTCCACCGGTGTTCCCCGGCCTGAAAACTTTTCCGCCAGTTCCCTGCTGCCCAGCAATTTTACCATTCCTTCAGCAGCAACCGGAAATTCCGAAACCGATGTCACCCTGCCCAGCATATAGCCGTACTCTTCCCTTCTGGCCACGGAGGGGGAAACCTGTACATCCATGCCGGGGAATAATCTTTTTCCTTCTTCCAGGGGAATATAAAGGACTGCCTCCAGTTCTTTCACATCCCGACCCTTTATCTCAACGCTCATTAACGGGGCGCCGGATTGGACCCACTCCCCTTTTTGCGTTTTAACTTCCAGCACACGGCCCGCATAGGGGCTGACCACCCTGGAATTAGACTCAATTTCTTCCCGCAGCCGGTCCGTATTATCTTCAGACATTGCCGCGCCGGCATTTTTCATCCATTCCGGGTTGAACATCCTGGCCACTACCTCTCCTTTACCGATCATGTCGCCGGCGGACACCTTGATGTCGGTGACCTGCCCCTCGACACCGCAGGCGATGTCGGCAACCCCGCCCTGGCCGACCAGAATGCCCTGCCCCTGGACTTTAATGGGTATACTGCCGAATACCCCCCAGAACAAAGCTGTCGTAATTAAAAATCCCAGTCCCAGCAAAGCAATCCAGCCCCTGGGCGTAACAAATGTGGTAAACAAATCCAATTGTTCAGGAGAGGATAATCTTTCCAGTGCTGCTTGGCGAAATAACTTGGGTATCATTTAATTCAGCCCCTAAAACTAAAAGTCAATGCTGCAGGCAGGTAAAATTTCCGTCTTTTACCTGCTTGATCACAATATCCTTGCCCAAAACATCACCATTTGGCGCAAAGCTGAGGCAACCGGTCGCTCCGGGCCACTTTTTCAATTCCCGCAGTTTGCCGGCAACCTTGTCGGCATCGGTGGATCCGGCCATTCGGATGGCATCGGCCAGCAATTTTACCGAATCGTAACCCTGGGCGGCAAGCAGGTCGGGATCAACGCCAAACCTTTTTTTATAGCTCTCCACAAACTTTCTCACCTCCGGGCGCCGGCCAAGAGGATTGAATACTGAAAAGACAGTGGTTCCTTCCACCGCCCGTCCCCCTATTTTAATAAGGTCGGTCGAATCCAAAAAACTGCAGGCAAAAACAGGGGCGGCAATCCCCGCCCTGCGAAGTTGCGCGATGAATTCCGCTCCTTCCGGCAGTGGTTCCGCCAGGAATATGGAATCAATACCCATGATTTTCCACCGGGCCAGTGCGCTGTCGGTTTGTTCCGGGCCGAAGCAGTCGGACAGCCGGTCAACTATATCAACCCCCTGCTCACCAACACGGTTTTCAAAGGCATTGGCCAAAGCACGCCCGTACTCGTTGTCGCCATAATAAATCACCGAACGCTTTAAACCCTGCCGGGCCATGTATTTCGCCGCCAGTCCGCCGAATTCTTCCCCGCCGGGCATGTTCCGGAAAACATATTTGTATCCTTGCCGGACAGCCGGCGGAACAAAGCCGGTGGGGGCCAGCATGATAATCCCCGCTCTTTCATAAACTACAGATGCCGGCGCCGATATGTAAGGCTGCTGGTGTCCAATTACCGCCACCACGTTCCCAAATTCCACAAAGGATTGGGCAACAGCCATCCCCCTGGTAATATTTGCCTGATCATCTTCAAAGACAGCCAGCACATTGGCGCCCAGGATTCCGCCGCCGGCATTAATCTCATCCACAGCCATTTCGACGGCGTTTTTGAACGCAGACCCGTCATGGCCGGTAAAAGATCCGGCCACCCCGATGACAATGTCGCCCTGGCCGTGTTGGGCGTACAAACCGGTGGTCCTCAGGTAAATCAATAGCAGCACCAAAGCCAGGGCGCCTAAAAAAGACAACCGTAATTTTTTGCTGATCACGATAACTTTGGAGGGAACGGGAAGTGGGGGTTTTTCCTTGGCCTGGGGACCTGCGGCTATTCCGGCGCCCGGCGCGGCAGCAATTTCTTCTGACGGCTTGTCCGCCGGCTCCTTGCCGCCAGACGGCTTGCTCTGTACTATAGCCAGCCGTCTGGCCAGGATACCGGCAAACTGAACGGCCAGGGAATTGTGTTCCAGGAGTAATTCATCAAAACGTTCTTTGGATAGCTTTAAAACAGTTAAATCGCCGGCTGCCCGCACCCCGGCCGACCGGGGATCGCCGGTCAGCAGCGACATTTCGCCGAAACATTCTCTCTCACCAAGCCGGGCAAGCTCTCTTATCTTATCCCCTTCATTGATAAACACTACGGCGGTCCCGCGGACAACGATGTACAGGGAGTCGCCAAACTCCCCCTGTTGAAAGATAACTTGTCCATCTGTATAATTAATCTCTTCCAGGGCGGGTACAAGTTTGGTCAGGTGCATCCGGTCGAGGCCCGAAAACAACGGAATATCCAGCAAATTTAATTTATCCAGCCCGATATTGGTTACCTGCATAGTGTTTTCTCTCCCGGAGTCTATTGGTGTTAATTGTTAAATAATCAATATTTTAACATTTTTCATACATGAGCAATAGGGATAAGTACTCGCCCATGCGCTCGATTTGGAGTCCGAGTAGATATTGCATTGACAATTTTGCGGTCTGACCAAAAAAATGCGCTGTCAGGTGCAGAAAACACCCCGGAAGAAAACTTCCGGGGAATAATACTTATCACCGTAAGGGCGGCTCAATAGCAATTTGGCCCATGGTACAACTGCACCCACCTGCAACCATATCCAGTGCTCCGTCTGCTAATACTTCCTGGTTCATCGGCAATACAAGGTAGGCCAGTTTTGGTGTTTCTTCAACTACTTTAATATCAATTTCTTTTGGGATTTCAACCCCGAATTGAGCGATGGCCTTGTGGGGATCAGACATTAATTCCTTTTTAAACTCTTCGTCTGCTCCGGCTTTATTAATGATTTGTTCTTCAATTTCCCTCCGTGTCAAATTATTGCTGTTTGTTTCCATAGCCTCATCACCTCCTTTCTTTTACATTACAACTGGCTCTTTTCATGAAAATATAGTGTTTTTATATATTGTTCAATATGATCATCTAAAGGATTGCATTTTTTTGGTTGACCGTTGACTATTTCCGGGTAGCCGCAGCCTCCCATGCAAATGGGCAGCCTTTTGCATTCCGGGCAGTGGTCATTAGTAAAGGGTTCCCATAACAGCCAGCGAATTTCGTGCATCCGCTGGCTGTTGCTGCGGGCTTTAAAATTAGTGATATTGCCTACACTGGCTTCCTTTCGGCCGGTTTCTTTCCAGCACTTATACAGATCTCCATCCGGGGAAATGATATATGCATCCGGGCTGCAGGCCCCACAGGCAAAAGTTAGTGAGGGATAATAACGCTTTTTATCTATATTAAACTGTTTTTGCAGTAAAGATTTATGAAATTCTATTTTCAGGTCTCTCGCCTGTTCCAAGGTCAAAGTATTGCATTCATAATTATGGCACCCGGGTGTATCCGCATAAACAAAGCCCTGATAGATATGGACACTTTTAAGATTGTTGTTATAAAGAATATCCAGTAGCTTTTCAGTATCATGCATATTTGATTTATCTGTATTAATCCTGAGTGTCACATCAAATCCTTCTTCCGCCAGTAGTTTTATACCCTGCAGGATGCGGTCGAAGGTAGGTTTATGACTTCCCTTGAGCCTTCTGCGCCGGTTATGTAGCTCCGGTGGGCCGTCCAGGGTAATTTGCAGGGAAGTGATTTTGCTGTCTTTCAGCTTTTGTATTATTTTTGGATCATGGGCAATCAAGTAGCCGTTGGTAACCATCTTTGCAAAGTAGGCTATTTTATTTTGAGCGGCGATATCAATCATTTTATTTGATAATGTAAAGATTAAATCTTTTTCCAGCAGTGGCTCGCCACCATACCAAAAAATATGTAAAGAGTCTAATTTATTTGCTCTATCGGTTATAAACTCAAGCAAAGCCTGCTGCACAGTTTCAGACATCCCCTTATCGTACTGGGGTTCTTCTCCCTCGCCGGGATGCTGGAAACAGTAGATGCAATCGAAATTGCACCGCATGGTCGGAACAATGGTTATGGGTAACTTGCTGCGGTTGTATTTGCTGCTGTAATACATTTTTTTTAAGATTAACAGCTCGTCAACAACATCATCAATCACAAAACCCCCTTGTTTCATACGGTCAATAAACTGTTTCCCTTGGGGTGAGAGCGAGTTATAGTCAATCCGGGCGGCACTCAACAAATCGATGCAGGTCTTTTCAGTTTCCACCAGCCCGCCGGTCATGCTGTTATAAATGATCATGTTTTCAGAGTGTTCGGCAGGCCAGATAAAGTTGTACCTGGAAGGTTTCATCTTTTGCCTCCTTAAATTGGATTGGATGATTATATAATTAAATTTCCTTTATGGATTGCATAAAAACTACGGAATCTATGGCGGCCGGTCTGCCCGGACTGCAATGTTTTTCAAAAAATCTGATTAAGTGCTGGTTGGTTATAAATTCGGGGTAGTAGGCCAGGTCCATTTCAGCGTATGGTATATCTTCCTTGATCTGATTTTTTATTGCTTCTGCCAGCAGCCGGACACCAAGGCCGGTTTTTTGCATGTCTTCCCGTACATAGAGCCTTTCGTAAAATAAGGTATCTTCTGCAATACGATTTGTAATCACAAAACCGACTATCTCTCCCCGGCGGGACAACCACAGGCTTGTGGCCGGGTGGGGATTTTTAAGATGTGACTGAAAAGGAGATGCCCAATCCGGATACCATTTGTTAAGGCCATTTTTTACTTCTTCCAGTTTCTCCCCGGAAAGCTCCAGCCAGGGGATTACGGTACAGCAGTCACCCAGGGAAACACGATCTATCCACCCGTTCTTAAAGTCGAAAATATTATATTTGCTATACACCCTCCGCTTTACCGGTTCACTCCAGCCGCACTTTTGCAGGATCTTTTCTACTGCAGGTGTATATTTTTTACCGGCGGGGAAACGAAGAAAAATATTTGAGCAGCCTTTTTCCTTAAGCTTCCTTTCCACATATAAAAGCAATTCAGTACCAAGACCGTTATTTCTATAGCTGCCGCCAACAAATAAACTTTTCACGTCCCCCATTAAACCACCTTGTCCGTTATCGTATATCCGGGCCAGGACAAGACCGGCCGGCCCTAAAAAATGTGAAGCGGCTCCAATCACAGTTCTCTCATTTAAACAATCCCGGCGTAGAATCTCGCGCATCTGTGTGTCGCTGAATACTTCATATTGAGGTATCATTGCCGGCACAAGCGGTTGAATAGTAAACATAATCTATACTCCTTATATAATGCTATAAAAATTGTAGCAATCGTTCATAAATTTTTGTTAAACACGGCCTAAACTTAATTTAAATTTTGCTAAATTTTATATAACATTTGCAGGTCGGGCTTATAACATAAACCGCCAAAGATATGGGCTTTTTTCATGAAAAATATGTTCCAGCACGGGGTCTTTCTTTTCCATATAGTCGGTAAAGGTCAGTTCCACAACCCGGTCGGGAACAAAAGAGGGGCTGTCCTCCCGGCTGCACCGGAAATATCTGGTGGAATAGCTGACATAAAGGTTTGTGCCGGCCAGTTGAAAAAACATCACTTCGCCGTAGCCGTTCGGTTTTCCACCCGTCGGCTCCCCTACAAAAATAGCCATGGTAGTTTCCCTAAACTGCAGGGCATTGAACATTCCCGCAGAAAATGTTTCCCGTCCTACAATGACGTACAGCCCTCCCGGCCGGTTGATGTGTTCCATGCTGCGCACTTCCTGGATGAAAGGTTGCAGCAGCCTGGAATTACCGCCATTATTGTGGCGTAAGTCAATAATCAGTTTCCCCACATCGCTGTCCCGCAGGAAGGCAAGCTGTTCCCGGATAAAGCTGTCCAGGGGGGTGCCGGGGTCATTCAAACAGACATTGTATTGGAAATATACGGTGCCGGTATCCGGAAGATGCTCAAACCAGTACGGCATGCCCCGGTTTTTCAGGTATAGGGGTTCTGGAACAGGGGCTGGCGGGTGCTGGGGCCACAGTCCCGTTCTGTCTGGCCAGACGGAGTTTTCGCCCACCGGGAGTGCCTGGACCAGTTCGGTGACGGGCTGTTTCCCGGTATCCCGGAAGGTCATTAAAACCCGGTCCGGATCAGGCGCGATGCCAAGCCCATACAGAACTTCCGGGTGCATCAGACACCAGGGAATGTTTCTTTTCAGCCACCACGGGTTCTCATGGGCTATAACCCCGGTGATGGCCTTTTCTATTTCCTCAATGCCTTTGCCGTTAATGCCCATCAGCCGGCTATTAAGAAGATGGCTGTAACCGGGAGCGGCATGGGTGACGTAAATTCCTTCCTTAAACGAGTACAGGGTCAGGGGATATACTTTTTCCGGCCGCCACCATAACTGGGTGTGGGCATCTCCCGCCGAGGCCACCCACCGGGCAATGGCCGCCTTGATCTCGTTTTCTTGCATCCCTGGGAGGGCCCGGCGCAGTTCCAGAAGCTCCTTCTCCATGTCATCGCGGCTTCTCTGGAAATAAAAGTTGACGTGCCGGCGGGGCAGTTCCCGGGCCAGATGGTCCAGAACCGCAGCCCATGTTGCCACGTCCCCGTCGGACTTGCACCAGTACGTCATTAAGACCCTCCTTTTGGTTGTACAGGGGATGGGATTGCCGGTATAAGCTTTGTCAACAACCCCATCACCTTATTAACCGTCGTGACAATCCAAAAAAATTTTAGCATTTGTTTATAAAGTTTTGATAAACGCGTTCTAAACGCAACTTAAATTTTGATAAATTTTATTTAACTTTAATATCAAACGTTGGAAAAACATCTACATCAACCACCATGAATATGGACTTAAAATTAAAAGCCTTCACCGTTAATTGGTGAAAGCTTTTTGAACAACTGAATTTAAGCGTGAACTATGGTAATGTTAATATTTGTAGAGAAGCCCTAAAAGCAAGAGTTTCTACTTTTCTTTACTGTTATGTAACTTATAACCTATTCCCCTCACTGTAATGATATACCGGGGTTGGGAGGGGTGCTGCTCAATTTTTTTGCGCAGCCTGTTAATATGAACCATCAACGTTCTGTTATCAGCATTATCATTAAACTGCCACACCAACTCCAGCAAATGGTCATATTTAAAAATCCGGTTGGGGTTTTGAGCAAGCAGGACGAGAAGTTCAAACTCTTTATTGGTTAGTGTAACCGGGGAGCCGTCAACTTTAACTGTTCGGTTGTTTAAGTCTATATCCAGTCCGGGAAAATGAAGCATTTGACTTTTCTCAGAAAGTTTGCAGTTTGAGTTTTGCATGAGATGGCGGCGTAAGTTCGCCTTTACCCGTGCAATCATTTCGTTTGGGTTGAATGGTTTGATTATGTAGTCATCTCCACCTACCCCGAGACCCAGCACAATATCTGACGAATCATTTTTTGAAGTGAGAAAGATTATTGGAACGTCACTATCCTTGCGTAATTCACGGCACACTTCAATCCCGTCCAGGTTGGGCATAAGTATGTCCAGTATAATCAGGTCGGGCCTATGTGTCCGGATCAAATCAAAAGTCTTATAGCCATCCTCGGCCGTGATTACCTGAAAGCCGTTTTTGACCAAATGATGGCTGGCTAATTTTCTTACTACGGCTTCATCGTCAACCACCAGAATTTTTTCTCCAGCCATATTCTTCCCTTCTTTCTCATTTTTTTTAATAATACTGCTAAAAGGGCGTTTTTCCTGCATGTATACGCCTTATTTACTCAGATTGTTATATGCCCGGTTAAATATTTAACAAAAGTTTATTTTGCGTTTATAAATAATTTAGAAACCGTTGCTAAAATATTTATATAAATAAATTTTCTTGAAAGGAGGTTTGCCAAGGTGATCCAGGAAGATATGACGGCGATCCCGCGGGACCTCAAAGAAAAAATTATTCAGAAAGCCCGGCAAGATGAAATTTTCAAAAATCAACTTCTGACCAATCCACATAATGCAATTACCCGGTTCGGGGCCCATATCTCGAAAAAGGTTGAAGTTAAGGTGATGGAAGAATCAGCCAGAGTGGCCTATCTTGTTCTTCCCGTCTTACAGGAAGAAATGACCGATGAAGAGTTGGACATGGTTGCCGGCGGCATTTGCTTTATCTATAGCTAAAGCAATTCGAATCCTTTTGATCCTTGATAAGAGTGCTTGATAAGAATAAAATTCAACTAGATTATTAAACGGGGTGCTTCAAGAGTGTGCCGGATAAACTTGCTCTCATTTTTAAATACAAAAAGCAGGGGAACCCCTGCTTTTTGTACTTTACGCCCCCAAATTTACCTTTATAGCAGCAGGTTATTTTGAGGAGCAGAATTAGTTATTATTCCTGCCGGATCAATCTTCGTAAAATGCTTTAAACTTTCTAATTTCAAATGTACAGTATAAGTCGTCTTCAAAGTATTCTTTAATTTCAACAGTGTAATCCCCTGCATAAAGATATGTCCCGATAAAGGAATATTCGTCGCTATAGTTATCGTTATACTCTATTAAGTTGCCATCTCCGTCCCACAAATATAGTTCCGTATCAACATACTCATCTTCATCTCCCGCAAAGAAAGACGTTTCAAATTCATAGTAACCTTCATCTTGTTCTGTTACCGTAAAGTCATAACGATAAGGTTGTTCATCCGGTGTTAATACAATATCCTCTGTATACATTTCTTCCATCTCAATCCGGGACGGCGCTTCCAAATTGAATTCAAGTTCTGCCGTCTGACGGGATAGAATGGTTACATCTTCTACTACTTCTTGTTGGTACTCTTCCTCATATTTATTATAGTAGGAAAGCACCACTTTGTATTCCCCCGGCTTAAGGTAATGGAAGGTATGGCCTCCGTCTTCCCCTGTGGTGCCATAGCCCACCAGATTCTCATCTCTGTCTAATAAGCTGAGAACCCCGTAACCAACGCCAATAACTGACTCTGATTGCTTAATATTCGTTGTTACTTTTAAAGAGCCGTAATCAACGGGCTGAATTTCTCTCAGCATAGCCTCCATATCAATGACACCATATCCCAGTTCTTCTGTGAAACCGTTGCCCTGAGCGGTTTTTTCCAACTGATTTTTCACCTGAGCGGGGGTCAGTTCAGGGTATTCCGATAACAGCAATGCTGCCGCCCCTGCCACATAGGGGGAGGCCATGGAAGTGCCATCACTGAACTTATAAGCGTATTCGGAGCCGTAGAAGTAATTATAGTATGTTGAGTAAATCTTAATCCCCGGCGCCGCCACAGAAATCCAGGGTCCGGTGGTGGAGAAATCTGTCCGCGTATTCTTGGGTGTTGAGGCTGCCACAGCAATAACTCCGTTATATGCTGCGGGATAAGCGGACACCCTCTTAGAGTGGTTACCCGTAGAAGTTACAACCACCACTCCCTTTTCCAAAGCCTTATCAATGGCGTCTTTAGAGGCAAAATCGTAGCCTCTGCCACCGAGACTCATATTAATTACCACACGTTTGTCAGGGTTTTCTTCTACATATTTAGTTACATAGGAAACTGCTTCAATCCAATAAGAAGTATACATTACTCCATAACTATCCTGTACTCTTATCGGCATAATGGGACAATCCCATGCCACCCCGGCAATTTCCCCGCTCCTGCCGTTATCTCCGGCAATACCTGCCACGTGGGTACCATGGCCACCGAGATCTATATTTGGTGTACCTTCCCCTGTGGCGTCATAGGGGCTAACAAAGGACTTATCAGCAAATTCAGGATGGTCTGTTTGCACACCGGTGTCAAGAATGGCAAGAATTACATCTGACGACCCGGTGTTTTTCTGCCAGGCTTCTTCTGCATAAATATTCTTCAAACCCCACAACTTATCCATTGCCACTTCCGGTCCCACAATAGTATTGACGGAGGCAGATACAGCCTGGGTCAACAGTTTTTGGCTGTCATCTGCTTTAACAGGCTCAGGCCTGTCAAGCAGGTAGTCGGGCTGGGCAATAACAACATTCGGGTCTTTAAGCAGTTGGCGGATAAAGCTTTTAACGTCTTGACCCCGAGGTACTTTTACCATACTCCACCCGGTTTCATCCCACTCTTTTAGGCACTCACTGCCTAAAAGCTCAAGGGTTTTTGCCAAGCCCGCCGTATTATTGGTTTTCACCAGAATATGCCCGTCAGCAAACCGGCTGTTTTCAAAGTCCAGCAAATCAGTTTGAGATATATTGTCCCCTACTTCATTATCAATGGTTGTGGTAAACATATTTTCCCCGTTTATGGAACCTGTCAATCCATCTCCGGCATAAGAAACTGATTCTGAATATCCGTTATCGGTATCTTCATGTTCTACATAATATTCGCCATTAATGATGTCCCACGAATAAATGCCGCCAGGTTCCAGGTACAGGTCAAATGGCAATTCGTATTCCAATTTGTTTTTACCTTCAGATACTTCTTCAAATAAACTATCTTTCCATTTTAAGTAATCTGTTGCATCATATAGCTGAAATTCATACCATTGATCTGAATCTTCAATCTTGTATTTTGACTGGTAATCCTCAAAACTGCCACCTATTGTTTGAACATACCATGAGAAAGTTGGTGAAAGCTCAACACCGGTTTCCCCGTTCCTGGGACTGTCAAGTATTATGTTAAAACCTGGCAAAGGAGCACCACAACGAATTAAGGCATCGTCGCTGTTATCCCCTCGACTGTTATAGGGCACAACTTTATAATACGTTAACTTTCCGATGGCCAGTTCGTAACTGGTATCAACATATTTATTCATAACCCAATCATCTGTTACCGTTTTTACCGTACCAATTTGTTTATACTTCACCCCGTCAAAACTACGGTACACCTTATAACCGTCAGCACCCGTTGCGGAATCCCAACTTAATTCATTAATGATGGTAACATCGTCCTCATTCCAGCTATCATTGTCCATCGTTTTAGTCTGATCCACCGGCATGGAATACAAGCCCCAATTCTTACCATAGGTCTCGCAGGTTAAATTTAACTCCTTAATTTGGCCGGGGGGACCTTGCTGCTCCGGGTTAACTTCATTTTGTACGGTTACCGGCAGAACATATAGAACCGAGTTTTCATTGTTATCGTAGGCCAGTATTTTTAAATATGTTGGCCCGTTTGGATAAGTGGTTGTGTCAATTGATACTTTTACTGAATTCTCACCCCACTCTCCTAAATCATAATCTTCCTTGGGGTGTCGCTGTTCTCCGCCCAGATAGACGTAATAAACATAGATCCCTGTTTCAGATTGGAAGGACAAATCAAAATCAACAGTTCCCGAGAGTGTAGCACCGGGACTGATTCCTTCCAGTTGCATGTCTGGAGGTGTCTCTCCCCAGGAGGTGTTGAACAGATCTCTGACCGGGACTTCATAAATATAATCCAAGTTATTCCATCCATAAACATACTCAATAACGCTGCCGCCACCGCCATATACCTGGCTGGAAACACTTTCCTCCCCATAAACGGAACCTGAGACGCTCTTCCAGTATACATCCTGAATTCTCGCCGCAGCTAATTCATTAATTGAAACCAGGATATCACCCGGTGTTTGGAAAATATCAGCCGGGTAGGTTACAGTGGCCCCGGAAATTCCCGCGCCTCCACGATTATGTGTAACATAACCTTCAATTAATTTGCTCTTATCCTCATTCTCTATCTTAAAATATCCCTGGGAGTCTGTAATTACTTCCGGTTCCTTGGTAGTGAATCTCCATAACGGCCCGACTGCCTGACCGCCCTTTTCATCCTTGGCTACTATCCTCCAGTAATAGGTGGTTAAACTGTCCAGCTGGCCGGGCAGGTAGGTGGTGCTATAATGTCCTGTTTCCTTTTTAACTGACTGGTTAAGGTTTTCCACCTGAGTTTGGTCGGTTCCGAAATAAATATCATAGGTTAATGCATCCCCGTCCGGATCGCTGCAGGACCAGTTTAAGAACGGTAGTAATTTTACTTTTTCCGCTCCGTTAGCCGGTGCAGGTGTTTCGGGCTGCTTGGGGTCCTTATTGGATGGCTTATTTGAAGAACCACCTCCGCCTCCCCCGCCACCGGAAGGCGTACTGGGAGGTTCTGTTTTATTTTGGATGTTACCTGCGCCTTTTACTTCTGCTTTTGAATGCAATATCAAATCTTTAACGTCAGTACCCTGGTTTATATTCAACTTGGTGCCGGAAACATTTTTAGCCACTGTCAAGGTAGCAATGCTGGTATCGCCCTGGGTGCTGACAACCATATTGTTTGCTTCAACTAGTACGCTATTAAATTCACCATTAAGTATTACTTCATTTCCTCCAGCTTCTTCTGCAACAACTATATCTACGGCTTTTCCGTCCCGGCCTTTAACCCCTTTGGCCACAACGCGTACTTTTCCATCTACATTTTGAATGATGATGTTTTTGTACTGACCCCCGTTAATTACAATGCTGTCCGGGCCACCGCCTCTTACGTAGGTGTTCCCTTCCACAATTACATTGTTTAAGGTAACCGTACCCTGGCCAACTTCTTCGGCGATTATTAAATCACCGTGGATTTTTTGGTTCTGTACTGTTACCCCGTCAGCTTTAATAATTACATCTGTTTTGACATCTTCTATAGTTTTTTCAGGTCCATAAGTGCCGGCTTTATCAAATATCAGCTGGTTGTCTTTTGTTTCTGAGGTATCAGTAATTGAAGCAGTCTTATCCAATGCTGTTATAGCTTCTGCACGAGTTACACTATTTTGAGGTTTAAAGAAACCGTCAGGATAACCATTCATATAAGCCGCTTTGGCTACTGCACCAATGGAGCCTTTGCACCAATCGGGGATATCGGTTGCATCGGCAAAAACAGAGCTACCGGCCGGGTTATTCTCTAATATCTTAATTCTAGCAATAATGGCTGCCGCTTCCTGGCGGGTTACAGGCGCATCAGGCTTGATGGTTCCATCGGGATAGCCGGCAATGTATCCCGCCGCTTTAGCTTTTGCCACAACCCCTTCATACCAAGCGCCTTTGGGTACATCTATGTAGTTTATAGCTGTGCTTGCCTGATAACCAAAGGCATTGTTTACCAGGGCCATAAATTCCGCCCGTGAGACAGGTTCATCCGGCTTGAATGTACCATCCGAATAGCCACTGGCTAAACCTTGATCAATCCATTTAGAAATAACATTTTTAGCCCAATGTGTATCAGTATCCGAGGGTGTTGCCGGATAGGCTGTAAAAGGCATTAACGCTATGAAAAGTGCCATGCAAAACGCCATCAATAGAATACTAAGACCTTTCTTTTGGTAAATCATTCTTCTCCTCCTTAAACTGATTTTAATAGGGTCTTTATTCCAGCATTTGGCTATAAGAGATTGATGTAATAATTGTACTTGTACTTGATAAAATCTTTATAAACCAAAATAAACTTAACTTAACATTTGAATAAACTTAAACTAAATTTTTTTATTAAATAATCAGTGAACAAACTGGAATTTGGTCTATTATCCTTTTTTAGAAGAGGTTTTTTATGGCCGAGGAGAAACAATCCAATGCTGTGGATATATAAGGAACTTCACGAATAAATCGCATAATAAAAAGGCCAGCCGGAATTTTGTTCCGGTCTGACCTGGAATTAACCAATTTCAAGCAATACTTCAACATTTGACGGAGAAGCTCTACACAATGTTTTCATTCCGTTTTGGTCTACTGCTACCACTGCGACATATAGGTTAGCTCCTGCCGCCCACTCAAATGTTGCTGTTTGTGTTCCAGGCGCAATGTTATTTTGTCCTGGTACAACATCTGTTTCTGCCGGTTCACTGCCTTCCTTAGCCACGATTTCATAGTGGTCCACTGTGTTTGTGGCTGAATCCGTCCAGGTAATGGTTACATTGTTTTTTCCATCATCTTTAAAATTATCAGTTGTTGTAGGCGGGTCTACGGTGAACTCTTCAGGCGGCTCAGGCGGGCCATACACTGAAAATGTCACTGATTCCCAAGTACTAGCTTTTTCACCTGCGTACGCATCTATATTAAAATCGTAATCACCTACAGAGGGCAGGGTTTTGTTCAACAGAGTGATAACTATGGTATCGTTGGTTCCCAGTGGAGTGCTTGGTTCGATTTCAACAGTACCGTATTCGTCTACAGTAGCCTGGCTTTCTTCATTCTGGATTTCCTTTTCAGGCCCCCCTGCTATACTAATTTTGTCACTGCCGACGGCCTTTATTTCATTAGGATTGTCGAAATAGATGAAATCCACGGCATCACCGGTAGTGTAGGTTACAGTAATCGTGGCTGTTGAGCCTGCTGCTCCGGAATTCGGTGAGATAGTCAGGCTACCCGGTAGGGTCCGGCTTTCCAGCAAGAATCTATCCGGATACAGAGGTTCGCCCTCAACTTGAACATATACCGAGCCCCTCTCAACGTCGGCAGTTGCTGCTATAACGTTATCCCCAAATACCATGTATTCTACCCCCGTATCCAGGGAATAGCCATCTAATAGAGTAAGGGTGATAACAGCATTACTATCTCCGTCTGTATCCCCTGTTTGTATATCGGTAATGGTTAATCCCTGCGGAATATTTCCATCCGAATCGGCAAAAGTCCATTTGTTTATATCAGGATCCAATTGAATATAGGACATAGAAATTGTAATTGTCTTGTCTGCTCCAGAGGCTGTCACACTGTTCAGTAATCCGAAACTGACAATCCCGTCCTGAGGAGTGCTGCAATTTCCAGCTAAGGCTGATTCTACACCGTCAGGTGTATATACACGGCCATAATACACAGAAGACAGATAAAATGGGTACTCAATAGCCGGTTCGCCGTCAATTTGAATGTCAAAGGCCCCCTGGGTGACATCCGCTGTTTTATCTAAAGAAACATCCAGCTCGTAATCACCGGCCATAAGGGTAGTTCCAGCCGGTATGGTTACAACAAGAACAGCATCTTTCGTTGCATCATCAGTGCCGGGTGTTTTACTAAAGCCTACATCATCAATGGAAGTACATTGGTTGCCATCCCATCTATACAGATCGTTATCCCAACTACCTAATGACAGATGGCTGAAGGAAACTGTAATATTCCTGTCTACCCCGTCGGCGACGAGGTCGGTTCCTAACGTGAAATGCAGTTCGAATATTCCTCCCGTGCTATTGCGAGTGAGAGGTACACCTTCACCGTTATCGTTTTTAAATTCCCATAGGTTAGCGGAAGTGATTAAGCCCTGCGGAGCAGTATTAACCACAGTCACTGTCATTGTGGGATCCACACCGGCATTGAAGTCAAAGGTCAGTTCTAAGTTCCCCACGTTCTGAGCTGCCAAACACTCTTTCTTGATAGTTACTATATTCCCGGCTATTGTGTAGTCGGTGCCAGCTGCCAAAGTGTTTACACCATTTTTAATAGCAGACAGAGTATTGCCATTTAAGGTCATGGTTACTACTAAATCTGCCTGGTAAGCTTCATTCTTGTCAAAGTTCGCTGATATCGGTGCAATTGAAGCATTAAGTGGTATTACTGTCACCGTAAATTGTCTTGTGCCGCTAGTGTATCCAGCCTTGCTGGCGGTTACGGTTATAGTGGTGGTTCCAGGTTCATGGCCGGTAATGGTTAAGCTATCCCCACTTACAGCTACAGTTGCCACATTTTCATTGCTGGATGCTGCACTCTTGGTTGTACCAGACGGTGTACTTGTTACGCTGATAATCCGACTGCCTCCGGCACTCAGGCTAATATCAGTAATAGGGCTTATAACTACTGACCCCGTATTACCGCCGCCTCCACCACCTCCGCTACCTCCGCCACCAGTAGAAGTTCCCGTTTGAAGTTCCTTCGGTAGCGGCGGTATACCCTGGGACACCTGGCCGAGTGCCTGGTTAATTAATGATTGCATTATTTGACCACTAGCTGGTTGCTGCAAAGGTGATAGTGCCGGTTCCTGTTTAGACTCGATATCTTTTGCCCTCTGCTGTGCCCAGTTTGATACCTGTCCCCATGCCCGCATAGCCTGGTTATTCATAGGCGTCGGAGGAGCAGGCGGGGCCTGGGATGACTGTGTTGATGTTTGCTGGCCCTGTAACAATGAAACTGTCCGACCACCGGAAGTTACTTCAGCTTCACCGGTTAGCAGGCTTGTTCTGGAACTACCGTTGCTGGTCACATTGTTCTCCCAGAAGGTTCCCCGGATGGATGCCACACCCCAGGGCATGTCTACCTTTACCTTAACTTTTTTATTCTGAGCCGTTTGCCACCACTGTGCATTTTGCCCAACCTGGGCAGGCTTTGTATTGGCAAATAAACCTGATATTGTACTGTTATTAAGCGAAGCAACCCTGGTTGGCTTTATTACACCAACGTTATTGTTCTTATCAGCACCGGCACTTGCCTGCTGTGGTGTTGCCAGAGCGCCGAATATTTGTCCCTGCTTTAAGTATACTTCCAACCAATCCACTGCTGTACCGGCTTTGCCACCAGCGGCTATATAAGAACGTCCTCTGGCATCCTTTAAGGTCAGTTCGGTATTTTCCTTTATCAGAATGCCGGTTCCGTCAGGAAAAATAAGTTCAGCAGAGCTACCCTGGGATGTGTTTATTTTATCCTCAAAATTAATTGATGCCGTTTCTTTTACTTGTTCCGGTTTATTATTTAATGCTCTAATCAGGCTAACCTCGCCACCGGTAACATTTAAGGTGCATGGTAATTCCGTTTTGTACAGTATTTCATCCCTGGTTAACAGGACTGCCAGCGCCCTTGACATGTCTCCACGTGTTAACGGTGCATCGGGAAGGAAATGCTTTTTATCACCAGACAAGACTATCATTTCAGAGGCCAGACCAATGGCAACCGATTGCGCAGCCCAGTGGCCGGGCATTAAATCTTCCAGTGCTGGAAGCCCAATGCCGGAAACTGACTGTTTGGAAACGCGTAGGATCAGTGCTATACCCTCTGCCCTGTTTAATACTTCGTTAGGACGAAAAGTCCCGTCGGGATACCCACGCACTAAACCCGACGAAACTGCTGTCTTGATACTGCCTGCTGCCCAATGATCGGCGGGAACATCTATAAAGGAAGTTGCTGAAGATTGTGGTTTTAGCCCAGCAACACGGACAAGCAGTGCAACCGCCTCTGCGCGGGTTAGCCCGGAACTGGGCTTGAAAGTTCCGTCTGTAAAACCATTAATCATTCCCCTGTTGGCTAAGTAATTAATAAACAATGAGTTAGCATTGGTGTCCGGTACATCGGAAAAGACTTGATTGTCTATGGACTTAGCCATTGCCACAGGTATTAAGGAAAATAATAGTATGGTTATCACCAAAGGCGTTATATATCTATGAAAAACATTAATATTAAAACAAGACACAACAACCCCACCTTTTATAATTATCCTCTTTCGATTCTAAATAGCCAGGACCAGTACCAACACCAGCACATGAAAAACTTGATCAACCATTAGTTGTAACCAAAAAACATCCGGGGAACGCGTTATGTGTGTTGTCCACCACTTAACCAGGTTGCGCTTATCCAAAATTAGGTGAGAGAAAAATATGACAGCAATACCCACTATAGTTATGCCGCCGGCAGGCAGGGAGCAGACAAAAACAACTCCGGTATAAACCATGCTATGTAGCAGTAGGGGTAGCCAATTACTACTTTTATTCTCTGCCATCCAGCGGGTTTGAAATAAATAGTCCCCCACTAAATGACCAATTAGCAACCATTCAAATAAATTCATTGGAAATCATCCTTTTCCATTTTGAAAATAAAAATTCCTAATAATTTACCGTATAACACCCCACTGCCTCGCTAAAACCTTTAACCTCCGCCTGACCTAAAAAGGCTAAGGATGCTTTAATTTCACTGCTAGCCGAAAGCTTCTGTACCGAACGCTCGCTAATAACGACTAATGTACCAAAGTGTTTAGTGAGCCCCTCAACCCTTGAAGCCAAGTTTACATCTTCACCAATTACGGTGTAATCCATTCTTTCCGGGCTTCCCACATTCCCAACCAGCACACTGCCGGAGTTAATACCTACCCCCACTTGCAAAGGAGGCGCGTTTTCTTGAGACCACTTCTGATTGATACCCTCAATTACCACTTGTATTTCTACCGCTGCCTTAATGGCTCTTTCAATGTGGTCCGGATAAAATACCGGTGCACCGAAAATCGCCATTATACCGTCACCCATATATTTGTCCAGGGTACCACCATACTTGAAGATGGCATGAGTTACAGCGGTAAGATAATCATTTAGCCTGTTAACAACATCTTCGGGTGCTTTATTCTCACTATAGGCTGTAAAACCACGGATATCACAAAACATTACGGTTAGTTCCTGCCTCCGGCCACCCAGGGTGATGCTTCCGGGTTCGCGCATTAGCTCATCCACCACGTCCGGGGAAACATAGCGGCTAAACATAGCTCTGGTTCGCCGTCGTCCAATTTCCGCTTGAACAAAATCAGTGGCTGTCATGGCTCCATAAGTTAGAAAGATTAGTGTTACCGGTGCTGCAATATCAATCCATTGGCGATAATGCCAAAGGGCAAAGGCTATGCCAACAAAAACAATGATTAAGATAAGGGTACTTAACAAACCACGCCAGGGACCTTTGCCGGTTACGGCCAGGGAAGTAACCAAACCTGCTAATAATAAGAAAAAAGCATTTAATAAGGGGTGAACTTGCTCATACCAGCTTTGATCATAAAAACTCTGTATGGCGGCAGCATGAATTTCAACTCCCGCAGTGGGAGGATTACCACTCTTAACCATATTGGTTGTGGTAAAGGGTGTGGGGTAGACATCCTTGCCCTGGGCAGTTGTATCCCCGATCAGCACAATTTTGTCCTTAAAGAAGGCGGGGGAAATTTTGTCTTCAAGAATATCTGCATAGCTGATTGTTTTAAAGGTCTCCCGTGGCCCCCAAAACTTGGGCATTGCCCGGTTAAGATTATCTACGGGGATTTTCCTTTCACCTACATTTAATAAACCGGGTGTTAGTTTGATATCCATATAGCTTACGCCCTCAGCAACCATAGCCATGGCCAGGCTTAGGCAGGGAATCGGCATATCAAAGGTATTCACATCCACCATGGATATACGCCGAACCACATGATCCGGGTCGGTAGGGGTGTTAACAAATCCTATGCCCGCTACACCCTCCCCCAAAAGCTCCAGGGGCATCTGACATATCTGAATCACTTCTCCATTAGGATCCTGTTCAAAGTTAAAAGCATTGGCCAGCACAACTCCACCATGCTTTGTTATCGCCTCTGCAAAAGCGGCATCCTCCTGGGGATCACTGGGTTGGGCAAAAGTCATATCAAATCCTATCACTTTTGCTTCACTAAGTTTTTCCAGTAATCTCGCATGCACCGACCTAGGCCAGGCAAGGGGCCCAATCCGATTGATAGAGGTCTCATCTATGCCTACCACTACTACCTTTTCCCCGGGGTTGTGCACGCCATTGAGACGAAACCAGGTATCATAGACGGCCATTTCAGATCGCTCAAAAAGGTGGAAGAAAACGGCGGCTTGAACTATCAAGAAAAGGAAAAGGGGTAAAATCCACTTCTTATTACCTACCAGAATAAATTTCTTTTTGTTTTCCATGGCACCCTCCTTATTTTTAAAGTCACCCGGAATTAAAATCTTAATAATCAATATAATATCAAGCTTAAACATCCCGGTTTGCAGTCTCCTTATCCAATTGCTCAAGGATCATAGATGATTAATGAAATAATTATACATTTACCTGTTAAACTCCATCTAAACTGAAAATAAACTTAACTTAACATTTTATAAACTTAACTAAATTTTTCCCGGTAACATAAAAGGTGCTTTACGAATAACCGCAAAGCACCTTTGTCAACCAGTTAAAATACTTTAATTGTTTGCTAGAAAAGCCTTGAGACCTTTCTCCAGCCGTTGATATTCCTCTTCAACTGTTGGTATCAGCTCTGTTACTGCCTCTAATTCACCGGCTGCAGCCAGACTTTCCAGCTTTTTGCACAGTTCCGCAAATCCGGCGGCGCCCAGCAAGTAACCGCTGGATTTCATGCCGTGGGCCTGCAGGCACAGAGTCGCCGCATCCCGATGTTGGAAAGCATCCCGGAGCGCGGATAGTTTGTCAGGCATGTCCTGCAAGAATGTTTCAACTAATTCCACGAGAAAATCCTCATCCCCGCCGATAATATCCAGAAATTCCCGGTGCCTGCCCGGGGCAACAAACGCTGCCAGGTAGGAATCCACAACCCTGCTTACCGTCCTATCCGGAACCGGCTCATCTTGCGCCAGGGTGATATCATAATCAGGCAGCCAGCGGGCCAGAACTTTTTGTAAATCCGCCAACCGGACCGGTTTGCTTAAATAATCATCCATCCCGGCGCTCAAACATTTTTCCCTCTCTCCCGTCATGACGCCCGCTGTCGTTGCAATAATGGGAGTTCGCCGTCTTCCTCCGGCAGCCTCAAGCTGTCGGATAGCTCCCGCCGTCTCGTAGCCGTCCATAACAGGCATCTGGCAATCCATCAATACCAGGGTGTATTCAGCGGAGGAAACAGCTTGCACCGCCTCCCTGCCGTTATTAACGATTTCAGCAACTAGACCAAGCTTTTTTAATTGGGAAACAATTAACTTCTGGTTGATGGCGTTGTCCTCCACCACCAGAATAGTCCCCGATTTATTTTTCCCTTTCATCAGCTCCCCAGTCAATCCAACCGGAGCATTGTTTTCAGCCGGTTTAACAGCGGCATGGCCCAGTTGCAAGGGAACTGAAAACCAAAAGGTTGAGCCCCGGCCTTCCAGGCTTTCAAAACCAATTCTGCCGTGCATCAGTTCCACCAATCGCTTGCAGATGGCCAGGCCAAGACCGGTACCTCCGAGTTTTCTGGTGAACGTCAGACCAACCTGATAAAAAGGCTGGAACAAGTATTTTTTAGCCTCGGCAGGTATTCCTATACCGGTATCCCTAACTTCATAACGAAGCATTACCTGCTCCGGTTCCTCCTTTTCCAGAAAAGCATGAAGCGTCACTTCTCCTTGATCGGTAAATTTAATGGCATTGCCCACTAAATTTAATAGCACCTGGCTCAGGCGCCCCGGGTCGCCCCGCAACCATGCGGGGATCTCCGGGGCGAAATGGGATTTGAGGGCAATACCCTTGCTGTTTGCTTTGGGAATTAAAGAAGCAATAATGGTTTTTTCAAGGGCTGAAAGATCAAAATCAGTCACTTCCAGTTTTAATTTGCCCTCTTCGATCTTTCTAAAGTCAAGAATGTCATCAATTATCGTCATCAGCAAATCGGATGATTCTTTAACAATAGCTATGTATTCCCGCTGTTCTTTATTGAGCGGCGTTTGCAGCATAAGTTCGGTCATACCGATAACGCCGTGCAGGGGGGTGCGGATCTCATGGCTCATCACTGCCAGGAAATCGCTTTTAGCGCGGTTTGCCGCATCCGCCTCGTCTTTGGCCTGTTTTAGTTGTTGATTCGCCTGCTGCAACTGGCTTGTTCTTTCAGTGACCGTTTGTTCCAGTGTCTGACCCCATCTGGATATCTGATCCCTGGATTTTTCCAGGTTGGCGTATAACCGGGCGTTTTCAATGGAAATGGCTATCTGGGAAGACAGCAGCCTCAACACTTCCACACGGTCCGGGGTAAATGCGCCCGTAGACAGGTTGTTTTCCAGGTAAAGAATGCCGGACGTCTTTCCCTTGCCAATAACAGGCAGGCAAATTACCGACTTGGGACAGTATTTACAGATATATTCATCCTGGGTGAATATTCCTTCCCGGGCAGCATCATGGAGCACTACAAATTCCCTGGTCCGGAACACGTAATATACGATGGCCTCGGAAAGATACCCGCATTGCCTGAGAGGAACGGAGGCGCGGATAACCGGCGGCCCTTTGCCCATACCTCCGTCGCCTGAAGACGGGTCCCGGGTCATGTCTTCCCCGTTTGCGGAGACCGATACTTCTATGCTGAGCCCATCTTCACTCTCCATGATAAAATAACCTTTTTGCGCGCCGGCGTTTTCCATGATTATTTCCATCATTTTTTGCAGCAGACGGTCCAGAACAATTTCCCCGGAAAGCACCTGTGATACCTTTACTATTGAAGCCAGGTCCAGTTGACTTGCCCCTGCTCCGCTTAGTCCAGCGGTTGCTGAGAACAATTGAGGGAACATTTGCTCCAGTTTGTCCGCTATCCGTTTAGCACCCCAGGCACGGTATCCCGCACATGCCTTGTGCATATACAGCCCGGCAATGTGATCTTTGCCTGCCGCCAGCCAGAACCTGGCCGCCAGTTCATTGCCCAGGGCTTCGTTTTGTATATATTCGTTTTCTCTTGCGGACGCAATGGACTGCTCGTAGAGTTCCATGGGGGCAGTAGTTTCTTCACCGCCTATACGCGCCGTTTCAGCCGCCACCAGGTAATATTTGTGCAGATAATTCTGCGGGCAGGCACCGGCCCATTTTTTCAACTGCCGCCGGTTTTTTTTGACTATTTTTAAATAGTGCTTTTTTTGCTGCTTATTTAATTGCCCGTAGGAGGCAGTTATGATCAGTGACTGCCAAAATACATACTCTGTGGCCAGGGGCATACCCCGAATTGAATTGATGATGTCTAAATCTATCTCTTGCAGCACCTCTAAAGCTTTAATATACTTTCCTTCAAAATAGTATGATTGCATTTTAAAGATATAATAAGCCATAATAGCCATACCATTTCGCTGCTCGATTATTTCTTGTATCAAAGCATCTTTCTCAGCAGAAAAAAAAGGTTGGGCAGATTCACCCCTGAGATACTTTACAAACCTTTGCACCAGGAGAAAAAACCTTGACGAATTTTCAAGCTTGAACCTGTCGGTAAATTTCAGATAAGAAGCGCTTTCCTTATAAATCCCTGCCAGCTGCTCTCCCAATATAATTTTATTTTGCACCATTCGTCCCATTGTACCTGCGGCCATGTAAAATTCACCGGAATCCAAGGCATATTGCTTGGCCCTGGCGGAGTAATCAAGGCTTTTTTGCAAATGTTCTCCCCAATGGCTGAGGTATGCGGCAACAGTATAATAAACCCTGCATTTAACCGGGTAATTGTTGTCCCTGTCAGCCAGCTCCAGTGACACCCGCTGCAGTTCCCGCGCAGCCTTAAAGTCCTGCAATATCCCGCCGGCAATGATACCGTACCCGGCGTAGGCCAGGGCGGAATGGTGAGTATTGCCATATTTAAGGGAAAGGTCGGCCATTTTCATTAGCATGAGTATAAATAATCCGGGGTTGCTCAAACTGGCGGCCGGAACCAGGTTATTTAGCTGATCCATTATTTTTTTGACACGAATTTCATTCATTTCGGGTAATTCAGGCAAGTTTTTAATCTTTTTAACCGGCAGACGCAGTTTAAGCCACAGAATTTCTTTTAAAATACTATATTTGCCGGGGTGTTGGGGTAATTTAAATCCCAGTTCCTTCAGACCCATGAGCCCAAATTTAAATATATCCGCGTATTTTAAAGCATTAGCGGAAATTAGCGCTTTCATGGCCATGACATCGGACCTGTCCGTCTTGGATTTGGCCCTGGCCAGTAACGTTTCAAACAAACGGTCCCCCTCAGCCGCTTTTCCGCACAGGTAAAGACACTGGTAGAGTTCCAGGTGCAGCTCAAAGGTCAGATGGTACTGTTCGTTCCAGGCGTTTGACGGTAAAAATTTTTCACCCGCCTCCAAATAGTGCAGAGCCGCTTCAAATGCGGTTGAGATTTTGGCTTTTCTGGCCGCCATTAAATTATATTCAGCGAGTTTAACCCTCTCTTTCTGTTCAGTAATCAATTCCGGCCCAACATTAAGGTAATCAACAATTTTGAAAATGTTCTTTTCCAGTAAAACCTGTTTCGTTTCTTGCAGCATTATTCTTCCTATCTTATGCTGGATCCGGTTTCTCTTTTGGCCTGGCAAAAGAGAACTTACTGCCTGGTGCACACGGTCATGCAAAAATTCACAGGATTTCGGAGTATAGACAAAAGACTCCATTTCCTTACCACCGGTATTACTGTGTTTCGGGACAGCAGCAACGGGTTGTATAACTCCCATGTGTACGGCCGGCCAAATATCGCCGGTTAATTGCTCAATTGATTGCCTCATAATCATAGATAAAATCTTTAATTCAAAAACTCTTCCGACACAGGCGGCAAACATTAATACCTCCCTGGTTCTTTCAGGGAGTTTTTGTATTCTGTTTATAACCAGTTCGATTACGTTATCCCGGGCCATGAGCTGTTGCAGGCTGCTAATATCCCATTTCCAGCTACGCTCCTGCCAGTTAAAATACAGAGAGCCATCTTCAAACATATCTTGCAACAATTGTTTGGCGTAAAAGGGGTTGCCGGCTGATTTCTGAAACAATGCCTCTGCCAGGGGGTAAGCAGCTTGCTCCGTACAATTAAGGGTTTCACCCAGCAACTGCCTGATGCAACTCTGATTTAACGGTTCCAGCCTGATTTCATGAACAGGTACCCTGGAATTTTTGATTTCTCTGACCAATGGCAGCAACGGGTGGGTATCTGCCAGCTCGTTATCCCGGTAGGCGATAATTAATAGCAGATAATTTATTTCATTATTATTAATTATGTAATTAATTTGCTGCATTGACGCGGTATCGGACCATTGCAAATCGTCAATAAAGATGACCAGGGGGTGAGCCTCTGTGGCAAACACTTGTAAAAACTCTTTTAACACAAGCTGGAAACGGTTTTGCGATTCATGGGGGGGTAATTTGGGGACGAGAGGCTGCCGGCCTGTAATCAATTCTACTTCTGGAATTAAATCGATAATGATCTGCCCGTTGGGACCCAGAGCATGTAAAATTTTATCTTTCCATAAGGCAATTTGTTCTTCGTTTTCACCCAGGATTTGCCGAACAAGCTTTTGCATGGCTTGAATTAAAGAAGCGTAAGGAATGTTGCGTTGATATTGATCAAACTTACCTGAAACAAAAAAACCATGCTTTTGTACCGGTTCAACTATTTCATTTATTAATGAAGTCTTGCCTATCCCCGTATACCCGGCGACCAGGATCAATTCCACAGCACCCAGGCCCACTCGCTCAAAGCCATCCAGGATAGTCTTTATTTCTTTGGCACGACCGTAAATTTTTGATGGAATTTGAAATTTACTGGAAATATCCTGGCTGCCTAATTCAAAAACTTCAATTCTGCCGCATGTTTGAAGCTGGTCGAAACACCTTTGAAAATCTTCTTTTACACCAACGGCGCTTTGGTATCGATCTTCCACATTCTTGGCCAATAGTTTCATTATTATATTTGAAATTGCTTCAGGTATATTGGAACTTACCATATGTGGTGGCAGGGGTGTTTTGGCCAGATGGGAATGCACCAGTTCCAGCACATCACCGGTAACAAAAGGCAGCCTGCCCGTTAACATTTCATAAAAAGTTACGCCCAGCGAATACAGATCGGCCCTGAAATCCACAGGCCGGTTCATTCTGCCTGTCTGTTCCGGAGCTATATAGGCCAGCGTTCCCTCGGGGTTTTGGGGGTTGACTATGACAGAGTTTTCCGGGGTTAATATTGTGGAAAGGCCAAAATCAATAATTTGAACCTGGCCGTTTTTCCGGTTCCATGTGATATTGCATGGATTGATATCCTTGTGCACGATACCGCACCGGTGAATATCACCAAGTAAACCGGTAGTTTTAACAGCGAGGGTGATAAAAGCAGGCCAATCAATTATCTCGTAAGGCAAAATTTTATCCAAGGATGTACCGCCGGTATCTTCCAAGACCATAAACAGGTAATTTTGATATTCTTCCAACCCGTACCCTATTACAACATCTTTCGACCGCAGGTGATAAATAATTGCATACTCCTGTTTGAAATGCATTATTTCATCAGGTGCGGCATGTTTGGTGTTTAAAAGCTTAAGCATAACCGGCCGGTTATCAATATCGGAAACCGCGCGGCAAACAACAGATCTTTTACTATAAAGTTGCTCCACGATACGATAGTTGGGAATATTAATCATATGTCCTCGCTTCCTAAACCCGGGAAATTAAAAGTTTATTAAACATAATTTTTAATAAATTTTACCACAGAGCGAGTTTAAACGGGTATAAAAAAGCAATAGCGCCGGAGGTTGTCTCCGGCGCTTAACTTTACTAACATATGGTGGTGGGCGATGACGGGCTTGAACCGCCGACATCCTGCTTGTAAGGCAGGCGCTCTCCCAGCTGAGCTAATCGCCCTTAAAATGCTATACCAACGGGCAAACTAACGGGATTACTTTTTTTGGGGAAATAAGAAGGCCTGTTCGCCAGACCTTCTTTAACTTCATGGTGGGCGATGACGGGCTCGAACCGCCGACATCCTGCTTGTAAGGCAGGCGCTCTCCCAGCTGAGCTAATCGCCCTTGTGGTGACCCCACCGGGATTCGAACCCGGGTTACCGCCGTGAAAGGGCGGTGTCTTAGGCCTCTTGACCATGGGGCCGTTTATATCAACTACTGCATTTTGGTGGGCCCACTAGGATTCGAACCTAGAACCAGCCGGTTATGAGCCGGATGCTCTACCGTTGAGCTATGGGCCCGGGGGATTTGGCTCCCCGAGCTGGATTCGAACCAGCAACCCTCCGGTTAACAGCCGGATGCTCTACCGTTGAGCTATCGAGGAACGCTGCAGTAGTTATTATACAACAAAGCTACCCCACGGTCAATAGATTATTTGAAATCAAAATTTGCTAGTCCAGGTAGTCCTTGAGTTTTTTGCTGCGGCTGGGATGACGCAGCTTTCTTAATGTTTTCGCCTCAATTTGCCGGATTCGCTCCCGGGTTACCCCGAATTTCTGACCGACTTCTTCAAGGGTTCTCGCCCTGCCGTCATCCAGACCGAAGCGCAACCGCAGGACTTTTTGCTCCCTGTCTGTAAGCGTTTCCAGCACTTCATCCAACTGCTCGCGGAGCAGGGTAAAGGAAGCTTCTTCCGCCGGTGCCCTGGCATCATGGTCTTCAATAAAATCACCCAGGTGTGAATCTTCCTCTTCACCAATAGGTGTTTCCAATGACACAGGTTCCTGGGCTATTTTCATTATTTCCCGGACTTTGTCTTCAGAGATACCCATTTCCTTGGCAATTTCCTCCGGAGCGGGGTCCCTCCCCAGTTCCTGCAGCAGCTGTCTGCTTACCCTGATTAGTTTATTGATGGTTTCCACCATGTGCACCGGTATGCGAATGGTCCTGGCCTGGTCCGCGATGGCCCTGGTAATGGCCTGGCGAATCCACCAGGTTGCATAGGTGCTAAACTTATAGCCTTTACGGTAATCAAACTTTTCCACGGCCTTAATCAGGCCAAGATTGCCTTCCTGGATCAAGTCAAGAAAAAGCATGCCTCTTCCAACGTAGCGTTTGGCGATGCTCACCACCAGGCGTAAGTTGGCTTCGGCCAGGCGGCGTTTGGCCTCCTCATCTCCCTGCTCCATACGTTTGGCCAGGTTTACTTCTTCTTCGGGAGTAAGCAAGGGCACACGACCGATTTCCTTTAAATACATGCGGACCGGGTCATCTATGCCAACGCCCTCGGGGACAGTCAAATCTACTTCAACATCTTCTTCGGCGTCTTCTTCCATTGATGCATCATTGATGTTCTCGATATCCTGTGTTTCCGGGACAACTTCAATGCCCATAGCGGCCAACTTTTCGTATATGTCGTCCATTTGCTCGGGGGTAAGTTCTATGCCCTGAAGGCTATCCATTACCTCGTGGTAGGTCAGGACTCCCCTCTTTTTGCCCTTTTCGATCAGTTCCTTGACATCTTTAAGCTGCTCTGTTTTGCTCGGGTCCTCCCTCATTGCGCATTCCCCTCCTTTCAGGGCTTGTCGGCTATACTGATTTCATGCAGGATTCGGTCCATTTCTGCACTATTGCCTGATTTTTCAGCGTTGGCCAGCGCCATTACTAATTCGTTCCTGTATTGCAGCAACCGTTTTCTTTTGATGGCGGCAATATATCCCGGCAGTAAAGCTTTTATATCTTCACCTGGAATAGGCTCCATTAACAGCATACCCAATTTTTGCTGGTGTTCTTCCTCCAAGCGATCAAACAAAGCAGAAGGATTATAAGAAGAACTCAAATAAATCTCCAACAATTGGTCATAAACACAAGAACAAAACGGATCTTTGAAAAAATTACCTTTCAGTTCACTGGCAACCTCTGTTATAGTTTCGGCATCCTCCAGCATTATTCTAAGAAGTTCATATTCTGCCTTGTCCCCAAAGTTAATCCTATTTTTTCTAATAATATTATGCTTATTTTTAGCAATTTTATCCGGGTTTGTCCCTTTTTTTGGATTATTTTTGTAAAATCTATGCAATTCTTCAGCCACGGCATGAAAACTTGTGTATAATCTTGATGCCACCATTTGAATTGCTTCTGTCTTTTCCAACTCAGCGCTTATAGCGGCAATACTGGGCAAAACCTCTTCTAAGATAGCATCTTTACTTGAAGAAACGTTCTTATATTTTTCCAGTGCCATTTGAAGTTTAAATTCTACCAGCGGAACTGCCCTTTCCACCTGGCGCTGCCATTCTTCATAGCCTCTGGCTCGTAAAAATTCATCGGGGTCCTTGCCCTCCGAAAGGTGCAGTACCCTTACCCTGCAGCCGGCTTCCTGCAATATATCAAGGCCCCTTACAGCTGCCGCTATCCCTGCTGCATCGGCATCGTAGGCGATAATAACTTCCCTGGTCTGGCTGGCCAGCAGCTTGCCGTGATCCCTGGTGAGACTGGTGCCCAGTGAAGCCACGGCATTTTTAATACCATACTGATGCGCGGTAATAGCATCCATGTAACCTTCGGTTATAATAACGTAACCCGCTTCGCGAATATGCTGCCTGGCTTTATCCAGCCCGTACAAGATTTTACTTTTGTTAAAATATTCCGTTTCCGGAGTATTTAAATACTTGGGATTACTTTTATCTAAAACCCTGCCCCCGAATCCGGTTACCCTGCCACGGCTGTCATTAATGGGAAACATCAGCCGCGCTCTAAAGCGATCATAGGTTTTGTTATTATTATTACTTACCGCCAATCCCACATCAATCAGGCTACGGATTCCGATTCCCTTGTCTCGCATGAACCGGATCAAAGCATCCCATTCCGGCAGGGCATAGCCCAGGTTAAAATCTTTTATTGTGTCAATGGTAACGCCTCTGCTTATTAAATAGCCTCTGGCGGCTTCCGCCCCCGGGTTCCGCAATAAAACATTTTGGAAAAATTCGCTGGCCAGAGAATTAATTTTCCAGGCCTTTTCTTCCTGGCGCAGACGTTCCCGGGTTTGGGGGCTAAAGCCTTCCGGAACAGGCACTCCCACCATTTCTCCGAGCATTTTGGCCGCTTCGGGAAAAGAAACGTTATGCTGAAGCATTAAAAACTTAAAAACATTGCCTCCAAGATTACAGCCAAAACAATAGAAAATCTGTTTTTCGGGAGTAACCGTAAACGAAGGTTCGGTTTCATGGTGGAATGGGCATGGCGCAACGTAATTCTTACCTTTTTTTTGTAAGGTAACGTATGACGAAATAATTCTTACGATATCGGCCCGGTTCCGAATATTATCCAGTATTTCCCCGGGAATATACCCTCCCACCATACCACCTTCCGCTAAAAATATATAGCAACTGGTTTCTTTTCAAAAAAATATACCAGTCGTTTAACATTTATTCGCTGTCACTATAAATTATCCTTCCGTGTTCGACATTTTTTTGTCACCCGCTGTCCCCGGGGATGGCAAATGACCGGGGAATAAACAGAGCTTTAAACTGGGCTATGGCATAGCGATCCGTCATACCTGCAATATAATCGCAAACAGCCCTTTCAACGCCAACTGTTTCTCCTCTAATATGGTATTCGGCGGGAAGCTTTTCAGGGTGTTTGTTCCAATAATCAAATAGAAACTGGACCACATGCCGGGCCTTGCTCTCCTCACTTTTAGCCTCAGAGTCTACATAAACATGATCAAAAAGGAATTCCCGTAGTTTATCAGTGGCCTCCTGCACCTGGCTGCTCATGGTAATTTGCGGTTTGCCCCAACTGCTATTAATCAAATCCACCACCATATTGTTGATTCTGGTTCGGTGTTCAGTGCCCAATACATCAAGGCAAAATTGCGGCAAATCACTGGTCTTTAAAATCCCTCCCCTAACGGCGTCATCTATATCGTGATTAATGTAGGCAACGCGATCGGCTATTTTTACTATTTGTCCTTCCAGGGTGGAAGGAATGACCTTGCCCGTGTGATTTAATATACCGTCGCATACTTCTCCGGTTAAGTTCAGCCCCCTGCCTCCTTCCAATTCCTCTACCACCCGCAGGCTTTGCCGGTTATGCCTGAAGCCGCCTGTCATTATCTCATTTAAGGCACTTTCCCCGGCATGACCAAATGGGGTATGACCCAGGTCATGGCCCAGCGCTATGGCTTCAGTAAGATCCTCATTCAATCGCAGCGCCCGGGCAACAGTTCTGGCAATTTGAGATACTTCCAGAGTATGGGTAAGCCTGGTGCGGTAATGATCTCCCTCAGGGATAATAAACACCTGGGTTTTATGTTTTAGCCGGCGAAACGCCTTGGAATGAATAATTCTGTCCCTATCCCTTTGATAAGCAGTTCGTACGCTGCAGGGCTCCTCGGGATATCGGCGCCCTGCCGTGCAGCTGCTGCGGGCGGCAAGATGGGAAAGCAGTTTATCTTCCATTTCTTCACTGTGCTGGCGAATATTCAACCGGCCGCACCTCACTTCAAGTATTCAGTATTCAGGAGTCAGGAGTCAGGAGTCAGAATAATTATAGACAATAACCGTTCGATCATCCTGCCCTGAAAAAACTTTTGTGGAATCAAGGTACATGATATATCTGACCCAATAGCGGGCGGACAGAGTCGTCCGCCCCTACCTAAATCCAGCCTTTTTACATTTTACTGATGGCGCCGCGTCAGCGGCATGGGCGTCTGCTCCTGACTCCTGAATTCTGAATTCTGACTCCTTTAAAAAATATACCCCCGACAGTTTAAGAACCAGCGGGGGTGTGAGGCAAATGCTTATTTGCCTTGCGTCCGGTGAGCACGAAGTTCCATTGTGGCCCTAGCCACTTCCATTACCCTTCGCGCCAGTATCCGCGACCGCGTTATCCCATTCTGGTCATCACTGGCCTGACGTTGCGCGCAGGCACCCTGGTGCCCTGCATCATCTTCAACATACCCGTCACCAATTACAGTCATACCCTGACACAACATTATATCCTGCATGGCCCGAATGGTGGTCTCCTGGCCGCCAAAGCGGGCCGCACCCACGGCAAGGGCACCTCCGACTACATTTATAAGAGCTTTTTCTTTGCGCAAAACTCTGGATTTATCCCAAAATGATTTAAGCTGCGCTGAAACAGTGCAAAAATATACCGGGCTTCCTATAATTAATCCATCACACCGGCGCAACAAATTATAAGATTCCTCGAGCTCCGTTCCCCGGTAGCATTTGCCTTCGCATGGGTTAGTACAGGCAAGACAATAAGGTATCTTCAATTTTGACATTACGTCTGATACTTGCAGAAAATACCCCTCGCCGCCACCTTTGGAAACTTCGTCAAGTGCAGTTCTCAATAAGTAAGCAGTATTACCGGTGGGATTAGGACTGCCGTTGATAGCGACAATAAACATAAAGATACTCCTTCCTGCCAACGCGCTATTAATTGCTACAAACGCAGAGTCACCAGCGTCGTGTATATTGGCCCTTTGCGGGTAAGGTGGCTTTCAATGAGATTTACCGAATCAACAGTAATCTTATTAATATTTTCAATTTCCCCGGCAAGCGCATTGGCCCGTTTTACCAGTTCAATGCTTCCCCCGGCTGACCTGAACCTTCCCAGAGTAAGGTGAGGTGAAAAGCGATTGTTGTGATCTGTGTACCCCAGCACAGCCATAGCTTCCTCCACCTTTTCGTGAAGGTGTCTGAACTTAACCAACTCACCCCTGATCCCGATCCAGATGACCTTTGGTCTGCTGGGTCCGGGGAAAAATCCCATACCCGCAAGCTCAAGTGAAAAGACACCCGTTCCAACAATTTCGCGTTCCACAGCCTGAATGATTCTGCCGGTTTGGCCGGCCGGTATATCCCCGAGAAACTTCAGGGTAAGATGAAAGTTCTGCTGCTCCACCCACTTTACGTCTGAAGGAATCTCCCGAAGACGGGATTGCAGGCCGAAAATTTTTCTTTTGATGTTATCAGGCAGAGTAATTGCCCAAAAAAGCCTTTTTTGATCCACCCGTCCACCAGCCTGTCAGTTCTTTAACAAGTAGTTCTTTAATAAGTTTGATACTTATACTTACTCTTTGCAGGTTTCTTTTATTTCTATATTTTTTTCCCAATTCCCTTTTATTTAACAAATATTTAATAAAGATTAATAAATATTTAAGAGAGGGCGAACCCTCTCTTTATTCTACTATCCAACATTTTTTCACGTTACTTGTTTCTGGCGATCAGTTGTTCACTTTGGCCTGGGCTGCTGCCAACCGGGCGATAGGGACTCTGAACGGTGAGCAGCTAACGTAGTTTAAAGCGGTTAGGTGGCAAAACTCTATCGATGAAGGTTCTCCACCGTGTTCCCCGCAGATCCCGATTAACAGTTCCGGCTTGACGCTGCGACCCAGCTTGACGGTCATTTCCATCAACTTCCCTACACCTTTGCGGTCCAAAACGACAAACGGGTTTTCCGCCAGCAATTTTTTCCCCACATATTCCTGGAGGAATTTGCCTTCGGCATCGTCCCGGCTAAAGCCCAGGGTAGTCTGGGTCAGGTCATTGGTGCCGAAAGAAAAGAAGTCGGCGACACCGGCAATTTCATCCGCCAAAAGCGCAGCCCTTGGCACTTCAATCATGGTCCCCACGGTATATTCAAATTGTGTTCCGGTTTCCTGCATAACTGCTTCGGCCACCTGATCAACCATGCGGCGCAGGAAAGAAAGTTCATTAACATCTATCACCAGTGGAATCTCCACTTCGGGTATTACCTTGTAACCTTCCTTAATGAGACGAACCACCGCCTGGAAAATGGCCCTGGCCTGCATGGCGTATACCGAGGGGAATGTTATACCAAGACGGCAGCCCCGGTGTCCCAGCATGGGGTTAAATTCGGACAAAGCCCTGACTTTCCTGAGCAAATCCTCTTTCTCAGTCAATTCCTTGCTGTCACCGCCGGTCAGACGCAGCCTGGTAATCTCAACCACCAGTTCCTCAGCATTGGGCAGAAACTCATGCAGCGGCGGATCCAGCAGTCTGATGGTTACGGGTAAACTTTCCATTGCTTTTAAGATACCGTAAAAATCCTCTTCCTGCATGGGCAACAGCTTGGCCAAAGCTTGGTCCCGCTCGGCATCCGAGGAGGCAAGAATCATATCCTGAACTATCGGCAGGCGATCCTGAGCCATAAACATATGCTCAGTACGGGTTAAGCCAATTCCTTCAGCGCCGAACTCCCTGGCGATGGCCGCGTCTACCGGATTGTCTGCGTTGGCCCTGACGCCTAACTTGCGAATTCCGTCAGCCCACTCCAAAAGATGCTGGAACTCGGAGCTAAGTTCAGGGTCGATCATAGGCACATCACCAAGAATTACCTGTCCTGTGGCACCGTCTATGGAAATAATATCGCCTTTTTTAATAGTTAAATTATTAACGGTAAATTCTTCTTTTTCATAATCAATGCGAATTGCCTCGCAGCCGCAAACACAAGGTTTACCCATACCACGGGCCACTACCGCCGCGTGACTGGTCATACCGCCCCTGGAGGTAAGAATACCCTGGGCCTGGACAATACCGTGAATATCATCGGGTGTGGTTTCCGTGCGGACAAGAACAACCTTCTGACCTTCCTGACCCATTTTTTCAGCTTCGTCCGCTTCAAATACAACTTTACCCCCGGCGGCGCCAGGTGAAGCGGGAAGTCCCTTGGCAATTATCTTCAGCTCAGCATTGGGGTCGATGCGCCTGTGCAGCAAGTGGTCCAGGTGAGCCGGTTCCACCCTGGTTATAGCCTCTTCTTTGGTGATCAGTCCTTCGTTAACCATATCGACAGCAACTTTAATAGCCGCCTGGGCGGTACGTTTCCCGTTACGGGTCTGTAAAATGAACAGTTTGCCGCGCTCAATGGTAAACTCAATATCCTGCATGTTGCGATAATGTTTTTCCAGCAGATTGCAGGTTTCCACAAACTGTTTGTAAACCTCCGGCATCTCATCTTTGAGGGTGGCAATAGGCTGGGGGGTCCTGATCCCGGCCACTACATCCTCACCCTGAGCATTGATCAGGTATTCGCCGTACAGTTCGTTAACACCCGTGGAGGGGTTGCGGGTAAAAGCCACTCCGGTGCCGCAGTCATTGCCAAGGTTGCCAAAAGCCATAGCCTGGATATTTACTGCTGTTCCCAGGTCTTCGGGAATTTTGTTAACTTTGCGGTAAACAATGGCCCGGTCAGTATTCCAGGAATTAAATACTGCATAAATCGCCTTAAAAAGCTGTTCCATGGGATCCTGGGTAAACGGGCTCCCAGTTTCACGGTTAATTATTTTTTTATATTCTTCAACAACTGCCTGCCAATCTTCAGCAGTTAATTGACTGTCAAACTTAACATTGGCATAGTTTTTCTGGGCTTCCAGCGCCCTTTCGAACTTTGCATGTTCAATACCAAGCACTACATCTCCAAACATATTTAAAAAACGCCGGTAACAATCCAAAGCGAATCTTCTGTCACCGGAAGCTGCCGCCAAACCTTCCACCGTTTGGTCATTTAGTCCCAGGTTTAAAACAGTATCCATCATACCCGGCATGGATATGGGCGCTCCGGAACGGACGCTGACCAATAGCGGGTTCTCCGCATTACCTAACGCCTTGCCGGTTTTAGTTTCAAGCACTTTTATTTTTTCTCTGACTTGCTCCTCCATACCCGGTGGAAACTGTCTGTTTTCTAGGTAAAACTGGTTGCAGGCCTCGGTGGTGATAATTACTCCCGGAGGAACGGGTAAACCTATGTAGGTCATTTCCGCCAGGTTCGCACCCTTGCCGCCAAGAAGATTCTTCATATCCGCCCGGCCTTCTTCAAATGCATAAACCCATTTTTTACCTGCCATATCTCTCACCCCTGTAATATATTTCGAGTACCCTGCTGGCAGTCTCTTCGACTGCCTTATTAGAAACATCAATAACGGAGCAACCCGCCTTTTTCATAATGCCCTCGGCATATTCTATTTCTCGCAAAATACGTTCCATACTTGCATAATCCGCATTTGATGTAAGGCCCAGCGACTTTAGCCTTTCACGCCTGATTTCATTTAATAAACTGGGCCGTATGGTTAAACCAATCAACTTGTGCGAGGGCAGGTTAAATATTTCCTCAGGTGGGGAAACCTCCGGCACCAAAGGTACGTTGGCTGCTTTGATCCGCTTGTGCGCCAGATACATACACAAAGGAGTTTTAGATGTCCGGCTGACCCCCACCACCACGAGATCAGCCCGGTTAATGCCCCTGGGGTCCTTCCCGTCGTCATATTTAACAGCGAATTCTATAGCCTCAACTTTGCGAAAATACTCCTGGTCCATTTTCCGCACCAACCCCGGCTCAAGCTTGGGTGGTTTCCCTTTAAAAGTAGTAAGGGCGTCAAGCATTGGGGTCATGATGTCAACCGTCAATATGTTATATTTTTGCGCCTCTTTATTAATAACCTCCCTAAGTTCAGGCGAAACCAGGGTATAGGCAATTAAGCTGTTGTGCTGTCTTACCTCCTCAATAATCTCATATATCTCAGATGCATCATTGACGTAAGGAACCCGGCGGATCTCCACTTCTTCGCCGTTAAATTGGCTGGCCGCGGCCCGGGCCACCAATTCCGCCGTTTCACCGATGGAATCAGAAATTATAAATATAAATTGCCTGGAATCACTTGTTTCCATGGAAATGGATACCGCCCTCCTTAATAATCTCCTTCACCGAGCTCGACAAAAAGCCGGGTTATATTTGTTTTACTAAACCTTCCAATTACTTCAAATACCATTGCGCCATCTTCCTGGGCATTAGCTTTAACTACCGGCAGAGCATCTACTTCGTGGTTAATTAATTTCCTTGCCGCTTCCCATACCGATTCGTCAGGTTCCGCGTAGATTATATTGGGCATTCTGGTCATTATTACCCCCAGGGGCAGTTTATGAATATCCTGCCCGCCCAAAGTTGTTTTTAAAAGGTCTTTGCGTGATACAATACCCTCTAAAAAACCACCCTCGCGAACCACAAACAGTGTGCCAACGTCCTCGATAAACATGGTCACCACAGCGTCATAGACGGTGCACTTTTCGGGCACCACAACGGGGACTGATTTGACTTCACCAACTTTAACCTGGTGCAGTTTTTCCGCCAGCACCCGGCCAGGCTTCTTGCCGCTGTGAAAATAACCAACCCTGGGACGCGCTTCCAGCATGCCCGACATGGTCAAGATAGCCATATCAGGGCGCAATGTTGCCCTGGTGAGATTTAGCCGGTCTGCAATTTGTTCGCCGGTAATAGGACCTTCTCTTTTAACTATGTCTAATATAATTTGTTGTCTGTCTGTAAGCTGCATATCATCGCCCCTTGGAGAGCAAATATGCTATACTAATATACCTTGCCTCCATAAATAATATATATTATATGCGCACTATTGATTTTCCTCTAAGCTTGAAAAATATTTTTTTACTATTTATGTACTCACAATTAATAAATTAGAATTCAGGAGTCAGAATTCAGAATGCTACTATACGATAAAAAGTGATTTTATCATTCTGACTCCTGAATTCTGACTCCTGGCTCCTTTATTTTTACTTATTTTGTACAACCAATTTACTTAAATCTGCTACCCTACCAATGAAATCAGCTATATTTTTTAACAGCGCCAACCTGTTATCCCTGATCCGCGGATCTTCAACCATTACCATAACATCCTCAAAGAATCGATCAACCGGTTTTTGCAGTTCCGCAATCAATGAAAAGGCCGTGTTATACTCCCGCGCTTGGCAGCTATCTCCGGCTGCTTTTGATACTTGATGAAAAGCGGCATAAAGCTCTCTTTCAACTTCTGTCTCAAACAACGCCGGGGCCACCTGATCGCTCTCGGTCTTTTTGCTTAAATTATAGGCCCGGGTAAAAGCAGTTAACAGCGCCTCGAAAGCCGGTTCGGACCGGAACTGCTCCAAAGCCTTTCCCCGCAGCCAGGTATCGTAAGCTGCATCGTAACCGGGGGCAAGAACAGCATCAACCGTATCATAGGAAAGCCCGCGCTCAATGAACAAAACCCGCAACCGCTGTTTGAAAAATTCACCAAGTTCTGAGATAACCTGATCCACGCCAAGTTTCATTTTCACCCGGTCCGCATAGTTATTATAAGCCTGTTCGATCATCTCAGCTAATGACAGCGTCAGGCCGGCGTCAAGAATGATATGACATATTCCCAAGGCCTGTCGTCTTAATGCATACGGGTCTTGTGAGCCGGTAGGCTGAATGCCGACACCGAAACAACCCACCAGTGTATCCAGCTTATCAGCAATACTTAAAATTTTGCCCGGCAGCGTATCAGGCAGGTCATCTCCGGCAAATCTGGGCAGATAATGCTCATAGATTGCCAGCGCAACCCCTTCCGGTTCGTTGAAGCGACGCGCATACTCTCTGCCCATGATTCCCTGCAGTTCAGGAAATTCATAAACCATATTGGTCAGCAAATCCGCCTTGGCCAGGCGGGCGGCCCTGAGCAAGTTGGACCGTTCTTCAGGAGGCGCTCCAAGCCGGCCTCCAATATAATCCGCCAGGTTGGTTATGCGCTGCACCTTTTCATATATTGTGCCCAGGCTTTCCTGGAAAATGACTTTTTTCAATCTGTCTACCTTATCCTCCAGCGGTGCTTTGAGATCCTCCTGCCAGAAAAATGCGGCATCCGACAGCCGCGCCCTTAACACTTTTTCATTTCCCGCCCGGACAATATCTACATTTCCGGCACCACCGTTGCTTACAGCCACAAACAGCGGCAGCAGCCGGTCATCCGAACCACGGACGGGAAAATAGCGCTGGTGCTCCCGCATAGGTGTAATTAAAACTTCCTCGGGCATTTCCAGATAACGCCCGTCAAAGCTGCCGCATAGAGCGGTAGGATATTCAACCAGGTTGGTGACCTCATCCAGCAGTTCCTCGTTCGTTTCCGGTCTGCCGCCCTTTTCGACCGCAGCTTGCTCAATCTGACTGCGAATTTTACTTTTCCGTTGGTCGATGTCAGCCATAACAAAAGCTTCTTCGAGCACCCGGCAATAGGAACCTGCATCAGTGATTTCCACCTTTCCGTAACTTAAAAAGCGGTGGCCCATGGTGTAGCGGTCCGACCGCAAACCCGCAAACTCAAATTTGACCACATCTTTTCCATAAAGACAAAGCAGCCAGCGTATGGGCCGGGCAAACCTAACCTCCAGATCGCCCCAGCGCATGGGCTTGGGAAAATGCAGCCCCTCAATTAGGGCCAGAGCAATGGCCGGCAAAACGGCAAAAGTTTTCCCGCCTTCTTCCTTTTTAAGGGCAAAAACATATTCTACCGGACCTACCGACTTGCGCACCAGGTCTTCCACCTGCACGCCCTGGCTTTTGGCAAAGCCCTGGGCCGCCCGGGTCGGCTCCCCGGCGGCATTAAAAGCCACCTTTACCGCCGGCCCTTTGGCTTCCTGGATAAGTGCTTCCTGATCCTCTGCGAGGTCACTAATTAATATTGCTATTCTCCTGGGTGTTCCATAAGTTTTTATTTCCTTATAGGCAATTCTGCTGTCGCGCAAAGCTTTCCCCGCCAGTTGCCGCATTTGCTCCACAGACGGGGCAATGAAACGTGCCGGCAGCTCTTCCATGCCAATTTCCAATATAAAATCCCTGGCCATATCAGGCACCCTCCTTTTTCAGCAGGGGAAAACCCATATTCTCCCTTTGTTCAACGTATTTAACAGCACAAGCCCGGGCCAGATTGCGCACCCGATGGATAAACCCTGTCCGTTCAGTTACGCTGATAGCCCCCCGGGCATCCAGAAGATTAAATGCATGGGAGCATTTTAAAACATAATCATAAGCCGGCAGTACCAGGCCCTTTTCTGCTATTCCGACAGCTTCCCGTTCATACATATCAAACAATTGAAATAACATATCCGTATCTGCTGCTTCAAAGTTATAATGGGAATATTCAACTTCCCCGCGATGGTGGACTGCACCATATGTAACACCATCAACCCATTCTATGTCAAATACACTGTCTTTCTCCTGAATGTACATGGCCAGCCGCTCAAGCCCGTAGGTAATTTCCGCGCTTACCGGCCGGCAGTCAATGCCGCCGCACTGTTGAAAATAAGTGAACTGGGTAATTTCCATGCCATCCAGCCAAACCTCCCACCCCAGGCCCCAGGCCCCAAGGGTTGGTGATTCCCAGTTATCTTCCACAAACCGGATATCATGTTTATCCGGGTCAATACCGATGGCTTTCAGACTTTGCAGATATACCTCCAGCACATCATCCGGTGATGGCTTTAAAATAACTTGAAACTGATAGTAATGCTGCAGCCGGTTGGGGTTTTCTCCGTACCTGCCGTCGGTGGGCCGGCGCGATGGTTCAACGTATGCCACCCGCCAGGGTTCGGGCCCTAAAGCTCGCAAAAAAGTGGCTGGATTCATTGTCCCGGCGCCTTTTTCAACATCGTAAGGCTGCTGAATGATGCAATTCTGTTTGGCCCAGAAGGTATTAAGAGTTAATATCAGCTCCTGGAAGTTCATGATTTACCAACCTCCCTTAAAAAATAATAAAAAAACACAAAACCTCCCGCCCCGGCAACAGCCAGGGACGGGAGGCATATTCCCGCGGTTCCACCCTGTTTGGCTGCCCAGTCCGGCAGCCCACTCTTTTTTGCAGGTTTTACTGACCGCATATATGACGGTTTTCCTCCTGCAGCTCGGGAACCCCTTTCACCGGGGCAATCCACCGGCTCACACCAACCGCCGGCTCTCTGACAGAAATTCTTCCCGGGTACTCTTTCCCTCATCGCCTAAAAATATTTAGATGACAAAACAAATTTATCAAATTTAATCTGTAAAGTCAAATAAAAAGCTTATTGCAAGCTGTCTTTGTCAAATTGAAAAGTTTCTGCGCCTGATTCGTTTTTATCAACTTTAACTTCAGGGTCTTTATCTTTACGCTCAAACTCAAGTGTATATTTTTTGGCCATGGCCGTAACAGTTCCCAAGGCGCCAAGTACCGCCAATTCACTGCTAGCCAGAGCAGCCAGTAATCCCACCGCGCCTACTGAAGCGGGCACTTCAAAAACTGTCCTGTCTCCCTGTTTGACTTTTATTCTGGTCTCCTGACCACGATGCAGAATGGACTTCAAATTCTCCAAAAGATCCTGTCCACGGCATTGTATTCTTTCGGTAAACTGCTGATCTTTTTCTTCCAGGTTCATTAACGCCTGAACGACATCTCCTCCTGCTTCATCCAGCGCCTTTTTGGCCTCTCTGTAGGTTACGCCTATTCTAGCCCTTATCAGATCAATGTTCTCCAATTCATTGCTCACGAAATTACCCCCTTTAGTCCGGCGGGCGGACAGAGCCGTCCAACCCTACGGCTTTAAACTGAATAGCTACAGATAATTTAACCTTATCTGCACTTGTTTTATACATTTATCAGGGCTTGTAATCCCGGACTTTTTCCATGAATTCCAATGGGCCGGAACGTCTTTCCGTAAGCCATTTTAAATATTCAGTCATAATTAGTTTAATTTGAGCTCCTGCTTGCCGGGTAATACGTATTCTTTCAACCGTAACCAGTTCCCAGTTCAGCAGCGCTTTTAGCACCGAAACCGCTTCCCCGCCGCAGAAACAGTCCGCTGTGCCGGGTGTCCTGCAATTCCGGCAGACAAGGCCGCCTGCCCCGGGACTAAAGTAGCTGTTCGGGCTTAAATTAGTTTCACCGCAATTCGTGCAACTATCCAGGTGGGGTAAATAGCCAAGCAATGAAACCAGCCGTAATTCAAAGCTTCTGATCGCCAATTCAGGTTTTTTCGTCTTTTCAAGTACTCTTAGAATGCCGAGCAGCAAACTGAATATATGCTGATCGGGCTCACCGTCCGCAGTCAGCCGGTCAACCAGTCCGGTTGCGTGCCCGGCATAGCTCATTAGGTCCAGGTCGGCCCATAGAGCGGGGAAAATTTCGCGCCCCTCACATTGGCTAACGCTGTCAAGCTCCCTGCCCCGGCGCAGCAAAAAATCAGTATGACAAAAAGGCTGCACAGCACCCCTTTTTTTACTGGTGGGTTTGGCAACACCATGGGCAACAGCCCTCACTTTTCCCTTTTCCCGGGTATAAAGGGTCAGGACACGGTGTGCATCGCGCATTTCGTATGAGTTTAAAACAATAGCCTGTACCCTGTACAGTTGCATAAATACTCCTCCCGGCGGACAGACACCCATGCCGCTAAACGCGGCGCCAGCATTTTTTTCCAGGCAGACCGGCGGTAATCCCGCACCAAAAGTTATCCGAACAAAAAGATCCCCGACAGGGGGGGAATTATTTTATCTGTGTTGAAACAGTTTATTATCAAACCCACAGGAGGAAAGCAATGCGTATTGTTACAGCAATCACAGGCGCCACCGGCGCTGTTTACGGTATTACCCTGGTTCGGGAACTGGCCCGGGCAGGAGTGGAAACCCATTTAGTGTATAGCAACTGGGGCCGGCGAACAATAGAAATTGAAACAGGCTATAAATTAAAAGATATCAATGCCCTGGCCGCCGCAGTTTATCAAATTGATGATCTTGCAGCGGCAATCTCCAGCGGTTCCTTTAAACACCAGGGTATGGTTATTGCCCCCTGCAGCATGAAAACACTTTCCGCCGTAGCCAATGGCTACACGGATAATCTGATCAGCAGAGCAGCCGACGTTACTTTAAAGGAAAAACGCAGGTTAGTCCTGCTGCCCAGAGAAACACCCCTGCATGAAATCCACCTGGCCAACATGCTCAGGCTGGCCCGGGCCGGAGCAGTTATCATGCCTCCTGTACCGGCTTTTTACAATCGTCCTTCCACTATTACGGATCTGGTGCTCCAAACAGTAGGCAGGGTGATGGATCTGCTGGGAATAGATCATAACCTGACTCCCCGTTGGAAGGGACTGGATTAAATCCACTTTTTCATTTTAAAGATTAAAAACATCCATACGGTAATCACGAGCAAACCGGCGGTAATAGCCACCGTTGCCCAAACCGTCTCCTGCTCCGGTAAAGGCACGTTCATACCAAAGAAGCCGGTAATAAAGGTCAGCGGCATAAAAACAGTTGATATGAGGGTAAGGATCCTAATTGTTTCGTTGGTTCTGGCACTGATAATTGAATAATACGTTTCCAGTGCGCCATCCAGCAAATCCCGGAGGCTTTCAATGGTGTCGATGATTCGTTCAATATGGTCTATCAGGTCCAGGAAATACGGTTCACTTTCTTTGGAAACCTGGAACATAAATTGCCCGTTCATGCTGGTGAACATTCGCTTTAAAGGGTGAATGGCCCGCCGCATGGATAGCAGCGTTCTTTTCAACGCCAGGAATTCCTCTGTAATTTCTTTACTGGGTTGCTCGTAAAGCTGATCTTCCAGTTCATCAACCCGCTGGTCGATGCGGTCAAGAATTGGAAAATACTCGTCAGTAATTCCATCAAATATGTGGTATAAAAACATATCTGATCCATTTTCCATGTGTTTGGTGATATTGGTCAGGCATTCCCTGGCCAACCGGCCCAGTATGGGCAGGTTCCTGCGATGAACGGTGACCACATAATTAGAGCTCAGAAAAACGTTGAGCTGCTCAGGCGTAATTTCTTCGTCGCTGTCTTCCTTATAGCGCAGCGCGTGCAGCATAAAAAAATAATATTTATCATAGGTGTCTATTTTGGCCCTCGGGCTGTGCTGCAGGCAGTCCTCAACAGCAAGATAATGAAAATCAAATACCTTGGCCAGGTGACTTAATTCTTTTTCGTCCTTAAAGTCGTATAAATCCACCCAGAGTAAGTCATCTTCGTGTTGAATCAAATTAAGGGACAAATCCACATCATGCAATAATTTTCTCTGGGTGGCACTGTAAAAATATGTTTTGATCAACCGGGTCACCTCCATGAAAGTTTTGTAACAAATAATTTAAGTTAATGTTCCGGCATCGTCGATTTGGTATTTCTTCCATGTAAGTCACCCCTTTCGCCGACAATATAAAAGGCCTTCAATTGCATGTAAAATGAAGACCATAAATTTATTACGTCTTCAGTCGTGCAAGCTTTGGCTCTGTACAGCTAGAGAAATTATTTCTCAGCCACGTTAAGTAAAACCTTAATTCGGCAATACCTGTTAACCCGTTACTGTCTCTCGACATTTCCGGGCAGCGGCCTGTGTCTGTACAGTAGCCTCACCTAACGAAGATTTAGTTGTCTTAAATACAATAATATTACTTGCATTTTTTAAAGTCAAATCAATGTTTGCTTTAATCTTCAACAAAACCGAAGTTCTTCATTTGGATATCATGGTTGCGCCAATCCTTTTTAACTTTAACCCAGAGCTCGAGAAATATTTTTGAGCCCAGCAACGCTTCTATTTCCTCTCTGGCCAGCTTGCCCACTTCCTTCAGCATTCTGCCGCCCTTGCCGATTAATATACCCTTTTGGCTTTCCCGCTCGGTATAGATGATAGCACTGACCGCCACAAGATTTTCGGATCTTTGCTCCACCTCCTCTATTACTACGGCAACAGAGTGAGGAACCTCCTGGCTGGTTAAATGCAGCACCTTTTCCCTGATCAACTCGGCCATAATAAATCTTTCGGGTCTGTCGACCACCACATCATCGGGGTAGTATTGAGGACCTTCCGGCAGTCTGTCCACAATTGCCTGGTGCAGCCTTTCGACGTTTTCTCCTGTCAAAGCTGAAACAGGGATTATTTCGGCAAAATCATGTAATTTGCTAAACGCTGCAATAATCGGAGCCAGTTCCGCCGGCTTTACCAGATCAATTTTATTTATCACCAAAATAACAGGTTGAGCAACCTGTTTCACCTGTGTAATGATATAGTTATCGCCGGCCCCCGGCATAACCGCTTCAACCAGCAGCATGATTATGTCAACTTCCCGCAGTGTCTTTAATGCGGTTTCAACCATTCGTTCCCCCAGCTTATGCTTGGGTTTGTGAATACCAGGCGTGTCAATAAAAACCACCTGATAATCCTCACCGGTTAATACCGACTGAATTTTATGCCTGGTGGTTTGCGGCTTATCGGACATGATAACCACTTTTTGGCCTACCATCCTATTTAGCAAAGTGGATTTACCAACATTGGTACGGCCGGTTATCGTAACAAAACCAGATTTAAACCCAACTTTGTTCACAATGTATCCCCCTGATTTTGGCTTTTGACGAGAGAAAAAGCTCCCGGCAAAAGTTCATTTACGGTCATTTCGCGATATTCGCCCCGGCGGTTAGCCAGGTAAACCCTCATGTCGCCGCCGAATTCGGACAACACCTGGCGGCAGGCGCCACACGGACTGCAGTATTCTTCCGTGCCGGCAACTACAGCCAGCGCTTTAAATGAACGCTGCCCGCAGGAAACAGCTTTAAACAAAGCTACCCGCTCAGCGCAAACTGTAAGCCCGTAGGATGCATTTTCAATGTTGCATCCGGTGTAAACATCGCCTTCCGTGGTCAGCAGGGCCGCGCCCACTGCAAAGTGTGAATATGGTGTGTACGCATATTTCCGAGCTTCCAACGCTTTATTAATCAACTCTTCCGGATTCACTAAATCACCCCGATAATTATCTGAAAAGGCCGGCCAGACGCGGCCATATTAGCAGGTAGGCCACCACCAGCGCATTTATGGCCGTTAATAAAACCGCGCCCGCGCCTACATCCTTGGCCGCGCGGGCCAGGGGATGGCGGTTTAACGTAAAAAGGTCAACTACCGCCTCAATGGCGGTATTAAACATTTCAGCAGTTAAAACCAAGAAAATGGTCAAAGACATTATTGCCAGTTCCGCCGGCGGCATGCCAAGAAATAAGCAGATAACTACAACCAATACCGCCACCACAAGGTGAATTTTCATATTGCGCTGGGTTTTTACGGCATATCGTACGCCTGCTACTGCCCAGCCGACAGCCCGCGCAAATTTCAACAAGCCACATCACCCTTCCAGCAAAAGCACCCGGTTCAGTATCTGCTCCTCCTTTTCCCGCATTACTTTTTTTTCAGTATCGGTCCCATGGTCGTAGCCCAGCAGATGCAATACACCATGCACGGTAAGATAAGCAATTTCCCTGGTTAGCCCGTGACCGTATTCTTCAGCCTGCTGGAGTGCCCTTTCCAATGAGATCACAATATCCCCCAGCATAATTGAATCGCTGCCGTCCTGCAGCGGCTCACCCTCCAGCATGGAAAAGCTGAGCACGTCTGTTGGTCCGTCTATATTGCGGTATTGTTTATTCAGGTCTGCTATATATTCGTTATCGGTAAAAACAAGGCCAACCTCAGCAGCCTGATACTTTACATGGTCAGCCAGAGCTGTCTCCACCACCCGGGTAAGCAAGCCAATCAGCTCCTCATTAACCGGAAGCTTTTCCTGTAAATTACTAACGACCAGTGGCACGCTTTTTCTTTCTCCTTTCCATTTCCTTGGTCATATCAGGATATTCTATCCTGTTATGGAATATGCCTGAAAGCATTCTAATAAAAGTCGCAGCGATTGCGTCCAGGTCCTTGAGGGTCAGGTCGCTTTCATCCAGCTGGCCATCCATTAGCTTGTCCTTGATAATTTTGCGCACTACCCCTTCAATACGCTCGGGCGTTCCGTTTTGCAACGACCTGACCGCGGCTTCCACCGCATCGGCCAACATTACAATAGCTGCTTCCTTGGTTTGGGGCTTGGGCCCTTCATACCGGAATTCATCTTCGGTAACACTTTCATTTTTATTATTCTCCACAGCCTTGTGGTAAAAAAAGCTGCATAAACTATTTCCATGGTGCTGCTCGATGACATCAGTTATCCCCTGGGGCAGCTTGTTTTCCCGGGCCAGTTCCACGCCGTCTTTAACATGGGATGTAAGAATCAGGGTACTTAATGTTGGTGCTATCTTATCATGCGGGTTGTCACCCATTTGATTCTCTATAAAAAAGTAAGGTCTTTTCATTTTACCAATATCGTGATAATATGCCGCCACTCTGACCAGCAGCGAATCCCCTCCCACGGCATCCGCTGCGGATTCCGCCAGATTACCCACCAGGAGACTGTGGTGGTAGGTTCCCGGAGCTTCAATCTGCAGGCGCCGCAGCAGCGGATTCCCAGGATTGGACAGCTCTAAAAGGCGGACCGATGACGTTATACCAAAAGAGCTTTCCAAGTAAGGCACTGCGCCATTGGTTAAAACTGATGAGAGAATACCGTTTAAAGAGCCCAGAATCAAACTGGAAGATATGGTTAATCCCAATGGGGTCCCGCTGATCAGCCCCATGGAGAAAATTGCCAAAATATTCGCCGCGCCGGTGTAAAAACCCGCTCTGGCCATATCGCTGCGCTGGCTCAGCTTGCTCACACCATACACACCGGTGATACCGCCAATCAAGGCTACTACAGCAAATCTGATTTGCCCCCCGGTCATTAAAGCCAGCAGAAAACTAATTACCGCCACAACGAGCACCGCTAACCGGGAATCAAGCAAAATAGCGATTAGCATTCCCGCGGCGGCAATAGGCGCCAGGTAGCCGAATAAGGCGGCAAAACCGGGCCACTGGCTTAAATTTATGGCTATTATAGCTTTAGATACCCCCAGGGTGATAAAAACAATTAACCCCAAAAGATAGAGATGACCGGCGCTCTTATATATTTCCCGGTTTTGTTGGTACAGATAAAAAAGCACCACCACCATTAAAAGCGCCACCAGCAAGGCCGAACCCAATATTGACGAGACAGGAAGAACCGGGCGGGAAAGGCCTAACGCCTCAAGTTTGGTAATATGTTCCTCGGTTACAATTTCACCTTCCCCGATGATCTTTTCCCCTTCTTTAATGGAAACCATTACCGGGGGAACGGCTTCCCTGGCAGCCTGCTGCAAGCGTCTGGTCTCATCAGGATCGTCAAATTTATTGGGGCGCAGGTAGTTTTTGATCATATCGGAACCAACAGAGTTATATGGAGTTTCCAGCTGCAAATTGGGTATTTGACCAACCAGCTTGTCCTCAACTTCTGTCGTGTTCTCCTGGGTAACGCCCTCATCCATAGCTTGTGAAACAAGCCCGGTTATACCGGTCTCCAGCTTTCTTAAAATATCAGAGTTGGGACGGGCCAGTATTTTTAATGTGCTGTTTGATATACTAAACGGTATGGTTTCCTTTAATTTACTGATTTTTTGATCTTCATCCAGGCTTTCGTCTGTTTGTATTTTATCTATGTCCGCAATTAGATTGGAAATATTTTTTTGCACATCAATACTGACCTGCGGGTCAATAATATACTGTTTTTCAACCTGAGCCGCGGCAATATTTCTTGCTTCCGTGGTTTTGTTTTTATCCTCATACGTAACACTGCGCGGCGCAAATACATTTGTTGGTGAAACCTGGCCAACCATAAGGTTAATTCTTTGGGGCATAAATTCAACCGAAATTAATAATGTCAGTGCAACAAAAAAAACGAAAGCGGCCAAGCCGCGCCGAACTTTTCTTCTTCCGGCCAAATTGAAGAATACTTGCGCTATCTTCGCCCGAACCTTTGCCAGAGGAAGCATTTAATCACTCCTCTATATCCCCAGACGTCGTGCTTCTTTCCTCATATGCCTTGACAATCCTCTGTACCAACGGGTGTCTGACAATATCTTCCCCGGAAAAATGATGAAAAGACAAACCTTCTACATCATACAACACCTGCAGCGCATGAACAAGACCTGATTGCTGCCCCCGAGGCAGGTCAACCTGGGTTACATCTCCGGTAATTACCGCCCTCGAACCAAAACCAAGGCGGGTAAGAAACATTTTCATCTGCTCCGGTGTAGTATTCTGAGCTTCATCAAGAATAACAAAGGAATCATCCAACGTCCTTCCCCGCATATAAGCGAGAGGGGCAATTTCAATGACGTTGCGCTCAATATATTTCTGCGTACTTTCAAAACCCAGCACATCATACAGGCTGTCATAGAGAGGGCGCAAGTAAGGGTCGACTTTTTCCTGTAAATCACCAGGCAAAAAACCCAACTTTTCCCCGGCCTCCACAGCCGGCCTGGTCAGTACAATCCTGTTTACACTGCGGTTGCGCAAAGACCTGATAGCCATAACCACGGCCAGATAAGTTTTTCCCGTACCTGCGGGACCAACAGCAAAAACGATATCATGTTTCTGCAGGGCATCAATATATCTCTGCTGCCCCGTAGTTTTGGGCTTGATTTTTTTGCCTCTGGGGGTTACCAGAAAGACATCTTTGGCAAGCCCCGCAAGGGCACCGGAATTACCGGCTTTAATGGCCTTAATGGTATAATTTATCTCGTGCGCAGTCAACCGGTTGCCTACCCTGCAGTACTCCTGCAGCTGGTCAACAATCTCTTTTGCCTTTTCCACCTGGACACGCTGCCCGATAATAAGCAATTCCTCGCCGCGCGCAACCATTTTTACCCCAAGTGAATTTTCCAGTAACAATAAATTTTCATCGTGTTTGCCGAAAATTTCCGCGGCAATGCCGACATCATCAATTAGCACCCGTGCTTCTATGTTTTCCGCCAATTATGCTTAGCCTCCTTTAGCTCAACGGGTGGGGTTTCTCCGTTCCTATTTCCTCTATTGTTTCTACTAACGCCTTTACTCTTACCATATTTTCATTTTCCGCAATTTTCACTTCTTCATAGTGCTTGTTCGTTATCCGAGCCCCGGACGGGATGTCTTTTTCGATTTCAGCAATCGCACTTTGACCGGCCATACGAAACGCTTCCGCCTTGCTGTAAGTCTTTGTATAATCAACTTTTTCCAGGTACTTAACCTTTATAAATTCGACGGGAATATTAATATTCCTCCAGCCAGTGATCTTTTTGCCATCTGCCCGGGTGTCATATTTAGCATAAGGAACATCCCTGGGTCCCATTAGAATTATTTCCTTTGCTCCGATTTTAATGCAAAGTTTGGTAATCTCATGTCCCGTATAGTTTTCACCCTTTTCCACCAGAGGAACTTCCGTATAACCTTCGTACCAAACGCTGGCCTTGACAATGCCTTTGGCCTGAACATATTTTACCGTCTGCTCTTCCTCCTGCGGTTCCCGGTCGCTTTCTTCCGGATTATCCAGTTCATCCTCTTCTTGCGGCGGCGGAATAGCAGCAGATATCAGTACCTGCCCTGTCTTAACGGTATCGCCCTCCTGAACCAGCGGCTGCCCCTGCAGAACCAGTATCTGTTTAATCAGGCCATCTTTAGCCGCCACAATATCAATTTTTGCATTCAGGTTATTATGGGGAGGCAGCACTTTTTCCACAACTTTAACCTCAACCCTTGTCCCATCAAAATAAACACCAACCCAGGAAAGATTCGGGAGTCTGTTAATAATAATTTTTTCAAGTTTTTCACCATCAATTGCGGGTTTAAAAGCTCCGGGGTATAAACCGGACTGGCGGGCAACTTCTTTAATCTCCTGTTCACTGATGCTTTTATTACCGGATACGTTAATAAACCAAACAAATGATGAAGACAGATATAACGCCATAACAAAAAACAAAGCGCCCAAAAGCATGGTTTTGCGCCTGCGCAATTTTACAATAGCAAAAGGGAGACCGGCTTTTTCAACAATTGTGAACCTGCACCGGGTCATCCTGGCTACATGACGCAAGGGTTGTACACCACTTAAACGAACTTTTAACGTTACTCTGTCTGCTCCCACCCCGGAGATCCCCCACAAAAAAATTCCTCTGGAGGTGGCCATATTAATAAATTTTTCCAGACAATCTTCCGGCAAAGCTATTGTTACATAACCGGCTAAATAAGATAAAATTTTAAACAATAACATTTTCCGCCACCCCCTAGCTTAAAAACGACACCGCTGATATTTGGCCCTCAACACATATTTCGTCAGGCAGAATATTGCGCAGGGAAAGATTCTCACCGGTAACCTCAATAACCGTATCATTTACAACAACCCGCACCAACCGGGGATTGTACTCCTGGATACCACGGTGATTTTCTATAAAAACCTGAAGATTGCCCACAAGAACAATTTTAGGCAAGTCCAAAACAATATCGCCCGGCAGATCAAGATAATCGGATAATTGCCTTTTAACCCTGTTTTTAATATCCTTCCATGCCATAAAAAATCCCCTCCTTGCCACTATAAATCTATGCGGCAGGAAGGGGAAAAATAACGGAAACGTTGGTTAATTGTACCAATAAAATTAACTTTGCTCAGCTTTTTTCATTTCCAGCATCGCGTCAGTAATGACTTCTGCTGAAAGCCCCCCGTGAAAACGAGGCTCATCATTAATAACGGTTAACGGTAAACGTACCCTGGGAAGAATAGAAGCAATCTTGGGATAGTCCTTTATCTCTTCCGAAGTTACATCAACAAACTTTACGCTGACTTCTTTACCAAAATTTTGTTTTAAAGCCGTGCTTAAATCTTCGGCTTCATCTTTCATTGTCTTTTGCGGCCCGCAACCTGCGGAGGGTTTCGGTCCTCAGCCAAAACTCGGGGCCGGGGCATTTAAGCCAAAAACAATAACTTCATACTGCTGCATAATGTCCCCCCTTAATTAATATAAGCAATTTTACCTTTTCAGATTTTAACATATTATGATTGCTGGTGCATATTGTATTTATTTATTATAACCATTAGTAAAAAGTATACCATTACTATTTAAGCAATCAGAATTCAGTAGTCAGTAGTCAGAATCCGTCAGTTGTTCCGGGCCGGTTCTCTCATTCTGACTACTAAGTAGCTGCAGATGCTGAATAATTACAGTATATCATAAGAAAAACTTTTACAATATGTCATATGTATAAAATTTTTTTATTCAATTAATAAAGGATTGCTTTAACTAAAAAAAGAATATTCGTGAGAAGCTAATAAGAGGAGGTTAATCTACATGCTCAACCAACAGATTAAGCTGACAAGTCTGGCCAAAACCTCCGGGTGAGCGGCTAAAGTGGGTCCCCAGACCCTGTCGCAGGTGCTGCGACATTTACCAACCACCACCCCAAACCCAAATTTAATGGTCGGACCGGGCACCTCCGATGACGCCGCAGTTTATAAAATTAACGAAAATCAGGCCTTGATTTCCACGCTTGATTTTTTTACCCCGATGGTGGACGATCCGTACGTTTACGGGCAAATTGCTGCGGCAAACTCTCTTAGTGATGTATACGCCATGGGAGGTAAGCCGCTTTTAGCCTTAAACATAGTTTGTTTCCCCGATTGCCTACCTACTTCCGTATTGGAGGAAATGCTGCGGGGCGGCGCTGACAAAGCAATTGAAGCCGGTTGTATCATTGCGGGAGGACATACGGTACGCGACGATGAGCCCAAATACGGTCTGGCTGTTACGGGCATGGCTCACCCCGACGAAATTATATCCAATGCCGGCGCGCAGGCGGGTGACCTGTTGCTGCTAACAAAGCCCTTGGGTACCGGAATCATCAACACCGGTATCAAGGCAGGTCTGGTTTCGCCCGAAGCAATGCAAATAGCGGTTCTTGCCATGTCTACACTGAATAAGGCCGCTTCGGAGGCTATGCTCAAACACGGTGCCAGTGCCTGTACCGACATTACAGGGTTTGGGCTTTTGGGGCATGCGGCGGAAATGGCTGAAGCAAGTGAAGTTAGTTTACACATAAAATGTAAATCAGTACCGTTGTTGCCGGAAGCAATGGAAATGGCGCGCATGGGGTTAATTCCTGCCGGTGCCTATGATAACCGACAGTATTTAGAGGGGAAAATACTATTTGACGGTGATCTGAAACCTGAAGAGCAGCTGGCGCTTTATGACCCGCAGACCTCGGGAGGATTGCTTATTTCTGTGCCTGAAGCCAAAGCCGCTGCCCTGGTTGATGAACTGAAGGGAAAAGGCGTTGACTGCGCGGTGATCGGCCAAGTGCAGCCTTATACCGGTACGCTGATAACCGTGGTTTAAACATTTGAAGGGAGCAAAAATATGCAGCATAAAATTGTGGATTGTCGGGGGCTGGCGTGCCCTCAACCGGTGATTAACACTAAAAACGCATTGGAAGAAACAGACATTAACTCAGTTACTACTATCGTTGATAATGATGTTGCCCGCCAGAATATTACCCTGTTTGCCAAGAACTCCGGGTATACTGTAATAAGTAATGAAAAAAAAGACGGTTTTTATCATCTAACCGTCAGCAAATCGGACAAGCCTTCCTCTGAACCGGGAACCATTATTGGACCAAAAAGCGAAAACGACACTGGTGTGGGCCCAGTTTATTTCATCACAACCAACTCATTGGGGCAGGGCTCGCCGGACCTGGGCCAGGTTTTGATTAAAAGTCTGTTCACCACCCTTGTAGCTACCAAGCCGCTGCCCTCAGCACTATTGTTTTTAAACACCGGGGTATTCCTAACCTGCGAAGGGTCGCCGGTGCTTGAACAGATTGAAAAGATGCGAGGCGAAGGCACTGCGGTATTATCCTGCGGTACATGCCTGGATTATTACAAACTTAAGGATAAGTTGTCCATAGGTAACATTTCCAATATGTTTGACATCAACAATCAGCTCATAGGACCGGGCAAAGTTATTGCCATAGGCTAAAGAAAGCCGGTTCCCATAACCAACGGGTACCGGCTTTCTTTACTAATTATTCATTAACCAATCATTATACATGCTTTAATCCGCTGCGGATGATGACATCGGCCAGGGCCGCCGCTCCGAAGCCGTTGTCTATATTAACGACACCGACTCCCTTGGCGCAACTGTTGAGCATGCTCAGCAGCGCCGATAACCCGTTAAAGTTGGCTCCGTATCCGACACTGGTGGGCACAGCCACCACCGGCACATCCACCAGGCCGCCCACCACGCTGGCCAGCGCGCCTTCCATACCGGCAACCACAATTAGCACCGCGGCGGTTTCAAATTTGTCGTAGTAGGCAAAAAGCCGGTGAATCCCTGCCACACCCACATCATAAATTCGCGCCACCTCGTGCCCCATAACCTCAGAGCATACCGCAGCCTCTTCCGCCACGGGAATATCGGCGGTTCCGGCAGTTAAAACAAGAACCCTGCGGGAGGAGTTTTTACAATGTTCCCTGGTCAGGCTCACCACCCGGCCGGGTACATTATATTTTGCTTCCGGATATTGGGCCTGAACAGCTTCAAAAATCTCCTGTCCGGCTCTGGTAGCCAAAATGTTACGGTTCTTTTCAGCCAGACTGTGAAATATTTTAACCACCTGCTCCACAGTTTTCCCCTGACAAAAAATCACTTCGGGGAAACCGTTGCGCAGTGCTCTGTGATGGTCAACTTTAGCAAAGTCAAGGTCCTCATAAGGCAGTTTTTTTAACTCTTTTAAAACATCGTCCAGTCCCGCCTGCCCTGCCTTATATTGTTCAAGCAGTGCAACAATGTGCTGCATGTTCATGCTGTTTAATTTTTCCCCCCTCGTTTGAAGGCAAACAAGTTCCCAACAAGATTCTTAGCATGTTTGGCAGTTCTAATTCGTGATACCCGGCCCCGTATCCAACTTTTTCGACCATCATCTCCGGTAACGGGCCAAACCCACCACTAATGGTGGTAATTATAGCGGCACCCGTAGGAGTCAGCAGCTCTTTGCCGGGACCGTAGGCATAAATTGGCACGCCTCGCAATAACTCAAGGGTTGCCGGAGCAGGAACGGGTAAGAGGCCGTGCTGGCATTTAACGAACCCCTGCCCGACATTTAAATTAGAACAATGTACCTCTTCAATGCCTAAAAGATCCAAGCAAATTGACGCGCCTACGATGTCAGCAATAGAATCGAGACCCCCGACTTCATGAAAATGGATATTATTAATACCCGTCCCGTGAATTTTAGCTTCCGCCTCAGCCAGACGATTAAATATTTTTAAACTTAAATCTTTGACACTTTGCTTTAAGTCACTGCGGCCAATGATGTCGGCAATATCCACCAGATTTCTATGGGGCTGTGGTACATCGTCAACTATAACATCCACCTTGGTTCCCGATAAACCCGACCTTTTAACTGCCGCCGCCTCGAGCCGGAATCCGGGTAAGCTTAATTGTTCCAAACCACGCTGTAATTGCTCCAATTCAACGCCCAGATCAACAAAGGCTCCCAGAATCATATCCCCGCTAATACCGGAAAAACAATCAAAGTAAGCAAATTTCATTTTCGTCTCCCCCTGTAACCGCCACGTGTCCCGATTATTTCTCCCACCAAGATACTGCCTGCAAGTTCGGATTTGCCATTAAGGGCAGCCGCCAGCGGGTTTTTTCCACGCCTTCTTTTGCGGTGCTCCTGCCCCTGGCCTGGTGAAGATTTACCCTGCGGGCAAACCGATTCACCCGGTTCCGGCTGCCGTCGAACAACCTCTAACGGCACCGGTTGTTCAACCGGCTGCCTGCGGGTCGCCGGCTCCGGCAGGTGCCGTATATCACCGGTCCTTTGGGGTTCAGGCTCCATTAACACCGGATCATCTGCCGGGGTTTCCTCTTGCCGCCTCCCGGATACCGCGCCGCCATTTCTGTTCCAGGGACCGGAAAGTGGAGCATCGTCCTCCTCACTATAATTCGGTGTATCAGCAGGAAGCGGGAAATCGGTTTCCTTTGGTCTGGGGGGTATTGGCGTACGATTGGCCGTCCTTGCTAATCTAGAAAAAACCAGATAAAAAATTATGAGCAAAATAATTAATGTGTTCATAGAATTTCCCCCAGGCTTTTATCTAATCTCTTAGGCCCCCATTTCTATTAGTGGGGGTTACTCTTGCACTTCAGTCCCGGTGTTCAGCTTTAGCTAAACGAGTTCACTTGGGGCCCTTGTGGTTGTCTGCTTCTTCATCCGACCCCATTTTGGATAAATTTTGCCGCATACCGGTGTCAGCCATTATATTTTGCATATTATAGTAATCCATAACGCCCAGGTGACCCCGGCGAAATGCTTCGGCCAGCGCCAGCGGCACCTGAGCCTCAGATTCGACCACTTTGGCATGCATCTCCTGTACTGCCGCCTTCATTTCTTGTTCCCGGGCAACGGCCATCGCCCTGCGCTCCTCGGCTTTGGCCTGGGCTATCTTTTTATCAGCCTCGGCCTGATCGGTCTGCAGCGTAGCCCCAATGTTACGTCCAATGTCAACATCAGCTATGTCAATGGAAAGAATCTCAAAAGCGGTTCCCGCGTCAAGCCCTTTGTCAAGGACGGTCCTGGATATGGAGTCTGGGTTTTCCAATACTTCCTTGTGATTATCCATTGAACCCACTGTGGAAACAACACCCTCACCCACCCTGGCTAAAACGGTTTCCTCTCCGGCACCGCCAACCAGCCTGTCAATATTAGCCCGCACTGTTACCCGGGCCACAACTTTCACCTCAATGCCGTCTTTGGCCACCGCGGAAACCAATGGTGTCTGGATAACCTTGGGGTTAACGCTCATTTGTACGGCTTCCAGCACATCCCTGCCGGCCAGGTCAATGGCCGCAGCCCGTTCGAAGGCCAGGTTAATGTTGGCTCTTTCAGAGGCGATCAGCGCATCAACCACCCGGTCTACATTGCCCCCGGCCAGGTAATGAGCTTCAAGCTGGTTCACCGAAATATCAAGTCCGGCCTTATCAGCTTTAATCAGCGGATTAACAATGCGCGAAGGCGTAACCCGGCGCAAGCGCATGCCAATTAGCGTAACAATCCCGACCCGTACTCCCGCGGCCAAAGCTGAAATCCACAGCCCTACGGGGATAAAACTAAAAATAACAACTACTGCCAAAATTATCAGCACCGATAAAACTAAAACTGAAATTGCTCCGGCATCCATTATTTTTATAACCTCCTTTTATTCTTTTATCGCTCGCACTATAATGCGAACATCCTCTACTTTAATTACCTGGACCCTAACCCCTGCCGCTATGTAACCTCCCTCGCTGACAACATCTACCCGGCTGCCGCCTATTTCAACAGCACCGGACGGGCGCAGCGGGGTAATTGCTAATCCTTTCTTGCCGACATAGTCTTGCAGATCGGCCATAGGCGCCTGGTAGCCCGAAGTTTTAACCTGCCGGTCTCCCAGGGTCAGGCGGCGCCAAACATTAATTTTAGCCATTAATTTAATACCGGCCGCAAGCAGGATGATACTTGACACCAGGGCAATAACCACTGCCTTTAAAGTATCAGTTACGTCAACGCTTAATAGCAATATGCCCCAACCCAGAAAAATAATTCCTATAACACCGGCAACACCAAAGCCGGGTATAATGAATATTTCAAGTACCAGGGCCAGGAATCCCAACAAAAACGCCATTGCGGCCAACCAAGGAACGAGTTCGGGCGACAAAGCAACCACCCCTATCAATAATTTTAATGCCCGGCACTTATAAATACCGGGCATAAATTGCTTATGTTAGCATTTGGATATTGAATTAATTGAACGACCTAGAAAACCTGGACTTACGTTTCCGGGCGGCTTCGGATTTCTTTTTCCTTTTTACGCTGGGCTTTTCATAGTGTTCGTGCTTTCTGGCTTCAGCGAGAACCCCCGCCTTTTGGCAGGTGCGCTTAAAACGCCGGAGGGCACTGTCCAGAGTTTCATTTTTGCCTACTCTAACTTCTGCCACCGATTTTTCCCTCCCCTCCGCTGAACCGCAAAACCTTGCGATAAATCAAGCTTAAAAACAACCCCCAATGCAAATTACCATACTTGGCTATTATACAATAACCCCTTCGGGTAGTCAATTACCCGGGTGGCCATTGCAGCTGCCTTCCGGCCAAAAAATGATAATGTATGTGGAACACTAACTGGCCGGCATCTTCCATGCAGTTTGAGACAAATCTGAATCCTTTTTCCGATAGTCCCATATCCCGCGCCACTGTGGCCGCAGCCCTTTGCAGTTCTCCCATAACCTTGCTGTCCTCAGGTTCAAGGTCAAAGAACGTGGGTATGTGCTTTTTAGGAATAAAAAGAAGGTGGACGGGAGCCGCCGGTTGAATGTCTTTAAAGGCCAACACATTATCGTCCTCATAAACAATCTCAGCCGGTATCTCCTTATTGATTATTTTACAGAAAATACAATCCTGCACCTTTTCCACCTCCTCCCACGGAAATAAAAATAACGGCACCTGCAGGCCTAATAGATTGTTTCAACAAATTTTTGTTATTTCCTGCATTACTTTAAAATTATTCTGCCCATTATGCTTGTGCCACTTAATTTTTCAGCATTTACATTGATAATTGTCCCCTGGAGCTTCCTTGCACCCGGGAAAACCACGCGAATATAATTGTCGGTATGCCCTTCCCACAGGTTTTCCCTTTCCTCCGGCAGCGCTTGTTCAACTAAAACCTCAACTGTTTGACCCAGGTGCCCGGCTGCAAAAGAACATGCCAGATTCTCACCCAATGTAATCAAGGCCCGGCTGCGCTTTTCTTTGTCCGCAGGATTGACTTGAGCGGGAAAATCCGCTGCAGGCGTACCCCGGCGGGGAGAATATTTAAATACATGCAGCCCGGAAAAATTCATTTCCTTAATAAAAGAATACGTGTTGTCGAAATTTTCCTCAGTTTCTCCCGGAAAGCCAACCATGACGTCCGTGGTAACACCAAGCCCGGCAACCTTGTTCCTGGCTTCCTCAACCAGATTTCTATAAAAAGCAGTGTTATAGCGTCTTCTCATTTTTGCCAGAACAGTATCGTCCCCGCTTTGCAAAGGAATATGTAAATGCCGGCAAAAAGGTGTTCCCGCAGCTACAAGCTCTATCAACTCCGGGGTTATATCGTTGGGCTCAATTGAACTCAGCCTGATCCTGGCGATACCCGGGACCGACGCCAGCTTTTCCAGTAATCGCACCAGGCCGTGTTTATCCTGTTTGTCCCGGCCATAAGCTCCGGTATGAATTCCTGTCAGAACTATTTCCCGAAACCCTCGCCGCACCAGGTTGTTGGCCGCAGCCAAAACACTTTCCGGCTTTCTGCTGCGCAGCGGGCCGCGCGCGTAAGGCACAATGCAATAGGAGCAAAAATTTTCACAACCCTCTTGAATTTTCAAGTAGGCCCGCACCCTGCCCTGGCAATCCTCACCCGGCAAGTCCTCAAACTCACGGCATTTTAAAATATCGCCGACGGCTTTTACCTTGTTACCCTTGACCGCACTTTCCACCAGGTCCACTATTGCGGCCCGGTTGCCGGCCCCCAGCACCAGGTCGACCCCCTCAACCTCCAGAACCTCATCCGGCGCCGTTTGCGCGTAACAGCCCGTGGCTACCACCACGGCATCAGGATTTGTTTTGTTGGCCCGCCGGATCATCTGTCTGGACTTGCGGTCCCCCAGATGGGTTACAGTGCAGGTATTAATCACGTAAACATCGGCAATTTGCTCAAACTCAACTATTTGATAACCGCGTCTCCTGAACAGCTCCTCCAGGGCGGCCGATTCATACTGGTTTACTTTGCAGCCCAAAGTAGTTACAGCCACCTTTTTTTGAGTCATTACTATTCTCCTCCCAGATCGCCCCATTGGTATAAAACCATGGTTATAACTGCCGGGCCGGCGGTTTCGGTACGCAGAATGCGCGGTCCCAGGGTAACGGGAATGGCGCCGCGCTCACGCGCTTGATCAACTTCCCGCTCTTCCAGCCCACCCTCGGGACCGATTAAGATATAAACTTCCCCGGGCCTGGGCCGGGCTTCAAGTTCCTCTTTTAACGTACAGGCCGTCTCTTCCTCCCAGGGCACCAGTACCAGCGCGCCGGACGGAATAAGGTTTAATGCCGCAAGCCAGTCCACCGGCTCGTGCACCGAAGGCACTATACCCCGGCCGCATTGCTTTGAAGCCTCCAGGGCGATACGCTGCCATCGCTCCCTGCGGGCCGCCTCTTTTTTGGCGTCCAGGCGCACCACGCTGCGGCGGCAATAAACGGGGATATATTCTGAAGCTCCCAGTTCAGTGCCTTTTTGAATAACGTAGTCCATCCGCTCACCCTTGGCAATCCCTTGCACCAGCACCACCCGAACCGGTGGCTCTCCCCCGGCCGGTTCCCGCTGCAATACTCGGCAGTGGACACTGCCTTTTTCTGTTTTATCAATTTGGCTGATATAAAGATTGCCGCAGCCATCCAGTAATGTTACTTTTGCGCCGGGTCCCAGACGCAGAACCTTGATTATATGGTGTGCTTCAGTTCCGGTTATTACAATAGTATCGTTTTGAATTTGTTCCGGCTTTATAAAAAACCTCGGCATTTATTTACACCTTTCTGCAAACCAGCGCCACCCATTCTCCCTTTTCCATTCTTCGCTCGCAGGTCAAACCAGCATTCTCCAGGGCCAGCGCAACTTCATCGGCTCGGTCACGGATTATTCCTGAAGCAATCAGGTTACCTCCGGTTTTAAGCGCTGCCGAGGCATCGGGAGCGAGTGCTTTAATCACATCGGCAATAATATTGGCTACAATTATGTCTGCCCGGACCTTCACCGACCCTTCAAGCAAGTTTCCTTGCCTGACAGTTACGATATCCACCACATTATTAAGCTGGATATTCTCAGCCGCCGTGCGAACAGCTACTTCGTCAATATCAACAGCCACGACCTTTTCTGCACCCAGCAGCGCCGCCGCCACGGATAAAATGCCCGAACCGGTGCCGACGTCATAAACAAGCTCGCCGCCGTGCAGCTCATCCTCAAGCAAGGCCAGACACATTGAGGTTGTTTCGTGGGTACCACAACCGAAAGCCATGCCGGGATCAAGCTCAATTATTATTTCATCCCCACCGGGGTTGTATTCCTCCCAGGATGGTTTGATTACAAAACGCTTGCCTACTTTAATGGGCTTGTAGTATTCCCGCCAGGCGGTGGCCCAATCTTCTTCATGAACTTCCCGGGTGCTCCAGGTTACTCCAAGCTGACCAAGTCGCGCCAGCAATTGCTCTAAACGACTATTCGTCCCTGGCCAGGCCGGGTAATAACCCTTTACCACAACCCCGCTCCCGGCCGTCTGACCAAAAGACGGTGCAACTGTTTCAATGCTGCCCTGGTTGATGCAGTTTACAATTAAGGCGGGGTCGTCAATAACAACCCCGCCCGAACCCATTTCGTTCATCACGTTTGCCGCTGCCTCCACATTTTCCCGGGTGCAGGCAACGGCAACCTCCAACCATTTACCCAATTAACAGCCCTCCGTACTTCCAGGAGTCAGGAGTCAGAATTCTAAAATATTACGGATTAAAACTTTCTCTAGCTCCTGACTACTGACTCCTGTCTTCTGACTCCTCACTAAGTTACCCCATAAAAGCATCCCGGACTTTTTCAAAAAATCCCTTTTCATTGCTGCGAGGTTTCTGGCCCTCAATCTTGGCAAATTCCTTTAATAATTCTTGTTGCCTGTCGGTTAACCTGGTGGGTGTAACTACATTAATATGGACGTGCTGATCACCCCGCCCATAGCCGCGCACATCGGGAATACCTTTGCCCTTCATCCGCAGTACCGTGCCTGATTGTGTCCCTTCGGGAATTTTGAGCTTGGCTTTGCCATCCAGCGTGGGGACAAAAACCTCATCGCCCAGGGAAGCCTGAACGAAGGAAACCGGCATTTCAAGAATAACATTGTTGCCCTGACGGCTAAAAATTTCATGCGGCCGGACATGGATAAATACAAACAGGTCACCCCTGGGACCGCCCCGCAAACCGGACTCGCCTTCGCCTGAAAGGCGCAATCTGGTACCGTGATCAACCCCGGGAGGGATTTTAACCTTAATGGTCCTGGTGCGGCGGACTTGCCCGGCCCCCCGGCAGGTGGGGCAAGGTTTTTCTATAATCACCCCGGTACCTCTGCAGCGGTCACAAGTACGCGATTGTACAATTCTGCCAAAAGGGGTGCTCTGGGCAAATTGGATTTGCCCCGTTCCATTACAGGCACCGCAGGTATTTTTTGAGGTTCCGGGCGCAGCTCCGCTGCCGCCGCAGGTGCTGCATTCTTCAGTCCGGGGAATTTTAACGTCCTTTTCCAGGCCAAATGCAGCTTCTTCAAAAGAAACCTCAACATCAGCCCTCAGGTCGGCACCCCGCTCAGGCCCGCGCCTGGCCCGGCCGGAACCTCCGAAGAACATGTCAAAAATATCTCCCAGGCCGCCGCCAAAATCAGCGCCGCCGAATCCGCCAAACCCGTTAAACTGACCATCGGTAGCCGCGTGACCGAAGCGATCGTAACTCTCACGCTTTTCAGCATTGCTTAAAACGTCATAGGCTTCGGAAGCTTCCTTAAACTTTTCCGCAGCATTTTGATCATCTTTATTAACATCAGGGTGATATTGGCGGGCAAGTTTTCGATAAGCTTTTTTAATTTCTTCCTGAGACGCTTGACGGGAAACTCCAAGCACCTCATAATAATCCCGCTTCGCCACGGAACTCACCACCTTTATGTTTAAAGCCGCCGGGAGGGCATGGAAAAATCTGCCCTCCCGATGCAAGGTCAAGAAATAATCACACTATATATTCTACGAATATTCTACCCAAAGGTGCATTATCCTTTATTTTTTCTTATCTTCGTCAACCTCGTACTCAGCATCCACCACATCATCCTTACCCTGCTCCGCTGAAGCGCCACCTTCACCCTGACCTTGCGCCTTATCGGCCTCGGCCTGCTGCTGGTAGAGCGCCGCAGACAGTTCGTAAAGCGGCTTGGTCAGTGCTTCCATGGCATTCTTAATTCTCTCGTTATCTTCACCCTTTAATGCTTCCTTCAATTCCTCAGCAGCCTTGTTTACCTCATCAACCTTGGCCTGATCAGCCTTGTCGCCCAAATCCTTAATCGTCTTTTCAGCCTGGTAGATCATGCTGTCCGCCTGGTTGCGCAATTCCACGCTTTCTTTGCGCTGTTTATCTTCTTCCGCGTTACGCTCGGCATCCTTGACCATTTTATCAATATCATCATCACTGAGCCCTGTCCCGCCGGTAATGGTGATACTTTGACTCTTGCCCGTACCCATGTCCTTAGCCGACACATTAACAATACCGTTCTGGTCGATATCAAATTTAACCTCAATTTGAGGCACTCCCCGCGGCGCGGGAGGAATGTCTGACAGCTGGAACCGGCCCAAAGTCTTATTTCCCGACGCCATGGAGCGCTCACCCTGCAGCACATGAATTTCAACCGTGGTCTGGCCGTCGGCAGCAGTAGAAAATACCTGGCTTTTTGAGGTGGGAATAGTCGTATTCCGCTCAATCAGCTTGGTAAAAACGCCGCCCAGGGTTTCAATGCCCAGTGAGAGCGGGGTAACGTCCAGCAGCAGTACATCCTTTACTTCGCCTGCCAGAACGCCTGCCTGAATGGCAGCGCCAATGGCCACGCATTCATCAGGGTTAATTCCTTTATGAGGTTCTTTTTGCAGATACTTCTTAATTGCCTCCTGCACTGCGGGAATACGAGTTGACCCGCCCACCAGCAGCACTTTGTTAATATCCTTGGGCTCCAGTCCGGAATCAGCCATGGCCTGCCTGGTCGGCCCCATGGTTTTTTCCACCAGGTCGGCGGTAAGCTCATTAAACTTGGCCCTGCTTAACGTAATATCCAGGTGTTTGGGCCCGCTGGCATCAGCTGTGATAAAAGGCAGATTGATATTGGTGGTCATAACACCGCTAAGCTCAACCTTGGCTTTTTCAGCAGCATCTCTCAAACGCTGCATCGCCATGCGGTCACCCTTGAGGTCGATGCCGGAATCCTTTTTAAATTCACTGGCAAGGTAATCAACAACCCTTTGGTCAAAGTCGTCTCCACCCAGGCGGTTATTACCGCTGGTGGCTTTAACCTCAAACACGCCTTCTCCCAGGTCAAGAATGGAAACGTCAAAGGTGCCGCCGCCCAGGTCAAATACCAAGATGGTTTGGTCTTCTTCTTTATCCAAACCGTAAGCAAGGGCTGCGGCTGTCGGCTCGTTGATTATCCGCAGCACCTCGAGCCCGGCAATTTTTCCCGCATCCTTTGTTGCCTGCCGCTGGGCATCCGTAAAATAAGCCGGTACCGTTATCACAGCCTGAGTAATTTTTTCACCCAGGTATGCTTCGGCATCGGTCTTTAATTTCTGTAAAATCATAGCCGAGATTTCCTGCGGGGAATAGTTTTTGCCGTCTATATTTACCTTAAAATCAGTACCCATATGTCTTTTAATGGATGCGATAGTGCGGTCGGGATTGCTGATAAACTGGTTTTTGGCCACCTGGCCGACCAGCCTTTCCCCTGTTTTGGAAAAACCGACAACTGACGGGGTAGTCCGGCCGCCTTCCGCGTTAGGTATAACAGCAGCCTCGCCACCTTCTATTACAGCCACACAAGAGTTTGTGGTTCCCAAGTCAATTCCCAGAACTTTTGCCATGTATCTCTCCTCCTCAAATGGTAAATCAGATAAAATATCAGTTTATACGCTAAAGGTTATCAGCACGACTTAGCCACCTTAACCATTGCCGGCCGGAGCAGTCTGTCCTTTAAATAATATCCCCGACGCAGTTCAGCTATTACCATATTTTCAGGGTGTTCCTGAGTTTCTTCCTGCATTACCGCCTCGTGCTTGGCCGGATCAAATTCCTGTCCCACCGTTTCAATGGGGGTCAGTCCTTCCCTTTGAAGTATTTCTTCCAGCTGGCGATAAATCATCTCAACCCCCTTAACCACGTTGGATGGGTCCTCATCCCTGGCAGCCAATGCCAGATGAAAGTTATCAATTACCGGCAACAGCTGTTCACATAGCGAAGCCGAGGCATACTTGAAATACTCTTCCTTCTCCCTTTGAGTGCGTTTTCGATAATTCTCAAAATCGGCCTGAAGTCGCACAAGTCGGTTAAAATAGTCCTCAGCTTTTGCTTTTTGTTCCGCCAACTCGCTGCGCAGCTGCTGCACATCCAGCTGCTCTTCAGCGGCCTCAGCCGATAAATTTTCCTCCTGCTGTTCCATAGCAGCACCAGCATTTTGGTCCTGGCAGGAATCTTCTTGCACTTCCTGATTAATAATATCTTTTTCACTATTTGGCAAAATAAATTCACCTCCGCAGTTGCCGGCCTGAAATTAGGCGGCAGCTTATTCAAACATGATTGCTATTAATTAACTACCGCGGCCGCGCAGCAACCTTTCCATAACCAGGGAAAGATTTCTGGTCATGTATTCGACCACGGTAAAAGCTTTAGCGTAATCCATCCTGGTTGGCCCGATTAAACCAATACCGCCCAGCGCTTTCCCTCCGGCGGAATAGCCGGCCATAACCATACTGCAGCCCTTCATTTGATCGTTTTCTATTTCATCACCTATTTTTGCCGTCACACCGCCGGTATCAATTACGCCAACCATGATTTCAGCCAGTTTGGCCTCTTGCTCCAACAGGCTGAGCAGGGTTTTAACCTTTTCAATACTGTGAAATTCCGGCTGGTCAAGGATATTAAATACGCCACCCAGGTAAATTTTTTCCCCTCCGTCGGTGGCCAAGCTCTCTTGAATTAAATCCATGGCCATGTTTAAAATATGCTTTTGTTTAGCCAGTTCAAAATAAATTTCTTTTACCAGTGTCAGGCGTATATTTTCCAGGGACATACCTTGCATTTTCTGATTCAGCACGGATGAGATAGTCTCCAAATCAGCAGGCCTGATACTTTCCGGTATTTCAATAATTTGGTGATGTACCGCCCCTGCATCGGTTACCACTATCATCATCGCCTGGGTCGGGTTTAAATGAACCAGCTGAATATGCCTGAATTTGCCCTTACCGTAATGATTGGTTAAAACTACAGCCGTATAATTGGTGATTTGAGACAATAACTGCCCGGTCCGGCGGAGAACCTGACCAATATCCTGAACCTTGGTCAGGTAGCTGTTCAGCACCAGTTTTTCCTCTTCGCCGCTTAATTCCCCGCGTTTCATCAAGCGGTCAACATAATATCTGTAACCCATGCCGGAAGGTATCCGCCCGGCTGAAGTATGGGGCTGTTCTATGTAACCCAACTCTTCAAGATCAGCCATTTCATTCCTAATCGTAGCCGGACTGACTCCCAGCTTGTACTTTCTGGCAATGGTCCTGGAACCCACGGGTTCAGCGGTAGCAATATAATCCTGGATGATTGCCAATAAAACATTTTGTTTTCTGGCGTCAAGAGTCAATCCTACCACCTCCTTGTTAGCACTCTCCCGCATTGAGTGCTAACATCTAATAAAAACATAGCACCAATATTTTCTTTTGTCAATAAAGAAGACTTGGTTCAGGTGGGGTTTTTGACCCCATCTGAACCTTAGTCGCACTTATTTCGAGCTTACAGCCTGTTAATCCCCGACCCTAAGAGGGCGGGGTCTTACAGGCTGTGCGAAGACAAGTTATAGGAGGCACAAACTCACTCATGACCATATTTGATACATTTACCCCCCGGCTGGTTAAACGCAGGCTGCCTTCCGCTTCTTCAAGAAAACCCTGTTCTATCAGCCGTCGGGCAACACCGGGATAGCGGTCATCCAATGAGTATCCGAATCTGGCTTTAAACCAAGCCAGGTTAAGGCCGGCGCTAAGCCGCAAGCCAAGGAAAATTGTTTCAAAGGCATCATTTTCGGGCGTAACAGTCTCCTCCCAGGCTGCCGGCGGTAGTCCTTCTGCCAGCCGGGACAGATACAGGTTTAATTGTTCGGTATTTGCATAACGTTTATTTTTTATCCTGGAATGGGCTGCCGGGCCCAACCCGATATACTCCCCGTTGTGCCAGTATACGAGATTATGCCGGCATTCCCTGCCCGGCCGGGCATAATTGGATATTTCATATTTCTTTAGACCGGCCTGCTCCAGCAAAGCAGCGGTATCCTCATACATTTGTATTTGATCATCCTCCGCGCAAAGCGACAGTTCCCCCCGCTCCAGCCGGCGCTTTAGCCTGGTTCCCTCCTCAATTTGCAGGCCATAAGCCGCAATGTGTTCAGGCTGTAATTCAATTGCCTGCTCCAAACAGTGACGCCAGTCAGCGGGACTCTGCCCCGGAGCCCCAAAAATCAAATCAAGGTTTATATTATCGAAACCTGCCGCCCTGGCTGCCCGAACCGCATCAACCGTCTGCTCAACGGTATGGATCCGTCCCAAAATATTCAGAGTCTTAGTGTCAAACGCCTGGGCCCCGATACTAAGTCTGTTGACACCGGCCCGGTACAGTGACTGCAGCTTCTGCCGGTCAATTGTCCCGGGGTTGGCCTCAACTGTGAATTCGGTATTATCTGATAAAGAGAAGCTACTTTTAATTAACTTTATTATTTCCAATATTAGCTCTAAAGATAAACAGGTGGGGGTGCCCCCACCTATAAAAACAGTCGACATGGATAAATTTTTTTCATAACCAACGTTAATTAATTCTATTTCAATTAATTCTATTTCCCGCTTCAGACCGGCTGCGTACCTTTCGGCGTCCCCGGAGTTATAGGAAAAAGATATAAAATCGCAGTAATCGCACTTGCGAACGCAAAAAGGCACGTGCACATATAATGACGCGGGTGGATTATCACCTATAAAGCAATAGTTTGAAGCGTAATTAATATTATTCACCATGTTCAGCTTCCAAGCAGTTTATGACGCAGGCCGGTTACCAGCCGTTCCTCACCGTCCGGCTCCTGTAAAACCTTTTTAATTTCTTTCCAAACTTCCGGGCACTTGGTTTCCGCCAGCCCCACAATCTCCCGCATGGCCATATCCACTTTGCGCCGTTCTTCTTTACTTGACGGGGTTACCCCGGCCTTTTCCATAATTTTTCCACAGTGCCGCAAATAACAGCTCATAATCATCACCTGATCTTTAATTATTCGTTACTATTCAGTATTCAGAAGTCAGAATGCCTTGACCCGGTTCTATTATTCTGACTCCTGACTCCTGGCTTCCGACTCCTATGTCAATTATTCATCCTTTACGTTAAGCACCGCCATAAAAGCTTCCTGGGGAATCTCCACATTTCCCACTTGTTTCATCCTCCGCTTGCCTTCCTTTTGTTTTTCCAACAGTTTACGCTTACGCGTAATATCCCCGCCGTAGCATTTGGCCAAAACATCTTTGCGCATGGCCCGGATCGTTTCCCTGGCTATAATCTTATTTCCAATGGCCGCCTGCAGGGGGATTTCAAACATCTGCCTGGGGATCAAGCTGCGGAGTTTTTCAACCAGCGCCCTGCCCCGGCCGTAAGCTTTATCTTTATGGGCAATTGTACTCAAAGCATCCAGCGGTTCCCCATTGACTAAAATGTCCATTTTAACCAGATTCGATTCCCGGTATCCCGCCACTTCGTAATCCAGGGAGGCATAACCCCTGGTACGTGATTTTAATTGATCAAAAAAGTCAAAAATAATCTCACTGAGCGGCAAGTCATATTTCAGCATAACCCTGCTCTGGCTCATATAAACCATATCAACATAGACCCCGCGGCGGTCCTGGCACAGATCCATCACCGCACCCACGTATTCCTGGGGCACCATCACCGTGCCGGAAACGAAAGGCTCCTCCATCATGGTTATTTTACCGGCATCAGGCATTTTGCTGGGGTTATCAATTTCAATCACCTCGCCGGCAGTTGTCGTTATCCGGTAAACAACACTGGGCGCCGTAGTTATTAAATTAATTCCATATTCCCGTTCTAATCTTTCCTGAATAATTTCCATGTGCAGCAAACCCAAAAAGCCACAGCGATAGCCAAAGCCCAGGGCATCGGATGTTTCCGGCTCGTAAACCAGAGAGGCATCATTAAGTTTAAGCTTATCCAGGGCATCGCGCAAGTCTTCGTACTCGGCGGATTCCACCGGATAAAGGCCGCAATAAACCATCGGCTTAACCTGGCGGTAACCTGGCAGTGGTTCAGCCGCGGGACGCCGGGCATCAGTAACAGTATCGCCCACCCTGGTATCCTTTACATTTTTCATACTGGCGGCAAAGTAACCAACCTCACCGGCGCTTAATTCATCGACTGATACAGGCGCAGGCTTAAAAACACCAAGTTCGTTAACTTCAAATTCTTTGTCTGTAGCCATCATTTTAATCTGCATGCCCTTACTGATCCGGCCTTGAACAACCCGGATATAAGCTACCACGCCCCGGTAAGAGTCGTAATGCGAATCAAAAATCAGCGCCTGCAATGGCGCATCCTCATCCCCCTGCGGCGGTGGTATCCGGGTAACTATTCTTTCCAATATCTCCTCTACCCCTGTGCCGTTTTTGGCTGAAGCAGGAATAGCGTCGGAGGCGTCCAAACCGATAACATCTTCAATCTCGCTTCTAACCCGCTCAGGGTCGGCGGCAGGCAGGTCAATTTTATTAATTACCGGTATAATTTCCAGGTCATGATCTATAGCCAGGTAAACGTTGGCCAGTGTTTGGGCTTCGATACCCTGCGCCGAGTCAACCACCAGCAATGCGCCTTCGCAGGAGGCAAGGCTGCGCGAAACTTCATAAGTAAAGTCCACATGCCCCGGAGTATCGATCAGGTTTAAAACGTATTCCTGCCCGTCACGGGCCCGGTAATTAAGGCGGACGGCCTGCAGTTTTATGGTTATGCCTCTTTCCCTTTCCAGATCCATCTGGTCCAGCACCTGTTCAGACATCTCCCGCTGGGTCAGGGCGCCGGTGTATTCCAGCAATCTGTCGGCAAGAGTGGACTTGCCATGGTCTATGTGGGCGATGATGCAAAAGTTTCTAATTCGTTCCTGTCTTCTTTGCACTGCCAGTTCCTCTCCCTTAAAAATTAGGTCAATTCATATCAGTATATTATAGCATCCATCAGGTCAGGCTGAAAAGGACAACCTGCACTTGTACTTATTACAGCCGGGTAGATACATTGGCCGCTGCCCGCGCATGATGTTTTGGTTCAGTCGCAGAACCGGGCCATAAAGTGGAAAGAGCGCTCAAATTTTGGACAACTTTTGCACCTGCCGGGAAAGCCCCCAACACATGCTGCTCCCACGGCCTACCCGGAACTGGTTCCAAAATGACGATGGCGCCCCGGTCATCCCGTGACCGGATCAGCCTGCCGCATCCTTGTTTTAATCTCAAGCCCATTTCAGGATAGTCCACCGTGCTAACCGGATCCAATCCCTGTTCCTTCATCTCGCGCCTGCGCGCCTCGATCAGCGGATCCTGAGGCGGAAAGGGCAACTGCCAGATCACCAGCAGGGATAATGCTTCACCTGGTACGTCAATTCCCTCCCAAAACCCGGAACCAACGAGCACCGACGATATTTCTTCACGGAATTTTCGGACCAGATAACCCCTTTCCGCACTATCTTCCCAAAGAAATTCAAAGGGCAGCCGGAATTCTTTCAGCCCCTTTCGGATTTTACGCACATCGGACGGCCTATTGGTAAGCACCAGTGCCCGCCCTTTGGAAACCCGCAATAAAGAAACCAACCGCCTTAAAGCCCTGGGGAACCAGCTTTGTTGATCAACGGCGGGTAATCGTTGAGGCAGATAAACTAAAACCTGTTTATCAAACTCAAAGGAACTGCCCACAGATGAGCTTGAAAATTCCTTTAAACCTAAAGCACGCGCAAAGTAACTAAAATCTCCTCCAGTGCTCATGGTTGCTGAGGAAAACACTACGGGAAGTCTCCTGGCAAATAGATGCTTATTTAACATACCGCTGAGGTCCCGGGGCACCACCCAAAAACTCTGGTCCAGCCGGTCGGCCCAGAAAATGACATCTTTACCCCTATTCCGGCAAAACCGGTCCAGAGCCAACGCCGCCCGTTCCACCCCCGCCTCATATGCTTGCAATCGCGTATGAGAGAGGGTTTGGAGGTGCAGATCTTGTTCGTTTTGCAGTTCAAAATGCAATGTTCCAAGTGCGCGCCGTAAGGTATCCGCTGCCCCAAGCAGCTCATCATTTATCCGTATGGTCAGCCGGTCCGTTTGCTCATCACCGGCAGCCGCCTGGTAAAGGATTTTGAAAAAGCGCGCGGTGGCCTTATCCATGGCAAAGGCAATGGAAATTAAAGACGTTCTGGCTCCCTGAATTTGTTCAATGGAGGTAAGCATATCATCAATATCCTCTTTAACCACCTGCCGTCCCGCCCTGAGTGCCGCCGGAAGCAGTATTTTATGGCCTTCGTCAAAGATTACCGCTGAGTAATCGGGCAAAAGAGGCAGTTTACCTTCAGCGACCCGCTCATCCCGTGTCCAAAGGTCATCAAAAAAGGTGCCGTGGTCGCACACAACCAGGTCCAGAGCCGACCGGTAATGCTCCCTCGCCTTAACCAGCTTACAGAATCCCCGGTCCGGGCAAGTTTCGCAGGGCATTGTTTCATCCCAGGCTACCTGTGTCCAAACCCGGTCCGGTACACCGGGCATCTCAGAGCGTTCTCCCCGTTCAGTCTTTCCCGCCCAGTGCAACACATTTGTAACCGCCTTGCCTGGCTGTTCAAACAGCAGGTTGTGAAACCGGTTAACTTTGATATCGCAAATGTACTGATGTGGATCCTTGGCCATGCGGACATCAATATCCAGATCCAGCAGGCGCGAAAGTTTTTCTATGTCTCCCCGGGGTCCGGCCAACTGCTCCTGGAGCGCTGTGGAGGCGCAGGCAATCACGACAGGTTTACCCTTAAGCCGGGCATAAGCAACCGCGGTAAGCAAATAAGCAAAAGTTTTACCAATACCCAATCCAGCCTCGGCGAAATGCACTTTTCCCCGGCATGCGGCATCGGCAAGCTTAAACGCTGTGTAAATTTGCTCTTCGCGAATTTCATAGCCATGCTCGGGCAGGACATCATAAAACACCTGCCCGATCCATTCGGTGAGCTTTACCGGAAAATCATGTTTACTTTGATATGCAAAAGGTAGATGAGATCTGACAGCACACATACTGATTCCCCGTTCCATTAATTTAAGGGGAGAATTAATTCTCCCAGATTCCTTGACACTTTATTGAATATGTGATATACTGTTACTGTAATTTAATTTAAATTAACCCCTATAGCATAAAGTTCATTATACATAAATTCTGCAAAAAAGTAAAGCTTTATTTAAGCCCTTGCGCCTTCCAGGTGGTAAGGGCTTAAGTTTTTTCACACTAAATTACCATTGACAATTAACAATGCAGCGCTGCGGATAATAAAAACGCGCGTACAAATCTTTTGTGCGCGCGTTTTTTATCCCTTAGCCCCATCAGTAAAGATTCTGATTAGTACAAACAAAACATACTACGGCCAGCCTTTAATCTCATAAACCAACTGCTGCATCATTTTTAATCTTTGTTCAATTATATCAACCAGATGCTCGATTTCAACCCGGGTTGTTGGCCAGATTTCCCTGACCCGGATACTCTTAAAAGGCAATTCCAGTGTATCACCCAGCAGGGTAACCTGCAAATTATCTTGTTCAAGCCGCAGGTCCATCAAAACCAGTGGTTTATCCGGAGCCACAGTCTGGTTATAATTTTCCACAATAACATGGGCACCGAAAATAATTATTCCTATAAAAATACCCAGGCTCGCCAGCATTGTTTTTCCGGGGGTATGCATAATCACCACTCATCTTTTTCTCTATTTTTGCCAGATAAAATTTATCGTATACTCAGTCTCTATCAAGACAGCGTTTCACCAATTCCGCCAGCGGACCGGCCAGGAGCTTAACGGTTTGCACCGCCTCTTCGGTTGAATTGCTGACACTTCCGATTTCCAGCAATATTGCCCGGGGGTGCAAGAATTGGTTGTAGCGACCTTCCTTAATGCGCACGTCTAAACATAGTCCGGGGTGTTGCTTGTTAATCTCATCCGCCAGTTCCCTGGCAAAATCATAATTCTGTCGCCAGGTTGGAAATGGAGCTCTGGCATCGGAGCCGACAATAATCAGAATCGGTGCAACAGTTCTGCCATCCACGGTTACCACACTGTTTTCTCTTGGTTTTCCTGCATCCCGATGGATGTCTAAAACCACCTGAACCGACGGGTTTTCTTCTAATAATTTGCGCAGCGTCTCCTGCGAACGGTCATAAGAGGTATTATAATTGGCGTCGTTGATCGTATCTGACACTGCAGCTTTGATACCATACTTTTCTTCCAGCTCCCTGCCCAGGGTTGCGGCTACTTTAACCACACCGCCCCTTTTCCCATTAAACCGTTCGGTCCCGTCCGTCAGAGCGTATGTTTCACCGGTATGAGTATTGTATATCGCCACCAGACTTTGCCCGGAAACCGGGGTTACGGGTTTTACCAGTTCATTATCCTGCTCCGCAGCCACTTCAGGTGCAATAACCGGAACAGCCTCTTCCTGCTGCATATTTACCGCGGCCAATAAGGGCACCTGCAGTTCCAGCATACTCCGGGGACTGTGCCTGTCAATGGTGAAGGTTTTAACCAGGGGCGCGACAAGGGAGCCCGGGGATACCACCTGGGGAATGTCCTCACCATTCCCCGTCCAGGCCATAACCGGCACTGCCACCCGCATAATACTGCGCGGGTCGCGATCACTCCAGTTTATCAATTGATTTAAGCACCACTGCTCAACTGACAATAGTCCGGGAGAGAAATTATCCATCATACTGACTAACATCATTAGAAAAATAAATAAAACAATCAGAACCAGCCAGGGCCTGACCGATTTATGAAGCCTGTACCGCTTATAAGAATAATAATAAGAGGGTTGCATAAAAAATCCCCCTTTAACCGGGAAGTGTTCTATCATATGCCCGGAAAAGGGAGATTATTACCCAAACCTTACATTTTAATCTTTATCGCAGCACTGTGGGCACGATTGCATCAATCAGCCCGACCACAAAAGCAGATATTAATGCCCCGATCAGACTTACGCTGAGCAAGTTGGGGATTATAAACTGGGCCAGATAGATAACTACCGCTGCCGTAATAAATCCAACAATACCACGGTTTTGCGGGGAAATTTTATCGCCCAGCAAAGCCTCGGCCACATAGCCCAGCACCGCAATTACCGCCGCGGCAATCAAAGCGCCGGTAAAGCCGCCGCGCACAACAAAACCTGGCGCCAGCCAACTAACAACTATTAACACAAGTGCGGAAACAACAAAACGTATAATTAGTCCAAGCCATTGCATCGATCCATTCACCTCCTTAAAAAAATCTAGTAATTAGAATAACCAAAAAAATCGTTCGTATACCGGAGAAACTTGCTTTTTTTTTCAGTGCGTGGTAAAATTAGCGCTGTTGGGAGGTGAAAAAAGGATGCCTAATATCAAATCTGCTGTCAAGCGGGTTCGTATTACCAGGAAGCGGACCGAGCGCAACAGGCGAATTAAATCCAGTTTGCGTACAGCTATTCGTCATTTTCATGACGCCATCACCAGCACAAACAAGGACGAAGCCCAACTCAAATTACGCCGTGCGCTTGTTACTATAGATAAGGCCGTTACCAAAGGTGTGCTGCACAGGAATACAGCGGCCCGTACCAAGTCCCGTCTTACCAAGCGTTTTAACAAAATAGCCGGATAAGTAAAAACGCGCGCTCAGTCATTTCTATATTATGCGCGCGTTTTAATATTTGTAAAGTAATAAACCACCCGTTTTAAAACAAGGGTGGTTTATTACTTTTCGAAACATAGCTTTAAAATATATGTATCTATTAGTTCACTAAAGCTTCCTCCGCCGGTTTTAACCAGATAATCCAGTTCCGCCAGTCTCATAATGGCCTGAACAAGTTGCCCGGAGCTAAAATTCTTTTGCTGCCGGCTAATTTTTTTATAAACAAATGGGTGCATTTTCAAGGTTTTAATAATCTCTTCCCTTGCGGTACCCGCTTCAGTCATTCCCCGCACCTGATAGATCAGGCGAAACTGCCTGGCAATCATGCCTATGATCTGCTGGGGCTGCTGTTTTTGCCTTAGCAGCTGGCGAATACCTCCAATAGCTTTTGTCCCGTCTTTTTCACCAATGGCATCAACCATTTCAAAAATACTTTCCTCTACCCTGCTCGCAACCAGTTCCTTTACGGTATCCAGATTAATTGTATTACCCCTGCCCACAAAGCAGGTTAATTTTTGCATTTCATTATGCAGGGTGTACATATCCGGGCCGCAGCGCAATAGCAGTTCTTCGGCGGCTTCCCTGGTTAAAGCAGCGTCTTCTTCCCGGGCTTGCTTAGCCAGCCATTTAGTTAATTCAGATGCTTTAAGCCTGACGAATTCTATAGCACCGCCCATTGCTGCAATTTTTTTGTATAATTTCTTTCTACGGTCAATACTTTGTCCGGTTTCCAATACCAGGCAGCCACCTTTATTGGGCCGTTCAATGTACTCAAGGATGAGCTTATCATCCCCGTCCTTTTGAAGAATCGCGGCATCACGCACTACAACAAGTTTCTGTCCAGCCGTAAAGGGTGTAAGTTCCACGGCAGCAATGGCCTCTGTTGCAGATACAGATGAGCCATCTAAAATTTCATAATTAAACTCACCTTCACCAGCAGGAAGTAATGTTTGCTTTAGCCGCATCAGTGCCTGATCCCGGAGATAGGCCTCGGGACCGTAGAAAAGGTATACCGGTGCTATTTTTCCTTGCTTTAATACATTTAAAAAGTCAATAAAATATTTCATTTGTTCTAATTCCTACTTTAACTTACTAAGAATTTAATTCTCACGTTACTTGTATCTGGCGCTCCGGTGGTTCCCTCCGTGCGCTTCGCAATTTTCCTTATTGAGCGTATATTTATTGGTGCATAACGCGGTATCTATTTCTCATCCTTCTACTGCACCGTGCTGGTAGTAAAGATTTTATAATTTAAATACCACCGCACACGGGACATTCGGGATCGCGATTAATTTCAACGGGCATAAATTGCATAGTTAAAACATCACAGGTTAAAAGCCGACCGATAAGGGGTTCTCCAATGCTAAGGATAACCTTAACCGCTTCCGCAACCTCTAATGCCCCGATCAAGCCGGGAATTGCCCCCAACACACCCTCCCGGTCACAGGAAGGGGCGTCACCGGAGGGTACATTGCGGAAAATACAGGACAAACAAGGGCCCTGTCCCGGAATTATGGTCATAACCTGTCCGGAATAGCCCAAAACGCCACCAAAAATATATGGCTTTCGCTGCTCCACACAGGCCTGGTTAATTAAAAATCTAACTTCAAAGTTATCCGTTCCGTCTACTACCAGATCAAATTTAGAGATAATGTCTCTAAAATTTTTTTCATTCATCCGTTGGTTGATGGCGGATATTTTAATGTCAGGGTTTAGCGCAGCAATTTTTTCCCGGGCTGATTCGACCTTGGGGCGTCCCAGGTCGGGTGTAAAATGCAGAATCTGTCTCTGTAAATTTGACAAGTCCACGTTATCCCCGTCCAACAAACCGATATGGCCAATTCCAGCCGCCGCAAGGTAATAGGCAACCGGTGAGCCCAGTCCGCCGCTGCCCGCAACCAGCACGCTTGATTGCCGTAATTTCTCCTGCCCTGCAACACCCACACCGTCAAGCAGCATATTTCTGCGATATCTTTCCATTTGATCTGCGGTCAGCAATTTTAATCACTTCCCCTGCAGTATTGATAAAGAAGACTTGGTTCAGGTGGGGTTTTGACCCCACCTGAACCTTAGTCGCACTTATTTCGAGTTTATCGCCGCTTAACTCCCGCCTGTAGAGGCGGGAGTCCTAGCGGCGGTTAATGAGATCAATTATAAAACCAGCTGCACCGGCAATATCTTCGCTGCTGAAGCAAGGCAGTCCTTCCTCGCAAAGAGCCATGTCGCCGCAAACAGCTACCAGTTGTCTGGCGCTGGACGAGGGCTCGCCCCGGTAATGACCGGCTCTGCGCACTTCAATCTGGGGATAAGCGCTTCCTTTATAACCTTCAGTTATAACCAGGTCAACCTCCGGCATTAGCGCTGCTATATCGCCGGGCGGCATATCCCCGGCAGACCTTATCACCAGGCCAACCTTACCGGGACCGGCAATGGCCGTACATTCAGCCCCAGCCTGAAAGAGCCGCCAGGTATCTTTACCGGGCCGGTCAATTTCAAACGGCCCGTGGTGATGTTTAATAATCCCAACCTTAATCCCCCTGGCTTTAAGCTCTGCCACCAATTTTTCCAGGAAGGTGGTTTTACCGCTGTTCGACCAGCCGACAACCGATATTACCGGGACGCTATGACTGCTCAACTCGCACCTCATCGCCCACTTTGACCGCACCGCCTTTTAATACCTTGATAAATATGCCTTCCTTCGGCATGACACAATCTCCCGCCTGGTGATAAATGGCGCAGCGGGTATGACATTCCTTGCCGATCTGGGTGACTTCCCCCAGTGCTTCCGCCCCGATTTTAACCCTGGTTCCTATCGGCAGCGCAACCAGGTCGACTCCTACCGTGGTAATATTCTCGGCAAAATCGCCCGGGTTAACGTCCAGCCCGGCATCCCGCATTTTCTGCACGCTTTCCAGGGCCAGCAAACTAACTTGCCTGTGCCAGGGCCCGGCATGGGCATCTCCTTCAAAGCCATGTTCTTCAATCAGGCGACCGGTACCAATGTTTTTTTTGCGCATTCCTTTTTTGGGGCTGGTGCACACCGCCACTACATATCCCATGGCTCATCGTCCTCCCTTTGAAATGTTCCACTTTTTCCGCCGGTTTTATAGATCAAGCGTACCCGGCCCAACTCCATTTCCCGGTCTACAGCCTTGCACATATCGTAAATGGTAAGCCCGGCAACCGTTACTGCTGTAAGCGCTTCCATTTCCACCCCGGTTTTCCCGGTTGTGCGCACCCTGGCCTGAATCTCAACCCTGTCAGGCTCATTAATTCTAAAGTCCACGTTAACCCCGGTTAAGGTAATGGGGTGCGCCATAGGAACCAGTCTGCCTGTTTCTTTGGCCGCCATGATACCGGCTACCCGGGCCACACCAAGTACATCACCCTTCGCCACCCGGCCGCCGACAATCAGTTCCAGAGTGCCGGGCCGCATGATTACTTCACCTCTGGCAATTGCTACACGGACAGTATCGTTTTTATCACTAATATCCACCATCCTGGCGGCGCCTTTTTCATCAAAGTGGGTCAACCCTTGATAACCTTCGTCAGCCATCACTAACCTCCTATTTGCGACATTACACGGTCATCTTCCTGCCATGCCTTGTCCAAATCATGACCAACCGGCTTGCTCACAATAGCTTCCCTAAATATCTCTACCAGTTTTTCCGGCCCTGCTCCACTGCGTAAAGCCTGTTTAAGATCGATTTCCCTGTGATTAAACAGACATGGCCGCAGCTGACCGGTGGATGTCAGCCGCAAACGATTACACTCGGCACAAAAATGATTGCTTATGGCAGAGATAAAACCTATTGTACCCCTTGATCCCGGCAGCCGGGTGTAAAGGGCCGGCCCGTTACCGTTAATGTGTTTTTCATCTACAAGATTACCCAGTGCTCCTTCAATCAATTCCTTAACTTCGCCGGAGGCAATGAACTTGCCCCTGGACCACGCATCCGATGAGCCAATGGGCATTAACTCAATAAATCTAATGTGCAGCGGGTGATCCAAAGTCAGCCTGGCCAGATCTACCAGCTCATCGTCATTAAAACCGCGAATGGCCACAGTATTTATTTTTACCGGGTCCAGCCCTGCGCTTAGCGCAGCGTTAATGCCTTTCCAAACCAGATCAAGGTTTCCTCCCCGGGTAATTTTCTTAAAGCGTTCGGGTTTCATGGTGTCAAGGCTTACATTAACCCGGTTTAGGCCTGCCTTTTTTAATGGCCCCACCATTTGGCTCAGCAAAATACCGTTTGTGGTTATAGCTATATCGTCTATTTCAGGAATATTTTTCAAGCTGCTCACCAGGTCTAAAATTCCACCGCGTACCAGCGGCTCCCCCCCGGTAAGGCGGATTTTTTTTATTCCTATACGGACCCCGGCCTTAACCACTGTTATTATTTCCTCTATACTCAGGATCTCTTCATGTTTGATAAATTTAACACCACTCGGTGGCATGCAATAAACGCAGCGCAAATTACACCGGTCAGTTACTGAAATACGCAGGTAATTAATTGGCCGCCGGTATTGGTCTTGCATTGTTACACCTTCTTTTTGGTTATTTAATTACAGTTAATACCGGCCCTTCTGCTGCAAAACAGTCAGGCTGAAAGTGATTACATAAGCCAGTAATAATAAGATAACGCTTAAAGCAACACTGATATCAAAATTCCCTTTGCTGACCTCCATCACCGTAGCCGTTGTCAGCGTTCTTGTCAGTCCAGGTATATTGCCGCCTACCATCATCGCCGCACCTACTTCGGATACGACACCGCCGAAACCGGCTATTACAGCAGCCAGCAAACCAAGCCGGGCTTCTTTTAGTATTAGCCACAGCAACTGAGAACGCGACGCCCCCAGAGCTAAAATCTGCAATCTTATCTTGGGGTTAAGCTGCCCCACGGCAGCCATCGTAAAACCGGTAACGATGGGTGAAGCTATGATGGCCTGGGCTATTACTACTGCCGTCGGAGTATACTGCAGGTTTAAAAAACCCAGCGGTCCGGAGCGCCAGAGCATCAGACTTACAAATAAACCCACTACCACGGGTGGCAGCCCCATACCAAGGTTCACCATACTTACAGCCAGATAACGTCCCCTAAAAACACGAAAAGCAAGAAAAAGTCCTATTGGCACACCTATCAATACACTAATCAACGTTGCCGTCCCAGTTACCCGTAAGGTAAATAAAGTAATCTGGAACACCTCCGGATCACCGGTTAACACCAGGTATAAGGTATGGGTCAGACCTTTAATCAGCGTATCCATTATCAATACCCCGCTCCATTATGCTTAATTTTGCATAACGGTCCTAAAAATTAATTGCCAAAAATATTATTAAAAGCACATTACCGGGGGCCAAATTAACCGCCTCCCACCGGTGGGAAAAGAGAAATCCTTTCCCCTCCTTTAACAGTGTAATCAAGCGACTGGTGTTTACCATCAACAAGTATGTTAAACACGTCCTTTTCCGGAATGCCAAGCTTTTCTAATAATTCTTTAATGGTTTCTCCTTCGTCCAGTTCAACCGGCAAAGGCTCACCAAAACGCTTGCCGGGCAAATACTTTTCCAGCCCGCTGAATACACGAACCTCAACCAACATATAAATTCACCTCGTCTGAGCTGCCTAAAAACCATCCATATAAAAAAACAGGGCTGCGGGAGCGCTTACCTCCGGCAACCCTTTGCATTAAATTATACTAAAAATTGAATACCTCGTCCAGTTCATCATCAGTTAGATCAAACTTAGTATGGTGAGGCGGCAGATCCTCGATTTGGAAGAACTCGGGCAGCCGGTCGTCTGCTTTGGTAAAGCCGGCGGCCTTGTTGAACTCCCTTTCCACCTTCAATATATCCTGGCCCAGGGCTATAACATCGTCCACCGTCAAATTAATACCGTACTGGGCGTTTAGCATTTCCACGACGGTGGGCAGTCCTTCCGGGTTGTCCAGCACGGCGAAGGCGACGAACAGGCACAAGCCGGTTGAATCCACGGCAGCGGTAGCCACCTGCAGTTTGCGGGAAAGCTCCACCTGGCCCTCTTTCTTGGTGGGATCGACAGTGCCGCCCACGTTTAGAATATTGGCTGTAACAGCGTAGCCGGCGGTATGATCAGCACCCATGGGGGTGGTGGCGTAGGTTACGCCGTTACCCTTGCAGGAGCGGGGGTCATAGGCCGGGATGCCCTGACCCTTAACGGCGGGCACGCGGGTAACCCCGTACAGCTTGCCGGCGTTGGTGGGACCGCCGCCGATAACCCGGCCCAGCGGAGTGCCTTGGACCACTTCTTCCAGCGCAGCAATGGCAGCCTGACCGTCGCCAAAGGGCATTACCCCGGCTTCCATTAAAACGCCCAGGGTGCAGCCCACATCAATGGTGTCGAGACCAACGTCGTTGCAGATATAGTTCAGCATGGCCACTGTGTCCAGGTCGCCGATCTCCAGGTTGGGACCGAAGCACCAGGCGGTTTCGTACTCGATGGGAGCGCAAACTTTGCCGTTCGGCATGGGATAGACGTTGGAGCAGCGCATCACGCAACCGGGATGACAGGCGTGGGTGGCTTTGCCGCCCCGGGCGGTGGCCACTTCGGCCAGCTTTTCGCCGCTGACTTCGGCGGCTTTATCGAAACGGCCGAATCTAAAGTTGCGGGTGGGTATGGTGCCGGCTTCGTTGATGATGTTCATCAGTACGTTGGTGCCGTAAGCAGGCAGCCCCTGTCCGCAAACGGGGTGGTCCAGCAATATTTTGGCGAATTTTTTAGCTGCGGCTTTAAACCGCTCGGGATCGGCAACCGGCGCGTCGAAGGTTTTGGGGCAGTCAATAACAATGGCTTTTAG
>NZ_FOOX01000014.1 GCF_900113335.1 Desulfotruncus arcticus DSM 17038
GTTATAAACTTGCTTTTTAGGTGGGTGATTTTTGTGATAGTAGTAAGTGGCTTCATTAACGCCGACGATCCGCAATACTACTGCTGCTGGGTACCCCCGGGCAATCCATTTGTCGGCTATTAGTACTCTGTCTGAAAGCCCGGGTTTTTCTTTTTTATCAGATCCCTCAGTATGGCGATTTCAAGGTCTTTTTCGCCAAGTATTTTTTTAAGTTTATCGTTTTCTTTTTCCAACTGCTTAAACTCTTGGTTTGAGGGTATATAAACAGCTGTTTTCTTAGCTTTGCCGCTTGTATGTTGCCATGCTGTATGCTTTGACAAGTTAATCCAGCGGTAAAGGGTCTTTGGGCTTATTTCGTGGCGCTTGGCTACTTGCAAGACGTTTCCGATTTCCTCAGCTTCTTGGATGAGTTGATCCTTAAATTCTTTTGGATATCTTTTACCTTTCATGCTTATCCCCTTCCCGTTTTAAAGTTTATATCATTTGGGGATAAGACTCAAATTCCTTAAAGGGGCTAAATAGATTTTATCTTTACCTATTTTATTATTGCTAAATTTTGAACCATATTTTATTTATATTTGGTCTCTACTATTCTTAATAGGACCATCTGCAATGAATGCGTGTGTAAAGGTATCAGCTGAAGAAGTTGACTATCGTGAGGTTGATTCTTTTTCCTATGTTACTTTTGGACTGTCGTGGTGTATCGGGCTACTTATCATCATGTTACCCTATCTGAGTCTGTTTGAATTAATTGGTGGCACACCAAATGATTATAGATTAGCATGGGTTTCTAGAGTAAGCTATTTTACATTGGGACTAAGCCTAATTTTGTTAAACAGGGTTACTCTATATCAGATTTGGAGGTATAAAAACAGCAAAAAAACTTATTAGTACTTTTTAGTGTTTCGTTGAGTGTTGCTTTAGTGATGGACAAAGAATTAAGAAAGTACTAACATGATAAAAATATCTTAGATTTAAATTTTGTGATAATATTTTACCTAGTTAATAATAATCATTCTATTTTAAATTAATATTTTTTTATTATTTTGTTGTATTAGGAGAGATATTGTGATTTTTGATTTGGAGGAAAGCACTATGGCGGAAATGGAAAAATTACAAGTAAGTTACAATAAGACATTGAAACTATCCAATGTTGTAATCAAGGAACTCATTCCGAAGGATATGGAGAATTATTTTAGAACAGTTGAATTGATGGAGAATTATATTAAATCCAAAGGTGCGCAACCCATCGGTCCTCTTATTCAATATACTGCAGTTGATATTGATGAAGGAGGAGTGCCAAACATATTGAGTAAACTCATGAGACAAACGAATAATTTTATACATAAGGTAGAAGCACCCTATTTAATGGAACCGGTTATACGTGTTCCGAACTGCCTCTATGTTAGATTTACCGCTGAAGAGAAAAACCTAAAGTTTGCTTATGACAAATTAAATTTGATCTCTTTTGAGGAAGACATTACATTGGCAGGGGACAGTTATACAATATTTGTAGATAAAAATGAGGATATGCTGGTGGCTGATATATTTATGGAGAAAGCATATAGTGAGTAAACAAATTAAAACCTTGCAAGATCTTAGAGACAGTAGGATTTTATATGAAAAGGATTTGCCTTACTTTGGTTACATGATTATTTTAGTGTTGACATTTTTACTAATTATCCTTGCTGTGTGGATGTGTAAGACACCTAAAATGTACATCGTGAAAGGAAATGGTCTAGTATACAGCACCAACAAGAACTATATCATGTCGTCTTACAGTGGAGAAATCAAGGAGATCAATATCAAGGAAGGTGCTTATGTCGAGAAAGGAACCGCTTTGCTTACGGTGGCAAGTATTGATTTGGACTTGCAGAAGGAGCAAGTAGATAAGCAGATTGTAACCTACAAGGATCAGATTGCACAATATGAAAAGTTATTAAGATGTTTAAGGGATAACACAAATTATTTTGATTCGATGAATATGCAGGATGACTTTTATAGAAGTAAATATGAAGCCTATGAAAGCAAGCGAAAACAGTTAAATTTTAATGCCGATGAATATAAACGGTATGGTTATACAGATGATCAAATCAAGGAGGAATTATTTGGATTAAATATGATCAAATCACATATTTGGAGTATCTTCTAGATGCGTTGGGGGTACGGTTGAGGTAATGGGATGAGAAGGATTTTAGCAAAGGTAATTATAATTTATTTAATATATTACTTATTATTTTGGAATAATGCAGGGTTATATGTTGATGCATTAGAGATAAATGAGATAATGTCGACTTCGCAAGGATCTATTCAAATTATTGATTCAACAGTGAGTGAGTCGGTTTATACTGATCAGAGTGATAATGACGTCCTGACATTAGATATTGTTACAAAGAATAATACATTTAAAATAATAGGAGAAAGCAGTGCTGAAAGCGTTGCAATTACCATTAAAGATAGTAACTTTATAGTTGTTAAGCAAGTAAGTGCAAACGTCATAAGCGGGCGATTTGAATGGAGTGATTCCCTTTCAAATTATATTCCGGGCGAAACCTATAAAACTATAGCTATTGATAACAACGGCAACACGACAAGTCACGCAATAACATTAGAAGATAATTATACATTGAACTTGTCTGTTCTAACAAGCGGTAAAACTTTTACGGTTGCGGGGGAAAGTTCCTGCACAGAAGTAAATATTTCGATTAAAAACAGTAAATTTGTAGAAGTTGAAAATACTATGATTGATGTTAACAATGGAAGGTTTGAGTGGAGTGGTTCAATATCAAGATTCACTCCAGAAGCAAACTATTCCGTAAAAGTTACGGATACCAAAGGACACACCACCAGCGATACGGTTATAATTCCTGTGAAAGATGATATCTATACGTTAACTGTATCTGTATCTACCAAGGACGGAGAACTAAAAATTGTCGGGGAAAGCTCCGCTAAAAGTGTAAAGATCAATATTAAGGATGCCAATCTTAGAGACGTTTTCAAAGGAAGTGAGTCAGTAAAAAACGGAAGATATATTTGGAGTCAGTCGTTGTCTAAATATAAAGAAGATGAGACCTATAAAGTTATCATAACAGATAAAGACGAACATACTGTAACTGAGCAGATGACCATTCCCATTTCAGTAAAAAGCATTGAATTCGGAGACTTTGAAAAAAAGTTGGAGGTTGGTAAATCTCTGTCATTAACGACAACGGTCATGCCGACTAAAGCTCAAGATCAGACAGTTAAATATTTTTCATCCAATGAGAATGTTGCTACTGTAAGTTCTAGCGGAAAAGTCACCAGTCACAGTGCCGGACCAGTGATTATAACAGCTTCTTCCGGGAATGCTAGTGCAGATGCGGAGCTTACTGTTTATATAAAAACTATTAAAATAAAATTAAATGAAAATTTTCTAACTCTATTACCTAATAAGACCTTTCAGATTAGTACTTTAGTGCTTCCTAAAACAGCAGAGCAAAAGTGCACATATACTAGTACAAACGAAAATGTGATAATTGCTGATGCCAGCGGGGTAATTACAGCGAAAAATCCAGGAGTTGCATCTGTAATTGTATCAAACGGAGATGCATCAGAAATCATCACAGCTGTAGTAAACAATGACTCCGATAGAGAATTAGGTGGATCATTATCGAGTTATAGTAATTATAACGCTGAGACGGAAAATATTAAAAATAGTCAGCTAGCGTCTATGATACAAAATAATGCTTCAAAGGAAATAGTTCTCAATAATACAGATTTAAGTTTATTAGATTCTTCTACTTTATGTATGCTAAAAAATGAAAATAAGAATTTGATTATTGAGAAGGGTAAATACCTTATTTTGATTCAAGGGCGAGCAATAGCCAACCCGGCAAACACGTTTTTGTTGGACATACCGATTGAATATGTGGAAGATAACATGAAGTTCGTGGTAAACGATGGTCAACCGCTCCCAGGTAAGATTACGATAAACCTAAGAGACGATGGAGTATTTACGAAAAAATATTTATACTTATACAACCAGAGTAAAAATAAATACGAAAAAATCGATTCCTTTAACGCAGATGATAAGAGCATTTATATAGACAAGGGTGGGACGTATTTATTAACAGAAAAGAAACTGTCTCAATTTCCAATCAATTGGCTTGTGGCGGCTGTAGCCGGAGGCATCTGTGTTGTTTTTGGGTCAGTGTATGTGGTTATTAAGAGGAGATATTGGTTTTATTAAAGAATAGAGAGAATAGAAAGTTATATGATACACCCAAGGAGTCATGTTCATGGACATATCACTGAAATGGTGATAACTATCAAAAGAAAAAGCCCATGATGTCTTGTTGATCAAGGTGACCAATGAGTTTACTTGCTCGATATGCAGAGATGGTATTCATATCGATTGGCCGGATGAAATGGAATTGGATATTGAACTGCAAAAGCTATTTACAAGGATTGATCAAAAGAAAAAAATTTTAGATGCTAACAGACCCCTACCGCCTGAAGTGGTTGAAAACCTGAGAGAATTTTTTCTGGTAATGGACTTATAACAGCAACGCCATTGAGGGCAATACCTACCTTAACGCTACTTGAGACGAAAGTTGTACTTGAAGGCATTACTGTTGGCGGTAAATCCTTACGTGAACATTTTGAGGTTGTAAACCATAAGGAAGCCATTTTATATGTGGAGGAACTAATATCAAACCAAGAACCTTTAACGGAGCATATCATTAAGCAACTGCATTACCTGATATTGAAGAATATTAGAGATAGGGATGCTGGCAAATACCGTGAAGTTAACGTATTTATACCGGCAGTAAACATGTTCCGCCAATGAATAGCCTGGTGCCGCGAATGAGGGAACTTGTTGATTGGTTATATTCGGATGAGGTCGGTGACCTACATCCCATCGAAAGGGATAGATTATGAATGATGCTTATATCATATGGCTTAAGAAAAAACAGAGATATGGCAATATGCAGGCTGATGACCAGGGCTGGTTTAAAAGTCCAGGAAGTATCTGACCTTAATAGCTCTGATGTCGGCATTAAAAACGTAGAGAAAATGTTACTGTAAGGGGCGGCAAAGGCGGTAAATTTAGGATTGTGCCTTTGAATAATGACACTGTTGAATATGACTTTGAATCTGCGGCCCGGACCGTGGAAAAGGCCGGCCTGCCTGCTGAGTTCGCTTTGATTTTAAGGATGGGGATTGGTTGAAAATTTATTATACTGCAATTTTGCAAAAAAAAGCCGGGAGATTACCCGGCTTTTGTGCTTTAGATCTACAATTGGTGAGATTCTGCGAAAAAATGTGTTCCCTTAATAGGGATGAATAGTGTCACCTTTGGCCAGCGCCCGGGCCAGTAAGTAATATGCAGGCCTGATCAGGTTGGTAAGGCTGTATTCACGGTGAGACATAACCCAGGATGTGGCCACCTCGTCCATAGTGCCGAAAATCATCTGGCGGGCCAGTTTGGGGTCTACGTCATCTCTAAAATAGTCACAAATTATGCCTTGTTCGACAATGTCCTCTATAATATTTAAATATTCTTTGAGAGGGCCGGCGATGCCCGAACGTATTGAAGCATCAGACTGCCTGAGTTGAATTTGCAAAACCAGGGCTAAATTCCGGTCCGACTCAAGCCTGTCAAAATGAAGCGCAATCAACTTGGCAAGTTTCTCAAAAGGATTGTGCAGCTTCTTCAGTTCCTGGCGGGCACTGGCAGTAAATTCACCCATTTTAGAGCGGAAAAGTGAAATCAGCACGTCTTCCTTGTTTTTAAAATACAAATATATTGTGCCGTCAGCTACCCCCGCTTCTTTGGCTATTTTGGATACCTGGGAGTTATGGTAGCCATTCTCTGCAATAACCTTGACGGCTGCTTCAATTATGGCTTGGTATTTTTCCCCGGTTCTTTTTGCCATACGCCACCTCCTCCCGTGGTGTTTTTAGAACAAGGCCGCCGGGAGTTTGATGGCCCTTGGTTGCCATCAAACCCCTGTAGTGTACGGCGCTTGGAGGGGTACCATTATTTATACGACGTATTTGCCGGCTTCCAAAACCTTGGCGGCCACCTTCTGGCGAATAGCGATAAGATTAATTGGGGTGTACTTGGCCAGGCGCTTGACTATGCTGAGGTTGGTGCGGAGCATATCCCCGCCGTCAAACATGTAGGCCAGCGCTTGTTTGCCCCAGGCGTCAAGCTTCGGAAACGCATCGTATACGTAAGCCAGAGCCAGTTCAACTTTGGTTTCGGCATTTTCAGGATCGTTTTGAAGCGCTTTTTGGGCCCGCAGCACAGCGCTTTCCATGGCGTAAATTTCAATGGCCATGTTAGCCATGATTTCAATAATTTCCTGCTCTTTGACTATTTTCTGCATATATTTTTGAGCAGCGGTGCCGCCAACCATCAGGCACAGCTTCTTAGCCCGGTCGATCATATCCATTTCGATTTCAAACGGGGCCTCATCACCGGTAGGAGTTTTGGCTCGCAGTGACATTACCTCGCCTGCCAACGCCTGGGCGGCCTGGAGCAGTGGGAGTTGACCCTTCATGCCGCGGCGCAGTAAGGTGGCAGGAATAATCAAGCGGTTTACTTCGTTGGTGCCTTCGAAAATTCTGTTGATCCTGCTGTCGCGGTAGAAGCGTTCAGCCGGAAACTCTTGGGTGTAACCATAGCCGCCATGAATTTGCACACACTCATCGCAAACGTAATCCAAAGTTTCAGAGGCGTGCACCTTGGCAATAGAGCACTCAATGGCGTAGTCTTCAATAGCAGCCCCGATTTCTTTGCCGTCGGATTTATCTTCCAGCACTTCTTCAATTTCGCCCACCAAACGGTAGACCAAACTTTCGGATGCATATGTTTTGGCAGCCATTTGGGCCAGCTTGTTTTTAATCATACCAAATTTAGCAATGGGCAGGCCAAACTGTTGACGCTCCAAAGCGTACTTGGCTGCCACTTCAAGGGCTTTTTTGGAGGAGCCGACGCCGCCGGCACCCAGCTTGTAACGGCCAATGTTAAGAATATTAAAGGCAATAACGTGACCTTTGCCGATTTCCCCCAAAACGTTTTCCACAGGAACCTGGGCGTCCTCAAAAATTAATGAGCAGGTAGAGGAGCCTTTGATGCCCAGTTTCTTTTCTTCAGCGCCTACTGAAAAGCCTGGCGTCCCCTTATCAATAATGAAAGCAGTAAACTTATCGCCGTCAATCTTGGCGTAAGTCACATAAACATCTGCGAAACCGGCATTGGTTATAAAGATTTTTTCCCCATTAAGGAGATAGTATTTGCCGTCCTCTGTAAGAACAGCCTTGGTTTTTGCGCCCAGAGCGTCGGAGCCGGCCATTGGCTCGGTTAGCGCATAGGCGGCAACCAATTCGCCGGTTGCCAGGCCGGGCAGGTATTTTTTCTTTTGTTCCTCGTTGCCGAAAAGTACTATGGGCAGGGAGCCGATACCGGTGTGAGCACCGTGGCTGACTGCAAAGGAACCGCCGGTGGAAACATTTTCTGTGATAATGGCAGCGGCAATTTTGCCCATTTCACCGCCGTCATATTCTTCCGGAATGTCGGCGGACAGAAGGCCCAGTTCTCCTGCCTTTTCCAGTATGGATCTCATTAAACCCTCTTTTTGGTGGTCAAGCTCTTCTACGTTGGGTATAATCTCGTTTTCCACGAAATCAGCGACGGTAGCTGCAATCATCTTATGCTCGTCGGAAAAATCCTCCGGTGTAAAAATCTTATCGGGGTCAATGTTTTCTAAAATAAACATGGCGCCCTTTTGCATTATCGTATTCCCCTTTCATCATTATAAATCATCCGTTACTATATTGAAAAAAATTTTTAAGTTACTTATATCTGGCGCTCCGGTGGTTCCCTCCGTGCGCTGCGCAATTTTCCTTATATCTTTTATAGTTACCTATAGCTAACGCTTACACCAAACAGCCCGGTGAAACTTTACGCCCTTATGGGGTCAAGCTTTGGAGATTTGACGAGCTATAGACCGCATCCAGTGCTACGCTTACTCCGGGAACCACCGGATCACCTTGCATACGGCATCCATTTTTCATCCTTTGATGGTGCCGCTTCAGCGGCATGGCGGTTCGATTCAGGTATTTAGAATTCAGTAGACAGAATCCAGAATATTAAAAAACAGTTTCTTATTCTGACTACTGACTTCTGACTCCTGACTCCTGACTCCTGATTATCAGTCCACCATTTCAAAAACGCCGGCTGCGCCCATGCCGCCGCCGATGCACATGCTGACAACGCCGTAGCGCGCGTTTTGACGTTTCATTTCATAGAGCAGCTGGGTGGTCAGCTTGGCGCCTGTGCAGCCTAGCGGGTGGCCAAGCGCCACGGCTCCGCCGTTAAAGTTAATCTTGGCAGGATCAAGTTCCAGCACTTTGATACAAGCCAGAGCTTGAGCGGCAAACGCTTCGTTAAGTTCGTAGACATCTACTTGATCCTTGGTGATTCCGGCCAGTTTCAAAGCCTTGGGAATAGCTACCGAGGGGCCCATGCCCATAACCTCGGGACCGCAGCCGCCCACGGCATAGGAGCGGAATACCGCCATTGGTTTAAGTCCAAGGGATTCGGCCTTGGCACGGCTCATAATCATAACGGCGGCTGCGCCGTCACTGGTCTGGGAGCTGTTGCCGGCTGTTACGCTGCCGCCTGCTTTAAATACAGGGCGCAGCTTGGCCAGCGTTTCCATGTTGGTTCCCGGCCTTACGCCTTCATCCGTGTCAAAAATGAAGGAACTTTCAACCAATTTACCCTTCTTGAGGGTTTTATGCACGATATTTAAAGGAACGATTTGCTCCTTAAAACGACCTTCTGCAATTGCTCTGGCAGCTTTGGCGTGGCTGCCGACGGAAAACTCATCCTGCATTTCCCTGGTGATGCCGTAGCGTTCGGCAACGTTTTCCGCAGTCATGCCCATGCCCATGTAGGCTTCCGGGCATATTTGCAGCAATTCAGGGTCGGGCATGGTCTTGTTGCCGCCCATGGGCACTGTGCTCATGCTCTCAACACCGCCGCAAACATAAACGTCGGCAAAGCCGGCCATAACCCGGGTGGCCCCCATGGCGATGGTTTCCACGCCGGATGAACAAAAACGGTTTACTGTGGCGCCGGAAACTTCTATCGGCAGTCCGGCTCTTAACACCAGCATGCGGCCGAAATTCATGCCTTGCTCCGCTTCGGGAAAAGCACAGCCGATTAAAACATCTTCTATTTCAACGGGATCGAGGCCGGGCGTTCTTTTTAGCAGTTCCTTTAGCACCTCGGCGCCCATGTATTCCGGGCGGGTGTTTTTCAACTTGCCCCGGGGCGCTTTACCAACTGCGGTTCGTACTGCGCTGACGATTACAGCTTCTTGCATTTTCTTACCCCCCCTTAATTCCTCAGCGGTTTGTTATACTTAAGCATATATCTCATCCGGTCAAGGGTCTTGGGTTCTCCCAGCAGGCTTAAGAAAGCTTCACGTTCAAGATCCAGCAGATCCTGCTCGGTTACTTCAACGCCGGGAGTTACGCCACCGCCGGTTACGATATGGGCTACTTTCTTGGCGATCTTGGCGTCGTGCTCACTTATTTGCTTGCCCCACAGCAGGGTTTGCACGCCCAGTTCGATTGCGGCGTAACCGGCATCTCCCACGGCTTTCATCTTCTTGGGCTGCAGCGGTTTAAATCCGTTGGCGGCCATCTGCAGCACCAGCCGCTTGGCGTCGCCGATAATTCTGTCGCGGTTGGGGCTGACGCTGTCGGTTGCACGCATATAACCGAACTTAATCGCTTCAGCGCCGCTGGTAGCCACCTTGGCCATGGCGATGTTTTCAAAAACGCGGTTGATCATGGGCTGGACCGAATTGACTCCGCCCACGGCTATCTGGCTCTTGGGCGGCATTAATTCCGCGGCCCTGAAAGCGAGCTCTTTACAACCGCCGCCACCCGGTACAAGGCCCACGCCAACTTCAACCAGGCCCATATAGGTTTCGCCGGCGGCGTTAACCTTATGGGAATGCAGGCAAACTTCGCAGCCGCCGCCGACAGTCATGCCGTGTGGTGCGGCGACAACCGGCTTCTTGCAGTATTTAAGGCGCATATTGGCCTTTTGGAACTCGTCTACCATGATGTCCAGTTCATCAAATTCGTCGTCTTCCGCTTCCATCAGGATCAGGAACAGGTTGGCGCCCACGGAGAAATGCTGCCCGTAGTTGCCGATAACCATGCCTTCATAATTTTGTTCAATTTCTTTAACGGCAAAATTCATAATGTTGACAATATCGTCACCGATAGAATTGGCCTTGCTGTGAAATTCCAGGCAGACCACGCCGTCGCCGATGTCAATCAGGCTGGCGCCGCTGTTGGATTTGATGACTTTATTTTGCTCTTTAAGCGGGGTCAGGAAAATAACGCCTTCAGGAATACGCTCCCGGTTGACTTCACTGGTGTTTTGATCAAAGTAGTAGCGCACACCTTCTTTCTGCTCATAAAAGGCGGTGCGGCCGGAAGCCAGCAGATTTTCCACCACTTTGGGCACATCGCCGCCTTCCGCCTTAATGCGGTCGGCTACTTCTTTAACACCCAATAAATCCCAGGCTTCAAACGGGCCGAAATCCCAGTTGAAGCCCCACTTCATAGCGTCGTCTATGGATTGGATATCGTCGGCAATTTCACCCAGCAGGCTGGCGGCATAAACCAGGGCATCCCTGGTAACTGACCAGGCGAATTCCGCAGCTTTATCCTTGCCGGATAACAGGGCCTTCATTTGCTTGGCGGGCTTGCCGGCTTGCTTGGCAGCTTCCAGTGAAGCAAATTTGGGCTTGGCCTTGGGCCTGTATTCCATAGTATTGTAATCAAGAACCAGGACTTCCCGGCCCTTTTCGGTTTTTACCTTTTTATAAAAACCTTGTTTGGTTTTATCGCCCAGCCACTTGTTTTCCAACATTTTCTGCAGGAACGCCGGGGGTTCAAAGACGGCTTTTTCTTTGGGATCGGTGGCTACGTCATAAACGTTTTTGGCCACGTGCAGCATAACGTCCAGCCCTACCATGTCCAACGTGCGGAAGGATGCGCTCTTGGGCCTGCCCATCACGCGCCCGGTCAGTGCATCTACTTCATCAACGCCCAGGCCATATTCCATCATGCCTTTGACGGTGGCGCACATACCGTAAACGCCGATGCGGTTGGCAATAAAGTTGGGCGTATCTTTACAAATAACAACGCCCTTGCCCAGAACCCTTTCGCCAAAGTCACGCATGAATTCCATAATTTCCGGCTGGGTTTCGCTGCAGGGGATAAGTTCAAGCAGTTTCATGTAGCGGGGCGGGTTAAAGAAGTGAGCGCCCAGGAAGTGCTGTTTGAATTCCTGTGACAAACCTTCACACATACTGTTGATGGATATGCCTGAAGTGTTTGAGGCTACAATAGATCCAGGCTTGCGGAATGTTTCGACTTTTTTGAATAAGCTTTGTTTGATATCCAGTCTTTCTACAACAACTTCAATAATCCAGTCGCACTCGGCTAATACGTTCATGTTGTCTTCAAAGTTGCCCGGTGTTAACAGTGCGGCGTTTTCCGGCACGTAGAACGCTGCCGGCCTGGATTTAAGCAGCGCCTGAATGCTGTTTGTGGCAAATTTGTTTCTAACTTGCGGGCTTTCCAGGGTTAAACCCTTTTTTTCCTCATCAGGAGTCAGCTGGTTTGGAATAATGTCCAGCAGGTAGGTGGGGATGCCCACGTTGGCCAGGTGTGCGGCAATGGTTGCACCCATTACGCCTGCGCCAAGTACAGCGGCCTTGTTGATGCTGCGCTTCATCTTCCGGTTCCTCCTTTTACTGCAAAATTTGCTTACTAACTATTTCCCCTATGTATGAGCGGGGTTTACCGGGAAAAGGGTATGATACCCCAAATCCTGTCAAAGTTAATGACTGAACGTTCAGTCAGTTAAGTATAAGATATTGTATTCTTGGGTAAAAATCAATAGGATGGTTTGTTGGTGATTAACCGCTCAACTCGCTGAAGAACCATTCATAAAGAAAAACGACCGTTAAGGGTTGAAAAATAACATTTGGGGGTTATCCAGAATTTTTTAATACTTTACACTTTACTTTACACTTTGGGAATTCGATCCGCCAAATATATGGCCGGAATAGAGGAAAAAAGTATAAAAAAGCGTGCGCTAAGGGAACTGATTTAGCACGCTTTTTTTACTAATAGTGCGTTGGGGGGGATTTTTGGTCTATTTGAGCTACAAATACCAGTATTTGGGCTACCGCATCGTATAATTCAGGGGGGATTTGTGTATCAAATCCCAGCTTATAGAGAGTTTCGGCCAGGGTTGCGTCAACGTAAACGGGTATACCGTGCTCGTCGGCCAATTTACGGATAGCCTCGGCAAGCTCTCCCCGTCCTGCGGCTGTAACACGGGGCACGTCTTCCTGATTCGGGTCATAACGCAGGGCGGCGGCATAACCCCTTAAATCGGGTGTTTTGGCATCAGATTTTTTTGGGTTCATAATCCGTTACCCCATCTCAAACTTTTTGATCCAGCATGACCGGGTTTTTAAGGCCCGACATCAGCTGCTTTATTTGAGGGTCTAGAACGGTACAGCGGAAGATCACTTGCTTAAAGCCGGTTTTCTGCACCTGTTCTTTTAATTCGCCGGAGTGTGCCGCTAAACGTGCGGCAAACTGCTCGCTTTCGGCATGACAGGCAATGTTAATGGCATCTTCTTTGACAGTTAAATAGAAAAACAGACTGCCCATGCTATGGGTGGATAAGCTGAAAACAACGCCTGATTCCTCTGCTGCTGCATTTTGCTCTTTTTTTTGTTCACCTTGCTTCCTTAATACGTAAAACTGGGTTTCAGGATAGAGAGGGGTTTTGAGCGGCAGCGGAAGCAAAAGGGGGTCGCTGGCTTCGTGTCCCCGCGCATGCTGCGCGGGCGCCTCTTGCGCTGTTCCTTTGGTTAAAACTTCTGCGGCTTTGGCTGTCTCTTTAGCCGCAAGTAATTCCCGCGCAATCTGACCTTGTTTTTGGTCTTGCTGTTCGCTTAAAATAATGTTTAACAGTATCGGGATGACACCGGAAATCTGCATAACCAACACCCCGCCGGACTTTATAATCTAAAACCATTGTATCACATTAAAAATCTAAATAAATTTTTAATTAAAGGAGGGTTTAAATAATGAAATTTGAACGTTTAATATCAGTCGTTGACTCTCATACGGCAGGTGAGCCGACCAGGGTAATAGTTGGCGGCATTCCTTATATACCGGGTCATACGATAACTGAAAAAAAAATTTACCTGGAACAAAATTTAGATTACATCAGAACTGCTTTAATGCATGAGCCCAGAGGTCATAGTGATATGTTCGGCTCGATATTAACTGCGCCTGGCGATCCCCGGGCAGATATGGGAATAATTTTTATGGATACCGGCGGTTACTTGAATATGTGTGGCCACGGGACCATCGGTGCAGTTACGATAATGATCGAAACCGGAATGTTGAAGGTAGTTGAACCCGTTACCCGGGTTGTTCTGGATACTCCCGCCGGCCTGGTTACCGCCCGGGCCCAAGTTGAGGACGGAGCTGTCCGTGAAGTAACTTTTGAAAATGTGCCGGCTTTTTTGTTTGAAAGCGGCGTCGTTGAGGTTGGAGGAAAGAACATTCCCGTTGACGTTGCCTTTGGCGGCAACTTTTTTGCGATAGTTAATGCAGCTGATTTAGGACTTCGGGTTTGCCCCGAGCAGGTAAAAGAGCTAAAAGAAATCGGTATGGAAATCCTCAAAGAGGTTAACCGGAAACTGACCGTGCAGCATCCAATTTTTACCCATATCAATAAAATTGATTTAGTGGAAATTTGCGATAAACCATCAGTGGCCGGAGCCAATATTAAAAATGTAGTCATATTTGGCAAGAACCAAGTGGACAGATCTCCTTGTGGCACGGGCACCTGCGCCAAGCTGGCCACCCTGATAGCCAAAGGTCAACTGCAGATTAATGAGGAATTAGTTAACGAAAGCATACTGGGCACTACATTTAAGGGCAAAGCCTTAAAAGCGGCGCAAATAGGCGCTTATCAGGGGATTATCCCGCAAATTACCGGAAGCGCTTATATAACGGGGTTGAATAACTTTGTCATAAACAAAAATGATCCTCTTAAATATGGCTTCCTATTATAGTGAACAAAAAAAATTCTATTGACATAGTTATAACAAAGTGGTAACATTCACCTAAAATATAGCTTAATACTGAGCCTTTTAACAGTATTAGTGTTAGCACACTATACAAAAGTTAGAGGAAGCCAGTAGAGTTAACTCTACTGGCTTTTTGTAGTTCTGACCAGTTCATTAAAAATAATATTGGATTGAAAGGGCAGGTAATGTTACCGTTAATTAAAATCTCGTTAGTTTTTTTACTTATAATTACCTTGTTGAGACAGAAGCTCCACACTGGTTTGGTCATGTTGGTTTCCACCTGTGCGTTGGGCTTGATCTTTAACATGCAACCGCTTCCCCTTCTCAATTCAGTTGTTAAATCCTTAATTGATCCACTGACTGTTATGCTAATCATTGTTTTAACTTTGATTATGGTTATGGAATCTGTAATGAGACAGACGGGTATGTTAGATGCCATGACCAGGTCATTGACCGAATTGCCTTTAAATCAAAATTTACTTGTTGCTGCCATCCCTGCTATAATCGGACTTTTACCATCTGCGGGTGGAGCCAGGTTCTCTGCGCCGCTTGTGGCCCAAGCAACCATATATAGTGAATACTCAACAGAAGATAAAGTTCTAATCAATTATTGGTTCCGTCATATCTGGGAATATTCTTTACCACTGTACCCAGGCTTGATTTTAGCAGCACATATTTCGGGTATAGCTCTTAATAAGCTGATTTTTTATCAATGGCCAATATCCTTGTTGTGGGCGATAATAGGATATGTGTTTATATTTAAGTTAAAAATAAGGAAAAATAAAGAAGATTACTATGTAGCCTCTACTTGCAACCAAGAAGATGGGACAAGTAAAAGTGTGTTTCTTAAGGTATCGCTTAGAAATCTCCTTTACAATACATGGCCACTTTGGAGTTCAGTGGTGTTGGTTTTGGCCAACATTCCTATAATATGGGCTTTAACCATAGTTTCTATTGCCCTAATTGTTGAAAAACGTTATCAGCCTATATCTGTTTGGTTGGCATTAAAAGAGCCCATAACCTTAAAAATAGCTTTATTAATATGGGGAACCATGGCATTCAAGGAGATTTTAAAATCTTCGGAAGCTGTAACTCAAATAAGCAACTCAATCGCCGACTTGGGCATTCCGTTGGTTTTAATAGTAGTCATACTACCAATGATTACCGGAATTTTGACAGGGCTGGTACAGGTTTGTATAGGGATTTCGTTTCCTTTACTAATATCAATTATTGAACCCTCAGTAGGTTTCGTCATGCTGGCGTATGTATCCGGGGTTATTGGTGTGATGATGTCGCCTATCCACCTATGTTTTATACTAACTGTTGAATATTTTGGATCAAATTTTATAAAATCTTATAAACCGTTACTGTTACCTAGTGGGTTAATTATTATTTTTACTTTTGGAATATACAAAGTTATCAATCTTTATTAAATATTTTTTAAATTTAAATTTTCAAAATAAAACAATTAGGAGGAATTAGGGTTTTTTTGTAGAATTAACCGCTTAAGTTAAATGAATCTTCGCTTTAAAGGGCGATTCAACTGCAATATCTGCAATCATTCGAGTACGATCGGATGGTACGAGTGGGTAAGTAACCGGTTGAAAGCGTAAAGCTTTTTATTAGGTTGCTTTTTTTATTTATCCATAAGGAGGTGAGACCCTTTAATATTGCGGAATAAATAGTAATTTAACGGTTATTTTAAAAGGGGGTAATATTATGAGAAAATTTCGATTTTTGCTTATTGGCTTAGGATTATTTATTAGTCTAATAATGGCGGGTTGTGGAGGAAAACAGGAGGCATCTTCAAGTGACAAGGCCGTTGCTCCGGAAAAAATTGTTGCCAAGTTCAGCCATGTCACTGCAACTGGTACACCTAAAGGGCTGGCGGCAGAAAAATTTGCTGATTTGGTAAAAGAAAAAACAAATGGTCAAGTTGAAATTGAGGTTTTTCCATCGGGTCAATTATTTGGCGATAAGGATGAATTTGAAGCATTACAGGCCAATAACGTGCAATTCATTGCACCGTCGGCAGGCAAATTAATTAGTTTTGACCCGCGTTTCCAGATTGGTGATATGCCTTTCCTTTTTAAGAATAACCAGGGCGCGTCCAAGTTTTGGGATAGTGAAAAAGGCCAAGAGCTTTTGCAAAGCCTGGAAAGTCAGGGAATGATAGGGCTTACTGCTTGGCCCAACGGTATGAGACAAATAATGAACAGCAAAAAAGAAATAAAAAGTCCTGAGGATTTAAAAGGCCTTAAATTTAGAATTCCGGCCGGTGGTGTTTTGGTTGATATTTTCCAAACACTGGGCGCCGGGACTTCAAGCATCGCTTTTAGTGAAGTATATCCGGCCTTGCAACAAAAAGTTGTTGATGGTACAATTGCGTCTTTTGACAACATTGAAAATGAAAAGTATGAAGAGGTTTTAAAATACCTTACCATTGCCAATATGAACAGCTTAGCTTATGTAGTCATTGTTAATAAGGAATTTTGGGACGGCCTCCCTGCCGATACAAGAGAAATAGTTAAGGAATGTATGACGGAGGCAACTGCTTACGAACGGGAACTGGCTGATCAACTGGATGAAGAAAGTTTGGCCAAGCTGAAACAAAAAATTAACGTATACGAGTTAACGGAGCAAGACCACCAAGCATTTGTTAAATCAATGGAGCCTGTATGGGCCAAATATGAATCAGTTGTTGGGAAAGACCTCATTGATGCGGTTGTAGAACTTAACCGGTAGATGAATAAAAAAAGGTTTAGGGAATTGGGTACAACCTGTAAAAAAGTATACCCGAATATCCTTATATATCAAGAAAGGGGAAAAAGATGAGACGTCTAGAACGCTTTTACACTGCTTTCGAGGACGCAGCCGCAGGTGTCTTTTTCTTTTCGGGAATTGCACTGGTCTTTTATGGGGTGTTTTTTAGGTATGTATTAAAAAGCCCAATTTTTTGGGTTGATGAGATTTCTACGTATATATTGGTTTGGGGTTGTGTTTTGGGCTGGAGTATAGCACAGCGTGAGGGGCGTCATATTAAAGTATCTTTGTTGTATGATCGTCTACCACCTAAAGTTCAGTGGGTTATAAGCATATTTTCCAATAGTGTGAGCATAGTGTTCTGTCTGTTCCTGGCATACTTGGGATTTTTGTTGGAAGCTAAGTACCTGAAAACAGGCCAGCTTTCGCTAAATACCCAATTTCCTTTATGGATTGTTTATTTTTTTGTTCCAATTGCTGCTCTTATGTTAGCTATCCGGTTTACCCGGGAACTTTATCATGTGATCAAACAAGGCCCTAAAACAAGCTCCAAAGCAAGGCTTTATGAATATGAACAAATTATGAAGGGAGTTTCGTCTCAAGATGGAGACAGTTCTGCTCTTTAGCATATTTATTATTTTATTCCTTCTCAATGTACCAATTGCTTTAAGCCTTGCCATTTCCAGCGTGCTTATCCTGGCCATAACTACCGATTTCAATCTGTATATGGTAGCGCAAAAGATGTTTTCAGCTTTAGAGTCTCCGCCTTTGATGGCGATTCCCGGTTTTGTTTTTGCCGGTACTATAATGGCTCACGGAGGCATTTCAAAATATTTGATTGCCGCTTTAATGGCTTGGGTTGGCCATCTGCGTGGAGGATTATCGGTAGTTACAATTATTGCTTGTATGATTTTTGCGGCAATTTCCGGGTCGAGTCCGGCAACAGCAGCCGCCATTGGAGGAATCCTTATCCCAGCTATGGAGAATGCAGGTTATGACAGGCGCTATGCCATGGGACTTGTGGCTGCTTCGGGAACGCTGGGCATATTGATCCCGCCAAGTATAACCTTTGTGTTGATCGGAATTACAGCCAATCAGTCAATCGGCGAATTGTTTATGGCCGGTTTTCTACCCGGGATTTTTCTAGGCGGAATATTACTTATAACGGCGTTAATTTATGCACGGATAAAAAATTATGGTGGTGAACGGAAAAGTGATTGGAAAACAAGATGGAAGGCTACCCGCAAAGCCCTGCCCGGGTTTTTGCTTCCTGTAATAATTCTGGGAAGCATCTACGGGGGCATTTGCACTCCAACAGAAGCTGCAATTGTATCTGTTTTTTATGCTCTATTTGTTACTTTATTTATTTACAAGGAGATAGATTGGAATAAATTTAAGTTTGTATTAAAAGAAGCTATTGCTATCACATCTATGATTTTCTTGCTGATACCGGCTGCCATGACTTTTGCCATGTATTTAACCAATGAGCAAGTACCTGCTAAAATAGCTCAATGGATTGCCGGCAGTAACTTAGGTGTTCCTATGTTTTGGGTAGCGGTGCAAATAATGTTCTTCATCATGGGCACGTTTTTGGAAGCTGTATCTATAGTTTTAATCACACTACCTATTCTCATCCCGATTATTAATCATTTGGAAATAAACATGATTCATTTCGCGGTAATCATGGTTGTAAACATGGAATTAGCAATGATTACACCACCGGTAGGCCTGAACCTTTTTGTGGTTAGCGGAATAGCTAAAGCACGGTTGGAGGAAGTTATTAAGGGAGTGGTGCCATTTATTGCAGTTATGATTATAGCTCTGATTATAATGGTTCTCTTCCCTAAAATTTCACTTTACTTACCATCATTAATGAACTAGAATAATACTATAATGTTTATTAGAGAAGTTTCAGCCATACTATAAGGAACTTCGATGCGACTGTAATTATCCATTGACGTTCGGGTAGACCGGCGTAAAGCATGGGTAAGGCAACCAGTTGTAACTTTAGTTACATACTGGTTGCCTTTTTTTATGACGTAAAAGAGAAATTAGGAGGTGTTATTAAAATGCGGGAATCAGAAAGGATACGGTGTGTGATATTAAGAGGGGGCACCAGCAAGGGTGTTTATTTGCTGGAAAACGATCTGCCGCCGGACCCGGAGGTTAGGGATCGGGTAATTCTAACAATCTACGGCAGCCCGGATGCAAGGCAGATTAACGGTTTAGGCGGAGCAGATTCCTTAACCAGCAAACTAGCTATTATCAAGCGGTCGGCCAGAAGCGATGCAGATGTTGATTACACCTTTGGACAGGTAAGTATAACCAGTCCTCTGGTTGATTATAAAGGAAATTGTGGGAATATATCCTCCGGTGTGGGTCCGTTTGCAATTGACGAAGGATTGGTGAACGCAGTTGAACCTGTAACCATTGTAAAGATATACAATACCAACACTAAAAAGATTATTATTGCGGAAGTGCCTGTCAAAGACGGAAAGGCGGTTACGAAAGGGGATTACGCAATTGACGGGGTACCCGGCACCGGTGCCAGGATAGTTTTAAATTTTATGGATTCAGGCGGGGCAATAACCGGTAAACTTTTACCCACCGGGAATTTAAAGGATGAAATAACTCTTGCCAACGGAATTAATTTGACTATATCAATAGTTGATGCCGCCAACCCGGTTGTCTTTTTTAAGGCTGCGGATTTAGGTCTTTTGGGGACCGAATTACCAGAAGAATTTAACAGTAATTTAAAACTGCTAAAGTTAGTTGAGGAAGTCAGAAGTATTGCGGCAGAAATGATAGGTCTGGCGGGCCGGGGAGAGGCTTCTTGCAAAAGTCCGGCCGTACCCAAAGTAGCATTTGTAGCGCCACCTCGGGAATACATAACAAGCAGCGGCAGAGTTGTAAAAGCCGATGAAATTGATCTTGTAGCCCGAACCATGTCAATGCAAAAAATGCACAAAGCTTACGCGGTTACCGGAGGTATCTGTACTTCAACTGCAGCCAAGCTGGCAGGAACAGTAGTTAATGAGGTTGTGGCACCAAGAGCAAAAGAAGGAAAGGAAATTAGATTGGGGCATCCTTCAGGAATACTGGAATTTGAAATTGAAATTTCTTACGAAAGCAATAAGCCAACCCTGGGCAAGGCTGCAGTGGCCCGAACGGCTCGGCGTATCATGGACGGTTATGCTTATGTTCCTTATGAAATATTCTGGCCCCAGGGGTAATCATAGGTATATTCATTTTTCTTTATAACATAAAGGAGGGTTATTACAATGTATCAAATCACCTTAATCCCCGGTGACGGTATCGGTCCGGAGATATCCGCTGCAACCAAAGAGGTTTTGGCGGCAACAGGAGTAGATATCCGGTGGGAAGAGAAGTTGGCCGGTGAGGTGGCTTACAGCAAGTTTGGCCGGCTTTTACCTGAGGATACCCTTTTGTCAATTAGAAAAAATAAAATAGCTTTGAAGGGTCCCCTAACCACTCCTGTTGGCACTGGTTTTAGAAGCGTTAACGTGGCGCTCCGGAAGGAATTTGACCTTTATATTAATTTGCGCCCCGCCCGCACATACCGCGGCGTTAAATCCCGGTATGACAATGTTGATCTGGTTGTGGTCAGGGAAAATACCGAAGATCTATATGCGGGTATTGAGCACATGGTAGGTGAGGATGCTGCGGAGAGTATTAAAATCATTACCCGTAAAGGGTCGGAACGCATCGTCCGGTTCGCTTTTGAGTATGCTGTGCGGGAAGGCCGTAAAAAAGTAACGGCGGTACACAAAGCCAACATTATGAAATGTACGGACGGGTTATTTTTAAATACGGCCCGCCGGGTTGCGGAAGAATTCCCGCAAATTGAGTTTGAAGACCGCATTGTGGACAATATGTGCATGCAGTTGGTTCAAAAACCGGAGCTCTATGATGTAATGGTTTTGCCCAACTTATACGGGGATATTGTATCGGATCTCTGCGCCGGTTTGGTGGGCGGCCTGGGCATGGCCCCCGGAGCGAATATTGGCAAGGATATAGCTATTTTTGAACCTGTGCATGGCAGCGCTCCAAAGCATGCGGGGCAAAATAAAGCAAATCCATCAGCGATGATTTTTTCCGCGGTGATGATGCTCCGGCATTTGGGTGAGATGGAAGCTTCGGCAAAAGTGGAAAATGCGCTGGCCGAGGTAATAAGTGAGGGCTGCGCGGTAACTTATGATCTTGGCGGGGCGTCCAGCACCTCTGAAATGGCGATGGCTGTTATTGATAAGATGCGTTGAGGAGGGTATATCCTTTGGCAGAAACTTTAGTACCGGTTTTTATTATGGGCAGGCGTTATGAAGTGCCTGAGGGACTTACCATATTAAAAGCTATGGAATGGGCGGGCTTCAAGTTTACCCGCGGCTGTGGGTGCAGGGGCGGTTTTTGTGGCGCTTGCGCAACTGTTTACCGGATACCCGGTGATTTCAGGCAAAAGGTTGGTCTGGCCTGTCAGACTCCAATAGTACCGGACATGAACTTGATGCAAATTCCGTATTTTCCGGTTAATAAATCAATTTATAATTTGAACGATGTTGGTCCTGCGGTAGAAACTTTGCTGCGCAATTATCCCGAAATTGCACGCTGTCTTGGGTGTAATACCTGTACCAGGGTTTGTCCCCAGAAACTCCAGCCCATGTATTTTGTTGCCGCTGCTTTAAGGGGTGATTTTGCCAAAGCGGCAGAGTTATCTTTTGACTGTATTATGTGCGGGTTATGTGCGGCCAAGTGTCCGGCTCAGATTACCCCATACAATATTGCCATACTTGTGCGCCGGTATTATAGCAAGCACATGCTGCCCAAGCCGGATCATCTAGTGGAAAGGGTTGCTGAAATAAAAGCCGGTTGCTTTGACGGGGAATTGGAGAAGATTGCTGCAGCAAGTGAAGAACAATTAAAAAAGGTCTACCTGGCAAGAGAATTTGAAAAGTTGTAATGCAGGAGGGAATCATGGTGGGTTATCCCGGTATGATGCAAGAATCAATTCGTAAAATAGAAGAAACAAGATTATTTCGCCTTCAACAAGAAATTCCGCGTCTAAACCCTGCTGAAAAAAATCGCCTTTTAGAAAAGTACCACCCTGACTTCCGTCCGGGAGGCATGTGTGAGGTGCGAGTGGGTTCTAATAAAGGCCAACGTATGCAGGCCGAATTGGTTAATCTTCTTGAATCTTACAGTTGCGTAGAACCTGATCAAATAAATTTGGCAAAAGTTGATCATAACGTTGATGTTCTTGTTGTCGGTGGTGGCGGGGGTGGTACAACCGCGGCATTAATAGCTCACGAGCAAGGAGCCGAAGTGCTTTTGGCTACAAAATTAAGATTTGGTGATTCTAATACGATTATGGCTGAAGGAGGAATTGCTGCCGCTACCCAGTCAAATGATTCATTGTACTTACACTTTTTAGATACCATGGGCGGGGGCAGGTTTCAGAACAAAAGAGACTTAGTAAAAACTTTGGTCCATGATGCTCCTTTAATTGTTGAATGGTTAAAGGATCTGGGGGCAATGTTTGACACATACCCCAACGGAAACCTGGTGGTTTCATTTGCCGGAGGCCACTGCCGGAGAAGGGTCCATTCTTGTAAAGACCTTAGCGGTATGGAATTTATGAGGGTTCTGCGGGATGAGCTATGGAACAGGCGAATTGATGTGCTTGAATTTAGTCCGGCAGTAGAAATTTTGCTTGATGAAAAAGGTAACTGCGCCGGCGCCGTACTGCTCAATCTGGAAACAAACCTGCCTATCGTTGTAAAAGCCAAAGCTGTTATATTGGCAACAGGAGGTATTGGCCGGCTGCACCCGAACAAGTTTCCTACTACAAATCATTATGGCGCCACCGCCGACGGCCTGGTAATAGCTTATCGGGCTGGGGCCGGACTGCTGCATATGGATGCCATACAATACCACCCCACTGGTGCGGCCTGGCCTCCACAGATGCTTGGCCAACTGATCACGGAGGCGCTGCGTGGCAACGGCGCTCAATTGGTTAATTGTAAAGGGGAGCGGTTTATTAACGAGTTGGAAACCCGTGATGTAACATCATCGGCCAATATTAGGGAAGTGCGGGACAGAAAGAACGGAATTCGTACGCCAACAGGCATGGAAGGAGTCTGGCTGGATACTCCTTTGATTGATATCCGTGGCGGGAAAGGAAAACTGGACCGGATGTTTGCCGGCATAGTGCACAGATTCTTCGAATATGGCATAGATCCTCACCAAGAGCCTATTCTTGTTTTCCCAACCCAGCATTACCAGAATGGCGGTATTGAAATTGATCCCGATGGTAAAACAGATATACCCGGTCTTTTTGCTGCCGGCGAAGTTTCCGGGGGGGTTCAGGGCAGAAATCGCCTGGGCGGAAATTCATTGGTTGACATTTTCGTTTTTGGCCGAAGAGCCGGACAAACAGCAGCATTGTGGGCCAAAGAAGTTCAAGCCTTGTCAAAGATTACGCTTGAACACGTTTATCAATATAATAAAGAATTAGCTCTAATGGGCGTAGAAAAAGATAAAAAATCTCCACTAGTTTTGCCTGATTATAGTAGACCGGATAATGAAGCCAGAAGCTATAGCTAATATAATTTGTTTCGAGGTTGATTACATTTAAAAACAGTAAATATAAACGGGGTGAAAAAAATGGGCTATAGTATTGTACAAAAAATACTCGCAAGTCATCTAGTTAATGGTGTATTAAAACAGGGTACTGAGATAGCAATCCGCATCGACCAAACCATTACCCAGGATGCTACGGGAACTATGGCATATCTACAGTTTGAAGCAATGGGAATTTCAAAAATCAAAACCGAGCTAACGGTATCATATATTGATCATAATACGTTGCAAACTGGTTTCGAAAATGCCGATGATCATAAATTTCTTCAGGGTATGGCTGCTAAATACGGGGCTTTTTTTTCCAGAGCGGGCAATGGAATTTGTCACCAGGTTCACCTGGAAAGGTTTGGAATACCCGGCAAGACAATGCTTGGGTCAGATAGCCACACTACCACAGCAGGAGGTCTGGGGATGCTCGCCGTGGGTGTGGGCGGACTTGATGTGGCGGTTGCTATGGGCGGAGGTTCTTTTTATTTGACCATGCCCAAGGTGGTGAATGTTCGCCTGCATGGCTCTCTCCCGCCCTGGTCGACGGCCAAGGATGTTGTGCTTGAGGTTTTACGCCGGCTGACGGTAAAAGGGGGTGTTGGTAAAGTCCTTGAATACGGGGGGGACGGCATTAAAACACTTTCCGTTCCGGAGCGAGCCACGATAACCAATATGGGGGCTGAGACAGGTGCAACCACCTCTATCTTCCCCAGCGACGAAGTAACGCGTTATTTCTTGCGGGCCCAAGGGCGGGAGGATATATGGAGAGAGTTGGCTGCAGATCATGATGCTGTTTACAATGAGGTTTTGGACATTGACTTAAACGATATTGAGCCGATGGCGGCATGTCCTCATAGCCCTGATAACGTAAAAAAGGTCAGTGCTGTTGGATCTCCGGATGTTGATCAGGTTGTCATAGGCAGCTGTACGAATTCTTCATATTTGGACCTGATGCGCGTTGCCGCCGTATTAAAAGGCAGGACTGTTCATCCCGGGGTTAATTTTGTTATTGCACCGGGCTCACGCCAGGTTTACGCTATGTTGGCTAAAAATGGGGCATTGGCAGACATGGTCCTCGCCGGGGCACGGATCCTGGAATGCGCGTGCGGCCCTTGTATAGGAATGGGCCAGGCGCCACCGTCAAACGGAATTTCTATTCGGACTAATAATCGAAACTTTAAAGGAAGATGCGGCACTGCCAGTGCCGGAGTATATCTTGTGAGCCCTGAAACAGCAGCTGCTGCAGCTATTACGGGCAAGCTGACCGACCCCCGGGTATTGGGTGCAATACCTCTGGTTGAAATACCTGAAAGTTTTTGTATTGATGATAGTAATATCTTAGCTCCGGCCGAAAATTCTTTGGTGGTGGAAATAACACGCGGCCCCAACATTAAGTCATTGCCTATTGCAGAGCCGTTCCCCGGGGAGATAGCCGGCCCGGTATTAATTAAAGTTGGCGATAACATAACAACCGATCATATTATGCCGGCCGGCGCCAAAGTACTGCCATTGCGTTCCAACATCCCCGCTATGGCGGAACACGTTTTTGCACCTGTGGACCCGTCTTTCGTGCAGAGGGCCAAGGAGGCTAAAGTTGGGATTATATTAGGCGGAGATAATTATGGACAGGGATCCAGCCGGGAACATGCCGCCCTTGCTCCGATGTATCTCGGCATAAAAATTGTGTTGGCGAAAACCTTTGCCCGTATTCATAAAGATAATTTGATTAATTTTGGAATATTACCGGTTACTTTTACTGATCCAGTGGAATATGACAGGGTTGAACAAGGTGATGTGCTTGAAGTAAATAACATACATGCTTGCCTAAAGGATCAGTTGGATTTGGAAATTAAAAATAAAACCCGTAACTTTGTATTTAAAGCCCATGCGCAAATGACATCCAGACAGGTTGAAATACTTATGGCGGGTGGTTTGTTAAACTTTACCAGCGGCCGGCAATAACTATTATGTGAGAATAACCAAAGGAGTAAATATTATGACGGCCATAAATATGTCTATTAAAAACGGCCAGGAATTAATAAAAATTATTCGTGAGATCAGCGGACAAAACCCATACCTATGTATGCAGTGTGGAATATGCAGTGCCGGCTGTACAGGCAGAGGGTATATGGATAGGTCGCCCCGTCAGATCGTACGCATGATCCAAATGGGTGATTTTAAAACATTAAGCAGTAAATCCGCCTGGGTTTGCAGCACCTGTTTAATCTGTACAGCCCGATGCCCCCGGGGCATTGACATTGCACGTCTAATGGAAGCATTACGAGTTATTAGCCAGAGACAGGGCAATGAAGCGCTGGTTGTGGAAGAAATTCCAGCGGAGTTGGTAGAACAGGTTCCCCAGATTGCTCTTATAGGTGGGTTTAGGAAGTTAAGCGTTTAAAAAGAGGGGAAATAGATGAAAATTCCATACTTTCCTGGATGTACATTATATAATAAGGCCAGCCGGTTGGATAACTCTACAAGAGCGTCACTAGCTGCATTGGGAGTTGAACTGGTTGAGTTGCCTCAATGGACTTGCTGTGGCGCGGTCTTTCCCCTGGCCGGGGATAATTATATGGAAATGGTGGCACCGGCACGCATTTTAGCGGATGCGGCAAAAGAAGGCGACAGGCTGGCAACAGTTTGTTCTTTTTGCTTTAATATTTTAAAACGTGTAAATCATACAATGCAAAATGATACGGTAGTCAGAGAGAAACTAAATAATTATTTGGAAACTGATTACCAGGGTGAAGTTCGGGTGCAGCATCCTTTGCAGATTTTAAAAAACGATATAGGTATTGATATTATCAAGGGAAAAATAGTCCGGAACTTAACAGGTCTTAAAGTAGCTTGTTACTATGGCTGCATGTTGGTTCGACCTTTTGCGGAACTTGACCTTGATAACCCTGAGAATCCTATGATTATGGATGAATTATTTATATCCCTGGGCGCGGAGGTAATTGATCATCCCAATAAAACTACCTGCTGTGGTTCGTACCAAGTTTTAAATAATGAATGTTTAACGACAAACAGGGGTCTGGATATAATTAAAGGCGCTGCAGCAAATGGAGCGGATATAATAGTTACCACTTGTCCGCTATGCCAGTTTAACTTGGATCGGTCCCAGCAAAAAGCTAAAGCAAATGAAAATAGTTACCGTAAGATCCCTATAATTTATTTTACAGAACTACTGGGAACAGCATTAGATTTACCTGTCAATTCTGAATTTATTAAGTTGCAACCGAGTTAACGCCGTCACTTATTTTCCCTGGACTGAGTGCTATGGCGGATTTCGGCCCGGTGACCGGCAACCCCGGAACACTGCTGCCGGGGGGCTGGTGGTTCAGTTGAGCGTATATGCGGCATTTTTCGAGGCACAACATGGTTTAACACTCAACGAGGCGGCTTGTATTGGATTTTTCGGCGGATTTTCGACCATCAGATAACCATCAACTCCTATACGAGAGGACCTTTCGCGGAATAACTTTATTCATAGGAAGGTCCTTTCAGTTATCCTTAACAGAACCCCATCGGGCGCCCGGGTTGCTCTATAACATTAGACTATCTTCCAGGTTGGTAAAAGCTATTATTACTATTTTTTAAGAAAACAAGCTATTTACACCACCTTTTATTATAAAAATAATAGCCAGCTATAGAAAGCCAACTGGCTGTAAATTGCTTGTTACGCCTAATGAAAACTTAATCGGTCACATTAAAAACAGTAGTTTTTAAACATTATATAATTGCGGGTTCTCGCTTTACCTGCTGTTAATCTCATTGCTTGGAATAAAACGGTATTATTTAGTGTTTTTATACTTAATATATTCCCTGTAAAGATCTTTTAATGCTGCAATTATAGCATTTTTTGCAGCTCCATGATATCTTTCGATAACATTGGCAATAGCTTCCTCGACCCCGTCGTGAATACAGTATCCTCTTAATAAATCTTGAACCACTTTATTTGCCAAATCCGTTACTAAAGTACACCGGGCATCAATCACAACCCCATACCTTTTGTCGATTTCCACTACAATTGCGATATGCTCGTACAGCCCCTTGGCCGCCATACCCTGAGGCAATACGGCGTGCCCAGCTAAAAACACCGTTCTGGAAATAGTACCCTCTCCTTTCATCAATTTACCTGTTAATATTCGATAAATTGTTTTATAAATCCTTCGCAATCAATGTAGCGAGAAGGAGAAAGTCGATATTGCTGCTTTTAATAAAAAGATACCTATTTTAGTAAAATAATTACCATCGAGATTGGATGATTTAAAAAAAGGTATTTAGCCGGTGTCTGTCGAATAAAATTTTCAGAAAAGTATACCGGGATCCTAAAATACATTTAGTGAGAGAGGGTTGAAGATGGAAAATTACATGGAAAAATTCAACCCGGCCAATGCCAGGACAATCAGGGATATGGTCTACGAAACCCTCAGGCAGGCTATCTTCGAAGGACAGTTAAAACACGGCGATCGCCTGGTGGAAAAAGAATTGGGCGAAAGGCTGAAGGTAAGCCGTACTCCCGTTCGGGAAGCGCTGCGGAAACTTGAGGTGGAGGGATTGGTCAACCGCTTGCCTCGCAAAGGTTTGGTGGTTAGGGGGATAACCGCGGATGATATCATTGAGATCTATGCCATACGTGAAGCCCTGGAAACTACAGCCATTGCTTTTATAATTGAAAACATAACCGTTGGCGAAAAAGAAAAACTGTTCGAGCTTGTGGAAAGAATGGAGCAATTAATTGAGTTGAATGACGATCAGGAGCTGTTACGATTATCCAGGATTTTTAATGATGTAATGAATAATTCATCCAGAATGCCGCGGCTGATCAGCTTGATCAATGCGCAGCAGGAATATGTTTCCCGGTTCAGAAGGATGACCATGTCCAACCAATCACGAAGGCATGAAGCTTTGCAGGAACATAAAGAAATATTGATGGCTGTTGACCGGATGGATGTACAAAAGGCCAAAGAATTAGTCATCAAACACTTAAAAGCTGCCTGCAAGCAGTGCCTGAAGACTTTTATGGGAAATTAGACTTAGCTGAAAGGATGGTAACATTTGGACCTCAACTTAACTCAAAAAATTATAGCTGCTCACCTTATAGAAGGGGAAATGGTGTCCGGACAGGAGATCGCCATTAAAATAGACCAAACCCTCACCCAGGACGCTACGGGTACCATGGCCTACCTGGAATTTGAGGCAATTGGTATTGATCAAGTAAAAACTGAGCTGTCAGTTAGTTATATTGACCATAACACATTGCAGGTAGGCTACGAAAATGCCGATGACCACCGGTTTTTACAAAGCGCCGCAGCCAAATACGGTGTTTATTTTTCCCGTATGGGGAACGGTATTTGCCATCAGGTCCACCTGGAACGGTTCGGCCGGCCCGGCCAAACATTATTGGGTTCAGACAGCCATACGCCCACCAGCGGCGGGCTGGGCATGCTGGCCATCGGTGCCGGCGGCCTCGATGTGGCAACTGCCATGGCCGGTTATCCCTTTTACGTTAAAATGCCCGGGGTAGTCAACGTCAGGCTGCACGGCCGGCCGGCGCCCTGGGTGGCGGCAAAGGATATCATTTTGGAAGTTTTGCGGCGGCTTAGCGTCAAGGGCGGTGTCGGCAAAGTGATGGAGTATACCGGGGAGGGAGTTGCCTACCTTAGCGTGCCCGAGCGGGCCACCATTACCAATATGGGCGCCGAACTGGGAGCCACATCCTCAATCTTTCCCAGTGACGCAGTGACCAGGGAATTTCTGACAGCCCAAAACAGACCGAACCACTATCTGGAATTGCTGCCCGATGCCGACGCTGCCTATGATGAGGTTGTAGAGATAGATTTAAGTTTGCTTGAACCCCTGATTGCCCTGCCACACATGCCGGATAATGTGGCCGGGGTTTCGGAAGTGGCGGGACGTAAAGTTAACCAGGTGTTCATCGGGAGCTGCACCAACTCTTCATATACGGACCTGATGCGGGTGGCCGCGATACTAAAAGGGAAAACTGTACATCCGGAGGTTAGTTTGGTGATCGCGCCCGGTTCCCGTCAGGTCTTGCGCAATCTGGCCGCCAACGGCGCCCTGGCCGATATGGTGGATGCCGGGGCCAGAATATTGGAATGCGCCTGCGGGCCCTGTGTCGGGGTGGGGCAGTCGCCTCCTTCAGCGGGTATCTCCCTGCGTACTTCCAACCGCAATTTTGAGGGGCGCAGCGGCACCGCGGACGCCGAAATTTACCTGGTGAGCTGCGAGACGGCGGCGGCTTCGGCTCTGGCGGGTGAAATAACGGACCCCCGCGGGTTGGGTGAGCCCATCCTGATTAACATGCCGGAAAAATTTGCGGTGGACGACAGGATGGTTATTCCGCCGCCGGAAAGCGGTAGGGCAGTGGAGCTTGTCCGGGGGCCGAATATCAAACCCATGCCGGCAGCCAACCGGCTTCAGGATAAGCTGGCGGGTGAAGTGCTGCTGAAGGTGGGGGATAACATCACTACCGATCATATCATGCCTGCCGGAGCAAAAATTTTAGCGCTTCGCTCCAATATTCCGGCCATCTCCATGCATTGCTTTGAGCGGGTGGATTCCACCTTGGCCCGGCGCGCCCTTGCGGCAGGCGGCGGCATTGTGGTCGGCGGGCTCAATTACGGGCAGGGCTCCAGCCGGGAACACGCGGCGCTGGCGCCTTTATACCTCGGGATTAAAGCTGTTGTGACCAAATCCTTTGCCAGAATTCACATGCAGAATCTGGTTAATTTCGGCCTGCTGCCGCTGGTCTTTGAAAATGAAACGGATTACGACGGCATTGAAGCCGGTGATCAACTGGTTATTGAAAACCTGCTGGAGAATTTGGCGGCTAATGAAATTATAATCAACAATATTACCAGGCAGGAAAGCTATCCCGTTAAGCACAGCTTATCGGTTAGGCAAATGGAAATACTAAAGGCCGGTGGGCTCTTAAATTACGTTAAAAGCAAAGTGTAGGAGTTGTAGGGGTATTGGCGCCGGGAGAAGCCATCCCTTGATCGGGGTATTGCTTCTCCCGTACGTGCGCGGCATCCGGGGCGCAGTTATATCTACGGACTGCGTGCTTCGTGAAAAGTGAACTCGTTCAGCTAAAGCTGAACATCGGGGCTTCAGATGGGGATTCTACCCCACCTGAAGTAAAAATAGGAACTCCCACTTATAGAAGTGGGAGTCTTGGAATTTGATAAAAGCATTTTTTCCATGTATTATTTAAACGTTTATGAAAGGTTTATTTGCTGTCCCAGTCCTTTGGCCAGCGCATGATCATAGATAATTTTGGCCACGGCGATGTCCTGCGCGGCTATGCCCACCGATTTAAACAAAGTTATTTCCTCTTTATTCTCCCGGCCGGGCGCCTGACCGGATGTGATTTTACCGATTTCGCAGTAGATATCACTAGTGGTTATCAGGCCTTTTTCCAGGGGTATGATTAAATCCCCTGCTTCTTTGAGCGAAGCATCGTAAGCATCCACCACCAGTTTATCGGCCCTGGAAACGGTCAGTGCGTCAAGCTCCTGCATCTCCGGGGTATACGAGCCTATGCCGTTGATATGTACGCCGTTCTTAATATCATGACCGTGGAAAACGGGTTTGCGGGAGGTGGTGGCGGTAACTATAATGTCAGCGGCGCGCACTGCTTCATCCGGGTCGGCGGCCTGTTTCAGGCTGAAGGTAAACCTGCTTAACTCTTTTGCGCAAGTATCGATAAAGCTGCCGACTCTTCCGGGATCTATATCAAAAACCATAACCTCAACCAGATTTCTGACCTCTAATATTGCTTCCAGCTGTCTCAGGGCCTGTGCCCCGGTGCCAAATATGGCCGCCCTGGCGGCATCTTGGTTGGCCAGGTGCCTGGTGGCTGCACCCGAGGCGGCGCCGGTGCGCAGTGCGGTAAGGTAGGTGGCATCCATGAGGGCCAGTGGTTCGCCGGTGGTCACGTCATTTAATAGCATGATGGCTGAAATAGTGGGTTTGTTGGAGGCTGCATTCCGGGGGAACACGGACACGATTTTGATGCCGACTCCGTCCAGGTCCTGCATATAAGCGGGCATAAACAGCACGTCCCCGTCGGACTTGGTACAATGAATCCTGGTGCGCAAAGGTATGGCGGCCCGTTGCAAATAGTGCTGCGCAAAAGCTGTTTCCACGGCGTCTATAGCCTCGCGCATGGTAATTGCTTTTTTAATGTCTTCCTGTGTAAGTACCAGCAATTTAAATTACTCCTTTCTTTGATTAGTTGGCAAAATAGATTATCTAATCTAACGTCCTGATGACCAAATGCAAAAAAGATCAGGCTAAAGCAGGAAATACTAATGTTGATCTAGAATTGGTCTTACCATTATAGACCAGAATTAGGCATTGCGTAAATAGCTGCAAGGTTAGGAGTGAAGGTAGTGGGCCTGTCCTATGTGTTAATTCTGCTGGCCGCAGCGGCTTGGGGCAGTATCGGTATACCGGGGGAAAAACTTTTTGCCATTGGCCTGGAGCCCAAGCAGGTAATTTGGTTTAGGGCAGCCATTTGCTTCTTGGCCATGTCTGTAATCTGCTTGATTTTTGATAGGTCGCGACTTAAAATTAAGCTGCGCGATATTCCATTATTTTGTTTATATGGATTTATCAGTGTAACCATGTTCTATTACTCATATTTTTATGCCATTGAAAAAACCGGCGTGGCCATGGCGGCCATTCTTTTATATACGGCACCGGCCATGGTGGTGGTGCTGTCCAGGTTTATTTTCAACGAAGTAATTAATATTAAAAAAATATTTTGCATCTTATTAACGATTTCAGGGTGTTTTCTGGTGGTTAAGGGCTATGATGCGGCCAATTTAAAGTTAAACATGTCCGGTATTTTGTTGGGTGTAACGGCGGGTTTTTGCTATGCCATGTATTCTATTTTCGGCAAAAAAACCTCGGCCAACTATCATGCCTGGACGGTGATCATATATTCCCAGGGTTTTGGTTTGCTGTTTTTATCTGTTTTGCATTTTCCCGCTGAAGTGTTTATAGCCCATTACGAAAATGTTGTTTGGTACTACCTGTTATATATCGGATTAGTGCCTACATTATTGGCTTATTTATGCTACATAGCTGCTCTAAAGCATGTAGAAACCGGGCTGGCCAGTATTATTGCCACCCTTGAGCCGGTGATGGCGGTGTTTTTTGCGTACGTCATGCTGGGACAGGTGCTCGACCCCATTCAATCAGCCGGTGCGGCGCTGGTTATCCTGGCAGTACTCATTGTGCAGCTTCCGGGTGGTGTCAACTTTTTCAGACGGGGCAGTTTGCCGGAAGGATTTTCAGAGAACGGGAAAAATATAGATTAAGGGTATGCTTGGCATGTGGAGGTGCATGTATACGACATGAGTCATAGTGAAGAATTGGATTTTAAGCGCAAAAAAAGGACCAGGTTATACAGGGATATTGTAGCGCAAATTAGGCAGCTCATCCAGGAAGGGTCTTTAGCTCCCGGTGACCAGCTGCTGCCGGAAAGACAGCTGGCTGAAAAGCTGGGGGTGAGCAGATCCGCGCTGCGGGAAGCTTTAAGCGCATTGGATTCCATGGGGCTGATAGAAATTACACCCGGCGGGGGGGCTTACATCAAAAAAATTAGCGTGGAGAGTATCGTTGAGCCGTTGGCCAGCATCATGCTGAAGGAGAAAGAAAGCGTTCTGGAGCTGTTGGAAGCCCGCAAGATCCTGGAGGTTGAAAATGTGAAGCTGGCCGCCGAGCGGGCCAGCAAATCTGATTTGTACCAGATCCGGGAAGCGGCTATTGAAATGTATAATGACGTGACCAACAACCGGGACGCTGATGAATCCGATATAAGCTTTCACTTGGCTATTGCTAGGGCTACCCAAAACTCGGTATTATTTAACATCATGACGATGCTTTCCGGGCTGATGAAAGAGGCGTACGGCCCCACCAGAAAAGAGCTTTTGAAAGGGCCAATTAAAACGTGGTGTGATCAAAACTTTGAAATTTATGAGGCCATCAAGAATAAAGAAGCCGAATTGGCGGCCAGGCTTATAGAAGATCATCTGCAGCATGCTATAAACGAGACTAAACGTTTAATAAATGATGAAAACACCGATTAACATATTGACATAATAATCGTGATAGGGCAAAATATAAACATAAAATTACATACAAAACGAAGAGGTTTTGACTTGTATTTTAAAGGTAATGGGGCCTTGGCTTTTTAGCCAGGGTTTTTTTGTTGCCAATATAGTTGTTCTATAGATATAATTAATTATTAAAAACCTTAAAAATATTTTAAAAATTTTTTTTGAGACTAGGAGGAATTTTAAAAAAATTGGCGTATTTTTTACTCAAATTGGTCATACCAGTTAAGACAAGCGGACTTGCCATTTTTGTGCCAAAGTATAATTCAAAATATTTTAATAAGCCAAATTAATTTTAATTGTCACTGAGGAAATGTCCGGCGGTGGAAACGGCGTAGATAGCTATGAAACATGCGCTATCCCTGCCATACGCCCTTAATGCAGCGCTTTGTGATTATGGCAGACCGGGGTGGCAGTACTGCCTTATGCCGGCATGATGTGCCATACATCAATTTAAGCATAGCGGCAATTTGCTGGGAAAGGGGGAGTGTATTCGAAGATGCTGCGCAGTTGGATACATAACATTCGCGTTACCGGCAGCTTTTCAACTATTTGACTAAGGAGGATATTATGGTTAACAATCAACGTGAAGAGTGGGGTACCCGAGTTGGCTATATATTGGCGGCTATGGGTATGGCCATCGGCACCGGCAACATTTGGCGCTTCCCCAGGATGGTTGCGGAAAACGGCGGCGGGTCATTTTTAATTGGCTGGGCTATATTCTTGTTCCTGTGGTCTTTCCCGCTGATTATGGTGGAAATGGTGGTAGGACGTAAAACCAGGTTGGGTACCACAGGTTCTTTCAGAGATTTTGTGGGTCGTAAATATACCTGGATGGGTGGATTCATTACCTGGGTTTGCATATTTATTACCTTTTACTATTCAGTGGTGGTTGGCTGGACTATTAAATATGCCTCATTGGCTATTGGCGGCGCCTTTCATTCGGGAGTCGACACCAATAAATTATGGGAGACATTCACCACCAATCCCGCCCAAACGATCAGCTTTCACTTTATGGCCATAGTTTTAAGCGGCATAGTGGTATACTTTGGGGTTAAACGCGGTATTGAAGCTGCAAGTAAATTTCTTTTACCGGCATTATTTGTATTGCTGATAGTTGCAGTTATCAAATCCCTCAGTTTGGACGGGGCCATGGCCGGCTTGGCCTACATGTTTACCCCCGATCCGGCTTATCTGGTTAAAGCCGATACATGGCTGCAGGCTCTGTCACAGTCGGCCTGGTCTACCGGAGCCGGTTGGGGCTTGTATGCGACTTATGCCATCTACACCAGGAAAAAAGAGGATATTGCCCAAAATGCTCTAACAGCAGGTATGGGTAACAACACGGTGGAACTGCTGGCAGGGATGGCCATTATCCCGGCCATTTTCGCTCTGGCTCCGTCGGCTGAATATATGCACCAGGCGATGAGCTCTGGTAATACCGGTATAACCTTCATCTATATGGCGCAGCTTTTCGGTAAAATGCCCGGCGGTTACTTTATGTCTGTGGTATTCTTCATCGCTCTGGCTTTTGCCGCAATATCGTCACTGATCGCCATGGTGGAGTTTGCCACCAGGAACTTTATGGACTTTGGCATGGACAGGCATAGAGCTATTGTATGGGTTGTTGCCGTGTGCTTTTTGATGGGCATCCCTTCCGCCATCAGCATGGATATTTTTAACAACCAGGACTGGGTTTGGGGTATCGGCCTGTTGTTCAGCTGCCTCTTCTATGCCATAGCCGCGATCCAATACGGGGTTGAAAAAATGCGTGACGAAGACGTCAACCCGGTCAGCGATATTAAATTGGGCAACTGGTTTGTTTTCTCCATCAAGTACTGCATCCCGGTAATATTTGTGTTTTTCCTGGGTTGGTGGTTGTGGCAGGCGGTTACCTGGTACCCCGACAACTGGTGGGATCCCAAGGAAGTATTCAGTGTAGGTACCATTGTCGTACAGGTTGTCTTTGCGTTTGCGGTAGTAGGTATATTAAACGGCTGGTTTAACAAAATGATTAAGCGCCCCTATGGTAGCCAGATGGCTGATAGCGGCAAGCAAAACGCCAAACTTGGGAGGGGTATGTAATGGATTACCAATTTACCGGTGTAACCATTATCATGATGATTATCATTTTAGGGACCTTTATGGGTGGATTTTTATATTTTATTACCAAGGCCCTTAGAAGCAAATAATTATAAAGATTAACTTAATTATCGTTTATCTCGTTAACCGCCGCTAAGACTCCCGCCTCTACAGGCGGGAGTTAAACGGCGATAAACTCGAAATAAGTGCGACTAAGGTTCAGGTGGGGTCAAAACCCCACCTGAACCAAGTCTTCTTTATTGGTCGGGCCACATTAAAAACAATTTTACTGAAAAATTTTCGTGCCGGGCAGGAAAATTCGTATTAATGTGGAAAATTGTTTAAAGTGGTCTGACCAGTATATTTTTTTTCGCTGCGTTGGATTACGATGGTCCGACCAATTTAACGACTTTTATTTTGTTCCTTATAGACCACCATGGCACCGGTGCGGCACCAGCAGAGGATGAAAAATGGATACCGTAGGCAAGGTGATCCGGTGGTTCCCGGAGTAAGCGCAGCACTGGATGCGCTATCATCCATAAATAAGTGGAGCCGGGCATATAGACTGTCATGAAAAATAACGGGGAGGTTATTATGATTAAGAAGTATGATTTGATTATTGTAGGCGGCGGGATCATGGCGTCAAGTTTAGCCTATAACCTGCGCAAAGACGGATATACCGGAAGCATTGTTGTTTTTGAAAAAGACCGCATGTATGAATATTCTTCCACTCCACGCTGTTACGGAGGATTCCGTCAAACATTCAGTATTCCGGGAAATATACAAATGTCCAAGCTTAGTTTGCAAGTACTGAAAAATTTTGAAAAGGAAATGGCTCTGGATGATGAACCGGCAGTAATTGATTTTAAACAACATGGTTATTTATATTTAGCTAATGAGCAAGCGTTATCCCTGTTAAAAGAAAACATGAAGGTGCAGAAAAGTTATGATGTAAATGTACAATTACTAACCCCTGAAGAAACAAAATCTTTAGTCCCGGAGCTGAATGTTGATGATTTGGCGGGTGCCGTTTTTGATGTGGAAGGCGGTAATGCCGATCCTTATTCCGTCCTGCAATGGTATGTGAGACATGCTAAACGATTGGGAGTGGAGTACGTTTACGAGAAGGTTCAAGCCCTTTTAACCGATGGACTTCATCAAGTAAAGGGTGTGAAATTGGAAACCGGCGCAGAATATCATGCACCAATTGTGGTAAATGCAGCCGGAGCCTGGTCCGGTGAAATAAGTAAGACAATGGGGGTAGATATACCGGTTCGTCCTTATCGTAAGCAAGTTTATTGTGTCGACTTGGCCGTGCCGTTTAAAACAGACATCCCATTTGTTTTTGACTATTTAGGCACCTACTTCCAGGGTGAAGGACTTAAAGTAATTATCGGTTCGCGCGAGGGATCTAATGAGACAGAGCAACAAGATTACAGCTTCAATTTTGATTTTACTTTAGATAGATCATATTTTAACGAAGAAGTTTGGCCTTTATTAGCCGAACGCTCTCCTAATTTCGATCAATTAAAGTTGGAAACAGGTTGGGCCGGTCTTTATGAATATAATTATATAGATCATAACGCGATCATTGGTAAGCATCCCGATATGAATGGTTATTATTTACTCACCGGTTTTAGCGGTCATGGCTTTCAACAAGCACCTGCGGCCGGTAAAGCGTTATCGGAACTGATCCGTTTAGGGAAATACGAGACGATAGATTTAACTCCATTTTCTATTACCCGGTTTGCGGAAAATCAATTGTTATTGGAGAGTGAGGTATATTAATCGAATGGTGAAAGTATTAAGGACAAAACCGGAACTTTGCACAGAGTGTTATAAGTGTGAAGAAATATGCTCCACTAACTTTACCAAAAGCATTAACAAAGAATTATCGGCCATTAAAATAGGCGCCAGGTCACAGGATACCGGCCTGGTTTCTATCGTGGCCTGTGACCAGTGCGGCAATTGTATTGAAGTATGTCCCGTGCAGGCGATCTACAGGGCCAAGAATGGTACGGTGCTGATCAGAAAAAGTGAGTGCGTGGGCTGCTATTCCTGTGTTGGCTTTTGCCCCGCCGGGGCCATGCAAAAACACTTAAGCATGGATGAGCCATATAAATGCATCGCTTGCGGCAAATGTGCCAAGGAATGTCCGGCCCGGGCTTTATATATAGAAGAAATTTAGTTGGATTTGATCAAGAAGGAGGCGATAATCCATGAGTATACCCCGCAAAGTCATAGCAACTTTTAATTATGAGATACCGGCGATTGACAAAGGATACGCTAATCAAACGCTTTATGTAAACTTAGCTGATCATACAATTAATAGCAAGCCTGTGACCGACCAAATGAAGGATATTTTTATCGGTGGCCGGGGCTTCGGACTATACTACCTGTGGCGCGCTGTAACGGGGGATACCAAGTGGAATGACCCGGAAAATGAAATTATTATCTCCAGCGGACCAATTGGCGGGATTACCCAGTATCCGGGTGCAGGAAAATCCCTGGTAGTAACATTGTCCCCAACAACCGGTTCGGTGATAGACAGCAACGTTGGTGGCTACTTTGGTCCCTATTTGAAATTTTCCGGCTGGGATGCCATAGAAATACAGGGTAAAGCGGCAAAAGACGTGGTTATTTATATAGACGGCGATACCGGCACGGTAAGCATTGAGGAAGTAACTTTAGAGGATGTAAACAGCCATATGTTAGCTGATCAGCTAACTGAGCTGTACGCCGGATCAGACAATAATAAAAAGAATGTTTCTGTAGTTTCCGCAGGTATTGGCGCCGACAATTCACTTTGGGGCGTGCTTAATTTTTCGTTTTATGACCTTCGGAGAAAGTCTGTTAGGCTGAAGCAAGCGGGTCGCGGCGGCACGGGCACAGTCTTCAGAAACAAAAAAATCAGGGCGCTGGTGGTCAAATACAGCGGGCTTAAGGGTTATTCCAACAACCCGGCGGATAAAGAGCGTATATGCCAAACCGGCATCAAGATGCACAGGGAAATTGCCACGCTGGATGACAAACAAAATAAAATGCGCAGGAAAGGTACTGCACACCTGGCCCCCATTATGCGCGAGTATGACTTGATACCAACCTTGAATTTCAAGTTCGGTTCCCACCCCGAAGCTTATAAGGTTACCGACGGGTGGATAGACCGGTTTACGCACACCGGGACCGATGGCTGTTGGTATGGCTGCACGCTTGGCTGCGCCAAGGTTGTGGAAAAATACGAGCTTAAAACGGGCCCCTATAAAGGGCGCAAAGTTTTGGTCGACGGCCCGGAATATGAGACCATAGCCGGGTTGGGGACCAATCTTGGCATATTTGATGATGATTATGTACTGGAGGGGAACTTCTACTGCGACACGTATGGCATTGATACTATTTCTTTCGGAACAGGCACTGCTTTTATCATGGAATGTTACGAAAAGGGCATTATCAATAAGGATATTACCGGCGGGCTGGAACTTAATTTTGGTAACGCTGAAGCCGCTATGGAACTGCTGCACCAAATTGCCCGAGGTGAAGGTTTTGGTAAAATAGCCGGCCTCGGCATCCGGCGGATGAAAAGGTTATTTGCTGCAAAATATCAGGCCGACCCTGAATTCCTGCAGGATATTGGGATGGAAGTAAAAGGTCTGGAGTATTCCGAATATGTAACCAAAGAGTCCCTGGCCCAGCAGGGCGGTTACGGGTTGGGCAATAAAGGCGCCCACCACGACGAAGCATGGCTTATTTTCATGGATATGGTTCTCAATCAGATACCAACCTTTGAAGACAAGGCGGAGGCGCTGCATTACTTCCCCATGCTGCGCACCTGGTTCGGTCTCAACGGGTTGTGTAAACTGCCCTGGAACGATATAGTGCCGGCGGATAATGCAGATACTGAGGAACCTGAAAAAGTACCGGAACACATAGAAAACTATGTCGACCTGTTTTCCGGGGTTACCGGCCGGGAAATAACCAAAGACGGCCTGAAGTCTCAGTCCGAGGCCATATATAACTTCCAGCGGGTCTTTAACCTGAAGATGGGTTACGGAACCAGGGAACATGATGCTGTTCCTTACCGTTCTGTTGGACCGGTTACCGTGGAAGAATACGAATCCCGCGCCGACCGCTACGACCAACAGCTGAAAGATAACATGGGCTTTGACCCCGCGGGCAAAACCACGGCAGAGAAAATAAAGGCTTTGCGGCAATACAAGGAAGAACAGTATGAAAAACTGGCGGATGCCGTTTATAAGCGGCGCGGCTGGACAATGAACGGTATCCCGACTTTGGAGACGCTGAAAAGGTTAAGGATTGATTTCCCCGATGTAATTGAAGTGGTAAAGGAACACCTCAGCGCATAAGGCGATTATAAAGTGTATGCTTTTTATCAGTGGAGTTGGATTAACTTGCAAATAACTTTACGGGCAACGGGAATAATTCGTGAAAAGTTCCCCAACAAGCAGGAAAAAATTGTCGTTATGCTGGATGAACCCTTGTCAGTGCAGCAAATATTGACTGATCAGCTGGGGATCGACGTAGCCGGCCTGGCGGCGATTATTGTAAACGGCCAATGCAGGAGAAGGGATTATCTGCCTGTTGATGGGGATGTGGTAACTCTTGTGCCCCCTCTCGGCGGGGGGTAAGCTCGGGGTTGTGCCTGGCATCGGCGCATGGGGGACACACCCAGGCGTATAAATACCCATAATTTATTGCCGGGGCATCGAAATAAAGTATTGAAAAACGCGCACCGAGGGAATTGACTGTGCGCGCCTTTCTTATGGAGGGGACTGTATTAAATGAATAATACCGCTTTGGGGATAGCTTTGGCTCAACTGGAGGAGGCCGCCAATATTGCCGGGCTGCAGCCGGAAACGCTGGCCATGTTATGTGAGCCGCAACGAGTGTTGATTGTTAATTTCCCCGTCAAGCTGGATAGCGGGAAAACTATTTTCTTTACCGGATACAGGGTGCACCATAATCATGCCTTGGGGCAAATCCAAGGGGGAACTCGATTCAGCCCCGATGAAACTTTAGATGACATCAAGGCGCTGGCGATGTGGATGACGGTTAAGAATTCACTTAACGGCATCCCCGCCGGCGGCGGCAAAGGCGGAGTGCGCTGTGATCCCGGGGTCCTTTCGGAAGCCGAATTGGAACGGGTGTGCCGGGCTTATATAAGGTCAATTGCTCCCTTGATCGGACCCGGTGTGGATTTTCCCGGCGCTGATATCGGGACGGGGGCCGACACCCAAAGCTGGATGTTGGATGAATGGGAACAGGTCCACGGTATGCGCCATGAGCCTTCCGCGGTTAGCGGCAAAGCGGTTGCTTTAGGCGGCTCCCAGGGCAGGGCTGCGGCAACGGGACTCGGGGTAAGCCTTGCCGTGCGTGAGACCTGCAAGGCAACAGGCTGGGATATTAAAGGCCTGCGCGTGGCTGTTCAGGGCTACGGAAAAGTTGGTTCGTGGGCGGCCCGGATTCTGGACAGCTTTGGCGCTAAAATTGTGGCGGTAAGCGATGTCCACGGCGCTATCTATAATGAAAACGGGTTTAATATAGCTAAGCTTAACAGTTATATGGAGAAATATAATACTTTAATCGATTTTCCAGGTGCTCAGGCTATGACTAACCTTGAATTGCTGACCTGTCCGTGTGATGTATTGATTCCGGCGGCGGTGCAGGGGGTTGTTACTGTTGAGATGGCCTGTAACATTAAAGCCAAATTAGTTGTTGAAGGTGCTAACGGACCCACGACGCCTGACGCCGAAAAGATCCTGACCGAGCGGGGCGTTAAGGTGGTTCCGGATATCCTGGCCAACGGGGGAGGAACAGTTATCGCCTACCTGGAAAGGGTACAGGGAACATACGGGTATTACTGGGTGGAAAAAGAGGTACACAGGAAATATGACGAGATGTTTACTGAAACCTTTAATATAGTTTACCGGACGGCGGAGGTTGAAAAGATCAGCATGCGGATGGCTGCCTGGGTGAGGGCTCTGCGCAGGGTGGAAGAAGCCATTAAGGCCAGGGGCTGGGTCTAAAACGGGAAAGCTAGTTGGCAACACGATGCAAAAAACCGGTGCAGGGTAACCGGGTCATGGCAAAAGGCGTTATTTACGCCTGAGCCAGGTTTTATGCCGGTTACCCTATCACGCCTTATTCGAAATTGCTAAAGAGTGAGCAAAGATACAGCGTCGTTCTGCGAAGCGGACGCCAATCCTTAGACGCTGCAATGCGTCCGTTTATATAACCATGTAGGTAGCGACGCCAAAGGCTACTAGGTCGCCCTCGCTGTTCCTTATTTCAGCCTGGCCGAATGATATTTTTTTGCCTTTATGAATAATCCGGGCTTCAGCGACAAGCTCTCCAAGATTAACAGCCTTCAAAAAGTTTACCTTCAACTCAATGGTGGCTTGACTCTCCCCCGGCTTCAAGTAACTCCTGTGGGCCGCCCCAATGGCGGCGTCGGCCAAAGAAGCAACGGCGCCGCCATGGACCCGGCCGAAAACTTGCGTCAGGTTCCGGCCTGCCTCCAGTTTAACTACCGCTTCTCCGTTTTTGCTCTGTACAATAGTCATTCCTAACATCTTCCAGTACTCGCCTTGATCCAAAGGGGTACTTTGATCTTGCACTTGTTCCTGATTCATAACAGCTGCTCCTCCTGTACAATGGGCAACCGGAAAAACAATCCGTTTACCTGTTTCATCCTTGCACGGTATTCTTAAGTACACCGATTCCTTCGATTGTTACTTCGATTAAATCACCAGGGTGCAACGGTCCTACGCCGGAAGGCGTGCCTGACAGAATTACATCACCGGGATATAATGTCATAACCTCCGTCACTTTCTCAATTATTGTTTCTACATTATGAATTAAATCATTGGTATTGGAATGCTGGCGCACATCTCCATTAATAAAGAGTTTGATCTCGACATTATTCGGATCGAGAGAGGTTTCAATGACAGGCCCTAACGGTTTGAAGGTATGAAATGATTTGGCTCTCGTATACTGGATATCCTTCTTTTGTAAATCCCGGTCGGAGATATCATTGGCACAGGTGTAACCGAATACAAAAGACAGAGCCTCATCTTTTTTGACTCCTTTTGCTTCCTGGCCTATCACGATAGCCAGTTCCGCTTCATAATCAATCCGGTGATCCAACGTCGGCAAAATGACTTGATCATCCTGACCCACTACCGCAGAGGGAGATACCATAAACATCATCGGCTCCTCGGGAATCGGCTTATTACTCTCTTCCGCGTGTTTAACGTAGTTGAGTCCGATGGCAATAATCTTGCCGGGAATCACCGGTGGCAGCAGCTGCACATCTTGCAAAGAATAAACCTCATTTAATTTCTCCGCATTTCCCTGTAGAAAATCGCCGCTTAATCTGGTGATCTTTTCTCCTTCCAAAACACCATACATGGTTTCTCCATTATTGGAAAATCGGGTAAATTTCATAATCGATCCTCCTCGAGTTTATCGTTAATTTGCTGTAAATGTGTTGTTGTGTGAAGCGCATAATATTTTTTAACTTATGATTGGGGAAATAGCCGCGTTAAAGCAAATTCATCGTGCTTGAGCACTTCTGTCGCGGTAAAGCGGCCGCGGGATGTTTTAATGATGCACTCCATAATTTTGTCGGCGGCTTGCTCCAATGTTATTTCCCGGCTGATTATACCGCTTACATTAACATCGATGTTTTCCGGCACCAGACTGCAAATTTTGGGATTGGCACATATTTTAACCACCGGAGTAATCGGATTGCCGACATTGTTACCCTTCCCGGTGATAAACACGGTCATCGCGGCTCCTGCTGCCGCCATAGCTGTCACTAAGTCGGCGGCGGCCGAAGAAGTATTCATAAAATGGAGTCCGGGCTTGGCGGGTGCTTCACATGTATCCAGAATACCAACGATCGGGGATTTGCCAACCTTTTGAATATTGCCTAAAGCTTTCTCTTCAATCGTGGATATGCCCCCGGCGATATTGCCTTGGTTGGGTTGCGAGCCAAGGAGATCCTCGCCTTTGGAAAAAATGAGGTCCAAATACTCTTTATGTGTTTTGAGGAATTGATCTCCCAGCTCTTTGGTGGCAAAATGCTTGACCAGGATATGCTCTGCGCCGGTGATTTCGGGAGTTTCGCCAAACATTACCGTGGATCCCATTTCTATTAACCGGTCACAGACCACACCGGCAGCCGGGTTACCTGCTAACCCGGAGGTTGTGTCCGACTCGCCGCACTTGTACCCGAAGATCAGGTCTTTTAAATCGGCCTCCACCTTTTCCAATGCTGTTGCATAATGTACAAATTCTACCGCCTTACGCGAAGCTCTTTCTATCGTTTTCAAGTCGCCGTTTTCATCAGTCCAAAAATAAGCTACCGGCTTACCGGTTTTGGCAATGCCGTCGGCCACTTTTTTCGTCCAATTAGGTTCTATCCCTATAACAATTACTGCCGCCACATTCGGATTGCTGCCGGTACCGATCAGTGTCCTGAAGTGCAGCTCCAAATCCGCCCCGAATTGCATGCGCCCATACGGGTGAGTAATAAACAGCGTGCCTGCAACGGTATTGGACACCGCTCGGCATACTGGATAAGACACCGCATCCAAAGGCAGCAGCAATACATGATTCCGAATGCCGATCCGGCCATTCTCACGGCGATAGCCTAATATTTTGGTATTCATTTTTACCACCTCACGCTTTTGATGTTGTGAACATGCACCAAGTCTCCCGGATTGATATCCTGGACTGCCTTACCGATTGTTTCACCGTATTCAAAAACATATTCACCGGTTTTGATCGGCTTTAAGGCAATCTTGTGTCCAAGTGGAATATCATGGTTGGATTGTATGGTTGTTTCATCATTGGTGTCCAAGAAGACACCTATTACATTTTCGCCGGTGTTAATATCCTGGACGGCTACCCCGACATTGTCCTCATAACCATGAACTAAAAACTTATGCTTCATGCTCATATCCTCCTTGCTAGTTGGTTGCAAAACACCCCTGCCGCGCAAGCCTTCCATATTGTGCTCGTGAACAATGCTGCCTTCATTAATTTCAATGGTAGCCCGGCCTATCGTCTCTCCGTATTTTATAACAGCTTCCCCTTTGAGTATTTTGCAGAGGGCGAATTTAAAACCGTAAGGAACATCTTCCCGCAAAACAATACGATATTGTTTATCTTCAACAGCAATATTTAAAGCTGCTCCGGCTTTAAGGTCCTTCAGCGCGGTGCCTGTGTTATCCTTAATGTTTAAAATAATTGCCTCTCTGCCGGCTTGTGTCATAACTTGTCCCTCCCAAGGAAAATTTTGTCTGGCAATGTTCGGCGTGGGCAGCATTGGCCGGTCAGTTACATCTGCAGTGTTTGCTTTCAGGCAATATATAAGGAACTTATATGCCAAAGAGCAATTTTATAACATTCAAATAAATGACTAAAACCAAAAACATTAATAGTGTATAGGCCAGCTGCCACTTAATTGATACTTCCGTGGAATCCTTCCCCACAATAGCGGCAACATTTAAATTGCCGGCGGAAAAAGGTGAGCAGGTAACGGCAAGTCCAAAACTTCCCAGTATCGCCATGGCCATAAAAGGGAAGGACAGCCCCAGGGCCTGTGGAGTAAAAGCAGTTAAAATACTGGTAGTCGTAAGCATGGGGTGAAGCCCGAACAAAGATAACCCGATAATGAGAACTCCGGTCAGCAATAATACCAGCGTAGCGTTTCCGGCAACACTTTTGAACAATAAGGGCAGATAGTGCCCAATGGGAGAAACCCCCACCGCCACCGCAAAAAAACCGGCGCCGAGAAAAATGGTTGCTTCATTTGACATTTGCGGGATCATCTCGGTTAGATATTTTTTAAACTCAAAACTATAGTTCGCCATGTCACCGGTTAAGACCACCCAGATTAACGGAACAATAAGCGCAACGAGGGGTACGAGAGCTAAAATGCTTATTGATGTAAGCATGTCTAAAAGGATAATAATTGCCAGCATTGCAGTTATCCCCACCACAAGCTGCTTGATATACCTGTTTTCATCATTATTGATATTGGAACCGCCGGCAGCTGCACTATCCGGCTGTTGCACTGATGCTCCAAGCCGCTCATTTGAATTGCTGGTGCCCGGACTGTTGCTGGCAGGCTTTCTGCCGGCAGCTCCATACCGGACTCGGTTTTCCAGCCACCCTACAACCAGGGTCAGAAGAGCCAGCGGCAGGCCATATAAAATTAGATCAACCAGATCATCTCCCCAATAGGCCAGTACCACTCCGACAGCAGCGGAATTAGGCGACCAGAACAATATGCCGCCATAACCCCGCATCGCCGCCCGGGCCAGCATATTGCGATACTTGCCCCCGGTGCCTATGATCAAGACACTATAAGTGATGGAAATACAGGCAATGTTCATTACACTGCCCAGCAAGTGAGATATGCCGTGGCCCAGAAGATAAATACCGCTGCGGCTGCCGGTTATGCTTTTTTGAAGCATGCTCTCCAATGCCGCATGGTACTTGGGAAAACTTAACGGCAATCCCATCAACGGAACGAAAACAATTAGCGTTAATACCATGCCGTTCTGGATAATCGCATTGAACCAGGTCGACATAGTACTATCATTATATATCAGCAGGGCGGACCCTATAAAAAAGAGACCGTAACCAACAAACCTTGTTAATCCGGTAGTTACGGTTATACACTGCACTATTACCAGCAAAGTGGCGACACTTAAAATTCCGTGCCAGTTGCCAACTCCCAATAAAGCAGTTACTATATAAAGCAGGCCTGTAATAAATATTGAATAGCCTCTGATAAGTTTTAGCACTTTACTCGCCATACTTTCACGGTTAGCTTAATAAAGAAGACTTGGTCAGGTGGGGTTTTGACCCATACGTTGGGGACATACCTCGACCCAAAAGTTTGACCTATAAGCAGAGGTGTGTCCCCTGACCGCTAAACCTTAGTCGCACTTATTTAGAGCTTACAGCCTGTTATCCCCGACCTAAGAGGGCGGGGTCTTACAGGCTGTGCGAAGATCAATAGCTGGTCCCAATACGCCATAAAGCAAATTCTCTGTGCTGCAATTTCTCCGAACAGGTTAATTGACCGTTGCAAGCGGCCATAACCTGTTCATATATTTGGGCTCCTGATACCTGTATTGAGCTGCTGCCTTCGATCACGCCGCCAACGTACACGTCGATGTTGTCCATCATTTTAGCATATGTTTGTTTATTGGCAGTGATTTTTACCACCGGCGCTATAGGCGTGCCACAGGGGCTTCCCCGGCCGGTGGTAAAGGCCACGATTTGCGCTCCTCCCGCCAGCATGCCGATCATAGATTGGATATCATGCCCCGGTGTATCCATTACGGATAAACCTTTGCCCCGGATTCCCTCGGCGTAAGCAAGCACATCATTAACGGCAGTTGTTCCCGCCTTATAAATGCAGCCCAGAGATTTCTCTTCCAGGGTGGTGATCCCTCCCGCCTTATTGCCGGGTGTAGGCTGGGTATCCCTGATATCGCTGCCCTCGTTAACCACTCTTTGCTCAAACGCTTGTACAACTCCGAGCAGCTTTGCAGCTATCTCCGGGTTTGCCGCCCTTCTTGCCAGCACGTGTTCAGCTCCAATAATTTCAACAGTCTCCGATAAGATTATACTGCCACCGGATTGAACGAGCATGTCTGCAGCATATCCCAGGGAAGGATTTGCCGCCAGTCCTGAAGTGGCATCGGAAGCTCCGCATTCCAAACCCAGTATTATTTCACTGGCCGGATAATGGGAGGGCTCTGCTTTCGCAACGTTTGCCGCTAATTTTTTTAATAGCTGCGTTCCCTTGGCAATGGCGCCTGAAGTTCCACCGTTATTCTGAATAATAATCATTTCCACTGGCTTGCCGGATAGTGCTATATTATCCGCCAGCAGTCCCGGCTGCAAAGATTCGCATCCCAATCCCACAACCATAACGGCGCCAACGTTGGGGTTACGCCCCAAACCGGCCAGAGTGCGGAAAGTTTGTTCCAAATCTTTTCCTATTTGCCCGCAGCCGTACTGGTTGGCCAGGCATACCGCACCCGGCACCTTACGGGTTATCATCTTCGCAACATGCAAGGCACACCCGGAGCTTGGAATAACAAGTACGTGGTTGCGGACGCCTATTTTTCCGTCGGCCCGCAGATAACCGGTAATTTGCTCCATTTTAAATCACCCGCGGGATTAATCTTTCCATACTTCGGGGTTAACCAGATTTTGGGGGCGCTCCCGGCGCAAAACAGACATAACCCCTGCAGATACATCGCGGGCCATACGAACAAGGGCCCCGTCGGTCATAGCTGCAATATGTGGTGTTACTACAATATTTTCCAGTGTAAACAAGGGATTATCTTTAGCGGGAGGTTCCTTGGCAAATACGTCTACCGCGGCGCCTGCAATGGACTTGTTTTTTAATGCTTGGTATAGATCTTCCTCATTGACCACACCGCCCCTGGACGGGTTAATAAAATAAGCCGTGGGTTTCATTAAGTCCAATTGTTTTTTCCCGATCAGGTTTCTTGTACCCGGTGTCAACGGTACATGAACTGATATAAAGTCACTCTTGGCAAAGACTTCTTCCAGTGACCCGCACGGCTCCACTCCCGCCTGCTTAATCATTTCAGGTGCCAGGTAAGCGTCGTAACCGCACACCTTCATATTAAAACCCTTAACACAAAGTTCGGCCGTCTTCCGGGCAATTTTCCCAAAGCCTACCAAACCAAGCGTTTTTCCGTATAACTCCTCAGTTGTATAGCCGAGTTTGGTAACCAAACCGGGCAAAGAACCGGGCTGGTCGAACTCTCCCACGCGCAGAGCGTTGTCCACCTCTTTAATGCGTTTACACAGGTACAGCATGGTAGCCAATACATGTTCGGCTACAGACATGACGTTCGCTTCGGGAGTGTTTACCACCGCAACCCCGCAGCGGTTGGCCGCTTCAAGATCGATATTGTCAAGGCCGATACCATGTCTGCCGATAACCTTTAATTGTTTCCCCGCTTCAATTATGGCTGCGGTAACTTTGGTGCTGCGCACAATCAGTGCGTCTGCATCGGCGATAGCCTTAATGACCGTTTCTTCTCCCGGGTCCGCGGCAATTTCCAACCGTGCGGCTTCCTTGATTATATTCATGCCTTCTTCATGAATTGCTTCGGTTAATAGCACTTTGGGAGCCATTTATAACACCTCGTTAATTTCTAATTTATTTATAATGGTCAAAGTTTTTAATCTGGGGTTATAGTTCCGTCTACCACCATCCTTTGTTCGTTAGATTTCCTTTATCATCAAACTCCAGTGTAAGTTCAGTTAAAACTTTTATGCCCGGTTTAGCTTCCAGCTCTTTGAGTAAAGCCTGAGACACTAATAATTTAGTCAATTCCATTGTGTTTTTGATAAAAACTATTTTGGCATCTTGCTCATTTTTACCCGGTAAACTGTTAAGAATAACGTTGATGGCAGCTCTATCGTTTTCCCGGACAACGGGCATCTTGCCCCTTCCCAGAGAGCCCGCTGCAATAACGTTGGCGTAAGTGGCTTGGAAATCGATCTTATCAGCGAAGCGCCGGGTAATAACATCAGCCAATCCCATACCCAAAGCATTGCCGTGTGATGCATCAGATAAATCCAGCGCCACGATGTTATCGACCTGTGGTTTTTCCTCACTGGGAACGGGCTTGGTAACCCGGCCGATTACATTAACATCAATCCCGCTGCCGCTGATGTTCTTACCCATCTCTTCAACTATTAACAGATCGATATGTTCAGCAGGCAGAGCCGGCATTAAATCCTTGGCCAAAACCAACAGCTCGGCATCCGCTTCTTCCATTTTTTCTTTCCTGACTGCTGTAATTTTGGCAGTTTGTTTGGACGCATTTTCTACGATACCCAATCCGGCTATGATCGGGGCCTTCTCCAGCGCCATGCGGGCGGCATGAACTAGTTCAGGATATAAGCCAAAGGAATGTAATTCAGTGCATCCTTTTTGTTTGCCAAGGCCGATAGCGATCATTTTCATTAAGCCGCTTTCGATGCTGGCCTTAAATTTTGTATGAGGTTTGACCCTGTTGATAACAAAGATGGCATCGGCATAAAATGCGTTTTTATCCATATAAACCGTGGCGCCTTTTTCGGTCCGCCCCAGTTTCACCACTTCCGTATCAGATATTACGGGAGCGCCAACAGTTGCTTCATTGATACCCAGGCTGTTTAAAACTTCAGTTTGGCCTTCAGCAGTACCGCCGCCATGACTTCCCATGGCCGGCACAATAAAAGGCCTGGCACCTAAATGTTTAAACTCTGTTACAACAACACTTAAAATCTCGGCAATATTTTTAATTCCTCTGCTGCCGGCGGTTATAGCTACTCTTTGATCCCGATGTATTAATTGGTCGATGGCAATGTTTTTTAGTTGTCGTGCAACCTCTTCTGCTATATTTTCAACTACCGGCTGAGAAAAACTTTGGGAAATTAAATATAACCTGGGAACGTCCATAAAATAATAATCATTCCCTTCTGATATAGAAAATTATCTTTGACCGGTTTGCGGTTGGCCTAATTGCTTTAAGCTAAGTTGTTGGACAAGTACTCTTGATGCTAATAGCAAAGTCAGGACATACGTAAAGGCATTTCAGGCAGCCGATACAATTATCCGTTTTTGCGGCTACAGAAGGCTTGTAACCCTGCGGGTTGAAGGTGTCGGATATTTCAAACACATCCAAGGTGCATACTTCTTTGCAGTACTGGCATCCCTTGCAAATCGCAGAGTTGACTTCAGTCTTAAATTCGCGCAGGTCGCAGGCCAAACAACGCCGGGCTTCGGCCACGGCTGCTTGTTCATCGTACCCGAGTTCCACTAAGCTGAAGCCGCTAAGGCGCTGTTGCACAGGCAGATTTTTGGCCTGTACACGCCGTGTGCCCCGGGGGGTTTCTTCAGGCAATTCATCTTGCTCCGCCTTTGCAGCCGGCAGATCAATTATGCCGGAGCCGCCTAAAAATTTATCTATGGAGGAGCTCACCTGTCTGCCTTGAGCAATGGCTTCAATTATGGAAGATGGTCCGGTTACAGCATCGCCGGCGGCAAAAATACCTTGTCCGGAAGCTGCCAGGGTATGGGGATCTACTTTTACCGTACCGTTATCATTGGCTGCCAGATTTAATGCGCGCGCGTCCGCTTTTTGCCCCACGGCCAGAATTACATTATCACATTCAATGCTATACTCGCTGCCTGCAACCGGGACGGGAGCCGGCCTGCCGCTGCCGTCCGCGGGGCCGAGCGTCATTTTGATACAGGTTATACTTTTTCCCGTTATCTTAACCGGAGCAGTTAAATATTTAATTCTTACGCCTTCTTCAAGAGCTTCTGATATTTCTTCAAGGCTAGCCGTCATTTCGGCACCGGTGCGGCGGTAGACCATGGTAACTTCCGATCCGAGCCGCAGCGCGGCCCGCGCAGCATCTACCGCTGTGTTTCCGCCACCCACTACAACTACTTTTTTGCCTATGGCCGGGTTATTTCCCGCGTTAACATCTTTTAAGAAGGAAATGCCGTTCAATACATGAGTGCTTTCTTCTCCTGCGATGCTCATTCTTGTTCCCTGCCAGGCGCCCACAGTAAACAGCACGACGTCATAATTTTTATTAAATAATTCTTCCGGGCCGGTTATTTTGGTATTATTGACTATTTCCACACCCTGACGGGTAATCAACGATATTTCCTTGTCCAGCACGTCATTAGGCAGCCTGTACTCGGGAATACCATACCGCATCATGCCGCCTGCAGCAGGCAAAGCCTCAAAAATTTTAACTTCATGTCCATTCCGGGCCAGGTAGTAAGCGGCTGTCAAGCCGCATGGGCCGGCACCCACTATGGCGACTTTTTTCCCTGTGGCCCGCGCTTTGGCAATAGCTGCTTCGTTTAACTGCCCGTATTCCTGTGCCGCCCGTTTAAGCAGCCTGATAGCTACCGGTTCGTCATATTGCACCCGGGCACATTTGGTTTCACAGAGATGGATGCAAGCATAACCGCAAACAGCGGGAAACGGTATTTTTTCACGTATTACGGCCAAGGCCTCGGTGAATTTTCCTGCTCTTATATATCTGATATAGCGGGGTACATCCACGCCCGCCGGACAAGCTGCTTTACATGAAGCGGTGGTAGATTTTCCGTTTTTCATGGCGGTCTCCTTTCTGGCTCACTAATTATTGTCCCTTTCCAACTCAACACCGATATTTAATGCTTTTATATTCATTTCAGCTACTTTCCCGGAAAATCTCTTTTTTAAAGCCAGAGCCAGGCTTTCTATTTGTACCATGTTGGTTTTGGCGGCCATGGCGCCCAACGCGATGATATTGGCTGTACCAACATGCCCCAGTTTACTGGCCAGCTCGGTGAATGGATAACCATAAAGGTTATCTCCCACACGGATTTTCAAGAGGGTGGTATCATAAAACACCGGTATCTGGGATTCAATAGTGGCATACATTTCCATAGCCTGTTCTGTAAGGGCCAATACTACATCCGGTTCCTGCACCTGTTGAAAAATTATTTCATTTCTACTAATTACAACTTCGGATTTGGAAAACCCACCCCTGGTGGCTATGCCATAAGATTGCGTTTGCGCCGCGTTCTGGCCTTCAATAATCGCTGCTTCGGCCAGGATAATGCCGCAGGATACCAATCCCTGGCCACCTGAACCCGCCATGATGATTTCGTATTTATCTTTCATTTGTTGCACCTTCCTCCTAAGAACCCATTGCCCTGGCTCTGATCTCTTCGTATCTGGTATTAAAGTCGGGAGCATCTTTATCGACCAACTTACCAATTACAAAATATCCATCTTTTTGTGGATCGGTCAGTTGGGCGTATTTTTCTTTAGTCACACCTTTTTCTTTAAGCCAGTTAAGCATTTTAACCGCAACCTTCATATTGTTGTTCCGGCCAAAATGAGTGGGACACGGGCTTACTACCTCGATCAAGGAAAATCCTTTTCTGCTTAGGCCTTCTTTCATCAGGTTTTTTAGATCCCAGCCGTGATATACCGTGCCCCGGGCTACGTAGTTAGCCCCGGCGGCTTCAGCCAGCGCACAGACATCCAGTTCTCTTTCGGGGTTGCCGTAAACAGTTGTGCTGGTACGACTGTCGGACGGGGTTGTAGCGGAGGCCTGCCCTCCGGTCATACCATAATTGTAGTTGTTAACTATGATAGCGGTAAGGTCGATGTTTCTTCTGGCGGCATGAATAAAATGATTGCCGCCTATGGTTACGCCGTCGCCGTCACCCATTAAAACTACGACGTTTAGTTTGGGGTTGTATGCTTTTACACCGGTGGCGAAAGCCAGCGCCCTTCCATGGGTGGTATGTAGGGCATTGGTCACCAGATAATCATCTGATTTACCCCAACAACCAATTCCGGTAACCACTACGGTATTTTCATTGGTAAAATCCAACTCTTCAAAGGCCCGCAGCATGTTGCCCAACGTTATCCCGTGGCCGCAGCCGGGACACCACATCAGCGGCAGACAGCCATTCTTCAAGTATTTCAAGCCTGTTGCATGTGTCACGTTAACACCTCTTTCTGAAGTTAATCCTGAGTTATAGCTTTTAAGATATCTTGCGGAGTGATAATTGTGCCGTTATATCTGTTAACCCGTCTTATTTCAATATTGGGGCCCAAAACACGTTGCACTTCACCCGCCACCTGGCCGCTGTAGTTCATTTCCGGTACGATTACGGTCTTGATTTTTTGGCCCAGGGCGGCTATTTCCTTGTCGGGGAAGGGCCAGATAGTCAGAAGCTGCAGCACTCCGGCTTTGATCCCCTTTTCCCGGGCTTTTAGGGCCGCCGCCCTGGCCGCGCGGGTGGTGGCGCCAAAGGCAATGAGCAGAATATCCATATCTTCGGTGTCAAAATTTTTGACCATAACTATTTCGTCGCGGTAGCGTTCAATTTTACGGTGCAGCTGCGCCACCCGCCACTCGGCATTGGCGGGATTATTATTGCTGTAACCGTCATAGCCGTGCATGGAACTGGTTACGTGAAATACATATTCGCCTCCATAGGCGGCCAACGGGGCAATGCCGTCATCTTCCGGTAAAAATGGCTTGTACTCTGCCGGCGGGCCGGCGGGCTGTTTCCTTGTCACTATTTCCAATTCTCCCGGAGCCGGGTAGCTAAGGTTTTCACGCATGTGAGCCACTATTTCATCCGCAGCCAGTATTACCGGCACACGGTATTTTTCAGCAAAGTTGAACGCCTTTACGGTTAAGGTGAAGCATTCTTCAACTGTGGCCGGTGAGAGGGCAATGATACTCTGATCACCATGGCGCCCCCATCTCACCTGCATCACATCGGACTGTGCCGGTTTGGTAGCCAGGCCGGTGCTTGGGCCGGAGCGCTGCACATCAATTACCACACAGGGAACCTCACCCATTACCGCCAAGCCCAGGTTCTCCTGCATCAGCGTAAACCCTGGGCCGCTGGTAGCAGTAAAAGATTTGGCTCCGGCCAGCGACGCTCCCACTATTGCTGCTATACTGGCTATTTCATCTTCCATTTGCAAGTATACGCCCCCCGCTTTGGGAAGCAATTTTGAACATTCCTCCGCTATCTCGGAGGAAGGTGTTATCGGGTAGCCGGCGTAAAACCCGGCTCCGGCGTATATTGCCCCTTCTGCTATCGCCTGGTTGCCTTGAACCAGTCTTGTTTCCCGTTCCAATTTTATCCCCCTTTTCGTTTTTTTACTTCTGCCAAAAGTATCCAGCTCAAATGTTGTGCCACTAGGTGAAACATGTACCATTGAAACTGGAAAAAAATTTGAGTTATTTTTAAAATTCGACAACCATATGATAAGAAGAAATTTCAGCTGCACCTTCCTTAACTAATTTAATAAACTTGTCTATTTCTTGCTGGCGATCCAGAGGTGCGGCAATAGAAATTGCTGAAGTTACCTTCCCATCCTTGTCCCAAATTGGAGCACTAACAGAAATCGCGCCAGAATCCTTTTCTCCTATACTTATAGCGTAGCCACGCTGGCGTATCAGCTTTAAATCATGCTCCAGCAAATCCCGATTAATAATTGTACTCGGGGTGAGAGGCTTTAATTCAACTTCGTTAAAATATTGCTCGAGTTCTTCTTCCGGGAAATATGCCAATATTGCCTTGCCGGATGCACCCGCATACAATGGTGATACTTGTCCTATATAGACCATTACTCTAACTGAACTTTTCCCCTGCAGGCAATGAACGCAGATCCTCTTGTTGCCATGTAAAATGTAAATGTAAACGGTTTCCATACAATTATCCCGGATTCTTTTGATAATAGGCGCTGCCACCTGCTTAACGGTTAATCGTTCTGAAACCGCGTAGCTATAATGAAGAAATTTCATGCCAAGCGCGTATTTTTGCAAACTATCGTCCCTTTCCACATACCCCCCTTTTTCAAGTGTGTTCAATATTCTGGCCAGGGTTGTTTTAGATAAACCTAAAGTTTTATGCAAAGAAGCAAGGCTTTGCGGTTCTTTTTCACTGCAAAGCACCTCCAATATTTCAAAAGCCCTATTTACTGCTCGCACTTCGGTCAAATACTATCACCCTTTATCGCTTCATTTGGCATATGCGTATTAGTATGCGTTTTAAGCTAATTGTAAAAAAACCGGTGTTAGCCTGTCAACAATTTTTATTTTATTTAACCAAAGCGCGGTGCTTGATGCTTACCATCGCCGGGCCGACAATGCGCCGATAATATATAGAGAAGGTTGCTTTTAAATACTAAGCAGCTTTCGCTTTTGCCGCTTGTCTTAACTTGCTTATCACAGGTAAAGCTATGGTTAGGACTGTGATCAATACGAATATCAGGGCATATGGACTTGTCACCATAGGAAGCAGACTGCCGTCGCTCTGCGTTAATGCCGTTCTTAACTGCATTTCAAAGGCCTTGCCCAGAATCATGGTGATGACAATTGGCGTTTTGGGGTATTTTAGCTTATCCATAATGAAGCCGATAATCCCCATGAAAACTGTGATCCAAACATCATTGACACTGAAATTGATGTTGTAAGCCCCGGCCAGGGACATAATTAAAACGATGGGAAGTAATACGTGCTTAGGAATTCTTAATAAAGGCGGCATAACTTTAATACCGATGAGCAGCATAAAAGCCAGCATCAGAAAACTTGACAACAGCACCGAGTTAAAAATGGCATACAGCACATTCGGGTATTCATGGACGAATAGCGGGCCCGGAGTGATGCCCTTGATCATCAGCCCTCCCAGTAGAGCCGCTGTGACTGTATCGCCGGGGATACCCAAAGATACCAGGGGAATAAGGGAACCGCCAATTGTAGCGTTATTGCCGGTTTCCGAGGCAACTAATCCTTGAATATTGCCTTTGCCGAAGCTATCCGGATCTTTGGAGGCCTTTCTGGCCTGATCATAGCAGACAAAGTTGGCAAAAGAACCGCCTATTCCCGGCAATATGCCAATTGCTACACCTATCAGGCTGGACCTGATAAAGTTTGGTATCGATACGATTATTTCTTTAACGGTCATATAAATGCCTGATAGTTTTTGAGATGGCACAACGAACTTTTCGTCTTTTGCTTCAATCTGGGAAAATATTTCTGCTAAAACAAACAAGCCTATTAAAGCCGGCATGTAGGGGAAACCGCTAACTAAAAACTCACTTCCAAAAGTAGCTCTGGGCATTCCCGTCAATGAGTCGGTGCCGATCAGCACTAAGCCAAGTCCCAGTGCGGCGCTGATAATACCTTTGTAAATTGAGTCGCCTGAAAGTGTTACCACGGCCGTAAAGCCAAATAATATTGCCGCAACATATTCAAAGGGGCCAAAGGCCAAAGCAACCTTGGCCAGGTAGGGTGCCAGGAAAATCAAACACAGCCAGCTGAAAATCGTACCAACAAAGGAAGAGAAAACGGCAACACCAAGTGCTTTACCGGCTTTTCCCTGCCTGGCCAGAGGGAACCCGTCAAAGGTTGTAGCCACTGACGATGGCGTTCCCGGCATTTTCAGCATGATGGCAGCGACTAATCCGCCGCTGATGCCGCCTACGTATACGCCTATTAATGTAGCCATGCCGTTGGTAACGTCCATCGTGTAAGTAAACGGTACAAGCAGTATTACGGCCAGCGTAGCTGTTAATCCGGGAATCGCCCCGAAAAGTAACCCCAGAACAACACCGAAAAGCATGTACAATATTGTAAAGCCGGAAAATATCATTTCCAAAGACTCAAGCATTAATTATCAACTCCCATTAAAACAGTAGACTCTTCGGAAGGAAAACATTGAATACGGTAAATAAAGCATATAAAGCTGCCGTAAAAGCTGCAGAACCTAATGTAAATTTTATTATTGCTGTTTTTGTTTTGGCCGTATCCGTTAATAATATCAACATTATCAATAGATAAATAAATGTTGTAACAAAATAACCAATTGTTGTTATCCCTATGGTATATAAAATCATAAGGACAGCCTGAATAATAATTATTCGCATATTATTAACTGCTACGTCTTCTTTTGTCTCCGAATCTTGTTTCTTTATCTGCAGCATAATCAATTTAATTAAGCATAAAACAATCAATAAGCCACTTAGTAACTCTCCATACACCTCTGAAGTCAGTGGTTCTTGAAATATGGTATTCATACCTTCGGAACCCCAAAACAGGGTAACGCCGATAATGATTAATGCTATTAAAAATATTTTTTCCGCCGTTTTCATTCCATCACTCCTAAACAGAGCTGTGTAACTTTTACCTTCCCGCCAAGAGTTCTGCGGCTCGGTTGGATAATAAATTATAAGCAGACAAGCCATGATATGCAGATGTTTACCGGGTTTCACGGCTATTTAACCATGAAACCGGTAAACATTATATTATTGATTATTTAATTATTGTTTTTTAAGATCAAGGCTGCTAACAATATTAGCGATTACTGCGTCGTCAGCCGCCAAAATCTCTTCAAACTCCTTAGGACCTTTGTTTGCTTTTTGTGATGCGCAGGTTTCTAAATATTCGGCATATTCCGGGGTCTCCACCGCTTTAAGAAATGCGTCGGCTAAAATATCAATACGTTCTTGTGGTGTTCCCTTGGTGGTAAAAATGCCCTGACGGGTAGTGAATGTATCTGCCAACCCCAACTCTTTAAAAGTTGGAACATCGGGCAGTGCTTCAAGCCGCTCTTCGCCCGACACTGCAATAGCCTTTAAATCGCCGGATTTGATGTATCTGATGGCATCAACGGTGGTGGAGCCTCTCATATCAACGTGTTTCCCCAACTGAGCCGTCAGTGCGTCCGCACCGCCCTGGTAAACTACAATTTTAAATAAATCCCTGCTCTGAGTACCTGCCCAGTATATTTCTGAGGCCAAGTGAGCTGTGGCTCCCAGGCCCGAGAAGGTCCAGGAAATTTTCCCCGGATCTTTCTTGGCGGCATCCAGCAGTTCCTGGGAATTGTTCCAGGGATTATCCTTGTGTGCTACAATGACGCTGGGCTGTTCGAGTACTTCAGCTACAGTATCAAAATCTTTATAGGTATAAGGAATTTGGCCCATATTGGCCTGGCACAGGATGGCTGAGTGGTGCAGCATAATAGTATATCCGTCCGGATCAGCGTTTTTAAGTGCATTAAGACCGTCAACAGTGCCACCGCCCTGCATGTTGACTACAACAAGGGGCTGAGGCAATAACTTTTCAGCCTCGATGATCTCAGCTAATTTTCTTGCGTTCATATCACTGTTTCCGCCCGCGGCATAGGGAATGATAACCTTAATTGGCTTGTTGGGGTAGTCATCCTTGGCCGCTTCCTTACTCCCGCATCCGCCCAGCATCATTGCTAAAAACGAAATTAAGAGTATGCCAATTACTAGTTTTCCGGCATTTTTCATTTTCCACCTCTCCTTTTTTTAGTTCTTTTTGGTTGAAAATACTGAAAAAGATCTAGCTTTTGCTCACCTCCTTTGCCAATAGGAGTAGACTTGTACAAATCCCAAAGACATAAAGTAGTATATGTTCAAAAAAACAATGTGAGCCGGAGATTAGGTAAAATTTTGCGATTAAGATTGTGCGCCCGGTAAAGGTAAGCCGTTAGGTTATGCGTATTAATTGCCCGGCGTTGCTTTGCGCCGGCTATTGGACGGATAACTTCGGAATTGGCAGACCGATATCACTATAATCAGTCAACGGGTACAATGGCATACACAGTACCCTAATTTTCGACATTTACAGCATTTTGAGCGTACCACTTGATGGTACGCGTACTATTTTATGTATGCATATATTTTACCGTTGTTTATTCAAACTTGTCAATAAATAATGATAATTTAAGCAGTAGTTATGTAGTTTAAGGATAATATTGCCAATTCCGCAAACTTAAAGTCTGGTGAATTTGGTCGCAATTTATCGATTTAACTTGAAAAACGCTGGGTTATCGTGTCAAAATAGACCTGATCTGCACAAGCCAAATGTTGCTTTGCATATTGAAAATTGTGCAGGCTACCTGAGGGTGTGCATGCTAAAACCATGCTAAAATAACAATGAAGGGACAAGGTCGGATACCTTGTCCCTTCATTGTTCCCCAGTTCCCGACTATTCCACGACGTTAGGCTTCTGCCCTTGGCCGGTCATCCAAACGATGCAGCACCTGAACCAGAACAATACCCCATAATACGGAACCAACCATATGTGAAAAAGCCGTAGGTGCGGGATTCTGGCTTAATACCGGCATCCTGTAAGCAATTGGAATTGCATAAAATAAAAAGTTTAAGGCAAATCCAATTAAAGCACCTTTAATCAAATAATGACGGGATGTTATATAAGTCAAAATGTACGCCACGGCAATACCCATTAGCCCGGAAAAAAGGATCTGGCCCGCTAAGGCAAACACTGTTCCAAATAATGTAGTCGGCCTTTGCCCGTAGATTAAAATAGCCGCCCAATCAAGATATAGGTCAGTTGAGAGCCTGAAAACATAAAAAGACAGAAAATCCCAAATATTCATGGCAATGGCGCCAATAATACCGGCCGTAAATCCCTTGGTAAACCTGTCCATAAGTCAAACCACCCCTGGAATTAGATTGTCTGTTTATTATGCCCGTATGTTTTTAAAACCATTAACATTATTATTTTCCTGGTGGGGGCAGGATTTTATCAATAGCACCAAGAAAATTTGCTGTTAATGGTATTTTATGCTTATTGGGGTGACCTAAGTGGAATTGGGAGCGATATTTACCACCGCCTTTCTGGTTGGTTTTTCCGGCGCGATGATGCCGGGTCCTTTATTAACAGTAACCATTGGTGAAACCACCCGGCGCGGTTTTATAGCCGGTCCGCTGCTTGTACTGGGGCATGCTGTTCTGGAAATTTTGCTGGTGACATTGCTGGTTTTAGGGTTAGCTTCGTATCTGGCTGCCGACTGGATACATGCGGTTATAGCTCTGGTGGGGGGAATTTTTTTAATTTACCTGGGCTGGACAATGTACAGGGATGCTGTAAAGGGGAAAATTTCCTTGCAGCTGGATAAGGAAACTGCCGGGAGCGCGGGCATGCATCCGGTGCTGGCCGGAATTTTGATCAGTTTGTCCAACCCTTACTGGAGTCTCTGGTGGGCCACCGTGGGGCTTGCGTATATCACTACCTCCATGGCGCTGGGAACAGCGGGGCTGGCTGCGTTTTTAAGCGGACATTTGTTGGCCGACCTGGTCTGGTACGGGGCGGTTTCAGCAGCGGTGGACGGCGGGCGCCGCTTTATGAACCAGAGTGTGTACCGGGGAATTATTATTACTTGCGGCTTGTTTTTAATCGGCCTGGGCGGGTATTTTGCATACCATGGATTTAATAAATTCCTGTAAAATCAATGCTATACATTTTTTACATTATGGAAATATTAAAATATATATCCATGCCGCTAACGCAGCACCAGCAGAGAATGAAAAGGTGGATGACCCTGTCCGCCCGCCCTTGTGCCTGAGGTGGCAAAGTGTGGAATTCAGCGTGATTTTTTGCATATATACAGTTATACCGACAGAGAAGATTATTGAAAGGAGTTGAATAACCGTTTAACGGTGCAAGCCGTGGACGGGAAGGTATGTCAGTGGTATTTGGTGGCGTATGCCCACACCCGCCTATCATGGTGCCGGCAGTAGGGCAGGGCAGGGACCGGGAAGTTGCCAAAACTCAAAAATCCATGCTTGAATTGGGGAGAAGGATCAAGGAAAGCGGCGCGGAGACATTGCTGATGATAACTCCCCACGGCACGGTGTTTGCCGACGGCATTGGCATTTCGGCTTTTAAGGAATTAAAGGGTGATTTAAAACAATTTAATGCCCGGGAGGTTCGTTTTGCCCTGGGTAACGATTTGGAGCTGGCCCGGGAGATAAAGTCAACTGCTTTGCAGAAGGGCGTTTTGGTTGTGAAAATAGATCAGGAAATGGTGGACCGCTACGGATTGACTCCGGACTTGGACCATGGTATCACCGCCCCGCTTTATTTTATCAGGGAAGCGGGCGTTGATTTGCCGCTGGTGCATGTATCCATGGGTATGCTGCCATTTAATAATTTGTATTCCTTTGGCGTGGCTGTCCGGGATGCCGCAGCTAAACTGAACAGAAAGGTGGCGGTGGTGGCCAGCGGTGACCTGTCACACCGTCTGACGCAAGACGCTCCCGCCGGCTATGATCCTTCCGGTAAGGAATATGACCGGACGATTGTCAAACTGGTTGGAGATGTAAACGTAGAGGGAATAATGGACCTGAATCCTGATTTTGTGGAGTGCGCCGGTGAGTGCGGTCTGCGTTCCATTATTATGATGATTGGCGCTTTTGACGGGGTGTCGGTAGAAAGCGAGGTTTTGTCCTACGAAGGCCCCTTTGGCGTTGGCTATATGGTGGCCGCGCTGCGGCCCGGGACTCCTGATTTAAGCCGGAACCTGGAAGAAAAGCTTCTAGGCCGGGCGGTGGAAAAAGTAAGGATTAAAAGAGCGGGCGAAAGCTATCCCGTTCAAATAGCCCGTAAAACATTGCATCAATATTTCGCGGGAAGTAAAAAGAAAGATGATAGCGAAAATGTACCGGAGGAATTTGCCGGTCGACGGGCCGGTGTGTTTGTTTCGCTGAAAAAGAACGGTCAACTGAGGGGTTGCATTGGCACCATAGCCCCCACCCGGAATAATGTAATAGAAGAAATTGAGGAAAACGCCATCAGTGCCGCTACCAGGGACCCCCGTTTCTACCCGGTGGAGCCTGAAGAACTGCCGGAACTTGATATTTCCGTGGATGTCCTGTCAGATGCCGAACCTGTCCGGAATATGGATGAACTTGATCCCAAAAGATACGGAGTAATTGTGTCGTCCGGCGGCAGGAGGGGGCTGCTGCTGCCCGACCTGGAAGGTGTCAATACTGTTGACGAACAGGTGGCCATTGCCATGCAGAAGGCCGGTATAGAGCCCGGAGAGCCGGTTAAATTGGAAAGGTTTGAGGTTATTCGATACAGGTAAACAGGGGAGCGGTTCAGCTTGAAACGTGAGGTAATTTTTTATACCAAGGGTGAGCAGGGGGTTGCCAATTGTAAGGTTTGTCCCAGGCTCTGCAATATCAAACCCGGCCAGAGGGGATTCTGCAGGGTGCGGGAGAACCGGGACGGGGTACTTTACGCCACTAATTACGGTGAATGTTCATCTTATGCTCTTGACCCCATCGAAAAAAAACCGCTATACCATTTTTATCCCGGGCAGTATATACTGTCGCTGGGTACTGTGGGGTGCAACCTGAGGTGTGGTTTTTGCCAGAACTGGCAGATCGCCCAGGAAGAGTCCCCCACCACCTACATTTCGCCCCGGCAGGCCGTGGACCTGGCGCTGCAGCAAAAGGCACGGGGTTACTCCTGTGTCGGCCTCGCTTACACCTACTCGGAGCCGTTTATGTGGTACGAGTATGTTTATGATACAGCCAAACTGGCCCGGGAGGCCGGTTTGAAAAATGTGCTGGTAACCAACGGCTATGTCAGCGAAGAGCCGCTTAAGGAAATACTTCCTTATATAGATGCCATGAACATAGACGTTAAAGCTTTTACCGAAGATTTTTACCGCTCAACCTGCGCGGGGCGGCTTGAGCCGGTCAAGCGAACGGTGGAAATAGCTTACCGGCACTGCCACGTTGAAATTACCACTTTGCTGGTTACCGGGCTGAATGACGGCCCCGAAGAAATTACCAGGCTGGCGGAGTGGCTGTCCGGGCTTAATGCGGAAATTCCACTGCATTTTTCGCGGTATTTCCCAAACTATAAAATGGACTTGCCGCCGACGCCCGAAAAAACTCTGCTGCAGGCCAGGGAGATAGCCCGGCGGCAGCTTCGCTATGTTTATATAGGCAACGCACCCCAATTAAAAGCGTCCGGCACCCACTGCCCGGAGTGCGGCCAATTGCTGCTGGACCGCGCAGGGTATCAGGTCAAGGTATTGGGACCGGCGGGTGGAACCTGCCCGGGCTGCGGTGAAAAAATTGCAATTGTTATGTAATCAGGATATAAGAGTTGTCAGGAGAGTGTAAGTTGGCGAATTCAAGAACAGAGGAAGTCAAAAAGATTTTACTAGCACTAGTTCCGGTTGACGGCACAATTAGTTTGCGTGAGTTGTCGGACCGGGCAGGTGGAGAAATTGATCTGTTGGCCAGCGCGCTTCAATCACTTGCTTCCCGGGGAGAGGTTAATGTGTTTGGAACGCCGGAAGGGGACCCGGAACAAGTATTACTTACCAAACCAGGTAATAACGGTGCTGCTTTAGCTCCAACCGACGCCAGGGAAAAGGCCCGGGCAGCCAGGCTAATAGCGGCCAGTATGCCCAGGGTCAGGGTGCTGCTCAGGGAGCGAGCCGCGGACAGCATTCGGGAGATACTTACGGACGGAACACCCCGCACCAGGGAAGAGCTGGCCTCTATGACGCACCTGCCGCCCCGGCTGCCGGGCGCCATGCCGGACGTCATTGTGCTGCCCGACGGTTCATACACACTGAAAGGAACACCGGCCGGGGAGACGGAACTGGCCAGGCGCGCCGCCGAATCCAGTGAGCGCAGGGAAGCAATGCAGCGGCAGCGCCGGCGGATCGATGAACTGCTGGAGGAGCAAGAAACGCCGCTAAGTAAAACGGAGCTGGAAACTCACCTGGGGGAAAAGCTGCTTCCCGAGGCCATTGCGCATTTGATGCGGCTTCCCGACGGCAGCTATGCCCATCCGGACAGTGATGCCGCCTGGGATGAGGTAGGTAGGTATTTGTCCCGCAGTGAGCCGGTAAGCCGCCAGGATTTTATGCGTATGTTCAAACGGCATAAAAAGCTGGTTGCGCATATCAAGAAGGGGCGCGAGGAGCCCCCCTTTGTTATTTTACCTAATGGCCGGATCACCGTGGAAACCCGCCCGGAGGGCCGGGAGGAGCTTCGGCGCAGGGAAATACTGGCTTATGTGCACTACACCCTTAAGGAAAAAATGGGCGGGCGTTCTTTTTTCACTCTGGAGGATTTTGCCCCGCGGGAAAGGGCTCTGGCCAGGCAGGAAGCTATACACGCCGGGTGTGTTGAACTTAAAATAAGCAAAAAAGATATGTTCTGCGCTCCCATCCAGGCGAACCACGGCAGCATAGCAGCTGAGTTAAAGGAAATAACCGGTCTTGATTTCCCCGTCGGCAAGGGCGCGACTGTACCGGTTGCCTATATTGTTGATAATTCGTTGAATACGCGCGAAGCCGGGCGCGCGCTGGGGGTGCGTCCCGCAGATGTTGCTGAATTGAAAGAACAGGGCTACGTTTTGGGCTTTGCCCTTGAAGGAAATATGCGCTACTGGCGCCCTTCAGTGGACCGGTTGCGTAACGCCCCCAATATCGAACGTTTAATCAGGCGCTCAGAAAAGATTAAATTGACAGACGCCGCGCGCATTTTGGGCCTCAGTCCGGACCAAATGAAAAGAATCATCCGGGAGGGATACTTGCGCAGCGCCGGCCGCACCGTCCAGGGAATTCACCAGCTGCGCCGCGGCGATGTTGAAGATCTGCTGGCCAGGCTGCCCGAAATTAAGGAAAGGTGGGGGGAGCCCTCCGGGCAAGGTCAGGAGCGGACGGTAAGGCGCGGGAAAAGGCGTCCCCGCAACAGGCGACCGGCGCCGCCTCCGGTTAACGGGCCGCTTAAACTTGATGAGTATCAGGAAAAATCTATAGCGGCATTAGAAGAGGGCCATTCCGTGCTGGTTGCCGCCCCTACCGGTACGGGCAAAACACTGATTGCCGAAAGGCTTGTGGAATATATCCTGGCCCGGGGAAAAGAGGTTATCTACACCTCGCCCATTAAAGCGCTATCCAACCAGAAATACCGGGATTTTGCCAGGCTTTACGGATATGACCGGGTTGGCCTGATTACCGGGGACGTTTCGATCAACGAGCGGGCATCCCTGTTGGTAATGACCACGGAAATTTTCCGCAACTGGTGCTTTGCCAACCCCGAGTGGATGAGCGGTATATCCCACGTTATTTTTGATGAAATTCATTACCTGGACGATGTTGAGCGGGGCACGGCCTGGGAGGAAAGCATTATCTTCGCTCCGCCTCATATCAATATTCTCGGCCTGTCGGCTACAGTCCCCAATATTATGCAATTGGCAAGCTGGATGGAGGATGTGCGGTCCAGCAAGGTTGTGGTGGTTGAGGAATACCGCAGGGCGGTACCCCTGGAAATCAGGTGGATTTCGCCGGACAACGAAGTGCTGGACCAGGATGAAGCAATGGATGAAATAGAGGCGCTGCGCCAGGCCGGCAGCAGGAGCCAGTACGTATGACAGTTAACCGGGAGGAATAAAATTTTGGCTTTTAGAAATTCAACATCTTGTGTGGGAGTAGTAGAAGCCATACAGGACAACCTGCCTGCACTGTATTTTGTTTTCAGCAGGGGGCGGACTGAACAGCTGGCTGAGGAACTGGGCCGGGAATGGGATTTCCTGCTGCCGGAAGAAAAGGCGCGGGTGGAGGAGTATTTAACCAGGGCGGAAAAAGGAAGCCCCGGTCTGTTTGCCGGCCGGCGCAAGCACCTGCAGCGTTTGCTGCAGCAGGGCATTGGCTACCACCATGCCGGTCTGGCACCGGCATTAAAGGAACTGGTGGAAAACCTATACGAGGCCAGGCTGATCTTTGTATTGTTTTGCACGGAAACTTTTGCTGTGGGCATAAATTTCCCGGCCGCCAGCACCGTGTTTGACGCCACCCGCAAGTGGGACGGGCGCAATCACAGGAACCTGTATAACCGCGAATTTTTTCAGATGGCCGGGCGGGCCGGCAGGCGGGGGTTTGACAAGACCGGTCATGTATACGTCAATATTGATGAAAAATATCCTGAACAAACAGGCTTCTTTAATGAAGAAGAAGTTGAGCCTGTTCACGGCAGGTTGATTATATCACCCAATACAGTTTTAAGTCTTCTGCACTGGAAGACGGATGCAGAAATAGAGCACTATCTTTCCCAGAACCTGGCTGTTTACCAGAACACCAGGGAAACCAGGGACCTGGCCGACGAACTGGAAACCCTGGAGCAAAAGATGTTTTCTCTGCGCAGTTCTTTTTGTGAGGAAAAAGACGGGCCGTCCTGTCCGCTGTTGAGGAATAAGCTGAAAAAGGAATTAAACCGGCTGCGCAACCGCAGGAGAAGGAAAAAACCGGAAGTTCCCGGGCGAATAGCGGAAATTAAATCCATTCTGGCCGAGCCGGCCAAAAGCTGCCTGCATGATGACTGTCGTGATGCCCATGATGAAATTACAGCTTTGGTTGAGCGGAAAAAAGAGTTGGTTCGTCGCAACCGGTACCTGAAGAAACATGCTTCTGATTACCACCAGGATTTTCAGCGCATGTGCCGTTTGTTGGAGCAGCTGGGCTATATAGAGGGAAAACAGCTGTTGCCCAGGGGGTTGTTTGCCCTGCATCTGCACGTTCAGGAGATCCTGGTTACCGAACTGATCTTTTCCGGGATCATGCGCGAGGCGTCCCCGGCTGAAGCGGCCTGTATTCTGGCCGGCATCGATTATATGCCGGGGCGGGACGAAGTGGTTCTGCCGGGTGAATTCCCCATGGATGACGTGGCCATGCTGCGCACAGAACTATTAAATGCCGGAGTGCCGGAAAACCTGTGCGTCTGGTCACCGCTGCCCGGCCCGCTGGCTGAGGCCTGGTACAAAGGCGCAACTTTCGAGGAACTGCAGAAAATGTGCAATTTACATGAGGGAGACATATTTTCCGTTGTCCGGCGGGAAATAGACATTCTCCGCCAAATTGAAAGGGCTGCCGGGGAGGATGCCTCACTGAAAGTGGCTATAAATGACATCAGGAATGTGCTGGACCGTGATGAAATGGCGGTGTTGATTTAAGGAGGCAGGGTCGGAGGTATGTCCCTAAATAATGGCAGCCCGGTGATTATTATACCGGGCTGGCGAGAAGCCACATTAAACCGGCTGGATAGGCCGGTTAATTATTTTTTCTCCGGCTGGCGCATAATCATGGGCATAACTTGGGTATGAAAAGTTTCAAGACCTGCATTGATACTGTTAACTGCGTCACGCATCGAATTAATTGCCTGCCCCAGGCTGTTTAGTTTGCCCTGCGGGTCGGGAACGCTGGCTGCCACCATCAACAACAGGCTTACCAGGGGATTGTTAAACATATTTTGGTTATTATCGTTGGGCATAGTAGCCGTTAACCTCCTTGTAATAATTTCTTTTTACAGGTAATTTATGAAAAACGGTAATGAATTGTGCGTGGAAAACTGTTGTATTTTTATTCACCTGTATGTATAATTATTTTATCTTCGCACAGCCTGTAAAACCCCGCCCTTAGGTCGGGGATTAACAGGCTGTAAGCTCGAAATAAGTGCGACTAAGGTTTAGCGGTCAGGGGACACACCTCTGCTTATGGGTCAAACTTTTGGGTCGAGGAATGTCCCCAACGTATGGGTCAAAACCCCATCTGAACCAAGTCGTTTTTATTGTTGCCGGGGAGGGGTTCAAATGAAGATTAAAGTAGGGATTATTGGTGCTACGGGGTATGCCGGGGCCGAACTGGTCCGTATTCTTGCGGCCCACCCTAACGCTGAACTTGCTGCGCTGATTACGCAAAGCTACGGAGGCAAGGCTTTCTGTGAGGTATATCCTCACCTGTACAAGCATGTTTTAATGGATTGCCGGGAACTGGATATCCCTTCGCTGGTACAGGAAGTTGACGTTGTTTTTGCAGCTCTGCCGCACGGGCATGCCGTTCCCGTAGCCCGGGAAATAATGAAATATGGAAAAAAGTTTATCGACCTTGGAGCTGATTTTCGCTTTAACAGTAAGGATACCTACGAGCAGTGGTACAAGGTTGAGCATGCCGATCCCGATCTTTTAGCGCAGTCGGTATATGGATTACCTGAATTATACAGGGAAAAAATAAAACAGGCATCGCTGGTGGGAAATCCGGGCTGTTACCCGACCAGTGTTATTTTAGGACTGGCGCCTTTGCTTGTCCATGGACTGATTGATACCAAGAGTGTTATTGCAGACAGCAAGTCAGGCGTTTCCGGCGCCGGCAGGGGATTATCCCTGGGCAGCCATTTTTGTGAAGTGAATGAAAACTTCCGGGCATATAATGTGGCCGCTCACCGTCATACACCTGAGATTGAGCAGGAACTGAGCAAGCTGGCCGGGGAAGAGATGATCATATCGTTTACCACGCACTTACTGCCCATTAACAGGGGTATTTTGAGCACTGTTTACGCCGGGTTAAAGCAGGATATCAACCTGGATCAGGTGAGGTCGATTTATGAAGAATTTTACCGGGGAGAGTTTTTTGTTCGTTTACTGCCCCCGGGCCTGCTGCCGCAGACCAAGGCCGTGGCCGGATCAAACCATTGTGATGTTGTACCGGTTGTAGACCGGCGCACCGGCAGGGTGGTGGTGATTTCCGCCATAGATAACCTGATCAAGGGAGCGGCCGGCCAGGCGGTGCAAAACATGAACATTATGTTTGGGCTGCCCGAAACAACAGGATTGGATAAACCGGGACTTTACCCGTAAATGTAGGAGTCAGTAGTCAGGAGATAGGAATCAGGAGACAGGAGTTAGAAGACAAAGTCAGAATAAGAGAACAGTCTATTCTCTCGGAGCATTCTTACTCCTGACTCCTGAATTCTAAATTAACTCTGGAGGGAACCGTAAATGCCGGAGATGAAGATAAAAGAGATAACAGGCGGAGTTACCGCACCGCGGGGTTTTTCCGCAGCCGGCGTGTCAGCCGGGATTAAAAATGATACCAAGGATGTGGCACTGGTTTTTACCGACCGGGAAGCTGCGGCGGTCGGAGTTTTTACCACTAATAAGGTTAAAGCGGCTCCGGTTCATTTGACCATGGAAAACATCAGCGACGGCAAGGCCCGGGCCATTGTGGCCAACAGCGGTAACGCCAATGCCTGCAACGGCCCGCAGGGTTTGCTTGACGCCAGGGCTATGGCAGACAAGGTAAGTGCATTGCTGCAAATTACCGCGGAACAAGTGCTGGTGGGTTCAACCGGTGTTATTGGCCAGCTGATGCCGATGGATAAAGTTTTGGCCGGCATTGAGGCGGCGGTGTCGGAGCTAAGCCGTGATGGCGGCCCGGACGCAGCCGAGGCGATTATGACCACCGATACCTTTGCCAAGGAAATTGCCGTAACGGTTAAACTTGGCGATGTTGATGCAACCATCGGCGGTATGGCCAAGGGGTCGGGTATGATCCACCCCAATATGGCCACCATGCTTAGTTTTATTACCACTGACGCAGCTATTGACCCCCGGTGGCTGAAAAAAGCGTTGGCTGAAATTGTTGACCGCACCTTTAACATGATTACTGTGGATGGCGACACCAGTACCAATGATATGGTGCTGGCACTGGCCAACGGGGCGGCGGGCAACCCTGTCATATGCGGGGAAGGCCCTGCCTTGACCGCGTTTTGTGCAGCCCTGGAAAAGGTATGTCGGAAGCTGGCTATAGCCATAGCCGGTGACGGTGAGGGCGCCACCAAATTGCTGGAAGTCCGGGTGCGGGGCGCACATTCCGCCGAAGACGCGAAAAAAGTCGCCAAGGCTGTGGCTGGATCAAGCCTGGTGAAATCCGCCGTTTTCGGCCAGGATGCCAACTGGGGCCGGGTGATCTGTGCTGCCGGTTACTCTGGCGCTGATTTCAACCAGGATAATGTGGATATATTTATCGGTGCTGTTAAAGTTGCCGAAAACGGCGCCGCGCTGCCGTTTGATGAAGAACAGGCCGCTTTGGTGCTGGCCGAAAAACACGTGCTGTTTGACATCGACCTCAAAAGCGGAAACTATTCCGCTACAGCCTGGGGCTGCGACCTCACTTACGAGTACGTGCGCATCAACGGCAGCTACCGCTCCTAGTGGGAATAGATACCGCAGGCAAGGTGATCCGGCGGTTTCTCGGAGTAAGCGTAGCACACGGGGGGAACCACCGGAGCGCCAGATATAAGTAACGTAAAAACTTTTTTTCAGGATAATAACGGGCATAATTAGTATTGCCGTAGCTGATTTCGGGTGTTTGGAGGGGAAGTATTGTTGTTGAGTCCCATGGAAAAGGCGGGCATTTTAGTTGAGGCCCTGCCCTACATTAAAAAATTTTACGGTAAGACGGTTGTGATTAAGTATGGCGGCCATGCCATGTTAAACTGCGAGCTGAAAAAAGCTGTTTTAACCGACGCAGTATTAATGAAGTATGTTGGCATGCACCCGGTTATTGTCCACGGCGGCGGCCCCGATATTACCGGTATGTTAAAAAAAGTGGGCAAGGAAAGCAATTTTGTGGGCGGGCTCAGAGTTACCGATGATGAAACCATGGAAATTGCCCAGATGGTGTTGGTGGGTAAAATTAACAAGGACATAGTCAGCATGATTAATGATATAGGCGGCAGCGCTGTGGGTTTGTCCGGCAAGGACGGCAACCTCCTGGTGGCTGATAAAAAGCTGGGCCGGGTGCGGTCTCCGGAAGGTCAGGATGAGCTTGTTGACATTGGTCATGTCGGTGAAGTGCGACAGGTTAACCCCGGCATTTTAACAACCGTCATCCGGGAGGGCTACATTCCGGTGGTGGCGCCTGTCGCCGTGGGAGAAGGGGGCGTAAGCTATAACGTCAACGCCGACAGCGCCGCCGGTGCCCTGGCAGTGGCGTTAAACGCCGACAAGTTGATTATATTGACCGATGTGGAGGGTATTTTAGCCGATAGGAACGATAAGGATTCACTGATTTCCACCGTTAAGATGGATGAAGTTCCGAATTTGATTGAACGGAGAATCCTGGAAGACGGTATGATTCCCAAGGTGGAATGCTGCGTTTCCGCCCTGCGGGGCGGGGTTAGCACCACTCACATTCTGGACGGTCGGGTGCCCCATTCCGTTTTGCTGGAAGTGTTCACTGACCGTGGCGTGGGTACAATGGTAATTAAATAGACGAGGAGGGAAGAAAGTAAATGAATACCAAGGATATTATTCAATTAAGCGATAAATATGTAATGCATACATACGGGCGTATCGGCCTGGCCCCGGTTTGCGGCAAAGGTGCCCGGCTCTGGGACGCCGACGGCAAAGAGTACCTGGATTTTGTAGGCGGGCTGGCCGTTAATTCTCTCGGTCACTGTCACCCTGCCGTGGTGGACGCAATTCGAGAGCAGGCCGGTCAGTTGATGCATGTAAGTAATCTGTTTTATATCGAGCCCCAGGCGAAGCTGGCGGAGCTTTTGGTGCAAAATTCCTGTTTTAACCGGGCTTTCTTTTGCAATAGCGGTGCCGAGGCCAACGAAGGCGCGATCAAGCTGGCCCGCAAATATGCCTGGAAAAAGCACGGTCCAGGGAAATATGAGATTATCACCGCCAAACAGTCCTTCCACGGGAGAACTCTCGCCACCGTTACAGCCACCGGGCAGACCAAGTACCAGCAGGGATTTGAGCCGCTGGTGCCGGGGTTTAAGTATGTTCCATTTAACGACCTGGCTGCCCTGGAAGAGAGCATCGGGCCCCAAACTTGCGCCGTGCTGCTGGAGCCGGTGCAGGGTGAAGGCGGCGTTAACGTTGCTACTGCTGAGTATCTGGCCGCGGTGCGGGAACTCTGTGATCGAAACGGCGCGCTGCTTATTTTTGATGAGGTGCAATGCGGCTTGGGCCGTACCGGTAAATTCTTCGCCTACGAGAACTACGGTGTCGAGCCCGACATTGCTACCCTGGCCAAAGCGCTGGGAGGCGGGTTCCCCATCGGCGCGATGCTGGTCAAAGCCGAAGTGGCCGCCGGATTTGCACCGGGAGATCACGCCAGCACCTTTGGCGGCAACCCGCTGGCCTGCGCGGCAGGACTGGCTGCCATGCAAGCCATGCTTGAAGAAGGCGTAGTGGAGAATTGCGCCCGGGTAGGGGCATACTTTAAAGAAAAGCTGAACGATTTGGCCGGCAAATATAGTTTCATCAAAGAGGTGCGGGGCCTCGGCCTGCTGCTGGGGATGGAGATGAGCGTCGAAGGCGGTCGCATCGTCAACAGCTGCAGGGAAAATGGTCTTTTAATCAACTGCGTTAATAATAATGTTTTGCGGTTTATCCCACCTTTAATCATTAATACCAAGGACGTTGACCGGGCTCTGGACATTCTGGATATTGTTTTGCAAAAGAAAAATTAACATACGACGATCCTGAATTGTTCAAGTGGTGGAATTGGAGAGATAAAAATTAGTTTTCGGATGGTGAACTTGTTTATGGATATTAAAAATGCTTTAAAAGGCAGGGATTTGCTGTCCCTGCATGATTTCACCCCCGGTGAAATTAATTATATTTTGGATTACGCAGCGGAATTAAAACAAAAACAAAAGGAAAAAGTGGACCACCAGCTCTTAAAGGGCAAGACTCTGGCCATGATCTTCCAAAAATCATCAACCCGCACCCGGGTTAGTTTCGAGGTGGGCATGTACCAGTTGGGGGGGCACGCCCTTTACTTAAACGCCGGCGACTTGCAACTGGGCCGGGGCGAAAGTATCGCCGACACCGGGCGGGTTTTGAGCAGATATGTAGACGGCATCATGATCAGGACCTTTGCCCAAAGTGATGTGGCGGAACTGGCCGAATACGCCGGTGTGCCGGTAATCAACGGTTTGACGGACTTGCTGCATCCCTGCCAGATACTGGCCGATCTGTTGACGATCCGCGAGCATAAGGGGAAATTGGCAGGATTGAAACTGGCTTACCTGGGTGACGGCAATAATGTCTGCCATTCGCTGCTGTTTGGTTGCGCCAAGACGGGCATGAACATCAGTGTCGCCGCTCCGGAAGGCTACCTGCCGGATGAGGAAATTGTTACGGCGGCCCGCGCGGACGCCGTGGAAACAAAATCGGAGATTGTGATAACTACTGATCCGAAAGAAGCTGTTGCCGGGGCGGATGTGGTGGTAACAGACGTTTGGGCCAGCATGGGACAGGAAAGCGAGCAGCAGGTGCGGGCCAATATTTTCGCCCCTTATCAGGTTAATGCCCGGATAACGGCGGGGGCGGCGCCGGACTTTATCTTTTTGCACTGCCTGCCGGCGCACCGCGGTGAGGAAGTATCCGGAGAAATTATTGACGGTGCTCACTCGGTGGTTTTTGACGAGGCGGAAAACCGCCTTCACGCTCAAAAAGCCGTGCTGGGTTTGCTGATGGCGGATTAGAATATTTAAGGAGGAAGATGGATGTGAAAAAAGTTGTGTTGGCGTATTCGGGGGGGCTTGACACCTCGATTATCATACCCTGGCTGAAGGAGAACTATGGCTACGAAGTAATCGCCATGGCCGCCGATCTGGGCCAGGGTGAGGAGCTGGAACCGCTGCATGAGAAGGCGTTAAAGAGCGGTGCCAGCAAGTTATATATTGAAGATGTAAAACGGGAATTTGTTACCGATTACATCTATCCCACGCTTAAAGCGGGAGCCATTTATGAAGGCAAGTATCTGCTGGGTACTTCCATGGCCCGCCCGCTGATCGGCAAAAAGCTGGTGGAAATTGCCGAAAAAGAGGGCGCTGATGCCATTGCGCACGGGGCCACCGGCAAAGGAAACGACCAGGTTCGCTTTGAGCTGGCCATCAAGGCACTGAATCCCGATTTAAAAATAGTTGCGCCCTGGCGGGAGTGGGACATTCGCTCCAGGGACGACGCCATTGACTACGCCGAGGCCAGGGGCATTCCCGTACCTGTTACCAAGTCGAGACCGTACAGCATGGACCGCAATATCTGGCACCTCAGCCACGAGGGCGGGGCCCTGGAAGATCCGGGCCAGGAACCACCGGATGATGTGCTGCTGCTGACTGTCGCGCCGGAAAAGGCGCCTGATGCACCCACTTATGTTGAAATATATTTCGAGCAGGGTGTGCCTAAAAAGGTCGACGGAAAAGAACTGGCACCCGAGGTGCTGGTGGAGGAACTGAACAGAATTGGCGGCGCCAACGGCATCGGCATTGTGGACATGGTGGAGAACCGCCTGGTGGGCATGAAGTCCAGAGGTATTTATGAAACACCGGGTGGGACTATTCTATACCTGGCCCATCGTGAGCTGGAGCTGCTGACCATGGACCGGGTTACCTTGCATTACAAGGAGGTAGTGTCAACCCGTTACGCCGAGCTGGTTTATGACGGGGTTTGGTTCTCCCCGCTGCGGGAAGCCCTGGACGCCTTTGTGGATTCCACCCAGCGTACCGTTACCGGCACTGTGCGCATGAAGCTTTATAAAGGCAACTGCACACCCGCCGGAACCACTTCGCCATATTCGCTTTACAACGAAGATTTAGCTACCTTTGGTCGCGACGAAGTATACTCCCAGGCCGACGCAGAGGGTTTCATCAACCTGTTCGGCCTGCCGCTGAAAGTCCGGGCGCTCATGAAAAGAAAAATAGGTTTGGAATAGCAATAATACTGGTGCTGGCCAAGGGGTTGGCACCAGTACTTAAACCGTGGTCTATACCATATAATCTTATAGATTATCGTTTTAGATTAGTATTGTGTTTCTTTTTTTTGAACCGGCTTACCCCGGTGTAGTATTAATACTTAATTGTGCGCAAGCAGGGGCTCGTTTACCAACCCAGTTTTATATGAATAGATTATGGCTTGGACCCGGTTATTCTGGCCCAATTTGCGCAGGATGCTGCTGACATGGGTTTTTACCGTCGGTTCGCTGATAAAAAGTTTCGTCGCTATATCCCGGTTGGAAAGAGTTTGAGCCATTAAGTGCAGTATTTCCATCTCGCGCCTGGTTAGAGTCTCGCCACTGACGGTGGAACCATTACCGGGCCGTTCCAGACGATTCTTTTTTTCTATTTCCGACCATACCATCTTTTTCTTGTAAGAACCGGGCAAACAGAAGATTCCGGCCCTGCATGCCAGTTCAACTGTATTAACCAGGCATCCCCTCATAATGCCTCTGGGCACGCAACCGTCTATACCTTGCGCCAAAACATCGTTTAAGTTACTGCAATGTTCGTTCTCCACCAGTGCAATAACCAAACTGCACGGGCATTTCTCCTTTAACTGGCTGGTTTTAGGCAGGTATTCGGATATGTCGCCCGAAATATCCAAAAGCACTACGTCTGGTTGCAATATAACTGATTTTTCTCCGGCTCTATCCAGCGAAAAGCCGCCCAGCACGTCAAACGTGTTTCCCGAAGCAAATATAGCTGAAAGGCCACGCCTTGCAGAGGAATCCTCGCTGATTATAAGCAGCCTGATCTTATCCATAACTAGTAATCCCCCCCGTAATATAGATGTTGTGCATCCTACTCGTGGTAACCTTCCATCTAATTCCCAGCAGCACTGTTTTGATGACCCTGGATATGTTGGGGTTTATGAATTACGATCCATAATGTATTAAATATACTGGCAAATAGATTCATTTTATGAAAATATTGATTTATATAATATTTATACAGTATTATTGTTACAGGAGTTCATCTTACTGTTACAAATATGTAAATTTTTTAGTATTAAGTAACTAATTATCAAGTTCCAATGGGAGCATACATATGAGTAAAAAGAATATCATGCTTGTGGATGACGACATGTCAATACTTAAATTATTGAGGGCGGCCCTGGAGAAAAACGGGTATCATGCCATACCATGCGCCTCGGGGGAAGAGGCTCTGGAAAACCTTGATAAACAGCACGTGGACGCAGTAATACTGGATGTGGTACTGCCCAGCATGGACGGTCTGGAAGTTTTAAGGAGGATTAGGAATTCCCCGCACCGGCAATTACCTGTAATCATGCTTACCTGTAAAAACAGCGAAATTGAAACGGTTGTCGGTCTTGAAATGGGCGCGGACGATTACCTGAGCAAGCCGGTAAGGTACCACGAGCTGATTGCCAGGCTGAAAACAATATTCCGAAGGACAGACACCGCGGTACAACCCGAATCCCAAACGCTGATTATGTACGGTATGGAAATAAACCTGAACAACCGCACCATCCATTTTAATAACGAGCCGGTATTGCTCACACATATGGAATTCGAGCTATTAACCCTCCTGGCCAAAAGCCCCGGCCGGGTCTTTTCCAGGGAAAACTTGCTTGATATTTTATGGCACGAGGAGCAATACGTGGAAACCCGTACTGTGGATGTCCATATCAGGCGGCTCAGAAAAAAAATGGAAGAGCACGGTCTGAATCCCAATATAATAGAGACCGTCAGGAGTATTGGCTATCGACTGTGTAACTAACTAGAGGCGAGTGGGAGAGACTTTGCCTGTGAAAAGGAACAATACATTTTCCAGTCCTTTTTCCAGCCGCAACGTCTTAACCACATCGTGCTGCTCGGAAAAAAGCGTGTCAACAATAATCATGTCCGGCTTTTCCGCTATGGCCACTCTCAGGCACTCTTCACTGTCTCCGGCCCCGACGACCGTATATCCCCTGGTTTGCAATACCTGAATCAATGTATTCAAGGTAGATTTGTCTTCATCCACCACCAACACTTTTTTTCTGGATCCGCCCCGGGATATGAGCGTTTCTATTTCTTCCAGCAGTTTCTCTACATTGATGGGCTTTGTTAAATACCTGTCGACGCCGATGCGATAACCCCTTTCTTTATCCTCAACGATAGAGAGAATGATAATAGGGATATCCATGGTGGCCGGGTCGTTTTTTAACACTGCGGCTACGTCAAACCCGTTCATCCCGGGCATCATCACGTCCAGGAGAATCAGGTCCGCCATTTCTTTCTTGACCATATCAATGGCCTCCATGCCATTAGCCGCCTCCCTGACGGAATAGCCCGCCGTCTCCAGTTCCTGACGCAGCAGCAACCTTATATTGGCGTCATCGTCCACCACCAAAATGCGCTTTTGGTCTTTCGGGTGTCCGGGCACCGGTGCCACCTGCGCTTCCATCTTGCTGACCAGGGCATCCATGTCGATTATTTTCACGTCATTTTTGTTGCCTTTTAACATTGGAAGGGCAAATGAGAAGTTACTGCCCTTTCCTATTTGACTTTCCACCCAGATTCTGCCTCCATGCTGTTCAACAATCTGCTTGCATATGGGCAGTCCCAGACCGGTTCCCTTTGGCTTGTCGGTGAGAGTGTCTCCCACTTGCTTGAATTTTTCAAATACCTTTTCCAGGTCATTTCCGGCAATCCCGATGCCGGTATCTATTACACTAACTATAACAGTGTCCCCTGCAGCTTTTGCGCCGCAAGTGATCGATCCCTGTTCGGTAAACTTGACCGCGTTGGATATCAAGTTAATCACTGTTTGAATCAACCTATCAAGGTCTCCTACAATTTGAGGCAGGCCGTCTTCAATGTTCGTGATTAATGTAAGCCCCTTCTGCTCAAAAAGGGAGGAGGTGGCGGTGGCGGCCCTGTTGATAACTTCCTCTACGGCAAGGGGTTCCATTTCCCACTCGATTCGGCCCGCCTCCATTTTGGAAAGGTCCAGCACGTCGTTAATCAAAGAAGTCAGCCTCTGACTTTCCGATATGATAATATCTACATTGTCGTTAACCTGTTTTATGGCCCGGTTAACTTTCTTTTCACTGGTTTGTACCAGTGGGAAAATTAATTCTTGCAATTTTTTCTTAATAATTTTAGAAAACCCCAGAACGGATGTAAGCGGTGTCCTCAATTCGTGTGAAACCGTGGACAAAAAGTCTGATTTCATCCGGTCCAGTTCCTGCAGCCGCTTGTTTTCTTCCAGACTTATTTTTGCTTCATACTTGATATGGACGATGCAGCCTCCAGCCTCGTTTTCTTCGTTAAATACGGCTATGGCCCTGTCCCTGCAGGTATCGTAGCCGCACGCGCCGCAGTTAAGCTCGTCCTTGGCCGAATACTTGCCGTCAAGTTCCAAAATCGATTTAATTTGGGCCTCATCCGGCACTTTTTTATCATAGTGCCTGTTATTCCACGTTCTGATAAACGTATTATCTTGCAGAAGCTGTTCAACGATGTCCAGCCATGCCTCAAACTCGGGAGCTTGCACAGTGTTTTTGACCAGTATGGAGCAGCCCTCGTATTTACATGTCAAATCATTTCTAGCGGCTCTTTGGAATCTCTTTCGTGTATATTCCGCAATAATGCGCCGGTTTTCCCAGAAATCGTTTTCAACTCCCATCGCCTTGCCCATGATACAGCCTTCACAGTAAAGAATATCAATCAGCAGGGGATATCCCGCCAAAGTACCGCCGTTTATTTTTTCCCCGGCCATTTTCTCCAGATAACGTACGGCACGGCTCTCTCCCTCCAAAATCAGATGGCCGGTGCCGATGGGATTAAAGCCGGACTCTCCTGTGAATAATTCCATGGTTTTGGTAAGGCCGCCGGATATGGGAAAAGCTGCGCCGTATAAGGCCTGGATGCCGTCAAATTCCGACTCTGCCAGGGACCGGGGCACTATATTCCGGCTGTCCAGCAGTTGAATCAGCTCCTCAAAGGTCAGTTCCTCGTCAAACAGCCCGAGATTTTCATCCAGTAATTCCGACTTTTTCGCTATACACGGGCTGGCTCCGACAACAGCTGTGTTATCGCTGTTCCATCGCCTGGCCAACAGAGCCTGGGCCGCCATGGGACTTAATATGGGAGCGAATTCATCCAGCAGTGCGGGGGCGTGTTTTTCCACATAATTCATCAGCGCCGGGCATGGACTGGCGATTACATGGGTGTTTTCCCGCCCCTTTTCCTCAATTAAGTCGTTTATGTAATCAGTGTAGACCCTGGTAACCACGTCGGCTCCGAAACTTGATTCATATATGTGCGCGAAGCCCAGCCTTTTCATAGCGGTGCAAAACTGTCCGGGAGAGCAGCGGTATTTTTTAACGGCCACAATTACATATGAAGGGGCCAGAACCAGAGCGGTTTCTCTGGTTTTCAAGAGCTTTTCAACATTTTCAATGCTGCTTTGGTATTTTTTTGCGCCTTTGCTGCAGACTTTGATACAGGCGCCGCAGTTCAGGCAGCTTTCTTTGATTATTTCCGATTTCCCGTCCTTAATTTTAATGGACTTTGTTCTGCACACGCGCAGGCAGGCGGAACATGCCTCGCATTTTTCCTTGTCGGTAAAAACGACCCCATTTATCACCCGTAATTCATCTCCTTTTCCACTACCGAAATGAACGACCCTGCTATAATTACAAAACCAGCCGTGTTAATCAATCAGGCAGACCCAACACTTTCCTGGCCTTTTCAACCACTTCATCGGGATCAAAGGGCTTGGTCATGTAAATATCGGCCCCGACTTCAATGCCTTTTTGCTTATCAAATTCCTGGCCCTTGGCCGTGAGCATGATAATAAAGACATCCTTCAGTCCCAGCTCGTTTTTAACAGCGCTGCAAACTTCAAAACCGTTCATCCCGGGCATCATCACATCCAGAAAAACCAGATCCGGTTTTTCATCTTTGATTAAGTTCAGGGCGTTCAGCCCGTTGTCGGCAGTGCTCAGTTCGACACCCTCATCCTCAAGCTCTTCAAGGGTTTGCTCCAAAAGAATTCTAATATGCGGCTCATCATCTACAATCAGTATACCGGCCATATCGCACCCCTCTCTTATTACCGGGCCAATCAAGTGTAAAGTAAGCCTTCTTTCTTATCCGCCGGTTTTTTTCCCGGCACATCCTCCCTCATTTCCCACTTGGGGCACTGGTAGTAGTCAATCTGTCTTTGTGAAACGGGAAACCTGCCGCAAGAAAAATATCTCCAGTACAAAGAGTTGTAAACGAGACACTTTTTCCCCTCATAATCCAGTAATGGACAGTTGATTTTTATGCAGCAATTTATGCATCTGGCACAATCATGCTGATTATTCTTCCATTCAGCTGACAGCTTCACCCTGGCGGGATCAGGGCCGGAAGAGGGCGGAGCCGTTAGGGGCTGGGCGTACATCCCCCTGTAATGTGGATCAAACATCCACAGGAGGATTAGACGATATAACTGAACAATCAATTTGGGAAAATATTTATGGTATTTCCAGAAAGCCGGATCATTAAAAAAAACGAAGGACGAATAAGGGGCCGCGATATATATGAACAGCCCTCCGGTAAAGGTCATCAAGGCCAGGCTTAAATAATACAAAATACGAGTAGAAGACCACTTGATTTGTCCACTCAAAGTGTACATTAGCTTTAACCTCCAGTTCCGCTGTGCGTGATGAGGTTCCAAAGCCCCAGAACCCCCAGCCAGTTGCCGATTAAAAAGTGATTTATACTTACGCCGATTAAATTTTTATGCCGGATATATAATCCTCCCCAGAGAATTCCGCCTATAATAGCCGTAATCCCAAGTTCCAGGGATTCGTGGATATGAAAGACGCCAAACAATGAAGAGGTAAGAATAACGGCCCACAGCCAGTTAAACCGGCCCACCAGGAATCTATGAATAGACCCCTGCAGCACTCCCCGGCACAGAAATTCCTGTAGGGGCGCCACCAGGATATAGGTGGCATAATCCCACCCGAGGTATTGCCAGGCAAAGACTGTCTCGTTGTGAAAAGCCGGCACGGTTTTCACCAGATAATATTTTAAAACTACCAGGGCGAACATTAATAAGAAACTGACAGCCAGTGACTCAAGAATAGATTTTTTCCCGTTTTCCAAAGTCAGGCCAAAACTGGACAGCGGCAGCCCGCTCCTGAAAACCAGCCACACGTTGGCCAACACAAATGTGACTTCAATTAACCGGCTGATGATATAGATTATCCCGTCTCCGGCGTTGATTTTATTCAGCATGACAATAAGGAAGGTATACAGGCAAACCATCAGCACGACACTGATAAATATTTGGCCGAATTCCATGCGGATTTTTATTGAGGCGGTGAGTTCCTCTTTTTTTTGTTTCAGATCTGCTATGGTCTCTTTTAGCCTGGCAAATAATTTGGCGTTTTCAATGGCCGCGGCTGTCTGATACGCTACTGTGGACAGCAGTTTCAAGTCGCCGGCGGTAAAATCCACCGGCTGTTCGCTGCTTACCAGCATTACACCCAGCACTTTACTTTTTATCGCCAGAGGAGCACAGATCAAAGAGCTGACCTTTACGTTTCCGTCAATGTATCTGTGGTCCGCCGGAAGTGTGTTAATTACTTCTGATTTAACATTGGCTACAACACTGTCGATGACTGACCGGCAAGCCATAAGCTTATCTCTGGCATAATCTTCAGACTCTGAGGAAGCCAAAATTTCCTTTTCGTTATTCTCCAGCAGAACTATTGTAACATCCCCTGTTTTAATCAACCTTTTGGCTTCTGCGATCAAGTACCGGGACGTATCTTTGAGTTCAAGGTTCCCTGCCAATTGTTCTGTGATATTAAAATAAAAAGTTATCTCCCGGTATTTTTCCAATAGCTCCCGGCCCAGGGACTTCTTCTCGTGCTCCATGTCAAGTCTAAGGTTAATGAGGTCCGCAACAGTTGAGACATCCTTTTCCCCGCAGACCTGTCCGGCTCTTATTTCACCGTATTTAACCGGGTATTCGTAAGCCGTTTTCCCGACACTGCCGATTAAGACATTACCGGCCGCATCTTTGATGCATATTGGTGATTGCATTAAGGTTTCCATATCGGTAATAAAAGCCTTAAAGTCTTTTTTTGATATTAATTTAACCAGAGGTTCTTTGCTCATTTTTATACTTCCTAACCCTACATTCTCATAAATCTTCTTAACAGGCTCATTACTTTATATTTATTAGCAACCTCTTTCCCAACGATCAATACTCCGGTCCAAAAAACAACATGACTGGAGCAGTAAGATATAGTACAAATTAATGCTTTTATCTTTAAATTTAGGCTGGAGAACGGAGTGATAAAAATAATACCGTAGATAATCCAGGAAAAAGTAATTAAAACAAGACCAATGCTCTTTATCCTTGTCGGATGATTTGTTTTCTCATGAGTACACAAAGCATCATCTCCCACTGGCAACATTAATATTTTTACAATATTTTTGTAACAACGGTTCGTTAGTTTGTTACAATTATGTAAAATAATTTTCTGATGATCGAAATTTGTCGTTTATACCCTTTGCGCTGATGCTAACATGGTGCTAACGCGTGTTAACTCGTGGCTAAGCGGGCCTAAAAAGCAAAAAACGGCCCGCATGCTCCACTTCCAATGCGATTGTTTACATTTCTGTAACAATAAATCGACTATTTGTAACCAATTTCCTGTATTTTAAAAAGGGATGGATAATTGGGTAAAAATCATGAAGGTGATTCCGCATGACTGGCAATGATGGGTTCAGAATAATTAAAAAAATGTACACGGGAGCTGGAATGACCCTTTATCGGGCTAAAAGGGAAAGTGACGGCGTTCCGGTTGTTTTGAAACAGATTAATGGGGAATATCCCCCTCTGGACAAAGGTTTTGCATTCGACGGTAAAATAGAGGCCGCCAAAAGTATTTCGCATGAGGGCTTCATGAAAGTATTAGGGGTGGCCAGCTATCGCTATGCCCCCACTCTGGTAATGGAAGACTTTGGGGGAGAGGTGCTGGCAAATATGCTGGGCCATGGGGAAATTAGCATTGACCGGTTCCTGAAAATCGCTGTCAGGCTGGCCGGAATTTTAGCTTTTATACATAATGCCAATACCGTACATGCTCATTTAACACCGGCCAATGTTTTTGTTGATTTGAAAAGTGAAACAGTTAAGTTGGCTGGTTTTAGTTCATATAGCGGAATAACTGCGCATGACCAAAATGTTAATAATCTGACCAATAATAAATATGATGTCGCTTACATTTCTCCGGAACAAACGGGCAGGGTAACCCAAAAGGTTGATTACCGGACGGATTTTTATTCCCTCGGGGTGATATTCTACCAAATGTTAACGGGTGTTTTGCCTTATGAGTCGGATGATTATGTAGAAGTAATATATTCCCACCTGGCCAGAGAGGCGGAGCCGGTTTGCCGGAAGAACGGGGAAATGCCCCAGGTATTATCCGATATAGTTGGCAAGCTGATGCAGAAGAAGGCCGAGGACAGGTACCAATCTGCGGCAGGATTGAAGCAAGACCTTGAAAAGTGTCTCCAAAATATTGAATACAGTAACGGAGTGTATAAAATCCCCTTCTTTGCGGTGGGTCGGTACGATATGCCGGATAAATTACATTTTCCCGAAAAGGTTTTAGGCCGGGCAGCAGAAATCAAGCGGCTTATTGCCGCATTTGATCAAGTTAGAGAAGGCAGCCCAAAGGTTATTTTGATTGCGGGTTACTCGGGAGTTGGCAAGACGACTCTTGTACAGGAACTGTACAGGCCTGTAAAAAACAGCGGTGGCATGTTTATTCAAGGAAAATTCCACCAATACAGGGTAAACACCCCTTATGCTTCCTTTGTGCAGGCTTTTGATAGCCTTTTCAGGGAAATATTGGCCGGGAGCAAAGACCAAATTTCCGCCTGGAAGAATAAAGTCACTGGTCTGTTAGGGGCCAATACCAGTATTATTACTGATATTTTTCCCAGACTGGAGAATATAATCGGCCTCCGGGAGCCGGTGGAGCAACTGCCTTTGAGTGAAGCACAGAACAGGTTGCATCAGGTTGTAATCAATTTCCTGCAAGTTGTGGCCTCTAAGGAAAAACCTTTGCTTATTTTCCTTGACGACCTGCAGTGGGCTGATAATAACAGTATCAAGCTCATGGAACGCATATTGTCAGGCGCAGAAAAAATGCATGTTCTTTTAATAGGAGCGTACAGGGACAATGAAATTAGCGGTTCGCATCCATTGCATCCCATAATAGAAATGGCACGCTCAGCGGAGAGCGGGGCTGCGGAAATTATGGCCATTAAACCGTTGACATTAAATCATGTTCGCCAGTTAATTGTGGAAATGATGCGTTGCGAATGTGAGCAGACAGATCTGCTGGTAAGACTCAGCCACGAAAAAACAGGCGGCAACCCTTTTTTTCTTTTTCATTTTATTAAATCACTGCATGATGAGGGTTTTATTAATTATAACCGGAGTGCCAAAACCTGGGATATTAATTTTGAGCAGGTGATTAACCAAAGCTTTACCGATAATGTTGTCGACCTGATGGTGCATAAAATTGCCGGGCTGCCGGAAAAAACCGTTCAGACCCTCAAACTGGCGGCCTGCATTAATAATAAGTTTGAAGTAGAGACCCTGGCGAGAATACTTGGCGTTACCAACTCAGCCGCCGCCGAGATGCTTATGGAAGCGGTCAAAGAAAGATTAGTGGCTGAACAAGTCCCGGTAGAATTTGATGCAGAAAAGAAAACTATGCCTGTTAGCTATCGTTTTGCGCATGATCGGGTGCAGCAGGCGGCTTACAGCCTGGTAGGAGAAACACAAAAACAGAATTTTCATTACTGCATCGGCTGTTTACTACTGGAGCAAAACCCGGAGTGGGAAAAGGCTGAAAACATTTTAGAGATTACCGACCATTTTAATTTGGCAGAAGATATGGTTTTAGCTGATAACAAAGGTCTGCTGCTGGCCAGACTTAACCTGGGGGCAGGAAAGAAAGCCAAAAGCTGCTATGCTTATGACCGGAGTCTGGGCTATCTTTCCAAAGGAATTGTGATTTTGGGCGATGATGGCTGGAACAGTAATTACGAAATTACCCTGGAGCTTTATACTGAAGCAGCAGAAATGGCTTATATGGGCGCTCAATACACGCTCTTGGATCAGTATGGAAATGCAGTCCTGGAAAGGGGGAAAACCCTTCTTGATCAAGCTAAAATTTATGAAATCAAAATTGAATCCTTAACTGTACAAAACCGGTTGGAGGATGCCATTGAAACAGCCCGGCAAGTTTTAGAGCTTTTTGGGATTAGGATTTCCCGCCGTCCTTCCCGCCCGGATATCATGCTAATGTATTACAGAACCCGGCTGGCCCTTACTGGCCGTACATTGGACGACCTTAAAAAGATGCCGGAAATGAAGGACCCAAAGTACCTGGCCATGATGCGAATTATAACCAGCGCGGGTATTGCGGCATACAGCTACTCCGCTCCGGTGATGGTGATGCTCACACTGAATGTGGTGCTTATATCTTTAAGGCATGGCATTGCCCCTCTGACGCCGGTGTCTTACGCGGGATACGGACATTTTCTGTGCGCCTATTTGAAAAAAAGAGCACTGGGATATAAATTCGGCAAGCTGGCTATAGAGCTGCAGGCCGGAATAAAATCAAAAGCTTTTGAATGCAAGACCAACCTGCTCTTTGAAATACTGTTAAGACACCAGCGGGAGCATATTGGGAATACGCTGAACGGCTTCCCTTATAACCACCGGCAGGGGCTGAGCACAGGTGATTTGACTTCCGCAGGCCATGTGATGATGCAGCACTTTGTTTATCTGTACCTGGCCGGCAGGGAGCTTGCATCTATACGGAAGGATATGGAGCAATACAGGGATGACCTGTTCAGGACCGACAACCAGACCTCAATTAATGTTTGCATGATGTACCTGCAGGGAATTGCAAATTTGCAGGGGACATCGGGTGAGCCCTGGAAACTGGCCGGGCGGTATTTCAATGAAGAAGAGGCGCTGCCGCATTATCAAGCAGCTAATGATCGTTCAATTATATTTAATTCCTATTTTAATAAAATGATCATCGCTTATTTATTCGGACAGTATGACGAAGCCCTGGAAAACCTGAAAACGGTGGAAGAATACCTGGACGGGGCCATTGGAACTTTTTGCATACCGGTTTACAATTTTTACAGCGTTTTGATCCGCCTGGAATTACTCGCCGGCTTCTCCGCCCGGGATAGAATCGTACATAAAAAGAGACTGCTTGCCTGTCTCCGTGAAGTTAAAAGCTTTTACAGGGACGCCCCTGGGAATAATACCGACAAGTACTTCCTCATTCTGGCTGAACAGGCCCGGGCCGCGGAGAACCATAGCCGGGCCTGGGAGTATTATGACAAGTCTATCAAAGCGGCCGGAGAAAATGGTTTTTTACCGGAAGAGGCGCTGGCCAACGAACTGGCGGCAAAGTATTTTCATTCTACCGGAAAAATTAGCATCTCTGAGAATTATGCAAGAAATGCGGCGTATTGTTATGCAAAATGGGGTTGCGCTTTAAAAGCAAAGCAGCTTAATCAAAAGTATGGCATTTTAATGCCGGAACAAACAGCGGCTGAGTACAGCGCTCCCCTCTTGCTGGATGTGAATACAATAGTACAAGCCAGTCAGGCTATTTCGGAAGAAATTGTACTTGAGGGACTCCTAAAAAAAATGATGCGCATAGTTTTACAAAACGCGGGTGCCAACAAAGTTCTGTTCATCATGGACAGGGGCGGGGATCTGTTCATTGAAGCGTCGGGAAGCGCGGACGGTGGGCAAGTGCAGGTGCTGAAAGGCGTTAATGTAAAAGAACAAGCCGAGGTTTCCGAAAAACTTCTAAACTATGTAGTCAATTCAAGGGAGAGTGTGCTGCTCAATAGCGAGTATGAGATTGAGCGTTTCATTAATGAACAGTCTATCAATCATAAAAGGGCCAGGTCATTGCTATGCCTGCCTGTTGAATCAAAACGCAGCCTGATAGGTTTACTGTATCTGGAAAACGATATGCTTGATGGAGCATTTACCGAGCAGCACCTGCTGGTTTTAAAGGTGCTTTCCTCTCAGTTGGCCATATCCCTGGAAAATGCCAGGCTGTACCAGGGCATGGAGAGGATAGTTGAAGAAAGAACTGAGGAGCTTAGGCGTAAAAACTATGAGCTGGAAAGTGCCAATATCCAGTTGGCCAACGCCAATCAAGCCAAAAATGAATTTTTGGCCAATGTAAGCCACGAAATGCGCACTCCGTTACATGGCGTGATCGGCATGGCCGGGCTTTTACAAAAAAACGGCCTTGACTATGAGCAGGAGGAAAATGTAAATTCAATCATCTTATCTGCCCGTTCATTATTGGGAATCATTAACGAAATATTGGATTTTTCTAAAATTGAAGCCAATATGCTTGAGTTGGATGAAAGAAATTTCAATATAAATCAATTGGTCAGGGAAATACTGCCTCCCTTTACAATAAAAGCGGAAGAAAAAGGCATTAGACTAATTTCCACCCTGCGGCAGGAATCCGTAAAAGATTTGCGGGGGGACCCCCTTAGAATCAAACAGATTATTGCCAACTTATTAAGCAACGCCACCAAGTTTACCACGAAGGGCCAGGTTGAACTTGTATTGTCTGCCGTTAAAGATGGAATGATTGGAGCAATTATTCTGGAAATAACCGTAAAAGACAGCGGCATCGGCATTCCCCCGGATAAGCTTGATTATATTTTTCAGGATTTTGCCCAGGTGGACAGCAGCACCACCAGAAAGTTTGGCGGAACCGGCCTGGGACTTTCCATTACTAAAAAACTGGTTGAGATGATGGGGGGTACTATAACTGTAGATAGTACATTGGGTAAGGGCAGTACCTTCAGGTGCACTATCCGCCTGGTATCGGCGGATAGTGGTCAAAACAGCAGATCATTAGTGGAAAGGGGACATACCGCCTGCGGAGGAATGTCTTCAACTAAAGCCGGGGAATATCTGCAACCCTACAGGCGAGAGCTTGCTGCACTAAAAATACTGGTTGCTGAAGACAATTCTATCAGCCAAAAGTATATTAAAGCTTTACTGGAGTATCTGAACTGTGACGTAACTCTGGCGCTAAACGGCAGGGAAGTGTTGGAGAGATTAAAAACAGGTAGTTTCGATTGTATTTTAATGGATAAGAATATGCCTGAGCTTGACGGTATAGAGACCACCCGGATCATTAGACAGAATGAAGCGGGCACCGGCAGGCATATGTCTATTGTCGCGCTGACAGCGTCGGCTATTATCGGAGACAGGGAAAAGCTGCTTGCGAAGGGTATGGATTATTACCTGTCCAAACCTATTAATGAAAGGGAATTGGTGCAAATATTATCGGCTATAAAATCAGTTAGTACAACTGGAAAATTACCGAAGGAGAGTACTAATGTGACCGGAGAAGAAAGCTTTATCGACCGTCATGTTTTTTTAGAAGAAGCCGCGCTTTACGGTGAGAAAGTATTCCTGGAAATTATCTCAGATTTTTTGAAGGATTACCGGCAGGTATTACATAGAATTGAAACACATATCAGTAATTCCGATACCCTTGGCGCCGAACGAGAAGTACATAAATTGGCCGGCACCTTATCTACTTTTCACTGCAGCAAGTTGATTGACATGATCAGGAGTCTGGAACGGCAGGCGGCAGAAAAAAATCTGGAGGGTTTTAAAAGCGCATACCCGGTTTCAAGAGCTAGTATCGACTTATTTTTAGCTGAGCTGGGTGATATTAAAAAAACACTTGAAAACCAACTTGAGTTATCTTCTGAAAATTAGCCGTAGGTCAATAATGATTTATAATTTATCGCACCGGTCGTAGATATGGCCGGGGTTAAGGAAAAACGCAGCGCGCTTTTCTTGTTGCGGTTGCACAAGGGGACAGAGTACCTGTCCCCTTGTCACTTTCTGTTATGAATGAAACGAAGTTAGCAGGCAACAACCGCGCTAGAAAGATTTGCTTTTAATTATTTTACTTAAGAAATAGGCGGAGCCGCCCCAAAGTAAAACCATGGCGACAATCATCATAGCAATTGCACTACCTGACATTATTTTTTACCCCCTCGATTAAGTACTGTTCATTTTTCCATTTTAGGGTGGAAAGTAGAAATCCGCCGGCAATAATTACTGCCAGCACCAGCCATCCCATTAGCAGCAGCGCTTCCTGAGGGTAGCCTTCATAGGGTGCTTTGATATCGCTGATAAGGGTCATAATGCCGGTATAGCCCGCTACTAACGGTGTGACAAATTTAATGCAGAATACCCACCAGGAGCCGGCTTTGATTTGTGATGCTGAATTAATATGGTCTTGCAGTGAGTTAAGGTTAAAAAACCAGCCAACCAGTAAAACCTGGAGTAAACCACCGAACACAATGCCAAAGTTATTGGTAAAGTGGTCGACAATATCAAGAATGTACAATCCGGCGCCGGTGGCAATCAATAAGCTGCAGATCGCTGCAACACCGGTATAAATAATTGTAACTTTTTGACGGTTCATATCCAGCTTATCCATCAGAGCGGCAATTGCGGCCTCGTTAATGGAGATTAATGAAGTCAGGCCTGCAAAGGTTAAGGCCAGGAAGAACAATATGCCAAATAACGGCGCCATTCCCCCGATGGTGGCGATAGCTGCCGGGAATGTCACAAAAGCCAAACCCACGCCGGCGCCGGCAACTTCTTTAACCGCCACACCCTGGGAATGAGCCATGTGTCCCAGGATGCTGAATACGGCAATACCGGCCAGCAAACTAAAACCACAGTTGGTAAAACATGTTGCAAACGCGTTGCCGGTGATATCTGATTTCTTGGGCAGGTAACTGGAATAAGTAATCATAATAGCAAATGCAATACTTAAATCAAAGAAAATTTGACCATAGGCTGCTGTCCAAACTTTAAAATCAAATAACCTGCTGAAGTCGGGTTCAAACATAAAGTTTAAGCCCGCGGCGGAACCGGGCAGGGTAATACCGCGCACAGCAATGATTACGATCATTAAGAATAAAATAGGGATTAGTACTTTGGCGATTCTTTCAATACCGGCTTTAACGCCGGTGTAAATGGTCAGGAAGGTGATAACCCAGGCCAGCACCAAAGGAATTAACAGTTGGGTTTGTATGCCGCCAAGCTCAAAAGGCCCGCCTGTTAAGCCCAGCACGTTGCCAAAGAAGAAATTTTGGGGGTCATCGGCATAACCCAAAGATAATGAATGATATACATAGCTCATGGCCCACGCGATAACAAGAACATAATAGACCGCAATAAAGAAACATACAATTATTTGCCACCAACCAAGCCATTCAAACTTACGGTTCATTTTGGCAAAGCTTAAAGGCGCTCCGCCACGATACTTGTGGCCGATGCCAAATTCCAGAATCATAATTGGAATACCGGCAGTTAACAGTGCAAATAAGTAAACAAGAAAGAATATGCCACCGCCATTATCCGCTACCATATAGGGGAACCGCCAGATGTTGCCTAAACCTACTGCGGAACCCACTGCAGCAATAACGAAACCTATCCGGCTGCCCCATTGTTCCCGTTGTTCCATGTTAATTACCTCCTTGTACAATTACTGAAAACGGATGCCAACAAGAGAAAATGACAGATTAATTGATAAAACCATCTCCTTGTCCAAATGACTAATGAATTTATTGTATCGTGCAACACCATATATTCTAGCACATTCCAGCCCGGTAAATCCAATTATAACAGGGGTGATTCTCAGTAAAGCCGCAATGCTTCGCTAAGACTTGGTTAGATCTAAAATGCCGCAGGTGCTCTGCGGCAGTTATTTTTATGTGTGCGCAAGGCAGCAATCTGATTCCCCTGGTCAAAAAAATAAGTCTGATCGGTTAGAATCAGACTTATTTTTATTTTTTTTTAGCCAGATTACTTAACATCCAATCCCTGTTCCTGGTAGTATTTGACGGCACCCGGGTGCAGCGGTATGGAAATGGCATCGGTGGCTTGTTCAAGATCAATGCTGCTGCCTTTTTCATGGACTTGGGTAATCTTATCTTTGTTGTCAAAGATAGCTTTTAAAATGTTATATATTAAATCCTCGGAGAGTTCCGCACGAGTGCAAAGTGTTACCTTGGACCCGGTGGTTATTACATCCTCGTCAACGCCTTTATAAGTTCCGGCCGGGATTGTTACCGGGTCGGAGAAGTATGGGTATTTTTCTTTAATTTGGGCAATTTTTTCAGGTTCTATAGAAAGAATGTGAATTTCATGCTGAGTGCTGATATCAATTATCGCTGAATTCGGTGCTCCGGCGTCAACTAATACCGCATCCAATTGGTTGTCCTTTAAAAGGTCCATACCTTGTCCGAAAGACAGGTACTCCGGCTTGATATCATCCATGCTCATATCGTAAGCTTCTAAAACAAACTGCAGGTTAAGCGGGCTGGAACTGCCCTGGATACCGCAGGCTACCCTTTTGCCTTTCAAATCGGAAAAAGTTTGAATGCCTGAATCCTTTTTAACCACTACCTGAATGGTGTTGGGGTACAAAGATATCAGCCCGCGGATGTTTTCAATTTTGGTGCCGCCGAACATATCCGTACCGTTATAAGCCTCATCGGCAACCAGGGATTCCACAAAGCCGATATCGCTTTGTTTTTGTCCTAAAAACCTGGCGTTTTCCACAGAGCCGCCTGTGGCTTCGGCTGTCATATTAATCCCCAGGTCGCTATTGGTAAGAACGTTTGCAATTGCAGTACCAAGGGGATAATATGTACCGCTGGTGGAACCGGTGGACATAGATAGGTTAGTCGGGTTTTCCGCAGCGCTTTGGTCCTCGTCGCTGCCGCTGTTGCCGCCGCTGCCGCCGCAGCCTGCAAGCACGACCGCCATTAATGCCAGCACACTAAGAATAGCAATCAACTTACTAAATTTTTTCATAAGATCAATAGTCCCTCCTTAAAAATTTTTTTAAAGCATCAACTTCAATGGAAGGCCGCATTTTTGGTTCCTCTTTCTGAACAATCACCTCCGATTTAAGTCATTTTGCAACAATTTAGCCGGTTTACTTGCCGGATGCTGTAATACCGCCTTTGTTAAGCCGCTGTTTGAAGTATAAAGCCGTAAGCAGTGCGGCACCGGCCAAGTCGCTTACATGCTCGGGCACTATAAGCAGGCAACCGGCTGCAATTAACAAAAACCTTTCCATCCCGGTAGACCGCCGGTCTAAGAATCCTGAGAAAGAAGAGCTAAAAGCTATAACCGCCAATATAGCTGTAACGATAGCCAAAATCACCTCCGGTGCCGGGGCATGCCCCAACAAAGCAGGGAAAAACACAAACAGGTAAGGTATCAGGTAAGCCACTGTTACGTTGCGGGTGGCGTTTAGGCCGGTTTGCATGGGATTGGCCTTGGCAATGCTGGCTCCGGCAAACGCCGCCAGGCAAACCGGAGGAGTGATATCGGCAAATACTCCGAAATAGAATACGAACAAATGGGCTGTTAAAACAGGAAGGCCAAGGGCCACCAACGCAGGAGCAGTAATGGCGGCCTGAACGATATAGTTGGCGGTTGTCGGCAGCGCCATACCTAAAATAAGACAGGCCAGCATGGTAAAGAACAGTGCCAGAATTTCGAGGCCGCCGGACATGGAGCCTATAAGATTGGAAAATTTAATCCCGAGGCCGGTCATGCTGACTATGCCTACAATCATACCGGCGCAGGCTGTTGCCGCTACAATGGAAAAAGTGGTCGTGCCGGCGCTCTCCAGCGCTTCCCAGAAATCTTTCAAGCTCATGCGTGTTGAAGATCTTAACATACCGGCGACAATTAACAGGGCCATGCCGATCAAGGCCGCCCGGGCCGGGCTGTAACCCAGAATTAGTATAACTATCAGAGCAATGATGGGAAGTAAGTAGACGTAACCGTCCTTGAGCACCTGCTTAGTTTTGGGGACCTCATCCTCCGGCATTCCCTCCAGGCCCTGACGGCAGGCTTCAAAGTGCACATTCATATAAATACTGAAATAGTATAGCAGAGCCGGAATGGCGGCCGCTCCGATAATTGTCAGGTAAGGGATCTGGGTGAATTCAGACATGACGAATGCCCCGGCACCCATAATAGGCGGCATAATTTGCCCGCCGGTGGATGCCGCTGCTTCCACTGATGCCGCAAAAGCCGGCCGGTAACCTATCTTTTTCATCAGAGGTATAGTGAAACTCCCCGTTGTTACAACGTTGGCTATACTGGAACCGGAGATGGTACCCATCAGGCCGCTGGCAATAATGGCGATCTTCGCCGGACCTCCCCGGGCTCTGCCGGCCAGGGAAACGGCGAGGTTAATGAAGAATCCCCCTCCGCCGCTTTTTTCTAAAAAAGAGCCAAATAAAATAAACAGGAAGACAATGGAAACCACTACGCCGATGGGAACACCGAATATCCCTTCCGTGGTTAAATATAATTGGTTGATTATTCGTACATAATCATAACCGCGGTGGCCAAATAGCCCCGGAATATGATTGCCGTACAAAGCATATAGGATGAAAATTGAAGTGACTATTGGCAGCGGCCAGCCTATTGAGCGCCTGGTCCCCTCTAATACCAGTATGATACAAATGAACCCAAGCAATAAATCAGTGGTATTAGGCATGCCAATACGGGTGACAAGGTTATGGAAGTTAATAACTATATACGCATTGACCCCAAAAGCCAGCAATGCCAAAAAGACATCAAAATAACCAACCGGCTGCTTTTTTCTGAAAGAATGCACCATGAAAGCCATGAATAAGCTTAACATCAAAATTACTGCGCGCTGGCGCATGGCCACAAGCGGTGTAGTCAAACTGGTATACAAAATAAATAAAGACATGATCACTGCTGCTATTGATACTACTGTAGCTATGGCTCTATGCAATTTGTTGTTCAACAGGCATCCCCCCAAGTAAGTTCGATCATTTTTTCACTTACCCCCATTTGCTTTGATATCAGGATAGCTATACTCCTTAACTCTTTAATGCACCGGTCAACTAACTTCTGTGTAAGCCTGACTTCGGGAAAGGAAACGGAAATGCTTGAAGTTACTTGATTATTCTGGTCCAAAAGCGGGCAGGAGACGGCTACACTGCCCGGAGTGCATTCGGCGGCACTTATGGCGTACCCGTTCTGCCTGATTTTAATTAACTCCCGTTGTAAAGCTTCCGGGTCAGTTATTGTATTTTGGGTTAAGGATTTCAATCCGATGCTTGAGATTAAGTCATTTAACTTATCTTCCGGCTGATAAGCCAGCATGACCTTGGCATCTGCCCCGGCATACAGGTAAGAGCGCTGGCCCAAGGGTACTACGGTGCGCAGCAGGTGGATGCCCTCAAAGGACAGCACGCAGACCCGCTCACATCCATCCAGGACGTCCAGGTATACTGTTTCGCCCAATTTATCACGTAAATCCCTGAGCAAAGGTGCGGCAATTTTCGTTTGGGTCATGGTATTGGTGATGACCGTGCTTAGATGAAACACCTTCATCCCCAAACTGTAATTACGGCTTGCCGGAATTCGTTTCAAATAACCCTCGCCAACTAACGTATTAACCAGACGGGAAATGGTTGGCCGGGGCATGTCCATTCTCTCGCTAATTTCACTGACAGACAATTGTGGCTCATTAACTGTGAACAGTTCCAAAATAGCCAGCGCTTTCTTTACTGAATTTACCTTGCTTTTATCCATATGAATATTGACTATAAAAGCCTCCTTCGGACTTTTTTGCATGCAAGCAGTCTCTTGAAACCTTATTAAAATTTTTGTGAAAAATCAATAATTTATCACGATACGGACGCAATATTCGCTATTAGTAAAATTAGATTATCACTCAGCCTGTCCTGCGTCAAGTTTAAATTGTCAAACAGGCTGGATGATACCAATGAATGCAATTGCTGCCACCAATAAAGAAGAACTTTATACTTTTCTGTATTATAGATAAATTTATAGATAATTTTTTACCGGACAACCCCTAAAAAAAGAGTATAATTACCTTACAACCAGGCAGGTACTCAAAAACATTATCTGTGGATGATTAATTCAGGGGGGCCTTAATCTAAAAGAAATCTTTCAGTGATTTTTGTGTCACCAGGAAAGGAATGGTAGTGGTTATGAACAAAACAATAAATACAATGTATTTTAGTCCGACAGGTACAACTGAAAAAATAGTATCCGGACTGGCGGAAAAAATTTCAGAAAAAATTGACAGGGAAATAGCTATAAAAAATATTGATTTTACATTGCCGGGGGTTAGGAACGAAACAGTATCTTTTGCAGGAGAAGATGTTGTCATTATAGGAGTTCCGGTCTATGCGGGAAGAGTTCCCAATGTATTGCTGAAATATTTGAATTCCATTACAGGTAATGGTGCATTGGCCATTCCTGTGGTTGTTTATGGAAACAGAAATTATGACGATGCCTTAATCGAACTAAAGGATATTTTGGAATTAAACGGTTTTACAGTTATTGCAGGGGGTGCATTTATAGGAGAACACTCATTTTCCAAAATTCTTGCCCAAAACAGGCCGGATGAAAAAGATATGGCTATAGTAAGTGATTTTGCCAATCAAATATATACGAAAATAACAACTCAAGATAATATGCAAACCGTAGCTGTAAAAGGAAATAGGCCTTATAGAAAATATTACATGCCTAAAAATGAACAGGGCATAGCTGTTGATATTAGAAAGGTTAGTCCAAAAACAAATGACAATTGTATTGACTGCAAGCTTTGTGTCAATGTTTGCCCTATGGGTTCCATTGATGATGAGGATGTATCTAAATTAAACGGAATATGCATTAAATGTGGTGCCTGTGTTAAGAAATGCCCTACGCAAGCCAAGTATTATGATGATCAAGATTATTTAAGACATAAACATGAATTAGAAGTTGGCTTTGCTGATCGGAGAGAACCGGAATTATTTATATGATTGATTGATCTTTTGAAAGCCGGCCAAAGCCAATACAAAAAGCGCAGAGCGGGAAATATAATTTCCCCGTCCTGCGCTTTTTTACACTTGGCTGTCTTCTTTTGCGTTGGCCGGCTGCGACGTGTTGGCCGGCCAACGTTTTGCTTTCCGGGCGGATTCCCGCAGCAGGTATTCAATATGAGCATTGACACTTCTAAATTCATCCGCGGCCCAGCGCTCCAGCACTTCATATAATTTGGGGTCGATGCGCAGAGGAAAATTCTTTTTGGGAGGCATCGTATCGCCAACCATTAATACAAACTGCCGGTATTGATCACGGGCTGGGCTGCGCGGTCGGATACAATGGCTACCATTAAATTGTTGATCATGGCCATCTTCCGTTCCTCATCCAGCTCCACCACGCTGTTTTTCTGCAGCTGCTCAATGGCCATTTGAGCCATGCCCACGGCGCCCTCGACAATTTTTTGACGGGCTGCCAGAATGGCTGTAGCCTGCTGGCGCTGCAGCATGGCGCTGGCGATTTCAGTGGCGTAAGCCAGGTGGGTCAGCCGGGCCTCCAATACCTCAACTCCGGCAACGGAAAGGCGGGACTGCAGTTCTCTGGCCAATTCATCAGCTACCTCGTCGGCATTGCCCCGCAAAGAATAACCGTCATCATCAAAGGTGTCATAGGGATACTTAGTGGCTACATGCCTTAAAGCCGTTTCGCTTTGGATTTCCACAAACTGCTCGTAATCATCCACGTCAAAAACCGCTTTGGCGGAATCCACAACTTTGAAAACTACAACGGCGGCTATTTCCACCGGGTTGCCGTTGATGTCATTCACCTTTAGGGTTTTGGAATTGAAATTGCGCACCCGCAGGGAAACCTTTTTATGAATGGTCAGCGGCAGGGTCAGCCACAGGCCGCTGGCTCTGACGCTGCCCATGTACCGCCCGAAGAAGGTCAGTACCCTGGCTTGATTGGGCTGGACAATAGTCAAGCCGCTTAAAAGAACGATGCCCAGAATCAGCATTGGGACACCGGGAAACGGTGAACCACCAATGGTGATCAAGAAGGACCAAACCAGATAGGTTAGCAGCACTATCAGTGCCAGGAAGCCGTTTACTGCAAAAGCTTTTTTTTCGTTCACTGAGTATCCCTCCTGTAAAAAATATTATTTTGATAGCAATATGATATCACTTTAATGCCACTTAAGCAATTGGTTTTTAAAATAAAAAAGTTGCTTTAGTACCAGTACGGACGAATGGGGCGATGATCCGATGACAAGGGGACGCCCCCTTGTTACCCAAACTCATAAGGGTTTTTAAACGTAATTTATTGGACAAGCCCATGGCGGCTGCCGGCTGAACTGCAATTGATTTTTTTAACAAAAACAGTAAAATGGGGATGATTTGCTCTGGATCGTGATTGCTGGTTGGTGTTTTTGTGGTATACTTTAAACAATATGAGCTTTATAAAATAAATCACTAATTCTTAATTGCTAAATCCAAGGAGGTTTACGTTATGAATTGTCCAAATTGCCAAAAACAACTACAGGGAGATTTTAAATTTTGCCCCAATTGTGGAATAGAGTTAAATAAAAGCCTTTCCTGCCCCTCCTGCCATAAACAGCTGCAGCCGGAATGGGCCGCTTGCCCCTATTGCGGCAGCAGCTTAAAGGAGGCATCCCATAGACCTGCTGCACAAAAGCAAGCGCCATCCCGCCGGCAGCCGGATGATCACTATCAGCCTCCATATGCGCATGGCCGCTATCACGGCAGCAGTTCAGGCAGGCACCGCGGACGCAAGAAGGGACTCTTGGGGCGTCTATTTTCTTCATGAAAAGAACAGCCATGGATCAGGGATTATAGAATCGAGGAGTTTCTCGGGCGGGGCAGTTTTGGTGTTGTGATTAAAGCCAGGCGCAACAACAGTTTATATGCTATAAAGGCATTGATCAACAAAGCTGAGGATGTCGAGCTGTTTTTGGCGCACAAACTGGAAGCCGATATCCTCAGCCGTTTAAACCACCCCCGGATACCGGGGTTTATTGATGCCTTTACCTTTAAGGATGTCCATTACATTATTCAGGAATATATTGAAGGCCTGCCACTGAGCTATCATATTCACAACGGCCACAGATTTGATGAAGGCGGGGTTAAGCCGCTGCTTTTTCAACTGCTGACTATTCTTGATTATTTGCATTGTCCGCCCCAAAAGGAAAATGCTGTTGTACACCGTGATTTAAGGCTGTCCAATATATTGATTAACAGCAGTAAGATTTACCTTTTGGATTTTGGGCTGGCAAGATATCTTAATCCTGCCCGGTTCCCCCATGTGCCGGACCCTGCGCCGGGAAATGCCGGCTCAGATAACAGCACTCCCAACTGCTTGAATTATTCAGCTGCTAACAGGATTCCCGGAACGGAAACATACCGTCTGTTGCGCAGAGAAATCTTGCCCGGCAGTGATCTTTTCGGAGTTGGAGTTGTAGGCGTTGACCTTTTTACAAACCTGATTGAAAACCCAAATTTAAATGAACCGTGGCAGAAAGTGCTGCCACTATCTGAAGACTTTATCAACTTCCTTGAGCAGCTTCTCAGCCGGAACAATGGCTTTAAGTCGGCCCCGGAAGCGATGCTGTATTTGGAGCTTATACAGTAGCTGTTTTAAAAAAGCCAAGGCCCGTAACGAGCCTTGGCTTTGCTGCGTGTGCGTCCGGCATGGGCAGCAACTTGGCGGTGAAAGTCCACTATGGGCTTTTGGCAGTTGAAACCATTAACCGAGAGCAAGGTGTCCATCACGAGATGGAATCTGAAGGAAGCTGGAGGCAAAATCCTGGCCCGATGAGATAGGTTTGGCTTTGTGGACCCGAATAATAAATTTAGTATAATTTTTTAATTAATTTCGCTATTGTCCAAGGCTTTTGCGCCAGGAGCATGGTATAAATATATTAGTAAGGAGCGACATATTCATAAAAAAGTCTATTAGATTATGTTTGAATTGGAGTGGGTAAGGATAGAAAGAAGGTAGGGCAAAACAAATGAATATCCAAATTTTCGGTGTGAAAAAATGCTTTGATACACAAAAGGCGGAGAGATACTTTAAAGAAAGAAATATTAAATACCAATATATTGACCTGGCCAAATATGGGTTAAGTAAAGGTGAATTTTCAAGTGTTAAAGCTGCAGTAGGGCTAAGGGCATTAATAAACAGTAAAGCGAAGGAATATAAGCTGCTTAATATGCACCGCCTTGGAACTGGAAGCGTTGCGGAAGAAATTCTTTTTAAAAACCCAAAACTTTATCAATCCCCAATTGTCAGGAATGGTAAACATGCTACAGTTGGGTATAGTCCTGATGTATGGAATAATTGGGAGTAAAAGGTGGTATCTATGGAAGGTCAAAATAGGAAAAATATTTATCCGGGGATAACTGTGGAGATTGTTTTGAAAAAAGATCAAGGTACAGGGAAAAGGACACGTGGAGTGGTCAAAGATGTCCTAACAAACTCAATGACACATCCGAGAGGAATTAAGGTAAGACTTGTCGATGGACAGATTGGAAGAGTCCAGGAAATTATAAAATGATTTCTAGCGGGGTAATTTTAAAGATATTTACAGATAAGGAGCATCTGCTTTCGGGCAGGTGCTATTGATTGTATGGGGTAAATAAATGAAAAATAAATCAAGCTAAAACCGCCATAGAAGAGCAAGGCGTTAATATATTATATCTCTCCTTTGGTTTTTTAAAATGGAAAGAGATTAACGAATCTGAGCAGATAATAACATCACCTATCGTGCTTGTCCCGGTAATACTAAGGGGACGGGGGGGGGCGGCAGGGTCTAAAACAATTAATTTTTATAATAAAGAAGGCCCGGAACCCGGGCCTTAGCTTTTTGAACCCTATTCTATTTTTCCTTGATCAGCGAATAGTGCGGTTTATACTGCAGATTATGTACCGTATTGATCGTGCGAACTGTTCTGCTCTTGGCCCGCATTACCAGCGAATAGGTTTCGGCAATTTCGCCTCCGCGGAAGCGCACGCCTTTGAGCAATTCTCCGTCTGTAACTCCGGTGGCGGCAAAGATGGCGTCGTCACCCTTGACCAGATCGTTCATGGTCAGGATGCGGTTGGGGTCCTGAATGCCCATGCTCAGGCAGCGCTGGTATTCGGCATCGTCCTCGGGCACCAGCCGGGCCTGCATGTCGCCGCCCAGGCACTTGAGTGCCGCCGCGGCGATAACCCCTTCCGGCGCGCCGCCGATTCCCGCGCAAATGTCAATGCCGGTATCTTCAAAGGCAGTAGCCAGCGCCGCCGCCACGTCTCCGTCGCCGATCAGGCGCACCCTGGCCCCCGCGCCCCGCACAGCTTCTATTAATTCCTGGTGGCGCGGCCGGTCCAAAATCATTACGGTGCAGTCAACAATGCGCTTATTATTTGCTTTGGCCACAATTTCCAAAGTTTTTTCGATGGGGTCATCCAGATTAATTAAACCAGCTGCCTTAGGCCCTACAGCCAGTTTTTGCATATACATATCCGGAGCGTGCAGCAGGTTGCCCCGGTCGGCAATAGCGATTACCGACATAGCGTTGGGCAGTCCCTTGGCCAATATATTCGTGCCCTCCAGGGGGTCTACGGCCACATCTACCTCGGGAGTTTGCGAGTTGCCAACTTTTTCACCGATATAAAGCATCGGAGCTTCGTCCATTTCACCTTCACCGATAACCACGGTTCCGTTCACACAGACTGAATCAAACATGGTCCGCATGGCGTTGGTGGCCGCGTCGTCGGCTTCAATTTTGCGCCCGCGCCCCATCCACTGCGCTGATGCCAGCGCCGCCATTTCCGTAACGCGCACCAGTTCCAGTGTCAGTTCTCTTTCCATTGAACTCGTCTCCTTTGTTAAAAGCTTACATGTAACAATTTCATTTTAACATATTTATTAACTAATGGGTCATTTAGTATAACATTTTTTCGAAAATGTTTTATACGCTTTCGTCAAAATCAGCTTATATATTTCATTTGTTCTAAAAAAACGACCTGATTACTATAATATTGGGCTTGGCATGTGGTAAAATATCCGGGGGTATAATAATTTTTTGGTAACTGTCAGTATCTGTAAATATTAGGAGTCAGAAGTCAGGAGTCAGAATAAAAGGACCGGCTTGGTGTATTCTGACTCCTGACTTCTGACTCCTGGATTGAGGAGTGGTAGCATGTCCAAACTATGGGGAGGGCGCTTTCAAAAGGAGACGGACAGCCTGGTGGATGATTTTCATTCATCCATATCCTTTGACAGCCGCCTGTACAAATATGATATAACCGGCAGTATCGCCCATGCCGCAATGCTGGCCCGGGTTGGCATAATCAGCCTGGAAGAATCGGAAACAATAACGCGCGGCCTGCAGGGCATACTGGCTGATATTGAGGCCGGGCTGGTGGAATTCTCCGTATCCGCCGAGGACATCCACATGAATGTCGAGCAGCTTTTAATAGAAAGAATCGGTGAAGTGGGCAAAAAGCTGCACACCGCCCGCAGCCGCAACGACCAGGTGGCCCTGGATGTCCGCATGTACCTCAGAGATGAAATAGATGCTGTGCTGGAGCTTTTGGGGCAGTTGAATGTTACCCTGCTGGATTTGGCCGAACAGCATATTGATACGGTCATGCCCGGGTATACCCATCTGCAGCGCGCCCAGCCGGTTAACCTGGCCCATCACTTGCTGGCGTACTGCCAGATGTTTTACCGGGATATGGACAGGCTGCGGGACTGCCGCCGGCGGGTAAATGTCATGCCGCTGGGCGCCGGAGCGCTGGCTGGGACCACTTTCCCCCTGGACCGGGCATTCGTGGCCCGGGAGCTGGGGTTTGACGCCATCACCGAAAACAGTCTTGATGCCGTAAGCGACCGTGATTTTGCAGTGGAATTTGCGGCGGCCGCTGCGCTGGTGATGGTGCACCTGAGCCGGTTCTGCGAGGAAATAATCCTATGGTCAACCAGTGAATTCAGCTTTGTTGAATTGGATGACGCCTATAGCACCGGCAGCAGCATGATGCCGCAAAAGAAGAATCCCGATGTGGCGGAGCTCATCAAGGGCAAAAGCGGCAGGGTTTTCGGCGACCTAACCACTCTGCTGGTGATGCTCAAAGGGCTGCCCCTGGCTTATAACAAGGATATGCAGGAAGATAAAGAAGCGCTGTTTGACGCGGTGGATACGGTTAAAAAATGTCTGCTTATTTTCCGCCCCATGCTGGCGACGATGAGGGTTAAAAAAGACAACCTGGCCCGGGCCGCCCGGGGAGGGTTCACCAATGCCACCGATTTGGCCGACTACCTGGTGGAAAAGGGCGTGCCTTTCAGGGAAGCACATGAAATAGTCGGCCGGGCAGTGGCCTATTGCATTGAAAGGGCAGGCAATTTGGATGATTTAACCCTGGAGGAATTTAACCGTTTTTCACCGGTAATCGATGAAGAGGTTTACAGCGCCATTGGCATCGACCATTGTGTGGCGGCCCGCAAGGTTCCGGGAGGTCCGGCCCCGGAAGCTGTCCGGGAGAGCATTGCCAAAATGCGCGGCAGGGTGGGTTTATTATGAACTGGCAGCAAGCTGCCCTGGCCGTGCTGGTTGGGGCCGTAATCGGTTATATTACCAACTGGATTGCTATTCGCATGTTATTCCGGCCTCTTTATGAAAGAAAGCTGATGGGTATGCATGTCCCTTTTACCCCGGGAGTCATTCCCCGGGGTAAGACACGTCTGGCTAAAGGCATAGGTGATGCTGTGGGCGGAATGCTGCTGACAGAGGAAAAAGTAGTGCAGCACCTGCTGCGGCCGGATTCCGAAGAAAAAGTTCAGCATTTCCTGGATAACAGGATTGCTGAAATGCGCCGGCGGGACGCGACGGTCGGTGAAACCTTGGCCCTGCCGCCCGGTGAGCAGCCCGCGGCTGATTTAAAACAATGGTTTGCCACCATCGCGGTAAACGTTGCCCGGAGCGATGAATTTCGCCGGACCGCCGCCCGTGCCGCCGCAGATTTGACCGGTTCTCTTCTGGACAAGCAAGTGGGACCTGCAATAGAAATTATCGGCCGGGCACGGTTTAGAGCATGGTTGGAACAGGTCAACGCCGGCTTGCTGGCAGGTGAAGCGGGCGATAATTTGCGGAGCAGGCTGGTTAATATAATAGAAGATTTTTTAAACAGCCCCAAAACTGTGCGGGAATACCTTCCGGAAGCGTTAATAGAAGGGGTGCACCGGTTTATTGACGACCAGGCCCCCCGTATCGGCAGCGCCGTTGAACAGTACTTGTCCTCCAGGAGTGCACACCGGGCGATCAAAAACAGGTTAAACCATTTTTTTGAAAGTACGGCGTTAAAACGGATGCTCAACGGAGTTTTCAGCCTGCTGGGAACCGGCACCGACGCCCTTACGGAAAAGTTGGCCGCGGAAATAGCCATGTTCCTGGCTGATGAGCAAAACCGGGCGGAAATTATCAAACGCCTGCACCAGCTGGCGGATGAGGCTATGGAAAAAAGCATTGCTGATATTGCTGCGGCGCTGGATGAGGCGGGGAAAAAGGAAAAAGCAGAGGAGATTGCCTCCTGGCTGCTGGAAAAAATGCGTAATCCCGGCCTGGGGCTGTCGATCCCGGAAATTGTTGAGCAACTGGTGGAGCGCAACAGTGATAAAACCTGGCGCGAGATATTCAGCATCAGTGAGCCCGGCCCGTGGGAGGCGCTGGAGTCGTTTTTCGACCGCCTGTTGCAACAAACACAAAGCAGCGCTGGGTATGCCCAAAAAGTTAAGCAGCTGGCAGACCGCTGTATCGACGGGCTGCTGCAGGCTAAAATGAGTTATGTTTTGGAGCTGCTGCCGGATGACGCCAGGGAAAACCCCGGGCGTTTGGCGCTGGGCCTGTATCGTTTTCTGGTCCAAAAACAGGTCCCCGGCCTGGTTAGATTTTTAGATGTCAACGCCATGATTCGCCGGCAGGTGGAGGAATTAGACGTGCTGCAGGTGGAGGAGCTGCTGTTGGGCATAATGCGCCGCGAGCTGGTGGCGATCACCTGGCTCGGGGGACTGCTGGGCGCCATTTTAGGACTGGTCATGGTCGGAATGCAGTATCTGGCCAAATAATGCTCACAAACTGTTGACCGATATAACGATTATACGGTATACTTTTAAAATAAGTTTTACTTCAGGAGTCAGGAGTCAGAATTCAGTAGTCCTGAACACGGTTCTTTTCATGTTCATTCAATTCCTGATTTCTAAACAGTAAAGTTTTTAAATCAGTTTCAATTCCAACTCAGTAATCAGTGCTCAGAATTCAGAATTAGTTATTGATAAGGCCTAAATATGGTTTTTTTCATTCTGACTCCTGACTCCTAATATTCTGTAAAAGTTATGAAGGGGAGCAATGCCTGGAAAACCGTGCCACAGAGAGCCGGGGATGCTGAAAACCGGCGCCCGGAACAGGTATGACATCGCCCTGGAACTGCTTCGCTGAAAGGTTCTTCCCGTAAGCGAAGACGGGAGTGGCCCGTTATCGCTGTAGTGTTTACGAGACATGCTGAGAGGCTTTCGCCGTGAGGCGGAGGCAAGCAGGGTGGTACCGCGTGAGGAGATTATACCTCTCGTCCCTGGTTGGTTGTGCCAACCAGATACGGGAGGTTTTTAATTTTATACACCTTTATAAAGAGGGAAGTGTACCTAGGGTTCCGCCTCCTGCGGGAGGGACTGGACCGAGCGGTACAGACCAAAGGGGATGTAATCCCCGGAGGTTACACCGTGGGGATAAAAGACCCAGCGGATAGGTTCCACTCTTGGAAAATATCGGCGGGGTCTTATTTTTATTTCCCTGCTTGGCCACAGGAGGTGAAAACAGTCGTCAATCCCTTTTATAATACCGGGTGCAACCGGGTAGAGATTGGTTTGGAAAAAGTGTTGGCGGATGATGGAAACGATAGCTGTTTTTACATTGGTGCTTTAATGGCAGATTTTGAATTAGGAGAGTGAAAAGATGAGCCTTACGATTTATTTGGATGGGAAATATGTTCCCGAGGAACAGGCGGTTGTTTCCGTATTCGATCATGGTCTTTTGTATGGCGACGGTATTTTTGAGGGCATCAGAGCTTACCATAACCGGGTGTTCAAGCTGCAGGACCACCTGGTCAGGCTTTATGAATCAGCCCGCACGCTGGCTATGGAAATTCCCATCAGTATTGAAGAAATGCAGGAAGTGGTGCTGGAGACCCTGCGGCGCAATAATTTGCGGGACGCTTATATCCGCCTGGTGGTTACCCGGGGCAAGGGCGATCTGGGTCTGGACCCGCGCAAGTGCCCAAGGCCGACTATTTTTTGCATTGCCGCCTCAATTCAACTTTATCCGGAAGAATTGTATGAAAAAGGACTTGAAATGATCACCGTGGCGACGCGCCGCAATGTTCCGGAAGCATGCAACCCCAGGGTCAAGTCCCTTAACTATTTAAATAATATTTACGCCAAAATGGAAGCCAACCTGGCCGGCGTTCCCGAAGCAATTATGCTCAACCAGGAAGGTTACGTCGCCGAGGCTACCGGGGATAACATTTTCCTGGTCAAGAACGGTAAACTTATCACTCCTCCGATTCATGTAGGCATGCTGGAAGGCGTTACCCGCAATGCGGTAATGGACCTGGCCAGAGAGAGAGGCATTGAAGTTATTGAGAAGGTATTTACCCGTCATGATGTTTATATTTCTGACGAATGTTTCCTAACCGGAACCGCAGCCGAACTTATTCCCTGCGTCCGGGTGGACGGCAGGGCTATTGGCAATGGCCAGCCCGGCCCGGTGTTCAAAGAACTGTTGGGTGATTTCCGCGAATTAACCAAAGTGGACGGACCGGTCATTTTTGAATAAACTGTTTTCAAATAAAACTTATGCATAAGAAGCTTTCGAATAAGCTATTTTCTATTACAGCAAAAGATGTGGCTATTTCGTAAAAGGAGGAGTAATTGTGCGCAGTGATGCTATGAAAAAAGGTCTGGACAAAGCCCCGCACCGCTCCCTGTTCAATGCCCTGGGTCTGACCAGGCAGGAGCTGGAACGTCCCATGATCGGAGTGGTCAATTCATTCAATGAAATAGTGCCGGGCCATATGCACCTGCGGGAAATCACCGAGGCAGTCAAAGCCGGGGTCAGAATGAACGGCGGCACTCCGTTTGAATTTCCCGCCATCGCGGTTTGTGACGGCATTGCCATGAACCATTCTGGCATGAAATACTCGCTGGCCAGCAGGGAGCTAATTGCAGATTCGGTGGAAGTAATGAGCATGGCCCACCCCTTTGACGGCATTGTGCTGGTTACCTCTTGCGATAAAGTGGTGCCCGGCATGCTGATGGCCGCGGCCCGGCTGGACATTCCTGCCATTGTAGTCAGCGGCGGCCCCATGATGGCCGGGCGGCTCAATGGTAAGGATCTTTCCCTGAGCAACATTTTTGAAGGCGTTGGCTCGGTGCGGGCAGGCACGATGACCGAAGAGGAACTGGCCCTGTATGAAGAGTCGGTTTGCCCCGGCTGCGGCTCTTGCGCCGGGATGTTTACCGCCAATTCCATGAACTGCCTGACAGAGGTGCTGGGCATGGCGCTGCCCGGCAACGGAACGCTGCCCGCGGTTTCCGCGGCCCGCCGCCGTCTGGCCAAGTTAAGCGGGATGCGGGTGGTTGACCTGGTGCGGGAAAACCTGAAACCTTCCGATATACTTACTGAAAAGGCCTTTGCCAACGGTCTGGCCATGGATATGGCCCTGGGCTGCTCCACTAATACGGTGCTGCACCTGCCCGCCATCGCCAGTGAGGCCGATATTAAAATAGAGCTGGACCAGATTAACCGGATCAGTGAAAAAACTCCCAACCTGTGCAAGCTAAGCCCGGCGGGTCCTCATTATATGCAGGACCTGAACGAGGCCGGCGGTATTTCCGCCGTGCTGCGGGAGCTGTCCGAGCACGGGTTTATAGACGGCAGCACGCTGACCGTAACCGGCCGGACTTTGGGTGAAAATGTGGCCGCGGCCTCTGTGCTGAGGCGGGAGGTAATTCGCAGTGTGGAAGAACCGTACAGTTCCACAGGAGGCATAGCTATCCTTTACGGTAATCTGGCTCCCGGCGGGGCGGTGGTCAAAAGATCGGCGGTGGCGCCGGAAATGCTGCAGCACCGCGGCCCGGCCCGTGTATTCAACTCTGAAGAAGAAGCCGTGCAGGCTTTAAATAACCTGGAAATACAAAAAGGCGACGTTATCATTATCAGATACGAGGGGCCCAAAGGAGGTCCGGGCATGCGGGAGATGCTTACTCCCACCGCCACGGTGGCCGGCCTTGGCCTTGACAAGGATGTGGCCCTGATCACCGACGGGCGCTTCAGCGGGGCCACCCGCGGCGCTTCCATCGGTCACGCAACTCCTGAGGCGGCCGAAGGAGGACCTATCGCGGCACTGCAGGACGGGGACATCATTGATATCAACATACCCGAATGTAAACTGAATGTGCTGCTGAGCGACGAAGAACTGGCGGCCCGGATGAACCGCTGGGTCAAACCGGAACCCAGGGTGCGCAAAGGCTACCTGGTCCGGTATGCCAAACTGGTCACCTCCGCCGGCACCGGGGCGGTCTTGAAAAAAGACTTTGAATAAGGAGTCAGGAGAATCAAGTTAGCATTGTACAAATAAACAATCTTCTGCTGTAGTACTAACGAAACTTTAATGTATAATTGACAGACTGTAAATATTTTAATGATAGACTTAAAGTAGATTAATTAGAACTGTTTACCTGCCAATGAGGCCATAAACCGGCGGAGGCGGTTTGACAATTTACCGGAGGTGAAGGGGTATGAAAAAAACCGGGGCGCAAATCCTGGTGGAAAGTCTCCTGGCTGAGGGGGTGGATACCATTTTCGGCTACCCTGGCGGGCAGGCGCTACCTATTTACGACGCTTTATATGATGCTGACATTCGCCATATCCTGACCCGACATGAACAGGGCGCCGCCCATGCTGCCGACGGCTATGCCCGGGCCTCTGGCAAACCTGGTGTTTGCCTGGCCACTTCGGGTCCCGGTGCTACTAATTTAGTGACGGGAATTGCCAATGCCTACATGGACTCGGTCCCCCTGGTGGCTATTACCGGCCAGGTGCCGACCTCAATGCTGGGGCGGGATTCTTTTCAGGAAGCTGATATTACGGGTATAACCCTGCCAATTACCAAACACAATTATCTGGTCAAGGATGTTAAAGACCTGGCCACAATAATACGTGAAGCATTTTATATCGCTACCACAGGCCGACCGGGCCCGGTGCTTATCGACATGCCGCGGGATGTTTCAGCGGGTGAGACGGAGTATCAGGACCCCGGGCCGGCGCATTTGCCGGGATATGACGTTAAAACAGATCCAGATCCCGAGCAAGTTGCCAGGGCCGTCAGGGCGATTGAAGAAGCCGAGCGGCCCGTTATTTATGCTGGCGGTGGTGTGATTAGCGCCAACGCACATGTTGAGCTGCTTAAACTTGCGGAAATGCTGCTGGCCCCTGTGGCCACCACCCTGATGGGCCTGGGTGGCTTTCCCGGAAATCACCCGCTGTCGGTGGGTATGCTGGGCATGCATGGCAGCAAGTATGCCAACTACGCTGTTTCCGAGTGCGATTTACTGATCGGCGTGGGTGTGCGCTTTGACGACCGGGTTACCAGTAAGCTGGAGGCTTTTGCCCCTAACGCCACAGTGATTCATATAGACATAGACCCGGCTGAAATTGGAAAAAATGTGGGTGTTGACATTCCCGTGGTGGGAGACGTGCGCACCACCCTGCGGGAACTGGCCGGGCGCCTGCAGCCCAGGCTCGTCAGCAAGTGGCGGGATAAAATTCAGGTGTGGAAAAAGGAATATCCCATTGAATTTGAAGAAAACGGCAGAATCAAGCCCCAGGAAGTGATCAGGGAGATCTATCACGCCACCGGCGGCAATGCCAGGATTACAACCGAAGTGGGACAGCACCAGATGTGGGCCGCCCATTACTTTACGTATACCAGGCCGCGCACCTTTATCTCATCAGGCGGACTGGGAACGATGGGCTTTGGCTTCCCCGCCGCCATTGGAGTGCAGTTGGCCTGCCCGGGCGAAACAGTGATCGACATTGCCGGCGACGGAAGCATTCAGATGAATATTCAGGAACTGGCTACCGCAGTCAGTCATAAGCTGCCGGTTAAAATCGCCATTTTAAACAACGGTTTCCTGGGCATGGTCAGACAGTGGCAGGAGCTGTTTTATGACCGCCGTTATTCATATACGGAACTGGATAACCCTGACTTTGTAAAAATTGCCGAGGCCTATGGCGCCGTAGGCATCAGGGTGGATAAAAAGTCTGAAGTCCGGCCGGCTCTGGATGAAGCGCTCCGGATCGATAAGCCGGTGGTATTGGATTTTGTAATTGAGCGGGAGGAGAACGTTATGCCCTTTGTTCCTCCCGGAGAAGCCATTAATAATATGCTGGGATAGGAGGGGTGATTATGCGGCACACCCTGGCTGTGCTGGTTGAAAACAATCCGGGCGTTCTGGCCCGGGTAGCCGGTTTGTTTAGCCGGCGCGGGTTCAATATTGATAGTTTGGCCGTGGGACGTACAGAGAGCCCGGATGTTTCCCGGATGACGATAGTGGTTGAGGGAGACGCCCGGATCCTGGAGCAGGTAAACAAACAGCTGCACAAACTGGTGGATGTAATCAAGATTAATGACATCACAGCCGACGAATATGTTGACCGCGAGCTGGTGCTGATTAAAGTAAACGTAGACCCCGCCCAAAGGGGTGAGGTAATGCAAATTGCCGATGTTTTCCGGGCCCGAATAGTAGACCTGGGACGCAAGACGGTCACCCTGGAGTGCACCGGCAACGACGGCAAAATCAATGCTTTTGAGGAATCCCTGCGGCCCTATGGCATTAAAGAGCTGGTCCGCACGGGCAAGATCGCCATGCTCAGGGGATTTAAATACACCGCTCTCCAGGAAAACGGAGAATAACATTAGAATTCAGGAGTCAGGAGTCAGAATTCAGTAGGATTCATTAATCCAGTCTTAAATTATCCGAAAAATTATTCTGACTCCTCGTTCCTGACTTTTAATTCCTAATTCCTATAAACAATAATTATTAAGAATTTAATAACCGGTAGTCAGAATTCGTAAGACTCCAGCTGATCCTACTTCAATTCTACCCTAAAAATCATTCTGACTCCTGAATTCTGACTCCTACAAAAAATAACAAGGGGGGGCTTGCAATGGAGATTACGGCTGCACAAGCCCTGGTCAAATGCCTCGAAAATGAACAAGTTGAAGTGATTTTTGGTTATCCGGGCGGGGCGATACTTGACGTATACGACGCCCTGTACCACTCCTCCGTCCGGCACGTGCTGGTAAGGCACGAGCAGGGAGCGGTCCATGCGGCGGACGGTTACGCCAGGGCCACCGGCAAGGTCGGCGTATGCATGGCCACCTCCGGCCCCGGGGCCACCAACCTGGTTACCGGCATTGCCAATGCCTATATGGATTCAATTCCACTGGTGGTGTTTACCGGACAGGTTCCGACCAGCCAGGTGGGTACCGACGCCTTTCAAGAGGTGGATATCACCGGTATCACCATACCTGTAACCAAGCATAATTACCTGGTCAAAGACGCGGCGCAGCTGCCCAGGATTATTAAAAACGCTTTTCATATTGCCGCCACCGGGCGGCCCGGGCCGGTGCTGATTGATTTGCCCAGGGACGTGGCCCAGGCCAGAATCAAATTTGATTATCCCGATTCGGTGAATTTGCGGGGTTACAAACCCACTTACCGGGGGCACCCTAATCAAATAGCCGAGGCGGCGAGGCTGATCAGCCGCGCCGCCAGGCCGGTGATCTATGCCGGCGGCGGCATAATTAACAGCCAGGCCAGCGGGGAACTGCTGACTCTGGCGGAAACCATCAATGCTCCGGTTACTAATACTTTTATGGGCCTGAGCAGTTTTCCCGGTGATCACCCGCTGTTCCTGGGGATGCTGGGGCTGCACGGCACCCGGGCCGCCAACCTGGCGGTCACCAACTGCGACTTGCTCATCGCGCTGGGGGCGCGCTTTGATGACCGGGTTACCGGTAAGCTGGCCGAGTTTGCTCCCCATGCCGCGGTGGTGCACGTTGATATCGACCCGGCGGAAATCGGCAAGAACGTGCAGGTGCACATCCCGATAGTGGGAGATGTGAAACAGGTGCTGCGGGAGCTGCTGTCCCGGCTGGAAAAGAAGCAGGATACCAGCTGGCTGGAGCAAATTGAGGCCTGGAAGGAACAATACCCGCTGGTTTACCGGCGTGGGGAAGGCGAATTAAAGCCGCAGTACGTCATAGAGAAATTAAATGAAATCACCGGCGGCAACGCTACGGTGGTGACAGACGTGGGGCAGCACCAGATGTGGGTGGCCCAGTACTATTGCTTTAAGCGTCCCGGCTCGTTGATTTCCTCCGGCGGCCTGGGTACGATGGGCTTCGGCCTGCCGGCCGCGGTGGGCGCCCAGATCGGCCGGCCCGGTGAGCGGGTCATCCTGGTGGTGGGCGACGGCGGCATTCAAATGACCATGCAGGAGCTGGGCACGGCCATGGAGCAGGAACTGCCCTTAAAAATAATCATCTTAAACAATCACGTGCTAGGCATGGTCCGCCAGCTGCAGCAGGTTTACTGCGATTCCCGCTACATGGCGGTGGAATTTAAATTCCACCCGGAATTTGCTACTCTGGCCAGGGCTTATGGTATCAGGGACTACACCCTGCGTACGGAAAAAGAGGTTGATGAGCTGCTGCCGGAAGCCATTAACAGCCCGGGCCCGGTACTGGTGAACTGCCTGATTTGCGCTGCGGAAAACGTCAATCCCATGGTGTTGGCCGGCAAGGCCATTAGCGAGGCCGTTGATTGCTAGATCTGGAGGGATTAATTTGAGCAACAGGGTTTATATATTTGATACCACCCTGCGGGATGGTGAGCAATCACCGGGAGTCAGCCTGAATAGAAATGAAAAGCTGGAGATAGCAAGGCAGTTGGCCCGTCTGGGTGTCGACATCATCGAAGCCGGCTTTCCCATTACTTCCTCAGGTGACTTTGAGGCCGTCAAGACCATTGCGCGCGAGGTGCGGGGCGTCACCGTCGCCGGTTTGGCCCGCACTAATTTTGCTGATATAGACAGGGCCTGGGAGGCGGTAAAGCATGCCGACCAGCCCCGGATTCACACCTTTATTGCCACTTCCGATATTCACTTGAAACATAAACTGCGCATGTCCGGGGAGCAGGTGATTGAAGCTGCCGTGGCCGGCATAAAAAGAGCCAGGGGCTACACCTCCGACGTTGAGTTCTCGGCCGAGGACGCCTCACGCAGTGAACTGAACTTTTTATGCCGGGTGGTGGAGGCAGCCATAGCAGCGGGCGCCACCACCATCAACATTCCGGACACGGTGGGCTACGCCACCCCGGACGAATTTGCCGAATTTATCCGCAGCATCATGAACAACGTCAGAGGCATTGAAAAGGTTATTTTGAGCATCCACTGCCATGACGACCTGGGCCTGGCGGTGTCTAATTCACTGGCCGCGGTGCTGGCCGGCGCGAGACAGGTGGAAGGCGCCATCAACGGCATCGGGGAAAGGGCCGGCAACGCCTCCATTGAAGAAATTGTCATGGCCCTGTACACCCGCCGGGACCGCTACGGGTTGGAGACAGGTATCAATACTGAGGAAATTTATCGTACCAGCAAGCTGGTGAGCAAGCTCACCGGGATGGAGATTCAGCCCAACAAGGCGGTTGTCGGCAAAAACGCCTTTGCCCACGAATCCGGCATTCACCAGGACGGTGTGCTCAAAGAACGCACCACCTATGAAATAATGAACCCGACGATGGTGGGCATTGCCCACGGCAACCTGGTGCTGGGCAAGCACAGCGGGCGCCATGCTTTTCGCTCCCGGCTGGTTGAACTGGGCTTTGCACTGAATGAGCAGGAGTTAAACAAAGCGTTTGCCCGGTTCAAGGACCTGGCCGACCGCAAAAAAGAAATTACCGATCAGGATCTGGAAGCAATAGTTGAAAACGAAATTCGCAAAGTGCCCCCCACCTACGAGCTGGCTTACCTGCACATCAGCAGCGGCACAACTGTGGTGCCCACCGCCACTGTGGGGCTTAACCACGGGGAAGAACTGCTGGAGGAGGCCGCCTGTGGCAACGGCCCGGTTGACGCCATCTGCAAGGCCGTGGACAAGATCGCCGGCTATAACTGCCGGCTGTACAGCTGGAGCATCAACGCCATTACCGGCGGCAAGGACGCGCTGGGTGAAGTTACCCTGCGTATTGCCGAAAACAACAGCGAGAGACTGTATATGGGCCGGGGCATCAGCACCGACATCCTGGAATCAAGCGCCCGGGCTTACATCAATGCGGTCAACAAAATGATTTACGAGAAAAAGAACCAGAATAATGATAAGTAGTCAGGAGTCAGGAGACAGGAGTCAGAATGAGAACTAGAGCTTGTGATTTCTGGAACTGGGTTCTGACTCTTGAGTACTGAATGCTGACTAGAAACGAGTAATTGTAAATATTTAATATAGGTAGTCGGAAGTCAGAATGACAACCGAAGATCCGTTTTGCTATTAAATTCTGACTCCTAAATTCTGGCTCCTGACTCCTGAATATGAGGTGACTGGAAATGCCTATGACCATTACTGAAAAAATTCTGGCTGCTCATGCCGGAATGGACCAGGTTGAACCGGGACAGTTGATCAACGTCAAAATAGACGTAGCGCTGGGAAATGACATTACGGCCCCGGTGGCCATTCGCGAATTTGAAAAAATAGGAGTAGAAACGGTATGGGACCGGGACCGGGTGGTTCTGGTTCCGGACCATTTTGTACCCAACAAAGACATAAAATCGGCCGAGCAGGCGCTGCTGCTCAGAAAATTTGCCCGCCGGCACAACCTGACCAATTATTACGAGGTAGGGCACATGGGCATTGAACATTGCCTGCTGCCGGAGCAGGGACTGGTGGGTCCCGGCGACCTGATCATCGGCGCCGACAGCCATACCTGCACTTACGGCGGCCTGGGCGCTTTTTCCACCGGGGTGGGCAGCACCGATCTGGCCGCGGCGATGGCGCTGGGAGAAACCTGGCTGAAGGTCCCGGAAAGCATCAAGTTTATTTTTAACGGCGAGTTGCCCCAATGGGTTAGCGGCAAAGACCTGATCCTTTACACCATCGGGCAAATCGGGGTGGACGGGGCGCTGTACATGGCGATGGAATTCACCGGCCCGGCAATTGAAAAATTGAGTATGGACGGGCGGCTGACCATGGCCAACATGGCCGTTGAGGCCGGCGCCAAGAACGGTATTGTGCCCCCGGATGAAATAACCCGCCGGTACGTGGAAGGGCGGGCCAAGCGGCCTTATCATTTTTACCGGAGCGACCCGGACGCCCGCTACGCCAAAATATATGAATTTGATGTGAGCAAAATGGAACCCCAGGTGGCATTCCCCCACCTGCCCGAAAACACCCGCCCGGTCAGCGAGGCCGGAGACGTTGCCATCGACCAGGTGGTCATCGGCTCCTGCACCAACGGGCGCATGGAGGACCTGCGGGAAGCGGCCTCAATTTTAAAAGGCCATAAAGTAAATAATAATGTGCGGCTGATTGTCATTCCCGGCACCCAGGAGATTTACCGGCAGATGATGCGGGAAGGGCTGGCGGACCTCTTTGTGGAAGCGGGGGCTGCGGTAAGCACGCCCACCTGCGGGCCCTGCCTGGGCGGTTACATGGGTATCTTGGCCAAGGGCGAGCGGGCTCTGGCCACCACCAACAGGAATTTTGTCGGCCGCATGGGCCATCCGGAGAGCGAAGTATACCTGGCCAGCCCGGCTGTGGCGGCGGCCACGGCTATCATGGGCAAAATTGCCGCACCGTGGGAGGTGGCCTAATGAAATACCAGGGTAAAGCATGGAAATTCGGCGCCGATGTTGATACCGACGCCATCATTCCCGCCCGTTACTTAAATACATCTGATTCCGAGGAGCTGGCGAAACACTGCATGGAAGACGCCGACCCCGAGTTTCCCCAAAAGGTTCAGCCGGGGGATATTATCGTGGCGGATAAAAATTTCGGCTGCGGCAGCTCCCGGGAGCATGCCCCCATCGCCATCAAATATGCCGGGGTAAGCTGCGTTATCGCCAAAACCTTTGCGCGGATTTTTTACCGCAACGCTTTTAATATCGGCCTGCCGATTTTTGAGTCCCCCCAAGCTGCCGAGGCCATCAGTGAAGGCGACGAGCTGCAGGTGGACCCCGGCAGCGGCGTAATCAAGAACCTGACCAAAAATGAAGAGTACCAGGCCACCCCGGTGCCGGAGTTTATGCAGCAAATTATAGCCGCCGGCGGCCTGATCGGTTATGTGAGTCAGAAGTTAGGAGCCAGAAGACAGGAGTCGGAATAAAAAAAGGAGTCAGGAGTCAGAAGACAGGAGTCAGAATAAAAAAAGAGTCAGGAGTCAGGAGACAGGAGTCAGAATAATTATGGGGCACAATTAAGTGTAATGCGAGAGATCCCTACTGAATTCTGACTCCTGACTACTGACTCCTGAATTCAACAGGAGTTGAATTCATGTATAAGATCACAACGCTGCCCGGCGACGGGATCGGCCCGGAGGTTATAGCCGGCGCCGTACAAGTGCTGAATGCGGTGCGGGAGCGTACCGGAATAGAATTTGCAATCACCGAGGCGCCCTTTGGAGGCAACGCCTACGACCAGACCGGCACCCCGCTGCCGGAAGCAACGCTGCGGCAGTGCCTGGCGAGCAATGCCGTGCTGATGGGCGCGGTTGGCGGGCCCAAATGGGATAACCTGCCGGTGCACCTGCGGCCCGAGGTGGGGGCGCTGCTGCCCCTGCGCAAAAAGCTGGCGGTGTTTGCCAATATCCGCCCCTCCATGGTTTTTTCCTCCCTGGTGGATGCCAGCACCTTGAAAAGGGAAGTGGTTGAGGGGTTGGACCTGGTAGTCATCCGGGAACTGACCGGCGGCCTGTATTTTGGGGAAAAACGCCGGGAGCAGCTTCCTCAGGGAGGTTTCCGGGTTATTGAAACCTTGGAGTATTCCACCGAGGAAATTGAGCGGGTGGCCAGGTTTGCTTTTGAGCTGGCCCGCAAGCGCAGCGGCAGGCTAACTTCCGTCGACAAGGCCAATGTGCTGGAAAGCTCGCGCCTGTGGCGGGAAGTAGTATCCGGTCTGGCTGCGGAATACCCCGATGTTGAATTGAGCCACATACTGGTGGATAACTGCGCCATGCAGCTGGTGCGCTATCCCAAACAATTTGATGTCATGCTGACCGAGAATATGTTTGGCGACATCCTGAGCGACCAGGCGTCGCAGTTGACCGGTTCCATCGGCATGCTGCCTTCTGCCAGCCTGGGCGGCCAAGTTGGGCTGTACGAGCCGATCCACGGCTCCGCGCCCGATATAGCGGGCCAGAATATCGCCAATCCCATTGCCACCATTATGTCCGTGGCGATGATGCTGCGTTATTCCCTGGACTCCGAAGAGGGGGCCGCGCTGGTGGAACGGGCGGTAAGCTCCGTACTGGGAGAAGGCTACCGTACCATTGATATTATGCAGCCCGGCATGACCCAACTGGGGACCTCCGAAATGTCCCGGTTAATTGCCCAAAGGGTCAGTGAGGCCGGTACTACAGCGTAATCTAAAGGTAGCGGAACCATGGGGATGGTTCGAGCGGCTCCGAAGCGCAGCGAAGGACCGATGGAACTGTCCCCGTGGTTTAGCATTGAATTTGCTGGGGGAGATTGACTTGCCGAACGTTGAGATATACGACACAACATTACGGGATGGAACACAGGGTGAAGGGATTAGCTTTTCGGCCAAAGACAAGGTCAAGATCGCCCTTAAACTGGATGCGCTTGGCTTTCATTATGTTGAGGGCGGCTATCCGGGTTCTAATCCCAAGGATTTGCAATTCTTTGATTTAATCAAGGAGCATAAATTGAAAAACGCCCGCGTTACGGCTTTCGGCAGCACCAGAAGGCCCGGCGTGGAAGCCGCCGGGGATGAGAACCTGCGCCAGCTGGTGCGGGCCGGCACTGCGGTGGCGACAATTTTCGGTAAAACCTGGGACTTTCATGTTAAATATGCCCTGCAGACGACGCTGGAGGAAAACCTGCGCATGATCCGGGAAACCGTTGCTTATTTAAAACAGCAGGGCCAAGAAGTGTTTTATGATGCGGAGCACTTTTTTGACGGGTATGCGGCCAATTCCGCATACGCCCTGGCTACTTTGCGGGCCGCCCGGGACGGCGGGGCGGCCAGAATTATCTTATGCGACACCAACGGCGGGCGGATGCCCGACGAAATCCACCGGGTTGTTTCCGACGTGGCCCGGGAAATTGACGTTCCCCTGGGCATCCACTGCCACAACGACTGTGAACTGGCCGTGGCCAATTCGCTGATGGCGGTAAAGGCCGGAGTCGTTCAGGTGCAGGGCACAATCAACGGCTACGGTGAGCGTTGCGGCAACGCCAACCTGATCTCCATCATCCCAAGCTTGGCTTTCAAGTACCGGGTTGAGAGCATCCCGGAAAAGAGTTTGGTTGAACTGACAGAGCTTTCCCGGTTCGTCAGTGAATTGGCTAATATGCATCCCATGAGCAACCAGCCCTATGTGGGGGGCAGCGCTTTTGCCCATAAAGGCGGGGTTCACGTCAGCGCGCTGTTAAAGAACCCGCAAACCTATGAGCATATCGAGCCCGAGCGTGTCGGCAATCGTCGCCGGGTACTGATATCGGAACTCAGCGGCGTCAGCAATTTACTGTATAAATACCAGGAACTGGACCTGGGGCTGGGCATAGAAAAAGAAGACAACAAAAAGCTGCTGCAGGAATTAAAGGAGCTGGAGAACCAGGGCTACCAGTTTGAAGGCGCCGAAGGTTCCTTTGAGCTGCGGCTGCGCAAGGCGTTTCACGGTTATGTAGAGCCATTTTCCCTGGAAAACCTCAAAATACTGATTGAAATGCGTGACGGAACGGTTTATTCCGAGGCTATCATTAAAATGAACGTCAACGGGAGGGTTGTACACACTGCCGCCGAGGGCAACGGCCCGGTCAACGCCCTGGACAATGCTTTACGCAAGGCACTGGAAGAGTCCTACCCGCAGGTGGAAAAAATGCAGCTTTCCGACTACAAGGTGCGGGTACTGGACGAAAAGGACGGTACCGAAGCGGTCGTCCGGGTGCTGGTGGAAACCGGGGACGGGCACTGTGCCTGGGGTACGGTGGGGGTCAGCTCCAACATCATCGAAGCCAGCTGGCAGGCCCTGGTGGACAGCATTGCCTACGGCCTGCTGCGGCTGGAAAACCAGGATGAAGATGAAGCGGGCCCCGGCGCCATTACCGGCGTTTTCCGCGGCAAGTGTTGATATAGTTATGCCACACCAACAAAAGTACAGGGAATTAACTAAGATACTAAAGGAATGCGGGAAAATCGCGGTGGCCTTTTCCGGCGGTGTGGACAGCTCGCTGCTGCTGTATGCCGCTGTTGCCGCCGTTGGCGGGGAAAACGTGACCGCGGCGACCATCCACGCTCCTTTTCACAGCACCTATGAAATAGCGGCGGCCAAAACACTGGCCGCCGGTTTTAACTGCAGGCATTTGCTGATTAAAGAGGACGAGCTGCTGCGGGACGCCGCTTTTTGCGCCAATCCCCCCGATAGGTGTTACCTCTGTAAAAAAGTTATCTTTGGCAAGCTGCGGGAAGCACTTCAAGCTCCAAAATACGTGGCGGCCGGCGGCTCCGGCGCAAATGACTTGCAAGGCAGCTGTCCCGCTGAGGAAGCGCCGGCGGAAATTGTGGTGGTGGACGGCTCCAACGCGGACGATTTAAAGGACTACCGGCCCGGCATGCGGGCCGTACGCGAGCTTAATGTGGCCAGTCCGCTGCAGCAGGCGGGGCTGACCAAAAAGGAAATCCGCCTGCTGGCGCGGGAGTTTGGCCTGGCCACCTGGGACAGGCCCTCGGCGCCGTGCCTTTGCTCCCGTATCCCGTACGGCAGCGCTATAACCGAAAAAAAGCTGCGCCAGGTGGAGAGCGGGGAGGAGCTGTTAAGGCGGCTGGGCTTTCCCGAGGCCAGGCTGAGACACCATGAAAACCTGGCCAGGATAGAAATCCCCGCTGATTTAATTAAAGATTTCACCGATGAGCATGTGCTGGCAAAAGTCAGGCACCAACTGAGGGAACTGGGCTTCCAGTACGTAACGCTCGACCTGCACGGCTTTAGAAGCGGCAGCCTAAACGAAGTGCTATAGTCTCTTATCTTTTTCCTTATTTTTGGAAGTGCACGGATTGCGGTTTTTCATAAAAATGGAGTGCATTTTGATTTAAAAGCTGCGCTAATAGTGGTGAAATTATTAGAGCAATTTCCTGTTGACAATTGGAATAAGTTGCAGTATCATTAGTAAAATTTATACAGTAAAACTGTTGATTGAGAAGAGTACATGCTTTTGATTACTTTTAAGAGAGTTGCAGACGGTGGGAATGCAATAAGTAATGGGTATGGAATGGACTCATAAAGGTGGAGGGAAAGGTCTTTGACTGAGTAATGTCCAACGGGATTTCCACCCGTTATCAAGGGAAAGCGTATGATAGTACGCTAATGAGTGGATGCATTTGCTTCAATTTAGGTGGTACCGCAGAAGTTATAAGCTTTTGTCCTATTAAGACGGGATAAAAGCTTTTTTATTTTTCAACAGCGTAAACCAGGGGGTGGTTATATGAAAAAAGGAAGATTTGGCCATTACGGCGGGCAATATATACCTGAGACATTGATGAAGGCCGTTCAGGAACTTGAAGAGGCATACGAGTTATATAAAAATGACCCTGATTTTCAAAATGAGCTGGAGGGTTTACTGAAAAAGTATGCCGGCAGGCCATCATTGCTGTATTATGCGGCGAAGATGACACAGAATCTTGGCGGCGCAAAGATATACCTCAAACGGGAGGACCTTAACCATACAGGCTCCCATAAAATCAACAATGTCCTGGGCCAGGTGCTGCTGGCGAAACGCATGGGAAAAACCCGTGTAATCGCCGAAACGGGTGCCGGACAACACGGAGTTGCCACGGCTACGGCTGCTGCATTGATGGATATGGAATGCGAAATTTTTATGGGCAAGGAAGACACCGAACGTCAGGCGTTGAATGTATTTCGCATGGAGCTGCTGGGCGCCAAAGTCCATCCGGTAACCAGCGGAACTATGACGTTAAAAGACGCCGTCAACGAAACCTTGCGTGAGTGGACAGCACGTATGGATGATACGCTGTATGTCCTGGGTTCGGTCATGGGGCCGCACCCCTTCCCGGCCATTGTACGGGATTTCCAGAAGGTCATAGGTCAAGAGATAAAAGAACAACTCATGGCGGTCGAAGGAAAACTTCCCGATGCAGTTGTCGCCTGTGTCGGCGGTGGCAGCAACGCCATGGGAGCCTTCTATGAGTTTATTCAAGATCTGTCAGTAAAACTTATCGGCTGTGAGGCTGCCGGGCTTGGCGTAGACAACCCAAAGAATGCGGCAACGATTGCTAATGGTACAGTCGGCGTGTTTCATGGCATGAAATCCTATTTCTGCCAGGATGAATACGGTCAGATCGCACCGGTTTACTCCATCTCGGCGGGACTCGATTACCCGGGAATCGGCCCGGAACACGCAAATCTCCAAGATACAGGCCGGGCACAGTACGTTCCAATTACGGACGCTGAAGCCGTGGCTGCCTTTGAATATCTTTCCCGCACCGAGGGAATTATTCCCGCCGTTGAAAGTGCACACGCCGTAGCCTACGCCAACGAGCTGGCGCCCACGATGGCGAAGGACCAAATCATCGTCGTTAACCTCTCGGGACGAGGTGACAAAGACGTAGCGGCAATCGCCAGATACAAGGGGGTATCACTTTATGAGTAGAATCACCAGGGCTTTTGCAAATCGTAAAGCATTCATTCCCTTCATCACGGGCGGCGATCCCGATATAGAAACCACGGAGAAACTGCTCTTCGCTATGGTGGAAGCGGGCGCTGATCTGATTGAAATCGGTATACCGTTTTCCGACCCGGTTGCGGAAGGCATCGTTATTCAGGAGGCAGACGAACGTGCGTTGAAGGGCGGCTGCACTACTGATAAGCTTTTTGATATGGTCATTAGAATTCGGCAAAAAACGGATGTGCCGCTGCTGTTTATGACTTATCTCAACCCAATTTTCACTTACGGGAAAGAAAAGTTTTTAAGCCAATGTGCCGAATGCGGCATCAATGGCATCATCGTTCCTGATATGCCGTTTGAGGAAAAAGACGAATTGGCAGATGTCTGTGGGCTCCACGGAATCGATTTAATTTCTCTGATCGCCCCCACCTCGGAGGAGCGGATTACCATGATCGCCAAAGAAGCCAAGGGGTTTATTTATTGCGTATCTTCCCTTGGCGTGACCGGCGTACGCAGCGAGATTAGAACAGACATTGGCAAAATGGTGCAAAAGGTTCGGGAAGTTACCGATGTTCCATGTGCCATCGGCTTCGGTATTTCCACACCTGAACAGGCCGGTAGCATGGCCAAGCTGGCCGATGGTGCCATTGTCGGAAGTGCAATTGTAAAGTTGGTGGCAAAATTCGGCAAAGACAGTGTTGAACCCGTCTCAGAATATGTACGCAGTATGAAAAAAGGCATTGAAGACGCCCTTAAATAAAATCATGCATAAACGGAAAACATTTTTAGGAGGACATAAGTATGTATAAGAATATTTTGAACAAAACCACAAACAATCAGGAACTGACTGAACAGGAGATCTTTCAACTAATTAAAGCCATAAACAATGATGAAGTCAGCGACGTTCAGATTGCCGGTTTTCAGGTCGCACTTCTGATGAAAGGTGCTTCTCTGCAGGAAATAGCCTTCATCGCCAAAGCGATGCGCGAAAACTGTGTTCCCCTGCAACCCAAGGTGGAAGCGGAGCTAATGGATACCTGCGGGACTGGCGGGGGCCTGAGCACTTTTAATATTTCCACCGCAACAGCCATTGTTGCTGCGGCAGCAGGTATACCCATTGCGAAGCACGGCAGCCGTTCCATTTCAAGCCTGTCCGGCAGCGCAGATGTACTGGAAGCTCTGGGCGTCAACATTAACCTTACGCCTGCACAGGCTGAAAAACTGATTGAGGAAATCGGTATTGCTTTCATCTACGCACCTTTGTTCCATCCGGTAATGTGTAAAGTTCTGCCCGCGGAATCGGATCTTGGTATCAAAACCATCTTCTATACCATCATTGGTCCATTAATTAACCCCGCTTTTGCACCCAGGCATGTCCTTGGCGTTTACAAGCCCGAGCTTCTCGATACCGTGTCTTATGTAGCTAAAGAGCTCGGATATACCAACGCCATGTTTGTACACGGCCTGGATGGTCTGGATGAAATCTCCCTGCTTGGCAAAACCAGAATTAATGAGCTGAAAGATGGTGAGGTCACAACCTATGAAATTCAGCCCGAGGACTTCGGCATCGAGCGCTGCACCCTTGAAGAGATTAAAACAGGCACTCCCGAAGAAAACGCCAAAACGATCCATGGTGTCTTCTCAGGTGAAATAACCGGACCCAGACGCAATGCGATTGTACTCAATGCCGCCGGTGCATTGATAGTCGGCGGCAAGGCAGCCGGCTTCGCGGAAGGCATAGCCCTCGCCAACAAGCTGATAGACAGTGGTGCTGCGGCAGAGAAACTCAGTCAGCTGCGTGAAATGTCCAACTCATTTGGAGCAGAATAATGAATACGAAATTTTCTGATTCGATTAGAGCAAAAAAACAGGCGGGGTTCATTCCCGTCATTCCCGATATAAAGTGCACATCCCCCAAAGAGGGCGATCTCCTTCGGGGCAGAGATCCGGCGGAAGTGGCTAAGCTGCTGGCTGAAGCAGGTGCGCCCGCACTGTCGGTTGTAACCGAATCAAAGAACTTTGGCGGCTCTTTAGAACTTCTGGAGCGAATTGCGACGTCAACAAAGCTTCCTACGCTCCGTAAGGATTTTATTACGTGCGTTGATGATTTGAAGATTACTAAGGATTGTGGCGCAGAGGCAATCCTGCTTATTTGCGCCACGCAACCGTTTTCATCGCTGATGAAGCTGTATGAAGAAGCGTTGAAAATCGGACTGGAGCCGTTGGTTGAGGCTCATACGAAAGAAGAATTGATCTTGGCCGGAAAAATTGGCGCTAAACTTGTGGGTATTAACAATCGTAATATCCTCGAGCTGGAAAGAGATGATGGAACCGTTTCGGCTACAGAACTACTGGCCAAATATAAGCCAGATGATGCAATACTGATCAGTGAAAGTTCCATTCAAACCCCTGCCCAAGCCCAGGCAGCGGTTCGGGCGGGTGCCGATGCGGTACTTATCGGAACAGCAATCTGGCAGGCAGAAAACATGCGTGAGTGCTATCTGGCTCTCAGCAGAGGAATGGGAGATTACGTTTAAAAATGAGCAGCATCAAAGTGAAAATATGCGGGTTGAAACGCGAAAAAGATGTTCAATTGTGTATGAAGCTGGGAGTGGATATTCTCGGCTTTGTAACGGAATACCCCCTGCCGGTTCCCTGGAACTTGAGCCGCACCGAGGCGTTGCCGTTGTTGAACTTAGTCCAATCTCCGCACGTAAGCTGCATTGTTACCGGCGGCGCTCCCGAAAAAGTAATTGAACTGGCAGCCAACCTGCGTCCATCCATGGTGCAGCTTCATTATCAAGAAACGCTTGAGGAAACCATAATTATTTCAGATGCACTTCGGAAACTGAATATTGATGTTATTAAAACAGTTCCTCCAGTAATGGAAGATCGCATCTCACAATTTGGAACTGCGGATATTGAAACGATCATAGAGGAACTCTGCAGGACCAGTGTTTACGGATTGCTTGCAGATTCACGTGTGCCATCAAATGCATCCGCAAATGGTACCGAACTGGATCTTAAGTTCTGCTCGCAGATAATAAATTTATCTTCAAAGCCTGTTATTATTGCCGGTGGAATTAATGCCGGTAATGTTTGTAATATTTTGCTGCAGACGGGCGCAGACTTTATCGATGTCATGACGGGTATAGAGAACAGCCCGGGAGAAAAGGCTGCTGAATTATTGTCGCGGCTGTTAGCATCTATTCAACCGCTTAATAGGTGGCATCGCTGATGCCGTTTTAATTTATAATCCGGATAGTTTTTTAATCATTTCTATCTCCCTTCCATGGCCGTTATTATCCAGGGGAGTCTCAATATAAAAAGGCAAATTTCTTATATTGGGATGTTTCATAATATCAATAATCGCGCTTAGCCCTATTTCACCTTTACCAATAGGAGTATGCCGATCTTTTCTGGAGCCCAGCGGGAACATACTATCGTTCAAATGGATGGTCTTTAGTCTTTCTATACCTATTTGATTATTGAAATCTTCTAAGACTTCATCCAGGTTACCTTTTATATCATATCCGGATGAAAACACATGGCATAAATCCATGCATATTCCCAATTTGTTTTTATACTCAACTAAATCTATAACTCTTTTTAAATGTTCAAAGCGGAAGCCGAGCTCAGTTCCCTTTCCAGGCATGGTCTCGAGCAAGAGTGTTATATTTTCCTTTCCATTAAAGGCATTATTCAGTGCATTTGCTATCCGTTTTATTCCTTCATCAATGCCAATACCAGTGTGGTTACCAGGATGAAATACAAAATACTCGATATCCAAATCATTCATTCTCATGATATCTTCTTTTATAACGTTACAGCTGAAATCGTACACCTTGCTGTTTGGGCTTGCAAGGTTCAGTGTGTATGATGCGTGAGCTTGAATCGATCCAAAATTATTTTTTCGTCTAAGATTTTGAAATTCAACGATATCCTTTTGCTCATAAACTCTGAAATTCGATCCTCTTGGATTCCTGCTGAAAAATTGAAAGGTGTTTGCTCCCATATTTATTACGTCCCTGGCAGCTTTCGCATATCCTTTTGCTGTGGATATGTGGGGTCCTATTATCAACATATAGTCATGCTCCGTCCTGTTATTTGCGTTATTGCATGTTCCCATCCCTATAATTTCGTCACAAGCACTATTTAATAATGTGCGCTTATACATGTTTTCCCAAGAAACCATTGAAATTCCCGGTCGTTTCTAAACCTATGTGCAAACGAAATAATCCTAGATATTGTTGAATGATCTGATTTAGTTTATACGGATGATATTCAATACACTTACCGAATTCAAGATATTCCACCTTGTTAGAGAAAATTTCTTTGCTTACTGCAATCTTGTAACAGATCGGGTGGAAACACGAATTGCACAAAATAAAAAGGGCATAGTCACATAACTATGCCCAAGCAGTTCTTTATCAAAAGTCCTGTTTGACATAGTTCTGTATGAAACTTGATTGCACAACAAAATAAGCGATCAAATATGTGGGAAATGTCGGACAGGATCTGGTAGAGTCGATTTTTTCATTCGTTCATTATAAACCAATACCGGTTACTCAGCTTATAGTTGTTTTCAAAACAGTGGGTAAATTTATCTTACTAACAATGGGCCGTAAACTAACTTTAACTTTTATCAACTAACTTTACATTCCTTCTTATTGTTTTCTTTTATCTCGTTAACCGCCGCTAAGACTCCCGCCTCTACAGGCGGGAGTCTTAGCGGCGATAAACTCGAAATAAGTGCGACTAAGGTTCAGGTGGGGTCAAAACCCCACCTGAACCAAGTCTTCTTTATAAGAATATGAATAGAACTGTTCTATTCGTACCAAATTAGGGCCGGGGAATCTGATGATGCATTGCACCATTTTCCGCATATATTTTTTTATGTAAAACCTGGAATCCGTGCTATTATTCTTCACTATCAGCGAATTGAGGATCGGAAAAGGAAAACATCAAGCCAGGGACAAGGAAAAACCAGTCGTAGCCGAGCTACCACTGGTTTTTTTAAGTTTTAAAACCACAACTACAAACATATGATTATCTAAGCAGAAAAATGCTGATTTTTATCTCGTTAACCGCCGCTAAGACTCCCGCCAGGCGGGAGTTAAGCGGCGATAAACTCGAAATAAGTGCGACTAAGGTTCAGGTGGGGTCAAAACCCCACCTGAACCAAGTCTTCTTTATAGAAGGTATAAGCAGTATGAAGAATATTAATATAAATAAGCTTTTTAAGAGCAGGTTTACACGAAATATTATTTTAATTATTTCAATTTATTTACTTATTTCATTATATTTTGTTAATCATTTCTTTTTCAACACAGTAATAAATAGGGTAAATGTCTCATTTAAAGCGCATGATGATGTGGATCAGATCATGAGAAGTTATGTCAAAGACTATAAGCTGCAGTTAATAGAAAGAGATGGCAAAACAGAAGAAATAACAGGGCAGGCTATACGGATGCAATACAATGAAGATAATAGTCTTTCTGAGATATATCGTACGAAAAATGCGCTTAAATGGCTAGGCTCGTTGTTTAAGGGTCAAAAATATTATGTAAACGATCTGTTTTTTTATAATGCAGATGATTTGGATAGTAAAATAAATGATTTGAATTGTTTGAATAATAATATTATAGAACCCCGAAATGTTGGTTTTAAGTATTCAAATGGTTCTTATGAAATGGTTGAAGAAGTGTACGGGAATAAAATATTGAAGGATAAACTACATGAAGTTATAAAAACGAGTATATTAAATGGAGAATTAAAAATGGATTTAAATGAAAAACTTTGCTACGAAAATCCCAAATATACCGTAAACTCTGCTAAAACGCCGAAAACCAAAGATTTACTAAATCGGTATGTAGCCGTAAAAATCAATTATAAATTTGGCGATGAAGATGAGATATTAGATGGAGATAAAATAAATGAATGGCTGAGTGTGGATGAGAATTTAGATGTGGTAATAAACAAAAATGCAGTTATGAAATATGTAAATGAATTGAGCAGAAAATATGATACAGTTGGGATAGCAAGAAATTTTAAAACATCCACAGGAAAAATAATAGAAGTTAAGGGCGGACTTTATGGATGGAAAATTAATCAGGAGGCTGAAACAGAAGCATTATTGGAAAATATAATCCGCGGTGAATCAATTGAAAAAGAACCTGTATATGCTCAAAAGGCATTATCCAGGGGTGAAGACGAAATAGGTAACACTTATGTAGAAATTAATATAACGAGACAGCATCTATGGTTTTATAAAGATGGAAAGCTTATTACCCAGGGTCCTATAGTAACAGGGAATCCCAATAGAGGGAATGCTACCGTGACGGGAACTTTTATGCTTAATTATAAGCAAAAAAGCACAACTTTAAGGGGCGCGGGTTATGCAGCTGAAGTAAAATATTGGATGCCTTTTTACGGGAATGTGGGAATACATGATGCCAGTTGGAGATATGCTTTTGGCGGACAAATATATAAAAGCGCTGGAACCCATGGATGCATAAATGCTCCACTTCATTTGGCAAAAGCTATTTTTGATAATATAGAAGAAGGGGTCCCTATTATTAGTTATGAAGAATAAGGAGGACGAATCTCTATCGGGATGCAAGGGGGCTAAAATGAAAATTCACCTCATGGTGTCATCGCCATTGTAGGGAACGCCCCCTGCCTGTGGCGTTCCGTCTACAGGATAGATGATGACGTTGGAACGGAACGGCACAGGGGGCTGCTCTTACAGAGGGACAACCCCGGGAACCAAATTTTTTTCATCCTCTTCTGATGGTGCCGCGCTAGCGGCATGGTGGTCTAAAGTGTAACAAAGGAGATTAAGTTAAATTTAAATACCTTTTCCGGGCAGTTAATTTCACAGCGTTTGCAGGCCGTGCCGTTGCAGCGGTCGGGGCGGATGGACAATACGGCCCCGCTTCCTTCAAAAAGTGACAGGGCTTTTTCCGGACACCCGTCAATACAGGTACCGCACCCGGTACAGCCCGTAAATGCAACCCGGCACGGGTAACCGACACGATCAATGTAGGTTACCCCCTGCCGGCCCAGGTCCGGGATATCACGATCATAAAGCCTGTTAATCTCAGGGCTTGGGTTGGGTTCGATCAACTCCGGCAGTTTGTACATTTTACTGAACCGGTGGTACTGGTGCCAGGGCATACCCTCGCCCCAGAGGGATAATTCCAGTAGATAAGCCCTTTCAAACACTCTGGATTCGCCAAACATACAGTGATTGGCCCGCAATTGCCGGGCCAGCCTTTGTAGCTCCCATATTTTTTCAGGGTCAACAACCATGTCCCTGGCCATGGACAGGGAGGTGTTGCCAATCTGATATATTTTTTGGACTCCCGGCGGCACCAGCCCCACCTGTAACGCCTTCCACGCATTTACATAAGTGCCGGAGGCGCCGGCCATATAAGCGGTGGTTATATCCCCCAGCCCTATTCCCGCTTCTTGGGCCAGAGTTATAAAACCGGCTCTGATGGCCCCTATGGCCTTGCCCGCCTCCACAATATCGTGCTCGGAAAAAGCCACTTTTTTGCCCAGGTGCAGCTTTTGACCGGGTGTTTTAATCCGGGGCAGTTGAATCAGGTTGGCTGTCATGCCCTCGTAAATAATGGATATGACTCCCGTTCCCGTAATCCCGGCTGCCGGCACTCCGGCTTGATCCAAATCTGCCGGAGCGGTAAGATCAACCAGCCTCCCGGAAACGCTCATCATATCGTTATCGAGAACAAGACAACGGTACCCGGCCTTCTCGGCTGTCAGGTCATGAACCGCCCCCGGGGCCGCCAGCATGCCAAAGTCTATATGCTGGCCTTCCAGGGCCGGGCCGGCGGCACAGGAGCCGGTAATAATTTTGTCGCCCACCTTTAAAGCCATTTCGGCATTGGTTCCGTAGTCCGTAACCAGAGCAATTTCTTCGCTTGCCGGAAGATTGGATTTAACCATCATGGCCAGAGCGTCGGCCCCGATTTCATGTTTTACCGCCCCCGGGATAAGAACCTCGACGCCCGCCGGTAACCGCAAGCCGGCAATATTCGCCGCCGGCAGTATTTTGGCGTCACGGTTGGGTGGTTCAATGCCCAGCAGCTTTTTTTTCCGCTCGCCGGCAAAAGCCAAATCCCGTATTTCTATACCTTCAAATAAGGACAATTGAATGGGGTTGCCGCAAACCGCCAACCTTTTAATACTGTCTAAAGGGATATTTAAGCCGGCTATGACCTGGTTGACTGTCCCGATAACCAGGCCGTGGGCCGTTTCCCGGCCGCTTTCGAGGGCAAAATTTAAATGGTCCATTACATTGGCTCCCGGCAAAGGGTGCCTGGCGGTAAGCACAGTGGCAATTATCCCGTTATTCTCCAGATCGATGGCCTGCCCTCTGAAGCCACTGGTGCCCAAATCAAGCGCAATACCGATTTGCCCCATGTTAATTCCTCCAATAAAGAAGACTTGGTTCAGGTGGGGTTTTGACCCCACCTGAACCTTAGTCGCACTTATTTCGAGTTTATCGCCGCTAAGACTCCCGCCTGTAGAGGCGGGAGTCTTAGCGGCGGTTAACGAGATTAAATTCGCATCGTTATTATTCAGGTATCAGCCCTTCGCTGCGCTTCGAAAGCGCTCGAACCGTCCCCATGGCTCCGCTAAACCGTTCTCTTATTCTGACTCCTGACTCCTGACTCCTGAGCAATAAGACATTGGTTGAACCTGTGGCCCAATGCATCTTTTTTCAGGCCGGTGCCGATGACCATTAGCTTGCTGGTGGTAAAAACATTGGTTGGCGTCTCCTCCATGATTTGGTAGGCAGCCAGGTCTATACGTATCCACTGGTTCCCGGAAACATGGAAAATTCCTTTGGCCCGCTCAACAGATCCATAATCTCCATGGCTCATTTCCGCAAAAAACTGCCTTAATTCCGCAAGGTCGCAAAGGCGGCTGCTGGCACTGCTGAATTGCTCGTAATCTTTCAGCGGCAATTCATGCTCATGAGCATGGGGGTGGTCATGCTGCCCGCCATGTTCAGGCATGGGGCCGTGTCCCCGGTTATGTTGTTCCTGCAGAATTAAATCAATTCCTTGATCCAATGGCCGGCCATAAACGGCTAAAACAATTTGTCCTTCAGCATTATACCTGCGAATAATTTTCCGTATCTCCGCCAGCTCACCGGCACTGACTTTATCGCATTTATTTACAATAATCACCTGGGCCATCTCCAATTGATTGATTACAAATCCGATGTTTTGGCCGATAATTTCCCGAAATATACTGGCGTCGACAACTACATGGATCATAATCCGGTCCAGATACTTTTCCAGGCTCAGGCTATTTAATATGCTCATTAAATTTTTTATCGTAGCCACACCTGTTGGCTCGATCAAAAGCCGGTCAGGTTGGTAATCTTCAGCAATTATCTTAATTTGGTTAAGCAGATTAACTTTTAAAGTACAGCAGATGCAGCCATTGGGCAGTTCCACCACGTCGGCTCCCTGCCCGCCCAACAGATCCCCGTCGATACCGATTTCTCCGAATTCGTTAACCAGTACGGCAACCTTTTCCGTATTCTTTTTTTGCTCCAGCATGTTTAAAAGGACGGTTGTTTTTCCCGCTCCCAGCAAACCGTTGATAACTTCCACATACATATGCATTCCCGCCTTTATTTTCAGTAGTCAGGAGTCAGTAGTCGGAATAGAGACGATAAACGTGCTTTCATTCTGATTACTGACTTCTGTATTCTGACTACTGTGTATTAAGGAGTCAGAATGCTTAGAGGCGATAAACCGTGCTCTCATTCTGACTCCTGACTCCTGTATTCTGACTCCTTATTTATTTTGTGCTTAACTGTTCCACTTTTCTCTCAACTGGCCCCAGCTCATACCGTTGACAGCGTCGTTGGCCATTCCGGAGGCCTGGGAAGCATCCTTGCCATAAACGCCCAGTTCAAAACCGGTGACATATTCCAGGGATACAGCGCCGCCGCCGCAAACAAACGGCAGAGTAAACCCATCCTTGCTCAAGCGCTTGGAGATCCTTTCAAAGGCGGTCATTGTAGTTGTCATTAAAGCTGTTCCGGTTACCATCACCGGCTGGTGTTTTTTTACCGCTGCCACCACATCATCCACGGGAACATCCTTGCCCAGATCGATGACTTCGTATCCATTGGCCCGCAGCAGGGCATTGACGATTTTTTGGCCCAGGTCGTGAATGTCCCCTTCCGCGGTGTGGGTGACTACCGTGCCTTTCTTTTCTATTGCTTTGCCCAGTTTCTCTTCGCAAATCTCAATGCCCGTCAACATGGCGTCGGAGGCCACAATTGCCTGGGGCAGATAATATACGCCCTCATCCCACAACCTGCTGACCTCATTCATTCCTTTAATTAAACCGTCATTGATGATAGTCATCGGGTCTTTGCTCTCCAGGGCTTCGACAACCACTGTTTCAATATTGTCAACATCCCCTTCAATAACGCATTGCAGCACCTTCTGGAGAGCGGCGTCTTTGCTGGATACCCTGGCCCCTTTGGCTTCGCCGGCGCCAATGAGGTCATATCTGACAAAAATATTCGCATAGTTCGCCACTGTTGCCATCTTTTTCCCTCCTTAATTTATCCCAGTCAGACTACCGAATAATATCTTTAAAATTATAGACCGTAATTGGCCAGATTGAAGCCCGGGATAAGCTTTTTATAAATATCCGCGCATTCACTGATAAAATCTTCTTCCTTGTCGGGCAGACTTTCCAGAGTGCGCATGGCGGACTCCAGAGCGTCCTTTTCAAAAGCGGGCATCTGTAATTTGCTGTCTTCAAGCATTAACCGGCCGGCCTTGATAGCAGCCGCACGGGACCTGGCGTAATAAGAGGTGTTGTTGGAAATTATCGCCTTGCCGATTTCGTAGGCGTTTTCGGGGCAGAGGATGAAACCGTGGGTGTCACGATATTTGTCCGACTGCACCATCATCTCCTGCAGCATCGGGGCGGTGCCCAACTCAATGGCCGCGTTCATCAAGGCCACGTCATAGCCGAGAATTTCTGTAAATACAGCCACCGTAGTGCCTCCGAACATATCATGGTACTCAACAGCCTCGTTGCTCCACAGGTCGCAGCAGGCGCCGACCAGGTTGCCCAATAAATCGCTGTGCGCGCAGGCACAGGTTTTCCCTTCCATGGCAATGGGGATGCCGGTGATGGCCTTGATGATCACATCTTCATAGCCGCAGTCCTTGCTGGGGCCTTTCGCGCCCTGCTCATAGGCCACCAGGGAGCGGGCGGCGGCAATCGCCCTGGTTAAAGCCGCAAAGGTATGCGGCACCGACCTGTCCTGGTAACCGCCGGCCATAAACATGGCCACGTTGGCCTGGGCGCAGTTGGTATCGCCACCGGGGGTCACATTATACTTGTTGGCAATATCCACAACCTGTTTCCACATAAATTCCATATCCCGGCTGCCCAGCACACCGATGCCGAACAAAGTGCCGCGGATATCCTGGCGTACAATGGTGTAGTCGGAAACCTCTTTCCCGCCCACAGATTCGATAGAAAGGTTATCGGCCCCGCCGGCGGCGCTGGCTTGAAAAGTTTTTAAGATTGCATCAAGGGCTAAGGAATTTCTGATATCTTCCTCGTCCGGTTTGCGGTAATCGGCAACCGTGGCCCGGATAGCGCTTTTCAATCCGTATTTCCGGAAATAGTCATCCTGCAAACGCTTGGTCGCAGCGGCTATTTCGCCACCCCACTCGGGGTTCTTGGTCATTTGATACACGTGCTCCAACTCAATTTGAATGCCGGGGATGCCAATGGCCACGCAACGGTCAAGAACATCCGTAACCATTTTTTCGTATTCCTTCACCAGTGTCTGCTTGGTTGATTCCGTGCCCGGCCTGGGATGCGGCACCAATTCGGGATATACATATCCCCCGCCGACGGTAAAATCACGCCCGTAACTAACAGGATTTTTAGCTGTGCCGAAGATCATTTCAGCAGCGCTGGCATAAGCCATTTGGTCATATCTAGGCATATTTATCCAACCCCCTTTTGGTTAACTAAAAAACTGAGCCAGTATTTAACCTGCAAGCAAGCGTTCAAAAATTCGGTTCCGCACCTCCCTCCGCTTTGGCATCCGTACCCGGTCCCGCAAAGATCAGGATGTAATATCCAAACCAGGTATTTTGCACCATGATAAAATGCAATATTAATGCCAAAAACGGAAGATAACAAATATTTAGTGTTTTCAAAAAACTTAAACCGTTGCTGCAACAGGTTCTACCCCTGGTAATATTAATTTTAGCCGGCTTGCTAAGCGGTCCCGGACAACCACCCGGGTTCAATCATAACTGTTGCGTTTTGTAACTTATTCCGGGCCGAGTGCCCTTTAAAGCAGCTTAAAGTAAAAAAAATAACCTGATCCAGGTTTTTAAGCCGGTGTTATATAATGTCACAGTGTACCATCGCACTTTATCCATTATATTTCTTTCTGATAGCTTCCCAGCTCATCCCGCTGTGCGCGTCCTTGGCCATTTTAGGCGCCAGTGAAGCATCTTTGCCGTAAATGCCCAAAGCAAAACTGGTGATAAAAGATAGATTTACCCCGCCTCCGCCACCGCAGGCAAAGGGGACGGAAATACCCTCCCGCTGCAAGGCGTCGGAAATTTGTTTAAAAACTCCCATAGTGGTGGTCAGGTGCGCGGTGCCGCACAGCAGGTCGGGCTTGTGCTCCCGCACGGCTTGAACCACCCGGTCCACCGGTACATCTTTACCCAGGTCGATAACTTCAAAACCGCTGGCTCTGAGCAAGACATTGACAATTTTCTGCCCGAGGTCGTGGATATCACCTTCGGCCGTATGGGTAACGACCAGCCCGCGTTTGCGGACGGGGCAGCCGAGCTTGTTTTCACATATTTGCAATCCAACCAGCATGGTATCCGAAGCCAGTAAAGTTTGCGGCAGATAGTAAATCCCCTCGTCCCATAGCCTGCTAACCTCATTCATCCCTTTTAACAACCCGTGATAGATAACCTCTACCGGATCAAGCTCGCGCAGCGCGGCATTCACAACTTCTTCGATGTTTTCCGTATCGCCGAGAATAACGCTTTCCAGAACTTTCTGGATGGCCGTATTTTCACCGGCCACCCTTTTGATGGAGTAATAAGGACTTTCGGTAACCAGGTCATAACGAACAAAGATCCTGGAATAATCTTTAACCGTCATAGTGTTTTCTCCTTTCAACGGTCTCTTTTTCCCGGCTGTTTTCAGGTGTCAGGCTGAATTTGGCAATTTTCCTGTAAAGTGTATTCCGGCTGATGCCCAGTATGGCTGCGGCCCTGGAAATATTCCAATGACAGGAGTCCAAAGTGTTTTTGATCAGAGCGGCTTCGGCATTTTTCAGTTTATCCGTTTTTTCAAGCTGCCCGGCCTCCATTAAATTGGGATTATATATTCGGGACGGTAAATGTTCAGGTACCAGAATATTTGTTTCAACCAGGTGCAGCGCCTGTTCAATAACATTTTCCAGTTCCCGGACATTCCCGGGCCAGCTGTATCCGGACAGGCAGTTATAAAATTCGGGCGTAATTGTGGGGGCCGCCTGACCTAAACGGCGGCTGATCTTTTCCACAAAGTACTGCACTAAATACGGTATATCTTTAGAGCGCTCGCGCAGGCCGGGTAGGTTGAAGGTAATCACATTTAACCTGTAATATAAATCCAGCCTGAAATTACCTTTGTCCACTTCTTCCGCCAGATTTTTATTAGTGGAAGCAATTACCCTGGTATTGATCTGAATGGCTTTTTGCCCTCCGATTCTGGTTACCTGCCGTTCCTGCAAAACCCTTAACAGGCTGGTCTGGATATCGAGCGGCATATCACCGATTTCATCCAAAAATATGGTTCCCCCGCTGGCCAGTTCAAATTTTCCCGGCCTTCCCCCCCGGGCGGCGCCGGTAAATGCCCCATCCTCAAAGCCAAACAGCTCGCTTTCCACCAAATCCCTGGGAATGGCGCCGCAATTAATGACAATAAACGGCCCTCTGCTGCGGCCGCTGGCATTATGGACAGCCTGGGCAAAAATTTCTTTTCCGGTGCCGCTCTCCCCCAGCAGCAGAATTGTCGAACAGCTCCTGGCCACTCTTTTGGCGCGTTTGATCAGCGCATGCAGCTGCGGGTCGTTGCCGATAATATCGTCAAATACCATGGTGGCCTGCGCTCCCACCATTTTATGAACCAGCTTATGTACGGTATCTATTTCCTTTAATGTCGCTATCATCCCCGTAATATTACCGAAGGCGTCTTTTATGGGCTTGGCCGTAGAGGTAAAACGCGTTCCCCCCAGGGGCGTTTCCAGATAAAACTCTCGGTCGAGATACTCCCGCCCCGTAGTTATTACATCCAGCAGCGGAAATTCCTTGCCAAAAATAACCGAGGCGTGACCGCCAATGCATTCCTTTCTGTCCACCTGCAATATTTTAGCTCCCACCGAGTTTAACTGGGTTATCCTTTGATTGGCCTCAATGGCAATTAGCCCTTCATTCATGGTTTCAATAGCGGCGGTAACTTTATTGTAGGCAATTAATAATTCATAAGAAGTTTTTTGGCTGATTAAATGATTTTCTATGGCCTTAACCGCTGCGACTACCATGCCCAAAGTATGCGGGTGGACATTGTGGTATAAACCCACAATGCATAATACGCCCAGCAATTCCTGCTCGGGGCTAAAGATGGGAGCGGCGGACGTGGTGAAATCATGCATGACTTTGCAATAGTGCTCGCTGGCGGTTATTTGGACCGGTTTTTTTTCAAATAAGGCGGTTCCGATGGAATTTGTCCCGGCGATGGCTTCTCCCCAATGGGAGCCCAAATCATGGCACAGGTGTTTGGTGCGGTGTTGAATGACCGGGTCCCTTAGCACATCAAGAATCATACCCTGGTCATCCGCCAGGCAGACCAGGGAATCCGTGCCTTTGACAAAACTGTACAACTGGGACATGAAAGGAATCGCCGCATCAATTAGTTTTTTCCTGCGTTTAATACGCTTTTCAAGCTGCTGGGAGCTTAATAAGCGCAGCTCACCCAACGGGGCGTAGGGATCCACCTTCATCCTCAAACAACGGTGCCAGGAATTGGCCAGCAGGGGCCTGATAACATATGGCTCGATTTCAAAGCTATTGATAAATTTTTCCCAGGACCGGTAAATCCTTTTTATTTTGCGCTCAACAGGTCCGGCCTTAAAATAATTTTCATAATCCGGATTCATCACAGCAACCAACCTTCCCTCTCTTTTTAATATTTACAGGTAGTGTTTGCTGTCCAAATTTTAAAAATTTTGCAATAATTTTATTGCTGCTGGCGGCTGCCTATCAATTGCCTGAATTAGTTAATTCTTTTAAGGAGGATACCATTTTGATGGCATATTTAATGGCGTTGTGCGCGTTCGGGGAGTAACCGTCGGCCCCCCATTTTCGGGCCAATTCTTCAGTAAGGGGGGCCCCGCCGACCATTATTTTTACGGAAGGGTTTTTTTCCTTGATTTTTTGGATTATTTCAACCATGCCGTACATAGTGGTGGTCATCAAGGTGGAAATGCAAACAATTTCGGAGTCGGTGCGTAATTGCTCTTCCACAAACCTATCCAGCGGCACATCGCGCCCCAGGTCATGCACTTGAAACCCGGCGGCATCAAACATCATTTTGACGATATTTTTACCGATATCATGAATGTCCCCCTGCACTACGCCAATAACAATCTGCCCGTTGACGACCGGTTTGCTTTTTTTTAAGTGCGGGCGCAGCACGCTTAATCCCGCATACAGCGCATCGGAGCACATCAGCATTTCGGGAACAAAATATTCCCCGCTTTCATAAAGCCTGCCGACCTGCTCAATCCCCGGCACCAGGCCGTTCATAATTGATTCGTAAATATCCAGGCCGTATCTTAAAACATTTTCGGCAGCCTGCACAACTATTTCTTCATCATACATAATAACTCCCTTTTTCAGTTTGGCCCAGATCATCTCCTTGGGTAATAAACCATTCACAGAGCATGCTCCCTCCCCGTCATCTTAACATCAGCTTTGAGAGAATGAGCCGGTGTAAATTGCTCTATATCCGGCTTTCCCAACCAAGCAATCACTGTTCACACATTAAAGACATGAATACCCCGGAACATAAGCAGCACCGGGGTCAAGTTTATTAAATTACCAGTTGATCATACTAATCATCGTCGCCTAAGGTTAATGTGATTGATGTGGGGGAAAGTTTAATGATGAGAACTTTTCTAAAATATGGATGAAGGTCTTTAGTAAAAATATTCTACCCTTATGGCGAGATTCCTTTTTATTTTTTTAAAGTTAGGCCTTTTGAACGACTAATTTTCAGTTGTTCCGAAACTTTTTTCCGACACTATATGCTGTCAACTAAAGATTCCTCAACGAACTAACCATATTAATAGCATCTTTTAAAGCATTATTGGCATCCTTGGCGTACCCGTCGGCCCCAAACCGGCTGGCCACGTCTTCACTAAGCGGGGCGCCGCCGACCATAATTTTGCAATTAGGGTTTTTCTCCTTGATTTTTTTAATAATCTCGGGCATGCCAACCATAGTAGTGGTCATCATAGCCGACAGGCAGACCAATTCCGATTCGGTTTTCAATTGTTCCTCCACAAATTTATCCAGTGGAACATCCCGGCCCAGGTCATGCACTTCGAACCCGGCCACGTCAAACATCATTTTAACTATATTTTTGCCAATATCATGCACGTCACCCTGCACCACACCCATGATTACCTGTCCCTTGACCCGCTGGTCCCCCTTTTGCTTCATATGGGGCTTTAAAATGTCCAACCCGGCATACATGGCGTCGGCGGCCAGCAGCATTTCCGGCACAAAGATCTCTTCAATTTCGTACAACCGGCCAATTTCCTCAATACCGGCAACCAGGCCGTCAAAAATAGCTGTTTCCGCATCTATTCCTTCGGCCAAAGCCTCATTGGCCGCAGCAATCACCTTGTCATTATCATATTCCAATACCCCGTCCCTTAATTTGGTCAAAATTTCCTGCTCTTTGCTCATTGGCTCTCCTCCTGTTCATATTTTGGTATTATTAATTAACAGCTGGATTGAATTACTCTGATTCCAAGACTTCCACTTCTATAAGTGGGAGTTCCTATTTTTACTTCAGGCGGGGTGGAATCCCCATCTGAAGCCTCGATGTTCAGCTTTAGCTGATCGAGTTCACTGGCCGCAAAACTTTTCCCGCTCAGCGCTCCACCGCCTTAACGGCTTCCACAATGGCCGTCAGGTTCACGGTTTTGGTGGCGGGGGGAACGGCGCAGCCCGGAGAAATCATGGCAAACCCTTTTTCAATATTTTCCAGAGTCTCCTGTACCACCCGTTCCGTGTCGCCCTGATAAAGTGTATTCACCGGGTCTATCGCCCCGATGAGCGGAGTGGTAATACCCTGGGCTTTAAACTGTTCAATGGCCGCCGGAGCATTCACCACCGGCTCAACGCTGATGGCCGCACACCCGGTTTGGGCCACATCTGATATAATGCGGTCCAATTTCCCGCAGACATGGATAATAACAGGCACACTGAACTTCTCCACCAATCTTTTTTCATAAGGCTGAGCCAGTTTGCGGTAGATGTCCGGGCTGATCATATCCAGGGAAGCCATCATATCCTCAATGACAATTACGTCGGCTCCGGCTTCAATCATAGCCTGGCCCAGCAGAGCCCCCGCTTTTTCGCCGGCTTCCACATAAGGGGCCAGGTTATCCGGTTTCCGGTAAGCTACCCGCAGCATGGCCGTTATTTCCAAAACCTGGCCGGCTATACTAAAGGGGCCGATAATTCCTCCCATCACGATCACTTGGTCACCAAGCTCAGCTTTTAAAAGGCGAATTCCTTCAAGCAGCTGCGGTATGCGTCCACGGTTCAAAAAATCATCCGGAAAATCCACGGCGTCTCCAACTTTATACGGGTGTATTTTGATGCTGGGTAAATCTTTTTTCCCTCCATCCTTAATCACCGCCCCCAGGGCTTCAGCCTCATGGGTTTGGCAGAACGGCAGCCTCACCGAGTCAAAACCCAATATTGAATAGCCGCCACCGGCCAGTTTGGCCATGGCCCGGGCATCGTAAAAAGCATCCGGCCAAAAAACATTTAACGCCTCCATTTGTTCATAGGTTGCATGCTGGCAAACGCTCACCACAGGCAACCGGTCCACCGCTTTACCTGTCAGGGCCGCCATAAAACGGTCACGGCTGGTCATTGCAGTCATTATTGATAAACCTCCTTATTTTTTCTTACTTCAGCAAGCAACTTCAGTGCCAAATTTGCCAAATATTAAATATTTTTAAAAAAATAGAGACAAACCACGCCATAATACAGCTTTTTTTAAAAGTAAGAAAACAGCACCGGAAGCACCGGCGCCGGCATTGTCCCAATTTTTTGTTAAATTATGTAGCAATTTTTTAATTGATCAATATAAGTACCGGGATAATTGCCTCAATAACACTGTTATGTAGCTGCACACCTGTGTTAAAGCCAATACTGTGCCTATATGTAACAGTGTTCCAACGCCCGCCCGGCGGCAAATGGCGGAATGGTTTGGGCAAAATCGTTCAGAGAGATGACGCTGGATATGGTGGGTTAACAAATAAAAGCGCCTAAGCAATGGTAATAATAGTAAAAGTGGCATTTCCGTGTTATAATCTTTTTACGAAAGGGGGTATATGCCCATGGAACCTGCGATTATTAAACTGGCCAACCTCGATCCGCTTTGGCCCCGAGTGTTGGAATCTATTCGCGCTGCCGTTCCAGAATTAAAAGCAGTCTTATGTTATGGTTCTCGGGTTGGTGGCTGTTCCACGAAGAACAGTGATTTTGATGTCATGATTATAACAGCGGAACAATGGCCATGGTCGAAGCAAATCAAGCTGGAACAAAATTTATCCCGGCGGGTGGGCAAAAACGTGGATGCCCGGGTTATTTCCGTTGAAGGGCTGCGTAATCTGCGTTTAATGGACCCCTACGTACATTTTGCACTGGCCACCGGCGTAATAGTAGGTGAAAGCGAAATTATATACGCGCATGCACCCCTTGCCCTGACCGGAATACGCAACATGTTGGAAAACGTTGAATTGGAACTGGATGACCTGGATATATATGAGGAACAAGATACCAGAATCGAGCAACTTCGCAAATGCGTACGGGACCTTATTGTTATTGGACAGATTCTTGAAGATGATTATTTAATTCAAACTTACCATGAAAAAATAAACAAGACCCTTGGGAATGTTGCCCCCGGCAACGAGACACAATTGAAGGAAATTGTAAGGAGTATGCTGGTAAAGATCAGGGGACGCATCGGAAGTATGGCCGCAAATGAAAGCGACCGGTACCTGGAGGCGATCATCAATGGTTAGCCGATGTGACGCAATAAAGAGAGCCGGTAAATTTATCGGTCTTGCTGCTGCGCATTTTGCTCTTTTCGGCCAGTCATTCAGGGAGGGTATGCTTTACGAAATGGAGGCCCGGGAAATAGTAAGACTAAGAAAACTAAACGACAATGAGATAACCCTTTTAGTCGAAACCGCCCGGGCACGCGGCACCAAGAAGATACATGATCATTTTGCCACGCCGGGCAAAACCCAAAGAGCCGGTTTAAATAAGAATAATCATGGCAACAATATAGACGCAAAATCATTTGCTGCTCAGGCAAGGTTCTTTTTAGAGGATGATTTCCATAGAAATATGCTTGAAAATCAGCAACTTGGGCTTTCCTACTATCTACGTATAGCTGCAGAAATGTATGCAGCTACAAATGCAAAGTAGTAGAGAAACTGTTGTTGATATGCATTTTAACCATTTTGCGGCATTTAAGGAACCGTAGGTTTCTAATGTACAGAAGTTTTTTATCCCCTACGTATCTATTTTATACAGTATAAAAGCAACTCCACTAATTATTTGGTTGATCAGTGAATATTTGTGTCTCTCCGTTTTTAATTTTGAATTTGCCAATAACCGTTTTACCATCAACAGCATACAGAGGAATTTCTCTAACGCTAGGAGTCTTACGCTGTAGTTCTAAAGCTTCCTCTGGCGTTTTGGGCATCGGCCCATTCAGATCAACAGATCGAACGTAACCGACAGTGCCGTCTACGCCAATCGCCTTAATTAGATCCGGTTCTGTGTTTGGAGAAGTGGCGTACAGTGCAGAACCATAAGTTTGACCATTCTCGTTCGTTGGATAGACGGGAGCAGGTGTTTGGTTTTTATTAGGGAAGATGTTAGCTATTTTAGTGCCAAAGCCAAGCATTACCACTGTTAAGCAGGCAACAAGGGTAACACCGATGATTATTATTTTTCCTATATACGACTTATACCACAATTTCGTTCTCCCCTTAATTAAGTGACTTTTGGGTTCTGGTATGTGATAAACTTAGCTATAAACTATATTATTGTACATACTACCTAACGCAGCAGAACGAATATTGAATATATAATAAAAGCCAGCGAAACACTCCCGAAAAGAGAATTATATGCTCTTTTTGGTACTATTTTTTACTTTAGCTCCATTGCCGCTACCGGGGCCATGATTTCCCTGGTGGAAGTTCCGGTGGCGTATTTTACGGAGGAGTGGAAATGGTCCAGGAAAAAGTCCACCATTGTAACATACTGGTGATGGCCCTGTTCGGCTCCACCGCTACTTTATCAAGCGGTGTCCTTTCCGGATTCCAGCTTTTTGATAAAAACATGTTCGACCTATTTGACTTTGTTTCATCTAATATTCTTTTACCGGTGGGTGGAATCCTTATTTGTATTTTTGTAAGCAGGAAACTGGGTGACAAACAGGTGATTGACGAGGCTTCAAACAGCGGAGCCCTTGGGAATCAAAGCCTCTTAAAGGTTTTCCTTTTTACCGTGCGCTATTTCGCACCCGCTGCAATATTACTCGTCTTACTGAATGGTTTAAACATTATCAGACTTTAAGCATAAAGATATAAAAAGTCAGGTTAAGGGGTGCCAAGGGGACGGGGTTGACAACATTTCAATGTTATCAATCCCGTCCCCTTGATATTTTGTAACCGAACCAGGCTGGAGCCATACGTTCCCTTGACACCCTTAGCTCTGAGCCGGTAATACCGGCTTTTTGTCATATTATGAAGCAACTCTATAATAACTCCATAAAACAATTTAAGTAATAAATTACATCTTTGTTTGTGGTGGTAGGGAAAATAGCTGTAGATCAGGTAAAAATTTAGAATTTCACCCGGTAATGCCGGCAGCTTGATCTCTTTACCGGAATACCGGAAAATAACCGGCCAATCAGCGTCAGGGGGCACACCTGCCGAAGGGAATCGGTCAGGGGACACACCTTCTCTTTCGGGTAAAGCTATTAGGGTCGAAGGTATGTCCCCAATTGATATTCCGTTGGGGACAGTATATCCCCAACGTATGAATGTCCCCAGCTTATGACCAGAATTAGGGATTAAAGTATAAAAAAGAGCATTAAGGGAACTGTTTGATCGCGCTTTTTTAACCGCATAATATGTTACAATTAAGATAGGTTATGCTTATGGAGGCTGCTAAATGGAATATCTGAAAGCATTAAGGGTTAATCTCAACCTGTTTGATATTACCAGTATTATTGATATTTTGATCGTAGCTTTTGTTTTATACCGGCTGATGATGCTGATCCGGGGGACCAGGGCCGTCCAGTTGATCAAGGGCATGGTGGTGCTGCTGGTTGCCACCGCGATGAGCAGTTTGCTGAATCTTAATACCGTGCACTGGTTGTTAAGGCAGACCATGACCGCGCTGGTAGTGGCGCTGCCGATTGTGTTCCAGCCCGAGCTGCGCCGCGCTCTGGAAAAAATTGGCGGAGGTAATTTCTTCGCCCGCCCCCTGACTCAAATGGCGGAAGGTGATTTAAGCGCGCTGATTAACGAGGTGCTGCGGGCGGTGCAGAAAATGTCCGCCACCAGAACGGGCGCGTTGATCGTGCTTGAGCGGGGCACCGGGCTTGAGGAATTTATTGACGCCGGGATCAGGGTGGACGGCCTGGTAAGTGCAGAATTGCTGGAGAATATTTTTATCCCCAAATCGCCGTTGCATGACGGTGCGGCTATCATCAGGGGTGACAGGCTGCAGGCCGCCGCCTGCGTGCTGCCGCTTTCCGAAAGCAGGGAGCTCAGCAGGGAACTGGGCACCAGGCACCGGGCCGCGGTCGGCCTGTCGGAACAATCCGATGCGCTGGCGGTGGTGGTATCGGAGGAAACCGGTAATGTATCCATGGCTGTGGAAGGCAGTCTTTACAGGCGTCTAAATGAGGCCGGCCTGCGGGAACTGCTGGTGGAGTTTTTGCAGCCGGGGCAATCTAAGAAAAAAGCCCTGTCTTCCTTTTGGCAGTGGAGGTGATGTTGATTGACCTTTAAGTGGCGAGATAATTCTGTTAGAATACTGGCGCTGTTTATTGCCGTCATATTGTGGGTTTACGTGACCAACGAGCAAAACCCGGTGACCGATATCAGCTACAATATTACGCTGGAGGCAAATCAGCCTGAAGGATATATTATCAAAGGCTTGCCCCGGACAGTCAATGTCAGATTCAAAGGAGTCCGGTCCGTGACGGGCACCTTGCAGAGGATGGATTTTTCAGCCCGCGTTGATCTTTCAGGCATCAGTGAAGTTGGCGAACAGCAATTTCCGGTGCAGATAACTTCGCCCCCGGGGGTGGAGGTGCTGCAGGTTACCCCTCAGACAGTCCGCCTGCAGGTTGATAGAATAGTAACTAAAAGTGTTCCCGTGGTGGTCAGCCTGAAAGGCAATGTAGCGGACGGGCAGCAGGCGGGCGAGCCGGTTTTAAAGCCGCCGGTGGTTTCCATCCGGGGGCCGAGTCAGGTTCTCGATGAAATCAATCAGCTGGGGGTAACTGTAAACGTCAACGGCGCTAAAGATACCCTGGAGCGGGTGGCATCCGTGGAAACGGGGGCGGAAGGCGTATCGGTAACTCCGGACCGGGTTGCCGTAACTATTCCGGTCATCCACGTACCGTCCAAAACCATACCGGTAAGAATCCGCTTAACCGGCGAGCCCGCACCGGGTTATACCGTCAGCGAAGTAACGTCAAACCCGCTCAGCGTGCAGGTTACGGCCAATGACGGGATATTAAACAGCATGACCGCCGTCAGCACTATGGCTGTCGACATTACCGGCGTTGCTTCGGACGTGGAAAAAGAAGCAGTTTTGCTGCTGCCGGACGGGGTTAAACAATTAAATCCGGAAAGTGTGCACATTATCGTTAAAATATCGCCGGTGGAAGATGAACAACAGCCTCCTCCCGAAAATGAGACTCCGCCTGAAAGCGACACCCAGCCGGAAACGCAGGGAAGGTCACAAGCAGGCCGTTAAAGGTTATAATGCATAATAGCGGGGGCATGCTCCAATCAAAGGAGGTATGTCCCCTTTCCTTAAAACGCATCCTTTGTAATTACAGGGGGTGCGTTTTAACTTTTATTAAGCAGCTGTCCGGCAGGGATTTGGCAATTATTAAAGAATACTGGTAAAAGTATACTGGAGGTTGACTCGATGAAACGATGGAATGGCTGGGGCGACGACAATACCGGCTATCCGCTGCCGCAACCGGCCCAAGCCTATCTGGAGCAAAAGCTGGGTCGGGGCTCCGCACCCCCGGACGTTGCCCTGGAAACAGCGGTGCGGCGGGTACCTGCCGCACCGCTGCCGGGGCATCCGCTGATCACCACCGATCCGGTTGACAGACTGCTTCACGCAGCCGGGCAAAGCCTGGGTGATTGGATCAACCTCAGGGGGGGGACGGTGCCGTGTTTCCCCGACGGGGTGGCTTATCCCTTAACGGAGGACGACGTGCGGCAGCTACTGGCGTATGCCCAAAAAACCGGGGCCATGGTGATTCCTTACGGCGGCGGGACAAGTGTGGTGGGTCATTTGAGCGCGCCGGAGGGGGATCGGCCGGTGCTTACCGTTGATATGGGACGGATGAACGGGCTCATCGAACTGGACCAGGACAACCACCTGGCCGATTTTCAGGCCGGAGTACGGGGTCCGGATCTGGAGGCGGCGCTGCGGGCCCGGGGCTTCACCCTGGGGCATTATCCCCAATCCTTCGAATACTCAACCCTGGGCGGCTGGGTGGCAACGCGTTCGGCCGGTCAGCTTTCTTTGGCCTACGGAAGGATTGAGCGTCTTTTTGCCGGGGGCAGGGTGCAAACCCCGGAAGGGGACCTGGAGCTGCCGGCCTTTCCGGCTTCGGCTGCCGGCCCGGACCTGAGGGATTTCATTTTGGGGTCGGAAGGCAAAGTAGGTATTATCAGCCGGGCTACCGTCCGGGTAACTGCCCTGCCGGAGCGGGAAACCTTCCTGGCCGCTTTTTTCCCGGGGCCGGACAGCGGTATGGCCGCGGTGCGCGCCCTGGCCCGTTCGTCTATGTCCCTGGCCATGCTGCGGCTCAGCTTGCCGGAGGAGACGGCCACCAACCTGGCCCTGGCGGGAGGCGGCAGGCTGATTGACCTGCTCAACCGTTATCTGGCCTGGCGGGGGGCGGGGCCGGACAAATGCATGCTTTTGTATGGAGCCGTCGGCGGCGGCAAAGAGGTTAATCGCGCTCTGCGCCGGGCTGCGGTGATAATCAAGGAGCACGGGGGCGTCCCCGTGGGCGCCAGGCCCGGGCATGAATGGCGGAAAAACCGCTTCCGCGTGCCGTACCTGCGCAACGTGCTGTGGGAAAAGGGCTATGCGGTGGACACCCTGGAGACGGCCACAACCTGGAGCCGGGTTGAGCAAACCGTCGCAGCAATTGAGACTGCCCTGCGAGACGGATTAAAGGAGAGCGGGGAGCAGGTGCATGTTTTTACCCACCTGTCCCATGTTTACCCGCAGGGGTCAAGTATTTATACTTCCTATCTGTTCCGCATAGACGCCGACCCCGGCGAGACGATGCGCCGCTGGCAGCTGCTTAAAGGGGCGGCCAGCCGGGCTATAGTACGCTGCGGGGGCACCATCAGCCACCAGCACGGGGTGGGTTTGGATCACCGCTCTTATCTGGCTGCTGAAAAAGGAACGTTGGGGCTGGAGATGATCCGTTCTGTTTGTAAGACCGCAGACCCGGCCGGCATAATGAACCCGGGCAAGCTGGTGCCCTAAAAGGGGTGGTTTGATGCTGGAACGGGAACAAATAATAGCCAGGCTGGGCCAGCCGTGGGATGTTATTGTAATCGGCGGCGGCATTACCGGGGCGGGGGTGCTGCGGGAGGCCGCCGGGCGGGGCCTGCGCTGCCTGCTGCTGGAGCAGCGGGACTTCGCCTGGGGGACTTCCAGCCGCTCGGGCAAACTGGTGCACGGCGGTTTGCGCTATCTCAAACAGGGGCAGGTAAAGACTACCTGGCATTCGGTGCGGGAGCGCGACAAACTGCTGCGGGACCGCGCCGGCCTGGTTGAGCCCGTAGGGTTTTTAGTCCCGACCTACCGCGACCGGCCACTTGATCCGTTTTTAATCGGGGCCGGCCTGACTATCTATGATCTCATGGCCGGGCGGCGCAGCCGGCGCCGCTATAAGCCCGGTGAGATTGCCTTAATCACGCCGGGACTCAATAACCAAGGTTTAACGGGCGGGCTGTGGTATCTGGACGCCCGCACGGATGACGCCCGGCTGGTTTTGCGGGTAATCCTGGAGGGGGTTGAACTGGGGGGGACGGCCCTTAATTATGCCCGGGTCGTCAAGCTGCTGCAAAACGCCGCCGGCTATGTGCGGGGAGCCGCGGTCAAAGATATGGTTTCAGGTCGGGAGATTGAAGTTGCCGGGCAGGTGGTGGTCAACGCCGCCGGCATCTGGTCCGGCGAGATTGGCGCCCGGGTGTGTAAAACCCCCGTGCTGCGCCCGCTGCGCGGCAGCCATTTGGTTTTTCCCCGCTGGCGTTTTCCCCTGGCCCAGGCAGTCAGCTTTCCGCACCCTGAAGACAGCCGCCCGGTTTACCTATTGCCCTGGGAAGGGGCCACCCTGCTGGGAACCACCGACATAGACCACCAGTTGGCACTGGAGCGGGAGCCGTTTATCAGTTGCGCCGAGGGCCGGTATTTGTTGGCCGGGGTGCGGAAGATGTTTCCGTCCCTCAACCTCACCGCAAGCGATGTGCTTTCCACCTTTTCCGGCGTCCGGCCTGTGGTGGGAACGGGGCAGAAAGATCCTTCCAAAGAATCCCGGGATCATGTGGTCCGGGCCGAAAAAGGATTGGTAACGGTAACCGGCGGCAAGCTGACCACTTTTCGCCTTCTGGCCCGGGACGCCCTGGCGCAAGCCGGCAAATGGCTGAAGTCCGCCCCGGGAATCCCGCCGGCACAAGGGCCCGGTAAAAGTTTGAATCAAGATCTGGCCTTACTAGCGGAACAGCTGGGCGGAAAGCGCGCCCTGCGGCTGGCGGGACGCTACGGACGGGCTGCGCTGCCGCTGGCGCGGGATGCGGCGGCGGGGGAGCTTGACCCTGTGCCGGGCACTGAAACAATGTGGGCTGAGCTGGGCTGGGCCGCCCGGCATGAAGGGGTGGTGCACCTGGAAGACCTGCTGTTGCGCCGGGTTCGCCTGGGCAACGTTACCGTGGAGGGCGGCTCACCTTTGCTGGGCCAACTGCGCCGGGTTGCGCAGCTGGCCCTGGGCTGGGATGATGCAAAATGGCAGGCGGAGGTTCGGCAGTACCTGAAATTATGGGACCAGGCTTACAGTCCCAGGTTGATCTCGTTAACCGCCGCTAAGACTCCCGCCTCTAAAGGCGGAGTTAAGCGGCGATAAACTCGAAATAAGTGCGACTAAGGTTCAGGTGGGGTCAAAACCCCACCTGAACCAAGTCTTTCTTTATTATTTCATGATATCTTCCAGCAAAGCGCCAAGCTTGTTGTTAAACATGTCCGGCGCCATTGTTTCTCTGTTTTTAATTTCCGGCAGCACGCTTAGCACCGGCAGTTGGAATTCTCGGCCTACGCTTTCCGGCAGATCTTCAATGGCGGTTGGTTCTCTGTTAAACAGCAGCTGGAATTTTTCCACCGGGAAATGCACATCCCGGGCATCCCAGAGGAAATGCTTCAGTGCCTCCACATTATATCTAAAGGTATCAACAACCAAAATGGGGTAATCGGACTCCTCCAAAATCATATAATTAAAGCTGGTGGCGTCATTACCCATATCAAAAATCACAACATCGTAATCACTTTGCCTGATGGAGTTGTAAATAATCTTAATTTCATAAAAGATGTTGCCGTAATTAGGCAGCTTGGGGTTGGTGTTGGTGGCCAGAACCGCCAGCCCCGACGAGTGTTTTTGTATAAACGGCCGCCAGCCGTCCTGATTATATTCAATGTGGATAATTGAGGTTTTTTTGCTTTTCCGGTAGATGCCTTCACACCAGTTGCTGATATTGGGATGTTGGTCCAGCTTCAGTCTCTGGGTGACATCGCCGTCATGGATGTCCATATCCACCAACAGAGTTTTATAGCCTTTTTTCTGGCTGATTAACGCCATTTCTTCTGCAATTGTGGTTTTACCGCTTTGCCGGGATACACCATAAATTGAGATTATTTTCATATAATATAAAACTCCTTTTTACCTTTTATTACTATTCAGTAATCAGGAGCCGGAATTCAGCAGTCAGAATTCACCGAGCCCGGTTTCTTTCATTCTGCCTGCCGACTACCGGCTATTATCACCAACAATGCTGAATAGTTACATAATTTTAACATATTATAATATGGTTTTCAGTAACAAAAAAGAGTTTATTGTAACCTTTTTCACAGGAGCTTGAAATATGTACCAGGAAACAGTTTTAGCAATTGATGTAGGTACCCAGAGCGTGCGTGCTTTAGCCTTTAATCCCAGCGGTCAATTGATTGACCAGGTTAGGGTGATATATACTGAACCATACCGGTCCCCCCGGCCCGGCTGGGCGGAGCAGGACCCGGGCTATTACTGGCAGCGCCTGGCCGAAGCCTGCCGCAAGCTGTGGAGCCGGGGCCTGGTCGACCCGGCAGCGCTGGCGGCGGTTTCCTTAACCTCGCAGCGGGCGACCCTGGTCAACCTGGACCGCAACGGCGACCCGCTGCGGCCGGCCATTGTCTGGCTGGACCAGCGCCGCGCCGGCAAAGTGCCTTCGGTGGGCTTTTTATGGAGCTTGGCCTTCCGCCTGGCCGGCTTGGGTGGAACGCTGAACTACCTGCGGGCCGAGGCCGAGGCCAACTGGCTGCGGGAGCATCAGCCGTCGATCTGGGCAAGAACAGCTCACTACCTGTTTCTTTCCGGCTACCTTACCTACAGACTGACCGGCAGTTTTGTCGATTCAATAGGCTGTCAGGTTGGCTACATACCCTTTGATTATCGCCGGCAGACCTGGCCTCCCGCCTCCCACTGGAAGTGGCGCGCCATCCCGGTGCCGCGGGAGCTTTTCCCCGAGCTGGTGCCTCCGGGGCGGCAATTAGGGGAAATTACAGCGGAAGCTGCCGCCGTAACCGGGCTGCCGGAAGGCCTGCCAGTAATAGCGGCGGCCTCGGACAAGGCCTGTGAGGTGTTGGGATCGGGCTGCCTGGAGCCCCACCAGGGCTGTATCGGCTACGGAACTACCGCCACCATTAACGTAAATTCGGCCCGGTATATTGAACCTATCATGTTGATACCGCCTTATCCCAGTGCCTGCCCGGGGGAATACAACCTGGAGGTGCAAATCTACCGCGGATTCTGGATGGTGTCCTGGTTTAAGGAGGAATTCGCCTGGCAGGAACAGGCTTTGTCCCGCCAATCCGGTGTGCCGGTGGAGGAACTGCTGGACCGGCTGGCGGCCAAGGTGCGTCCCGGGTCAATGGGATTGGTGCTGCAGCCTTTCTGGTCCCCCGGCTTAAAGTATCCCGGACCGGAAGCAAAGGGTGCGGTAATTGGCTTCGGTGGCGTGCATACCAGGGCCCACCTGTACAGAGCCTTGCTGGAAGGCCTGGCTTACGCGGTTCGCGAAGGCCGGGAAAGAATTGAAAGGCGAAGCAAGATACCGGTAACGGAAATCAAGGTTTGTGGCGGCGGCTCAAGAAGCGATCAAATGATGCAAATAACTGCGGATGTATTCGGGTTGCCCGCTGTCCGGCCGGCTGTTTTTGAAGCTTCGGGCCTGGGCGCCGCCATGCTGGCTGCGGTCGGTGCCGGGCTCCACCCCGACCTGAAAACGGCTGTTGGTGCAATGACCGGTCCGGGCCAGGAATTCCAGCCCAACCGGGAAGCTGTAAAGATATATGACCGGCTTTACCGCAAGGTGTTCAGACGCATGTACCGCAAGCTGCTTCCCGCGTATAAGGATATCTGCAATATTACCAATTACCCGGAAACGCCTTCAGGTACAAGATAAAACCTGGTAAAAACTTATATTTAACGAATGGATTTAGTGCGGCACTTTAAAGTAATAAATCAATGCGGCGATGGTTAAAAAAGTGAAAGCAATGGTGAGTCTCACTCTTTCCGACACAACAAACACCTCCGCTTACATTTTAACTTGAAGCAGAATAAAGCTCAAGTTACAGTGTTAACAGAGAGGAAACACCTCCTTTTGGGTTATGGTTTTAGGGTGGAGGTGTAATGACAATTTTAAAGGAAGTGGTATGGTGGATACGGGCTTTTCTTTTATTCATGCTGCCGATTTGCATTTGGACAGCCCTTTCCGCGGCTATGCCGGCATTGACTGTGAAGAAGAAACCAGAGAAAACATTTTGCAACAGCTGCGGGACTGCACATTTACGGCCCTGGACAGCCTGGTGCGGGCCTGTCTGCAAAACCGGGTGGATTTTCTGGTGCTGGCGGGGGACGTTTACGACCGGGCCGACCGCAGCCTGCGGGCGCAGCTGCGTTTGCGGGACGCCTTTGAACGCCTGGCCGCCGCCGGGATTTCTGTTTTTGTGGCCCACGGCAATCACGACCACCACGAGGGGTTTCAGGCCGCGCTGGCCTGGCCGGACAATGTGCATATCTTTGCGCCGGGCCGGGTGGAGGCCCGGCCGGTGACCCGCGACGGCAGGGAAATAGCCCGGGTTTACGGCATCAGCTACCCGCGCCGGGACGTTGCCCAAAACTACGCCGCTCTGTTCAGGCGGGATCTGGCCGCGCCCTATGCCGTGGCCGTACTGCACTGCAACGTCGGGGGCAATCCTGAGCACGCCAACTACGCCCCCTGCAGCCTGGCGGACCTGGCGGCCGGCGGTTTTGACTACTGGGCGCTGGGGCACGTGCACCGCAGGCTGACTCTTAAAGAACACGGTCCCTGTGTGGTCTACCCCGGCAATCTCCAGGGACGGGGGCCGCATGAAACGGGGGCCAGGGGCTGCTATCTGGTCCGGGTGAAACCCGGCGGTTTGGCTGAGCTGAGTTTTTTGGCCACCGACGCGGTGCGCTGGGTCAAGCAGCGGGTATCAATACAAGGCCTGGGGACGGAGCAGGAGCTGCTGGAAAGCCTTGACGCCGCCCTTACTGAGCTCAGCCGCGCCCACGGGCGGCGTTCCCTGGTAGCGCGGCTGGAACTGGCGGGCCGGGGTCCTCTGCACCGGAGGCTGCAGCAACCCGGCGCCCTGGATGGCCTGTTGGAGGAATTGCGGCGGCGGTTTGCCGGGACCGGGGGGGCATTTGTCTGGCCGGAGTCGATCCGGCCCTATACCGCTCCGGAAGTGGACAAAGAGTTGCTGCGGGGCAGCCAGACCCTGCTGGGGGACCTGCTGGAAATAGCCCGGGAGGCCCGCTGCGGCGGCCGGCTGCGGGAACAGCTGGCGGAAGCGCTGGCCCCGCTGCAGGGCCGGGCCGCCCGGTTTATTGAACTGCCGCAGGGGACAGCTTTGGATGAACTTATCGAAGCCGCCGGGGAAATGGCGCTGGACTTGCTCTGGGAGGACGATGCGCGTTGAGGCTGATGGGCTTATACATATACAACTACGGCATATTGACCGATTTTGCGCTGACGGATAATCAGTTGACCGGTGGCGTCAGCATCATTTTCGGGCTGAACGAGGCCGGCAAATCGACACTGCTGTCCTTTATCCGGGGTGTGCTGTTCGGCTTTAAAACCGAGGGCAATCTGGCCAAACCTGTGCGGGGCGGGGAGGCCCGCGGCTATCTTTTACTGGAGGATGATGGAGAGGTTTACCGGGTTGAGCGCGGCGGCAAAGGGAACGGCAAGGTTGTGGTGGAATTGCCCGGCGGCGGCAGGGCCGGTGAAGAACTGCTGAAAACCCGGCTGCTCCGGGGGCTCAGCCCGGTTTTGTTTAAAAACGTCTTTGCCTTTGGCCTGGATGAATTACGCAGGCTGGAGGAACTGGAAAGGGATGAAATCAGCGCCTATATTTACGGCGCCGGAACGGGAACCAGCCCCCGGCGGCTGGCGGACGCCGCCGCCGCCCTGGAAAAGTCCGCCGGTGAGCTCTATAAACCGCGGGGTCGCACCCCGCGGCTGAACAAGCTGATGCTGGAGCTGGAAGAGCTGGACCGGAAAATAAGGGAGTTGGAGCAACAGCCGGAACGTTACTTTAAGCTGCTGGAAGAACAGCGGCGGCTGGAGCGGGACCGGGACCGGCTGCGGGAGCTGCAGTCCCAACGGCGTGCGAGGCTGCGGCGTCTGGATTATTTGCTTAAAGCCCGGGCGCCCTGGAACGATTTGCGGCAGTGCCTGGCCCAAATGGGGCGCCTGCCTGCGATCCCGGACTTTCCCGAGCGCGGTACGGAGAGGCTGGGCGAGCTTGAGGCCGGGCTTGACGCCAAACAGGAGGAGGTTCTCAACCGGTCCGGGCAAACCCAAGCCCTGCGGAAAAAGCTGGCTTCCATGGCGGTGGAAGAACAGATCATTGCCGCCGCCCACGTTATCGATGAATTTGATAAAGAGCGGTCCCTGTACCTGGAAAAGAAACAGAGCCTGATTGAACTGGTGGCCCGCATGGCCGAAATGGAGAGAACCGCCCGGGAAAGAATGGCGATGCTGGGCCCGGGCTGGGATGAAGCAAGAGTGCTGGCACTGGACATCTCCCTGGCGGAGAGGCGGCGGGTTGAGGACACAGCGGCGCAGTCTGCGGCGCTGGAGCAGCAGCAGGCCATTGCCGCCAACCGCCTGACCGGCTGCCGCAAGGAATATGACCGCTTCAGGCTGGAGCGGGAAAGCACCACCGGGCTGCTGGCCGGCCTGCCGCCCGCTTCCGGCGGCCAGGTTGAAATTGAAGAGAAAATGGAACTGCTGGACCGGGCAGCCGCGGAGCTGGAACAGCTTAATCATGCGCAGGAATTGAAGGATATCCAGCAAAACAGGTTGCAGGAAATTTACCATCGGATGGAACGCAATTTATCGCAGCAAAAAAAGGCCGGGCGAAACAAAGGGCTTGTCGCGGCCGTGATGGCGGCTGTGTTGCTGGGCTGTCTGGGTATCTGGATGATTTATGCCGATTGGCCCTACGGTCTTTGGGTGGGCGGCGTCGGCCTGGGGGCCGCCGTGCTGCTTGCCGGCCTGTACTTGATGCAAGTCAAACAGCGGCGGGATAGGCTGCAAGAGCTAAGTGCGGAAGCCGGGGAACTGGCTAAAACCAGAGAAAACCTGGCCGGGGCGCTGGAGCGTTTGGACCGGAGCATCAAAGCGGCCTCCGAGCAATTAAGCCGGGCCGGGGCGGTTTTGAAAGGTGGGGAAAAGCTGCAGCGGGAGGAGATTCCTGTCCTCAGGCGCCGCGTTATGGAAGAGCGGGACAGCTTGCGCAGCAAAGCGGAGCTGGCCGCCCGGCTGGAAACTATCGAAAAAGATCTGGCGGCGGCGGGCAGGGAACTGCGGCAGGCGGAAACAGAACTGGAGCAAATAACGGGCAACCTGCGCCGGTTGCAAAGGGAGTGGGAGAAATGGCTCGCCGGCAAGGGATTAACCGGGCTCACCCTTTCCGGGGCGGCCGACTTTTTGTCCCTGGCCGAAAAGGCGGCGGATGAACTGAAAAAACTGCGGCTGGAAAGGCAGGCCGCGGAGCAAACCAGGCGCTATACTACAGATTACGAGGACCGGGTGAACAGGCTGGCCGAGACCCTGGGACGCGGCTTGGTGCCAAGGGAAGAAGTGGCGGGGCGCGTGGCCGGAATGGTGGAATACCTCCGGGAGCAGCAGCAAATGAAGGCGGAACTGGACAGGTGCCATGAAGACCTGGAATTGGCGCTGGCCGGCCAAAAAACCGCCGCTGCGGGACTGCAAATGGTGCGGGCAAAAATTAAAGAGCTGCTGGACCTGGGCGGCGCCATTGATAATGAAGACTTCCGCAACCGCGCCGCGGCTCACCGTGAGCGTAAAGAGCTGGCCGGTAAGGCGGAAAACCTGCGCGGGCACCTGCTCAATATTGCCGGCTCGGCGGCGGAACTGGCCGAACTGGAGCGGGAGCTGGAGCAAACCAAAAAATCCAGCCACGAAGAAGAGTATGACGGCATCAAAGCCGCGCTGGCAAGCGGCGAACAACAGCTGGCCGCTTTAGGCGACGAGCTGGCGGCCCTCAAACAGGAAATGAAAACTCTGGAGAGCGGCGAGGAACTGGCCCGGGCCAGGCAAAAGAGGGAAATGCTGCGTGAAAGCCTGGCGACAGGGGCCAGGGAATGGCAGGTTGCCGTGCTGTGTTCCACCCTGCTGGACCTGGCCCGGGAAAAGCATGAGCGGGATCGTCAGCCCGCCGTGCTGGCCCACGCCTCCCAACTGATCAGCCCGCTAACCGCCCGGCGCTATAACCGGGTCCTGTCCCCGGTGGGCTCGCCGTCGGCCCTGGAGGTGGAAGAACCGGGCGGGCGCCGGGTTGGCGCCCCGGCCTTGAGCAGGGGGGCGGCCAGCCAGCTATACCTGGCTGTAAGGCTGGCCCTGGCCTGTCACTTTTGCTCGGTGGCGGCTCCCATGCCGATCATACTGGATGATATTATGGTGGATTTCGACATCCGCCGGCTGCACGGCTCGCTGCAGGTACTGGATCAGGTTGCACGGGGGCGCCAGGTGCTGCTGTTCACCTGCCACAACCACATTGTCGAAGCCGCCAAAGAAATTGTGCCCGGTTTAAACCTGGTGTTTATGGACGGCGTCAAAAAATTGGCCCCAAGTCAATAATTGCATCCGGCAGATTATTAACCGCAGCGCGGGTTAGGGCATAATATGGGGTAGGAGACAGAATACAGGAGTCAGGAGTCAGAATAAAAACATGAGACATGAGACAGGAGTTGGGAGTCAGAATAAGAAAGCGGGATAAACATTTTTAAGATTTTGGTATACCGGGAGGCGTATCTTTGGTGCTTGTATTTTACCGTGTATCCACATTCTGAATTCTGACTCCTGACTCCTGAATACCCAAATAAATTGACATCAACGGTCAATAAAAGCTATAATTTACCTGGTTAAAAAGAGCGGGAGGTAATATGCAAATGACACGGTTATTCGGCACCGACGGCGTACGCGGCGTAGCCAACAAAGACCTTACCCCGGAACTGGCCTTTAAACTGGGCCGCGCAGGGGCACACGTGCTGGCGCAAAACGGGGGGGCTAAACGGTTGGTGGTGGGCCGTGATACCAGGATATCCGGTGATATGCTGGAGGCCGCGCTTGCCGCGGGCATCTGTTCCGCCGGTGTGGATGTGCTTAGTGTCGGTTTTCTGCCAACCCCGGCCGTGGCCTTTTTGACCAGGGAATTCGGCGCCGCCGGTGGTGTGGTTATTTCCGCTTCCCACAACCCGGTGGAAGACAACGGGATCAAATTTTTCGGGCCCAGCGGCTATAAACTACCTGACGACAAAGAAATACAGGTTGAACAGCTGATTACCGGCACTGATACCGGCATTCCATCCCCGGTGGGACCGGCTGTAGGCAGAATTAACCGGGTGGAGGATGCGGAAGACCGCTATGTGAATTTCCTCAAAAGCACCGTTTCCGCAGATCTTAAAGGTTTGAAAATTGTGATGGACTGCGCCAACGGCTCTTCCTACCGGGTGGCGCCCAGGGTATTAAGTGAGCTTGGCGCCGAGGTTATTCCCATCCACAATACCCCTGACGGGGTCAACATTAATGAAAAGTGCGGCTCCACCCACCCTGACAAGCTGCGGGAAACAGTGGTGCGCGAGGGAGCCGACCTCGGCCTGGCCAACGACGGGGACGCCGACCGGTTGATAGCCGTCGACCACCGGGGCAACCTGGTGGACGGCGACCAGATCATGGTTATTTGCGCCAATCATTTAAAGGCTCAACACCGGCTGCCCAAAAACACGGTGGTTGTAACGGTGATGAGCAATATGGGACTGCATCTGGCCATGCGCGAGTCCGGCATCGAGGTGCTGCAAACCAAGGTGGGCGACCGGTATGTGGTGGAGGAGCTGCTGCGCACCGGTGCTGTTTTTGGCGGCGAGCAGTCCGGGCACATATTGTTCCTGGAGCACAGCCCTTCCGGCGACGGCGTTTTAACCGCGCTGCAGCTGCTTTCGGTGGTAAAAGCCACCGGGCAAAGCCTGGCCGAACTGGCCGCCCGGATGGAACGGCTGCCGCAGCTGCTGGAAAATGTGCGGGTTGCGGATAAACAAAGGGTCATGTCCAGCCCGGTACTGGCCAAAAGCATCCGGAAAAAGGAAGAACACCTGGCCGGGCAGGGGCGGATACTTGTACGCCCCTCCGGTACGGAGTCACTGGTGCGGGTAATGGCGGAAGGCAGGGACATGGGCCAATTGCAGGAAATAGTGGGCGAGCTGGTTGATATAGTTAAGCAGTTATAAGCCTATCATACTTGATGATTCGGGCTATTGATGATATGATGTTTAAATTGAAGCATCTTTGTTCAGATGTTTTAATCAAGTAAGCAGTTTAATTAAGTAAGAGCATGAAAGGCGGTGATGCAGCGATAACAGGCCGTGTGGGTGTGGGCGGCACTTTTTTGACAACTGAATTGCAGCGCCAGAACCCGGCAGCCGGGTTGACGAGGTGGGAGTTAATCGAAGTTTTCGGCGGATGCTCCCCGGTTTGGCCATAACCGACAAAGGCACTACAAATCCCGCGGGCAACCGCGGGGACAAAGGGTGCCGGGTGGCCGCAAAAGGCATATTTTATACGGGAAAAATGCCGTCGGGACAGGTATGCTCTTGTGACGGTATTTTTGTGCCCAAAAACCATTGCCTGGGGCTGGTAGCGCCCGGGCATTTGTATTTTTTCAGGAGTCAGGAGTCAGAAGACAGGAGTCAGAATGAGAGCGGAGCCATGGGAACGGTTTGAGCCTCATCGCAGCGCAGCGAAAGGTCCGAAGGAAAGACGGTGGAACCGTTTCCGTGGCCTGGCCCCGTGGTGTAACGGGCCTAGCTAAATAAGAATATTATGTTGAAGTGTTGGTAATTTTTGAGTTGATAAATTGAAATAAATTGATTGCATCGGAGGTTATTAATATATGTGCGGTATAGTAGGATACCTGGGCGGCCGCCAGGCGGCCCCGATATTGTTGGAAGGTCTGCAAAAACTGGAATACCGCGGGTATGATTCCGCCGGCATTGCGGTAATCCGGGGAAATACCATTGAAACCTTGAAAAAATCGGGCAAACTGGCCCAGCTGCGGGCGCAAATGAACGGCTACATGCCTGAATCCACAATTGGCATTGGGCACACCCGCTGGGCCACCCACGGGCGCCCCAATGATCTCAACGCCCACCCTCATATTGACTGCCAGGGGCGTTTTGCCGTGATTCACAACGGAATTATAGAAAATTACCTGACCCTGAGGGAGTGGTTGATCTCCCAGGGCCATGTATTTCGGTCTGAAACCGACACCGAGGTGCTGCCGCACCTGATTGAAGAATTTTACATGGGCGACATGGTGGAGACCATCCAGAGGGTAATTAGAAAAGTGGACGGGTCCTACGCCATGGTGGCCCTGGCGCTGGACGAACCAAACCGGCTGGTGGCGGCCCGCCACGACAGCCCTCTGGTTGTGGGCCTGGGCGAGGGAGAAAACTTCCTGGCCTCGGATATTCCCGCCCTGCTTAAACATACCAGGCAAACCTACATACTGGAGGACGGGGAAATTGCCGTTCTAACCAGGAATGATGTTGAGGTTTGTGACCGCTCAGGCCAGCGGGTGGATAAAAAGGTTTTCCATGTTAAATGGGAAGCCGCGCAGGCCGAAAAAGGCGGCTACGACCATTTCATGCTCAAAGAAATACACGAGCAGCCCCGGGCGCTTAAAGACACCCTGAGCGGGCGGATTGCCCCGGACGGCAGCCGGGTAGTATTAAATGAAATCAACATTCCGCAAGAGCAGCTACAGCAAATCAACAAAGTTGTTATTACCGCCTGCGGCACCGCCTTTCATGCCGGCTTGGTCGGAAAATACGTCATCGAAACACTGGCCAGAATACCGGTGGAAGCCGATATCGCCTCCGAACTGCGCTACCGGAACCCGCTGATAGATAAAAACACACTGGTGATAGTGATCAGCCAGAGCGGTGAAACCGCCGACACATTGGCGGCGCTGCGGGAAGCCAGAAGAAAAGGAGCCCGGGTTATTGCGGTGACCAACGTGGTTGACAGCTCCGTGGCCCGGGATGCGGATGATGTGCTCTATACCTGGGCCGGCCCGGAAATCGCCGTGGCCTCCACCAAGGCCTATATCACCCAACTGCTGTCCATGTACCTGCTGGGCCTGTACCTGGCCCAAAGCCGGGGCACACTGGAAGATAAAGAAATAACGCAAATCATCACGGATTTGCGCAAGCTGCCGGATAAAGTGGCCTCCATTTTGGAAAATGGCACTAATATCAAAGAGTTTGTGCAAAAACACTGCAACTGCGAGCATGCTTTCTTTATCGGCAGGGGGCTGGACTATGCCGTGGCGATGGAAGGCTCACTGAAATTGAAGGAAATTTCCTATATCCACGCCGAAGCCTACGCCGCCGGCGAATTAAAGCACGGCACCCTGGCTCTGATCGTGAAGGATGTGCCGGTAGTTGCGCTAGTTACGCAGCAAGCGCTTTACGACAAAACCGTAAGCAACATCAAGGAAGTCAAGGCCCGGGAAGCCACGGTGCTGGCAGTGGCCTCACGCGGGCTGGAGGAAGTGGCCAAAGTGGCCGACGAAGTGCTGTACATTCCGCGCACCCACCAAATGCTGACAACGATTCTGGCGGTGGTGCCCATGCAGCTGCTGGCCTATTACATGGCCGTGTCACGCAAATGCGACGTGGATCAGCCGCGGAATCTGGCGAAGAGTGTGACTGTGGAGTAGAGAATTTAGACCATTACAATTAGTGTTGTTGGACAATAAAGTTGGATACTGAGACAATAAAGTTGGATACTGAGACAATAAAGTTGGATACTAAGACAATAAAGTTGGATACTAAGACAATAAAGTTGGATACTGACTGGCCCCTTGTTTGAAGGTGCAGTTGGTCATAATTTTATGCTCCTTAATCTAATCTTGTTCTGTGGTGGCATGTCTGACAGCGGTGGATTATGTATCTACGGTTCATAATAAATATTATCTCCGCAATCCAATTATATAAAAAGCCGTTAGTTTTCCTTAAAAGAAGACGCACGGCTTTTTATATTAATATGTTCGCAAAATGAAGTTCTTCCCTCCTCCGCAAAATAGGTTGTACTCTGAGTAAAAATGGTTGTTCCGTAGAGCACGGGTGAATTCGGGTGAAAAGCCTGGATTCGCCTGTGTTTTTTGCTGGGAGCGCAATGCGGGGGAAACTCAGGGAGAAGTTTTGAAGCAGACAAGACGCGAAAAAGCCCGACATGTCAAGGATTCCCGAAGACAGCCCGGACAAAAATGCGAAAAAATACAGCATATCTCTACCGCGTGTTGTGACTGAGCGTCATTGTTCCGACAGGAACGAGTAAGGGTTCTTTTCGGGATTAAAGTAGTCGTTTGCGTCGAAACCTTCAGATGACTCTGACCTATATTTATCCCCCAAGATAGACAAACATTCTTTGGCGTAATTAACCACACCGATACCACTCTGTAGAGCAATTCTCTTTTTGATGGTGTCATTCAAATTATTAAGGACATCTGGATGTTCGGATAGTATTTCACAGACGGCACTGGAGAGCAAATCGAAATTGACATTAGTGGAATCATAGAAACGAAGTTCACCCCACGATGCCCCCAGTTCGCTTCTGATCTTTTTGTAATCATCTTGTTGCTCAATTGTATCGACTAATTTTGCGAGGTGGCTGAGTTCCTCTTTGATGAGAGTTTCCTTAATTGTTCCGTCCGACATGTACTTGTCTACGAAGTTCGCCAAAGTTACGGTAATGACATGTTCTACAAAATCAATCACATTGCTTGCTGGACTTGGACCCATCCAAGCTACCTTTTCCTCTGGTGTAAGATAAATCTGAGATTGCGTTTTCGTTATGATGGCATTTCGAACCAGTGGTGTCAGGTACACAAAACGTATCGCCAATCTACCAATAAGACCTTCCGCCAGCCACATATACCGGAGAAACCCCCTATTATTAGAGTCTATATCCCATAATCTCTTGATTTCATAGAATTACATAAAATAGTACTGTGGGATTTAAACTTTCCATGATGGACGGCGGCCTTGACAGCCCTAAGGGCTGTAGTGTGTGTTAATTACCGATGGGCGGCTCCGAAAACATGTAATAAGCTTACCGTTCCATCGGACTTAATATTATACAACAGCCCTCTTAACGGGCTATCAAGGCTACCCAAAGGCGCCTAGTACTAAGGCCCAAGGGTTCCTCAGGGACTCACCAAAAACATGACTTTATTAAACCTTAACAATAAATGGTTTCACCTTGCCGGCTGCCAATTGTTCAATA
>NZ_FOOX01000018.1 GCF_900113335.1 Desulfotruncus arcticus DSM 17038
GTAAATAAATTCATAAATTTGGCGATCAACACACCGCCTGCCGTAGCAAAGGCAAAGGCCACGACGCCCATAATGAACACGCCGATGGTTTTCCAGGTTAAAAACACCTCCGCCGTCATGGTGGAACCAACAGCCACGCCCAGCAGGATGGTAACAATATTCATTAACTCGTTGCGGCTGACGTTGGTCAGCCTTTCCACCACGCCGCTCTCCATAAACAAATTGCCCAGCATGAACATGGCAATCAAGGGAGCCGACTTGGGAACCAGCAGCATGACAACAATTGAGGCAAGCAGCGGAAAAACAATTTTTTCCGTTTTGCTGACCACCCTCATTTGGGTCATTACCATGGCCCGCTCTTGTTTGGTGGTCAACAGTTTGGCAATGGGCGGGATGATTATAGGCACCAGCGCCATGTAAGAATAGGCCGCCACCGAAACCGCGCCCATCATGTGCGGGGCCAGGTTGGCCGAAAGAAAAATAGAAGTGGGACCGTCCGCTCCACCAATAATACCGATACAGGCCGCCTCGTTGACAGTGAAACCCAGCAGCAGCGCCCCGAAAAATGCCGAATATACGCCCAACTGGGCCGCCGCCCCCAGCAGCAGTGTCTTGGGATTGCCAATCACCGGGGCGAAATCCGTCATGGCGCCCAACCCAAGGAAAATCAACGGCGGTATTAACTCGGTTTCAATACCATAGTGATAAAAGATATAAAATAGGCCACCCTCTTCTAAAAGGCCGGTAAGAGGGAAATTGGCCGCAAATATGCCGAACCCGATGGGAATCAAAAGCAGCGGCTCAACCCCCTTGGCAATGGCCAGGTAAAAGAGGACAAAGGCAATCAGCCACATCGCAATGTTGCCCAGGGTTAAACTCATAACCCCAATTCCGCTAAAAATATCTACCAACTGACCCAATGTCCTTTCCTCCTCTTCTAAAAAGCTACGCCTTTTGCTGCTTTTTTTGAGTCTGGCTGTTGACAATTTTACCGGAAACCTGAACGGTTACCATAAGCACAGCCAGCACCGCAAAAACAGACAGAATACCCGACAGGGCCACTGATGTGGCCGCTTCCCAATCAACCATTCTTTTACCTCCCCGCCACAATATTTTGTAACTATCCAGTCCAATATCGAAAGTCAATTAATCAACCTTCGACCTTGGACTTAAATATATAATCTGGACTTTCGTTGAGGCGGAAGAACTCTCCCCAAGTTACCGGAAAATCACCCTCCCGCATCAACGGAAATGCTAACCGGTTTGATAGCCTGTTTGTATAACAATGCCCTCCGATAATAGGCTTCATTAATATCCATGGTACGCTGTTTTTCTTCCTCGGTAACCGCCCTGATAATTTTAGCCGGCACACCTATGGCCAAAACATTGGCAGGTATTTCCTTTCCCTCGGGTACCAGGGAACCGGCGCCGATTATTGCCCCCTCCCCTATAACCGCCCTGTTTAATATAATGGCTCCCATGCCGATAAAAGCGCCATCGTTGATTTTGCAGCCGTGTAATATGGCACTATGACCAATAGTGACATAGTTGCCTACGTCGACATCCAAACTTATTGGTCTTTCTGCGCCGTGTAAAACACAACCGTCCTGTATGTTTGTTTGGCGCCCCACTTTAATATTGGACACATCGCCACGTAACACGCAGTTATACCAAATGCTCGCTCCCACATCTATGCTTACCCTGCCAATAATGAAAACTCCCGGGGCGATAAACGTTTTACCGGCAATAGAAGGTTTGTGCGGGCCAAAAGAATAACAGATCATAGAAATTCACCTCAGCGGTTGCGCACTTTTTTAATCCGTTCAATATGGATAGCGCAATCCGGGCATGTTGTTTCGCATATTGCGCAGCCGGTGCATTCTTTTTCACCATGCCCGGTTTCAACGCTGGGAGTCCCGTATACACCCAGTACCTGTGACCACCCCAGGGTATGCGCAGGACATTTTTCAATGCATAATCCACAACCCTTGCATAATCCGGGGAATATATAGAATATCGCTTTTTCAGATTCATTTTTGATATAGCCTAAGCCCATTCTCAAAAACCTCCTCCAAGGTTATCATTCTAAATGGCTCGCTCTACAAGTTGCATCCCCCTCTGAAGTGCCTGGAAGTTCAAAGCGCGCAGGTTGGGATCTTGTTCAAATTTGTGTCCCAGTTTTAGTTCCAGGGCATTCTTGGCATCGTTTTCATTTATCACACCGGTGGCTTTAATAACCGCTCCAAGTATGATGACGTTGAAAACGCGCGGGTGAAGCTCTGTCCTGGAAACTTCTACGGCCGGTATATTCAGTACTCTTTTGGCTTTTTGAGGCAAATAATTTTCAATGCCGGTTATACCGCTGTCGTAAACGAAGATTGTGTTTTCGTCCACGTACTGCTGCGTTCTAATTACCGCCCTGTCGCTCAGGGCAATCACTATGTCTCCTTTTTGAAATTTGGGGGCTCTGATCTGCTCATCGGCAATCTGTACAAAGGCGATGGAAACCCCTCCCCTTTGCTCCACGCCAAAGTTGGGTATATATAACACTTCCCTGCCGTCTTCATGTGCCGCTTCGGTTATAATCGCAGCGACTGCCTGAACCCCCTGGCCTCCTTCACCTGCCAGCGCAATTTTAATCAAGCTCATTTTTGTTCCTCCTTTGCCGCAGGTGTTTTAATCTCTCCTACCGTAAAGTATCTGGTCATCTCTTCTTCAACGTATTTCCAGGTATCTTGAGCATTCGTGCGCCAGTTGGTCGGGCAAGTGGATAAAACCTCGAGAAAAGAGAAACCGTTGTTTTCAATCTGGTTCTGCAAAGCCTTTTTCATCATTTGTTTTAACTGGCGCATATTGGCTACGGTTCCACGGGCGGCATACGCTCCTTCCCTCGTTATCGCGGCTACCATCTCCGGTCCCTGGGTGGGATATCCCGTTTCCTCAACATTTCTCCCGTAAGGACTGGTTTCAGTTTTTTGGTTGGGCAGGGTGGTAGGCGCCATTTGCCCGCCGGTCATGCCATAATTGGTGTTGTTTACAAGTATGGCCACAATTTTTTCATTTCTGGTGGCCGCGTTTACTAAATGCTGCGAGCCTATGGCATAGCCTCCTCCGTCCCCCATGTAGGCAATGCCTATGATATCGGGGTTGGCGCGCTTTAAGCCTGTAATAACCGGTGTGGTACGACCGTGGTGTGTTTGGACGATATCAACATCGAAAAAGTCCCAGGCCAGCAAAGAACACCCGATATCGCAACCTAATACCACCCTGTCCTGAATGCCTAACTCGTCAATGGCCATACCCAGTGCCTTAAGGGCTAAACCGTGACCGCACCCCGGGCAAAATTTATGGGGCTTGCTTTCCTTGCGCCAGCACTTGGGCATTTGAGGCTTAATCGTCATTAACCGCACCCCCCGCATATATTTGGACCACCCGTTCCACCAGTTCTTCGGATATGACGCCCATACCCGGCTTCAAAAGTGTTTCCACGGGTGTTGTACAACCATATATGGCATCCCTGACGGTTCGGGCCAATTGTCCCAGGGCGGATTCAACAACCAGCAGCTTTTGGGCTTGCTTGGCTCTTGCATATAGCTGTTGGGTAGGAAACGGCCTCAATGTAATGGGCCGGAAATAACCCACTTTATATCCCTGCTCGCGCAGCTGCAGCATGGCTCCATAAGCGGCTCTACTTACAACACCGTGTGCCACCAGGATTATCTCCGCATCTTCGATATTCTGCTCGTCATACTCGATAATTTCGGGAGCAATTGTTTCATAATTTTTTGCGGTGGACATAATCACTTCGTACAGCTCTTCTTCGGTATTGTAGGTGTTCCTGATATGGGAAGGCGGGCGATCTACACCGGGAGTGCCCGGTTGGCCGAGAATCGGCTCGGTGGGAACCAATTCAATACCTCTGGCTTTCAGGTCATATATGGTAAGACCTTCCCTCATTTTCGCCTGGTAACCGTCTCCCAGAACGAAAGTGGGAAAACGGTATTTCCAGGCGGTATTGAAAGCTTTGATGGTATAATCAAACAAGTCCTGGTGCGATGATGTTGAATAAACGATCCGTAAGCCTTCCCCATTACCGCCGTAACAAGTTAAATTCAGTTCCTGCTGTGAATAAATCACTGTGGCGGTCGACGGGCCGCCCCGCTGTTGGATGATGATCACCATCGGCAAACGCATCATTTCGGCCATTGAAACAGGTTCCTGCATCAGGGTGTTCCCAGGCCCGGCTGTGGCGGTAAAAGCTCTCCTTCCCGCCAGCACTCCCCCAATGGTGGTAAAGCCGGCGGAAAGTTCGTCTTCAGTTTGCAGAAACTTTTTACCCGCCCTGGGAGCCAACCTGGTCCAGTAGTGCATGATTTCGTTTTGCGGTGTGATGGGATAACCATACATAATGTCGGCTCCGGCTGCTATAGCCGCCCACGCGACCACCTCGTTGCCGGTAACAAATACTTTTTTTTCGCCTTCAATCATATTCTGAGCCACATACATCCCTCCTTGCTCCTCTTTAATTAATTAAAGAGGAATATTACCGTGTTTACGCCAGTGCAAATCCTCAAGTTTATCTTTTAACATGTTAAGGGCGCTAATTATCCTGGTCCTTGTTTCACCAGGCTCAATAACGTCATCCACGTGCTGCTTGAAACAAGCGTCGTATGGGTTGGCGAATTTATCCTGGTAATCTTGAATTAACTTTCTTTTTGTTTCGTCCGGGTTTGAGGATGACGATATCGTTTTTTTGAAGATTACATTAACCGCGCCTTCAGGCCCCATCACGGCAATTTCGGCCGTGGGCCAGCTTAAAACAAGATCCGCTCCCAGGTGCTTGCTGCACATGCCTATATATGCGCCCCCGTAAGCTTTTCTCAAAATAACCGTGATTTTGGGGACAGTTGCTTCTGAATAAGCGTATAACAATTTTGCGCCGTGCCTGATGATTCCCTTGTATTCTTCCTGGGTCCCCGGTAAATAGCCGGGAACATCAACCAGTGTAACCAGCGGGATATTAAACGCATCACAGAGCCTGACGAACCGGGCGGCTTTGTCAGAGCTGTTGGAATCCAAAACTCCGGCCATGAATTCAGGCTGGTTCGCCAGTATCCCCACGCTTTGTCCGGCAAAATGGGCAAAACCCACCACAATATTTTTCGCATAATCAGCTTTGACTTCATAAAAGTCCCCGTTATCTACCAGTGCGTTAATCAGTTGATGAACATTTAATGGCTGCCTGGGATCGTCAGGAACGATATCCGCGATGTCCAGCCCGCTGTTGATCGGATTCCTGAAGTCCACCTGAAGCGGCTTTTCTCTGTTATTCTGGGGTATATAGGTTAACAATTTTCTTATTTGCCCGATACATTCCTCAGGGCTGTCAACAAGAAAATCCGCGTTGCCCGAAACCCTGGTATGGATATCCGCGCCCCCCAATTGAGCCATGCTGACGTCTTCCCCCATCACTTCCTTGACAACACCCGGTCCGGTAATAAACATACAGGCATCTTTGACGATATAAATAAAATCCGTTATGGCGGGGGAATAAACAGCCCCTCCGGCACAAATGCCCATAATAGCGGTAATTTGCGGTATAACGCCGGAATACCGGGTATTTCTTAAAAAGATACCCCCATACCCGGCCAACGCATCCGTACCCTCTTGTATTCTTGCCCCTGCTGAATCACATAAGCCCACAATGGGGGCGCCCGCCTTGGCTGCCAGATCCATGATATGCCAAATTTTTTTGGCGTGGGCCAGGCCGAGCGAGCCGCCCAACACGGAGAAATCCTGGGCGTAAACAAAAACCGGACGTTCTAGAATATTACCGTACCCGGTAACCACACTATCCCCCAGGGCGCCCTTGTTTTCCATGCCGAAATCGGTACAACGGTGCTTGACAAACATATTGATTTCAACAAAAGTACCCGGGTCCATTAGTTTATTACACATTTCACGCGCGGTCATTTTTCTGGCCGCAGATGAACTGCCCCGGTCCGACAAAGCCTGTTCCTTTAAAGATTGGAAATGTTTTAAAACTTTATTTTGCATATTAATCTCCCTTTGGCTTAGATCATTCGCTCCTGCCCTTCCCAGTAAGGCTTCTTCACCAAGCGCTTCAGAATTTTGCCTGTGGCGGTACGTGGAAAATCATCCCTGAATTCGATGGAACGGGGAGTCTTAAACCCGGCCAGGTGCTGTTTACAGTAAGACAGCAGTTCCTCTTCCGTGGCTTGGATGCCCTCTTTAATTATTACCAGCGCTTTAACCACTTCCCCCCACTGTTCGTGCGGAACACCGATTGCCGTAACCTCTGAAACGGCAGGGTGTTTGATAATCACTTCCTCGATTTCCGCCGGGTAAACATTTTCCCCTCCGCTGATGATCATGTCATGCTTTCTGTCAACCAGGTAATAATAACCTTCCGTATCAAAGTAAGCCATATCTCCGGCCGTTGACCATTCGCCGTTAATTGCTTCCCTTGTCTTTTTAGGATCCTTGTAATAACCGATAAAGGCCGAGGGGGCCTTGGCCCAGAGTACCCCAACTTCATTGGGTTTGGTGACTACCTGCTGATTCTCGTCGATAAGTTTTATTTCAATGCCGGGATTGGGTTTTCCAATGCTCCGGACTTTTCTCATCTGGTCCTTGTGGCGCAGAGTGGTAAGAGCGCCTGTTTCCGTTGATCCGTAACCTTCACTGAACCGGGCGTTACTAAAAAACTTTAATGCCGCTTCCTTGGTTTTGGTTAAAAGAGGAGCGGAAGAGGAACCCACCGAAGTCAGCGAATCCATGTTATACTTATTTTTAATTTCTCCCGGCAGTTCAAGTATTCTTGTGATCATTGTGGGGACCATGGAAGTTGTGGTCACTTTTTCCCGGTCAATAATCTGCAGCACATTCTCAGGTTTAAATTTGCCTGACGGGAAAATAACATTGGTCCCGCCAAACCAGTAAGTTATCAATGTGGCCCAGATACTGTTGGAGTGGCAAATCGGCATGATGGCCAAAAAGGCTCTCTGGGTCAAGTCAACCCCCTGCCTGTTGGCATTGCGCACCAGGGCGTTTTTTATAACTTCCAGAGTACCCCTGGTTTGAATCATGGCTCCCTTGGGGAATCCCGTGGTACCCGAAGTGTAACCAAGATAGAATAAATCTTCTTCACTTTGTTCCACGTAGGGTTCATGATCCGGCATACCAGTAAGAATGTCCTCGTAATTATGCAAGCCTTCGGTTTCTGCACCGTCGTCACCGACTACGTAACAATTGCCTGCGACATTGGGAGTTCTCCCGGCGTCAAAGTCTTTTACAAATTCAGGACCGATAAATAACGCTTTAGATTCAGAATTGTTGATGATATAATTACGTTCGTTGGGCACCAACCTGAAATTAATCGGTACTGAAACTACTCCGATACGGGCAAAAGCATGGTAAAGCTCAAGGAATTCAATACAGTTGTACAGGATAATGGATACTTTGTCGCCCCGTTTAAAGCCCCTCTTTAGCAGGCCATGAGCTAAGCGATTGGCTCTGGTGTTTAATTCGGAGTAAGTCAGTCTTTTTTCTTCAAAAACAACAGCGGTCTTATCGGGGTAGCGCCAGGAATTAATACGTAGCCCGTCCGCTAGGTTCATTGTCAATCCCTCCTCAGCACTTCTTAATATAAAGAATCAGTGTATTCATAAAAACCGCGCCCTGTTTTACAGCCCAACCGGTTTAATTGAATATACTTGTAAAATAACCGGCAGGGATAAAACTTGCCGTCACCGGTACTCTTGTATAATTTTTCAAGTAAGTTCAGGCACTCATCCAATCCGATCAAGTCGGCCAGCGCCAGTGGACCGACAGGCATATTGGGGCCCAGGGTCATTAATGAATCTATCTCTTTTTCGTTGGCCATCCCCAGCATTAAAAAGTACGCTGCCTCGTTAATCATCGGCATAATCACTTGGTGCAAAATAGGAGTTGAAAAGTCAGAAAATTCAATGATTTTCTGATCATAAATATCGTTCAACAAGCCCTTTACTTTAAGCATTGTTTCATCAGAAGTGGCCACAGTCTTGATGATTTCTATTACATCACCCTGCGCATCCAGGTTCAGCCCGGCAACTTTGGCGGGCCTTTTTGTCTCTGCGGCTATCAGCGTTAAGTTGCATGTAAAACTGTTGGTTACAAAAACAGTATCCGCCGGGCATAAGTAATCTAAATACTTAAATAATTTTTTCTTGAACTCCAATGTTTCTTTGGTGCAATCAATTACAATATCGGCCTTCTGAAAACCATGGCTATAGCTTGAACTTTTTTTGCCCGTCTTGTGCAAACCGTGACGATAACCCTTTTTTGCCGGATCGTGATATTGTTCAATTATTTTCTGTATATTGCCGTCGCTTATGTTTATAGCATTAGTGGTAATATTGCTTTTAGCCGCTTCATTGGCCAAAGTTTGACCAACAATATTGTCATAAAGTATCGCTGCGCATTTTAATAACAATTTCAAAACCTCCAAACACAGCGAATTTCCAATTTACCACCTGTTCCGAGATTCAGCTATATATTTTCCACCACCATGGCGGCGCCCATACCGCCGCCGATACATAAAGTCGCCAGACCGTACTTGCTGTGGCGCCGTTTCATTTCATACAAAAGTGTCACCAGTATTCTTGCACCGCTGGCGCCTATCGGGTGACCGATGGCGATAGCCCCTCCGTTTACATTAGTCTTTTCAGCCGGAAGCTCAAGCTCCCTCATCACTGAAATAGCCTGGCTGGCAAAAGCTTCGTTGGCTTCAATCAGGTCCATATCGGCAATGGTCAGGCCCGCCCCGGCCAGGGCCTTGCGACTTGCGGGAATAGGTCCCGTGCCCATGATGGCGGGGTCAACACCCGCCACTGCGGAAGATCTGACTAAAAACATCGGTTTGACATTTAGTTCTTTGGCCTTGTCAGCCGACATTAACACCACTGCCGCGGCACCGTCATTTATGCCCGAGGCATTACCCGCCGTTACCGTGCCGCCCTTTTTAAATGCGGGCGGCAACTTGGCCAAAGCTTCCGGCGTAGTGCCGCGGCGTGGAAATTCATCCGTATCGAACTCCACCGGTGGGCCCTTTTTCCGGGGAATGGGAACCGGAATTATTTCATCCTTAAACTTCCCGTTATCAATGGCAGCGATAGCCTTTTGTTGGCTGTCCGCGGCAAAAGCGTCCTGTTCCTCCCTGGTAATGCCAAATTTTTCCGCTATATTCTCAGCGGTTATACCCATGTGGTAATTGCCGAACGCGCACCATAACCCGTCCTTGATCATTAAGTCTACGAGATTGCCGTCCCCCATTCGATAACCCCAACGGGCATTTTGAACCAGATACGGGGCTGTGCTCATATTCTCGGTGCCACCTGCCACAACTACTTCGGCCTCATTATTGGCAATCAAACCGGCTGCCTGAGATACTGATTTAAGTCCCGAACCACATACAATATTGATGGTCCAGGCCGGAACTTCCCGGGGTACGCCTGCCTTGACGGAAGCCTGCCGGGCCACATTCTGCCCCCAACCGCCCTGCAGCACATTACCCATGATTACTTCGTCGATATGACCGGTATGGATGCCGGCACGCTTGATCCCTTCGCCTATGACCAGGGCGCCCAGATCAACCGGCGAAATGTTTTGCAGACTTCCCCCGTATTTACCAACCGCTGTGCGAACGGCGCTTACAATAACAACGTCTTTCATCAACATCCCCCCTGGCTTTGTTATTGCCAGATAATTCCAATTTCTTTAAATTCATTAACCAACTGCCAGTCATAACGCCCGCTTTTCAGATCGGCCAGGCTAATGCTCCCATTTTTTACATCTTCTAAGGAAGGAAGGTTAACAATTAGTTCATCCAGTTCGGCCGCAGTGAAAAAATCCATTTCCTCCCACAGATCTGTGTAAATTAATTCACCCACAGTGAAATGCCAGTTTTTAGAAAGGGCCACCTTCACTCCCGCCGGCCCCAAACCCTGCTCAAAGGTATCTATGACAGCCTGGATTATATAATTTTTCATCAGATGAACCCGGGTATCAGCCATAATTACCCCCCCCCTTTTGACTTTTTACCAACTGCATTCTTCACCAATAATCAAGTCCATGGGATCCACCGCCAAAGGCATTTCGGCGGCGGCCTGGCATAAAACATTGACCAGCCCCGCGTCCTGCAGAACTCTTAACGATTTTTCCGTCTCTTCCGGGCTGACTAATGAAAGCTTTCTCTGTCTGAATGCCGCCTGGTATTCAATAAGGTTGACCGGCACCCGGCGGTTGATTGACGCCAGCTTCCGGCCTATTTGATAAAGCTCTTCGTAGGTCATTAACTCTTTATGAAAAGGAATTCCAACCACAGTAAACAATTTTCCCTCACACTGATGCAAAACATATTTGAGTGTTTGCCACGCATTATCCATGTACAGCCGGGCTGTTGACTGATCGACCAAACCCGTAAGCCGCTGGAAACTGTCCGGCGAGACTCCTTTTATATCCGGGGAAATATCCGTAATGCCGGCATCAATTAATTCATCGACGTAATCCCTATTTAAAAGGGCTGCGTTGGTGTCGAGTTGTATGCGCACATTACGGGGCACAGTCACGGATAATTGGCGAATGAATTGTACCAGCCATCTCCGGTTTAGTGTCGCCTCTCCTCCTGAAATACCGATGCGGTTGATACCCCTGCCGCTGTTACTGGCGCTTACCTGTTTGATCAGCCGGTCAGGCGAAAAATAACCGCCGGACATACTAAAGGTAATATTCCAGTTATGGCACGAGGGGCAGTTCATGTTACACCCATGCATAAAAAATGAACTTTCGCGGATACCATATAACTCTGCCATAGGAGTGACACTTTTATTAAAAACCGTGACAATCCGCTTGGGAGGGTGCTCAATTATTCTGGACGGGTCAGTGACGATATCCATCCCTTCACGCACCGGGGTTACACAGCTGGGCTTTAATTCATTATTAACGAGCACTGAGCATTCACCGCATCCCCCTGTACCGCAGGGAGCATGAATGGCGTCCTGTTCATGCTTCAGATGAGTGTTGATTTTATACCCGCTGATTTCCAACGCTTTAAGAATGGTTATCTGTTCCGGCACCTCATACCTAATCCCATCAATGGTAATTTTCACGTCATCCCTGTTGGAATAAACACTTACCAGTTCACGGGCATTGTTGGGACAACTTATGACACAGGCGCCACAACCCGTACAATTACGGTTCGATGCACAAGTGAAGAACTTACAGAAACCGCAATCCATACAGTTGGCATTGCTCTTGGCAACTCGCAGCATTAATGACATTAAAGCCCACTTCTTTCCTAACACTGCAGCGTAATATTGCTTATTTCGGTATGCCCGCTACGCCACGGGCCCCATGGCTCCGCTAACCTTTAAGTTACGCTGCAGTAATAAGCTTTTAATAATGCCCCCCCGAAAAACGGGGGAGCCCATTCTTCGTAATCTTTTTTTATGGTTTCATCTCATCTTCAGTTAGGGGCTCCCAAGGATCCGCGGTGGCCATCTTCGGCATATCAACGAGCCCTTCGAACTTGCCGGGTTTACCCCAGATGGCCCGGCGTGCCCGTTTGCCGCGTTGCGGGATATCAACCCAGGGCAGGTGAGCGTACATCAGGCAGTAAACCGGCGATGTGACAGCCTTGTTAACCAGTTGAATATCCATCATGCAATTAAGCACGGCGGGTTGCCCCTTTTCTGCTGCCTGGAAGCAGCGGTCCAGGGCGGCGGTAAAGTTCTCATGCCTGTCAACCATCTCACCGTAACAACCTAATTCCCGGGCAATTTTGTCCCATCTCATCGCTGGTTTGCGTTCCTGCCCCATCTGTATGGAACCTTCCCACTCATTTCCCATGACGTCCTGATCACCAAGAGCATCCCAGTTTGGACCGTACCAGGGATATTTCATACCCGGCATCCAGCCATTGTTTTCAGTTACCAGGTAGACGATGGGCAGTTTATAACGAGCTGCCGTTTCAACCTCCAACCCGGCATTGCCCATTCCGGAGTCACCCATCAACGCGAGAACGGGGGTTCTGTCCCCTTGTTCCAGCTGGGCAAAGGCGGCGCCCATGGCCATGGCTACCCCGTGGCCTATACCGGCTTGCTCGGAAGAACTGAGTACCTGGGCGGGCCGTACAGCTTTAATATACGGCATGACAAAATCGGACATGGTGTAACCGTCAATCATGATCCGCACTTTACTTGCGTACTTTTCTTCCAGGTAATCGGCAATGGCCTGGGAAATATACCCGTGGTGCATGCAGTTCTCTTGCTTGTACTTGGGATGTTCAAACCCGTAATACATTGCTTTGTCCCGGCGTCGCTTTTCAGCCTCCGATCTGGCCTGTTGCACTTTCTTAATCCACTCGTCCCTGCCCGGCGGGGGTTGCAGGCTGTTGGCTTTGATATAATCAATCATTTGCCGGGCCACTACCTTCGGGTTCCCCACTATGGCAGTGCTGGTGGGCACATAGGTCCAAATCTGGTCGGCGGATTCGCTAATCTGTATCGTCTCGGGCCATCCGCCGCCGTAGCCGTCAAAGAAGCCGACTTTAACCCCGATGGGGACCATGACCTCAATTTCATTCCGGAAAGGAGGCAGACCACGATAGTAGTAATCGTGTTTTTCAGAAACGACGGCCCGGCCGGTGCGCCGTGTCGTAAAGGGTATTTTGGCCAGTGTAACCAGTTCGGTCAGTTCCTCGGACGCCTCCGCCCAGGTGGCGCCGTCACCGAAAATCATAAATGGTTTATCAACTTCGTACAGGCGTTTGACGGCCTTGGCTATATCATCCGGATTTCCGCCGCTGCTGAGCGGTTTGGCCGTGTCTTCCCCTCTCCAGTCCGGAATCCAGGTGGCATGGTCACCCCAAAGACCCCACCAAACCTTGTTTTTAACATCATCCTGGGTAAACAGGCAGCTGATGCCCAGTTCCATGATTACCGGCCCTTTGGGGAAAGACTGGGCGTCCTTGAAAGCCCGGGTCAAAAATTGTTTGATGGTATTGGGATAGGTCACGCGCTGAGCCCACTTGGAGATACTGCCCATAAGCTCGGTGGCGTAGCTTTCCTGGATGGTATTGTAAAGCTTATCGTGTTCGATTTCGTGACCACCGCATAAGAAGATGATGGGTGAATTGCTCAGGTTGGCCTGCTGCACAGCGCTGACGGCGTTACCGACACCGGGACCCACCGTTGCGTAGCATACCGCCGGCTTGCCGCTGACCTGGGCGTAAGCTTCACCACAATACACAGCGTTTTGCTCGTGTAAAAAGGTAATAGTTTTAATGCCGATGCGGCTGATTGCGTCTATGAAATGCCAGATGTGTCCCCCGGGTACACCGAAGGCGATTTTAACACCGTGTTCTTTTAATGCCTCAGCCACCCACATGCCGGCATATGGATATAATTCTCTTGTTCCCAGTTGATAGTCTAATTTCTTTTGTGCTTCCTTATCGAATTCAATTCCCAACTTGGTCACGCCATTTTCCCTCCTTTTTACTTTTGAAATAATTGATTTGGCTGTGAACTCCGGCTTTGAGTATCTTACACCGGCTTCATACACTTATTGGTAATGATTGAACAGCCTGGGAGTTCACATATCTTTTTTGTTCCGCCGCTTAACAAATCACCGGGGTTCCTCCTTTCCTTATTTTTCACGCGGCAGACAATAAAATCACCGTTGTTACAGTTACTTGAGTTTTACATTTACTTGTTCGGATGAACCCAAGGCTGAGCATTGTAAGGCGGGATATTTTTACCCCAGTCAACCCGGCCTTTGGGAATACGGCCTGTTTTGGTTGTGTAGGGGCGCAGTTCCCTTTCCAGCACGTGTTCCAGTATGCGGCCCAGCTCAAGGACCCTGTCGACATCGACGCCCGTGTCAATTCCCATCTCATCAAACATTACCACCAGGTCTTCGGTGGAACCGTTGCCGGTGATATCGCTGGGGGTATATAACCAGCCGGTTCCTATTGCGGGAACCCCGTCCACAACATAAGAAGGTTGGCCTCCCAGTTGACCCAACGAGGCTTCAAACTCCGTAACACCGGCAAGCAGGGCGGCAAAATAATTCGTCAGCCCCGTGCCCCTGGCATCATGGAAATGGGCCCGGTGCACATCTTCGTTGGGAAATTTTTCCCTTAACCTGCTGAAAAACTCGTATACCCTGTCCGGCGCCGCCTCACCTGTTGTATCGCAGGGTGTGGCGGACGAGCATCCCATTTCAAGGCCTCTTTCAATCAACTCAAAAGTTTTCTCCATCGGTACCGGTCCGGTTATGGGGCATCCAAAAACACAGGCTATGGCCATGTCGAGCTTGATGCCGACGCTTTTACACATCTTTACCCAGTTGGGAATCTGCTCAAAGAATTTTTCCACCGGCCGGTTAGCATTGCGCATACAATGGGCATCTGTTGTTGAGATGGTGAAGGCCAGAATATCGGGACCGAAACCATTCTCTTTGGCAATCACCGCACGTTCTACAGCCTTATCGGTCATGCCGTAACACTTATACTGGACACCGGGTTTACGTTCAATGCGTTTTAGAACCTCCTCGGCATCCTTGGCTTGCGGTAAATATTTAGGGTGGCTGAAATTAGTGGCCTCTACTACTTTAAAACCCGCTTCGGAACATGCATTGATGAAAAAAACTTTGGTTTCTGTCGGCACAAAGCGCCTTTCATGCTGTATTCCGTCCCTGGCCAATAATTCCGTCATATTTACCTTTTTGGGAAATTGCAGCTTCATTAAAATACCCCCTTACCAGAGTTTTAAATAAACAAATAAATTAGGGATATGTTTAAAAAATTTTCAGATATGTCAGATATATCTGATAGCAATAGTGATACCAGTTGAAATATCAATCAATTGTACGTATAAAACCATACTAACTCTACCAATAGAAACTAAAACCATTCTTTTATTTTCTGTTAAAGCAAATACCACGATTTACGAGTGGTTTGAACGTACGATTAAAAGCAGCTTATTATTAAGTGTAAAATCTTTGCATACGCAATTTTTAACCGTTTAAGCTTGAAGTTTAACCGTTTAATCCATGTAACGTATCAATAGTGAACAACGTTTCACATCTGGACTAACAGCTTCTCCCGGCCTTATAAAAAAAAGTGATTGGCTGATTTTTTTAAACCAATCACTTGGAGTTAATTAAAAATTACCGACCATTCTTCGTTATATGCGTGTTTTTAGCTTCTTGTAAGTATCCTCCAAACATTGGCCGTGAGTAGGCCGCTTCTTTTTTTTCTTCTATTGATAAGCAATGGGTATAACATGTGTCATGCGTATAACTATCAATAATATGCTCATACTGATTTGGCGGAATTAAAAAAGCCCCGGTTTGGCTAATAGCCTTTATAGCGTCCTGTGACAACTCCTCCAATATCAAGCACCCTTGTTTTCCACCAATCAGTTGAGCAACGCTTTTTGCCTGTCCACTTTTTATTACTTTTAAGCCTATCAGGTTTTTTACCAAATCAGATACTTTATGGCAATGATAATAGGGCACCCTCAGCATGCTGGATCGAGCATCAATTATTACCATATCCCTAAAGTCGACAGTTATTGACAACTCCATTTCATGTATGGTATCCACCAGGCTGGCTTCTATTTGAATAATGAATTTATCTATTTCTTTACCGCTAATGAATTTGCTCCTGTTGAAAAGTCTCAATATTTCTTCCCCCCCCTTATTCAATAATAAATAAAGGAGTGACACCTTCACCCGCGGTATAATTCATCCCGGTAACTGTTTTATGTGCTACGGTTACTTTTTTGGCAATCAGCTCCATACACGCTTCATCAATATTTACATTGTCGACGTTTCCCATCAACCACGGGCCTTCTTCAAGTTCCACCAGCACTACAATATAAGGCGCATTTAACCCTTCCGGAGCCACTCTGACCACTGTGTATGTCTTTATTTCTCCTCTGCCGCTTAGTTCAGCTATTTCAAGTTCAGTGCTTCCGCAATTATCGCAGCATAATTTAGGCGGGGTAGTATAACCGCCGCATGTAAAACACTTGAGGCCCAACAGTTTATTTTTCTTTAACGCCTCATAATACTGCTTGTGTGTCAACTTATACATAGCAACCTCCATTCTAATGTGGAATGTATGTCCCCTTTATCTCCTTAAAATAATGTTCACTATGGTACCGGCATCCCCACCCAAGGTATCCGTCATGCCGGTTTTCGCACCTTCAACCTGCCTTTGCCCACATTCTCCCCGGAGCTGCTTAACAATTTCATATACCTGCGCGGCACCAGTGGCTCCAATTGGGTGCCCCTTGGCTTTCAGCCCGCCTGACGGATTGATCGGTATTCTCCCGCCAATTTTGGTTTCACCTGTTTCCAAGGCTTGACTGCCTGTGCCGAATTTGAAAAATCCAAGACATTCACTGGCAACTATTTCAGCTATGGTGAAACAATCATGAAGTTCGCAGACATCGATATCTTGGGGTCCCAATCCCGCCATCGCATAAGCCTGCTGCGCCGAGGCAACCCGGGATTTCATGACCGTAAAGTCTTTTTGTCTGCTTAAAGAGCCAGCTGAACCCTGCCCGGTACCAAGTATATAAACCGGTTTTTTAACCATTTTTTTAGCTTTTTCCTCGGTTGTAAGGATTAATGCCGCAGCACCGTCTGAAAACGGGCAGCAGTCAAAAAGCTGCAGGGGATCACAAACCATGAGGCTGTTTAAAACAGTGTCTACGGTTATTTCTTTTCTGAACTGCGCCAATGGATTATTGATGCCGTTTTGATGGTTTTTTACAGCTACCAGAGCCATTCTCTCTTTAAGTGCAGGTAATGGAATACGGTACTTCACGGAATACATGTGGGCCATCATGCCAAAAACTGCCGGAAAGGTCAGCCCGCAAAACTCTTCATACCTGCTGTCTGTTGCCATGGCAAAGGTTCTGGTGGCCAGGGGGGTGCCCATGTGCATTATTTTTTCAACGCCTCCGACAAGAACCGTATCGTAAAACCCCGAGGCTACCCACATAAAAGCGTCTCTGACGGCAACTGAAGCGGTGGCGCACGCACCTTCAAATCTGGTAGCCGGGGTTCCGTGCGACAAGCCTAATTCACAAGCTATAAATCCAGCTATATTGGCTTGCCCTTCGGCGAAATCCCCAAGGCAGTTGCCGATAAATAAAGCCTGTATATCCGCAGGCTTGATGTTGGAATCATTAATTGCTTCCCACGCCGCCTCAGAAAACAGTTCCACCAGGCTTTTATCCGTAGGACCGAACTTGGTCATTCCCACCCCGGCGACAGCAACCTTTCTCATTTCAACTCACTCCCATAGTTTTTAATGTGTTGAATCTGCCAGTTCGTTTATGACTAATGTTTATTTATTTAGTAAAAACCGGCTTGCGCTTTTCCAGGAAAGCTCTTACACCCTCCTGGTGTTCTATTGTCTGCATACAAAGTCCCTGGGCATAAGCTTCGTACTCAAGTGCACTTCGCAAATCCAACCACAAGCTCCGGTTCATCAAAACCTTGACCAGGCCGATTTGCCGGGAAGGCCTGCTTGATATCTCCCTGGCCATTTCCAGGACAGCCGGGTCCAGATTTTCCGGCGGCACAACCCTGTTGATCAAACCCATGGATGCAGCTTCTTCGGCTGTTATCTTTCTGCCGGTTAACGCTAACTCCTTTGCCCTTGGAAGTCCCAGGATCCTGGGCAGAAAAAAAGTGCCCCCGGCATCAGGAACCAGCCCCACGGGTAAAAAAGCCTCTGCAAAAACGGCTTTACTGGAAGCAAATATCAGGTCCGTGGCGAAACAAAGGTTGCATCCACCTCCAACGGCAAACCCGTTTACCGCCGAAATAATGATTTTTTCCATCTCAAATATTTTTAATATCAAGCTGTTAATCAGCTGAAGATAAGATTTACCTTCCATAGTGCCCAGCCCCGCGGATAAATACTTGATATCGCCGCCGGCCGAATAAGCTTTGCCGGTGCCGGTCAATATAATTACCCGGCAATCTTCTTTTCTCTCCAGGTTGTCCAAGCCCCGGCACAAATCTTTAATCATTTCAGAAGTCAATGAATTCATGTTGTCAGCGCGGTTCATAATGACCTTATATACGCCTTCTTCAATATAATTAATAAGAATATTTGAATAATTCATCCGAGGCCAACCTCCTTTGGCGCATGATCTCCTGTAATTTGTTTAAAACCTTCAATAACCTTGGTCATTAAAAGTTCACCCCAATCAACTGCTAATGTCCGCCGGTTATGACATGAGGATTAAAAACTGTTTTTGTCACCGGTTCAAGTTTTCACCGAAGCCATGATTGCGGCACCAATTGCTCCGCTGATAAATGGCTCCCGATGGACTAACAGTCGTTTTCCAAGCGCTTTTTCAAGCATGGCCACCAACCCTTTATCTTTGGCACCACCTCCCGTCATGGCACAATTTTCTTCAAGTTTTACCTTTTGAACCATGCTATAGATTTTTATGGCCATTGAATGATGCAGCCCGGCGATAATATCCTCCTTTTTAATACCTTCGGCAATACGCGAGATGGCCTCTGTCTCGGTAAAGACCGAACAACTGGTGCCGAATCTTACCGGGTTGGTTGACATTATTGAATAATCGCCCATTTGATCGATGCTTAATCTCAAGACTTTAGCAATGATTAAAAGGGTTCTGCCGCTGCCGGCTGCACAACGGTCATTGATCACACAATCCGCGATTTTACCATGTTCGGTTAGTTTGATAACCCTCGTTGACTGGTCGCCGACTTCAATTACAATCCTCGCTGACGGGAAAAGGTATTTCATTCCCCTGGCCTGGCAGGCAACCTCGGTGTTATAGAGGTTGGGGTAAGTCAGAAATGATGCCCCCAATCCTGTTGTCCCAATAATTCCCAGGCTGTCGTAATGCAAATTTGCCTTTGCCAAGGCCCCATCAAGCGTGTCGTGCGCAGCTTTATAAAAATTGCCGCCCACAGGTTTGGTGTAATACGCAAGTAAATTGTCACCATGCATGATTACAGCCTTGGCCATTACCGAGCCTATGTCAACACCTGCCTTGTACATGCGGCACCTCTTTTCATCCGCCGTTTATTCGTTTTCATTAAAAAAGGTTACTGCTTCCAGTTGCCGGCCTGACTTGACGCTCCCGATCACACCTTGATCCAGATTTTGAGCCTTTTCCCGCGCTATTATGGCTGCCCCCAGGGCGCCGGTAATTAAAGGTTCACGGGGTATTAACACCGGAAAGCCGATCCGGTCTGCCAAGTACTTGCGCAGTCCGGCATTTTTTGCACCCCCGCCGGTCATTACAACGTCTTTTTCGATCACGATTTTACTTACCATGGAGAAAACTCTGCCGGCCAGGGCTTTATGTAAGCCGGCCAGTATGTCCGCTACCGGAACTCCTTCTGATAAACGCAATAATATCTCCTGCTCGGCGAAAATGGTGCATGTTTTACTTATCTCCGCCGGCTCGCCGGACAGCAGCGATATCTCTCCTATGTCCCCCAATTGCAAGCCCAGTGTATCCGAGATAATTTCCAAAAATCTACCGGTACCTGCCGCGCATTTATCGTTCATAATAAAATTGCCCGTCTTGCCGTTCTTTACTTTTATACCCTTGCAATCCTGCCCTCCTATATCTATTACCGTTCTTACGGTGGGGAAGAGCCAATGCACCCCCCGCATGTGACAGGTTATTTCACTTATCTGGGTATCGGCAAATGGTACGTTTATACGGCCATAACCGGTTGCAACGATATAATCCAGCCGCTGAAAATCTTCGGGGATTGGTTCCAGCGCTTTTTTCATTATTTCGTGGGCCAGTCTTCTATGTTCAGCTCCGGTTGGTTCAATAACAGTATTCAGTATTGTTTCATCTTCCATGATCACAACTTTGGTAATTGTCGACCCAATATCAATTCCGGCTATTAACACCTGAATCCCCTCTTCGGCAAAATAAAGGATTGGTTACTAATCAGGTAATTAGAATTCAATACTCAAAATTCAGAATACTACAAGACGATAAACCGCTGTCTCATGCTGCTCCTGTTTTTTTACAGACTTTCCGCAAAAGCCTGGAATCTCGTTCTTAAAGGCTCCAAAGCTGTTGTGGCATAATCCTGCTCAATCACCAGTGTCGGCAGCCCCATGCTTGCAAAATAATCCCTCACTTCGGGAATCTCATAACCGTGGATATCGCAATTACGGATGATGTTCATATATACACCGTTTACATTCCAGTCTTGCGCCATTTTCTTAAGGTAGGCAAACCTGTTTTCCAGGTCTTCAGCCCTTGTTTTTCTGGTATCTCTGAATGTGCGGGGACATACAATCTTTTTCAGGTAACGAATGGCAAGACTCTCGAACGGGTCATCAAGCTCATCGACGTCAATCCAAAAACTCCTTGAACCGATGGCGGTATCATCAATTACTATATTTAAATCACAGCTCTCGATCAGGTCTGTGAAAGCTACATGGTCGATTAGAGAGCCCCAGACAAGAATGCGGCCGCTTTTTTTTCGCGGACCGTCCGTTCTTTGCTTGACTTCCTCGATAACTTCTTCCAGTAACTGATTGCCGTCTTCGGGAGGTAAGCTCATAATGGACACCATAACTTTTAACATTTCCGAACCGGATATCAGCGGCGGATCTGATTTGTTTAATCCATAAAGCCGGCGCACCAAGCTTCGCTGTTTGTTGTGGATCTTAATTGCATCCTTAATGTCGGCGATGGTCGCCTTTTTGGCGGCACTTTTTTCTAAAACTTCTTTCATATAAATGATCTGGGCTTTAAAAAAATCCAGTGCCGCGTCTCGATCCGTATGTGGCACATCCAGATAGTAAGAGCAGGGATTATTAATATAGGACCTCCATATATAACTGACCCTTTCCGCTCCATCGCACGCGTGGGCCCCGATAAAAGCATCGATGTAGTCGTATTTACCCTTGATTGCAATATCCATGATACTTCTGTAAAAGTAGCACATTACCGTGGGCAGGTAGGTATCGGCCTCGGTTAAAGGCTCATTCATATCACCGATAATTCTGAAAGGCACATAATCCAAGGCGGTCACTAACTCCGAAGGGGGGTAACAGCAAAAATATCCCGCAGTTTTCTTCCCCGCTGCTTTAAAACTCCTGGCCACGCTATCCCGGTTCAGGTAGATTTGCTCGGCCCTGGCCAGACCTTTGTTAGTGTTCATCTATAATACCCCCTTAGGCTACCATGCAAAGCCTTCTTTTTTTCTGATCTCCCGGTAGTAATCCATTGTCTCAATAAAAGCATCAATTTTTGTGTGCGCTTCCTCTTCATTAAATACCCTCAGGTCTACAATATCCCCCTCAACAACAACTGACGGCACTTTGAATTTTTCCATTAACAAATTGCGCACATGCATCAGTGTATACGTAGCCGGGCGGCAAGACATCAGTGGGTGACAGAATAAACCGTCGACCCTGTAATCTTGAACCCACTTTAAATATGGCGCGGTAAATAGAGCCGGCTCCGTATTATGAATTCTCGCTTCGGGAACATATTCGTGGTATTTATGATAGGAATACCTGGCTATAAGTTCCAGGGGATCTTTTATCCCCTCCTTTTCAGATTCAGGCAGAGGGCCAGGGGCGTGATAATTCCAGCTTTCAATAACAAAAGCGATGCCATGTTTCCCGGCAAATTCATCAAATATGCCGAGGGTATGCCACGGCGGCAGCTCACTAAAAGCCATCCGGTATTGCTCATTTGGAATAGCGCCTATTTGATGATCAACTTTATGTTTAACTTCCTGGTAAACCCTTTTATAAAACTCCAGGGCTTCGGGATCATCCGGCAGGTATAGATGTGGTATCATGAGGGCCCAAAAGTCGGTATTAACGGCCGGAGAGGGTACTGCTTTCCGCAGGATATCCACTTTATGAGCCAACTCATGCGTTTTAAAAAGTGTATCCAGCCTCTCGTTAAGATTGTCCCAGTCCATTTTTTTGCCTAACAAGTTTTCCATAAAAGAAACAAACTCTTTTAGTTCCCTGACCATGAACCGGATATTCTCTTCTTTATTATTTTTCAAAAAATATTCCGGAACACCCGTTTGAGGGAACTCCAAGGTCCATACAGGTACGTCCATATAACGGCCAAGGCTCTGGAACCATTTATACCTGGCATCACAAGCAGCCCCACAGGCTAAAAGGAAAACCGGTTTTGGCATGCCCCCGCCGGGAGCATCCTGTGGGATAACAAAGTTATTCTCTTGTAGCCTGCGGGTATAACCGATACAGTTTCTCGCGTATCCACAAGTGGTGTTGGGAATGCCGTCGCTTTCCGCATAATCAAGGTAAGGCTCCGCCTGTCTTACTGCCGCGCAAAAGGCACCGTAGTTTTCCGGGTAACAGAGTTCAACGCCCATAGCCTTTGCCAGGGTGCCACCCAGCCACCAATCAACCATTGACCAGGCCACCGGTTTTCCTTCCTCAGCGGTTGCCCGCGCACTGGCAAGAATCCTTTTGCCGAAATTGCCGGCCTCCCTGGCAGTTTGCAACGTTTTGGCTGATGATTTTTTCTTTTTGTCTGCGACCATGTTAACACCTCCTTTGAATTTTAACCTTTATTTTTAAAAGATTTTGGATTCTACCTTATCCTTGCATGATTCTCACCAAATTCAGCATTTATTTTCACCTCAAAATCATCATCCACAATTTCAAATGGAGCCAAAATAAAGTATAATAATGGAAAACCACAAAAAAAGGAGTGTGTAAAATGAAACATGCGGGTTTTGAAGAGCAGGCCAAAGAAATATTGATTCAGGTATTACCAGGTTGTCTAAATTACCTGGAGCAAACCGGCGCCAATAGTCATTCAGACCTATCGATGGACGAGTTGTTAAATATCGCAACCGAAATAGAGGGGACTGAAACCGGCCATGCTTTAACTTTTTCATATCAACTCATCAAGGCAGCTCTTGCAACTAATCAGGAGTCAGGAGTCAGAAGTCAGGAGTCAGAATAAAAAACCGCCTGAAAACAAAAGAAATTAGGAATTAGATTGAAAAAACGGTTTATCATCTCTAATTATTCTGAATTCTGACTGCTAAATTCTGAATACTTCAAATTTTTATGCAGGTGTAAGTTCAGACTTATACCTGCATAAGCACATGCCAAACCTGCGTATGATATTATTCTTTATACATAACCAATGCTTCACCCGCTACGACTTCTTTGCCGTTTTGATTAATACAGGTAGTTTTTAAACTAATTTGTTTTTTTTCCGGGTATTTTTCCAAAACTTCAACTTCGGCGGTAATAGTATCGCCGATATATACCGGGGCACGGAAATTAAGGGATTGGGATAAATAAACCGTCCCCGGCCCTGGTAATCTTGTACCCAACAGCGCTGAGATCAGGCCCGCTGTAAGCATTCCGTGCGCAATCCGGTTTTTAAACATGGTTCCGGCAGCATATACGCTATTAAAATGAACCGGGTTAAAGTCCCCGCTGATGGCCCCATAGAGAGCAATATCTGTCTCAGTTATTGTTTTAGCAAAAGATTCTTTGGCCCCAACTTGGATTAAATCATATTTACTCAAATGAAAGCCTCCTAACAGGTTTTTTAATTAGCCATCTTTTTTTGCATAGACTCCAATACACCATTGACAATGGCCTCTCTTGACGCCCCGCTGGGGAACACATTATCGAAACCCATTTCTCGCAACTTGGGTATATCCTTTGGTGGAATTACTCCCCCCATAAGAAAACCAACGCTTTTATCATACTCCTTCTTTTTGGCCAAGTTCATAAGCAGCTTTCCGATACTCAAATGGGCGCCCGATAACGAGCTTACTCCGACAGCCTGAACGTCTTCATCTATGGCAATCTTTAGCGCTTCTTCCGGGGTGGCATTGCCCAGGTAAACTACCTCCATGCCGGCATCCCTAAGCATCCCGCTAACCGTTAATATTCCCCTGTTGTGAGTCTCCGGACCTAAACAGCACATCAGAACTTTAGATATTCTTTTTTGTTGCATTTGAATTCCCCCAGTGCTTTTAATCTTTATATCGTTAATAAGGTGGTAAATATAACTATGCTTATCAAATTAGAAAAAACTGGGTTTTATCCACAGGCCAAAGGCTTCCTTGAACACTTTCCATTGTTCCCCCACGGTGCAACCAGCCCGGGAACAGTCAAGCGTATAAGGAACAATATTGACTCCTTTTTGGCAAGCATCTTTTAGAGCATTTAAAGCACTCTCCACTTTTTGCGGATCTCTGTGGGCTTTATGCTCCTTGAGCCTGTTGATTTGTTTTTGCTCCGCGTCTTCCGGGTACCTGAAAGCCTCAAAATCTTCTCCGCGGGCGCTTTTTTGCCAGTTATGGGCTACTATTTTTATTTCTCCGCTCTCGATTTTTTTATGTTCATTGTAAAAATATTTATAGATTTTACGCAGCAGGAACCCATTACTAACCGCGTTAACGTATCCGCCCTGCTCCTCAATGGCAGTGATTTCCTTTAAAATCTCCCTTTCGATTTCATTAGTCAGAAATTCAACGTAGAAAGATCCGCCCAGGGGGTCTACGACCGCGGTGATACCCGTTTCGTGTTCCAGGATCTGCTGGTTGCGCAGTGACAGCAAGGATGCCTCTTCGGATGGAATGGCGTATGCTTCATCATAAGAGTCAACGTGCAGGGATTGGGCGCCGCCCAGCACCGCGGCTAATGCTTCATAAGAGGATCTGATAATATTATTCAGCGGTTCTTCCCGCACCAGGCTGATTCCGGAAGTTTGCACGTGGCAGCGCATCCACATTGACCTGGGGTTTTTGGAATTGTATTTATACTTCATGATCCTGTACCACAGCCGTCTTACAGCACGTAGCCTGCAAACCTCTTCAAAGAAATCCATTGCCGGTGACCAGAAAAATGCCAGCCTTTCGCCTACCCAGTCAACATCATGACCCCGCCTGATCATTTCATCCAAGATTTCCATGGCATGGGATAATGCTACCGCCATCTCGGTAACCCCGGAAGTGCCGAATTCCCGCAGGTTATAACCATTCAGGGTGATGAAATTCCAACGGGGCACATTCTGCCTGATAAATTCAATATTATCGCATTCAATGCGAAAACAATCCTGTGGGGGAATATACTCGGCGGCATTGCGAACTAATTCCTCCAGGGTGACGTCATTTTGTACGCTGCCCCGCAACTGGTCCCAGGGAACACCCCTGCGCTCCGCCAGAACAAGGTACATGGGGAATAAAATGGCGGTGTTTGAGGGGTAATGAGTAACTATGGAAGATGTTTCTTTGCCGATATCAATGTCTTTGAACAACAGTTCCCAGTCATCGACATAATCAATACAGGCCCCGCAAGAACCAACTTGCCCTCTTGACATCGGGTTATCTGAGTCATACATTTGTATTGTTGGCATATCAAAAAGAATATTCAGTCCCGTGGCGCCATGCTCCAGCAAGAATCTCATTCTGGCGTTGGTATCTTCCGGTGCCCCGAAACCAACCAACTGGCGTTGAGTAAATGTTCTGCCCCTGTACATATTGGGGTGTATGCCCCTGGTAAAAGGTTCATGCCCGGAAAAACCGAGGTCTTCATTGTAGTCAATGTCACGTATACTAAGCGGCGTATACAGTAATTCCCTGGATAATTCCGAACCCAGTACGGTGCTGGGAGTCATGTGCCAATTCTCCCGGTCCTCTTTCCGAAGTTTGTTCTCTTGCCAGGCGCTGAATTCACTGCTGAGTTTTTCTAAAGCCTCCGGGTTAAAAAGTGGCGTGTGACTTTGACCGGCCATACTTTTTTCCAAAATCTCCGCAGTCTTCCGGTTGTCAGTGTTTAATTCCAACATATTTACACTTCCCTTCTATAAGCTGCTTGGTTAAAGCCAATAAAAAACATTAAAACATTTATCACTCCTCACTAAATGCTTTTAATTGCCGACGCAAAATACCGGTGAAATTAGTTCTTTTGATTGATCAAGGAAATGAATAGATTTAAAAAATATGTAAAACTTTAACTAACCCCCCTTTTTCTAATGGTTTGGAATAGATATAATATACATGCCGAACCATATTTTCTGAATTTTTTAAAAAAAACATCTTGAATGAATATTCTTTTTTTTAAATGTATTAAGGCTCGACATTTACTGAGCTAAACAGAGTAATTTTTTTGTTGTTTATATCCCATGTTTATATCCCAAATATTGCAAAAGCTATGCCACACTAATAAAGGAATTGAGAAGGAGGTGACAAAATGAAGAATAAGTGGAGGGAGGCTATAAGAAGCGGGGATTTCACCAAGTTTGGAGAAAAACCGGTTGTTTCCAAGTCGTGGACAAGGAGTGCGGGTTTTGGTATCAATCCATACCAATTAAATAATAAGGACGACCAGTTATCCTCTTATGAGCTGAGAGAGTATAGAGACAAATACAGCGAGTTGGTTTTCATAGCTAATCCGATTATCAATGACCTGTACTTCAGGTTAAAAGGAACAAACACCGCGATTTTTTTAATTTCCAAGGAAGGTTATATTCTTAAGGCTTTAGGCGACGACAGTATTATGAGCGTGGCAAGAAAAATTATGCTGGTGGAAGGCGCCAATTGGCATGAAAATAGTAAAGGAACGAACGGCATCGGCACAGCCCTGTTGGAACAAGCGCCGGTAGACGTTTTGGGAGAAGAACACTTTTGCGAGCCACTTCATCATTTGGGTTGTTTTGCCGCTCCAATATTCGATATTAATCAAAGTATAATCGGCCTTCTGGATGTAACAACTTTGTCAAAACATACTCATAAATGTTTATTTGCGTTTGTAAGCGCCGCGTCAAAAGCCATTGAGACTCAACTATATGCTTATAACCTGAAAAAAAAGCTGATTCACAACGCAAAACAGTCATTTGCCATCTTAGAGCATTCAGAGTGCGGCATTATCCGGGTAGACCAGGCGGGGCACATTACCAACGTAAATTCAATGTGCAGTAATTTACTTCATCTGGATAACCATCAACTGGTAGGCTCTAGTATAGAGAATATATTACCTTTAAAAACTTCGTTCAAAGACATGCTGAAAAAAGGTTTTGTCTGCGACTCCGAACATTTGGAGATAGAATACAAGCAGGATAAGTATACTTGTGAATTAAAACAAATATACGGCCCGTTGGGAGAAACACTGGGAGCAGCTTTTTATATTACCCCCCGCAAATCCATCCTGATTGTGAAGGCTAAGAGCGTACAGCCCCAAATGGCGTCTGATATTACTTTTGATAATATAATCGGCAATTGTCAATCAATAAAATCCACCTTTAAGCTGGCCAGGCGTGCTGCCGCGACCAAGCTGAATATTTTACTGACCGGTGAAACAGGAACGGGCAAAGAGGTTTTCGCGCGGGCGATGCACAATGAAAGTGTTTATTATAAAGGTCCTTTTATTGCTATTAACTGCGGCGCCATTCCTGAGACACTTATAGAAAGCGAGTTATTTGGTTACGAAGACGGGGCGTTTACCGGTGCCAAAAAAGGCGGACGTATGGGAAAATTTGAAATAGCTAATAAGGGTACGGTTTTTTTAGATGAAGTGGGAGAAATGCCCTTGCACATGCAGGTCAAGTTGTTGCGTTTTATTCAGGAAAGAGAATTTGTCAGAGTGGGAGGCAATAAAACTATTTCCGTAGATATAAGGCTTATTGCGGCAACTAACCGAGACCTGAAAGAAGAAGTGAAGCAAGGGAGGTTCCGGCAGGATTTGTTTTACAGGTTAAACGGGTTAAATATCCATATACCGCCCCTTGTAGAACGAAAGGAGGATATTATTCCCCTGGCTGAACACTTTCTTGAAAAGACAGGCTTTCGCTGCATGATATCACCTACCGCCATTAACATGTTGATTAACTATAACTGGCCCGGGAACGTCAGGGAATTGGAAAATGTTATTGAACGAGCTGCCAGTTTATGCGATGAGGGAATAATAAAACCCAATAATTTACCGGAAGAGATCAAACAAAAAAAACAGGTAATCATGTCCGATGTATATGGCAAAACATACAAGTTAAGAGAAATGGAATCCGTGACCATCTATTCAACACTTAAAAAATATAATGGTAATTGCACGATGGCTGCAAAAGAATTGGGTATCAGCCGGACAACCCTGTACAGAAAACTTAAACAGTACAATATTGATAAAGAAGAGTTTTTAAATTAAACACAGTAACTTTTTGTTGCGTAACACTCCCTGAAAGGTAACTATGATATGCCAGGCGGTCACATATAAGGTTAAATGGGGTGTAAAGCAGCGCCGGCTCTTTATTCTCCGGGCACCTTGTTAATATATGTCTTTTTATTTCGAGCATAATTTATAAGTCGAAAGCCCAAAGTCATTTTAGGTACTTTTAACTTTGGGCTTTTGATTTTCGGCCTTGGATAATAAGCTGGCCAGGATTATGCAATACCCATTTAATAAAAGGAGGTGCATAATACCTAATGGAAATCAAAAAAATTCTTAAGCAGGTTTTGGTGACTCCAAGTACAGGCCGTGCCCGCTGCTTCGCAAGTATGTTGCCGCGGGCCGGCTTGGCAGAAAAACAGGCCGGGTTTTTTACGAATACGCAGATGCTTTTTTTTAATCTTACAGGTTAAAAGGTGATGAAATGCCAAATTATAAAGAAACATATCTAACCCCTAAAACAGAGTTGATTAAAAGAATTAAAGATTTTCAAAGCATGATGCAAACGGAAGATCTTGACGGGGCTCTAATCAGTCAAAGCGCCGATATAGTATACTTTTGCGGAACATATCAGGATTTACATTTGTATATACCTGCCGCCGGCAAACCGGTAATTATGATACGCAGAAATATAGACAGGTTTAGAACAGACTCGAAACTTGATGATTACCCGGTAATTAAGCTGCGTAAATTTTCAGAGATCATCCGTAATATCAAAGAGCATGACTTGCCGGTGCCCAAGAGACTTGGTTTGGAGCTTGATGTAATTCCCGCCTCCGTGTACCTGAAGTATAAACAGTTATTTGCCGGAGCCGATCTTATTGATTGTTCATCCTTGATACGCAGACAGAGAGCAATAAAATCAGACTATGAAATAGCAAGGACAAAAGAAACCGCCAAAATGATGGACAATATTTTCAACGCTTTGCCAAGTATTATCAAACCGGGGAAAAGTGAATTCGAACTGGCGGGGGACATTGAGAAGATCGCCCGGCGTGAAGGTCATCAGGGGTTGATCAAAACCCGGGGCTTCAACGCGGAGTTCTATTTTGGTCAGCTGCTCTCGGGTCCCAATTCCGCTATGTCCAGTTATTTTGACGGGCCGATAAACGGCATCGGATTATACCCTGAATTTCCATTCGGTCCCGGAGAAAAGATCATTGAACGGGAAGAACCCGTTTTATTCGATTACGTTGGGGCAAAACACGGTTATATTGTTGATATCACAAGAACCTTTGCCATCGGCGAGGCACCGGATATGATTGACAATGCGTATAAAGTAGCCGAGGAGATTCAACAAGTAATACTTGCCAAAGCATTACCCTGTATGCCCGCCGGTCATCTTTACGACTTGGCCTTTGAACAGGCCCAAAAACACGGACTCACAGATTACTTTATGGGCGCGCCCTATCCCGTTTCATTCGTTGGGCATGGTGTGGGGTTGGAATTAAATGAACTGCCGGTTTTGGCCAAGGGTGTAAACACTCCGTTGGAAGCAGGAATGATTATGGCTATCGAACCAAAATTTGTCTTTCCGGGCATCGGGGGTGTGGGGTTGGAAAATACTTTTGTCATGTCCAATACCGGCTTGAAAAAACTATGTTCTTTTCCCGACCAGACAATAATCAGGCTTTAACCCCCAAAATGCCGGTAGTCAACTAATTTTTTAACATCATTAATTATTTGCAACTCCGCAATAATTTTCATTAAAGCAGATGGCAAATTATTTTCCGAAAATTTAAAAAATAAAGGAGCGTTGAGATAATGAAAGCGTTTGTAATGCACGGTATCGGCAGAGTAGGAATAATGGAGAAACCGCTGCCGGCGGACCCCGGACCCAATGATGCGATAATCAAGACTACTGCCGCTCTTGTTTGTACTTCCGACGTACACACAGTACATGGTGCCATAGGTGAAAAGGTTGACCTTACACTGGGCCACGAAGCATTAGGAATTATACACAAACTGGGCAGTGCTGTTGAGAGTTTAAAAGTAGGAGATCGTGTGGTAGTTAACGCAATAACCCCTTGTTATAAATGTGAAAACTGCCAGCGCGGCTTCACTTCACAATGCACCACGATGCTGGGTGGCTGGAAATTCGCTAACATTAAAGACGGCTGTTTTGCCGAATATTTTCATGTCAACGATGCCGATGCCAACCTGGTACCTGTTCCAAGTTCTGTTTCCGATGAAGCCGCCCTGTACGCCACAGATATGATGTCCACCGGTTTTATGGGGGCGGAACATGCCGGTATTCCTCTTGGTGGTACTGTTGCCATTTTTGGCCAAGGTCCGGTCGGTTTAATGGCTACAGCCGGATCCCGTTTGTTGGGCGCCGGTTTAATAATAGCGGTAGAAACAGTACCTCACCGGCAGCAACTCTCAAAATATTACGGAGCAGACATAATCTTGGACTTCAAAAAAGTAGATGTAGTGGAAGAGATTTTGCGTATTACGAATGGTCAAGGCGTTGATTCCGCTATTGAGGCATTGGGCACTCAAGTTACTTTTGAAAACTGCATCAAAGCTACAAGGCCCGGAGGTACAATTTCCAACATAGGTTATCATGGTGAAGGTGACTATCTCAAAATTCCCCGGGTCGATTGGGGAGTAGGCATGAGTGATAAAACAATACGGACAGGTCTATGCCCCGGCGGCAGAGAGCGCATGAGCAGGCTGCTTCGCCTCATTGAATCCGGACGAATTGATCCAACGGCATTAACAACACATAAATTTAGATTTGATGAGATAGAAAAAGCATTTGAATTAATGGCAATTAAAGGTGATAACGTTATTAAACCTTTAATACTATTTGAAGATTAATTTAAAATGAATCGGAAAGCTCATGGTGTTAAACATGCTTGACATCAAAAAGTTGATTCAGGGCGATAACCGAACGGCGGCCAAATTAATTACATTAATTGAAAACAACGGAGATAGTAAACAGGAATTATTAAGCCGAATTTACCCGTATACAGGTAAGGCACATGTTATTGGTATAACCGGTTCTCCCGGGTCGGGAAAGAGTTCACTGGTTGAAGAACTCATCGAAACGGCCCGCGGAAACAACCTGAAGGTGGGCGTTATTGCAGTTGACCCCACTTCTCCCATATCAGGCGGCGCTTTTTTGGGTGATAGGGTGCGCATGCAGAAACACTCACTGGATAAAAATGTTTTTATCAGGAGCATGGGTACCAGGGGTTGCCTGGGTGGTTTGGCCAGGGCTTCTAAAGACGTGATCAAGGTTCTGGATGCCTATGGTTGTAATATCATTATCGTTGAAACGGTTGGTGTCGGTCAAAGCGAGATGGATGTTGTTTATTATGCCGATACCACCATCGTAGTGCTGACCCCGGGGGCGGGAGATTTTATCCAGGCTATCAAAGCCGGGATCATGGAGATTGCGGACATTTTCGTAATCAACAAGTCAGATCTTGGCGATACGAAAAAAGTCGCCGGCGACATAGAACAAATGCTCGATCTAAATTCACCATCCAAGTTTAAGTGGCGTCCGCCCGTGGTAGAAACGAGTACTATAACAAAGGAAGGTATTGACCACCTGTGGTCGTTAATTAACAAGCACCTGGAGTCAATAAAAGAAAGCGGTGAATTTCGGAATCAAATCAGAAAAAGGCTGCAGCTGGAATTGCTGGAAACTGTGGAAGAAAAACTTAGGGAATACCTTGTTAAGCACATCAATCAAAAGGATGACATGGACAAAGTTTTGGATGATTTGGCCGACCGAAAAACTGATTTATATGCCGAATCAGATAAAATGATTATCGAAGCACTGAAAAGTTTAACCGGTGAAATATAGCAATTTTACTCCACCTCTAAAACATAAAGAGCCTGCAACCTAAATCTCAAGAGTTGCAGGCTCTTTATAAAATCTCTCCTTCAATCTAGCCCCCCCAGCCTTATTTATATAAGCGGCTTGACCGGCTGATTCACTATGATATCACGCTGTTTACCCGTCCTCCTGATCCCCGCCAATGCTCTGGCCAACCGGCGGGCGCCTTCCTGAAGCGGTTTTTCGGCATGGGTGACAAAGCACAAACGGAACTCTTTTTCCCCCTCGGGCGGGTGCACATAGAAAGCCTCGCCCGGCACGAAAGACACTCCCTCACCGGCGGACTGCTGCAGCAAACGGCCGGACAAAACCGGCCGGTTATTCCGGCACCAAATGTAGAACCCTCCCCGGGGTGTTTCAAAAGATAACTCTTCGCCGCAATACCGCCGGAGCGCTTTGGCCAGCGCGTCCCGGCGCTTTTTATATTCCCCGCGCACCAGCGCCAGGTGTTCCCGCAGGGCGTCGCTCTCCAACAACCGGCATAGCAACCACTGGGCCAGGTTATTGCTGTGCAGGTCGATGAACTGTTTTTCGTGAGCCATCCGGTTTAACAGGGCTGGATGGGCCACCACATAACCGGTGCGCAGCCCGGGAAAAAGAACCTTGGAGTAGGTGCTTAAATATACCACCCCCCCATAATCATCCAGCGCCTTCAGGGATGCGGGCGGCTTCTCGTCGTAATACAGCTCGCTGTACGGATCATCTTCCAGCACCACCAGCCGGTGCCGGGCAGCCAGCTTTAACAAGTCGCGCCGCTCATTTTCCGGCATCAACCGCCCCGTAGGGTTATGGTATGTGGGAATCACATACAACAGCTTGGGCCGGTAGCGGACCAGGTAATCCTCCAGCAGGCTGAAGGGAAACTGCCCTGCAACCGGCAGGCTCAGGATTCTGGCGCCGGAGGCGCTGAACACCTGGTGAGCACCGATAAAAGTAGGAGACTCAACCACCACGTAGTCCCCGGGCTCCAGCAGGGCCTTGCCGATAAGATACAATCCCTGCTGGGAGCCGGCGGTAATCATTACGTCTTCCCCGGTTGATTCAATACCCCGATCCGCTATCATCCGGGCCACCAGGTTGCGCAAGGGACCATAGCCCTCGGTAGAGATGTGACCCAGGTCAACCGGGTTAATGCCGTTATTGCTTCCGGCAATACCTTGCCGCAGGAGTTCAACCGGATACAGCGCGGGGTCGGGCATGCCCGCCGCCAGTGAAATGCTGCCGCCGGAAAAATCAACCTCCAGGATTTCCCTCAGCACAGTGGAAAGCGGCAGCTGGGGAAAAGGAGTCATTAACTGTATCCAGGGCACAGAGCGCCCCTCCTCTTCCCTCCCGGCGGGCAATTCTTCAACGTAAGTGCCGCTGCCCACCCTGGTAACCACCAGCCCCTGTTGCTCCAGGCAGCGGTAGGCATTGATGGCGGTGGTTCGGCTGACTCCGAACAATACCGCCAACTCCCGTTCCGGCGGCAGTTTGGTACCGGCGGGCAAAACCAGGCTTTTAATTTTTTCTCCTATCAAGCCGGCTATTTGCAGGTAAAGCGGCCGGCGGGACGACGCATCCAACCGGGCACCGGAAAGCATTTTGGACACATCCATTTTGCCAAATCCACTCCTTAATATCCAATTATAGCTATAATATTATTAATTGGATATTTACGATGTTTTTCCTGCCGGTTAAGATATAGAAAATTTACAGATGCTGATTAGTTACAAATATTTAATGTATCGGGAGGGACGCGCATGAATGTGGCGCGAATACTTTTTGAACAGCGCGACTCGGCAGCGTCGAAATTACAGTCCGCTATCCGGGACAGCCTGCCGGTCATCGTGGGAGTTGTACCCTTCGGGCTGGCCTGCGGCATCATGGGAATTACTGTGGGTCTGACTCCCCTGGAAACAGTACTGATGTCCGCTCTGGTTTTCGCGGGCGCCTCCCAGTTCGTGGCGATGACTATGTTGAGCGCGGGTCCCGCCGGATGGGGGTTAATAGTGCTGACCACGCTGCTGATCAACCTGCGCCACCTGCTGATGGGGGCTTCGCTGGCACCGCACATGAACCGTCTGCCCATGCCCATACAGGCCCTGCTGGCTTTTGGCATGGTGGACGAAACCTACGCACTGACCATGGACCGGGTGCGGCAAAAGGGATATGACCCCGGCTACCAGTTGGGATGCAACCTATCATTATATCTAGCCTGGGTAGCATCAACCGCAGTTGGCGCCGGCATGGGAGGGCGTATTGACGACCCATTGGCCTGGGGACTGGATTTCGCCATGCCTGCAACATTCCTGGTCCTGTTGATGCCCCGCCTGGCGGACAGAACCGGCGTCCTGGTCTGCGCCCTGGCGGCGGTAATTTCCGTAACCGGCGCCATGTACCTGCCGGGAAAATGGTATATCATTATCGCCTGCCTGGCAGCCAGCGCTGCCGGCGGCCTACTGGAGGACAAGAGCAATGCTGAACACTGAAGTTCTGCTTATAATCGTTGGTATGGCCACGGCCACCTTTTTCACCCGGTTTGCCTGCCTGGCTCTGTTCAGCCGCAGTGGAGTGCCCGGCTGGCTGGAAAAATGGCTTAAGCACGTGCCTGCCGCCATCCTGACGGCCCTGATCGCTCCCGCCCTGTTACTGCCGCAGGGAAGCCTGGATATCAGTACAGACAACCATTATCTGCTGGCGGGATGCGTGGCGGCGGTAACCGCCTATAAAAGCCGCAGCGTTATCGCCACCATAACTTTAGGCCTGGCAGTTATGTTCGCCTTGCGCTGGTTCAATACGTAACAAAGGACAAGGGGGCGGGGTTATTGATCAATAACCCCGCCCCCTTGTCACACAGGCCGTTCTATATTAATCAACTGGTCAACGGCAACGAAACCCATTTTTCGATAAATGGAAATTGCCTTGCTGTTATTAACCTGGACAAATACTTGAACCGTTTTTCCGTATAAGTGGTCATGGTCGGCTCTACAGTGGGAAACTTTTTGGTGAATGCCCCCAGCAGTCGTGGCAGCACATAATCCCCGATGGTCATACTTGCTCCAACCACCATTTTGCACCTTTGCGTAACAAGGACGCGCTGGTAACCAGGGAGTTTTATATTATTTATAACCACACCCGCTTTCAGTCCCCGGCCTGCGAGGAGTTTATCCGTTTCATTATGTCCGAAAAAGTACAAACCTGCCTGCGCTCCCGCGTCTGATCAAAAACAGCCGGTTTACAATTAGCCGGCTGCTTTGGTGAAGTATAGAATAAGTGTTTATCTTATTCTTTTTTCATTGCTGTTTACTGCCTAAAGTAAAAACTTATAGTCTCTTTTCCCGCTAATAATTCGCCGGATTTCAACCGTCTCGTTGTTCAGCAGAACATAAAACACCAAATAAATATCAACTATCAAAATACGATATCCTTGCCTGGTTAGTCTTCTATTTTTCGGTATTGCACCGATCAGTGGGAAGTCCTCAAGCTGTAAAATGCTCTGTTCGATTTTTTCAGCCAGTTTAAGTGCGGCAGCAGGATTATCGTTTGCGATATAATCGACAATTTCGGCCAGATCCTGCTCAGCCGCTTCGGTGATACTAATTAGATAATTTGACATGGATACGGTTCCTTAAGTCTGCCATAACATCGCGGAACGGGCGGCGCTTTCCATCGCGGCTTTGTTCTTCTGCCTCGTCCAGCTTGTCATAAAGGTCTAATAAGGCTTGCTGTTCCTCAAAAAGTTGCTGGCTCATGATTACTAAATGACCGTTGCCGTTCTTGGTAATAAAAACCGGTTTTTGCTCTTTGATGCAAATTTCCTCAATCTCAGGGGTTTTATTCCGCAAATCTGAAACAGGACGAATTACTGGCATATCGCTCACCTCACGAAAGTTTATATCATTATTATATCACAATTTTGATAAAAGCAATCATATTTATATCTTGTTTAAATGGGGAAACCCGAAACCATGACCCATTACCCGGTAAGGTTAATTGCTCTCCGCAACCGCCTATGCTGAAAATAACCAACAAATAAAAACAGCTAAATATACTATATCCGGTATAATTTTCGCTACGGAAAATGGCTCCGTAAGATTTTCCCTTCAATTTTTAGCGCAAACTTTGCAACGTTTTTTTATTCCTGCCAAAGGATTGGATAAAACAGTGTTTGATGTCACGTCTTTATCCGAACTGGTGACACTGGCCAATTATGATAAACCAACGAATAATAATGTGGTTCAATCAATCATTTTAGCACTAGCATAGATTAATTCTTCCTCCTGTGATGTAATCATTTTATCAATAATATAAGCAATTAAAATTATTCCGGGTATATTAATTATAAATCTGGCAAGCATGAACTTCCAACCCATCGAAGAAGCTTCAAATAATAACATTGGTATCTTTGTAGTAGACCAGGCCCCGATAAAAATTAGGGGCCTCTTGTTGTCCCTCCCGTAACTGCCGGGTTCACCCCACATCATTACCGGCTGTTATCATAGCCATAATAATTTACAATTTCCCTTCATGTTCCCATTATAGTAAGATCATATAAAAGATCATGGTCTTATCCCAGGTAATCCAACCGGTTATTCAAATAAAAAATATGGAGATGTAAGCCATGCTGGAGTATCAACTGCTGATATTTGTCACCGTGGCGGAAAAGAAAAACTTTTCCAGGGCAGGAGAAGAGCTCAACCTGACTCAGCCGGCCATCAGCCAGCACATCCACTGCATGGAAGAACACTACCGGGCGAAACTTTTTGATAGGTCAAATAGAAAAGTCGAGCTCACCCAGGCCGGACAAATTGTGTACTCCTACGCCAAACAGATCCTGGCCCTGCACCAGAAAGCGGAACGGGACGTAACTGATCTGGTCGAACTGGTTACCGGCAAAATAGTGTTTGGAGCAAGTATGACCATCGGGGACTATGTGCTGCCCCGCCTGCTGGGGGCATTCACCAAAAAGTTTCCCGCTGTTGAACTGACCATGACCATCGGTAACACGGCCCTAATTTACGAGCATACACTGAACGGCAGCATTGATATTGGACTGGTGGAAGGGCCGGTGGAACACGATCACCTGCAGGTTGAGCCTTTCCTTGAGGACGAGATGGTACTCATTGTACCGGCCAACCATGCGCTGGCTGAAAAGAATCTGGTGGTGCCGGAGGATCTGCGCAACCAAACGTTTATATTACGGGAGGAAGGGTCAGGAACGCGGCTGGCGGCGGAAAACGCCCTCCGTACCATGGGCCTGATACCCGAACGGATCATCCAGCTGGGCAGCACCCAGGCCATTAAACAGGCTGTTGAAGCCGGCTTGGGCATATCGTTTATGTCGTGCTGGGCGATTCACAAGGAGGTGACCCTATCGACCCTAAAACCCTTGCGTAACAAGGACGCGCTCGTAACCAGGGAGTTTTACATTATTCGTAACCACACCCGCTTTCAGTCCCGGGCCTGCGAGGAATTTATCCGTTTCATTATGTCCGAAAAAGTACAAACCTGCCTGCGATCCCGCGTTTGACCGGGAACAACCACCAGACCGGGGAGCAGGTAAAACGCCGTAAAACAAGGAAACGTGTTTATAGGAGGCATCCTAAATGAATGATTCCAATAAAGCAATTATGATGGTGAAGAATGGTTTACAGTGCAGTCAAGCTGTTCTTGCTAACTTAGGTGAACAGCTTGATGTTGAACGCAAACAGGCCCTTAGATTAGCTAGCGGGTTTGGTGGAGGAATAGCTTTACAAGGTGATATTTGCGGAGCTGTGAGTGGGGCGATTATGGCAATTGGATTAAAACATGGTTATGATGAGGGCCCTAACGTTAATGCTCGCGACAAAGTATATTTTCTTGCACAAGAATTAATCCAAAGAATTAAAGCGAAACATGGTTGTTATACATGTAGAGGCCTTACGGGAATGGAAATGAGGAGACCAGAAAGTTTAAAGCTTTTTCATGAGCAAGGCATACCGGAGAAAATTTGTTTCAGTGTAATAAGAGATTCCGTAGAGATAACGGAAGAAATATGGTAAATATAGGCAGGAACTGCCATGAACGCCATTAATAGAAGGAGGTTTTTTGATATGTCTATGATTGAAGTTAACGGAAACACGGTTGAGTTGGACGAAGACGGTTTTATTGTGGATCCCAATCTTTGGAACGAAGATATAGCCAGGGCTTTTGCGACCAATGAAGGGATCAACGAACTTACCGATGCGCACTGGAAAGTGATTCAGTACCTGCGCAACTACTATAAGCAGTTCCAGGTTGCTCCCATGGTCCGCAAGATGTGCAAAGAGACCGGCAACACCCTAAAGACGATGTACCAACTGTTTCCATCCGGCCCCGCCAAGGGTGCCTGTAAGCTGGCCGGCTTGCCGAAACCAACCGGCTGCGTTTAAAAGGCCCGGGGGAATCCCAACCAGTTGGGGACATTACTCCACAGGAAGCATGTCCCCTTTCCTCTTTAGCCCTGGTGTCCCAGCTTGTTCCGGGGATTTGCCGGCAGACCGACACAATAATCCAAATATCCCAAATTAGCAAATAGATATCTATTTTATTTTTACACTTCTATCAAAATATCGATATAAAAATCAAAGCTTTCACATGTTCAAACCTCACGCGCATCCGTTGCGGCCACTTCATTCAGTACTTCTATTATTCCATCATATATCGCTTGCGCTGCCCTGGCCCTGAATTCTTCTGTCATTAGCTTCTCCCGGTCCGATTCATTGGTAATGTAGGATACCGCGACTGAAACTGCCGGCATGTTCACCTGCTCCAATATCTTTAGTTTGACATTACTTATTCCCTGGTCTCTGGTGCCAAGTTGCTCTACCAGATTTGATTGGATGATTTGCGCCGCTTTTTCTCCGGTAATCCCATAACCGGGTTCAGTGCCGGAGTTGTAATATAAGGTTCTGGTTCCATTTGCTGAACTATCAGGATGCATTTCATTATGAACACTGACTAACAACGCCGCATTATAGCTATTTGCCAATTCTATACGTTTCTCCAGTTCTATCGTACTGTCATCCTGACGGGTCATTACGGCTTTTATGCCTGACTCATTTAGCATATCAGACAGAAGAAGCGATATCTCCAGATTAATATTTTTTTCTTTAACCTCTGTTGATTCAGGATCAGAAGTGTCAAAAGGATATGTACCTCCCAAATCATCTCCGCCATGACCGGGATCAATGATTACCACCATATCTTTTATCTTCTCATTAACCATGCTGTTCCCAACGCCTTTAGGAGTATTGCCATTTGCCATGGTAAAAGTTAGAGCCCCGATAATGATAAAGCAAAGGACAGCAAGGGCTGACAGTCTGTAGGAGCCTTTCTTGAACATTTTTATCATTGTGATTCTCCTCTCCATCTGCTCATTGGTTTTACTAAAACTGATCATGTTTAATGGTGTAGAGCGATTCGAGAATATACCGGCCAGTTTAATAAGTGTATTTCCGTAAGGGATTATTGCGGACTCACCCAGTGTTTCCATTACATAAGCATCTGTGGCAATTTCCCTGTCATATCTCATCTCCCTAATTGCCAGCCATACGAGAGGATTAAACCAGTGCAGCATGACGGCTATTGCTGCGCATAAATTACAGATGCTGTCTTTTCTCTTATAATGAGCCAGTTCATGCAATAGTACGTGTTCCAAATGATGACGATGTATTTGGTTGCAGATATCCCTGGGCAAATAGATGCCTGGAGTAAATATGCCGGCTATACAAGGACTACGAAAATATGAATCCATATATAGTGGAATATCTTTTTTAATTCCTAATCTTACACAACACTGTTGCATTAGTTCATTAATCTGAGAATCGCAAACTCTTTCGAATTCTCTGCTCCGGCGTTTGAGTCTTATGATCATAATAGCGGCGACCAAAGCTGTGGCCGTAACCCCGGTAAGCCAAACTATACTGAGAAATCCCGGGTTCCAAAGGGGGTAATCTTCAGTTTTTTCTTTATCGTAGTACTCTTCATCTTCTTGGAACCCATTTTTATTCAGAGTTTCTGTTCCGGAGTAACCATCTGCCGGACTACTCATATATTCTTGAAAATAATTGAATACTGTGGGTGTTTTGGGAAAAATATCGCCTATACTATATGGGCTTTCAATTTGAAATGGCATCACAAGTCTGATTAAAACTATAAGCCAGATTATGTGATAGACCCTGCCTGACAAGCGATTGGGCAAACCCTTTTTGACAATCAATAACAGCACAATTATGATGCCGGCAATTAATGAAGAATACAAAACACGTGCAAATATAATACTAAGCGCCTCCATTACTGGATATCCCCCCCAGATTCTTGAACTTGCCCGAAGCACTAAGACTATTTACGTTTTTTGTTTTCTAATATGTTTTGCAGTTTAGTGATTTCTTTCTCGGACAAAGTCTTTTCCTCAAGAAAGTTGACAAAAAACATTGCTGCCGCGCCATCGTATACCCTTTCAATAAAACTTTTGCTTTTAGCCAGCACGCATTCCTTCTCAGATACGCTTGGATAATATACATAGCTGCGGCCGCTTTTTTCATGTCCTATCGCGCCTTTTTTAAGCAACCGGTTGATAAATGTTTTTATAGTTTGGGGCGACCAGTCTTTTCTTTCAGCCAGAGAGGCGATTATTTCTTCAGCTGTTATTGGATTTCTCTTCCATATCACTTTCATGATTTCCCATTCTGAGTCAGATATTTGGGGAATACCCAAGACGCTTCCCTCCTTTGTATATTGATTACACTCGTAAACCCTTGATATAGTTTACAAGTGTAATCACAAAAAGTCAAGCTTATTTATAATTATTGATGACCTTTATATATAAAAGTAATAGCTGTACCTGACCGAACTTTATAAGTGAAAGGGTCAACTGAAAGGAAATTTTATGGGCCGGGAACGGCCATAAAATTTTGTATTTATTGCCCAACAGTTGCCGCAAGATAGTAATTCCTTTCAGAATTTTCACTTGTCCCTGACCGTTGTACTATAAAGCATTTATAGAACCATGCTGTTTGAATTAGGGGAACATTGCCGGAATTTTAACGTCTAGATTTTAACGTTTATTTGATAAAATATTTTTACACCGGAACGATATTAAAACATGTCGGGACAACCCATTGAAGGAAAAACAGTCGCTTATTGCACTCTGCGGAAAACTGGTCCGCATTCTATTTAAACTGGGCAGAAAATAAAAGAAAACCTCAATTTTTTGAGGGAGAGGGGTAACCAAATGAAGAAAGCATGGATAACCGTGGTACTTGCAATATTGATAATTCTTATCATGTCATATCCGGCTACGGCAAAAGAGAGCGATATCCAAGTAAAGGTAAATTCATTTTCGGAGTGGGGCGAAGTTGTCCAAAACACTCTAGAGTTCGGGAACAAAGAAAAACCAAGGATAGAGCTGGAAAAGTATTCATACCGCTAAGAAAAATATCCGAATACTTTGGATATACCGTAATATTTAACGAAGAAACAAAAAAAGTTGATTTAGTTGACAGTAATGGGAAAAAAGTTAAATTAACCTTATATAGTAAAAAAGGAATAGTCAACAACAAAACGGTAGAGATGGAAGTGCCCGCTAAAATGATTAACCAGGTAATCTTTGTTCCCCTGCGATTTATTAGTGAGAATTTTGATCAGACGGTAAAGTGGGATCCTTCAACCCGCACTGTATTTATAGACCATTTCATTATCTCTACACCGGATTATCTATTTAATCAAAAAACATTGGAATTTAGTAAGCGGGATGAATCGGGTAAAGGAAAGCATTTGGTGTTAGAAAAGATTCCCATGAGTGTTGATTGGGTCAGTATGCACGTAACCAGTTCAAATCAAAGTGGATGATGTTGCTATTGCATCCGATGTGATGCCCGAAACTATGAACAATCGCACGATGGTGCCTTTGCGTTTTATCAGCGAAAATCTGGGCGCCAAGGTCGATTGGTCGAATTCCGAAGGTACACTCTCTAAAAGCGATATGCGGGTTTTGTTAAAATTAAACAACGCCACAGCGGTGAAAAACGGCAAAACGGTGCTGCTTGATGTAAAACCATATCTTAAGCATAACCGCGTGATGGTTCCCCTGCGCTTTATTGCCGAAACATTTGGCTGTGATGTTAATTATGAAAATTTCACCATAAACATTGCTGCTGAGCCATTGGTGATTAACGGCGTAAAAGTACAAGCATTGCAGCATGAATACCACATGACCATGGGCGGTATAGTGCAGCAAATCAAGGGAAATGCGTATAACAAAGACATTTATGATATGTTTTTAGCCAACAAAGGCAGCAGGACAGAAACTCCTGCCAATTACTCCTGGCAGGGTGATATTGACACCCCTGGATCCTATTATAAAATTGGAAAATATGATTTTTTGAATCCAAATGGTAACAGCATACAACGTTTTGATATTTATGGTTTGATTAATTCGCATCCAGCCGAAACTTTGGCCGAGTTCCCCGCGGTTCTGCTTTACGACGCTACCGGGAACCAATGGTATTTGTTTAGCGATAGCGCAATACAATCCATCAATCAGCTAGTTGATACGGCCGCTAAGAACGGTTTCCTAACGGTTATCAGTAATACGGTTGTGTGAAATTGCCTAAAAAATCCTATGTCAAAATATACTAAGCTTTTCTGCATTCGGCAACCGTAGATTTTAACAATACCACCACAAATGGTTATGTGTTACCCATTTCCTCCAGCGGGTTTTCGACCTTTCCCGCAAACAGGATCAGTCCGGTCCGGTCATCGCTGATGACAAAGATGAAGGGCTTGTTTAAATAAAACTCGGGAGGAACGTTATCCCTGGGCATGCCCGATCCCGCCAACAATACCGATGTGAGGGCGGCGGCCTCGGTGCCCTCCTCGTCGACGTTGATAAAGCACTCCTGGGATATATCACTAATATATAAATTAAAACGATCCGACCGGTCCGCAATCGCTGTAAAATCCGCGTTTTTATAATCAAAAGCGGATTCCAGGCCCATGGTTTTCAGGTAATCGGCCAGCTTGTTTTTCTGCTTGAAATTAAATTTGGGAAATTTGATTTTTACTTTCATATTCTCTAAATTATTATCTGCTTTTCGAATTTCAGCATAATTTAAATTGCTAAAATAATTGCCGGAATCCCCCTTGGGGAGAATGACCAGCATACTGCAACCGTAATAGTCGAACTTGCCGGCCTGAATTTGATCATCCTCATAATACTGCATCCTCTTTTCAGCGTTCATCATCTCCACTTTGGCTATATCGCCATTGTTTAAATGGAAATCTTCCTTTTGTGTTTTGGATTGATCAAAGGGGTTCTGCCACTTTCCATTAAAATACAGAGAATTAAATACCACCATCACCGGCGGGGGATTGAATTCAATAATATGATTTTGGATTCTGCCGTAGGTTTTATCTTCAATCCACCGGTTCATGGCGTTAATGGTGCTGTTGTCTTTAAAGTTGACATTATATGCTTCCGTACCGTAATAGGTATTGGAAGTGTTCAAAAAATCGTCTTTTACCCGAAGATTTTCCTGTATCCACAGGGAATTGGCCAGTTCCACAACAGTGGTTTGATTTCCATTTTCCCTATACCCCGTATTGATCAGGTGGTTAATGGTATGGCAGTATTTTTCATTCAATTCCGCAGGGGAAAGCTGCTCGGGGTTGATCAGGGCATTGATTTCATAACGGGTTTTGCCGGCCGCTCCATTGTTAAGGACGGCCAATACGGCAGCGAAACTCACGGGGGAGAAAATAGTGTTTTTGCCCTCGTTTGCCGCGGATATTTTTTGCAGGAGTTGGATTCCTGCCGTATTGCATGCCGTATAAAGCTTATCTTCATGGGATACGCTTTGTTTTTCAATTTTTTTAAGCTCCGCCTGCTTTTCAAATTGTACGGCGGTTGCCGCTTTACTGCATCCGGTAATAAAAAATAGTATTACCAACGCTATTCCCGTGAATTTTACATGAAATGGAATCACTTTTAAATCAATCCTTTACACTTAATTCAATGCCTGTACTCAGGACTGTAATATGGCGAGCTCATTTTCTCCAGCAGAGCCTCCGCCTTTGGCACGACATCGCCCTGGGGATAGTCACTGAATATCCGCTCCAGATAATCCCGCCGGCCGCTGAAGTCGGCCAGGGCCAACAGGGCATCATCAGCCATGGTGCTGGATGGAAACTCCCGCACAAACTGTTCGAAGGTGCTGATAATATCTTCCTTTAATTCCTCCCGGTCAAAGGCAACAAAAGCATCCTCGCCCCAGTTGTAAATGCCCAGCTGGCTCAAACCCAGGGAAAACAATGCTTTGGCTTTTAATTCGGAGGCTGCTGCGGGATTTTCGTAAACCTCTTCAAATAAACGCGCGCTGTGACAGTAATTGATCATTTCCTGGGCAAACCCGGCCATTTCCGCCGGGCCTTTGTTGTCGTCACTGTAATAAGAGTCCAAAATGTAACCCAGCCAGTTGAAATACTGGCGGTTGCCGGCCCAAAGGTGATTGTAATAAATGTTTTGGTCGTGGAATATGGCGGCGGCCAGATTGTACAGGTCCGCGGGATCCTGTGACTTCTCCCGGGCTTCCTGCAAATCCGCCAATTTTTCGGCCTGCTCCAGCTGTTTTTCAACCGCTCCGGTAAAATCGTATTCAGCCCCCCTAATGGTTCCGGTGGATATAAAAGGGGGCAGACTTGGGGAGACGGCGCCGGATTGCAAATCAGCCCGGAAGTCTGCCAGCATGAAAGCCGCCTTCCGGTATTCTTCACTTCTCAGGGTTTTAACCGCCAGGGTGTACCGGGACATTTGCTGAATCACCGGTTCCGGTTCTCCGGCGGATAGTTCTGCCAGTTGGCTGCCCGTCATGCGCACATCCAGTATGTAAGTGATGCGCCCGGTCACGTGATAGCATATGTCACCGTCGGGGAGACTCAGAGCCCTATGCAGGGTTTGAAGAGCATCCTGCCAGCGTCCCTTTATTTCGTAGCAGCGGGCCAGCCGGTAGGCCGCATCGTCCGCAGCGGGATGTCCGGAGAACTCTTCTAAGAAGCTCTCCCAACCGGGAATTTCCCTGTCCGGATCATACTGCTGATCGCCATGCTCATAACCGGGTATCCAGGCATAGGGATTCTCCTCCTCGGCGGCCCTTGTTATGGCAAAGTAAGATTCGCCCCGCACTTTTTCGTAGGCCACCATACCCCGGGCTAAATAGCTGGCGGGATAATTTTGGTAAATTTCTTGCAGTAATTGCCAATCGATACCGAAAGCAGGAATCCTGCCTTCCCAGGCCACGCCGTTTGCCTCCACTTCCCGCACCAAACGGGACAAAGCATCTTTATTCCCGGCATGATAAAGCACGCCAAGGACTGCCTGTCTCACCGCTCCGTCATCATCATTCCGGGACAGGTCCTCCAGCCAACTGATCAGTTCATCCCTTTCGGCACCCGTTAATCGTGACAATGCTGAATTAGCTTCCAGAATAATCAGCTGCACCTTTTCCGCGGATGTGGCTGCTTTGGCGTACAGTTCCGCCATTTTAACCGCATTCATGGTTACAACCGCATCGTCATTATCCTGAAACTCCACCAATTCCACCCGCTCTCCGGTCACTTTATACTTCCAATAACTTACCGGCTGCACAGCGTTGACCGTCACATCCCATTTTTTAGTCAACGTCACCTCATATTGTTCCGCACCCTTCGGCACCCCTTTCGTTTCCAGAATACATCTTACATTTCCCAGCTTGCCACCGGTTTTTACCCACACTTCCCTGGTTCCGTTCTCACTAGGAAAATCCTTGCGCATAGAGGTAACAAGATCAATGGCTTGCTGGAGCTTGGCTCCGTTCCCCATCTGTTCCGATATCTCCGTTGATTCGCCGGCCCAAACGGCCGGGGGCTGCAATTGGAAAGCCATATGACCACCGGCGCCCTTTATTCCGTTTAATATCATTACTAATGGAATAGTTAAGCAAACAACGGTCAATATCTTCAAAGCGGTATTGTGTTTTCCAAACTTCACGATGTTATTCACTCCTTTTCCAAAGAAAAAGCATCCATTAAACCATATATGTAAACTATAGACGCATTTTATATTTGTTTTGTTTCCTTTTTTTTAAAAAAACCCATGCTGTTTGAAGTATGGAAACATAACCGGAATTCTAACGTCTATGCGATAGAATATCATTTTTACCCGTTGACGGTGATAGTATTTCAACCACTAAATCCGGAGCACCTTGAACATTCATTTCCGTAATAATATTCAAACGTTCTGTTGAAACAAATAATATATCCGGCTGAGGCTTTTCTGTTTTTGATAAAAGAACATCTGTCGGGGCAATTAATACCTTGCCTAAATTATTATCATAAATAAATTCTGCAACTTTCCTGTAAATCTTACCAACTAACTCTTGGTGCAATGTTCTCGGTGCTGGAACAAAATTAATTTCCCCCCGATCAGCTCGTACTGGTTGTTTACGGATTATAAACGGTAATCTGGCTGTTTCGAAAGAAAGGACAGGCTGGTAGACTATTCGGGATTGGCTGAACGAACAGAAGGCTTCAATGATATTGTTCCCGGACTGGTTAACGCGGCTTACCGCACTTTTTCTTATCGTTGTGATTATTACCGGGTTGCAACGGCTGTTGGAAGCCAAAAGACTTTTAACTTAGAACGGAAAAAGCAACCCAGATTTATCAAGCCAAAAAACAAAAATGGCCCAAGGCATAAGCCTTGAACCATAATGCTTCGGATTTTCGAGAGCCTATTTCCTCAACCTTTGCCTTTTCCTCCGGGGACAGCATATTGTCCCTGCCATTAAGTCATAGAGCTTGACGTACTTAATGAGTATACCGCATAGAATTACTGTACCCGCGCCAAGCAGATCAGCTAAGATCATCTTAAATCATCTCCAAAACTGAAAAGTTTTAACTCTCTGTACGCCCCTGGGAGTCTTTATTTATATTTACCAACACCTCATCAATTTCAGTTACAGCGGTTACTAATATAGGTTTAAACCCCAAATTGCTCCATACAATTTCAGAGCCAATATTTCCTTTTATATAATCAAGGATCACTGACTTTACACCACTTTCTACAAAAAAATCCATTATATTTGAGACTATTTGATTGCATATACCTTTTCTTCTATAGGCTTCATCTACCCAGATATCATCCAATCTACCTGATTTATCCGGAATGAAAATATCCTGAAAGCATATCCTGCCCAACCCCATTCCAACAACCTCGTCCGTTTCTTTACAAACAGCTACTACTAACCTCGCATTCTTGTCATAAATGTGCTTTCTATAGTTATTCGTCAATTCTGAGATTAATTTATCACTCATTTTCCATAAACGATCGTTGCATTCTTCTATATATTCCTGCAACCTTAAACGCATCTGGGCAATTTTATTAATATCATCCTCGATGGCTAAACGTATAAAAAATGAATTATTATTTTCCATATGTTTCCCTCCCCCCCCCTGAAACAGCAGGTTGTACCCGTCATTAGGTTAAAAAGCTTGTTATTTTCAATTCTTGTTATTTTCAATTAAAGCTTGGTAACTAATTAATACTTATATTCACGCGGGAATCCGCCGCTCTATATATCCCGGCTGGTCTGTAAAGAGAAAGCACCTACTGCAATCATCTACCCAAAGATTACCTTTTAAAATAAATACTGTCAAGCATTCTCCGCCCCCGACTAACGGGAACTATGGCCGGAAACATGTAGTAGTTATTATCAGGCCTGCTCACAATGCCAGCAAAGCCCCGATGAGCACCAGAGGAGGTTAGGAAGTATCGTTTTTTCCTTTATTGGTTGTGTTGTCGCTTTTATCTATTGTTGCATGAAATTCTAGCGGCGGGATGTCTGTTAAGTTTTTCCCACAATTGGAACATTTCCAGTAACCATTTTTTGCGGCACTATACGACCGCTTATTACATTCTGGACAAATTTTGACATACATCATAACAGATCCTAAACCAAGGCAGTGTTCTCCGACTTGCCTAGCTATTTTTAAAATCTTCTTTTCTAAACCCTTTTTTAAATTGGGATTTTCCTCTTTTTCGTAAAGATCTTTTACCAACCAGAATTCTTTTGTTAATTTCTCTACATCCATTGGCCGTCGCCCCTCATTACTTTTTAACATTTTAGGGGAATTTTTGATATAGTTACAGTTTGCATCTTTTTAACGCTAATAGCAATATTTAATAATGCTTATGGCATGTTAATTTGACCTCTTTTAACCTTTATAGTTACTGTAAGGGGATGAGGCCAATGAACTACCGGTTATTAGGCGAAAAGATAAAAAAGGAACGCTTAAACAGGGGACTAACTCAAGAAGAACTAGCAGAAAAAGCCAATTTGTCAGTTTCATTTATGGGGCAAATTGAACGGGGTGAAAGGAAATTAAGCGTTGACACTCTAGCAAAAATAGGCAATTCATTGGGTATTAGTTTTGATTACCTTTTACAAAATGGTCAAAGATTAAGGCATGATGCTGCTATAGATGAATTGGTTTATACACTAAAAGGAAGAACACAAAAAGAAATTAGAATGATAATTGATGTTGCTAGAACAATTTTTAAGCACTGTCAAAAGACCTAAAGTTATTTATAAAAAGGTAGTAATAGTTAAAGTTAGTTAGTAAATTGTTAAAATAAAACGAATAACCCGGCACGTCTTGATCAGCTAAAATTATGGGTGACTCGATTTTAGACATGCAACCATTATGCCCAAACGCGCTCTTGGATTCGTATGCCGGTATTCGCCTTTTCCGTTACAATAAAACAAATACCTTGCGGTAAGCAGCATTATACCGCAAGGTATTTGTTTATACATTTCCACTTATTTCCTCACTTGTGCATAGTACCCTATGGTCAATATCTATACACCTGGTTTCAGCACAGGTGCAAGCAAATGGATGATACCCACTATTTAACCTTTATAAGAGGTTAGTCCTGCAAAAATATCTTTTAAATTAATTTCTAAGCCAGTTAGAAATGGGGAATGCAATGTTGCTTTATTGTTATATGTGCCGTCAATTTGCCAGTATTTTTCACCGGGGGTTAGTATTTCAGCAGTTTCTATTTCGGGATCGACAAGCCAATATTCTTTAACTCCGTGAGTATAATACATTTTGCTTTTCTCCACGCGGTCACGGCTAGCTGTTGACGGCGAAAGTATTTCAATAACTAAATCGGGTGCGCCGGCAATGTGCTGTTCTTTTATTATATTAAGGCGTTCTTTTGAGATAAAGAATATATCCGGTTGGGGTTTTTCTTTTTCGCTTAATAAAACATCGGTGGGTGCTAATAATACCTCGCCCATATTATTACCGTCAACAAAATCTCCTAAATATTTTATTAATCTTCGGATTATACGTTGATGAATAGTTTTAGGCGCCGGAACCAAAATTAACTCGCCCCCAATCAGCTCATACCGGTTGTCGTCATCTATTTTTAGATAATCGTCATAGGTATATAGCCGTTCTGTCTGCATGATTCCAAACCCCCTTTCCGTTAGCATAACTATAACAAGTATTTTTATATTTAGGAATAACCCCGGCAATCTTCCGAGGGTTTTTATACTTTGCCCGGCGGATATGCACGGTCATGTTAACTGTGAAAAACTGTGCACCAATAGCCAGATTTCCTCGTGGGCAAGCAAAAGTTGCTCTTGCAAATACAGGGACTTTGTTGATATGATAATAGTATACGACGTATGAACATAAACGCAGTACATAATGAGAGGTGAATAGGGTGACGATAGAGCCAAAGCCCAAGGACCGCCGGGAAAGAAGAAAGGAGCAGACCAGGGATACCATCATCAGCACCGCCTTGGAACTGTTTAGGAAACAGGGGATTGAGTTTACCTCAATGGAGCAAATCGCCGAGGAGTCGGATATAGCCAAGGCGACCCTGTATAAATACTTCCCCAATAAAGAGGCTATCGCCGCCGCATATATGCAGGAAGCCGTCCGGGAAAAAATAGCGGAGATAGACTGGCTGATCACTGAGAATGCTGATACCAGATCGCGAATGCTGGCCATGTTGACGAAGCTTTCTGAATGGAATAAAGAAAACAGAGATATTGTTAAGCTTCATGCTTCCGCCCGCTTCCAGGATTTGTTGTCAGGCCGTATTGAGAATAACCGCCTGAGCGGCATTGAGTATGTTCTAACCAGGATTTTCAAGGTGGGCCAGGATACCGGGGAGTTGCGGCAGGACCTGTCAGCGCAGAAGTTGGCCCTCTATTACAAAGTAATGTATCTAGTGCCGTTTAGTGGCTGGTTGTTTGACCAGGGATCGTCAGACCTGGAGTTGAGCCTGGCCGAATCAGTTGACCTTTTTCTTGGCGGGGCGCAGCAGCATTAGCCGAAAGCGCTTTATTGTAAATATTTGCCATTTGTGACGGGGGTGGATTGGTTATGAGTTTAAAAATACGGTTTTTTTTGAATTGGGCGGAAGCCTACCAGGCCGGTGCGGCAAAGGCCGGTGGGAAGGGCTGGAACCTGGGGCGTTTAGTCAGGTACGGTTTTCCTGTGCCCGCCGGGGGAGTCATTTCTACTGAAGCATATAAGCTTTTTATGGAAGAAAACAGCCTCATGCCCGCCCGGAGAAAGCTGTCGGAGAGTATTACCGCGGCCAATATCGGTGAGAAGGTCGCCGGGCAGTCCCTGGCCGGGTTTAGGGATAGAATAATGTCGGGCATGCTTCCGCCGGGGGTGGAAAAAGAAGTTGCTTCCTGGCTGAAGAGCTCGGGTAATCCGGGCCGGCCGGTGGCAGTACGGTCTTCGGCGTCCTTGGAGGACTCCGGCGCGGCCTCCTTTGCCGGCGTCCATGAGTCATTTCTGAACGTCACCGGTGTCGAAAATATAGCCGTGGCGATAAAGGGCTGCTACGCTTCCCTGTGGACGCCCCGGGCGGTATCCTACAGGAGAAAATTCAACATACCAGATGAGGAACTGCTCCCCGCGGTGGTGATTATGGATATGGTGAAGGCCAAAGCCGCTGGAATCGGTTTTACCTGTGACCCCAAAACCGGAAGGCGGGATGTTTTAGTCATCAACACCAATTACGGCCTGGGTGAGTCGGTGGTGGGCGGCATGGTGGAACCGGATGAATACCATTTGGGTACTGATACCTTTATGCCGCAAATAATTGAAAAACTGATCGGCAAAAAAGAAGGAAAAACCGTTCCGAAAGAGGGGGGCGGTACGTTTTTCCTGGGTCAAGACAGCAGTAAAGATTATAACGGAGGGCAAGTCCTTGCTGATGAAGATATCGTTAAACTTGCCCTGCTGATCCAAAGGGTCTTCGAGGCCCTGGGGGAAGGAGAACAGCACCAGGATGTGGAGTGGGTATATGACGGCAGGGACTTTTTCCTGGCGCAGTCCAGGCCGGTGACTTCCCTGCCCCGGTACGCCTACCCCGAGCTAAAGAGGCAGCCGGACTACTGGTCTAGCGCGAACACAAAGGACGCCCTCCCCATGGTTTTATCCACTCTGACCCGGAAGGTTGTGGATAGCCTCTTCGGAGGCATGGTCTCGGCACCTTTCCGTGCGGTGGGTTATCCTATCCTGCCCGGACTGAAATACATGAGGGTTTACCAGGGCCGGGTTTATATGAATATGTCATTAGTTCAATGGGAATATTTCGATGCCCTGGGGTTCACGCCGGCGGAATCTAACGAGGCCGCGGGAGGGCACACCCCGGAAATACAAATACCACCCGGTAAAAAGGAAGACAAAAGGGCCGTCCGTCGAAGAAACTGGCGCAAGGTTAAGCTGATGCTTGCCATATCCAGGTTCCAAAGAAAGGCAAAGCAAGGATTTGCAGTAACCCGAGGGCAGGCAGTTACGTGGTTTAATTGCGACCTTCCAGTTATGAGTGATGGAGATCTACTGGCGGCGCTGAAGAAAAGCAGCCGGTTGGCTGTGGCTTATACAAGTATCCCGGGCATGATGAATATCTCTACAGGCTTCCCGGCAAAAATGCTGACGGACACCCTGGAAAAAAGTTTCCCCGGCAAGGGGGGTGCCCTGGCCAGCGACATCCTGACGGGACAGGGGACTATTACTACCGCGGAACACGGCTACCGTTTGATGGAACTGTCCGAAGCAGCCCGCAAAGAGCCGGCCACCCGGGAGTTTTTTACTTCGGTAAATTACGAGCCCCGTTTATGGGAGGAAAAGTTGCCGGATAGTTCTGTTTTTAAACAGGCCTTCCAGGCTTACCTGGATGAGTACGGACACCGGGCGGTATACGAGGGAGACCTGGCCAACCCCAGGTGGAGGGAGGACCCAACCTATCTCCTGGAAATAGTCCGTTCTATGCTGCATACGGCGGACAGTGCCAAAATGAAGGCTGTCCAGCATGAAAAAGGAGAAAGGGCCTGGCGGGAAATCCGCAGCGGCGTCTCCCTGTTTAGGCGAATGCTGGTCCGCTACTGGGCGGGCAAGACCGTACGGGGCATGGAAATGAGGGAAGAAGCCAGGTCCGGGCTGGTCAGGATGCTCGTACCCATGCGCGTTATAGCCCTGGATGTGGGCCGCCGGTTGGCTGAGCGGGGAGTGTTGGAGAGGAAGGAAGATGTGTTTCACTGTTCCTTTCCCGACCTGGCCGCCATCCTGGCCGGCCATTGGGAAGGCCGTGGGCTTGCTATGTTGGTGGAAGACCGCAAGAAAAGAAAACAATATCTGGAAAGCCTGGTCGCGCCTGACGTAGTCGCTGACGAAACTCCCCGGCGTCCCAACGCTGCCCGGGTTACTCCCGCCACAGGGGGGAACTCATTGTCCGGCATTGGTATCTCCACCGGGAGAGTAACCGGTACAGCCCGATTAATCAGCCACCCCGATGAAGGAGGCAGGCTGAATCCTGGTGAGGTACTTGTGGCCCCATCCACTGACCCGGGCTGGACACCGTTGTTTCTAAAGGCTGCCGCTCTGATAATGGAGACCGGTGGTTCCCTCTCCCACGGTGCTATTGTGGCCCGTGAATTCGGTATCCCGGCGGTAATAAACGTTCCGGGGGTAATGAAGGTTATAAAGGACAGCCAAACGGTTACCGTGGACGGGGAAGAAGGGAAGGTATATCTTTAAAACTAATAAGCTTCGCAAACTCTCCTTGGTCCCTTGAATACTCTCTCAAATCCTGATCAAAATATATTTTTTCCAGGGAACTTCTTGTGAACTCATAATTATAGCTGCTGTTCCCCATTTTAATGTTATACCGGATGGTATCCAAATTTTCTATCAGGCTAAATAAAACAGCAGAATTACGCAAAATTGTTTTATATATAAAATCCATATCCGACTCATGAAATTGAGTTAAATCATAATCAGCGGATAAGCCATATGGCTCTTTTTCAGTATCCAGTGATATTTTGTTCTTGTATTCTCCAAAGGGCAGCTCGTTCAAAAGGTTGGAAACATTGCTGGCATCTCCGATGTAAGGCGACTTGTATTGTAACAAATCGATATCCCAGCCGACAATAATGCCATCTTTTGTGTTGATACTCTTACCATTTGTCAAGAAAGGTTTATATAGAATAGGCCTCCCGGCCAGGGGGAACCGGAGGCCTTATATTTTAAGTTTGCCGGCGAGGGACGACTGCCGGTGTCTATCATATGCCTTTTCGAACGCTTATTTAAAGATTCTGCCAAGCTCCGCGGATAGTCCTTCAAAAATGTAGGATTGCGCGATTTCGGATTTTCTATAGGTAATACTGCTGCTGATGTTGTTGTCTGCAAAAAGATAAACGGTAACTTCCCTGTTTATCGGGTTTGCAATCCAGTACTCCCTGACGCCGCATGACATGTAAAGGTCGAGTTTTTTGATCAAATCTTTGCGCCGCGTACCCTCTGATAAAATCTCCACCACTAGTGCCGGGACGCCCTGATAATAGTCATTTTCATCCAGCTTTTCCTCAAGGTCGCAGATAACCATGATATCAGGCTGGACAACATTTATATTCTCCGGGTTTCTTTTGAGTGTAATATCATAAGGGGCAACCAGGGGGGTACATTCTTTACCCTGAAACCAGTTGTAAAACACACCAAAAAGCTCGGTCAAAGCTATCTGGTGCGCTGTTTTAGGTGAGGCCAGCAGGTATATTTCACCATCTATGTATTCGTATCTTTCCTCGGTATCTTTGGTCAGCTCCAGAAATTCCTCATAGGATGCCTTTCTGCCGTCACAACCGTATACTTTCGCCTTTTCCATTACCGTACCGGGCACCGCGCCGCAGTCCGAAACCGCATCTCTAATGGCTGACAGTTTGGCTATTTCCATACCGTTTCTGGTAATTATGATATCCTCCTGCGCCGCAAGCATCAGGTATTTCCCAAAGTTGTTCTGCAGTTCCGTTGAGTTGACTTTCATGGACAACCCTCCAATAATAGCTATATTAGCTAAATTAGCCACTGTAATTATATGCCAAAAAAGTGACTGTGTCAAGGAAAAACAATAACCAGGCCACAAGCGTAACAGAGTTCGCCGCCCCCCGGCCCGTTTGGCCCGGCTACAACTACATAACACAACCTTACGTTTGCCGTAAAATTTCTAGCACCTTCTTACAGTAATAATATTGACAGAAACATATGTTATAACATAAAATCAATCTATAAAATATAACGTTATATAAGGAGGGGTCAATATGAAAAACGAACAACATTACGACAAGATCAGCGTGGAAAAAGAAAAGAAGGGATTTCGCATCCACAGATTGGTTTTTGCTTGTGTTATCCCCTTGCTAGCGCTAATTAACCTGACGTTTTCGCCTGAATTTATCTGGTTTATCTTTCCCTTAATCGGTTGGGGAATGGGTCTGGCAATACACTATATCAATATACGGAGCCTGGTTTAAAACGATACTAAATATAGGTGGAGTGCTGACTTAATGAAAATTATTTTACGTAAAAAAGATAGTGTTACCAGTATTGTCTTATTCATCTTTAACATCTATGGAGAATATGCAAGCCAATACTCCATTCAACTAAATAATTTAATTGATTTCATGCAGCAGTTTGGCAAGAATGAAACATCAACCCGCATGGGTTTGTCCAGAATGGTTAAGGCGGGGATATTAATCAATAAAAAAATTGAGGGTGAGGTTGTCTATCAACTTACTGAATATGGATTTGAAAATATCCACAACTGGAATCACGGTATTGCAATGTTTTTTAACCGCTATGAAAAGAGACATCAAGTATGGAATAAGAAATGGTCTGCGATTACTCTGTTGGACTTTAACAAGTCAGACAAAGAAAGGCAAACAGTTATTGATGATTTAACTGAAATAGGTTTGCGGGAGATAATCAGAAACACCTGGGTTTGCCCATACCAAATGTCAGATGAGGTTGACAGTATTGCCGCCAGGGAAAATGTTAAGTATCTCAGTATTAACGACGGTGATATCAGTTTAAACTTTCCTGCAAATGAATTTATAAATGATGTCTTTCAAGTTGCATGGATCAGGAAAAGATATCGCGAGTTTCTGGACCTGATGCGGGATATAGAAATGGAATTTGACGAGATAAAAGAAAACGCGGGGTATTGTTTGGCACTATTATTCAAACTGGGTTGGAATTTTTACGATATTGCTATTTCCGATCCGGCTTTGCCCAAAGAGTTGCTCAATGATTGGGAGGGCGACCGGGTAGTTCAGGAATTTCAACAGCTGCGGACGCGCCTGTATGAAAAAGTAAAGAACTATTGGGACAGGAAAATCAGTTTGTGATGATTCGTTAAGGGAGAGGGTTAAGATGATTAGTCTATTATCATATACTGCTGCCATACTTTTTTTATGTCTGATATCAGCCTTAACTATTCCTGTAATTAAATTTATGAAAAACAAAAAGATTGAAAAAACAGTTTGGGAGCACAACAAGCCGGAAAAAATTACAAATTTGGGTGCTGTTAACGAACTAAAGGTTCTGCCCTTAATAGATTTCTACACCAGTAATGAGGATTTAATTGGAGAACCAGGCGTAGCATATCTGATTAGTGCGGACGATAAAAAGATCCTTTTTGATGTAGGCTTTAATGCTAAAAATGAACACCCGTCACCACTTTTGAAAAACATGAACAAGCTGGGGGTTGAAGTATCTGATATTGATTGCGTTGTAATATCTCATAATCATATTGACCATATAGGAGGGATTGAAGCTAAGAAAAAAAATACTTTTTCTCTTTCCGGTCAAGAAATTGATTTAAAGGTTAAAGCTTTTGCACCTGAGAAAATGTCCCATGCTACTGCGGAAATAGAGGTTATTAAAAAACCCCAAAAACTATTTGAGGGTATTGCATCCATCGGTACGATAGATACGGCAATTTGTTTTATGGGGCTTACCGCAGAGCAGGCGTTAGCCGTAAATGTAAAAGGCAAAGGAATTGTATTAATTGTGGGATGCGGCCATCAAAGAATAGAAAGAATTATAAAAAGAACCAGGGATTTGTTTGAACTGCCTATCTACGGAATAATAGGAGGACTGCATTATCCTGTTGAAACATCCAGGATGAAGTGTAACATGCAAAAAATTATTGGGACTGGAAAATTGCCATGGCAGAGAATAAGTAAGACTGAAGTTAAAGAAGCAATTGTTGAGTTGGACCAAACCAATCCAAGCATTATTGGAATATCAGCTCACGACAGTTGTGACTGGGCATTAAATGCATTCAAAGATTATTTTAAGGATAGATATGTAGACGTGATGGTTGGCAAGGAGATAGTAATTTAGGCCTTTTAGCCGATAAGATGTGACAAAACCCGCAAGCCTTGGCACACAGGGAATTGCGGGTTTTTATCATACTATAATTTTACTCGCTTTCCTCAATCAGCGCCCTGGCTGCGGTCAGTGCCAGCACCTCGTTGGAACCATCCTCGATAAGTGACGCCCGGGCGTCTCTCAGCAGTTTTTCAATATAATATTCTTTGCTCACCCCATAGCCGCCAAACAACTGTACCGCTTCGTTGGCAATTTCAAAAGCTGCATTGGTGCAGTATACTTTGGATAAGATGGAGTAACGGGTTACCGGTGGGAAATTGGTGAAATTGTAATTCATTACCGCCCGGGATATAGCCCGGGCCGTCTCAACCTTCTGGAACATGTCAAAAAGCTTTTTTTGCACCAGTTGATGTTCGCAAAGAAGCTTACCGCCCTGCACCCTAACCTTGGAGTAATCCAGCGCCTCTTCAAAGGCGGCTCTGGCTACGCCGGTAAACATGGCTCCCATAGTGGCGTTGGCAATAGCCAGCGTGGCGTCCAGCATAGCCTCGTAAGTATCGGGCTGGGTCAGCATAAAATGCTTGGGCAATCGCACATGATCAAAGTAAATCTCTCCCTGAGGCAATTCCCGCTGACCCATTTTGTCCAGGCATTTGCCCTTGGAAACTCCGGGTAAATCCAAAGGCACCACGGCCACACCGCCGCCGGCCAGCCCCATGGATTTTTCAATATTTAAAAAGAGCAGGGCATGGGTAGCCTGTGGACCGTTGGAAACCCAGGATGATTTTTGCCCGTTCAACACCCAAACATCCCCGTCCAATCGAGCCGAAACCTGGCCGGTTATTTTGGGATCCTTAAACCAGGGCAGGCCGATAGTAAGCTGGTCGGAGCCATGGTTGGGTTCGGTAATGGCCCAGCAGCCGATGAAGCTGTTGTCAACCTTCTCCACAAATGGTTTAACAACCTCCTCAATCACCTTATCCCCGTCGTCCGGAGCCATTGATGCAAAAAAGGCCGGAAAACAATCAACCCCTATAGATACGGCAAACCCCGAGCTCCCCCAGCCTATTTCTTCCCAAAATATATGAGCTTCAAGGGGGGAGAGTCCCAACCCGCCGTAGTTGTCCGGAATATACACCGTATGGTAGCCTAACTCCTTCATCTGGCGCATACAGTCCCAGTACACCGAATCCTTTTTCAGCACATCCTCCGGGTTGGCTAACTTATCCAGTTCCATGGCTGCCGGGCGCAGCACCTCCCTGGCAAATTTATTTACTGATTTTTTTAAATCCAGCTGCTCATCAGTCAATTCCATATTTAAATCCAAATATTCCATGTTCATTCCACCTTATCCATTTAATTTGAAAACATTAACGGCCCGGGGACTGAATTCGGCTTTGAGAAGCCGTTCCAGATTCTTTTCCGAAGCTGTTTTGGGGATCTCCGCCACCACCTGTATATAGGAAGGAACAGCATTACGCTCCAGACCGGCCAGGCAGGCAGTAAATATAGACCGGGGGGCAACTGTTTTACCCGGGAAGGATACCACCGCGGCAACAATATCGCTTTCCCCTGGCGCCCCGGATGCAGCGGGTATGCCGTAAACACAAACATCGCTGACATCAGGATGCTGGGAGATTATTTTTTCCACGTGGCCCGGCTGAATAAAATCACCCTGTCTCCTTAAACCACCGCCGGCGCGAAAATCAAAGTAAAACCAGCCTTCCTCGTCCCGGTGGCACATATCCCCTGTCCTTAGCCAGCCGCCCCGGGTTTTTTCCGCCGAGGCTTTTTGGTTGTCGTAATACTCCACGTCGGTGCTGCCGCGTACCATGCGGCAGATTAACTCGCCGATCTCCCCCGGCCCGCATTCAGTATCGTCATCCCGGACCACTTTCATTTCCATCACGCCGTCCAGGGGTTTGCCAAAGGAACCAACGGGGCCCATTCCCGGTGGATTATGGGCAAAACCACCTTCCACAGCACCATACCATTCGTGAATTTTGACGTTAAACCGCTTTTCAAAATCATGCCAGATAGCCGGGGGCGTGCCGGCGCTGATCACCAGGCGTACGGGATTGTCGCCGTCGTTTTCCCCGGGCGGTTCGCTATAAATGCCCATCATCATGCCGCCCAGTAGGGAAAAGGTAGTGCAGCTGTATTGGCGGCAGATGTCCCAGATCCTGCTCTTCGTGAATTTGTGGCTAAAAACCGCCGGTATACCCAGAGCCAGGGAAGGGATAAGGTCCACGGCCTGGGCATTGCCGTGGGTGAGGGAAAGCCCGGTGTACAGCACGTCGGTTGGTTGGTAGCGCCAAATGTTTTTGGCAAATAGAGCGTACATGCCCAGGCGGTCCTCCTTAACCATCACTCCCTTGGGGTTGCCGGTGGTCCCAGAGGTGTAGATAATCTCCAATGGGGTATTGGCATCGTTTTTCCGTTTGTCCGGAGGGCTGGTTTGCGGTCCTGCCAGTATTTCAGTCAAGCTTGGGAACCGGTCGCCGACCGCAACTCCGAATAACTCTTTATAACTTACGCCCAGCACCGGACAAGCATTTTGATCCAATTCCAGGCAGTCTATTTCATGCAACAAGTCGGCCGTCACAAACACGCCGCGGGCATTTGAGTTTTCCAACTGATACTGGAGGTTGTCACCCCGGGAGCGGGGGTCTATGGGCACCATTACCGCACCGGTCGCGGAGGCGGCCCATAGCGCGTATACAAATTCCGGGTGGTTGCGCATAAACACCGCAAATTTATCACCCTGACCGATGCTGTGCTCCCGCAGCACCCGGGCAATTTTGCAACCGTTGACAAAAATGTCTTTAAAGGTTAAAACCTCTGCCGGGTATTCGCCATATTCAAAGGTCAATATTTTAAAGTCAGGTTTTTTTCCCGCCGCTGCCTCCACTTGATAGGAAAGCAAATTCATATTTACCGTAGTCACTGCCAAACCTCCTATCCGGGTAGGTTGTACTTGTCACTAACTGCCGGGTACATTTCATGCAAGGGTTTGAGCAGCGGTAGCATTTTCATTACTTTAGCCATAGACCCCTTGGAAACAATGAGCTTTTTAGCCAGGGCCGCGGGTAACGACAGTTCCTTTAGCCAGAATTTGTGGGCGGTGTCCCCGGCCAGGCTCATTTCCACATCAGCTTTTAAATTTTGGTCGCCGGTGAGCACGCCACCCGGCGTAACCCAGAGCGTTCCCGCCGGGTCGGATAAGTTATACTTAATGTTTAGCCCCGCATCCCTGAACTTTTTACCGTTTTCGGGATGTTCCAGCAGCTGGCTCCACAGGCCGCCCAGTATTTCATACATTTGTTTGGTATCTTTGTAAACTGCCATTTAAATTTCCCTCCCTGTTTAATATGGAAACTAACTAATTGATTCAAAGATATGAATGGTCATGGCCGCTTCCTCGTACCCGATATTGCCCCCGCCGTTTTCGGTCATACCAATCCTGGCCCCCGTCACCTGGCGTTGGCCGGCCTCGCCCCTTAACTGAGCAATCACCTCATGAACCTGGGCCAGCCCCGAGGCCCCGATGGGGTGCCCCCGGGATTCCAGTCCCCCGGAGGTGTTGACCGGCAATTTACCGCCCAGCCTGGTGGCGCCGCTTTCCGAAAAAATACCCCCTTCCCCCGGCTGGCAAAACCCCATAGCCTCCAACTGGTGCAATTCTCCAAAAGCAGTGGCATCGTGCAGTTCGGCCAGGTCAATGTCCTGTGGTCCCAGCCCGGCTATTTGGTAAGCCTGTTTGGACAGGCGCTCCCCGATATCCTCACCGTCAATGAGTCTATCCCGCCCGGAACCCAGCACCGAAGCCAGGGTTTTAACCGGACGGGCTCCCGTCAGCTTTTTTAGAAAATCACCGGAACAGAGAATAGCGGCAGCGGCACCGTCTCCCACCGGCGAACACATAGCCCTGGTTAAGGGATAGGAAACTGGTGGGTCCGCCAGTACATCTTCCACGGTCATATCCCGCTGGATTTGCGCCAGGGGGTTCAAACTGCCGTGAAAATGGTTTTTGGAGGCAATCACTGCCAGCTGTTTCTGGGTACTTCCATACTTGGCCATATGCCAGCGGGCCACGGCGGCATAGATATCCATGAAGATGCTGCGGCCCCGGCCGGGTTCATCCCGGGCGACCTGCGGGCTGTACAGTTCATTTAACTGCATCAGGGTATTGATTTGTTCGGAGGATTTTTCCACATCGATACACGAGGCGTAGGATTGCAGGGATAGGGCTTTGTTCTCATGGGATATCTTTTCCACGCCCAGGGCCAGGACCGCATCGTAAGCTCCCGCCGCGATGCCTAGATAAGCCAGGTGAAAAGCGGTTGAGGCTCCGGCGCAGGCGTTTTCCGTATTCACGATGGGTATGCCCTGAATTCCCAGCGGCCTTAAAGCAACCTGGCCCCGGATAGAGTGCTGATTGCTGAACATGCCCCAGAAGGTGTTGGACACGTATGCAGCCTGCAGCAGCTGACCGTCAATGCCGGCATCCCGCAGTACGAGCTGCACCACTTCCGCGGCCATCCCTTTGACGGTGGCGGTAAGGTACTTCCCAAAACGGTTCATCCCCACCCCAATTACATAAACATCCCGCATAACCGTTCTCCTTTCGCCATCATTTCTGGTACTTTGCCGCGATCTCCGGCCCATACTTATCAACGATATCCGCCATTTCCATGATTACCTCATACATGCGCTCCTCTGATTCCGGCTGAGGGCCCCAGCTGATAAAATGGGTTTCCTCCCACCAACGGTCGGTGGATTTAAACGCCGGCTTGCCGCTGCCCGCAAAGCCCAGAAAATTAATGGGCAAAGTGTTAAACATGGTTTTGATGTGATCTTCATAGGTAAACTTTTTGTTCATTACCTCCCGGCTGTACCAGACCAGTTCCTTGCAGGGACCCACCGATATACCCAGGATGGAGCTGGCCTCGGGCAAATAGCCCAAGGTCTTGGCCGCGCTGCCGGTGGAACCCTGGACCCGGTTGTCCACATTGTGCTGCCAGGCGGAAGCGGCAGCCCAGTCGCAGGCGATGCCCACGTCAAGTATTTTCCAATTGCAAGACGGTCCGCCGCCCACCAGACCCTGTCCCAGGTTTTCCTTGGCAAAAGCATTGAATTCCTTGCAGGTGAGAAAACCGCAGGCACCGCAGTTCCATGCCATTTCCGACACGGTGGCATCGGCACCAATCAACACCAGCACCGGTGGGTAACCGGCCTCATAGGTTTCCTTAAGGGTCATGTAGTCCCAGGCTACGAACTGGGAAATTTTAGCCATCACGCCCAACATTTCAATTATAGGTACCAGATCGTCTCCGGTAACAATTTCCGTCTGAAGTTTTAACCGGCCGGTAGTCAGGGGCGCCTTATAGGCGGCCTGGATCATACTTTTGGCCACTTCCAAAAGATGCTCCTGAGCGACTGCTTTTCCGTCGTACCTCGGCATGTTATTCTTCCTCCTTTCGCCTGGGAATCCACTTCCGGTAATCAAAGGTAGTGACTGTGCGGGGAGTGATATATTGTTTGCGGGTGTTTTCCAGTATTTTTGTCATATTAATTAAATGGTAGTCGGGATTAATATCCACATAGGGGTTTTTGGCCAGGGCGGCCAGGGGTATACCCACCACCAGGCCGGAGTTTTTACAGTAACCCATTTTTAGCCCGGCGAGGCCCACGCTGGTAAATGGCCGGGAATCTACGAAAAGCCTGGCCGCCAGCCACAGAGCGGAGCCAACCGCATAGCCCAGGTCATTTACCCTGGCTGTGCACAAGGGCCCCCTGATTAAAGCTTCAGAACGCCGGTCAGTGGTATCCACCATGCCGCACTTGGTCTTTTTGCGCTCATAAAAATAACTGCAGTCGGGTTTACCCCCGCACATGCCGCAGCCCGCGTCCAGGGGGTTATCCTCCGCCATGCGGGATCCGAGGAAGATAACTGCGTCGCTCTCCCGGACCATCACCGCCTCGTATTTGAACATCTCTTCCCACACCTTGTTGGTGTAAGCAAGTTCTTCCATTTTCCGGGCGATTTGCTCCTGCTCGTCCTGCCCATAAACCAGTTCCGCCTCAACATGAGACACCCCACCGGCAAACGGGGCGGTCAGGGCGGCGTTAATCATCAGCCGGGCCGCTAAAATACTCCCTTCACGCCTCCTCAAATCCTGAGGGGAATAGGGGGGGTACTCATAAATATACTCGCGGCCGCTAAAATCGATGTGTTGGCGCAATCCTCCACACTCCTTTCAAATTTTGCAGCAAAATGCAGAGCTGATCCAGAAGACCATTGTCCAAACCAGGCCCGGATCAAGTGAAAATAATTAAATATTTTGAACTCTAATAATATTTAAGCAACTAACATGCCAAAAATGTTATTAAGCGGTTAAAATATCAAGGTGGCTTATTACGGTGTTAAAACCCCCGCAATAGCCGACTGCCCGAGATAACAGAGGGACAAATCCCTATACCCGGCCTCGCACATGTTGCATACTGTTGCGAACCGCTGCGCCACATTGCTGCAACACTTTGATAAAAAAACGTGCTCTTTTATCAAGTATTGGAAAAAGGGAACAGGCTGCTTTTTCAAAAACGAAAAAGCAGCCTGTTCCCTTTTTCATCCCATTGCTAGCCGGGCGCTTTAACCTAAGGTTTAATGCCGTATTTTTTCATCCTTCTGTACACGGTGGTCCGGTTAACGCCTAATTTTTCCGCTACCCGGGTAATGTTTCCGCCTGATTCCTTGATGGCTCGGACCAGTTCCTCGCCCCGGGGATTTAATTCATTACGCACCACGTTTTTGCCGGGCATTAACCGGTAAAACAGCTCGCTACCCGTCACCCCATCGTCTGCAAGGGCGACCAAACGCTCCACCGTATTTTTCAGTTCCCGAGCATTGCCCGGCCAATGATATTGCATAAAGGCTTGAATTAATTGTTTATCCAGCCTATATGCATTCCCATATTTGTTTTGTGCTTCAGTCCTAAAATGCTCCGCCAGCAGAGGAATGTCCCCCCGGCGCTCGCGCAAAGCGGGTATTTTAATATCTATGCCGGCCAGCCTGTAGTACAGGTCCTCACGAAAGTCCCCTTTGCTAATCAAAGATTCCAAATCCCGGCTGGTAGCCGCCAGCACCCGCACGTTAACCGGGCTGGGACGCACTCCCCCGAGACGGCAGACACATCCCTCCTCGATTATCCTTAAAAGCCCGACCTGGATTTCATGAGGCGCGTCCCCGATTTCGTCCAGAAATATAGTGCCACCGTCAGCCTGTTCAAAGCGTCCGGGGCGGCCCCTACGGGATGCGCCGGTAAAGGCGCCCTCCGTATAACCAAACAATTCGCTGGCCATTAAATCTTTTGGTATAGCTCCGCAATTGACAGCAACAAAGGGTCCGTCACCACGCGGGCTGTTTTGGTGAATTATCCGGGCAAGAACTTCTTTCCCGGTGCCCGTCTCTCCCGTAAGCAACACATTAAGTTCCGTTCTGGCAGCCTTTTTAGCCAGTCCCAGGGCCAACAGAAATGCCGGATCTTCACCGATTACCCCAGGGGTTGTCTGTTTAACAGGATTGCGGCTTATGTAAAAATGAGCGGGATTTTTAGCAGCACCGGGTTTATTATCATTCTCCATCATACGCAAGCCTATACCCGTCTCAATTAACCTGGCCATGGCAGTCACCCAGCCTACCGAATGCATATTTAATTCATTGTTAAAGCCGGTTAAATCAACAACCCCGATAATATTCTTGCTCCAGGGATGAAACAAGGGCGCAGCAGCACAGCAATACGGGTGCCAGCCATAAGAATAATGATCGCAACCGTACAGTAAAACATTTGTTTTTTCCGTCAAAGCCAGGCTGATAGCATTGGTGCCGACGCTTTTTTCATCCCAGGAAGCGTTGACCAAAAAGTTATGTCTTTCCGCATTCTTATTTAATTTAGCGCTCCCTGCTTCCACATGAATCAGTACCCCGGCTGAATTGCTGAGGCCTATTATTAGCTCTGTCATGTGCATCAGGTTTTTATAGTATTTAAAATATGACTTGGCAACCTGAACCACAAGATTGTCCAGATCGCTCCGGGAATTAGTGACCGTAGGCGCCACGTCAATATGCGGGTTAACCTTATGTTCACGGGATCTCTTCCATGAGTTTATCAGGGCCGGATGAATTTTTGACGGTATTAAACCCTCCTCTTCAAAACTATCCCTGATATGCTTACCTGTATTAAAGGTTACAAAGTGATTCATATAATCACCATCAAAATATTCAGTCTATTTTGATTTTACAATAAAATAACGTACATTGAAATAGACTACTGATTAAAAAATATCCTATCTGGTAAAAAATTTCCTGAGCATATATTTGTTAACTTACAGTTAAAGATATTGATTTTTTAACAAAATATTCATATAATAAAAGCAACAATATGCACTGAGTGCAAATATGCACCAAGTGCAAAGGAGGCAACATTGACAGCAGTTGATAATTGTAATCAGACCAGGCGGGACAGAAAAAAAGAGCAAGCCCGGACAAAGATAATTGATTTAGCCATTGATCTCTTTGAAAAACAAGGGTTTGAGCAAACTTCCATGGAGCAGATCGCCCGGGAGGCAGATGTGGCCAAGAGGACTTTATACAATTACTTTTCCGGCAAGGGCGCCATTTTATTGGCTTACATGCAGCGAATCAACCAAAATTATGACCCGTTGTGGCAAAAAGTTATTGATAAAAACCCCAACACTAAAACCAGGTTGATGGCGATGCTGGAAATAGGTATGGATTGGGCTAGCCAGAACAAGGACATTTTCATTATGTACGCCGCAAGCCGGCTGCAGGATATGGCAAGCATGCATCAGATGGAGTCAGATAAACGCAGCGGGCTGCAGGGGGTATTTGAAAGGGTCATCCGCCGGGGGCAGGAAGATGGTGAACTACGGACGGACATGCCGGCAGAGGCAATAGCAGCTCTGCTGCATTCCAACGTATTCATGGTACTAATGACCTGGATGATGCAAGGGGATGCTTTCCCTGTCCGCCTGGCCGTAGCAAATACCATCGACCTTTTTCTTAACGGCTCTTTAAAAAGAAAGGTATAGAGTCCGGGGAGGGAAGAATATGGATAGTGGAGAGGAAAAACTATTTTTGCGCTGGGATGAGGCCTTCAGAGCGGGTCCTGAAGCCGCCGGTGGCAAAGGATGGAACCTGGGGCGGCTGGACAGGTATGGATTTGACCTTCCAGCCGGTGGAGTGTTATCTACCTTAGCCTATGGGATTTTTATTGAGGCCAACAAGCTGCAAGAAAGCCTGGAGGATGTATCCCGGTCATCAACTGCGGAAAAAATAACAAATCCTGAAATTACATTGATACTCGATAATATGAGGGGGAAAATTAACAATGGAATCTTTCCCCCAATTGTGCGTAAGGCACTGGCCCGGAGGTTGAAAAAACTTGGCCTATGGGAAAAACCGGTGGCAGTACGCTCCTCGGCCTCGGCGGAGGACTCGCAGAAGGCCTCCTTTGCCGGGATGCACGATTCATTCCTTAACGTTAAGGGGCTGGATAATATTCTGGAGTCGGTCAAAGCTTGTTATGCCTCGCTGTGGACCCCCAGGGCGGTGGCTTACCGGAGAAAAATGAATATTTCCGACAATAAAGTCCTCCCGGCGGTGGTTATCATGCAAATGGTGGAGGCCAGGGCAGCAGGAATAGCCTTTTCCTGCGACCCCCGCACCGGCCGGGAGGATCTTTTAGTCATCAACGCCAATTACGGACTGGGGGAGTCAGTGGTGGGAGGGCTGGTCGAACCTGATCAATATCTATTGGATACAACCGATATTCAGCACAAAATAAAAGGGACGGTAATAGGTTCAAAAAAAACAGTAACTATTCCAGCTGATTGTGGCGGAACAATGCTGGTAACCGAAAAAGATTCTAAATGGTTCGAGCTACAAGAAAAAATGCAATCCAAACAGGTGCTCTCAAATATTGAAATAACCCGGCTGGGTCTTATTATTTTAAGAGTACTGGACTCCCTGGGAGAAGGTGAGTGCCATCAGGACATAGAGTGGGCATTAGACGGTGAAAAATTTTATCTGGTACAGGCCAGACCGGTTACTGCTCTGCCCCAATACACCTACCCGGCAATAAAAAGCCAGCCGGAAATTTGGTCCAACGCCAACACAAGGGATGCCCTTCCCGTGGTATTGTCGACCTTGGCTCATAGAGATAACAAAATCATCTTGACCAAAATGATGGATGGTTTCTACAAATATTTAGGTGTCCAACAACTTCCCGGAATCCAACGCTTTAAATGTTTCAACGGCAGGCTTTACGCGAATATGTCGGTCTTTCAGTGGGAGGCCTATAAATATTACGCCATGACTCCCGCTGAATCCAACCATCATATGGGAGGACACCAACAGGAAATAACCATACCCGAAAATCAAAAGCATGGGAGGGCCTCCCTCCTGAAAATAAAGCTATTACACTTTAAGCTTGTGTTTTTGCTAAACCGCCTGAGAAAAAAGGTAGCTAGCTCCTCTGCCAACATTCGCAGCTACACGGACGAGATGCGGGGAAAAGATTTAACCCTGGTTGAAGATAAAGATCTGTTAAACTATTTTATGGATTTAGCCCAAACAACATATACATATTCGCCTATGGTACCCCTTTTCAACCTTTTCGCGGGTGGAACAATGATGACACTGACCGGGGTACTGGAAAATTATTTTCCTACAGAAAGTAAGGCTCTAATTAGTTACTTAATGGCCGGGGCTGGGAACATAACCAGCGCAACTCACGGTTACCGCCTGATAGAGCTGGCTGAACTAGCCGGAAAAGACCCTGATGCACTGATGTTTTTCACTTCCGCATCATATAATCCTCTTAACTGGGAGTATGCATTGCCGGACAACACACCTTTTAAGCAGGTATTTAAAGGTTATATAAAAGATTTCGGCCACCGGGCGGTTTACGAAGCGGACACTATCAATCCTCGCTGGAGGGAAAACCCTTCCTACCTTCTGAACACTGTCAAAACCTTGCTGGATAATGCAAACACAGCCTCAATCAAGGCCGGGCAAGAGAAAAAAAGAAAAACATCCTGGGACCGGATAAATACCAAACTCCCTTTTTACCTTAAAGTACTGGTAAAATACCTGGTGTCCCAGCTCATTGAGAACTCAGAAATGAGGGAAATGACCAAATCGGAGATAATTCGACTCGCAGAAGTTCACCGTAAGATATGTCTGGAAATAGCCGGACGGCTGGTTAAATGGGGGCTATTAACAGAACGTAATGATATCTTTCACTGCTCATGGTATGACATTATCCCCATCCTAACAGATGATTGGGACGGGCGGGGACTGCAAAACCTTGTGTCCGACCGGAAAAAAAGAAGAAAAGAACTGGAAGCCCTGTCCCCTCCGGACCTGATAATCAATGATACACCCGTTTACTCCACTCCTTTAGCCCGCGGTCCAGGAGATACGCTGGAGGGTCTGGGCGTAGCGGCCGGGAAAGCGTCAGGCCAAGCCAGGATAGTGATGCACCCGGAAGAGGGGAAAAAACTGGGCTGCGGCGAGGTGCTGGCGGCTCCCTCCACCGACCCGGCCTGGACCCCTCTCTTTTTAAAAGCTTCAGCCATAGTAATGGAAACCGGCGGATTTCTGTCACATGGAGCCATAGTGGCCAGAGAATACGGCATACCAGCAGTTGTTAATATCCCGGGTGTGCTGAAGTTGGTGCAGGATGGGCAGGAAACTACCGTGGATGGAGATGAGGGCAAGATCTATCTTAAGCCAATCCATGAGAATAATTAGAATTATGGGGAGGGGAATGAAGTGCTGGGAAACTTATTTGTGGGCATAGCTGATTGGATCAGAACTCTTGTCGGTGGTGTTGGATTTCTACCCGGTGAGCTTGCAGAAGCAATTGTTTTATTATGCAAGTTGGTCGCTGTCCTGGTATTCATCCTGATCAACTGTTTGTATCTGCCGCTTTACGTGGAGCGAAAGGTTGCCGCCTATATGCAGGCCCGCATTGGCCCAAACCGGGTCGGTCCCAAGGGGTTACTGCAGCCTCTGGCCGATATGGTTAAAATGCTGGGCAAAGAAATCATTATCCCCGGAAAATCGGATAAAGTATTATTTTTGCTGGCACCCTTACTGATCTTTGTGCCGACTTTGATGGCTTTTGCCGTGATTCCCTTCGGCAAAGGCATGGCGGCAATTGATATCAACATCAGCCTGTTTTACATCCTGGCCATTTCTTCCCTTACCACACTGTTTATCTGGATGGGAGGTTGGGCTTCGAATAGTAAGTATTCCTTAATTGGCGCCATGCGTGTAGTGGCCCAAATGGTTAGCTACGAACTGCCGCTGGTGCTTTCCCTGCTCGGCGTGGTAATGATTGTAGGCAATCTTAATTTATCAGACATCATAGCCGCCCAGGAGCATACCTGGTTTATTTTAACCCAGCCCATTGCTTTCCTGATTTACTTCACTGCCAGTGTAGCCGAAACAAACCGTACCCCGTTTTGTGTTGTTGAAGGGGAATCGGAGATTATTGCCGGACCCTATACGGAATACGGAGGTATGGGCTTCGGTATGTATGGCCTGACCGAGTTCGCCAACATTATGCTGACGTGTGCTTTGGCTACCATTATCTTTCTCGGCGGGTGGCAGGCGCCTTTCGGCCTGACTTTCATCCCTTCCTGGATCTGGTTCTTACTGAAAATGTATATCCTGATTTTCCTCGTCATGCAATTTCGCTGGACCTATCCCCGCATCAGGGTGGACCAGCTTATGGGATTTTGTTGGAAGATACTGGTGCCCCTTGCCCTGGCTAACATTTTTATAACCGGCATTGCCGTTAAAATATATCAGACAATCGGTTGGTGACGGATTTGCCAGCGGCAGATTATGGATTATGTTAATTATTATATTTAAGGGCCTCCCGGGATTTTTCACGAGAGGCCCTACTACTTGCCAGCGAATCATTAACTGTTCCCAGCCGATTTCCCTAATCCAAGGATTTCTTATTTAATTATCCTGCAATCCCTTGCTTATCTGTCCCCAATTACCTTCCAAGGCATCGTTTTTAAGCTCCTTAGCCATTTCAATTTGGCTTTCGCATGTAACCTCGAGCGGCAGGGGCGAGCGGACATGGTCGTCCGCTCTAATAGCTATTATCTCATTAAAGCATTAAATTTGCTTAACCTTAAACCACACGGCATACATGGTAGGTAAAACTAATAAGGTCAATAGGGTGGCACCTAATAAACCACCTGCTATGGCTACCGCCATAGGACCAAAGAAATTACTTGCAATTAAAGGGATCATTCCTAATATGGCAGCGGCAGCAGTTAGCAGGATGGGCCTAAATCTCATAACCGCAGCATTGATGATCGCATCCCACGGTGTATCACCTTCTTTAATATGCCGCTCAATCTGGTCGATTAAAATAACCGAGTTGCGTACAATCATGCCACTAAGGGCTAAAATTCCCATTTCAGCCACGAACCCCATCGGACGCGTGGTGAGCAGCATGGCCAGGCTAACTCCGATGACACCCAGGGGCGCCGTAAGAAGGGTAAGAAACATCAGGGAACCTTTCTGAAGCTGCAGCATAAGAAGAATCACAATGACCAAGATCATAATGGGAACCGGTTGAAGCAAATAACGCTTAGCAACTTGACTTCTCTCCAAAGCACCATCAACTTCTATGCTATAACCGGGGGGAAGGTTTTCGCGTACCGATTCTAAGTCATCATTGATTTCTTGTGTGGCATCATTACCGGTTACTCCGGGAACCACATCCGATTGTACGGTAATGGTTGGCTTTAGGTCATACCGCCAGATCAAACCTTCTTCAGCATCGTAACTTATTGTGGCAATTTGGTCCAAAGGCACAAATCTGCCATTGCCAACGTGTATGGGAAGATCTTTGATACCGGACAAATCTTTCCGGTTTTGGACGTCTAAACGAAATACAATACCAACAGTTTTATCCTTTTCATAAAATTCGGCAATGGTAGCCCCGGACAGCTGGGTCTGTAAGGATTGGGCCAAACTTTCTCTATTAACACCAAGCATTTTTGCTTTTTCCTGGTCAACAGCCAAATTCATCACTTTGCTTTTTTCATTCCAGTTAAGATTGATATTGGTCAGGCTTGGATTTCTTGCCATAACCTCACTTACCTGGTTTGCAATCTCACGTACCTTGGCGTGGTCATAGCCACTAACACGCAACATGACAGGATAAGGCGAAGGAGGCCCGGTTTGAATGAACGTGATATGGCCACGCACATGCTCAAACTTTTCGGCAAATAGCTGATCAACTTTAGTTCTCAAGGCTTCACGGGATTCTAGATTCTTGGCGACAATCACGAATTGAGCATAATTCGCCTTTGGCAGCTTCGGATCCAGCGTAAGGATAAAGCGTGGTGCTCCCCTCCCGACATAATAGCTGTAGTTTTCAATATCCGGATCGCCGGAAAGGCTGTCCGCAAATTGATGTGCCTCCCGCTCGGTGGCCGCCAGGGATGATCCCTCCGGCAGAGTCATTTCCACAATGAGCTCCGGGCGAACTGACGCAGGGAAAAACTCCTGTTTTACAAACTTCATTAAAAAGGTAGAACCTATAAAGCAAACTAATGTAATGCTAAGTACCAGTTTCTTGTGATTGAGACACCAAACGAGCATCTGCCGGAACCTCCGGTAAAACTTGGAATCATAAACGTTATGACCTGCATCAGCAGTGTGCTTGAGTTTGATAAATTTATAACCCAGCAGCGGAGCAACCAGTACCGATACAAACCAGGAAATCAAAAGAGCAAAGGTTATCACATAGAAGATACTACTGGTGTACTCGGAGGCAGAACCTTTGGAGAAACCAACGGGTATAAATCCTGCGCAAGTAATTAAAGTACCTGTAAGCATAGGGAAGGCTGTAGCCGTGTAGGCATAGCCGGCCGCCTCAAATCTCCCCCACCCTTGCTCCAATTTTACAGTCATCATCTCAACAGCAATAATCGCATCATCCACTAATAAGCCCAGAGCCATGATTAGTGCTCCCAGCGATACTTTATGTAAAGCTATGCCCCATATATTCATGCACGCAAATACACCGGCAAGGACCAATGGAATACATAAAGCAACGACGATACCTGAACGAAAGCCAAGGCTGATGAAGCTAACAATCAACACAATCATCACTGCCTCAGACAATGATTTTACAAATTCGTTAATGGATTCTTGGACAACCTTGGGCTGATTGGATACTTGATGGACTTCCATGCCCAAGGGCAGGTCCTTTTTTATCATGGCAATGGTTTTGTCCAGCTCTTTTCCCAGGGCAAGGATATTTCCCCCCTTTTCCATAGAAACAGCGAGACCTATAGCCGGCTGACCGTTATAATACATTTTCGGTTCCATAGGATCGGCATAACTGCGCTGTATTGTGGCAACATCGCCTAAGCGAAAGGTCCGTTCACTAGCTCGAATGGGCAGGTTGCGAAGGCTATCCACATTTTCAAACATCCCGGAAACCCGTAAATAGACATCATCTGAGGATGTCTCAATCATACCTGCGGGAGTCATAGAACTCTGTGCTTTTACGGAAGCAATAATCATATTGGGATCTATCCCTAATTGAGCCAATTTATTACTTTCCATCTCAATATAAATTTTTTCTGGTTGGACGCCAATGAGTTCAACCTTTTTCACATTGTTAACACTTAGTAAATCCCTGCGAATTTGCTCCGCTTTTTCCCGCGCCTCCTCATAACTATAGTCCTTTGAAGTAAGGGCATAAATACAGCCATATACATCGTCGAACCGGTCATTGAATACGGGTCCGACCACCCCTTGTGGCAATGTCCCTTTAATGTCATTTACCATATTCCGTACTTCAAGCCAGGTGGAGCGAATATCTTTTTCACTTACTGAATCTTTTAGAGTCACATAGATCACTGCTTGCCCCGGCTGTGAATAGCTTTTTAAAAAATCCAAACCAGGTGTGTCCTGTAACTTTTTCTCTATTTTATCAGTTACCTGTTCTTCTACCTGGCTGGCACTGGCCCCTGGCCAGGCGACAGACACTACCATCTGACGAATTATAAAATCAGGGTCCTCCATTCTCCCCAGCTTTTGATAGGAAAATATTCCAGCCACAAAAATCAGTAGGATAAAGAAGTATACAATTTGTTTATTCTTAAGTGCCCACTGGGACAAATTCAGCTTACTCATAACGCACCTTTTGTCCTTCCCTTAATTTTTGAGCCCCGGCAGTCACAATGACATCTCCATTTTGGAGTCCCTCCAGAACCTGAACCGTTTCGTCACCGAAAGCTCCGACCTTGATAGGACGCAATTTTACGATGCCATCTTGAATGACCCACACACTTGGTGTATCACCGATCTGGTATATTGCCGCAAGGGGAATGTAAATTGACTGCTGTTTGACGGAGTTTACCACCTTCACACTGGCAGTCATTCCCAAACTTATATTTTTAGGAGGGCTGCTTAAATTGATTCTGACTTTACACGTTCTGGTCACCTGATCAACAACCGGTGAAATTTCCCTGATTTTCCCTTCCGCTGTAACCCCGGGCAGCGCCCAAAAACTGATGTCGATTTTCTGTGCGTTACGGGTGTCGTTAATGCGGTTTTCCGGGACATAGATTTCAATTTCACGTTCGCTGCCTTGCACTAAGGTGAGGACAGGCTGGCCGGCGTTAACTACTTGTCCTGCTTCAGCATTCACATTGGCAATAACTCCGTCACTATCCGCCACCAGTGAGCAATAGCTTAGCTGGTTAGCTACTTGATTATATTGGGATGATGCCTGGTTGAAGGCGGCTAAAGCAATATCATAGGCGTTTTGGTATTGCTCCAGTTGCGCAAGACTGACGGCATCCTGTTCATACAGATTACGAAAGCGTTTTATATTGGTGGCGGCCAGACTCAATTGTGACTTAGTCGAAGACACTTGTGCGGCGCTCATATTTACGGCTTGTTGAAGATCTTGAGCATCCATTTCCATTAGAACATCTCCGGAATTAACCACACTCCCAAGCTCCACGTTTCGTTGAGTAATTTTCCCGCCAACCTGAAAAGCCAGAATAACCTCATGCCTTCCCCGCACTTCACCGGAATAGACGGCGGTTTGCCCCGTGGCGTCTTTTGTTACCACTTGCGAGCGAACAAGCGGTATATCCTCCTTTGCTGTTTCGGTTTTAGAACATCCGGCGAGTCCAAAGGATACCACCAGTATCACAACTATTGCGCAAACTGTAATAGACTTTTGCAAAAAACCCACTCCTCAGTACTTATGTTTATGTAGCTATCAAAACGATCAAAACAGCTGTAACTTGCAAACTATTTTCGTTTTTCAGTTTCCGAATGGCAAAAATTAATAATGCCCGATGCAAAATACAATTGGCTGGATTAGCCTCTACTTTTTTACCAGGGCATTAACGATAAAGTCGATCAGTATCTCGGTATAATCCTCAATGTGCTCATCATCACAGAGCGGACCTGTACGAGCAAAGCTGAAGGCCTGGAATAGCCTAAAGCCGGCATAAGCAACAATCTTTTCATCCACATCCCGGAACTTACCCTGCTGTTTGCCTTCGCGAATAATCCCCGCGATGATTGAGATGACCTCTTTATCAAGAAATTCATGATACTTTCTATTCATGGCTAAAAACAGGTCATCGTCTTTTAGTACTTTAGTTATGAAATGATCTTGGTTTAGATACGGTACTGCCGTTCGAATAAGCAGTACCAGCTGCTCAAGAGGGTCGGACACACCCCTGATTCGCGAAAATAATATCTCCATCGTTTTATTTAACTCACGTAAAAAAAGACATTTGAACAGGTCTTCTTTGTCTGTAAAGTGTTGGTAAATTGTTTTTTTTGAAATTTTGCAGTCCCTGCTAATTTCGTCCATTGTTGTCTTTTTATACCCAAAGCGTTCCAGCCGTTCTTTTGTCTTATCAAGGATCAGGTTTTTTATGTCCTCCACTTCATTCATCCCTCCTTTTTAAAAAAATACTCATGTCAGCCTTGCCATCTTTAACCATAAAACTATTTTAGTATTTTAGTTTCCAAAAGTCAATAAGGAGAGATATCTAAAAAGGATACTTTAACCACATCAGACAATATAGAATAGAGTAATTTTCCGATAGTTATTTTTGAAAATTGAAAATATTAAGTATAAATTCAGTGAATCTTCAGGGTACATTCAGGTGTTTTCTATTGTAAGATATAACTATAAGCAAAACTTTAGGAAACCTTAAAACGATATCCTACACCCCAAACGGTTTCAATATATTGTGGATTTGATGTATCTTCCTCCATTTTTTCACGAATTTTTCTAATGTGAACAGCTACTGTTGTTATTTCTCCCCAAGTGTTCATACCCCAGATTTTTTCAAAAATTTGTTCTTTACTTAATACCCGTTCCGGATTTTCAGCTAAAAATACCAGCAGATCAAATTCCTTGTTAGTTAACTGTATTTCCTGGCCGTTTAGATAAACACGCCGGGAATTTTTATTAATTACCAGGCCCTTTATTTTTAATTCCTCGTTATGATCATCAACTCTTTGATTAACCAGACGATTATAGCGGGCAAGATGGGACTTGATTCTTGCCACCAGTTCCGCCGGACTGAAGGGTTTAGTCATATAATCGTCAGCGCCCAGTCCTAATCCTCTGATTTTATCAATATCTTCTTTTTTGGCAGAGACAATGATTATGGGTACATCGCTATTGTTGCGTATGGTCCGGCATATTTCGAACCCGTCAACTTCAGGCAGCATAACATCTAGTATAATCATCGCGTAATTTCCTTGTAAGGCCCGCTGCAGACCTGTCCTGCCGTTTAGTTCGATATCCGTTTCAAAGCCTTCGATTTCCAGATAGTCTCTTTCCAGTTCGGCAATACTCTGCTCATCTTCAATAATTAATACCTTCTTCATAGGTTTTCCTCCTCGTAAGAAAACAGCTCTTTTAGTTTAGGTTTACTATAAAATATTTAGATTTTTTCAAGGTAAAAAATATACTGGTCCCTAACCCCTCCGTGCTCTTGACCCAAATCCGGCCCTGATGAGCCTCGATTATTTCTTTCGCAATGGATAATCCAATACCACTGCCTCCGGTTGTCCGGTTCCTGGCACTATCTACTCTGAAGAACCGGTCAAAAATAAAGGAAAGTTTATCCTCCGGAATACCACAGCCATTATCCTTTATTTCAATTAATGCCCCGCTGTTATCTTCTTTTAAGATTACTTGTATTTCCTTATGCTCTTTATTTAAATGTTTTTGGGCGTTTTCTATGATGTTATGAATAACTCTAACCAGCCTCTGCCGGTCGGCCATGATTAAATCCTGGCTTTCATAATGAGACACAAAGCTAAGGTCAATGCTATTTTCACTTAAGGAAAAGTTTAATTCTTCTATGGCATCTTCAAGATATTTATTAATTTCTATAGTTTCAAAGTCAAAAGGAAGCTGTTTAATGTCTAATTCAGAAAAAAGAACTAAATCATTGGTTAACCGCTCCATTTCCACAGCGTAATTTAAGATAGTCCGCAGATACTTTTCCATTTTCGCCGGGTTATTGGCTACACCGTCGATTATGCCCTGGGCATATCCTTTAATTGTCGTAAGCGGTGTTTTAAGGTCGTGGGATATATTAAATATCAGTTGTTTTCTGCTGTTTTCATATTGAGTATTAAGAGCTTGTGATTGCTTTAGTTTTAGCCGCATCTCTTCAAAGGTCCGATACAATTCCCCTATTTCGTTTTTGGCCGGATAGCTAATGGGGTAATCCAGATTTCCCCGTTGGATTTCCATCGCGGCTTTTTTAACTGAGTTTAATGGATCAATTAAACTTTTAGACATATGGTAAGTTAAAAAACTGTTAGTCACCAAAATACAAATGATGAAAATTATAAAAACCCATTTCACGTATTCATTAAATTGTCCGGGCGGAGGATCCCACGGGGCTATTTTGCTCATAAAAAGGTAAATGCGGCCTGTCGTACCATCACTGAAAGAGATGGCCCTGCATCTTACTATATATTCTTTGGCAATTGCTGTTACCCATCTTTTAGAAATATCCTGTTCCAGAAATTTTGATAAATAAGGTTTTAGTTTTTCTGCTTTCACCGGTAGGGAATTATAGGTAAATTGATCATTATCCTGGATCAACATGCCCATCCCAAAGGAAGTTATTTTGTTGTTGATCCGTTCCAAGTATAACTTATCTTTAAAGTAATCCGGATGATTGACGAGGGTAGACTCTAATTCCTCTGCAAAATCCGTATATTCCCTGATTTTTTCGTCTTGCACAGCTTCTATAATTTGTAGTTGATGACCCTGTTCATAATTAATCAAGATTAATCTGGCTGACAAGACTGCCAGAAAAAAAGGAACTATGATCATAACAATGTAAGAAGCCCAAATCTTTTGTTTTAAAGACACATGGTTACCTCCACAGGATTTGATTTACAAGTTTCTGTTTTATTCTCTATTATAATGCCTACATTATAAAACGATCTTTTAAATTTCTACTAAATATTTAGCCTTTTTTAGCCAAAAATTTTAATTTAAATTTTCGAGTTTGTTAATAGATATTTTATATTTGGTTTAAAAACTGTTTGTTTTATTTCTCTATAATGTATACGAGAGGCAGAATGATTTAGGGAGTGATAAAAAAGTTGAAAAAGTTCACGATTTTGCTGTTAGTTATGTTATTTTCTTCCCTTTTAAACGGATGCGGAAGTAAACAACCGCCCATTGCTGAAGAATCATCAATTCCCGTTGAAGTGATGAAGCTAGCCAAAACAGAAATGAAAATGAATTACAGTACCTCCGGACAGATTTCATCGTCGTCGGAGACCACCGTCGCCCCCAAAGTTTCCGGTCGTGTTGCAGCAGTTAAGGTAAAATTAGGTGCTCAGGTAAAAAAGGGACAAGTTCTTTTTCAGATTGATAGCAAGGAAGCAAGTAACCAATTGACTGAAGCAGAAGCGAGTTTAGGCATCGCTAAAACAAGTTATGATATGGCGGATCAGGCTTTAAGGGATGCCCAGGCCGATTATGACCGCAAACAAACCTTATTTGAAAGTAATGTCATATCTACATACGATTTAGAACAGGCCAACACCGCGTTGGTTAATGCCAAGCTCAATCTTGAACAGGCCCGGCAGCAAATGAATCAGACTAATGCAACACTAAGCAGTGCGCAGGAAAATCTTGCCGACTATTCAGTTGCCGCACCAATGGACGGCCTGGTAGGTGAAATTAATATTGAGTCCGGTGAAATGGTCAGCAGTCAAACCAATGCCGCAGTCATCGTAAGTATTGATACCGTTAAGGTAGAGGCTTCGATTCCTGAAAGTATAGTAAACGAACTCCGACCGGGAAGCGTTGTATCAGTTACCATTGATTCTCTTAACAAATCCGTTGAGGGAACATTGACTACCATAGCACCAAAAGCAGACTCCGACACCATGGGTTATCCGGTGGAAATCTCAGTGGCCAACCCCTCCGGGGAAATTAAGCCGGGAATGACAGCCAAAATCGAACTTATCACGGGAAATTTAAAAAATATTTTTGCGCTGCCGGTGGATGCGGTTATTGAGCAGGATGGGCAGCACATTGTATATATTGTAGAAAATAACCAGGCCAAGGAGGTCTCTGTTAAAACCGGGGTTACCAATGACACCCTGATTGAAATCACCGACGGCTTAAAGGAAGGACAAAGCATTATAGTCGAAGGCAACCGTCTTCTCTCCGATGGTCAGCAGGTGAGAGTGGTTAAGACACAGGACGGTGATGCCAAGTGAAAATAGCAAACTTTTCCGTTGAACGACCCGTGGCCATCTCAATGCTCATACTTACGGTGGTATTCATTGGACTTTATGCACTGCCCAATCTGGGAGTCGCTCTTATGCCGGACATGAGTATACCGGTTATAACGATCAACACCAGTTACTCGGGAGCGGCACCGGCTGAGGTTGAAAAGGTCATTACCAAGCCCATAGAATCAGCTGTAAGTTCGGTTAGCGGCATCAAAGAAATTAATTCAGAGTCTTCAACCGGCAACTCCATGATCATGGTGCAATTCGACTATGGGTCAGATCTTGACGATAAAATGAACGACTTGCGCAGCAAAATTGATTCAGTTAGAAGTTCTTTGCCGGATGATGCCAACAGTCCCACGTTATCTAAAATTGATCTCAATTCCCAAGCCATTATGACTTACAGTCTGACCGGAGCAAGTCTTGCCAAGATGAAAGAAATTGCCGAAGATACTATTCAACCGGCTCTGGAGCGGATTGAGGGTGTCAGTTCTGTTAGCATTAGAGGCGGCAAAGAGCGGGAGATCCAGGTTAGGCTCGACCAAGCTAAAATGGATGCCTATGGCCTAACCATTCAACAGGTGTCACAGGCACTCTCCGGTGATGATATTACCGGCACAGCGGGACAATTGGTCAGAGGCTCCAGCGAAATCAGCATCAGGGTTATGAATGAATTCGACAACCTTGATGTCATCAAGGATGTACAAATCAGTGTCCCCGGCTCATCTGGAAACCACATTCCGCTGTCAGATATCGCAGAAGTTAGTGATTCTTTTAAAAAAGATAGCTCTCTCACTTATGTCAATGGGGAGCCGTCTTTAACTCTGAGTGTACGGAAAGCTTCAGACGGCAACACAGTGCAGGTTGCTAAAAAAGTTTATCAAGAAGTGGCCGGTTTGAACAAAACGCTAACTGATGGTGTTAAAATGAACATCGTCAGCGACACATCTACCACCATCACAGATGCCGTTAAAAGTGTTGAGGAACATGGACTCCTTGGTGGATTACTTGCGGTAATCATATTGTTTCTGTTCATGCGTAGTGCCAGAAGTACCGCGGTAGTAGCAATCACTCTGCCTATCGCCTTGATCGGTACATTTTCCGCCATGTATTTTGCTGATATAACAATTAACATGCTGTCCCTTGGTGGATTGATGCTTGGCCTTGGATCCCTGGTTGACTTTGCCATTGTAGTGTTGGAAAGCATTTACAGAAAAAGGCAGGAAGGCCTTGACGTGATCAACGCGGCCAAAGTGGGAACAGCTGAGGTGGGAACTGCCGTAATGGCTTCGGCGGCCTCCCAGATTGTCGTTTTTATGCCCATAGTTTTCGTCAGCGGCATCGCCAGTATGATCTTCAAACCGCTGGCATTGACCGTAAGCTTTTCCCATGCCTGCGCTCTTTTTGCCGCCCTGACGCTGGTGCCGATGATGTCCTCCAGAATGTTAAAAAATGTACCGGCACCGGAAGAATTTGTGTATAAAAAGGGAGACAAGAACCCGGTTACCCTTTTCGGTTACGGGCTGCAAAAGATTATTTCAGGCTACAAACGTCTTCTTAGCTGGGCTTTACAGCATCGTAAAACTGTGGTGGCAGCCACTGTACTTTTATTCATTACCAGTCTGGGCTGTATCCCGTTGATTGGCATGGAGTTTATGTCCAGTATGGATGAACGGGGAGTAAACATTACTATTGAAATGCCAACAGGCACCATGCTTGAGGTAACTCAGAAAAAGGCTGAGGAAATTGACAATCTAGCCAAAAAAGCAATCGGTGACGGGATTGATACCGATAATATAACAGTGGGCGGCGGCAACAACCCCTTTGCAGGCACTTCCGAAGCCAATAATGCAACCATTCAGTACAAGCTTAAATCCACAGATGAATATAAAGTAACATCCAATGGAGCAGCAGAAAAAATCCGTCAAGCCATAACCGATGTTGTTGGCGCCACTATTACGGTGGAAGTGGAAGAAAGTGCCATGGGCATGTCCGGTAGTGCAGTTGATGTAATTATCCGTGGCAGCGACCTGGATATTCTTACTGAGTTGGGTAACAATGCGGTAGAGATCATTAAAGGAGTGTCCGGAACCAGGAACGTGTCAAGTTCATTGTCCAGTAATATTCAAATGCAAATAGTGGTTGACCGCGAAAGAGCGGCACAGTACGGTATCTCCGTCAGTCAGATTCTTTCAGCAATCAAAACTGCTTTCGGTGGCCTGACAGTAGGCAGCCTGCATACCGGTGATAACACCGTCGACATAAGTTTGCGATACTCCAAAGATTATGCCAACACCGAGAGTACCCTTTCAAACATGGTGATTGTTTCCTCTTCCGGAGCAAAAGTGCCATTGAGAGACGTGGCTAATATAGCCATTAAAAATTCTCCCAAGGAGATAAGCCGTTCCAACCAAAACCGTGAAGTTGCAATCACCGCCGATGTTTCCGGTGTAGCTCCCGGCAGTGTTAACTCCGAAATTCAGCAGAAACTGGCACAATTGACACTTCCCCAGGGCTATACCATTGACTACAGTGGAGATCAACAAAATATGAATGAATCTTTCAGTGCCTTGGGTACGGCCCTGATACTGGCGATTGTCCTGGTCTTTATGGTGATGGCGGCGCAGTTTGAATCTTTGTTCCAACCTTTTATCATCATGTTTTCCTTACCACCCACCTTTATCGGAGTTGTAATCGGGTTGGGACTTACCGGAACACGCTTAAATGTGATGAGTTTGATCGGGGCCATTATGTTAATTGGTATTGTTCTTAACAATGCCATTGTGTTGGTTGACTATATAAATACCCTGCGCAAACGTGGAATCGAACGCAATGATGCTGTCATACAGGCCGGGCCGATCCGTCTGCGGCCGATTCTGATGACGACCTTATGTACAGTTTTGGCTTTAATGCCCATGGCTCTTGGCGGCGGTACCGGTAATGAATTAATGAAACCAATGGCCATAGTTATTGCCTTTGGCTTAACTTTTTCAACTCTTATCACCTTGATACTGGTACCCGTAGTGTATACAATTTTTGATGACCTGTATGGGCGAATAATTAAACGTTTTTCAAACAGTCCATTGTTCCGGCAAAAACATAATATTCAAAACTAGCCGGGATTGTCGATCAAGAAAGTAAGCACCTGATAACCATTATTTCTGGATTTATTAACCGTAAAATGTTACTATTTTAAGTAATTAGTTTTCAAGTATCGAACGCAAGGGAGTTTGAAATGAACAGCAAAAAGCCTAACCAAGAACGGGAGTACGGGTACCTGGGAATTGCAACCCCCAAAACTGTAGTTACACAAAAAAGAGGTCAGTATGTAACCGGATATTCAGTGGGGATTCTGTATCTGGACGGATGCTGGTATCCTGTTTTGCCAGGAAATGTTGCCAATCTATGTACTTATGACTTTCCCGTTAGATTAAAGGTAGTTCCTGATTGTAATACATCAAGGCTGCTTTCAGGCGATTTCACATTGTTGGATAGCGTAATCAAAGCAGCACAGGAATTGGAAGCGGAAGGTGCCCGCGCGATATCCGCAGCATGCGGGTTCTTTGGCAATTTCCAAAATAAAGTAGCAGCAGCTGTTGATATTCCCGTGTACCTTTCCAGCGTTGTGCAAATACCCTGGATCAAAACGGGTTTAAAGCCTAATCAAAAAATTGGTATGCTGACAGCCTACGCCAAAGGAATCACGCCAAACTTATTTGCAAGCTGTGGTGTGCATGATCCAGGTATTTGTATCGTAAAAGATTTAAGTGGGTTGCCCGAGTTTTCAGCTATTATTGAGGACAGAGGAACGTTTGATAATGAGAAGCTTAGAAAAGAAGTAGTTGATGCAGCTGTTGCTATGGTAAATGATCATCCGGATATTGGAGCAATCCTATTAGAATGCAGTGATTTACCGCCATATGCATCCGATATCCAAAGAGCGGTCAAGCTCCCAGTATTTGACTTTATCACCTTGATCAGATGGATCCATTTTGCCACCAGTCAAAAACCATATTATGGGTTTATCTAAGAGGTTGTCTCTCATTTTCCGATATATCTCAGATAGTGGAAGCCGGAACCCATGCGGAACCTATAAATAAGGGAGGATACTCTATGATTTCGTATCCTCCCGGGTTGTGGTTTCAAAGTGAAGCTACGATTAGAAAATCCATTCCAGCGTGGTGGCCATGTTTAAGATAGCCTAAAAATCCGCTCCACCTGGGGATGTTCAGAGGCTCCACTCTGACCGCGAAGCCCAGCTTTTTCAGTATTTCCACATCGGTTTCCGGCCGTTTTACCTGTTTCATGGGCAGAAGCCTGTCCAATTTCTGATTACCCACCCAAGGGTTGTTGAACTCCGTGAGCAGTATGAGAATACGGCTGAAAAACCGCCAGATCCTTCTAACCGTTGGCACATCCCTGCCCCAGTTGCCGTCTATTATTATCAACCTGCCGCCGGGTTTCTTCAATACCCTTTTCCATTCTCTAAAGGCCTTCTCCGGATCGGTAAGGGACCACACCACATGCCTGTTGATCACAATGTCGAAGGTTTGTTTCCTGAAAGGCAGGTTTTCCGCATCGCCTATAACAAATTCCGCGGGCAGATTATTGCTTTTAAATTTGTCCCTGGCCTTCTGCACCATTTCCTCAGCCAGGTCTACCCCTGTAACCTTGTGTCCCATTTCCGCCAGTAACAGGGACAAAACACCGGTGCCTGAACCCACATCCAGTACACTGGTTCCAGACGGCCCCATGATTCCGGTAAAAAGGGATATCCAAGCAGCTTTTTCACTCTGGGAGTGAATGCCGTGGCCCGGAGAACTGTCAAAGGACTCCGCCCTGTTGTTCCACCTGAGTCTGATCGCTTCTTTTAATTCCGCCTGTTTCATGGTTAGTCCTCCTCAAATAACGGCAATTTTAGGAGCTGCACTAAAAGGTTCCGCATGATGGCAGGCCACTTTATGCCCCTTAGTAATGAATACAAAATCTGGTTTCACCTGTTCGCATAAAGAATTTTTCATTTTACAACGGTGGTAGAACAGGCAACCCCGACGGTCCTTATATGTATGCTCCAGTTCGGTTCCGTTAAAACGCCTCATTGTGCCCACTCTGTTTTTTCTGGCGTCGGGGTCTGGAATGAGCAGTGATTCCAGCAGCAGCCTGGTATAAGGATGGGCCGGCTGAGCCAGAACAAACTCTGTATCTCCTTCTTCTACAACTGTACCCCGGTACATAACCGCAACTCGCTGACACATTTGACGGGCAACATAAAGATCATGGGTGATAAAAAGTATGGCCAGGTTTAATTTTTGCTGTAATTCTTTTAAAAGACAGAGTATCTGAGCCTGTACAGATACATCCAGGGAGGATGTGGGCTCGTCCGCCACAATAAGCTCCGTTTCCAGTGCCAGTGCCCGGGCCAGGGATATCCTCTGCAGTTGTCCCCCGCTCAATTCAAAGGGGTAGCGATTCAAATGCTCCGAATGAAGTCCGATAATGTTTAGCAATTCCTTTACCCGTCCGGTAATTTTACCCTCAGGCAACAGTTGATGCAGCCTGAATGGTTCGGCCAGACTGCGGGAAGTCTTCCAACGGGGGTCCAGGGAACCATCCGGCTCCTGGAAAATCATTTGCACTTTGCTCCGGTGAATCTTGCGATCTGCCGCCCCCATCCCGGAAATATTCCGGCCATTCATTAAAACGCTGCCACTGCTGGGCAATGTCAGACCGGCCACCAGCCTGCCCACGGTAGATTTACCGCTGCCGCTTTCCCCTATCAGCCCGTAACACTGGCCCTTGGTAATAGTAAAGGAGATATCCTCGACGGCAACGGTTTTATCCCACCGGAGGATGCCGCTGCGATATATTTTGGTAAGCCCTGCCGCTTCAAGCATAATGACACCTCACTTTATGAGTTCCGGTTACGTCTGATAGCGGCGGAATCTCCCGTTGGCAGAGGGAACCGGCCCCGGGGCAACGGGGATGGAAACCACAGCCTGAAGGGAGCTCCACCAGGGAAGGGCTTTGACCCTTGATCGGCCTTAGGCCGTTTCCCGGATGCGCTGCTATAAACCCCCTGGTATAGGGGTGTGCCGGTTTTTTAAAAATATCCCTGACACCACCCAACTCCACTATTCTGCCTGCGTACATCACGGCAACCCTGTCGGCCAGTTCAGACGCCACCCCAAGGTCGTGGGTAATCAGCAGCATTGAACCGTCGGAGCCGGTGTAGCCAGGCAGGGAACTTAATAAATCCATAATTTGTAACTGTACAGTAACGTCCAACCCCTTAGTTGGCTCATCGGCAATCAACAGTGAAGGCCGGCAGGCCAAGCCCAGGGCAATCATGACCCTCTGGCGCATACCCCCACTGAACTGGTGGGGGTAATGCCGGACTCGTTCAGGTGGCAGGCCCACCAGTCCCAGCATGTTTTCCGCCTCCTTCCAGGCAGCCTTTCCGCTAATCTTGCGGTGTTCCCTTACTGCTTCTGCTATCTGCTCCCCAACGGTAATGGTAGGGTTTAACGAGCTCAAGGGGTTCTGCATGATCATAGCTATTTCCCGCCCCCTGAGCTCCCGCAGTTCTCCTGCGGAGAGAGTCAGGAGATTTTTTTGCCGGTAAAGTATTTTACCTTCCATCAAGATATTGGGAGGCAGCAGGCCCATAATCGCCAAACCCAAAACCGTCTTGCCGGAGCCTGTTTCGCCCAGCAGGGTCAAGGTTTCCCCCGGAGCAACAGACAGATCAACCCCGTCCACCGCTTTAACCATTCCGTCACGGGAATCAAAATATACTTTAAGGCCGATGACTTTAAGCAAATCCATAAGGCCTACCCCCCATTATGTTTTGATAATGTCCCTGGCCCTGGGGTCCAACAGGTCTCTGAGGCCGTCGCCCAGTATGTTGAAAGCGAATACTGTCACCGTAACGGACACACCGGGGAAGAAAATTACATGGGGGTGGGTAAATATAAATTGTTTGCCCTCGTTCAGCATGGTTCCCCATTCCGGGGTGGGGGGCTGTACCCCCAGCCCCAGAAAACTCAATGAGGCGATGGCAAGTATGGCATGCCCCACGTGCATCGCGGCCAAAATAATCAGAGAAGGCACAATGTTGGGAATGACATGGTACACAATAATGTACCAACCGCTCCCGCCCAGGCCCCTGGCGGCATCGATAAAGCACTGCTCTTTTAAGGACAGCACCAGCCCCCGGGCTATCCTGGCGTAACCCACCCAACCCAGAGCCACCAGGGCGATGAACAGGTTATGCATTGACGGGCCCAACACCCCCACTATACAGAGGGCCAGAATAATACCGGGAAAAGCCATCAATAAGTCCACCGTCCGCATAATAAATTCGTCAACCATGCCCCCAAGATAGCCTGCCGTAGAACCTATGAGCAGTCCCAAAACCATATTCGCCGCCACTACAGCCAGAGAAAGGCTTAAGGAAAATCTGGCCCCATAAATTATCCTACTGAGAATGTCCCTACCGTAACCATCAGTTCCCATTAAATTGTCTTGACACGGCCCGTGCAGCCTCTCATCCACCTGTACCTGGGTGGGATCGAAGGGAGAAAGAAGGGGGGCGGCCAGAGCCACCACAGTTATTAATAAAACCATGGCGCCTCCCGCCCAAAGCAGCTTGTTTTGTCTGTAATGTTTAAACCAACCGGCCAAATTACCGCCACCCTTTCTCGAACCTGACCCGGGGGTCCAGGAAGTAGTAGGCAATGTCCACCAACAAGTTAACCAGCACGAATACTGCCGCCACCAGGAAAACAAATCCCTGGATCACCGGATAGTCCCTGGCGTATATAGAATCCACCAGAAATTTTCCTATACCCGGCCAGGAAAATACCGTTTCCACCACCACCGCCCCGGCCATCAGATGCCCCAGTTGCGAGCCAAAGGCTGTCAGTACTGGTATTAAAGCGTTCTTCAGAGCATGCTTCCAGATGATCACCGGTTCCCGCAAACCCTTGGCCCTGGCCGTCTTAATATAGTCCAGGGGCAGCACCTCCAGCATGGCTGCCCTGGTCAACCGGGCCAGGGCAGCGGCGATACCGGTACCCAGGGTGACCACCGGTAATACGAAGTGTTTGACAGTGCCGCTGCCGAAACAGGGCAGCCAGCCCAGTATCAGGGAGAATAACACCATCAGCATGATTCCAAGCCAGAATTCCGGAATGGAAATGCCCAGCAGAGCCACTACCCTGGTAACGTGGTCAGGCAGGGAGTTCTGTCTGACCGCCGCCAGCACCCCCAGTGGCAGCGCCAGCAGCAGAGAAATAACCATCGCCGCCACAGCCAGCTGCGCTGTAGCCCCAAACCTGCCGAAAAACTCCCGCAGCACCGGTTCGCCGGTTTTAAGGGAGGAGCCGAAATCTCCCCGGCTGATCATATACATCCATTGAATACATTGGCTGGAATAGGCCTTGTTAAGTTCGTGATTTTCCATAAACAGGGCGATTTCCTCAAAGTTAGGATCATTTCCGGTACGCTGCCTCAATATGGCCTCCGCCGGATTGCCCGGAGCAAAGTAAAGTAGTGTAAAGGAAAGTAGCGAGGCTGTCAGCATCACCAGCAGGGCCACAAAAAACCGCCGTAGTATTAAGCTTTGCAATTATCGCCCCTCCCCAAGCCTGACCGTCCAGGCCAAAGCTATTTAACTTCAATATTTTTTAAATCCATATCAAACATAGTGGCTCCCGGTTGGAATCCCGTAACACCGTCCCGATAAACCACCAGTTTGACAATATCGTAAAGGGGAATGCAGGGCGCCTGATGATGGAGCAAATCCCAGATCTGGTTGCAAAACTCCTTCCGTCCGGTTTCATCCGGGTCTCCGAAAGCCTTTGCAATCAACTGGTCTAGTTCCGGGCTGTGGTAGGCGTATTTCCAGCTGGCCGCCCCGGAATCATATTTGTCCCCCGGGGCAATACCTCCGGGAGTGGTAGGCAGGCAAAAGCTATGGTGAACAAACAGGTCGTACTGGCCTTCATTTTTCTTCTGCCCGGCGGAGCTGCTTTCCAGTGTCAGCAGCTGCAAATCCACCCCTATTTTTTTAAGCTCGGACTGAACATATACCGCCACCGCATCGGCATTGGCCTCCCCTGCGGGAATCAGCAGTTCGCAGCTGAAGGGTTTACCATCCTTGTCCAGCAGACCGTCCCCGTTGGTGTCCCGCCAGCCGGCTTCGGCCAGCAGCTGTTTGGCTTTTTCCTGATCGTAGGTGAATTTCTCTTTCACTTCAGAGGGGCCGTATTTGAACCAGGGGGCGGTGATGGTATCGGCTGGTTCTGTCAGCCCCCCGAAAAGCTCCTGAACCATTTTTTCCTTGTCCACGGCATAATTGAAAGCCAGTCTGACATTTCTATCGTTGAAGGGCTCACGCCGGCAGTTGAATTCCAGCACCTGGTAACGACCGTAAGATTGGGTGCTGACCTGATAACCGGCCTGCTTCAATCCTGGCACCTCCACATAGGGAACGCTGGAATGGTGCTCGGCAATGCCGATTATATCAACCTCACCCGCCTTTAACGCAACGATTTGGGCTTGGGGGTCGGGTATTCTGTACCAGATCACTTTATCCAGTTTTTGTTTATCTCCCCAGTAGCTGTCATTGCGGATTAAAACCGCCTGCTTGTCCTTTTCATAGGAATCAAGTTTGTAAGGACCGGTACCTATAAAATTGGTCAGTTTTCCCTCTGAGCTGCCCGCCGGTTCCAGCGCCCCGGGACAGAGCATGGCGCAGGATGATGAGTCTGCGAGGTCCTGTAAAAAGTTGGCACAAAACTTGTTGAAGCTTACCGTTACCGTATATTCATCCGGGGTATTGATGTCCTGTATAGACTTTCCCCAAACTTCACTTTGGGACATCCACTCCAGTGAAAGCTTCGCGGTCTCCGCGTTGAAGGGTGTTCCGTCATGGAAGGTGACGCCCTTTCTCAAATGAAAGGTGTAATCCTTTCCAGCCCCGGACACTTCCCAGGACTCCGCCAGAGAAGGCTGGATGTTGCCGGTATGATCCAGTTTAACCAGGGAATCAAATATCAGCATTTTGCCTTCCATGGCGCTTTTAAAATCAAAAGCCGCGGCCAATTTTAAAACATTTTCAGCGGCTGCCGGCGCCTTTTCCTGTGGCCCGCCCCCACCACCGCAACCGGTCAGCAAAATCATGACGAGAAAGGAAACCAAAACCATTAGTACTGTTTTTTTAATAATTTTGATTTTCATGAATTCATCGACTCCTTTTTAGCTAATAACTGGTAAGTACCTGGTGTTTTTTAAGTTATCGCCCTCCCGCCGTAAAAAATAAAAAACCACGAAAGGCCCCGCTTCGCGCCGGGTCATGCCTTCGTGGTTTTTTTATCTTATGTAGTATCAATGAATCCTGATTCGTCAGGAATTTGTCCGAGGTTTTATAGATCTTCTTAAGTGATTTTGCAAATTTATGAAAAAATAAACGTTGATGATTAAATTAATTTTAAACACCAATTGTAATGTTGTCAATTGAAATTATTCCGAAATTATTCCATACCAGTGTTTGCACTATTATTAAAGGCAGAGGATCTTGGTGGCTTTTATGTTTTGGTTGCGGCCACCGCAAAGCTCTGCTACAGTCTGAACCAAACGTAAAAAGTAGTTCCCTTGGGACCGGTTTCCACTTTTATCGTGCCATTGTGCCTGGCGGCGATGCTGTAACAAACTGCCAGCCCTAAACCCGTTCCATTATCCTTGGTACTGAAGAAGGGAGTGCCCATCCGCTCAAGTAAGCGTGGCTCAATCCCTTTGCCTTGATCCTGTACCGCCAAAACCACCTTTTCGCTGTCAGCAAATGTTCTTATGGTCAAAATTCCCCGGGGGGACATTGCTTCCAGACCGTTGCGAACGAGGTTAAGAATGAGCTGGCGAATCTCTTTCTCGTCCAGGAGCAAATCCGGAATATCTTTTAGCTCCACTTGATAATACTTATCGGAGACCATTGCGTCGGCCTGAATTAACGGAGACAGGGCTTGCACTATATTATTGAGGTTCTGCGTTTTTAAATCTACTACTTTGTTCCTGGCGAGCGAAAGATACTCCGTAATTATTGAGTTGGCCCTGTCCAGTTCCTCGATCATGAGATCATAGTATTCCTTATATTGAATACACACCTTTTTACCACCAAGCACTTGTAGTAACCCGCGTACGGTAGTCATCGGATTCCTAATTTCATGGCCGATACCGGCAGCCATTTCACTGATCAGGTTCAATCGGTCGAGGCGGGCAATTTCCTTTTCCATCTGTTTGCGTTCAGTGATATCAATTACGTTACCCATTATTGCATACTGACTATTGTATTCAATATTGGTCGATAAAACTTGAAACCAGATTAATTCTCCATCTTTTCGACAAGCACATAATTCGTAATAAAACCTTACTTGATTCTCCCCGGAATTAGTCATAAGCCTTTCTTTAATTATATCTTGATATTCGGGGTGTAAAAATTCCCAACATTTTTTCCCAATCATTTCTGAGGAAGAATAGTTTAGCATTTGAGTGAAACGATCATTTACATAAACAAAAACCCCCTTCTGGATTATATATATTCCAGTCAATGAATTATCAGTCAATACGCGATAGCGCTCTTCCGACTGTTTGAGGTTATCTATGAGTTTATCTCTTTGCCTGGTAGTAAATTCATAGTCTTCTACCAACTCCTGTGTGACAGATCTCATTAACCAGCTGAGTAAACGTTTTATCAAGCTGTTTTTTTTCCAGGTAACTGTGAAGACACAACATTCACTACCATCTACTACGCATTTAATCTCTTCAATTTTACCGCCCCGAACTCCGGCAAGCCGGGCCATACCTGAATAAATGCCAAGATTCCAGTTACAAACATCCTTGGTGACATGATATCCCGGTTTATAATGCAGCTCAAATATTGCTGAACTATCCGTCAATTCAACTAACCTTACCTCTTTTGTCCGGTTAAAACGTGCATTTAGCCTGGATACATGATGGGCAAGAATTTTGGGGCCGAATATTCTTGCCATAAATAAGGAGCTTTTAGACATATGATTGATAACGGAGTTTTCCCCTGCTGTAAATAAAGGATTCGGTCCCGAAACCACCTTTTTGACATTCGCGAGGAGTTGTAGAGAAAATTCGTTGGAAACCCAGTAAGCATTGTCCAGCAGGTGGTGTTCTTGAACGGGGGTAACTTTTAAAGGATCATATTTATCAGCAATGAGATATTTTTCGCTGTTAATCAGTCCCCGGGTTACCAGTTGAACCCCTTCGTCTCCATAATGCTTTCGCAGATAGCTTATTAATCCTTTAAAATTGTTATTATTTATTTCTTTTTCCATCGCAATTTTCTCTTTCATTTTTTCGGTACCTCCTAAATGGACATTAGGACATACAAGCTCTGGCAGCGACATTTCCCATGCAACTTATGGCATTAAGTTTTTGTTTTTGACAAACACCTCTTTATTGCCTTCGGGAACGATGTCGAATTGTCCAATATCCATAGAAAAAGATCAGCATACGCTATTGTTAATTTCCAAAGTTGAGCCTCTTCTAAACTGCATTTCAAAACCCACGGTATAAGAAAACAATATAAAACCCCGCCAAGGAAGCAATTCCAAGCGGGGTTATTTTGACGTCAGAACAAATGGGCTCTGTACCGGGGATCATATTAGTCAAAAAGAAGCCCCGCACGCGAAACGTAAAGCGGGGCTTCTTTTGTTATTTCACAGGTAACGCAACGTGCTCCAAACCTACTGTAAAAGCTTTTAGATTTAACTCGCGGATATGATCCTTAAACAATGATTTAATTGTTTCCACAAAGTATTCCCGGCCGAAGGGTAAAAGCCCGCTGCCCGCCAGGGCGCCGGTCATCACCATGTTGGCAGCCATCGGGCTGCCGGCCTCTTTGGCCAGTTCCGTAGCCGGCAATACGTGCATCCGGCTGACCATTTTTTGCACCGCCGCCCTGATGTTTTGCGGGCGGGGATATTTGTCTTCACCCAGTAAGCACCCCAGGGGGTAGTTGGGCCGGTCGTTCATAATAATTACCGTATCGGGATTGGCATAGTCCATCATTACCCGCAAGGTTTCCAGCGGTTCAAAACCGGCTATCACGTGAGCCCTGCCACGGGGGATCAGCGGGCCGTACGGTCTGTCCCGGGATATGCGCACATGGCTCATCACCGAGCCACCCCGCTGGGAGACACCGAAGGTTTCACCCACCGCCACCCGGTACCCGGCCTCAGCCGCTGCAACTGAAACAACCTGGGAAGCCAGCACGTTGCCCTGCCCCCCCACACCGGTAATAATCATATTCAGAGGTTCATAAAAAGCGCCCATGCCGTTTACACCGTCCTTTCCACCACAATGGCCTGTTGGGGACAAAGCGTCGCACATACCCCGCAGCCGTTGCAAACAGCTTCATCTATGCGCGCCTTGCCGCTTTCGGCGTCCCAAATGTTGGCCGGGCAGGCAAACACTTTACTGCAAAACCTGCCACAGCCGCAGCTATCACCGATACACTTGGCCGGGTCAACGTAAACCCGGTTCTTCCGCTTGCCTTTTACCGCCGCCAGAGCGCAAGTCCGCCGCAGAATAAGAACCCGGGGGCCTTGCTGCTGCAGCATCAGGTATACAGCTTCAGTGGCTGCCGGCACATCGTAAGGGTCCTGAACCGCGTATGGTATACCAATGCCGCGGATAAGCTCTTCCATTTGCACGGTATCCGCCGGTTCCCCGGTGGCGGTCAGTTCCCGGCCCGGGTGCGGCTGGTGGCCGGTCATAGCCGTAGTTTCATTATCCAGCACCACACACATGAAGTTGGCCCGGTGGTAGCGAGCGTTAACCAGTGCCGGAAGAGCGGCATGATAGAAAGTGGAGTCGCCCACCACGGTAATTACGGGCTTATCAAAGCCGAAGCAGTCCAGTTTGCCAAGCCCGGAGGCGATACCCACACCGGCACCCATGCAATGCATGGTTTGCAGCAGATAATAGCCCGTTCTGACAATACCCAGCGTATAGCAGCCAATGTCACCCAGCACAATGCCGCCTCGCCCGTCCAGTTCCAGGGCTGTCCTGATGGACCAGAAGGAAGCCCGGTGCGGGCAGCCCGCACAAAGGGCCAGTTCACGATCCGGCATTTTTTCTCCGAGCAGGTCCAGGATTTCTTTTTGATTAGGCCAGGCAGGCCTGGTATAGGAGGTGCTCCATATGGCAGACAGAGATTGCGCCAGCACATCGGGGTCAAGCTCACCTATCCCCGGCCCGTGGGGACCGGCAACCCGCCCGTTCCTTTTACCGTAAAATTTTATTCTTCCAACCTCATCCCAATGACGGGCCGCTAGGGCCATCACGTTATCTTCCACAAAGGGTTCTACTTCTTCCGCAAAAACCACTTCGCCGGCAGCCTTTAAATATCCTAATAACAGTGTTTCAGGCAAAGGCCAGGTAATACCGAGCTTCAACACTCCGACCTGCTCGCTTAGCCCCAGCATCTCCAGTGCTTCCAACGCATACATATAACAAGGCCCGCTGGCTATGACCAGCCGGTTGGCATCGCCCGGGCCGTGATAGGAGTTCAGCCGGGAATTGCCGGCCATATCCGCTGCCCGGGCCAGCTTTTGCTCCAGCAGGGCATGCAGCTTAATGGAAAAGGTTATAACCCGGTCCTGTTTAGTAAAAACAGCCCGCCTGTTGGCCGGGGCCAGTTCCCCCAGCAGCACATCTCCGCTGGCATGGCAGACCCGGGTGACGCAGCGTACAACCACGGGCAGTTGCAGGCTTTCCGACAGGGAAAAAGCTTCCCTGGTTACGTCTTTGGCTTCCTGCACCGAGGCAGGTTCCAGTACGGGCAAATGCAGCGCCTTGCACAGGTTGCGTGAATCTTCTTCCCGCACACTGGAATGGGCGCCGGGGTCGTCCCCCACCACAATAACCATACCGCCCCGGCAGCCCGATATGGCCAGCGCGCTGGCAAAGTCCAGGGCCACATTCAGGCCGTCGGCCTTCATGATCACCAGCGACCGCAAACCGGCAAAGGAAGCGGCAGCCGCGCCTTCCATCGCTACTTTTTCATTAATTGACCACTCGGCATATAGATTAAACTGCCGGGCCAATTTAGCCAGCGTGCCCAGCACCTCCGCAGTGGGAGAACCAGGGTAGGAAGAAGCATATCCCACGCCGGCCTCCAGGGCGCCCCGGGCGATGGATTCATTGCCCGTCAGCGCAACCTTGCTCCCCGGCTTTTCGCAGCATACTCCCATGATGGTCACTGGTCAATCCCTCCCCACTGTTCTTCCATCAGCTTTTTGTATTCCGGCGGCACTACCGGACAACCGGGCTGCCCCGGCTTGTATTCCGGCATATGCAATACCCGCATTTTCTTATTCAACACAGCCCGCCGGAGCAAAGGGAGTCTTTCAGCAGGGTATTCCCCAACCTCCAGCACATTTTTCCGCAGCGCCAGGTCAAGCAGTTCCCGCCCCTTGTCCGAACGCACCACCACTGTATTCCAGGCCGGGTCATACTCGGTGGAACCCACCGCGATATCGGCCCATTCAGAAGTGCTGTCCAAACATAAATTACAAGGCTTTTTAATATAGGGCCGCAAATCTTCCACCTGCCACCGGTAAGTACCTGACGCTGTTTCGATAACCGGACCTGCCACCGGAATGTCCATCTTAATTATTTTTTCTTTAACTTTTTGCTCCAGAAAATGATAAAATTCCGAATCCAGCGACCAGAAACAAAACAACCCCAGCACCAGCCCGAATGATCCAACCTGATTGAACTGCGCCCCCGGTAAACGGCCCTGTGCCGCTTTGCGCACAGCCAGCACCTGGCAGGGCCGGCCGACTATACCCGGCTGATCAAGGCCCTCCCGTATCGCCCTGTTCAATATCTCCAGCGTGGGAACACCTGTATACTTGGACCCGGCACAGGCCCTGGCTTCTTCAGCATTACGGGCCAGCACCGGATAAGGGTTGAAAATATCCCCGCCGGTCAGAGCCATTGCGGATACCAGCCCCTCTTCCAGGGCCAGAGCCGCCAGTGCTGAAGTCACGCCGCCGTACTGGGCCCCTGCAGCCCTGTCTTGCACCGCCCGCGCGATATATAATCCCTGCATTACGCCCAGGGCCTGATCTTCCCTTTCCCGGCCAAAAACAACCCGGTCCATTGCTCCAACGTCCACCCCTGTCTTGGGGCAAATGCTGTAACACGTACCTTCCGCCAGCCCGCAGGGGTAAATCACCCGCACCCTGTCCCGGGCTGTTTTTATATATGGGCACAGCCCCACGCACATGCCGCAAGAAGAACATAAATCTTGATCTAAGATATCCTTTTTCAAATCTTCCTGACCCGGCATATTCCATCATCTCCCTTGCTACTATTGCCATTCAACAAGCCTGCCTAAGCTTGTTCTAGATTTCGCTTTCCGGATGACAATTACCTTTAGGCAGCTCCAATAATATTAAACATATAACCAATAACCGTCTATGGGGTTGCGGCCTTTTATGGCATATCCATGATGTGTTGAAATAATCTGTCAGTTGGATTATAATCAAAGTTGTAGAATGGTAGGATGGTAAATAGGATCAAGGCAGCTTTGATGCAGCCTTCGGATATATGTGCCGGTGTATTTAGCTTCGTTTAACTTTAACATTGGCATTAATATATTTTTTACCTAAAACACCCTGCCGGGGTGTTTTTTTATTTTTGGGCCCGGCCAACGGGTAAAAGGAGGTGGGATAGCTGCAGCAGCAGTCAGGCAGCATGGTGTTAGTTCAGGTCAATCCGTTAAAGGCAGATAAAAAAATGGGAGGACAGTAGTATGGCAATAAATAAGACGTCAATTATGCCGCGCAAACAATCAATTGAAATCGGTATTATAGGTGGACCCTTTGACCGCATAACAACTGTTTTGGAGGAGTTTGAACCCGGTCAAAAGGATTTTATTGTTCACCCCCAAATTTTTGGGGTAGAGCCCCGCAAGGTTGAGGAAATTGCGGAAAGGGAAGTCGAGGTAACTGTACCGGCACGCTTGCATACCACCGTGCTGGATATGAACCGTTTCAACACCACCCGGCCCGGTGGCGGCGGCATCGGTCTTGCGGTGGGCATTTACTTCCGGGCCCGGGTACGGTCCACTAAAAATCCGGAAATTATCGTACAGGGCCAGCGCACGCTCATTGTAAAACATTTTGCCCGGGTATTTAAAGAGATATTGGGCTTTCCCGGCGGATTTGAAATTGAACTGTATGATCACGGGCGGCGTCATGTGGGAATGGGTTCATCCACTGGTTCCATGACGGCGGCCTGTGTCGGCATCAATGAAGTTTTGGGCCGCCCTTTCAATAACCGGGAACTGCGCCGGATTTTGGGTTTCAACGCCTGCGAAGAAAGCGCCATGAATAAAAACTATCTGATCCGGGGCTTTGAAACAGGGATAGGGGCTATGGCCGGTATAAACGGCGGCATGGTGCTGGCCACTGATGATATGGAGCTGATTTACCGCATCCCCCTGCCGGATACCCGGGCTTTAATTATTATTCCGGAGGTGCCCAGCCTGGACGATGAGTTTACAGGCAAAGACACGGCCGCCCAACCGGAGGTTGAACTATTAATGCGCCGGGCCCGCTACCTGGACCATTTGCAGTGTGGAACCAAATCACAGATAGTGCTGCTGGATTTGCTGCCGGCTATGGCCAGGGGGGACCTGAAGGCCATGGGCAACGCCCTTTTTGACCTGTCCTACCTGGGGTCCAAACGTGCCGAGTGCGAACAGCACGGATTATTCGGCGCCCCCATTTACCGGTACACCGGCAGTCTGCGGCAAATTGGCGCCGAGGTTGTGGGCATGAGTTCTGTCGGGCCGACAATTTATGCCCTCACCCGCAGCACGGAGGTTTACCAGCGCATGATTAATTTTTTGGCTGCGGAAAAAGTGCCCTCAAATAGGATTATTGAAACATTTATCGATAATACCGGCGCCAGTATAATGGAGAACGGAGAAGAAAGGAATTATCAGCATGAAGGCTGGCTGCAAAGTTAAAATTTGTGGAATTACCAATCTGGAAGATGCCCGGCTGGCTGCCGCCGAAGGAGCTGATTACATCGGCGTGGTGGTGGACGTGTCTTTTTCTCCCCGCTCGCTGACTATCGAACAAGCCGGGAAAATATTTGCATCACCTTACCGGCCGACAGTGGCGCTGGTGCATCAAATATCCTTTACCAAGCTTGAATTATTAATCAGTTCATTAAAACCCTTTGCGGTACAGTTTCTTAGTCGGGCGGCGGATCTTATCGTCCGGGCTAAAAAAATATATCCAGGGATACAAATGTGGCAGTCCATCCACCTCCCGCCGGCTGATGAACAAGTCAACCGGCCGGAAATAGAGCGGCTGGTGTGGGAATGTTCCGAGGCGGGAGCTGATTTGGTTGTGTTTGATACCGCGGCAGTTATCAGCGGCTCAAAGAGATTTGGCGGAACAGGGCGGCAAAGCAACTGGCAGCTGGTTCAGCAGCTGGTAAAGAATTGCCCGCTGCCCGCTTTCCTGGCGGGGGGGATAAATCCGTCCAATGTTGCCCAAGCAATAGCGTTTGTTAAACCGGCCGGCATCGACCTTTGCTCCGGAGTGGAAGCCTCGCCTGGTCAAAAGAGTTTAAATAAATTAAGGGCGCTCATGACCGAGGTCAGAAAGGAGAATGCATTATGAAAGCGGCCGTGGTATATGGGATTAACGACATTCGCATTCAGGAAGTGGCCCGCCCCGAGCCGGGTGCCGGGGAAGTTGTAGTAAAGGTGCGGGCTTCGGGCATCTGTGCCACAGATGTTAAAATGCTGCTGGGCCAGGGCCTCCCCAAAAACCTGCCGGCTATTCTGGGGCATGAGGTAGCCGGGGAAATCTTTAGCGTGGGACCCGAAGTGGTAGGCCTGCAGCCCGGCCAGCGGGTAGCGGTTTACCCGATTGCAGTATGCGGAGATTGTTATTTCTGCCGCCGGGGCAGGCATAATCTTTGCGAGCGGGAATTTGGCCTGGCCCACGGCATTGACGGGGGGTTTGCCGAGTATGTGCGCATTCCCCGGCAGATTATTGACATTCAGGGGGTCTGCGAGCTGTCCCCGTCCATTGCCTTTGAACAGGCCGCTATGGCAGAGCCCCTTTCCTGCTGTTTGGCCGCAGCCCGTCAGGGGAAGGTGCAGAGCGGGGATACCGTAGCCATAGTCGGGGCCGGCCCCATGGGGCTGTTTCACTTAAAAGTGGCACGTCATCTAGGCGCCCGCGCGATAGTGGCGGACCTAAATCATGCCAGGCTGGATATAGCGCGGCGCATGGGAGCGGACCTGTGTATTAACACCCAACGGAACAATTTTATAGATGAAGTGCGCCGGTTTACGGAAGGACGGGGAGCTGATATGGTCATAGCCGCTCTGGGTATCCCCCCGGTTATGGAGCAGTGTTTGCCCGCGGTGCGCCAAGGCGGTACCTTTAATATCTTCGGCGGGCCGCCGGCGGGGCAGCAGTTGACTATTGATCCGCGCTGGCTGCATTACGGAGAAATCAATTTAACCGGCACATTTGCCTCCACTCCGCTTGATTTTCAGCGTGCTCTGGCCGCGATAACTTCCGGGGAGATTGAAGTGCGTGATATGATTTCACACCGTTTTAAACTGGATAACATGTTGGACGCGGTGGAGCAGGTGCGCAAACAGAGCATGATTAAAGGAGTCGTCATCATGGACTAACGGCATCCGACCAAAGGGAGCGGCAAGGTATTTGAGCAAATCACTTGAATAAATAATTAAAAAAGGGGCTTTTAATAATGGACGGTATGCAAATTAGATTGCGCAGGCTATTTGACAGTGCCTCGGGAAATTCCCTGGTGGTTGCCGTGGACCACGGCATGGCCCTGGGGCCGATGACGGGGTTGGTCAATGTGCAGGAAACCATTTCCAAGCTGGAAAATACCGGTATGGTAGATGCCTGGCTATTAACAAAGGGAGTTTATCGTTACGCCTTTCATCCCCGGGGATGTCCGGGCGTGATCATGCGCATTAGCGGCGGAGCCACTATTGCCGGGCCGGAATTGACCCGCGAGGGCTTGACCGGGAACGTTGAAGAGGCACTGGCCCTGGGGGCCGACGCCGTAGCCGTATCCGCTTTTATCGGGTCACCCTATGAGCATGATACCCTCATCAACCTGGCTCAGGTGGCCGGCCGGTGCCGGCGCTGGAACACACCGCTGCTGGGAGTAGTGGGAGTGGGGAAAATTAATGAGGACAAGAAGCAGGACCCCCGCTTTATTGCTTTGGGAGCCCGGGTGGCGGCAGAACACGGAGCCGATCTGGTAAAAACATATTTCACCGAAAAGGATTTTGACCGGGTGGTGGCCGGATGTCCCGTACCGGTATTAATTGCCGGAGGGCCAAAGTGCGAAACAGACCTGGATACATTAAAAATGGTCTACGGAGCCATCCAGGGCGGTGCCCGGGGAATAGTAATGGGGCGCAATATCTGGCAGAGCCCCCACCCGGAAGCGCTGCTGGCGGCGGTTGACGGAATTATACACCACGACCTGGGGGTAAACGAGGCACATGAGCTGCTTACGGAACGGCAGGCCGGTATGTAACAGGTAGCATGGAATGATATAATTTACCAAACATTGTATACAAAAACCCAGGGTATTATTGCCCTGGGTTTGGTTATTAGAAATACCATTTGATCACATTCTTATGCTGCCAACCGATAGAATTGGTTTGTAAAATAAAGCCCCCTTTTAAAAAAAAGGCAAAACAACACTATTTAAAGCTGCCAAACTGACCAATTAATTAAGGCAATAGGATAATCCCCTAATTGAGAAACCAAATTTTTCTGGATTTCATACCTGTTGACATTGACGTTGCGTAAAGGTGTATAGTTAATTTGTCAGGAGGCGGGCGATGGAATATACAGTACAAAAACTAGGTCAAATGGCAGGTATCAGCACTAGAACATTAAGGTATTATGATGAAATAGGCATTCTTAAACCGGCAAGAATTAACTCTTCAGGATATCGCATATATGGTCAAAATGAGGTTGACAGGTTACAACAGATTCTTTTTTATAGAGAGCTGGGTTTGAGTTTGGAGAGCATCAAAGAAATAGTAACCTCACCTTCCTTTGATGGTGTAAAAGCGCTAAGAGAACACCGTAATAAGCTTCTTGAAAAAAGAAAGCAATTGGACCTGTTGATTGCGAATATTGATAAAACGATTGCGTTAAAAGAAGGGAGAATTACGATGAATGATCAAGAAAAATTTGAGGGCTTTAAGCAAAAGTTAATCAATGATAATGAACAGAAGTATGGCAAGAAAATTCGTGAAAAATATGGTGACGAGGCTGTTAATAAGTCGTATCAAAAAGTCAAAGGCATGTCAAAAGAACAGTATGAAGATGTTGAAAGACTTGGTAGCGAGGTTATTAAAACACTCGAAGCTGCGTTTAAAACAGGTGATCCGGCCGGCGAGCCGGCCCAAAAAGCGGCGGATCTACATCGTCAATGGTTAAGCTATTATTGGGATTGTTATACCAAAGAAGCACATATAGGAGTTACTCAGATGTATGTAGATAACGAGAGATTTACTGCCTATTATGATAAGAATCAACCTGGGACAGCAGCATTTTTAAGGGATGCGGTACTCATTTATACCGGCAGGAGAGCATAACTCCTAAATTCCTTAGGTAAATCAGTATTATCTGGCTATACTAAAGCAAACTTGATAAAATTATGGATGCAGATTACTCAGAGAAACAATATACCAACCGCTTACTAGTTAAAGCCCAAAACCACCTGGGCCAGACAGGTGGTTCTGCTTTGCCTTAAACGGCAGCAGGATGACGGAGGGATTTAAAGCTGTGTCTAAAACTAAAATCTTGGTAGTGGATGACGATATCCCACTACCAAGATAGTGTCCATAAGAAAAGCCCGCGTGTCCTTTAAACCCTTCTCCAGAAGCGCTCCGGCATCCCAATGGGGGCGGAGGCGCGTACTCAAATCAATTTATCTCAACCATTACTCAAATAACTCTTTAACACGCTTTAGTTCGTCACGAATGGCAATGCTTTGCGGGCAATGGCTCTCGCAATTGCCGCATTCCAAACACTTGGAGGCGGGAGCCCCCATTTTCGCCCACATCTCATACATTCCCTTAGCTGCAGGAGGGGCGTCAAAAACCCAGTAGTCGTTATATGTTGAAAAGCATACGGGAATATTTATGCCTTCGGGACAAGGCATGCAATACGAGCAACCTGTACAATTCACTTTTATTCTTTCTTTAAAAAGATTCTTAATCTGATCAATAATTTTCATTTCTTGGGCGGTTAATGAATTAGCCTGCGCTTCCCGGGCCACTTTGATATTTTCCACAACATGCTCCATGGCGGTCATGCCACTTAATACAACGGATACTTCCGGATGATTCCATACCCAGCGTAAAGCCAATTCCACCGGTGTTTTCCGCACATCGGCCCGATCAATAACAGCTTTTGCCGCTTTGGGCAGATTGGCGATATTACCGCCTCTCAGAGGTTCCATAATAACAACGCCAAGCCCTTTTTGCGCTGCATACTCCAACCCTTTCTTGCCCGCCTGAAAATCTTCATCCAAGTAATTATACTGAATTTGGCAGAATGACCAATGATAATAATCTACGATTTCTTTAAACAAATCAAATTGATCATGGAAAGAAAATCCCGCATATTTAATTCTTCCATCTTTTATCGCTTGATCTAAAAATTCGCTAATCCCGGCTTCTTTTAATCCTGGCCAAACATCTTTGTTTAGCGAATGCACCAAATAGAAATCAATGACATCGGTCTCCAGGCGCTCCAACTGTTCATTTAAGTATTTGTCCATATCGGCTCTTGTTTTAATCAGCCAGCTGGGAAGCTTTGTCGCTAAATTGACCCGCTCTCTGTACCCATCCATTAAGGCTTTAGCAAGAAAAGGCTCGCTTGCTCCGCCGTGAGTAAGACCGGTACCGTGATATGGATACGCAGTATCTACATAATTTACGCCAGAATCAATAGCATACCGAATCATGTTAATCGCTTTTTTCTCATCAATATTGGTTGGATCGTTGCCGATAACCGGCAGTCTCATACAGCCAAATCCCAAAACGGAAACCATTTCACCGGTTTTGCCAAACTTTCTGTACAACAAAATAATTCCTCCCTTTTTCCCACTACTGCACAGCAGAATAGTATATCAATTCTGTTTCAGGACATTAACGATCTAAGATGTATTGGCTTGCATGCCCCGAACTAAGGCGGCCGTTGCAAGAGGTCCAAGCTGCTTTTAGTATATTACTTAGAGTTAACTCTAAGTCAATGCCAAAAAATAAAATTCATTGCTTAGAGTATGCTTTAACCCATATAATATGCATGGCAGGAACCATTTCTTATACGAGGGGCGAAAGAGATGAGTTATTCAATCAAAGAGGTGTCCCAAAAATTTAATATATCTTCATATACATTGCGCTACTATGAAAAGGAAGGACTCTTACCCCCCATTCAGCGTACAGCCAATGGGACCAGACAATATAGCGATGTTGACCTCGAATGGCTTCAGCTTATTTGCTGCATGAGGGCCACAGGCATGTCCATAGCTTATATCAAGGATTATGTGGAGCTATGCCGCCTCGGAGAAAATACTATACCCCAAAGGCGTCAGATTATTCTTAGACAGAAAGAAATTATTGAAAATCATATTAAGGAATACAAGGATCTGCTAAAGCTGGTAAATAAAAAATTAAAGTACTATGACAACATCATGGACTCCGGTCAAAATATCCTGAATCCTCAAAAATAGAAGCAATATACTACTTGAATACACTATTGCCACAGGAATATTACTGTGATATTCTTGATTTAATAACAACTAAATATTAACAACAAGGGGAGTTCCTGATGTGGAGCTGAGAGTGCGGGAAACACCCGCTTACCCTGGAACCTGAGCGCTGATCGGCGCTGCCTGTATAGCACAGGTACTGGATAATACCAGCGAAGGGATGTGATGTTTTTCTTTGTGTTTAACCGCATTTCCTTTGGGACTGCGGTTTTTTGATTAACCGTTAACTATAAGCGGGGGAATAATATGGACCGTATATTAGCATCAAACTTCAGGTATTGGTAACGTGTTCAGGTAAAAAAGGAGGATAAATTTTATGTCTTACAATACTCAGATGGAGGCGGCCCGAAAAGGGATTATAACACAAGAAATGGAGTCCGTTGCTAAGAAAGAATGCATTGATGTTGCAGCGCTCCGGGATCTCATTGCCCAGGGCAGTGTTGTTATTCCGGCCAACATTAACCATGCCTCCCTGGAACCCTGCGGCATTGGCCGGGGACTGAAAACTAAAATAAATGTTAATCTGGGAGTTTCCAAGGACTGCTGCGATTTTGCATCCGAGATGGAAAAAGTTCGTTTGGCTGTTGCCATGAAGGCTGACGCCATCATGGACTTGAGCTGTTTCGGCAAGACAGAAACATTCAGGCAAAAGTTGGTTCAATCCTCACCGGCTGCTATAGGTACGGTTCCGGTATATGACGCCGTGGGCTTCTATGACAAAGAACTTGAAGATATCAGCGTGGAAGAATTTCTTGGCGTTGTGGAAAAGCATGCCCGTGACGGTGTGGACTTTATGACCATTCATGCCGGCATTAACCGGGAAACCGGAAGAAGGCTTAAAAATAATCCCCGCCTCACCAATGTTGTTTCCAGGGGCGGGGCGCTGCTCTTTGCCTGGATGGAAATAAACAACAGGGAAAACCCTTTTTATGAGTACTTTGACGACTTGCTGGAGATCTGCCGCCGTTTTGATGTAACCATCAGCCTCGGGGATGCCTGCCGCCCCGGCAGCATCAAAGACGCCACCGACGCTTCGCAAATACAGGAATTGATCGTGCTGGGCGAGTTGACCAAAAGGGCCTGGGAGAAGGATGTCCAGGTATTGATTGAAGGCCCGGGACATATGGCCCTAAATGAGATAGCGCCCAACATGCTTCTGGAGAAAAAGCTCTGCCACGGCGCCCCGTTTTATGTTTTGGGTCCGCTGGTCACCGATATTGCGCCGGGTTACGATCATATCACCAGCGCTATCGGAGGCGCCATTGCCGCCGCCAACGGCGCGGATTTTCTCTGTTATGTCACTCCGGCGGAACACCTGCGCCTGCCTACATTGGATGATATGAAGGAAGGAATTATCGCATCACGAATTGCCGCCCACGCGGCTGATTTAGCCAAGGGAGTACCGGGGGCACGGCAGTGGGACGATCAAATGAGCGAAGCCAGGCGCAATCTTGATTGGGCTAAAATGTTTGAATTGGCCATTGATCCTGAAAAGGCCCGCCGTTACAGGGCCGAGTCCCAGCCTGAAGCGGAAGATTCCTGTACCATGTGCGGCAAGATGTGTGCCGTGCGAAATATGAACAAGGTTTTAAGCAAAGTCAATATCATATAGAAATGATCCATCCATTTCCAGGCAAGCGGATTGATTAAGCATTAATTCTTCATGCCGGGACAACAGTTGCCGGGTAAGGTAAAATTAAACGCCCTAATCCAAGTGAAAGATTCAGCTAGCAAGCCGGGGGAGTATGTTTTATACTCCCCCGGCTGTATTTTTGGGAACATTGACCAGGAGTAAATTGCTTTAAAGAGATGCAACCTGTACGGCCGCCCACCCGCCCGCCAGATTAAACAGCACTCAAGCCCATGCTCAAAAAAGTCAAGAACCTGTGAAGATACGACGTCCTAATTATCGTCGGGTTATAATCTGTTACAACATTTGTTTTAAATTGAAACATAAGATGAATGCCGTTTGATCAAATTTGTTCGGCTAGTCCTATATTAAGTACTTAGTCCAAAAAAATCACAATTGGCATACAATTTGCAAAAGTTAAAGCAATTAAACTCTTTTTAAAATTGTACAAAACCTGGTTTTTCAAACGAGGAGGTGGAAAAAAGCTTCTAATATTAGATTTACTATGGGGAGTTATAAAAAAAGGGGGATTTATAAAAGTGCAAAAAAGATTGGTGTTTTTTCTCATTGCAATGCTGGCTGTTGTTACCATCTTAACCACAGCTTGCGGCAACTCCGGCAACAGTAACGGAAGCTCTGATTCCAACCAACAAGCGGCTGAAAACAAAACTTATACACTTAACCTTAACTGTTCTTATCCTCCACCCACCCATGAATGGGAATCAAAATACATCGCTCACGATGAATTCGCCAAGCGTGTAAGTGAAGCCACCAACGGGCAGGTAATAATTAATATCTTTTATAACAGCCAGCTGGCCCCCAACGATCAGGCGCTGGACGCATTAAAGAAAGGCGTTATTGACATGGAAAGCTCAACCTCTTACTGGGGCGGCACGGTTCCTGAATCCGACGTCATTTGGCTTCCCTTCTGGAGCAAAGGTCACCAGCATGCCATGCACGTAATGCGGGAAACTAAAGTTGGCCAAATGGTTGAAGAGGCTTATCAAAAGCAAGGAGTAAAATTATTGTTTTACTGGCCTGTCAGTATTGAAGGTTTGATTTCAACCAAGCCAATTGCTTCATACGACGATATAAAAGGCATCAAACTTCGCATGGGGTCTTCCATGTGGCCAACCTGGTACAAGTCCATGGGCGTGACACCGATTAACATTGATCCAACTGAACAATACGAGGCAATGATGAGAGGAACCATGGATGGGACCATCTACGTTCTTTACAGCATTGATACTTATAAATTCTACGAAGTAGCCAAAAACCTGACGCTTCCCGGCTTTATCGACCCATTCCTTTGCTACGTATTAGTTAACGAAGATAAATGGAACGCTTTGCCTGAAGACCTGCAAAAAACTATTGAGCAGGTGGCTGCCGATATAGAAAAAGAAGCAATTCAAGGTTCGGAAAAGCTTACCGACTCCATTTTGCAAATGTGTGATGAAAAGGGTGTAACCGTCAGCAAATTGAGCAAAGAAGACTTCAATAAGTTCAAAGAATCGGCTATGCCTTTGTGGGATGAATTTGCCGCCAGAAATGCCAATACCGCGGAAATGGTTAATCTCCTAAAAGACGACATCCAACAATGGGAAGCCCAAAATCCCGACTCCAAAAACTGGGAAGAAAGATGGTTGTCCCAATAAGATTTTAGCCCAAATGATGTAACAGGGTAATGCCCTGTTACATCATCACGGAGGTATTAATATTGAATTTATATAAAAATACAGTTAAAAAATTAAATGAACTTATCATGTGGATTTGTGGAATTTTAATTTTATTTATGGGGTTTTTAATTACAGCCGATGTCATACTGCGTTCCACCATGAAATATTCTATTCAATGGGCTTTTGCCATGGATGGTTATATCTGCGCAACGGTTGCGCTGCTGGCCGGAGGGTATGGCCTACTGGCCCGGCAGCATGTAAAAGTCGATATATTTTACGCGAAATTTACCCCCCGGTTAAAAGGTATCATTGATATTTTAACTTCTTCCCTGTTGTTTCTTTTATGCGGTGTTTTTGTTTGGATTGGCTTCAACACCTGCCTTGAGTCCCTTGCAGCGGGCTACACCACCCAGGGCGTAATCAATATTCCCCTTTTCATTCCCCAACTGCTGATACCGTTAGGTGGTCTATTTCTAGGGCTGCAGGCAATAGTGGATTTAATCAACAACATTAAACTAGCTCTCGGCAATACAGTTGATGAGGAGGACTAATTGCAATGGAGCCATCTTTATTGGCATTGATTCTTTTAGGTTCTTTATTACTTTTTATGGGCTTGGGTGTTCCGGTAGCTTTTGCACTGGGCGGTCTTTCTTTGGGCATAGGGTATTTCCTATGGGGAGGCACTGCCGGTTTTTATGCGGTTACACTTGGTTCCCTGGGGAAGCTTACCAGCTTTACGCTAACCTCCATACCCCTATTCCTGATGATGGCAGCTGTTTTGCGGTTTAGCGGCCTGGCCGACGATATGTACGAAATGATCAATCGCTGGATGGGAAAATTAAGAGGCGGACTGGCTATCGGAACCGTGATAATTTCCGCCATCTTCGCCGCCATGGTCGGCATCAGCACCGTTGCTACCGCAACCCTTGGCTTAACCGCCCTGCCTTCAATGTTAAATAGAGGTTATAATAAAAAACTGGCTGCCGGAGCGATTTGTGCCGGCGGAGCTCTCGGCATCATCATTCCACCCAGTGTAATCATGATTATTTATGCCAGCGAAGCCGAGGTATCCGCCGGACAAATGTTTTTTGGCGGCATTTTGCCCGGTATTTTAATGGCCGTGTTATTTATTGCCTATATCGCTTACAAATGCATAAAAAATCCGGCAGACGGACCGCCCTCGGAGGAGAACTATACATTTGCTCAAAAAATGGAGTCGGCAAAATCCGTAGGGCTGCCGATGTTCATAATTTTACTGGTCCTGGGCGTAATTTACCTTGGCATCGCAACGCCTACCGAAGCGGCTGGAATCGGTCTGGTGGGTTCAATCATATGTGCTTTTATCAAACACAAAATGAACGGGGAAAATCTTAAAAAAATGCTGATCATGGGTGTTGGAGTCAACTCCATGGTATTTTGGATTATTATCGGCGCAGTTGCTTATTCCCGCCTGGTTACCATGTCCGGTGTCGGTCAATGGTTCAGCAGTCTGGTTACAGAAATGGATGTAAACAGGTGGGCTATATTGATCGGCATGCAGGCTATCTTTTTTATCCTGGGCATGTTTCTTGATCCAGCAGGAATCATCCTGATTACAGGCCCGTTTTTCTTACCGGTAGTCAGTGCCCTTGGATTTGATCCGCTATGGTACGGCATATTGTTCGTTATTAACATGTGCATGGCTTACGTGACACCACCTTTTGGTTTTAATTTATTTGTAATACGAGCTGTTGCACCTTCGGGCCTAACCATAAGCGATATTTACTCGGCAATCTGGCCCTTTGTCGGAATTCAGGCTATTACCCTGTTGGCCGTAGCACTGTTTCCACAACTGGTTACCTGGTTGCCAAACCTGATAGTCAAATAGGATAACTGGGGGGTCATATCTTGACGGTTAATAAAGTGACAACTTTACCCGAAGCAGTACAAGGGCTGGTCAACGACGGTAATACAATCGCCCTGGGCGGAATTTTATCTCGCGAACCGGTTGCCTGCAGCTATGAGCTGATCAGGCAAAACAAAAAAGATCTTACCATAATTGTCGATAGCCACGACGAATCAGTTGAATTACTGCTGGGAGCAGGGCTGGTTAAAAAAGTTGAGTCAGCTTATGTATGGGTCGGGGTAATCGGAAGCGGATTAAACTTTAGAAGATCTGTTGAAAAAGGTATCCCCCGGCACGTGGAGGTCGAAGACTACACCAACCTGGCCATCGGCATGCGCTTTTTGGCGGGGGCGCTGGGTGTTCCTTTTCTTCCGGTTCTATCCATGTCGGGATCGGATATCCCAACATATAACGATAAAATAGTTACATTTAAGGACCCCTATAAGGGCCAAAATGTCAACCTCGTACCCGCGGCGGAACCGGATGTTGCCTTTATTCACGTACAGAAAGCGGATAAAATGGGCAACGCTCAGATTTGGGGCATGCTTGCCAATGATATAAACATTGCCCGCTCGGCTAAAAAAGTAATCTTAACCTGCGAGGAAATCATCCCCACATCTGAAATCAGGAAGATCCCCAATATGACCCAGATACCTTTTTATTGTGTGGATGCTGTCGTGGAATTACCTTTCGGCGCGCATCCTCTTGGAGTTGCGGGGTATTACTGGCTGGATACGCCGTTCAGAAAAGAATGGCTTAAAGCTTCCCGCTCACAGGAAGGTTTTAACGCCTGGCTGCAGGAGTGGGTTTTTAGCTGGGACAATTTTGAAGAATACTTGCGGAAATTAGGTTCCGACAGACTGGCTAAATTGCGGAAAATGGAACGGGACAATTACCAAATCCCGAGAATAGAGAACTATTAGAAGGAGTGTCAAGGCAATGAACTATACTACACAGGAATTTATGGTTTCCGCATGCTCCAGGCTGATCAAAGACAACGAATGCGTGTTCATAGGAGTAGGTATTCCACTATTGGCAGGAGTTGTAGCCAGCAAGATCCATGCAACCAATTCCGTATTGATATATGAAGCCGGAGGAGTCGGAGCCGTCAGCCGCAGGCTTCCGTGGAGCATTTCTGATAATGCAACCACCGATAACGCTCTTGTTGCCACCGAATTATGGAGGGTTCTTGGTGATGTACAACGGGGTTTCATTGATGTCGCCGTTATTGGTGGGGCACAAATTGATAAATTCGGGAATCTTAACACTACAGTCATTATGGGTCCCGGGAACTCGTATCAAAAACCTAAATCGCGTTTGCCCGGTTCCGGCGGAGCTAATGACCTTGCTTCATCAGCTAAAAGGGTGCTGATAATAATGAAGCTGGAAAAAAGAAAATTCGTTGAGAAGCTCGACTATATCACCAGTCCCGGATTCATTACCGGCCGTGAAGCAAGAGAAGAGTTTGGGTTAAAGGGCGGAGGTCCTGAAGCTGTAATAACCAATAAGTGTATCTTTAGATTTGACCCTTCATCCAAAGAAATGTATTTAGATGAATTATTCCCCGGTGTAACCGTAGAAGAAGTAAAGTCCGATGTCGGCTGGGAGCTTAAGCTGGCTGAAGATATAAAAACAGTTAATCCACCAACCGCAAAAGAAATTGAAATTATGCATAAAATAGATCCGCTCGGCGTGGTTCTGGGCAGCAAAAGCGCCCAGGGAAATCAGTCATTTGATGAATATTATGAAATAATGAAGAAATGTTATGAATCTATAGCATTATTACTGTAACAGTTGGTCTTTCCGATGCGGCCCTGATGAATATTGGGGCCATTCTTATTCTTGCACCTTTTTCGCACTTTTAAGCTCATCTGAAGGTTCGGGTCTTTTCCCGCCTCCTTGAATACACTATTGCCACGAGAATATTACTGACGGCAGCAAAACCAAAATATAACTGGCCAAAATGACCGCGATGGCCCCTATGTATAATAATTGTGATATAATTAACACAGAGGTGATTAACCCATGCGAATGCTGGAACTGAATAAAGGTGTTTGAAAATTAATGGGTTATATTTTTACTTGGGATCCAAAGGAAACAAATAAAGTCGCAGAAACGAGGAGTGGAGATGTGTCAGACATAATTAACATGAGCGAAAAACAGATTAAAGCAGTAACCTATGCTGTTGCCCAATGCCGAGTTTCTGATGAATGCCCGAAACAAAAAAACGTAAGCCTACCGGCTCAAAAATCCCGCATTGAGAAATACGCCAGTGACAACAATATTGTAATTTTAAAATGGGGATTTATTGACCATTCAGACTATAGGGTGGAAAAAGATAAAGGATTTGTTAATTTACTTATCTATGCTATTAACGAACCAAAGGTTACGCATTACCTGGTAGATGAAAAAGACAGATTTGCCCGCAACCGATATGATCGTGTAGTTTGTGAGGAAAAACTCCGCCTGGGTAACGTTAGGCTAATTGGAGTAAGTGAACCCGATTATTATGCTTAATTAGCAAAACCTTCCCGAAGGAAGGTTTTTTTATTGATTTTTATTCTTATTTTTTTGAAAACACTCAAGGCATATCATATCTTTATCAATATCTGGTTGAAATGGCAGAATAAATTGTTTACCGCATAAACAACAACTTTTAACGAATGTTTTTGGTTTATATGATCTGTCTGTTGTGTTTTTTTTCTTATTCGAAGAGCGATTATTTTTTGCCATTAAGCCCCCTAATAGATATAAGGAGCTCATTTTTAAAAAGCTCCTTAATCATAAATCATATTTAGTCTATCGGTAAGATCCAACTCTTCGGTTTGAAGCTAATTTCTGGTAACAATCCCTGCAATATACAGGTTTATCTTGGCTGGGCACAAAAGGTACGGTCGTTTCCTGCCCACAGTTTGAACAGATTACTGAATGCATTTCACGTCTGTTTTGTGAATAATTACTACCACGATTAGAATTCTGCTTGCGAAGTGCACGGCATTCAGGGCAGCGTCCTGGTTCATTTGTGAATCCTTTGTCAGCAAAGAATTCCTGCTCAGAAACACTGAAGGTAAAGTCCTGACCACAATCACGGCATGTTAAAATTTTGTCTTGAAACATTAAAAAACCCCCTTTAAAATATTACCTAAAATCCTCAGGCTTGGTACAATGACTAATTCTCACCAAAAGAATTTTCGATAAGAAGGTTTTTGTTTCCAGACCTAATGAACTTGTAGAAAATAATTCTATCACATATAATTATTTTTGTAAAGCATGTTATGGAAAAAACTTTCTTAAACTTTTTAACTCATGGATTAAAGATGTCATATCGGCTGGCAGAGGGGCCTCCAGTTGCATGTTTTTCTTTGTGACAGGATGGTTAAACTCCAGATGCCAACTATGTAAAGCCTGACGATGTATCAGCTCTAAACTACCCCCATATAGCTCATCTCCCATTAAGGGATGACCGAAATGTCTCATATGAACTCTTATTTGGTGGGTACGGCCTGTTTCTAACCGCAATTTGACCAGACTGCCGCTGGCGAAACGCTGTATTACGGTAAAATGAGTGATCGCTTCTTTACCCTGAGATGTTACCCCAAAGACAAGGGAGTCATTATTGGGCCATCCGATAGGGAAATCAAGTATTCCAGAATTCATAGTTATTCTGTTGTGCACCACTGCCAGGTATTCCCTCCGGCATATGCCTTTTTTCATTTGCTCAGAGAGTTGATGACAGATGTAACTGCTTTTGGCGATTAAGATAACTCCAGAAGTATCTTTATCCAACCGGTTGACCGATCTGAATTTACTGTTATGTCCTTGCAGCTGCCAATGGTAAATAACGCCGTTAGCCAAGGTGTTCAGAACATGATAGGAAAGCGGGTGTACCAGCATGTTGAATGGTTTGTTCACTACCAGGATATGTTCGTCCTCAAAGAGAATATTTAATGGTATGTCCTGGGGTATTACCGGTTGGTCATTATCATCCTGAAAATTTACCCGTATTAAATCACCTTCTTTTACCAGCGAATTTAAACGAACTGCTTGATCGTTCACCATAAGTCCGGCACAGCGTTTAATCCTTCGTATTTCACCACGGGAAAATTTCAGATGGTTCTTAAGTATCTGTGAGACTTTTTGATTATTATTATCATTTGTTACCTTGTATTCGATGTGCATTTTATTTTAGTACACTCCATTTAAGCGGTGGCAGCGTAAATAGCGTGGCGTACCTACTCACCGAGCGCTCAATAATATCACTGTTGAGCGCGTCGAGGAACCACCGGAGCAGGCCCCCGGTGGCAAGTACCGCACTGTTATTCCGCTGGAAAGTTGATTGTGAGTGGTAGTTCCTCTTCCGGTTACATTGTTCTGTTTTCCTTCCATCACGAGGTCGCTCAGGTTGGTTTTCTTTTTCTTTCATGCCCAAGCAAGTCGTTTCAAAGAAAATCCAACCCGCTTTTTAGATCTGCTTCAATGCCATCCCGATCAATTTATCTCCATAATCTGCCATAAACAGCAAAATATTCATCAGACCATCATCAGCCGCAGGTTGTTCAGCGAAAAACATACACACAGCTTAAAAAGTTGTACTTTTTTATCTTTTCAATTCGATTAGAAATTCAATAGCCTCATGTACCGTCGTAAATGTGTGCGTTCCTTGATACAGCCAGCAGTTGCGTTCATCGGTATCCTCCAAGGTTGGCAGGCCGTCATCTACTAATGAAATAAGCGTCCATTTTCCGTTTTCGATGGCCGTCCCGTAGTGTTTGGCAATCTCGCATGTGGAACCGTAGTCACCCTTTTCATAAAATGGCACACATCTTTTCACCCGGTCTTTAATACGCTCTTTGTCAGCCGGAGACGCAATTGCAGGTGCTGTACGCTCGAAATGCAGGAGCATCCAATACTCCATACAAGCCGTTGTCATGAGGAGACGAACCTTTATCTGACACTTGCGTAGCTTTCGCAGTTCTTTGATAATCTTATAATTTCTCTCCCAGTGCACAGCCTTTTCAAGCTCGGTGTCAAAGAAAAACCAGATTTCATCTGTAACCTCGGCGTTGTTTCGATACTTTGGGCTATTCTTGAACATATTTTTCGCTTCCAAAAATAATCCAGAATTGGAGGGAAAGCGTATCACAGCTACATCCTCAAACGCAGACTTAAGGTATTTCGTGTAGGCCTGTTCGCTTTCTCCTTCCCAGAACACAAAGATCAAAGGCTTAATTCTTCGAGCCAACGGCTACACCTCCTCTGTTTCAAGGATTGGCGCAGCACCGTACTTGCCGGCTAAATAACCTTTGCGGATATTCTCGTCAGGATGAGGAGAAAATTCAGTAATGCTATAAAGTTCCGATGCTCCAGTTTTTTTGTCTTTATCCACAAAATAAATCTGATCCCGGCGCAGCACCTCCATGTTTAAAAGCTCTGTGTTATGCGTGGTAAAGACAATCTGCGCACCGGTTTTGTTGCTGTTTTTGCTTTGATAGCGTGCCACAATGTACTCCACAAGCAGGGGGTGCATTTCCTTTTCTATCTCATCTACAATCAAGATACCGCCACTGGACAGCGTTTTTTCTATGGCCGGAGCCAGCGCCATCAAATGTTTTGTACCATCCGATTCATCCGCAAGCTCTAGTGGATAGTACTTCATATCACCTGCATTGGACACGCCGTAATGCAGCGATGTAGCTTTTAGCTCACTAACCCGCAGCCTCGCTTCAGCCTCATTAGGGGCGCTCGATAAGGCTTTCATCAAGTTTTGCAAAGCAGATTTAACATCATCCGGCAGATTATCCGGAAGTTTCTCTTGTTTTGACAACTCTTTGTTACTTATCTCAAACTTCATATCCTGAATGCCGAGATCTGCCTTTTGCGCTGCAGAGACAATTGCCTTTAGCATACCGGTGTCTTCGGCATGCTGGATAATTTGATTTGGAATATCTGTGTAATCCCGCGAAAAGATAACGCTTTCACGAAACCACTTCATCGCCGCAATACATGGCTTATAGTTCATTGTACAGGATACTGCAAAATAGAGCTGGTTTGAGGCAACAGCATCACTGATCATCTCTTTTTTCTTCTTCTCAGCATCTATAGGGAATGAGAATTCCTGAGCCTTTCGCTCAAAAATGGTTGCCTTCTGTCCCTTGGGACTGTGATACAGATATTCCGTTATAATTTTTGTTTTAGTAGCAGAAAAGCCGTAGACATACTTGATGCCATCCTGCATGTAGGTATATTCAAATGATGTGGGTTCATTTTGCGAAAAATCATTTAAAGAAAAAGGCTGTACAGGTATGGACGCCTTTTCATGCTGCGTCCGCTGGGCATTGCGCACAAACTGTACGCCCAACCAAAAGGCACGAATCAAGTTGCTCTTGCCGCCGCCGTTCTTCCCATAAATCGCAGCCGCAGGCAGCACATTCTTTGCCCCATAGGGAATTAAGCTTTCTTTGTATTCCTTGCGGCCTGATGCCACCATGGATAAAACGGCCGCATCCCGAAACGAACGATAGTTGGCAACTTTAAATGTAATAAGCATAAAATCACCTCTTATAATATAAGCATACCCGATTTTTAAATAAATACAATCGATATTTTAGAAAAACATAAAAATATTCTTTTAATTTATTTTGTTTTTTGATAAATTAAAAACCTACACCTCTTTAATACAGGAGCAGGTTCTTTTATTTTTTCATTATTATTTTATACAATTTAATAAAGAGAAAGGTTTAAGTTATACGCAAGAACATATCCAGAAATTTAACCTTCCTGTGGTTACGATTCTCAACGATCAGACTGAGCATAAAAATTTATTGTTTATGACTACGCTTGGGTTTCTAATATGCCAGATAATGATACCTACCTTCCAAAATGACACACCTGGATACATTTGGCTCGGTAAACATTTAGGATCGTCGAGAGTTTCATTTTTTATGCACATGGTTATAGATGCTATCATCGGTTTTTTTGTTGCCATTGGTGTAGGATTAATGGTGCGTAAAGATAAGCAAGATTATTTCTGTAAAAGTAACTTATGATTTTATAGCATAAAAGCCGGCCTGCATATACGAAACCCACAATACTTCGCAAAACCCAAACCCGGTTTTCCGCAACAGGTGCCGGTGTTCTTCCAGGGTAATGGGGAAAAACTCGGTGTTAAACCTCATCAGGTGTTTTTGAACAGATTCCTCACTCTTACCCTGAGCCAACTGGAACCTTTTCCATCTCTCCAACCCGATTTGAACTCCCTTTTCAGAGTTGGGTCTTATGTTTTCAAAAGTAACAAAAACACCACCGTTTTTCAGCATGCGGAAGCAGTTTTCCGTGGCCTTTCTCCTTGATTCAATATCGAAATAATGATGGCTCATTACGGCTGTGATAACATCAATGCTTTTACCGGGCAGGTCCAGTTCCAGGGTGCCGGCCGAACCGGCAAACCTTACCCTGTTATTTCCGGCCAGTTTGGTTTTGGCTATATTGAGCATATCAACGGATGGGTCTGTCAGAATAAAAGAGGTATCCTTAAATTGCTCCAGTGCTTTCATCGCCAGGGTTCCCGTTCCACACCCGGTGTCCAGCCACACACTCGGAGCATCATTATATGCTTTAACTAAATCAATTATTTGATCATGAAATAAAACATATTCCGGAATTGTCTGCCTAACCTGTTCGTCATACACTGAAGCCATGTGCGGCGTTTTGTTGTCATTCATAAAAATCCCTCTTTGCCTTTGCTTTTGCATCGTGAGATGAGCTATTTTATATGTCTTGTCCCTGAGAATTTGGATAATGGATTAAAGTTCTCGTGCTATTTGAATAATGGGTTCTAATACATTTAGCTTCTTTTCATCAATCTCGATGTTTTCAACGAGGCTTAAACCTATTACATCCCAGCGTTCCATAATATCTTGCAAAATAGAACTAAGTTGTTTGATTCGTATGCCATTTAAAGCTGGACACTTCACACCTGCAAATTCACCAGGATCAAGTACATCAAGATCAATATGTACATATACTTTTTCAATTTGCCTAAATTGTGAAACCAACCTTTTAGGGAAACCATCTGTCATTTCGCCAGCAGCCATTACCGGAATACCTGTGTTTTCAATGTATTCTTTCTCCGGAGGGTCTAAATCGCGTACCCCCAGGAGCGCTACATCCTTTGAAGATATGGACGGTATCGGCAATTGAAAACCAAAACCTGTTCCCCCCTCAAGTAGGCAACGCAAGGCCATGCCGTGGAATAATTGACTGGGAGAACTTTCCGGGGTATTTAAATCTCCATGAGCATCAAACCATAGGATTCCCAGGCGGCCATGCATCGTACGCAGGTAACTGATAACAGCCACATCCACATCACACCCGCCCCCTATGGTTACGACTCGGGAAGGCTTTTTATCCTGCAGCAATGTAAGCGCATTCAATAATTGTTTCTCAATCTGTTCAAATCCAACAATGGCGTTTTGTTTAACTAACTCACCTTGCCTGTCAACTTGAATCATGATCGAAGGGATTTGAGGGGAAAAGAAATCCCAAAGGGCAACCGTGCCATCAAAAAGCTCAGGTGCATATCCGGCCCCTTGCCATTGTGGATAAAAAAGAGCAACTGTGTTCGTTAAATTATCTTTTGGCATATAATCCCCCAATCTATAAACTTTTTTTAGCACTACTTAACATATTATAAATACCTCATTCTTTGGTTATTTGCAGCAAGAGCCCGTCTTTTTTAATGATACCGTAATCCAATCACACTGACTGTTATATGGCGCCCCGGCCAAATCGCCCCAGACAGTGCCCACATCAAATCCTGCTGATTCCACCACAGGAGTTAACGTTTCAAGTGAATAATCATGAAACCAACAACGATAGGTTGTTGTGTTTCCTCCCTGGTCAACCACAATATACTGATCCAGCCAAATATCATTATCCGGATAGTCAAAACCCATTTCAAGAACTAAATGCGGCCCTGGCCTCCAAAAACCACTTTCATTAACGTACCAGTTATTTTTCAAACCATCCTTCACGCGAAGCTTTCGTGTTGAAACGTCCATCAAAAATATTCCCCCCGGTTTCACAGCACGATAGATCTTCGCCAAAAACAGATCCCTGTCATCATCCGGCAAAGTACAGAACTCACCAAAAACTTGCAAGACGGCATCATACTTACCTTCATCCTTAAGCTCTAAAAAGTTCATGCACCTGTATTCGATAGATAGATTTTTTTGTTTGGCCTGTTTCATGGCATGGGACAGTACCGCCTCTGATTGGTCTATCCCAACCACCCGCATTCCCGCTATCGCCAGACGCTCGGCATAAAGGCCCGGACCGCAACCCAGATCCAAAACCCGGTCTCCCGGTTTTATCAATCCTTTTTCCAACCAGAATTTAACCGTACCTTCTATTGTTTCAATCTTGTGGCTTGCAGCATCGATATCCGGATTCAAATGAGCCTCCAGCATCCGTTCGGAAATATATTCTTCCGTCCAAATGCAGGAATTGCTTGACTCGAAAATTGGAGGTTTTTTTATTCTCATTAAAATTTCTTGTAAGTCAAACATAATAATCTCCTGTTGATATAATAAACCGGCTTCATTACTTACTTATTTTTCAGAGTGCGCAAAACTGATTTTGCATGTGCCAATAATACCGGCGCTATCTAGCAACTACGTGTACTTATTTATGACTAACCTCAACATCCCGGAGAAACCCCCTATTATTAGAGTCTATATCCCATAATCTCTTGATTTCATAGAATTACATAAAATAGTACTGTGGGATTTAAACTTTCCATGATGGACGGCGGCCTTGACAGCCCTAAGGGCTGTAGTGTGTGTTAATTACCGATGGGCGGCTCCGAAAACATGTAATAAGCTTACCGTTCCATCGGACTTAATATTATACAACAGCCCTCTTAACGGGCTATCAAGGCTACCCAAAGGCGCCTAGTACTAAGGCCCAAGGGTTCCTCAGGGACTCACCAAAAACATGACTTTATTAAACCTTAACAATAAATGGTTTCACCTTGC
>NZ_FOOX01000039.1 GCF_900113335.1 Desulfotruncus arcticus DSM 17038
GCCGGCGTTTCGGCAGTGCCTATGGCGGCCAGGGTTGTGCATAGCATGGGTACTGAGGCCAACCCCCAGAATTACCTGCTGATGCACGCAATGGGACCCAATGTAGCCGGTGTAATCGGCACCGCGGTGGCCGCAGGTGCGTTCATCGCCGCTATCCTTTAATACCTAAGGTAAAAAAGTTTGCCCAGTATGGTCAGCGAATGCCGAGCAAAATTAAAAATTTTCAAACCTGTGGATTTGCATTGGGCGGCGGGTGCGAATTAGCGATGATGGCCTGCGATATCAGGATAGTCAGTAATAAAAGCAACTTGGATTCATATTCAAACCGGGTTCTGCAGTTCCCACATGCTGCGGTAAAGCCCGCCCCGCTTCAGCAGATCCCGGTGCCGGCCCCGCTCCACGATCCGGCCTCTTTCAAAGACCAGGATTTCGTCCATCCGCTCAAGCCCCGTCAAACGGTGGGTAATGACCAGTGTGGTCCGCCCCTCCATCAGGCGGTGGATGGACTCCATGACCTCCAGTTCAGTGACCGGGTCCAGGCCCGCCGTGGCTTCGTCCAGCAGCAGGACGGGAGCGTTTTTAAGCAGCGCCCGGGCGATGGCCAGGCGCTGGCACTGGCCGCCGGACAGTTTGTATCCCTTTTCTCCCACATAGGTGTCATAACCCCGGGGCAGGCTTTGAATAAACTCGTGAATTTGGGCCTCCCGGGCGGCCCGCGGTAGTTCCTTCTCGCCGGCTCCGGGCTGGGCCAGCAGCAGATTCTCGCGGACGGTGGCATTAAAGAGATAAGTGTGTTGAGTAACCACACTGATATAGCGCCGCAGGTCGTCCGGGGAAAAAGCCTTGAGTTCGTGCCCTCCCAGGGAGATGGAACCTTCCTGGTAATCCCAAAAGCGCAGGAAAAGGTTAACCAGGGTGCTCTTCCCGGCGCCGCTGGGTCCCACAATGGCCAGCCTGCCGCCCCCGGGCAGCACAAAGTTCACTCCGTCCAGGACCCGTGGTTCGTCCGGGGCATAGCGAAAGCGCAAACCGCTGACCCGTAGATCATAGCTTCGGGGTTCGGGCGAAGGTCCGGGAAGTTCCTGAACCGCAGGCGCGGCGTCGGTGACGGCAAAGAGCCTGCGGGCTGCCGCCAGGCTCTCCTCGAGATGCTGAAATACCATCGGCAGGGGCAGCACCGCCTCAAAGCTGCTTAAAGCTCCCAGGGCCAGCATGGCCAGGTAGACTCCGTCCAGCTTGCCCTGCTGCACCAGGGGTATGGCAAGCAGCAGTATCGACCACATGGTCAGATTCATCAACAGGCCGGTCAGAGCGGCGGACAAACCCCTGATACCGGCCACCCGCCCCTGCAGATCCATAAATTTGCCGCTCAACGCCTTTACCTGCTCCTGCTGACGGCCGGCCCGGTTAAAGGCCGCAATTTCGGTCATGCCCTGGATGGTGTCCACCATTTGAGCGTTCAGCGCCGATCTGGTCTCCACCATCCGCCGGCCCGTTCCCCGGCTGAGCGCCCTTACGCCCAGGGGCACCGCCACGGCTGCGGTGAGGAAGAAGAACAGCAGAGTCAAAGCCAGGCGGAGTTCAAACCAGGCCAAAAAGGCGAACACCGCCAGCAGCACCAGCAGGGCCACCAGGGGCGGAGCCAGTACCCGCAGGTAAAACTGTTCCAGCGTTCCCACATCCGCCACGATCCGGCTTACCAGTTCTCCGCTCCGGTATTCCATCAGCCGGGCCGGCGCCAAAGGCTCAAGGGCTGTGTAAAACCAAACCCGGAGCCGGCTGAGCACCCGGAAAGTCGCATCGTGGGCGAAGTAGCGCTCCAGGTAGCGGAAAACCGCCCGGGATATTCCGAAGAAGCGCACTCCCACAATAGCTTCCATCAATTCCAGCACCGGAGGGTGCAGCGCCGCTCCGGCGATGAGGTAGGCCGAGGTGGCCATAAGCCCGATGCCGCTGGCCACGGTCAAAAAACTCAGTGCCGTTGCTAAAAGCATGGACTTCCAGTAGGGAGCTATTAAAACCATGAGGCGTGCCCAAGTTTTCATCCCGCACCCCCGAAGGCCGCCACCAGGCGGTGATAAATCCCTTGTTGTTTCATTAGTTCCGCGTGCCGCCCGGTTTCCGCCACCCGTCCATTTTCCAGCACAACAATGCGGCCGGCCCGGTGGACGGTGTTGAGGCGGTGGGCGATAACCAGCGCTGTCCGTCCTTGCATCAAGCGCTCCAGGGCTTCCAGCACGGTGTTCTCATTGACGGGGTCCAGGCCCGCGGTGGCTTCGTCCAAAATTAATAACGGCGCGTTTTTGAAGAAGGCCCGGGCAATGGCCAGCCGCTGGGCCTGCCCGCCGCTGAGGCGGATTCCCCCTTCGCCCACTTGGGTGTCGTAGCCCTGCGGGAGATTCAGGATAAACCGGTGGGCCCCGGCCTGCTCAGCCGCCGCCATAACTTCTTCCAGGCCGGCCCCGGGACGGCCCAGGCTAATGTTTTCGGCCACGGTGCCGTAGAAAAGATAGGGCTTCTGGGGTACCAGGGCGATGTGCCGGCGCCACTCTTCCACGCGAATTTGCTCCAGAGGAATTCCGTTAACCGTGATCCGGCCCCGGTCCGGCTCTATGAAACGCAGCAGCAGGTGGGCGGCGGTGCTCTTCCCGGCCCCGCTGGGGCCCACCAGGGCCACCCGTTCTCCGGGGTGAAGCTTAAAGGAAACTCCTTGCAGAGCCGGCCGAGCCCCCTCATCAAAGGCGTAGTGCACATCTTCAAAGACAATTTGGAAGCTGGGATCAGGTGGTAGATGCCGTTCTCCCTGCTGCTGTTTTCTTGCGGGCAAAGGTGTCTCCAGAATTTCAAAGATCCTTCCGGCGGCGCTGACCCCGGCCAGTCCGGCGTGGAAATGGCTGCCCAACAGCCGCAAGGGCAAATAAAATTCCGGGGCCAGCAGCAGGAGGAAAAAGGCCTGCTCAAAGGGAATGCGGGCGTATACCAGGCGCAGGCCCACCGTGACCGCCACCAGCGCGGTGCTGATGGTGGCCAAAAATTCCAGCGCCAGGGCCGAAAGGAAGGCGACCCGCAGGGCGCCCAGGGTGCTCTCCCGGAAATGGCTGCTGATCCGCCCGATGACCTCGGCCTGGGATTTGCTCCGGCCAAAGATTTTGAGGGTGGCAAGACCCTGCAGCACATCCAGAAAGTGAGCGCTCATCCGGCTTAACGATTCCCACTGCCGCTGGGAGAGGGACTCCGCCCATTTGCCGATTAAAAACATAAACAACGGAATCAGGGGGGCGGTGAAGAGCAGAATGAGGGCTGAAATAAGGTCCAGGGGAAAGACAAACCCCAGGACCGCCAGGGGCACCAGCGCGGCCAGAGCCAGTTGGGGCAGGTAGCGGGCGAAATAGGCGTCCAGGGTTTCAATCCCCTCCACCATAACATTAACCAGTTCGCCGGTGCGCTCCCCTCCCGCGTACACCGGGCCCAAAGCCAGTAAATGGGCCAAAAGCCGCTGCCGCAGCGCGTGTTTAATCTGTGTGGCGGCCCGGTGGGCCGCAACCTCGCTTAGCCAGGTCAGCCCGGCGCGAAAAATGATGACCCCCAAGAGGGGCCATAGCAAAGGCTGGACACCGCTCAAACTTTGTCCCTCCAAAAAAACCCGGTTCACCACCCGAGCCAGATAACCGGCCTGCAGGATGGCCAGCAGGCCGGTCCCCAGCCCCAACCCCACGCTAAGGGCCAGGAAAAAACGAACCGCTCCGGCTTCGCGCAAAAGTCTTTTGTCCATCATCTTTGTTCACCAGCTCTGCGTAATCTCTAATTCTCCGGTGCAGGAAAGTCCCAATTTAATACTCCAGGTCTTTGACGGTGACGCGCTTGCGGAAAATCCAGTAGGTCCAACCCTGGTAAAGGAGTACCACCGGAACCAGGGTAAGGGCGACAATGGTCATGATTTTCAGCGTATAGGGGCTCGATGAGGCATTGTAAACCGTTAGATTCCACTCGGGATTAAGGCTGGAAACCATAACCCGGGGGAACAGGCCCCAAAAGACAGCCACGGTGGTGCAAACAATGGTGAGACCGTTCATAATAAAGGCCCGGGCGTACCTGCCGGAGCGCAAAAGCCGGCAGGCCAGGAGCAGCGTGACCAAAGCGCCCCAAAACACGATTCCCGCACCGGTGTTGGTGAATATATCCGTATGGCTGTAGCTTAAAATAATCAGCACCAAGAGGGCCGGCACAGCCAATATGCTTACCAGTGACGCCGCCCGGCGCGCGCTTTCCAGCTGCTCGCCTTCGGTTTTCAGGGTCAAAAAGAGAGCGCCGTGGAGGGTGAAAATCAACAGTGTCGTCAGCCCGCCCACCAGGGTATAGGGTGACAGCAGGTCCCAGAAGGTGCCCGCGTACTGCATATTGCCGGCAATGGGCACTCCCCGGATCAGGTTGGTTATGGCCACGCCCCACAGCAGGGCGGGCACCAGGCTTCCTCCGAAGATCAGCCAATCCCACAGGCTGCGCCAGGCGGGGCGGTCATCCTTGCTGCGAAACTCAAAGGCTACCCCGCGGACGATCAATGCCAGCAGCATCAGGAAGAGCGCCATGTAAAAACCGCTGAAAAGAGTGGCATACCAGTTGGGGAAAGCGGCAAATATGGCCCCGCCGGCAGTGATTAGCCAGACTTCGTTGCCGTCCCAGAAGGGGCCGATGGTGTTGATGATAACCCGGCGCTCACTATCATTTTTCCCCAGGAAAGGAAGCAGGGTTCCCACACCGTAGTCGAAGCCTTCCAGAAAGAAATAGCCGGTAAACAGCACGGTAATCAGTATGAACCAGAGCATGTTTAAGTCCATAACGACACCTCCTTGGTTGGTTCCATCGGTCTTCCTGCAGGTGTTTCCCCGGGACCCTGCTTGATAAACTTGGTTAACAGATAGAGATCGGCCACCGCCAATACCCCGTAGATCAGAGTAAAAGCAATCATTGTGGTGAGAACGGCGCCGGCGGAAACCGATGGGGAAACGGCTTCATTTACCCTCTGCAGTCCCTGCACAATCCAGGGCTGACGGCCCACCTCGGCCATAAACCAGCCGCTGGTATTGGCGATGTAGGGCAGGGGAATGCTCCAGAGCAACGCCTTTAAAACCCATGGTTTTGTTTCCAGCTGTCCCTTACGCCACAGGTACAGGCTGTAGAGTGTGATTAAGATCATCCATAGCCCGGCTGCCACCATCAGGCGAAAACTCCAGAACACCAAAGTGACCGGCGGGATGTAGTTGCCCGGCCCGTACCTGGCTTCGTATGCGGCCTGAACGTCTTTGATCCCCTCAACCTCACCGCTGAAAGAATTATGGGACAGAAAGCTCCCCAAACCGGGAATCTGAATCTCAACGGAGTTGGTTTGATTTTTTTCGTCAATCAAGGCCGCCAGGCTCAAAGGAGCCGGGTCGGCGCTTTCCCAAAGGGCTTCCGCCGCCGCCATCTTCATGGGCTGGGAGTTGACCAGGTGCTGGCCCTGGAAGTGACCGACCGTAATGACCAGCAAAGTGCTGATGAGCCCCATGGTTAAACCGATGCGGAAAGAACGGCGGAAAAAATCGAGATAGTTTTTACGCAACAGGTGATAGGCGCTGATGCCCATCACGAAAAAGGCGGCGGTGGTGAACCCGGCCAATACGGTATGTGGAAATTGATAGAGCACATGAGGATTGGTTAAAAGGGCCAAAAAATCGGTCATCTCCGCCCGGCCGTTGCGGATAACGTAACCCACCGGTTCCTGCATAAAGGAATTGGCCGCCAGGATCCAGAAAGCGGAAAGGTTGGAGGCTATGGCCACCAGCCATATGGTCGCCGCATGCATGGTTTTCGATAATTTATCCCAGCCGAATACCCATATGCCCAGGAAGGTGGATTCGAGGAAAAAGGCAGCCAGAGCTTCCACCGCCAGGGGCGCGCCGAAAATATCTCCCACGAAGCGCGAGTATTCCGACCAGTTCATGCCAAAATGGAATTCCTGCACGATTCCGGTTACCACTCCCATGGCGAAGTTGATCAAGAACAGCTTTCCCCAGAACTGGGTCATCTTTTTATAAGTCTCATTCCCCGTCCGGACATAAATTGTTTCCATTACGGCCACCAGGACTGAAAGCCCCAGGGTCAGCGGAACGAACAGAAAGTGGTAGCTTGAAGTGATGGCGAACTGCATTCTTGCCAGTATGAGAGCATCCACAGTGATTATCCCCCCTTAAATTTTTTTCGGTGTTTAAGGTTTTTCGGTTTATACCCGGCGGCAAAGGCCTCGGCCGGTGCTTCTCCCGGCAGATGGCTTGCCCTGATATACACCTCCCCTGCAGGACATATAAACTGGAGTGGTTTGGTATACTTATATGCGCAATAGCCCCCTTTCTTGCATTAAATTAACGGTTGCGGTGCCTTGGGAAGTTAACCCGAATAAAGACATGATGGCATTTTGCAAATAATTGACAGGTTAATATGTTTTTAATGTTATTGTTTTGGTGTATAATATGTATACTAACATGGTATAGTTTTAAGGAAATTTTAACTCAATTTAATTTGCCTGTCAAGTTTTTCAAAAAATAAGCAAAGGAGACAGCTAATGAGGCTTAATCAAGCAACGGATTACGCGTTCAGGGCGGTTTTGAACCTGTCACTCCTACCCCGTGGACAGGTTGTGGAGGCAAAGCTAATCGCGGAAGAAGAACACATACCCATGCGCTTTTTGCTGAAAATATTAAGGCTTCTCACGCAAGCCGGTATTGTGGAGTCTTATCGGGGGATCAACGGAGGTTACGCTCTGGCCAGGACGCCGGCGGAAATAACCATGCTGGACGTTATAGAAGCAATTGAAGGGCCCATTAAAATCAACCGGTGTTTAATTTCTCCCGATGAGTGCAGCAAAAAGTTCAGTGCCAGGTGTCCCATTCATCACGCCCTCTTTTCAGTGCAGCATGCCATGGCGGAGCAGTTCAGCAAATATAACTTTCAAATGCTCAGTGAGCGGGTGAAATAATTCTGTCCGGCAGAAATGTCTCCCGCTGGGGAGGAAGGCATTCGTGCTTTATTTTATTCAGAAGAAACGGATCGCCCGGCGATACTCCCTCTCGAAGAACGACGGGTGAGGGGCTTTTTCCGCAAGGCGTTGAAAATGACGGCGCCGGCAATCATGTTGGCTCCATGCGCCAGGGCGTCGAGTATGTCGGAGTCTGCCCAGCCTTCGGTACGGAGCGCATCGACATCCGCCTGATTATAAAAATTGTTTTGTAACCGTTATTAAAATAAATTATAATTTACTTATTTAAGGGAATATAAATTGCCCGGGTGTTATGTCCGCTTTATTTTTAGCCTGCCTATGAGGGATTGAAACAAACCATGAAATGCGGTCGTTGGTCATTATACCGGGGCTTTACTTTTTGAAGCGAGAAAGTTGAATAGATAAATGAAAAATAAAAACTCCGCTTTTAATGACCCCTGCGTATTGTTTGCTTACATAATTGTCTGCATCCTCTGGGGGTCTACTTATTTGGCCATCAGGGTGGGGGTGAGTGATTTGCCCCCGGGTTTATTTGCAGGAATAAGATTTATTATAGCCGGGCTGATACTGCTGGCCTTTGCCAAGATCAGGGGATATAAAAATGTCCCTGGTCGCCGCGATATAGTGAATTCTGCCATTGTAGGGCTCTTCCTGCTTTACGGTGGTAATGGGCTGGTGGTGTGGTCTGAACAATGGCTGGCCTCAAGTCTGGCGGCGCTGCTTATAGCCACGGTGCCCCTGTTCGTTGCACTTATTGATACAGTGGTACCTGGTGGAACCTCAATCGGGTGGCTTGGCTGGGCCGGTCTGCTCACCGGTTTTTCCGGCGTGGCGCTATTGATGGCACCGGGCATTGAGCTGGGAGGAACTCAGCTTACCGGACTGATAGCCATACTTATGGCAGCTTTTTTATGGGCTTCGGGTTCTGTTTTTTCTTCCCGGAAGCCAACCAGCTGTTCAATTATTTATTCTATTGCAATACAGTTCCTGGCAGCCGGTATTGCTTTAAGCACAACGGGTTTATTGGCCGGCGAATTGCCCCGTTTTCACCTGACTAAGGCCGGAATTGGCGCCATGCTGTACCTGATATTTTTTGGATCCCTGGCGGGCTATAGTGCCTACATTTATATATTAAAAGCTATGCCGCCGGCCAAGGCGTCCACCTACGCTTATGTAAATCCGGTTGTTGCGGTATTGCTGGGCTACCTTATCTTAAAGGAGCAGGTTACTTTATTAACCGTAATATCTGCGGCAATAATTTTGGGTGGCGTATTGCTGGTACAGATGTCTAGAGCAAAAGCGCCTGTAGAGTCTCCCGGAACTGATACTGATAAGTTGACTACTGTTTCAAAGAGTGCATAAAAGCAAATTAGTTTTTTAATTCCATACTTAATATTTTTTAGGTGATTTGCCCATATTTTCTAGAACCTTTTCCTGCGTTTTTTATATGGCAAAATTAACGATGGCAAAAGCCGGTATTCCTATGTTGAGGATTATCGGCTTTTGCGCACGCATTTCAATGCTTATATCCGCTTTACCTGGCCATAACATGTCCAGGCACGTTTCCAATCCCAGGTGTCCCATTCACCATGCTCTCCACGATATCGTTCTTGGCAGCTAGCATAATGATAGGAATTTGATATTTAGAGAGACTGGCGTCTCTTTTTTCAAAGTCCCTTTTTAAGCATTACAGGAATGCTCCTTATAAGGTTACTATTTAGCCCCTTTATGAGAATTGAGTCTTGTCCCCTGATGGTATAAACTAAAATTAACGGGAAGGGGATAAGCAGCATGAAAGGAAAAAGATACCCAAAAGAATATAAGGACCAATTAATTAAGGAAGCATTAGAAATCGGCAACGTTGTACAAGTAGCTAAACGCAATGAAATTAACGTTAAAACACTATACCGCTGGATCAGCGAGTCTAACCATAAAGCATGGCAGAATACCAAAAGTGATGCTAAGAAAATGGGCGTTTACGTGCCATCGCATCAGGAATTTAAACAGTTAGAGAAAGAAAACGATAAACTTAAAAAAATCCTTGGTGAAAAAGACCTTGAAAT